>CBDAMQ010000030.1:0-403977 GCA_965197275.1 Acidobacteriota bacterium
CGGGGTTGGAGTGATCATCCTTCGGCAACCTGTTGGAGCTGTTGGACATACACAGCCGGCGGCAGATTCCCCAAGGAAGAATGCGGTCTCATTTCGTTGTAGTCGCGGCGCCAGGCCTGCAGCTGTTCCTGAGCCTCGGAGAGGCTCAGGAACCAGCTCACGCCCAAGCACTCGTCCCTGAGCTTGCCGTTGAAGCTCTCGATGTAGCCGTTCTCGACCGGTCGGCCGGGACTGATGAAGTCCAGTTGGATACCGGCCGTGTAAGCCCAAGCGTCGAAGTGTTTGGAAGTGAACTCCGTGCCGTTGTCGAGCGTCAAGGCGAGCGGCGCGCCTCGCTGTCCCACGACCTTCTCGAGCACCTCCGTGACTCGCCTGGAGGGCAGCGACACGTCCGCCTCCAGTGCTAGGCATTCGCGGCTGTGGATGTCGATCACCGTGAGCACGCGGAACCTCCGGCCGTTGGCCAGTTCATCGCTGACGAAGTCCAGACTCCACCGCTCGTTGGGTGCCTCCGGTGCCGGCAGGTGAGCCCGCGGGCGCGCCGCGACCTTTCGTCGACGGGGTCGCGTTCGTACCTGCAGGCTCTCTTGCTGGTACAGCCGTAGCACTCGCTTGGCGTTGATCTTCCAGCCCTCCCGGCACAACAGCACATGTAATCGCCGATATCCGTAGCGTGGCCGAGCCGCCGCCAGGTCGCGGATTCTGAGTCGCAGTGCCTCTTGCGGATCCTTTCGGTGCCGATAGTAGAAACTGCTGCGCTGAAGTTGCATCAGCCCGCACGCGCGGCGCGTCCCGATCTTGTACCGCTGTCGGGTTCGACGCACCAGCTGGCGCTTGCGCGCGGGCCTCAGACTTTTCTTGCCAGCACATCCTGGAGAATCTGCTTGTCCAGGCTCAGATCGGCTACCAGCTTCTTGAGTTGACCGTTCTCCCGCTCCAGCTCTTTGAGCCGTCGCAGCTCGCTCGGCGCTAACCCCCGTACTTGCTGCGCCACCGATAAAACGTCTGCTGGCTGACCCCGTACTTGCGGCACAACTCCGGAATCGGTACGCCGAGCTCCACCTGCTTGATCGCCGTGACGATCTGCGCGTCGCTGAATCGGGACCTCTTCACGAGTTTCTCCTCCTCTTTCGATTACGGAGATTTTCTCGCTTCGATGCGTCCAGTTTCCAGGGGGCAGGTCATGAGCTGTTCGTGAACCGGGGTGTTGCCGATCACATCCGCTCCGACAACGGACCGGAGTTCACTTCTCGGGCGGTGCGTGAGTGGCTCGAGCGGATCGGTGTGAGGACGCTGTTCATCGAGCCCGGCTCGCCTTGGGAAAACGGCTACGTGGAGAGCTTCAACGGCAAGCTACGAGACGAGCTGCTGAACGGCGAGATCTTCTACACGCTCAAAGAGGCGGAAAGCTTGGTGCAAGGCTGGCGGCGCGAATACAACCAGGTGCGACCCCATAGCTCATTGGGTTATCAGCCGCCTGCGCCGGAAGCGACGTTGTTGCAGCCGGCTGCGCTTCGCTTCGCCGGCTCCAACAATCTCTTGTCAGCACCGATTCTATGAGTTACGAAGTGGCCCAAACACTTGGGGCAGGTCATCAGTGGGTACCAGCCAGATGGCATACATCAGCACTGACATGCCGTTGTTAAACGTCGAGTAGACGACGTGGAATAGGGTCAACAGTCGGGTGCGCTCGTCGTAGTCCGAGGTCAGTTCGGCCACGATGGCATAGGCCGGCACCATGAACATGGTGAGCGCGGTGCGCACCGAGACATTACAGACCACCAACCAGATGAACAGTGGTGTGTTGCCCTCGACAAACCCCGGCGGATGCCAGAGCAAATAGAACGAAGCGGCCAATGGGAGAATCGAGGCGTACAACCAGGTGCGGCCCCATAGCTCGTTGGGCTATCGGCCGCCTGCGCCGGAAGCGATGTTGTTGCACCCGGCTGCGCTTCGCTTCGCCGGCTCCAACAACCTCTTGTCAGCACCGATTCTATGAGTTACGAAGTGGCCCAAACACTTGGGGCAGGTCACTGTCGCGATTGGTGCTATGTCTACCCGGCGAGCGACTCGTTCGCAGCGTCTGGAGACTGGTCACGGAGAACTTGCAATGGCTCGTTTCCGCCGTTCTGGCGTCATCTGCCTCATGGCCTGCCTCGGTGCGGGGACACTACCAGCGGGGACGACACTGCTTGCGCAACCACAGCAGTCGGAGTGGAACTACTTCGGCGGCAGCAAAGCGTTCAACCGCTACTCCTCTCTCGATCAGATTCACCGCGACAACGTCGCCGACCTGCGCATCGTCTGGCGGCGCCCGGCAGTGCGCAGCGAGCTCACCGAGGCGTTTCCCGATCTGTACCCGAGCGTCTACCTCCGCTCCACGCCGATCATCGTCGACGGCGTGCTCTACACTCAGGACGCCCACGGCTTGGTGATCGCTCTCGACGCGGCGACCGGCGAGACCGTCTGGCAACAGGAGCTCGTTGAGCTCACCCAAGAGGAGGCCGAAGCCGAGTCCACTCGTGGCGTCGACTACTGGAGCAGTGGCTCCGGAGACGACCGGATCCTCGCGGTACGCGGCCAGTACCTGTACGCACTCAACACCAGCACCGGCGAGCCGTACGGAGATTTCGGCGACGACGGCAGGGTCAGCCTGAGGTTCGAGGATCGTCAACCGCTCGCCGGCAGGTTCAGCGACAGTAGCGGCCCGATCATCGTCGGCGATGTCGTTGTGGTCAGCGGCCTAGCCGACGGCGCCGGGGACAGGGGCAACAAGAGGGAAGCGGTCTCGGAGGACGCACGTGGCTACGACGTCCGCACGGGAGAGCTGCGGTGGACGTTCCACGCGGTGCCGCGCGAGGGCGAGTTCGGCGTCGACACCTGGGGCAACGACTCGTGGAAAGTCGCCGGCGACATGGGTGCCTGGTCGCTCATGAGTGCCGACGAAGAGCTCGGCCACGTGTATGTTGCGTTTTCCGCTCCGACAACCGCGTGGTACGGCGGCTGGAGGCCGGGCGACAACCTCTTTTCCAACAGCCTCGTGGCACTCGACGCGCAGACCGGTGAGCGCGTCTGGCACTTCCAGATGATCCACCATGGCCTGTGGGACTACGAGCCCATCGGCCCGGCGACGCTGGGCGAGATCACGGTCGAGGGGCGCCGGATCCCGGTGGTGATGCAGCCCACCAAGCACGCGTTCCTGTTCGTGTTCGACCGCCGGAACGGCGAGCCCGTGTGGCCCATCGAGGAGCGCCCGGTGCCGGCGTCGACGGTGCCCGGGGAGCCAGCCTCGCCGACACAGCCGTTCCCCACCAAGCCGCCGCCGTTCGACTGGCAGGGCATCACCGAAGCCGACGTGATCGACTACACGCCGGCGCTCAACCGCCAGGCGCGCGAGCTCGCCAGCCAGTACGTTACCGGGCCCCTGTTCACGCCGCCCTCCGTCCCCAGCGACGAGCCCGGAGGCACGAAGGGCTCGCTGCTGTACCCCGGCTCCTGGGGCGCGGGCAACTGGAACACTGGCGCGTTCGACCCGGAGACCGGCGTCTACTACGCGGTCTCCAACAGCTCCTACGGCCCGACGAACCGCAACGCAGTCAAGCAGACCGACCCGGCGGCGACCATGGAGTACGCCTACGAGCCGGCCGCCGCGCCCACGATCGACGGGCTGTTCATCATGAAGCCCCCCCACGGCCGCATCACGGCCCTGGACCTGAACAACGGCGAGCAGCTGTGGATGGCGGCCAACGGTGACGGGCAGCGAAAGCACCCGTTGCTGCGACACCTGAACCTGCCGCCGCTCGGCGTTCCGAACCGTCCGGCGCCGCTGCTGACCAAGACCCTGCTCTTCCTCGGAGAGGGCAGCAACGCGATTATGGGCACCCTCGACGAGGAATGGGCCTGGGGAAAGGTACTCCGCGCCTACGACAAGGCGACGGGTGATGTCGTCTGGGCGATGGAGCTGCCCTCTGGGACCACCGCCGCCCCGATGACCTACATGCACGAGGGCAAGCAGTACATCGTCGTGACGGTCGCATCTCAGGACCACCCGGCCGAGTACGTGGCGCTGGCGCTCCCCTAGGCAGCGGGAATAGGCAGGTGGTTGGTCAGTGGGTCGCTCGCTCACCCAGTCGCGGTGAAGCCGTAGCTGTTTGCCGCACGGGTGCATGACCGGCAGCGGAAGCCGGGGAGACTGTCGAGTGGTAGACAGTCTGGGTGGCAGCGAAGTCAATCCTGGCTATTCGTACGGTGGATGACGGTGCGGACGCAGCTTGCGATCGATGGGGCGGAATTCCTCGACGAAAGCGAGCTCGCAGCGATCCGCGCGGACCGATGGCGCGAGCAGAGCGCCTATGTCGCGAGCGCGTCTGCGTTCTACGCACGGCACTTCGCCAGGTTGACGCTGACCGGCGACCTCGCCGAACTGGCGGACCTGCCGTTCACTGACAAAGAGATGCTGCGCGCCGACCAGCGCGCGCAGCCGCCGTTCGGCACCTACCTCGCCGCGCCGCCGCAGGACATTCGCCGCGTCCACCGCACCTCGGGCACCACCGGCGACGCCATGAACCTGGCGCTGTCGACCGCGGACACGAGGATGACCGCCGTGGTCGGCGCGCGCGCCCAGTCCGCTGCCGGACTCGGGCCCGGCCACCGGGTAGTGCACTGTCTCAACTATCAGCTCTGGATGGGCGGGTTCACCGACCACACGACGCTGGAGGCCACCGGCGCCACGGTGATTCCCTACGGGGTCGGCGGCAGTGCGGGCTTGATCCGGGTAATCCGCGAACTCGGCATCACCGCGATCTCCTGCACACCCTCCTATCCGGCGGTGCTGGAGCAGGTGCTGGCGGAGCACTATCCCGGCCTGGCACCGCGCGACCTCGGCCTGCAGCTCGGCCTGTTCGGCGGCGAGCCCGGCCTCGACGACCCGGCGTTCCGCGCCCGGCTGGAAGAGATCTGGGGCTTCCGCGCCCGCAACGCCAACTACGGCGTGACCGACGTGCTGTGCAACTTCGCCGGCCAGACAGAACTGTGCAACGACCTGCACTTCATGGCGCCCGACGTGCTGGAGGCGGAGCTAATCGACCCGGACGCCGGCACCCGGCTGCCGTGGCGCGAGGGCGAGTCCGGCGAGCTGGTGCTGACCCACCTCGCCAAGGACTGCCAGCCGCTGGTGCGCTTCCGCACCGGCGACATCGTCACGTTGACCGGCACCGGCCGGGCTGACTGCGGCCGCACGGTGCCGCGATTCCGCGTCGTCGGCCGCAGCGACGACATGGTGGTGGTGCGCGGCCTCAATATGTTCCCGGCCATGGTGGCGTCCGTGCTCAACCGCTTCCACGCGGCGAGCGGCGAGTATCGCATCGTGCTCGACCGACCACCGCCCTACGATGTGCTGCCGGTCGAGGTCGAGCTCGCCGAAGGGCAGGACGGCGGCTTTGATCTGGCAGCCAACATCGAGGCGGCAATCAAGCGGGAGCTTGGCGCCACGGCGCGGGTGACGGTGCTGCCGCCGCGCAGCCTACCGCGCACCGAAGGAAAGACACGCCGCGTCCGGAGAACCTACACATGACTGCATTCGACTACGCGACGGTGCTGAGCGAGTACGAGGGCGACGGCGTCCGCACCATCACACTCAACCGGCCCGAGAGCCTCAACGCCATGAACCGCCAGTTGATCGACGACGTCGCGCAAGCCTTCGACGACGCCGACGCCGACCCCGACACGCGGGCACTGATCTTCACCGGCGCCGGCCGCGGCTTCTGTGCCGGCGACGACCGGCGCGAGCACACGCTCCCGGAGACCGAGGCCGCTGCACGCGACATAGTCGACGCGATCCAGCGCGCGACCGACGCTATCGTCTTCGGCGGCAAGCCGGTGGTTGGCGCGATCAACGGCTGGGCCGTCGGCGGCGGCTTCGGATGGGCGCTCAACTGCGACTTTCCGATCTGGGCCGAGAGCGCCAAAGGCTTCTTCCCCGAGGTCTCGCTCAACCTGTTCGTCACCGGAGGCGTCACCGCGCTGCTGCCGGCGCTGGTCGGCCTCAACCGCGCGCGAGAGATGCTGTTCCTCGGTGCGCGCTACGACGCCGCGACGCTGCGCGAGTACGGCATCGCCTGGCGGGTGGTGCCCGATGCCGCGCTGATGGACGAGGCGCGCGCTGTAGCGCGCCAGCTCGCCGAGCTGCCGCCGCTGGCGGTACGCGCCATGCGCCACACGCTCTACCGCACGGCAATGACGGACCTCGCCACGGCGATGCAGCTGGAAGGGGAGGCCACCGTCTCCGGCTTCCTCGACCCGGAGACCACCAAGCGGGTCAAGGACTTCTGACGGAAGGCGCACGTACGGTGGCGGCCTGCACCGGCGGAGCTCCTGGCACGTGGCTCTGGCAAGTGCCACTGGCGCGGTCCCGTGGTAGGTTGCTCGGCAATGGGATCGGCTCTCGTGAGCAGGAACTCTTGGCTGACATCCTAATCCGCACCGCCCGGTCCGCCGGTCGAGGATCCCCGTGGCGGCTCGAGGGGGTCCACAGCTTCTTAACCGCTGAGGTTGGACGATGAAAAGCCTATTGGGACTGATCCTGTTGGTCGCGACATTGTCGGGCAGCGCGAGCGCGCAAACCCATACCGCCATCATTCCACTGAGCCCCGACGGAGAGCCGGGTGTGGGCTTGACGGGAGAAGGCAACACGCGGTCGCACACCTTCTTCCGATCGGACGGCAACGAGCGGGTCGCCGTCTGGGAAGCGGATGCCGTCTCGTACGAGCCATACACGCTCGAGTACACGGAGTTCGTCTACGTGATCGAGGGCTCCCTGAGGCTCACCGACGCGCGCGGCCGCAAGGAGACGTTCCGCCCCGGCGAGGCGGTCCTGCTTCCGAGAGGCACCGTTATCACGTGGGAGCAGGACGAGAGGATGCGTGAGTACTACGTCATCTTCGACTTGGAGGAGTCGGCCGAGGAATCTTCAGCCGATGGGGAGCCCCCGACCTTCATTCGCCTCGATCCGAACGGTGGTGCCGACGGCTTGACCGGGGAGGGTTCCACCAAGTCGCACACCTACTTCAGCGGTCCGAACCGCTCGTCCGTCGGAGTCTGGGAGACCGATCCGCTGACGGACTCCGAGTTCTACACGCCGGAGTACTCCGAGGTCATGGTCTTCCTCAGCGGAACCGTGACGCTGACCCAGCCGGACGGAAGCGAGCACACGTTCGGGGCAGGAGATGCCGCGCTCGTTCCGAAGGGAGCCACGCACAAGTGGTCGTCCGATACCCTGCGGAAGTTCTGGATCATCTTCGATCAGGAGCCGCGCTCGGAGACGGTCCCTCAGCCGTAGGCAGTAGCGACGACGTACCCGATTCGGTGACGGGACGCTTTCCGGGGCCTTCTCGGCTATCGGCGATCAGGGCAGCGAGAAGACGAAGACGCCGTTCCCCTGGCTGGGGTTCCGGATCTCCGGAAACAAGTCAGAGGGAACGATCGTCGTCCAGCTCGATCCGGCAATGCCGCCCCCCGCGACGAAGGCGATGTACTGCTGGCCGTCGACCGAATACGTGATGGGTGAGCCGTTCGCCATGTTGGGTAGCCTGGACCGCCAGAGCTCATCGCCGGTGGCCGCGTCGTAGGCGAAGACGTACCGATCCCACGTGCCGACGAACACCAGGCCGCCCTCCGTCGTGAGCGCGGAGGTGTTGTACGGTGCGCGACGTCGCTGGCTCCATCGTGGCTCCCCGGTACGGAGGTCCAGTGCCATGAACTCTCCCGTTTGGTCGGGGCTCATGGGGTGGAAGTGGTTGATCCGATCACGCACGCCCCCGGTCGCAACGAAGGCGCCCGTCTCGCAGGTGAGGTTGAGCGGTAAGTAGAAGGCTTTCACCTGCGGGTGGTACGCCAGGGTGCGGAAGCTTCTGAACCCTCCGGTGTTCGGACAGAAGTAGAACGACTGCTCGAGCTCCAGGACGCCCGGCCGGTAGGTCACTCGCCCGATCTCGGGGTCCACGTCCACGAGCGTCTGATACCCGAGATCGACGGCCCGGACGAACGCGCCAGTGTCTCTGTTGAGCTCCCAAAGGATGCCGAGCTTTCCCATCGTGAAGACGGATCTCTTGCCGTCGTAGTCGATCAGGATACGCTCGTACGCCTCATCCATATCGTGCGACTCGGCGGGAACGTGCTGGTAGTACCACTCGATGGCTCCAGTGCGCGCGTCCAGCGCGAGCGTCGAGTTGGTGTACAGCTCGATTCCATCTCCGGTGCCGCGGGCTGCGCGCGCCCAGGGCTTGGCCTGCGCCGTGCCCCAAAACACCAGCCCGGTGTCGGGGTCGTAGCTCCCGCTCATCCAAGGCTCGCCACCGGCGCGCGACTCCATCGGTACGCCGCCCCACGTGTCACCCCCAGGCTCGCCGGGCCGCGGAACCGTGGATGTACGCCAGAGCTCGCGGCCCGTGCGCCCCTCCAGGCCGACGATGTCGCACCCACCCTGATCTGCCCTACAACTGGCCTGCCCGGCGATGATGACGCCGTCGGCGATGATCGGGCCGCTCGTGAATCTGCGCGTCGTACCTTCCGCTGCCGTGGGTGTGTCCCAACGTACTTGGCCCGTGCGGGCGTCGATGGCGATGACGTGGGCATCGTCCGTATTGAGGATGATCAGGTCCCCGAAGATCGCGAGGCTGCGCATCTGCTCGTTCGTGCGAGGGGGCTCGTCGGTTTCGCGGCGGTACTCCCAGCGCAGGTCTCCGGATCTCGCATCGAGCGCCTGGACGACGCCACCGGGGCTGGCGATGTACATCACGCCCCGGTACACCAGCGGCGTGGTCTGTGAGACGCCCGGCTCCAGCGCCCACGACCACGCGAGCTTCAGGTCGGCGACGTTGGTCCGATCGACCTGCTCCAGAGGACTGAACCCCCATCCATCGAGGGTGCGACGCCAGTTCAGCCAGTCCGACTCGGGGGGGTTCACGAGCGTTTCGTCACTGACCGGCTCGAAGGACGATTGCGCTACTCCCTCGCTCGGCCCAACGGCCAGGACCATCGGAACGAGCAGCGGCAGTAGCCTGTGGGCGGCGACTCGGTGCATGTGTGCTCCCAAGAAGGGGTTATCGATGCGGCGACCCATGAGGTGAGCCGACGCACGCACTCGGCACACCATTGGAACGGATGGTCGAGTTCGACCGCAAGCTCGCCTGATCCCGTTGACGGCGGACAGGCACAGTCTCAGTCGGGACGGCCGGTTTCGAACCGGCGACCCCTGAACCCCGTTCAGGTGCGTTACCGGGCTGCGCCACGTCCCGAGGCGGTGAAGCTACCGCACCGGGGTGGGCGAGGGTACCTAGAGGCCTGAACCCGTCGTACCGGAGTCGCCCCTGGCGTTGTCATGCAGCGAATCCCTTGAGGCGCCCAACGATCAGTGGTTGCATCCACGCGTCCCTCTACTGAACAAGCCAAGAAAGTGACTCAACAAGGGTCATTCCGGAATCCCGGGAGGTAGACAGTGGTTGGAGGATCGATGACTGAAACCAGGGCCCAGCTGTGGATCCTTTTGCTGGCGAGCCTGAGCATATCGGCGTGTCAGCCGTCAACGGAGGACGCGTCGCCAGATGATGCAGGCGGTCCTGCCGACTTGGTCTTGCGGGGCGGTAAGTTCTTTACCGTCGACGAAGCCCAGGTTTGGGCGGAAGCCGTCGCGATCAAGGACGGCAGGTTCGTCTACGTGGGCGACGACGCGGGTGTCCAGAGCTTCGTCGGCCCCGACACCGAACGCCTTGACCTCGGCGGCAGGCTGGCAATCCCCGGCCTGGTGGATTCGCATACGCACCCGGGTCTGATGGGGCGGGAGACGGCCGGGTATACCGCGGTCCCCGTGGGTGGTGGTCGCAGAGGGAGGCTGCCCAGGGGTGGAACCAAGGAGGAGATCCTCGCGGCGGTGGAGGCGTATGCCGAGGCCAACCCAGACCTTGCCTGGATCGAGATGGGTAGCTGGTCCGCGGATCTGTACGGCGTCGCGGGTCCACACAAGAGAGATCTGGATCGCGTCGTGCCCGATCGACCAGTGAAGTTAGGAAGCGTCCATAGCGTTTGGGTCAACTCCATGGCGCTCGAGATGATGGGGGTCGACAGCAACACACCCGATCCGGTACCCGGCCTCTCATACTTCGTACGGGATGCGGATGGGGAGCCTACCGGCTGGATCAAGGAATGGGCCGCCTGGCCCTATTCGCAGCACCTTGCTGACGTTGACCGGGAGTCCAACAAGGAGGGTATCGACACCTTCTTGGAGTACCTGTCAGGCCACGGCGTTACTTCACTCTTGGACGCTGGCAACAACAACAACCACGACCTCACCTATTCGTTGCTTGCCGAGCTAGAGGCAGCCGGTCGCCTGCCGATTCGCTACGAGGGCAGCTATCACATCTACCTGCCCGATCAGGTGCCCGGTGCAATCGATGAGCTACAGCGGCTACGCCGCACCTACGGCAGCGAACGTCTGACGTTCAACACCATCAAGATCCACTTCGACGGCACGGACGAGATTCGTACCGGCGCGGTGCTCGAGCCGTTCAGCGATGACCCGGGCAACCGAGGCGCTACGCTCCTCGACACCGAGGAGTTGAGTGACTTCATCGTGCAGCTTCACGAAGCCAGGCTCGATCTGCACTTGCACATTGTGGCCGACCGGGGCGTTCGCATCGCGCTGGATGCCGTGCAAGCGGCGCGCAGCTCGGTCGACGGCGAGCTCTATCCGCGCGTCACCATCTGTCACCTCGACATCATCGATGCGGCTGACTACCCGCGGTTCAGACAGCTGGGCGTGATCGCCAACTACACGCCCCAATGGCACGGCCTGGGAGACCGGCTGCCGTTGACCCACCTCACCCTCGGCGAGGAGCGCTTCGAGAGGATGCTGTTGGTCCAGCCGTTATTGGATGACAGCGCTGTCGTGACCTTCTCCAGCGACGTCACATCGCTCGGGGGCATGGAGCGGGCCAACCCCTATCTGGGAATGCAGATCGGTCACAACCGCCAATACCACGAACAGGGCGAGGCCGCACCGATAAGGCTGCCGCTGAGCGAACGGCTGGACCTGAAGGATCTGATCAAGGGATACACCTTGAGCGGCGCTTATCAGCTCCGCATCGAGGACAAGCTCGGCTCGATCGAGGTGGGCAAGCTCGCCGATCTGGTGGTGTTGGATCGCAACCTGTTCGAAATCGGCCGCTACGAGATCCACCAGGTCCGACCCGAGGCGGTGATCATGGAAGGCGAGATCATCAGTGGGAGCCTAGACGGCGCGCAGCTGACGCCATAGCGGCAGCTGATCGTCGCCGTTGGTCCGTTTCCCCGCGCTCGCAATCCGTCCTACAAACTCACCATGTTCGGCGATTCGGACATCGGTCGGAAGCGATCTCTTGCTCAGGCGACGAACTACACGTCACCGACGCCCCTAACCGCGTGCCGATTCGTTCTGGGAGTACAACCACAGCGGCGCGTACGAAGCCAGCACGAAGAAGCCCACCCATGTCGAGCGCCAGCCGACCTCGAGGCTGTTCAGGTACACGATACCGACCAGGCACAGGGGAATATTGAACAGGCCGAAGACGAGCGCGACGTGCTTCCATCGCGCGGGTGCCTTGAAGGGCCTGTCCAACGCCGCCAGATGCGGGGCGTTCTTCGCTCTGACGTATGCGAAGAGGCTAATCCCGTTGGCGAACACGTAGCCGATCGCCGAAGCGGCGAGAATCGCCGTCGGCGTCCCGAGCAGGATGAGCCCGAGATTGAAGACCCCGATGGTGACCATGGCGGCGATCGGTGTGCCGTGGGCGTTGAGTCGACCGAACATGGCCGGCAGATTGCCCTCGAGCGCCATCGAGTGCATCGCCCGCGCCGCGCCCAGGTAGGCCGTCTGGATGATCAGGACCATCGCCGCGATCAACATGACGATGGCGATGACGGCGCCCGTATCGCCCAACGTGATTTGAGCCACGTTCAACATCGGCGAATCGGTGGCGGCCAACACCGCCTCGATCCCGAGCGTTCCCGTCACCGCCGCCTGCACGAGCACGTAGCTAACCAGGCAGATCGCCCCGCACGCGAACAGGGCCTTCGGCACATCGGAAGAGGGATTCTTGTACTCCGGACCGTAGATGGCCGCTGTTTCCCACGCGCACGCGCTCCACTGGGCCATCGCGAAGACCCCCAGCAGGATCAGAACGTGCGGGCCATCCCACGCCCAGTCGGGCGGCAGCCAGGAGTCCGTAATGTTGGTGCTGACGAAGTCACCGGTGACGAACGGCGCCAGCGTGATGATGATCAGTGGCACGAAGGAGAAGAAGGCGAGGATGTAGCCGAACAGCGCGCTCGTCGTCAGGCCGCGGGCGTTGAGGACGATCAGCGTCGAAAAGACGAGCGCGCCGATGATCAGAGACAGGACGACATCGGGGGTGTCGCCCAGCGCCGGAACGAGGCCCTTCATATAGCCCCCGATCACGATCGCGTAGATCGCCAGCACGGGGTTCCAGGCGAACCAGTAGCTCCAGGCACTGAAGCCGCCGATGAACTTGCCCCTGTCGTACCTGCCGACGTGTTCGGGGTTTCGAAAGACGTTCTGCGCGAACCCGGGCAGCCCGGAGGCGTTGGGGAAGGTCGTTGCGAGCTCACCGTAGGCCAGGTTCTGCATGAAGCCTTGCAGTACGGACAGACCCCACACGACGATGGCGAAAGCCCACAGGTAGCTCGCGAAGTATCCGATCGATGGCAAGATCAACAGGGGCACGCCAATCGCGATCGCCAGCCCCTGCTTCCAATCTATTGTCCGGTCGAGCGTGTTTGCCGACGCCGCACCTTCTTCTGACATGGTCTTTTGCACCCCGAATCATCCAAGGATTTGAGTTCGAGGGTGTATCAGTCGTCGTCCAGGAAAGCCACCGCGAGCGCGGCACCCACCCTCCTTGAGCGGCTCGCTCGAACTCGGCAGGCAGTACTTCAATGGCCACCTGAGAGGGCTCGCGCACGGCCGCTGACCTTTCGCTCCCTCACGTCCCGCTCCGCTGCGGCTTCGACCCGCTCTGCCGGTCGACCGTATCCGCCACCGCCGCCGCTGAGCACCTCGATCACATCGCCGCGCCGCAGTACGGCACTGGTAACGCACGGTAGCCGCTCCTTTCCGCCGTCGTGCCGGATCAAGTTGAACGCCCCGGTGCCGCCCGGCTCGCCGCCGAACAGGCCCGCCGGGCCAGCGTCGTGGCGATCGGAATAGGAGGCGAAGATGACACCATCCCTGAGGGCCTCGTAGGACCGTTCGATGCCCAGGCCACCTCGTCGCCGTCCCGGTCCACCGGTGTCCGGCCTGAGCCTGTACGCGACGACCCGAAAATAGGGCGACTCCAGCTCCAGCGCCTCGATGGGCGCGTTGGCGCAGTTGGCCATCGGGTTGTCGAGGCCATCCATCCCGTCGTGGTTCGGCGCCGCTCCCCAACCGCCGCCGATGATCTCGATGACGATCCCGTACTCGCCCGTCTGCCGGTTCAGGTGGCTGAGCGCCACGGACGTGGTGGTATCGAACCCGGTGGCAATCACCCGCTCGGGCACGGCCTCGCTGAGCGCCCGGACGACGGCGTTGTGGACTCGGCAGCCCGGGCTCATGCGGGCACGCACCGCGGCCGGCGGCCGCGGGTTTAGGATCGAGCCGTAGGGTACGTCCACGGTGATCGGACGGTTGCATCCACCGTTGAACGGGATGTCCGACTCGTGGAGCACGCCACGGATCGCCGCCTGGACGGCCGAGATAGTGGAGGCCACGGGGCAATTGATGTTGGCCGGTACCTGCTCCTCGGTGCCGTCGAAGTCGACGTGGACCGCCGTGCCATCGACCGTTACGCGCGCCGCAATGCGCACCGGATCGAGCCCCCAGGGAGCGGCCTCGACGAAATCCTCGCCCGTGTAGACGCCGTCTGGGATCTGCGCGATGCCCTGCCGAATGCGGCGCTCCGCGTAATCCTGCAGGTCGGCCATGACCTGGACGACCGTCTCCGTGCCGTACTTCTCGGCCAGCTCGCGGACGCGCCGATCGGCGGTGTTGTTGGCAGCGAACTGGGCGTTCATGTCGCCGAGGACCTTATCGGGCACGCGGACGTTGGCGCGGATGAACTGCTCCACGAAGCCACGGTTCCAATCTCGGCTGATGCTGAACCGCGAGGCTGGCAGCCGGATCCCCTCCTGGTACAGCTCGGTCGCCTCGGCGTTGAGGCCGGGCATGCCGCCGCCAATCTCGACGTGGTGCGCAACGCTGGCGCCAAACCCGAGCGGGGCGTCGTCGACGAAGATCGGGGTGAACAAGAAGAAGTCGTTCAGGTGCTGGCCGCCGTCGAAGGGATCGTTGGTGATGAACGCATCGTCGGGGGTCAGCGCCCGCAGGTCGAAGCGGTCCGCGATGGGCCGGAACGCCGCCGAGATCCCGCCCGTCTGCATCGGGATCATCTCGGCTTGAGCAACGACGTTGCCCTCGAGGTCCAGGATTCCAACCGAGAAGTCACGCGCCTCGCGTACGACCGTGGAATAGGACGCGCGCCGCAGGTTGACGGCCATCTCGCGCGCGATGGCGAGAAGCCCCTTGCCAACGATGTTGAGGGTGGTCGCGTCGAGGGACATCCGCTACCGCCTCCTCATCTCGAGGTTCGTCTCTGCGTCGACCGCAAAGGACCATCCGGGGGGGACGAAGGTCGTCGCGGTAGCTTCCTCGACGACCGCCGGTCCCGCCGTCTCGAAGCCAGGGTCGAAGCTCTCCCGCCAGTAGAAGGTGCACGGTATCCGGGTGCCACCGATGAGGACGGGCAATTGCTCCGGTCGCCCGCGGTCCCCCCGCGGCACGCGCAGGGCCGCGGACTTTGGGTGGGCGTCGACCACCGAGAGACGGTAGGTGACGATCTCCAGCGGCTCCCCGGGCGTGGCGTGCCCATAGCGCACGCGGTGAAGATCGTGGAAATCGGCCGCCACTCGGTCCAGGGTCAGCTCCTCCAGCGAGATCGGCACGGTCAGCTCGAAGCCCTGTCCACGATAGCGTAGGTCCAGGCCCAAACGCACGTGACAGCTCTCCGTCTCGATGCCCTGCTCGGCGACCTCCTCCAGCGCGGCGTCGGTCAGCTCGGCGAAGCCAGCCCGCACCTGATCGACGGTGCTGTCTCCGAGCGGCCGCGCGTCGGTGCGCGCGAAGTCACGCTGGAAGTTGCCGACCAGCAGGCCGTAGGCGGAGATCAATCCCGGGTATGGGGGGATGACGATGCGACCGATGCCGAGCTCCTCGGCAACCGAGGCGGCGTGCAATGGGCCAGCGCCACCGTAAGCGACCAAGGTGTAGTCGCGCGGATCATGGCCGCGCTCCGTGGAGACGAGCCGGATGGCGTTTGCCATCGTCGAGCTGGCCACCCGGTAGACATCCTCCGCCAACGCCTCCGGCGGCGATCCCGTCTGGCGCGCGAGGCCCGAGAAGGCCATTTCGGCAGCCTGGCGATCGAGGGAGATCTCGCCGCCGAGAAAGTGGCCGGGACGGATGAGGCCACGCAGGACGTTGGCATCCGTCGTCGTCGGCAGGCTCCCACCGCGGCCGTAGCTGGCCGGCCCCGGGTCGGCACCGGCGCTCTGCGGCCCGATCTGCAGCATACGGCCGGAGTCCAACCACACGATGCTGCCACCCCCGGCGCCGATGCTGACGATATCGAGCATCGGCACCTTGATCGGTAGGCGCGCGATCGTCGCCTCGGTGGTGACCTCCGGTTCGCCCGCCGCCACCAAGCAGACGTCCGTGCTGGTGCCTCCCATGTCCATCGTAACGATGTCTTGGATGCCGGCATCGCGCGCGATGCTGAGGGCGCCCGCCACGCCAGCCGCGGGCCCGGAGAACAGGGTCCGTGCGGGATGCTGGCGAACGTAGTGGGCCGGCAGCAGCCCGCCGTTCGACTGCATCATCCAGATCGACGACAGCCCGCGCGCTACGATCTCGCGCTCGAGCCGCCCCAGGTAACGGTCGATGACGGGCTTGACGAAGGCATCGATGGTGGTGGTGCTAGCGCGCTCGTACTCACGAAACTCGGCGACAACCTCGCTCGAGATGGAGACATGCAGCCCCGGGTGCAGCGTCGACGCCATCTCCTTGAGGCGGCGCTCGTGCACGGGGTTCTTGTAGCTGTGCAGCAGGCAGATGGCGATCGCCGTAATCCCCTCGGCGACGAGCTCCGCTAGCCCTGCGGCGACGTCGTCGACATCCACGGCCCGCACGATCTTGCCGCTCGCATCGATTCTCTCCGGCACTTCCCGGACCAGGTCGGCCGATACCAGCGGCGCCGGCTTTCGATAGTGAAGCTCGTAGATCGATTCCCTGTCCTGCCGTTGCAGCTCGAGCAGGTCGGTGAAGCCAGCGGTGACCAGGAAGCCGACCTTGGCCCCGCTGCGTTCGAGGACCGCGTTGGTGGCGACGGTTGAGCCATGCAGCAGCTCGGCGTCGGAGAGCGTCAGCCCGTCGAACGTGTCGAAGCCAGTCAGCACACCGTCGGCCGGATCGCCCGGAGTGGAAAGGACCTTCGCCGTCGCCAGGATGGCCCCATCATCGGCGGCCACGATCAGGTCGGTAAACGTCCCCCCGACCTCCGCTCCCACCTTCATGGCTGGCGCACTCGGTTTTTCTCGCTTCTGGACACTTTCGAGATTCCGTAAGTTGCTGATTCTAAAATGGTTCACCGCCGATCATCAGGAGCCCCCGGTCGGCACTAGCCGGTTCAATTCCTCGAACCAGTTGACGACGACGTTGATGCGCTCGCCGCCCTCCGGGAGCCGGACGATGTAGAAGTTGCCGTCGGCGTCCAAGCCGTAGTTCTGATTGCGGCCCCCCGGCTCGACGTGGAAGCGGCCCGTAAACAGCAACTCGGGCTCGCCGGCCCGGAACTCCGGGTCGGTCGCCACCGGCACGGCGTAGAGTCCCCTGCCCCACCGGTAGTACATCTCGCTGCCGTCGGCCGACCAGCGCGGCTCGCGACCACCACCAACCGACACCTGAAACTCGGGCTGACCGGCGGGATAGGGCCGTACGTAGACTTCCTCGCGGCCCGAGGCGTCGGACATGTAGGCGACCCAGTCGCCGTCGGGGGAAAACACCGTGGAGCGCTCGCTGGCTGGGGTCACCAGGAACGCTTCCGGCGTGGGCTCGCCCTCGAGCGGCACCATCCAAATGTCCCGGCCAGTCTTCGGGTGGACCTCATAGTAGGCAACGCGCCGATCGTCAGGCGAGACATCCGTGACCCACAAGCTCGTTGCGCTGCTAGATACCAGCTCCGTCACCTCCTCCGACCGGTCGAGCGGGCGCCAGCCCACGAAGCCACCCTGACGATCCCCGAAGACCACGCTCTGGCCCTCACGCCGCCATTTCGAATTGAAGCCCGGAGCAAGGCGGCTAGCCGCACCGCGTTCGATTTCCTAGACGCCGATCGTCGGACTGCCAGTGATCAAGTAGCCTTGGGTGAACGCCAGCCGTGTGCCGTCGGGAGAAAGCACCGGAAACAGGTACTCGCCGCGCTCGAGGCCGGGCAGCTCTTCGACCCGGCCCTCGCGATCGATCTTCACGATCGACCGCCCCCCGATCGGATCCACCCCGTCGGAGTAGACGAGCGTCCCCGCTGGAGAAACATCCAGGTTAATGACCCGATCGACCAGCGCTGTCCTGCCGCCCCTAGTGCGCAAGGCATCGACGTCAAAAGGAACGACGAACAGCTGCTGGGCGTCCAGGACCAACAGCTGCCCCGGAGCCGCGTAGAACGCCTTCGTGCCCCGGCCGATTGCAGAGACCCGACCTGACTCCAGGGACACGATCTGAAGCTGACGGCCACCATCGGATGCGCTCGCAACGAATAGGATTCCATCACCACCGGGCAGGATCTGCGGATTCGCGTGCTGAACTTCGCCCCTTCCGGCGTCGAGGGTCGTCAGCGGCACCGGCGTCCCACCGGAGGCGGCGACCCGGAATAGGCCGGCGTTGGTCGCCAGTAGTGCGAAGGTAATCTGATCGTCGTCGCCCCACACCGCAGAGCCGTTGGTCGACGAAGCGGCGCAGACCGTGGTCGCCCGACCGCCCGCCAGCTCGACCTGCTTGAGCTCGCCGTCGGCGAAGAAGCCGAGACGGCTGCCGTCGGGAGAAAAGAAGGGCCCTCGGGCGTTGTCGGTGTCGGGAATCGGGGTTGGCTCGAGCTCGTCGACGCGCCGGCGGAAGAGCTGTTCGCCCTCGTCGCCCGGCGCCAGGTACACGATCGTCCGGCCGTCCGGCGACACGGCGAACGGGGCCGCAAGAAAGTCCACCACTTCGAGTTGACCCCGATCGATGGAGAAGCGAACGAGTGAGGTGTCCGCGGATCCCACCGGTCGGGTAGCCCACGCGGCTACCGCGCCCACGATCGCCACAGCGGAAACGAACCAGGGCACCGTGCGCCTCCAGGTCGCCGACGGCCGCGGCATCGCAGTGCCCGCCGGCGCGGTGCTCGCTCGGTCCCCAACCCCCAATCCGATCCCAGTCCCCGCTCCGCCCGGACTCCCGAGCGTGCCCCTCTCCACCTGGCTCGCAACCGCGCGCAAATCCACCACCAGGTCGTCGGCGTGCTGGTAGCGCTCCTCCGGCTCCTTCGCGAGACACTTGCAGGTCACTCTGCCGAGCTCGGCGGGCATCTTGCCCAGTGCCTCCGTGAAATCCCGGGGCTCATCGTGGAGGATCTTCGACAGAGTGTCGGGCACGCTTTTGCCCGAGAACGGCTCCACGCCCGCGACCATCTCGTACAGTACGCACCCGAACGCGAAGGTATCGGCCCGATGGTCGATCTCCTCGGAGCCCTCAACCTGCTCCGGGGCCATGTAGCCGGCAGTGCCCATCACCTGACCGGCCACCGTGTCCCATCATCGTGGGTGACTGCGTTGCACCGCCCGGTGAGCCCGACACCGCCACCTCGGTGAGCTTCGCCAGCCCGAAGTCGAGCACCTTGGCGTGGCCTTCCCTGGTGACGAAGATGTTCTCCGGCTTCAAATCCCTGTGGATGATCCCCGCGGCGTGTGCCGCAGCCAGCGCCTCGGCGATCTCGGTAGCCAACCCGAGCGCCCTCTTGAGCGGCAGCGCACCCTTCTGTAGCGGTTCCCGCAGCGTGTCGCCGTCCAGGTACTCCTGCACCATGAAGTGGGTGCCGTCCTCGGTGCCGACATCGAAGACCGCTGCGATGTGCGGGTGGTTCAGGGCGGCGGCAGCGCGGGCCTCCTGCTCGAAGCGGGCGAGTCGCTCGGGGTCAGCGGCGAACTCGGCGGGCAGCACCTTGATGGCCACCTTGCGGCCCAGGCGAGAGTCCTGCGCCAGGTACACCTCGCCCATGCCGCCAGCGCCGAGCTGCTCGGTGATCTCGTAGGGGCCTAGTTTGGTGCCGGGTTCCATGGCGCTGTCCCTAGTCAGGGAAGTCCAATCTCATCGAAGAACGCCTCGATGTGGGGCTCGTCAGCGAAGCTGAAGGCATCGAAAGGAAACACTCTCAACCAGGGCAAGTACGCGTCGCGCACCTCGTGTGCTTTTCGGAGCCACTCGATGGCCGCGTCGATGTCTCCGGACACCCGTGCCGCTAAGTAGAAAACCACCTCCGAGACCGGTTCGCGTTCGCTCCGCTCCCTCAGCTCCGAAAGAAGTTGTTCGCCTGTGGCCGCATCGCCAAAGTGAAGGTGATTGATCGCCACATACCCGGTGCTAGTCGGGTCACCTCCCGATAACTCCACCGCTCGCTCGTACGCCGCCGTCGACTCCTCGATCCTGCCAAGCTCGCGCAGTACCCATCCCTCGACGTGATGCGGGTGGAAGTGACCTGGATCGAGCTTACGCGCCTGCTCGGTGAGCTGGAGGGCACGTTCCGGGTCACCCATGGAGAGGGGAGCATAAGCCTGATGACTCGGGTAGAGACACGCCAACGGATCTAGCTCGCACGCAATCTCCGCCTGTGCCACTGCCTCCTCGGGCCGTTTCAGGATCGTCAGCAGGCACGCGCAAAAGAAACGGGTGTCCGGTGATGCGGGGTCGAGTTCGATGGCGCGGACGAAGTGCATTTCCGACGCCTGCCAATCCAGATCGGCCATCAACGCTATGGTCCCCAGGATCGCGTGTGCATCGGCGGTCGAATCATCGATCGCCAGGGCTTTGTGCGCCGCCTCACGTGCCTTCGGGTAAGCGTCGAGAGCCGGCATGCCGCCCCAGACGGAGGCCACGGCGAAGGCCATTGCCATGCCTGCCCATGCTTGGCCGTAGTCCGGATCGATCTCCACCGCCTGCTGGAAGCAATCGATGGCAATGTTCAGCTCATCCGGCGTCCAACGTCCTCCGTGAAAGCGCCCCTTGAGATACAGGTTGTAGGCTTCAAGGTTCTGCGTGGCCGGCTCGATGATCGGGGCGTCTGAATCAACGCCCAACTGCACTTGAAGCTGGCCAACGATGGCTCGGGCGATCTGGTCCTGGATCTCGAAGACATCCTCCATGTCCCGGTCGTAGCGCTCTGACCACAGCTGGTAGCCCTCGGCAACATCGACAAGCTGTGCCGCGATGCGCAGCCGGTTGCCGAACTTGCGCACGCTGCCCATCAACACGGTGCCGACGTGGAGCTTGTCGCCCACCTCGGCAACGTCGATGGCTGCGCCCCGGAACATGAACGCCGAGGTGGCGCGCCGCTACGCGCAAGTCCTTGACCGCAGCCAGCGCACTCATGACCTCCTCGGCCATGCCGTCGCAGAAGTACTGCTGCTCCCGGATCGGGACTCATGTTCTCGAACGGCAGCACCGCAATCGAGTGGGTGGTGGCAGGCAGACGAGCCGCTTGCACGTCTGGGGAGGGAGCCTGTCGCGAGGCGGCACCATCCGGATGCTCACCGGAGTCGATCTCACGACGTAGCCCCACCAATTCGCTGAGCACGTCGCGAGCCGACTGGGATCGCTGGTCGCGGTCCTTCTGAAGACACCGGCTGATGATCCTGCCCAGATGACGCGGAAGCTCGCTCTTGCTCTCCGTTACCGGGGCCGGTGTCGCGGTCAGGATCGCCGAGCTGGTTGCCGCCACGCTGTTGCCCTGGAAGGGTCGCTGTCCGGTCGCCATCTCGTACAGCACCACACCCAACGAGAAGATGTCGGTGCGGTGATCGACCGAGCGGCCTTCGAGTTGCTCCGGTGACATATAGGGAACCGTGCCCACCATCAACCCCTCGCCGGTGAGGCCGCTCGTAGGCATCTGGGTCGCCTGTTGGGCATCGTCGGGGGCCAGGAGCTTGGCGATCCCGAAGTCCAGCACCTTGATGCGACCCTCGTCGCTGAGCATGACGTTGGCGGGTTTCAGGTCACGGTGTGCGATGCCGCGACCGTGGGCTGCCACCAGAGCTTCCGCGAGTGCCTCGGCGATCGGGAAGAACTCTCCAACGGAGAGCCCATCAGACGGGATCGCATCATCCAGCGACTGCCCCTCGACCAACTCCATCGTCAGAACACGCCGCCCGTTCATCTCCTCGATGGAGTAAATCGTGACGATGTTCGGATGGTTGATGGCGGCGACGGCCTTGGCCTCGACCTCGAAGCGGGCTAGCCGGTCAGGATCGCTGGCGAAGTCCTCGGGCAGGACTTTGACGGCAACATCACGATCGAGCGTCGTGTCTCGCGCACGGTAGACCTCACCCATACCGCCTGCACCGAGGCGGTCGAGGATCTCGTATTGGCCCAGTCGGGTGCCGGGGTCCATGGCGCTGCCAGAGGGGGGGGGGTGGGCGACCGCGTGAAGCCTATCCCTGGACAGTCCGAGATCCAATGGCTCGAAGACGGGCAGCGACTCGGTAGCTCGGTGACAGCGACGAGATCACCGGAGCGGGTCGCAGCCACCCGGTCCTCGGGACCGGCCAGCTGGCAGGTATGATGAGCGGGCGACTTGGCAAGAACTTGGCAAGGTCGCGGCGCAGGCCACAGGACATTCCGAAAGGTCCTGCCGTAAGCCGCTGATTCTATTGGCCTTCTAGGTGCGCCCGTAGCTCAGCTGGATAGAGCAGCGGACTTCTAAACCAAACGGGCGCAGTTGGTTTGAGTTGGTGCTGCTTGGCGCTCGTTGGCTGGCGTTGGTTTCCGTTGGTGGCCGATCGGCCCGCTCTTGGTTCTAGTTGGTTCCAGTTGGTACTGCTTGGTTCCCCGCGGGCACAATCGTGGGCACAGTTTGGACCGCTGAGTATGTGTAGCACTCCACAACTCTCTGACGCGGCGACGGATCCGTCGGCACGAGCCTTTCAGCCCGTCGAAGTGCCCGGGTAGGGTCAGGCGCTCCCGGATCCACGCCGGAGAACGTCTGGAAGCTGTCCCGCAGCGAATCCCTTGAGCAGCCCAACAATCAGTGGTTGGATCCAACGCGTCCCTCTCCTGTCCACGCCAAGAAGGTGCCTCAACAAGGGTCATACCGGAAACCCGGAAGGTGGACAACGGTTGGAGGATCGATGACTGAAACCAGGCCGCGGCTGTTGATCGTTCTGCTGGCAAGCCTGAGCGTATCGGCTTGTCAGCCCTCAACGCAGGACGCGTCGCCAGGCGATGCTGCCAGCCCTGCCGATTGGGTGCTGCAGGGCGGTAAGTTCTTTACCGTCGACGAAGCCCAGGTTTGGGCTGAAGCCGTCGCCATCAAGGACGGCAGGTTCGTGTACGTCGGCGACGACGCTGGGGCACAGAGCTTCGTTGGCCCCGATACCGATCGCCATGACCTCGGCGGTAAGCTGACAATTCCCGGTCTAGTGGATTCCCATACACACCCAGGTCTGATGGGGCGGGAGACGGCCGGGTTTACCGCGGTCCCCGTGGGTGGTGGTCCCAGAGGGACGCTGCCCAGGGACGGGAACAAGGAGGAGATCCTCGCTGCGGTGGAGGCGTATGCCGAAGCCAACCCGAACCTTGCCTGGATCGAGATGGGTAGCTGGTCCGGGGATCTGAACGGCGTCGCGGGCCCACATAGGAGAGATTTGGATCGCGTAGTACCGGATCGACCGGTGATGTTAGGAAGCGTCCATAGCCTTTGGGTCAATTCCGTGGCGCTTGAGATGATGGGAGTCGACAGCACCACACCCGATCCGGTACCCGGTCTTGCTTTCTTCGTACGAGATGCCGATGGTGAGCCTACCGGCTGGATCAAGGAATATGCCATCTGGCCCTATGCGCAGCACCTTACTGACGTTGACCTGGAGTCCAACAAGGAGGGTATTGTCACCTTCTTGGAGTACCTGTCACGCCACGGCGTTACCTCACTCTTTGACGCTGGCAACTTCAACTACCACGATCTCACGTACTCGTTCCTGGCTGAGCTAGAGGCGGCCGGTCGTCTGCCGGTTCGCTACGAGGGCAGCTATCACATCTTCTTGCCCGATCATGTGCCCGATGCGATCGATGAGCTACAGCGGCTGCGCCGCACCTACGGCAGCGAACGTCTACGGTTCAATACCATCATGATTCACTTGGACGGCACCAATGAGATTCGTACCGGCGCGGTGCTCGAGCCGTACAGCGATGACCCGGGCAACCGGGGCACGACCCTGCTCGACACCGAACAGCTGCGTGACTTCATCGTGCAGCTTCACGAAGCCAGGATCGATCTGCACATGCACATCGTGGGCGACCGGGGCGTGCGCATCGCACTGGATGCGGTGGAAGCAGCGCGCAGGTCGGTCGACGGCGAACTGTATCCACACGTCACCCTGTGTGAGCTGGACATCATCGATACGGCTGACTACCCCCGTTTCAAACAGCTGGGTGTCATTGCCAACTACACGCCCCAGTGGCACGGCCTGGGAGACCGACTGCCGTTGACCGCCGCTACCCTTGGCCCCCGCTTCGAAAGAATGTTGCTGGTGCAGCCGTTACTGGATGACGGCGCGGTGGTGGCCTTCTCCAGCGGCGTGACATCGTTCAGGGCAATGGAGCGGGCCAACCCTTATCTGGGGATGCAGATCGGCCACAACCGCCAATACCATCAACAAGGGGAGGCTGCGCCGATAAGGCTGCCGATGACCGAACGCCTGGACCTGGAGGATCTCGTCAAGGGATATACCTTGAGCGGCGCCTATCAGCTCCGTATGGAGGATCAGCTTGGCTCCATCGAGGTAGGCAAGCTCGCCGACCTGGTCGTGTTGGATCGCAACCTGTTCGAAATCGATCGCTACGAGATCCACGAGGTTCGACCTGAAGCGGTCATCATGGAAGGCGAGATCATCAGGGGGAGTTTAGACGGCGGCGCGGAGCTGAGGCCATAGCGGCAGCTGCGGCTTCGTGCGCGCCTCGGCAGATGGCGGCTTCGATGCAAGCACGGGACATCGAGGCCATCACAGTGAACCGCTTGCCAGCGGTTGCCAATATCAACTAGAACGGGCCTCTTATTCTTCCTATTCTTCAACGCCTCGGCTTTCGCAGTGAGAGCCGTTACGGTTCGGTGGCTACTGCGGCGATCAGTTCGGCGAGGAGGGTCAGGTCCCGTAGGTCCAGCGTCTCGCCCGGGGAGTGACTGTATCGGCCGGGCCAGGAGAGTCCCTGGTTCGGTGCACCCCAGAAAGTGAACCGAGTCCCGTCGGTACTGCCTTGAACGAGGGCCATTTGGAGAGGGATGCCCGCGGCGGCAGCGATGCGTTTGACCCGCGCACGTTCGCGATCCGGAGAAATTGAGGCGCCATGGATTGCCTTCAATACGGGACCGTTTCCGAGGGGCGCGTACGCGAAGTGGGGCGACTCCAGGGGGGTGTCCGACGTCACGAACGTGTCTACTGAATAGATCCTGCGTGTGGTCGCCGCGAAACGACGAGCCATGGCGTGGGCGCCTTGCAGGCCTACCGACTGGATCGGGCTCGGCGTGAAGCGGTACGGCGGCGAACCGAACCCCCGTCCGAACGCCGCCCCTTCCTCGTGCACCGACCATGCGAATATCACCTGACTCTGAAGCTGATCGGGGTTCAGGTCGTTTACAGCAAGAATCATGGCGGTAGTGCCGGCCCGGTCGTCCAGACCACGCCCGGTGAACCGGGTCGGTCCCATGCGCAGGCCTTCTTTGTGACTCGTCACCATGGCGCCGACCCGCACGCCGCGCTCCATGAGCGCCGCGCCGTTGAGGCCGAACCAGGCCGTCAGCGTGCCCGGGGTCCTTTCGTCCGCCTCGTGCCGTGACAGGAAGACACCCCGGAGCGGCTCGGGCGCCGATGCCGAAAGAGAAGCGGCTTTCCAGCGGGGATCGATGTCGGTCCCATCCCCCGTACGCGTGCTTGGCGCTCCGGCAGGATCGAAGTGGACGAGTGCGGTTTGGCCCTCCCAGGCCGACGATGTCGCGCCGCCCTTGCGGGCCAGTGTGACGATACCGTCCGGTGCGATGGATCCGACCTCGTAACCCACTTCGTCCATGTGCGCCATGAAGACTGTCGTGTCTCGTTCCGGTCCCACCGCAACCATAATGTTGCCGATGTCGTCCACGACGGCCCGATCCCGGGCCCATTCCGGGAGCGATTCGAGCACGAAACGTCGTACCGACCACTCGTGGCCCGAGACGCCATGAAGCTCAATCAGCGCCTCCAGGACAGAAGCGATTCGCGTCAGTGAGACGTCCATGTGACCTGTGCGGAGGGGCGCTGGTGCGGGCGCGGGAACCCACGAAAAGCCGGTCGGGAGGCTCATGCCGGCAGCCGCTGCGGTCGCCGACAGCACCGCGAGGGCCTCTTCGACGCGGATCGTTTCCATGTGGGAGCCGGGCGAACCGACCTCCGGAGCGATCCAGGTCAACGAGGACAGACCCCTGGCGGAGAGAACCTCCCCAGCCCGACCGAGAGATCTGACAGGGCGTTCTTGAACGACGCGAGAGGACTGGCCGGGGGCCACCAGGATCAATCCATCGAATTGCCCGCCGCGGGCGATCAATGAAGACAGTCCCACCCAACCGAACACCTCCTGGGAACTCAGGACAAAGTGGGTTTCTCCCCCGGCGGCGTCACCGCGCTCAGCGATCTCGGCCAGTGCCGCCACCGCGGCACAGCCCACACGGCGTCCGGAGTCCGGACCAGCCACTGCTCCAGAGATGGTCCACGGGGGCAGGTGTCTGGAAACGGGGTCCAAGAGACCGATCCCGAGCTCCGCAACGCCGTCGGCAGACTCCGCACCAACATCCACCCAGAGGTCGTCGGCGCGGACAACCCAGGTCTCGTCCCGGTGTTGCCGTGCGAAGTGGCCGTTGCTCCGAGCGACGACTCCAGCGACTGGACCCTGCTCGGTGAGGATTCGAACCTGCTGGGCCTCGAACGCCTGGTCCCACAGGGGGTGGCGCGAGCCTCCTCGACTCCCAATGCGATGGACCCGGAGGTATCCGTCGTCGGTGATCTGAGTCACCGCGTAACCGGGACGGTCCAGCGCGCAGGCGACGACGCGCCGCGGGGACCCGGAACCCACCCGCTTCACGAGGTTCCCCCACTGGTCGACCGTCCACCCGGACATACCCGCGGCCAGATCCGACGCGACACGAGTCTCATACCCCGTGGTAACGTCGAGTGCCACCCACGAGGCCATCGCCTCCTGATCGGCGTCGCTGTCCTGCGCAGCGAGCGCCGCGGGGATGAAGATCACGGCAATAAATACGGACCGCACCAATGCGGCCTGCAAGAGCCGGTTCGTCGTCGGTAGTGCGGTTTTCGAGTGTGGCATGGTTCGGGCCGTTCCTGGTTCCTCGCCGTCCAAGACACTCTTTCAACAGGTGTTCAAATCATTCTGAAGTTCCTGTCGATCCTAGATGCCGCTCCGCTCCTGTCAAGGACTTGTCCTTCCATGAAATCCAGAGCAGCGACCGGCTTTGCACCCGCGCTTCACGCACCGATCCGTTGAGCGCGACGTTGACCCTCCGCTCCGTCGTCGCGGCAGGCCGGATCATGACGAAAAGATCGCCATCGGGCATGACGGCGTAACTGCGTGCTGACGGGGTCGCTCCGAGGTGCGCGTCGGACGTCGTTTTCACTTCACGAGAGGTGGAGAGCACCGAACGGCGGCGAGTCGGGGCGAGTCAGTGAACGGAGCGGGGGCCCTATGGGCCCGGCGTTAGAGGCGAAGGATGCGCGACCAGCGGTGTCTGTCAGATCAACTCTTGACTTTCACAGTTCAGGGAAGCAACACGGCTGTCTCTTCGAGCGTTCGGGCTGAGCTCCTGCTACGGGGCCGGCTGCTGTTGCGTCACGCAGTGGATGCCCCCGCCGTTCTCGTAGATTCGATCGACGTCCAAAGAAACGATACGACGCTCGGGAAACAGGCGACCGAGCGTCTCGACGGCATATGCGTCGGCTTTGGCATCGCCGAATGAAGGTGTAAAGACGGCACCGTTGCCGACGTAGTAGTTAGCGTATCCGGTGAAGAAGTACTCCTCAGTCGATCGGACGTCCACGGCGCTCGGAATGTGGGTGATCTCGAAGGATCGACCCCTCGCGTCCTTCGTCTTCGACAGGATCTTCTTCGCCTCGGCACGGGCACGTCCCCGTTCCGACGTGCCGCCGATACGACCCCCCATTATCAAAACGCCGGGGCGCACGATCCGGAGCGAGCCGTCGATGTGATCGTCCGTGACGCCCCCGCGCACCCCGGGGAGCCAGATCACCGTCTCCACACCGAGGCCCGCTTTGAGGGCGGCCTCGATTTCGTCGCGCGTTTTTCCCGGATTGCGATTGTCGTTGACCCAGGAGCTCTCGTTCAGAATGATCGTGCCTTCGCCGTCGAACTCGACCGCACCTCCCTCGCCGACGATGTCTGCCTTAGAGTACGGACAGCCCAAATTCTCGGCGATGACCGCGGAAATACGGCTGTCTTTTTGAATCCGCGGTGTCTTGGCGCCCCAACCGTTGTAATTGAGATCGAGTATCGCGATACCGCCTTTACCGTTCCGGAGGAACACGGGACCGGAATCCCGCGCCCAGATATCGTCCGTCGGGATGTCGAGCAGCTGGACCTTGGGCCCGCACAATTTCGAGGCCAGTGCGTGATGCTTCTTCTCCGCGAGTAAGGTGACGGGCTCGTGCTCGGCGATCGCCGCCGCGAGTCTGCCGATCGTTTCTTGAACGCTTTCGAAATAGCTACGATGCTCTGCGAGAGATCGCGCTTTCCATCGCCGTTTGGAGCTGTAGACCGATGGATCCGACGGCCAGCACATCCAGGTGCGGGTGTGGGGCGACCCCTCCGCTGGTACGAAGTAGCCCTGCGACTTCGGATCCGATCCGAACGCGCTGTGCCTCATTCCCATGGCCGCCATCGTTGCAGCAAGGAGCATTCTGCGGTTCATCATCATTCTGAACTTCTCGTCTTCACGGACCCTGGCCAGGTGTCCCAAGAATTCACTCTTTTCTCGGTGTGGGTATCCACCACTCCTCTCCACGCTCCGTCTTGATGTACTCCGGCCACCTCATGTCTATGGGAGGATCCAGGTCTGGGGGTAGCAGGGGTGCGACCCACTTGGAGCCGCCTATGCCGCCCCCCGTCCGGTCGTTGAACTCTTCCCAGGCCCCTTTCAGCAACCCGGGCTCCGAAAGCAGCTCGACGAAACTGGTGGCCATTGTCTTGCCTCCAGCGAGGATCATGGGATCTATCGTGCTCGGCTCACCGGTCATCGCCAGCCGAGCCCAGCGCGGGTATCGGAAGCCCTCGGCAGGCCTCAGAACGGCCTTCGCCACCTCAAGGCGGACCGAGGGGGCGTGCCACGTGTACTCGACGTGGTCGTCCGACCCGTAGTTCTCTACCCACCCGGGCAGAGCTCTCCGCTGCATCTCCTCGCCCTCCTCCAGCGTCATCAGCCTCTGGCAGTTGTCCGTGAAAGGATCCTCCATCGGCTCCAGCCCGAGGTTGCGCTGGATTTGCCTCCCGAACTCCCTGGCCTGATCACCGTACACTGCAGGACCGATCAACCGGAGGTTTCTGTGCACTAGCTCCGCCATGGTCTGGTTGAACAAACCTACGCGGGTCTTGGTAACGATGCGCTCGGTGACCCTGCATCCGGTCGCCTCCGCCACAGCCTTGGCGTTTCTGCGGAGGAACTCATGCGTCTTCTCCTGCATCTCGAGGGTTGGGGATCTGAAGGCGTAGGTTATCTCGCTTATCAGGGGGGGGGCCGTGGTGCTCTGCCCCCCTATCGAGATGTACTCGGTTATCGTCCAGCCGGCAGTCCTGGGGTGTATGGCCTCTTTGGTGTACTTCGTCATGGTGTACATCATGGTGACCGCGTCGAGGGCCCCGGGGTTCGGCCTGTACCACATTGGCACAGAGGGCCCTCCCACTCTCCCCGCCGGCGAGAACCACTTCTCGGGCTCGTCGGCCTCAAAGGTGAACGCCACGTTCCAGTAGGACCCCCATTGGGTCTCCCAGAGCACCCGGTTCACGCTCCGGGGGTGAAACAGGATGCTGGCGTCGATGCCGTCGTAGTATCCCTTGGCGGCGTGGTAAGGCTTCGAGACGCAGATCTTCTCGCCGGGCTCGCCGAAGAACTTGATGGTGCCGCGCAGCCCGTGCTTCTCCATGGCCGCTTTGACCCCGAGGACGCCAGCCAGCGCCGTGACGCCGAGAGCTGAGTGAGGGTCGGTGTGCCCAGGCGCGTATGGATGAAGACGTTCGTCCCTCAACTTCTCATATGGCAAGGCCGCCTGGTTGCTCCCGGGCACCGCATCGTATTCGGCGAAGGACGCGAGCACCGGTTTGCCCCCCCCATAAGTGGCCAAGAAGGCCGTTGGCATGCCTCCGGTTCCCTCCTCCACATTGAAGCCCTGACTTCGAAGCAACTCGACGTATGCTCTAGCTGATTTGTACTCTCTCAACGCGGTTTCAGCGTAGCGCCAGATCCTCTTGTCGAAGTCCGAGAGCATTTTCTCGTTGTCTTCTATCCAGTCGATAGCAGTTTGTTTCTCCTCAGAAATGGTATCCACACAGGCTCGAATGCCGCCTTGAGTCACCTGTGCTACTTCGGCGCTAGCTGCCCCATGAGCGGCCGATGAAGACAACATCGCCCCGCCGATTGCTACGCTGGCACCGTCAAGGAAGTCGCGTCGTGTGATCTCACGATCCCCCCCGAGCTCACGGTCCCTGCTCTTCATGACCTTCCTCCTCAACCAGTTTGGATCAAGTTGACAGTACCCTTCTACGGCATGGACTCGCGCGACGAGATGATCGAAGGATGGATTGACTATCGAGTCAACCTCGACAAGCCGATGATCCCATCCTCCACGGAGCCAACCGACTCTTCCAATTAGAGGGATGAGTGCTCACGGAAGCGGAGCCTCGGCAAGCTTGCTTGCCAAGCCGAGTGCCTTGTTGAGCGGCAGCTGCGGCTTCGTGCGCACCTCGGCAGATGGCGGCTTCGATGCAGCACGGGACATCGGGGCCATCACACTGAACCGCTTGCCGCACGGCTACGCTGGCGGCGCCAACGGCCTTTACGACCCCGCATGGGACTCTCCCCCGGAAGCGACGTTGTTGCAGCCGGCTGCGCTTCGCTTCGCCGGCTCCAACAATCTCTTGTCAGCACCGATTCTATGAGTTACGAAGTGGCCCAAACACTTGGGGCAGGTCAATCGAGCCCGCAAGGTGGGGCGCAAGTATGCGCAAAGTTGGGAGGATTCGTCGGCCGAATTACCCTGCGCTGCAACGCCCGAGCGCCCCGCGCACCCTAAGATGGCGGCCCATGCTGCCATCGCTGGCGTGGGGGAGTTTCGCGGCCCTAAGGATGGGAGTTGGGTGGGTGGTGTCCTTAACGATCGCCCATTCGTAGCCTTCGTCGTCGGTCACCGCCCAAGCTGTATCGACGTTGGTGAACTTGTCGGCATAGGGGTCGGCACCCGAGCACGCTGACGTCCCCAGGAGCAGGACGGTCGCCGTGGCAGATCGAGAGGTCATGTCTTGCTCCGGGTAGCGCGTAGGTCGAAGCTCCGCGCGGATCCCGGGCATTGCGTCCAGGTGCAGCGCCTCATAGGCCGCCGCTATTGAATAGCAGGCGTCGACCGATCACGCTGTGATCACTTCGCCGGACGTCGCGATCAGCCGTCGTCGTCTCGGGCTGCGCTCACTACATAAGCTCAGAACAGCCGCAGCGCGTAGGTCAGGAGGATGCGGCGACCCATCTCCGGAGCTTGGTCCTTGATCAACGACGTGTGGTTCCGATACAGCTCGTCGCCGAGGTTCGTGCCCTTGAGCGTGAACACGTGCATCATCTTGGGACCGGCGATGGTGTACGACGCCATCAAGTTCACCGCGGCGTAGCCAGCCGTCGCGATCTCCGTACTGAAGATGTCGTCCTGCTTGGCGGCTGCGACGAGCTCGGGACGGATCTGTAGCCCCTGCACCGGCAGCCAGTCGAGGGCCAGGCGTCCGGACAACGGCGGGATACGCGGCAGCGACTCGCCGGTGTCCTGGAGCTTGGCGTCGACCACGCCGCCGCCGACGTGCAGGCGCCAACGATCGTCGAGATGAAAGCTCAGCGCCAAGTCGCTACCAACAAAGCGGCTGTCGCCCTGCTCATACTCGAGCTCCATCAGCCCGTCGACCACCTCGCCCGTCGGCGCGCCGAAGATGAAGTTGCTGATGTCGTAGTAGAAGAAGCTCGCTTGGCCATGCACCTTGCCGGTGTTGAGGCGCAGGCTTACCTCGCCGCCGTTGGAGCGCTCGTGCTCCAGATCGGGATTGCCGATCTCGAAGGCCAGGTTCCCCACGTGCGGGCCGAAGTTGTACAGCTCCTCGAGCGCCGGCGCGCGATATGAGCTCGTGAAGTTGCCCACCAACGCCGCCCGGTTGTCGGCAAACGGCACCCGGGCGCCCACCGATCCCGAGAAGCCGGTGAAGGTACGATCGCGCACCTCGGGCGCCTCCTCGTGGTGGTCCGCTTCTTCGTGGTGGTCCGCTTCCTCGTCGTGGTGGTCCGCTTCCTCGTCTGCGTGGCCAACTTCACGCTCCAAGGCTTCCGGCCGGTACGTGTTCGTCTCGATGCGGCCACCGAGCTGCAAGCTCCAGCCCTCGAGCGCGATCTCCTCGTAGGCGAAGGCCGCTAAGGCATCCTGCTGGGTGGGGGGAGCCAGCGCTTCTACCCCGGTGGCTACGTAGTCACGGCGCTGAGCCCACGCTCCGAACTGCCCCCGGAGCCGTCCGGTCGGGGTTTGCTGCACCTCGATCCGTCCGATGTAGTGCTTGTTGTCGAACTCGGTGCCGACCTCGCGCACGCCGGTATCCGCGAAGTTCTCGATCTCTTGGTGCTGCCAGTCGACGTAGCTGAAGATCGCCTTCACGCCATCGATGAAGCCGCCCTGGAGGTTGCGCAGCCCTCCTTCGACGTTTACTACCTGCCGCCGCTGGTCGATGTCGATGAGGACCTCCTCTTCCTCCCCATGGTGCTCTCCCTCTTCTTCTTCGTGCTCTCCCTCTTCCTCCCCATGGTGTCCGTGCAGCTCGCCCGCGAAGGGAATGCCGTAGCTGCCGTCCTCGATCTCGTACCTGACCGAGAAGTAGCCTCGGTCACCGAACCAGCCGAAACCGGCGCGACCGTTCATCTGTTCAGTCTGCGAGTTCTCGACGGCGCCCTCGGGCGTGGTGTAGTCGCCGGTGCGGCGGCCGCCGCCACCGAACCAGGCCATGAGCTCGCCGTTGCTAACCTGGAAGTTGGCGTTGCCACCCGCCTGCTCGTTGGTGGAGCCGAGGTCGGCGTTGACCTGACCCCGCAGCTCGGCCGGTGGGTCATCGTAGAGCTGCTGTTGCGGCGAGATCGCGTTGACGACGCCGCCGATGGCGTTCGACCCGTACAGCAACGTGGCCGGCCCCTTGAGGATCTCGATGCGCTCCAGCGCCCCCGGGTCGATGCTGACGCCGTGATCGCCGGACTGGCTCGAGAGGTCACCGGAGCGGACGCCGTCCTGCATGACCAGCACCCGGTCGTTGTCGAAGCCGCGGATGATCGGACGGCTCGAGCCGGGCCCGAAGCTGCGCTTGGCAACGCCGGGCTCGTTCTCCAGCAGCTCACCCAGGTTGCCTGCCATTTTCTGCGCCAGGTCGATGGAGTCGAGCGCTTGTACCGTGTTGAAGGCATCAAAGGCGGTGGTGATCCGACCCGCGGCGGTGACGGTAACCTCCTCGTGGACCGCTGTAAGCGCCAGCACGAAGTCGACGGTCGTCGCCGCACCGGGGCCGACCTCGACGGTCTGACGCACCGACTGCAGGTGCTCCCGCACCGCCAGCAGCTGATGCTGGCCAGCCGGTACGCCGTCGAACCGATACCGCCCGTCCTCGTCGCTGAGGACCGAGCGCCCCAAGTTGATGATCATCACGCGCGCGCCGTGCGGCGCGGCGCCGGTGTTCTCTAGAGTCACGGTGCCCTCGATGCTGCCCGCCTCCTGGGCGAGCGCAGACGTCGAGGGCATGAGGATAAGGCTTGCAGCTAGCGCCACGGGCGCCAAACGGTTCTTCATTGAAGTCGTCTCTGCCTGCGCCGATTCTCGCGGTCCGACGGTGGATCTCGAGTACGGCGTTGTCGAATAGGGCGCGGGCACTACGGCCCGCGCTCCCTGCTCGAAACCTCAGATCGCAGGGACAATCGCGGCGGAGTCAGCGACTCGCCGCGTCGTCGCGATCAGGCAAAGACGGGTGGTCCGCGGCGAGTCAGCGGCGCCGCGGCGAGCGGCGCGGAGGAGGCGACCTGGGGTGCGGAGGCATGCCCGGAAGCCGGGCGCGGGTGGCCCAGCGCGCTGGCGGTCATCGCCGAGCTGGCGGAGCCTGTGTCACACTGGCACAGGCATCCGTCCTCAGGCGCCCCGTGCACGTGCGGAACGACGGCGCTCAGGGAAAGGCCAACCATCAACGCAATGGCAACGGTGCCCAATAGTCGTTGACCCATTCCGGAACCCTCGATGGTAATTGCGTCGGATACCGTTCTTTAGTCTAGTCGACGATTTCGGTGCGCGCACCGGCACCGATGAAACAGGCGCGCGCGAGTAGCCTACCCCCGCCCGCGCCGTTGCCTCCTGCAGGCCGCGGACCTCGAACTCGCCCACCGGGCGAGCCTACGCGGTGGTCTCGGCCGGATCCAGCGTGCACCGAACGCGTTCGGGTGCACCGGCTGATCGAGTTCCCAAGGTGGGGCGCAAGTATCCCAAGATGGAGGGTTTCGTCGGCCAAAATCCCCCGCGCCGCAACGCCCGAGCGACCCGCGTACCCTAAGATGGTCGCGAGAGCCCGCGGCAGGGCGGCACGGACAACGGGGTCCTCGGACGGGCGACGATAGGCTGGTAGGCGGGTCGCCGGGCCGCGCCGAAGGACGGGGCGGCGGCGCCCCGTCGCCAAGCGGGCGCGGCGCTACAAGTACGGCTCCAGGGCGAGGTGAACACGCCTGGTGGCGCCCAATCGAGTGCCGATGCCGATGCGTCCGGGGTGACGGGCAGGGTGCCGGCGTCACGCTCGGTCGCCAGTCCCGGGTCATCCGGGGGACGCGCCTCGCCGTCCACCGGCGTCCGGCTCGGGCACTCAGGATGTCGCGCTCGAGGCTGCCCACATCCGCTGGAAACAGAACCGCGAGCCAGACGTCGTGCCCAATGGCCTCGCGCTGTGCACGCCTCATCACAAGGTCTTGGACCGAGGCGGGATTACTGTGAACGACGATCTGCGCGTTGTCGTCTCGATGCAGCTCCACGGCACGAGCTGGATCGCACGTTGGCTGCTGGACCAGCATGAAACTGTGGTGCGTGCCCCGCAGTCGCGGGAGTTGCTGCCTGACCCGCGTCATCTCGCCTGGCACCAACGCGAGGTGTTTCGTGCCCCGGAACGCTCTGCCGCGATCCGCCGTGTTGCTGAGCATGGTGACTCGGTGGCCGGACCATGAACGCGTCAGATGTCGATTCTCGTTCGGGCAGATCGCGGGGGCCTACTACCGGCGGGATGGGATCCCAGGCGAATGGGTCCGTCGCCTAGCATCGTCGGAGCGAATAGAGGAGATTGCAGCTGCCCTCTACGCAGCGGGTCCGGGCCGCGAGTGCGGACACTCAGCTCGTGGTGTTGCCGGGTGCTGTCGCGACGGTGACGTCGCGCACGACCCTGCCGTCTACTTTCCACACGTACCGGTACGAGACGACATCGTAGTCGGGGTCGTCGGTGCATCGTGGGGAAACTTCTGAGCCCGGTGCAGGCGCAGCTCATGAGGCAGCGACACTTCATCGACACCTACAAGATCGCCACCGGTCCCTCCGTGCTCGGCATGATGGCCTGGCACTCCTCTTGGGACAGCGTCACCGCCTAGATCTACCTCGCGCCCACGGCACCTGCGGCCTGCTCTGGGTCTGGAAGAGCCGGTCCTTTCCCGACAAGAGCTGGGAGGAGCGCTGCGCAGTCGCCTACGGGCTCATAATCTGGGCCGGGCTGTTGCTCTACTGGATCGCCCCGTGGATCGTGACCTCCGCTCGCGTCGAGCCTCCCCACTGGTACCCCGCCGCCTGCATCACGCTGTGGGGACTCGGCGAGTCTTGCACTTCGCCTCCGACATGCAGAAGAACATCGCCCTGCAGCTGCGCCCCGAACACCTCGTGCGCACCGGCCTCTGGCCCGCTGCCGCAACCCGAACTAATCTGGCGAGCTGTTCATCTACCTGGGCTTCGGCCTGCTCCCCATGCACTGGCTACCGGTGGTGGTGATAGCCTTGTTCCTGGTGGCAGTCAGTTTGGACACCCAACATGCCCAAGAAGGATCGCTCGCTGGCGCGCTACCCGGAGTTCGAGGCCTACAAGGCGCGCAGCTGGTTCCTGTTACCGCCCTTGATCTGACTCATGCGGATCCGCGCGACGCAACGGCGCTGAGTTGACCATGAACGCCCCGATCACAAAACGCAGCTGGGTCAGGTACATAAGCAACGGCGCCCGACGAAGCTGCCCGCGCTGCGGCCGGGAGCCTCTGTTTCGCCGCTGGAATCATGTGCGCGACGGTTGCACCACCTGCGGCCTCCGCTACCTCATCAACCCTGGCGATCCCTGGGCCTTCCTGCTGGTGATCGATCGCGGCGCGCTGATCCTGCCGCCGATTGCTCTGATCTACTTCGACCTGCTGCCGCGCGACGCGCGGTTGATCGTGGCGCTGTTCGCCGCCTTCATCACGGGGATCATCTACACCGCGCCGCATCGCTACGGCATCTGCATCGCGTTGGACGTGTTGACGCGCGGCGAGGACGGCAAACTCTCTATTTGACCGTGGCGCTGACCGTCTTGCTGGCCGCCTGCAGATCGCCGTCCGTCGGCGTCACGGTGCACTCCAGGCGGTCGCCCTTGGCGAACAGGTCGGTGGCGAGGGCGTCGGAGTGCGCCGCGATGGTGACGTCGCGCACTACCCTGTCGTCGACCTTCCATACGTACCGGTACGAGACGACGTCGTAGTCGGGGTGGTCGGTCACCAGCGGGTGCTTGATCTCGCACAACGGCACTCTGCGGGCCTTGGGCTTTGCGAAACTTGACCCTCTTGAGCGCCACCGGCGCCCGGTTCAGGTCGGGATCCCGCTTGGTCATGACCTCGTAGGGCATCGTGGTGAGCTTCTTGCCGCTGATGTGGCGCCCGAGAAGAGATTCGGCGGTTCGCTACAGGCCGACGAGTTGTCGATCATCATTGTGCTGGCTGGCTATGAGAACTCGTACGGCGGCAGCGCCTCGAAGCTGCCCTCGGTGTGGGGTCATGCCTGGAGCCTTCCAGACGAGGCGGCACCGACGCTCGACGGCACCATTGTTGGCACTGGCTCCCAATGGCACGGATACCAGATGTTCGGTGAGCACCACGCGATCGTGTCCAGGCCCAGCGACCACACCGCCACGATCGGCCTCGTGGCCCACGAGATGGGTCACGCCTTCGGGTTTCTACCTGACTTGTACGACACCGACGGTACCTCGGACGGGATCGGACGATGGGGCGTGATGGGCTTCGGCGCCGCCGCGCGCCTCGATCTGCGCCGCGTCGGGCGCGAGTGGCACGGCCCCTGTCCGCGGCGCGGCGGCGCCAACCGTTTCTGGGTTCGACCCGCGGACGAGATCATCTCCGAGCGCACGCGCGACAAGATGGCGGCGGTGCGCCACAAGGGCACCGGGTCACGTCAGTCTCATCGACGCCCTCGTGCGTGTAGTTCAGGTGGCTGTCGAAAATGTCGAAACCGCTGCCGCCGCCAACGGGTGCGCGAAGTTGGACGATCTGGCCGGCGAACTCGTGGACTAGAAGCGCGTGCTCAAGGGCATCCTCATCGAGGGCTACAACTGGCTCCTGAAACAGATCGAGGACAAGGGGCAGTGCAAGGAGATGCAGAAGTTCAAGGTCGACGCGCAGGGGCACCCTGTGGGCGACGTCACGGTGCGCCGGACGTCATAGAAGACTGCCAGACGTGCGCCCGCGCGACGTCGTGGCCGCCGGCGCGAACTCAGGACGCTCTTGGCGGCCCTGACAAGAGCGTGGAACTCCGCATGCAATCGTACGTGAACGTGGGGTTCACTAACCTGAACTCAGTATATGTCGACGCCTACTTTTGGAAGTGTCCGCATCCAAAGAGGCCCGGAATCTCAAACGGCAGAGGACCACAGTCTTCAGCATACCGGTGACCGAGGTCCATCATGGTGATTCCCTCGATGGTTCGGAAGCCCTCTTCAGCCATCAACGCACTCATCTGAGCCAGACTGAAGTCGCTTCGCACCGGCTCTCCTCGCTTGGCAACGTACGCTTCTATCTGTGCCCGTTTTTTCCGGTGCTCGGGCCACGCGGAGCCGGCGTCGAGCATGTAATCGACAACCAGCTGCGAACCGGCGGCCACGCCGCCCACAATAGAGCGGACTGTCGAGGCAAGGACATCCCGCGGCAAATAGTAGATAACCCCCAGGAGGGACAGGAACGCTCTTCTTGCTGGTTCGAACCCCGATTCGGACAAAGCGTTCATCACCGGAATTCGCTCAAGATCCGCAGGTACAAAATGCAATCCACGCGGCATATCCAGGCCGGCTCGCTGGAGACGCTTTTGTTTGATCTTCTGCATGGCTGGCCGGTCGATCTCAAACACTTGAAGGCGTGGCATGAGATCGGACCGGCGAAGGGCAAACGAATCCATGCCCGCCCCGATGATCACATACTGGGTGATGCCAGCCACGACTGCGGCCTCTAGCGCCTGTTCGGCGTAACGCGCCCGGATCAGTGTCCCGAGCGCGGCCGGTTGGAGGGCGCGCAGCACGCAGTGCGCCATGAGCCAGCTGGCGGGACGAATGCGCACAATCCAGCGCATGTATCGACCGCAAAGCAGAATGGCGTACGGGTCGTCGAGGAGCCGTACGCGGTCCCGCTGGTGCAGGGCACGGACTGCGGCCACGAGGTCAGCAGTCGAGGCGCGTGTCTTCATGTGTGTGATCATAGAGAAGATTCACGCCGAACGAGAAGGTCACGATGCGCATCGGGGAGGGAAGCCATGCACAGACAGTCTTCCAGAGCACTGAGTCTTCGGACCTGCGGGCTGCTAGTCGCGTTTATCGGCGTTGGCGTTGGCCCGGCCTGGGCACAGGCGAGCAGTGGGTTTTATATGAGCAGCGAGCGGGGCGCTAGCTTCGCCTCGGGGATGGATCTAATCGGAGACAGCGACGACCGGGAAAGCGCGTGCGACGAGTTCCTCAACCCGTGGTACTTGCTGGGCGGAGAGCGGTGCACGACGGCCGCTCGCGGAGAGGGGGATACCTGGAAGAGCGTGTTTGACAAGGCCAAGGGCATTGCGGCCGGCGGGGCGCTCGGTTATCGTCTGGGGGGGCGGTTTCGGCTCGAGTTGGAGTACTTCTTCCACAACTCGGAGTACGATCAGACAGCGCCGGTTACGAGCGCTGCGGGGGTTAACTTCGCCAAGCTCGGGCAAGAGATCGAACGGGCCGAGGAACGTCTCGGCAACCTAACCTCACACAACCTGTTCGGGAACCTGTATTTCGATTTCGTCAACAGCAGCCGGCTCACCCCCTATGTCGGGGTTGGTGCCGGAGTCGGGTTTACCGATGTGGACTTCGGGAGCGTTTGGGCGAGGAACCCCGACCCGAGCAAGATCATCACGGGCGCAGACTTCCCGTTTGAATCCGAAGCCCAGCTAGCTGTGTTCCGCCGGAACCTGGCTGGCACCGTAAGCAGTGCGCAAAGCGAACTCAGCGACACGCTGTTCGGCTATCAGGTGCTGCTCGGTGCTGATTATGCCCTCACCGAGCGAGTATCGCTGGGCGTCCGGGGCCGCTGGGTCAACTACTCGTCCCTCACCGATGCCACTGTTTGGGACCCGTTACGCAGTCACGAGCCTAACGTGCGACGTGATGGAAGCGAGCCAGTGCAAGGCTGGATGACGAGCCACGATATCGCCATGTTCGACCTCAGCATGAGCCTAAAGTACGCCTTCTAATAACTGCCTGATCGGTCATGGACAGCACACGCAGCAATGCGGCGCGCCCCAATCGCACTTGCGAATTTCTCCTTGTAAGTTCCATTTCAGTACTCCCGGTGGTCCTAGTAGTTGGCGGATTCCCTTGCCGGACGGGCCAGTTGGTTTTGTGCCGCATGGCGGAGGTGACTACTCTCAACTTTAGCCCCTCGCCCCAAATCGCCCCCTAGAAGGATAAGGACGATGGTCTCCCCGCTGATGTTCGCGTTCTTCTTGTTCTTGGTCATTGCGTTTCTGTTCGCGGTGTCTCGGAGCGCCCGCAACACCGATTTCCTAAACATCAACCTGGCACCGTTTCCGGGGTTTGGGTCAATACTGCTTGGTGGACACATTCAGCTTCCGGAACGCCTCGTACTCGGCGCTCCAGGCGTTCGTCAGCCGGCAGATCGCCGATGCCGACAGACCGCTCGCTTCCTGTCCCAGTAGGATCGGCAGCGCCTCTCGGAACTCGCCCGTCGACAGGCCTCCGCAAGTACAGCACCGGCAGCACCTCCGCTACCTTCGGCGAGCGCCGCATGTAGGGCGGCAGGATCCGCCTGCTGAACCGCTGCCGCAGTCCCTGCTCCTCGAGCCGCTTATCGTTCACCCGCGGCGCGGCTACCTGAACTGTTCCGCACCCTAGCGTGATCTTGCGTGCCCGAGCTGTACCGTTGCGCACGATTTGCCGACGGCCCGCTTCGTCCAGCTGCCCGGCATATCACTTGACATACTCCTGAACCTCCCACTCCAGCGCCGCCGCCAGCATCTGCAGCGCGCCCTGTCGGGCGAGCTCGTCCACGTCCAGTGTCAGCTGCCCTTCCTCACCGTCAGTCCCGCCGATAACCTTGAGCATGGGTGGCGTCTCCTTGTCCGGCCTCCACAGCCGGTGCTGGTTGTTGAAGAACTCCAGCGAAGGTTACGCCGCCTTTCTTTTTCCTCCCATCCACAACTTTCGGTTATATCTCAAGGCGAGGAGCTAACTTCGCTGTGTTCAGCTCGAGGCCGTCCTCGCGAACTCGTTGCAGATGGGAACCGTCTGCGCACTGATTACCAGCGCAGTGCGTCGAAAACTGCCTCGAGCATTGGCCTAGCCAGGTGCGGCGGAACCGCGTTTCCCATTTGCCGTACCCGCTGCCGTCGACTACCTGAGACCCGATACTGTTTTGGGAACGTCTGGATGGCGGCAAGCTCAGGGGTTCTGAGGCGGCGATTGTCCCAGTGAAACGGGCCCACCCACAGACCGGGGTTGGCGTTGAGAGTCCACGAAGGTGCTGACGGATGGAGTTTGAGCAAGAAGTTCCAGAAGCGGCTCTCAGCCTCGAAAATGGGTCTAGGATGACCCGCCCAAGCAGTCAGGTGCTTGTAGTTGGCACCCGGAGGAATCTCCCAGAGAGCATCCGCGTACGCACCCTGGACGGCTTCGCCATCCTCGGAGAACTCTGGAGCTGCGAACGGCGCGATGGTGGGTCCTACACCGCGAGCCGTTGGCAGTTCGGTAGCATCCGTCTTTGCAACACGATGTGTAATCGGTGGCTGACAAGGACGGCGATGCCTGCAGCCGAGAACAAAGACTCTCTTTCGTTTTTGCGGAACGCCGTAGTTCGCGGCATTGGCTTTGGCAACGCACAGGCAGTAGCCGGCACCACGGAACGCCGCTAGTAGCCGTTTGAAGGTCGCGACGTTTCGCGGATGTAGCAGGCTTTGCACATTCTCAAGAACGAAACCATCTGCCCTGGATTCGGTTACGAGCCGACGAAACTCGCCTAGAAGGTCTCGTCGTGCGTCCGGGGTTGGCTCGGTGATCGGAGCTGGTTTCGGCGCGTCCTCGCCGCGGGCTCTTGCCCGGCGATAACGGGCGTCAGCACCTGGATCCGTCCAGTAACTCGCCTTTGAGAACGGCTGGCAGGGTGTTCCGCTGGAGTTGACCCGGTTTCGTGGACACCTTATGGCTAGGGCCAAAGGAGTCCTGAGCTGCTCCCCAACGCTGGACACATCAGAACGAGAAGATCTCGGGGTTGGAGTGATCATCCTTCGGCAACCTGTTGGAGCTGTTGGACATACACAGCCGGCGGCAGATTCCCCAAGGAAGAATGCGGTCTCATTTCGTTGTAGTCGCGGCGCCAGGCCTGCAGCTGTTCCTGAGCCTCGGAGAGGCTCAGGAACCAGCTCACGCCCAAGACACTCGTCCCTGAGCTTGCCGTTGAAGCTCTCGATGTAGCCGTTCTCGACCGGTCGGCCGGGACTGATGAAGTCCAGTTGGATACCGGCCGTGTAGGCCCAAGCGTCGAAGTGGTTGGAAGTGAACTCCGTGCCGTTGTCGAGCGTCAAGGCGATCGGCGCACCTGGTTGCGCCACGACCTTCTCGAGCACCTCCGTGACTCGCCTGGAGGGCAGCGACACGTCCGCCTCCAGTGCTAGGCATTCGCGGCTGTGGATGTCGATCACCGTGAACACGCGGAACCTCCGGCCGTTGGCCAGTTCATCGCTGACGAAGTCCAGACTCCACCGCTCGTTGGGTGCCTCCGGTGCCGGCAGGTGAGCCCGCGGGCGCGCCGCGACCTTTCGTCGACGGGGTCGCGTTCGTACCTGCAGGCTCTCTTGCTGGTACAGCCGTAGCACTCGCTTGGCGTTGATCTTCCAGCCCTCCCGGCACAACAGCACATGTAATCGCCGATATCCGTAGCGTGGCCGAGCCGCCGCCAGGTCGCGGATTCTGAGTCGCAGTGCCTCTTGCGGATCCTTTCGGTGCCGATAGTAGAAACTGCTGCGCTGAAGTTGCATCAGCCCGCACGCGCGGCGCGTCCCGATCTTGTACCGCTGTCGGGTTCGACGCACCAGCTGGCGCTTGCGCGCGGGCCTCAGACTTTTCTTGCCAGCACATCCTGGAGAATCTGCTTGTCCAGGCTCAGATCGGCTACCAGCTTCTTGAGTTGGCCGTTCTCCCGCTCCAGCTCCTTGAGCCGTCGCAGCTCGCTTGGGGCCAGCCCGCCGTACTTGCTGCGCCACCGATAAAACGTCTGCTGGCTGATCCCGTACTTGCGGCACAGCTCCGGGATCGGTACCCCCAGCTCCACCTGCTTGATCGCCGTGACGATCTGCGCGGCGCTGAATCGGGACCTCTTCACGAGTTTCTCCTCCTCTTTCGATTACGGAGATTTTCTCGCTTCGATGCGTCCAGTTTCCAGGGGCCAAAGGAGTCCGCGATGCGAAGAACACGACCACCGTATCCGCCCGAGTTTCGCCGGCAGATCGTTGAGCTGGCGCGAGCAGGGCGCAGCGTGCAGGAGCTTGCCGAGGAGTTCGAGCCCTCGTACTGGACGATCCGCACATGGATCAAGCAAGCGGACCGAGATGACGGGCTCAGTGCCAACGGGCTGACGAGCGAGGACCGAGAAGAACTACGACGGCTACGCCGAGAGAACCGCCAGTTGAAAACGGAGCGGGAGATCCTGGCAAAAGCCGCGGCCTGGTTGTCTCGGGAGACCGGCACGGTACCCAAGAAGTCTTCGGGTTCGTGAGAGTTCGCCAGGCCTGCTACCCGATCGCCACGATGTGCCGAGTGCTGGAGGTCTCCACCAGCGGCTACTACGCGTGGCGCGACCGCCCGATCAGCGCTCGAGCGCGACGTGACGCTCAGCTGCGAGCTCGCATCGAGACGATCCACCAGGCCAGCCGTGCCACCTACGGCATGCCCCGGGTGCATGCCGAACTGGCAGCCGACGGTGTCCGGGTGGGACGTAAGCGAGTGGCTCGTCTGATGAGCCAGGCAGGGCTTGAAGGCGTCAGCCGACGGCGCCGTGTTCGAACGACGCGTCGAGGCTCCGATGCACGGCCAGTACCGGATCTGGTGAATCGGGACTTCACGGCCGATGCGCCCGATCGTCTCTGGGTCGCCGACATCACGTACGTGTCGACATGGTCTGGGTTCTTGTACCTGGCGATCGTGATGGATGCCTTCAGTCGTCGGGTGGTGGGCTGGTCGATGGCCAATCACCTGCGCGCCGAGTTGGTGCTCGAAGCACTCAACATGGCGATCTGGCAACGCCGTCCTGACAGCGTCATCCACCACTCCGATCAGGGCACGCAGTACACCTCGATCGCCTTTGGCAAGCGGTGCCGTCAACTCCGCGTGCGTCCCTCGACCGGGTCAGCTCAGCGACTGCTACGACAACGCCCTGGCCGAGAGCTTCTTCGCGACGCTCGAGACGGAGTTACTGTGGCGGGAGCGCTTCAAGAGCCAGGCCGAAGCGCGGATGGCAGTGTTCGAGTTCATCGAGGGGTTCTACAACCCGCGCCGTCGCCACTCCGCGCTCGACAACGTGTCCCCGATCGTCTACGAGAGGAGGTACTCCGAGACCCGATCTTCGGCGGTGGAAACTGCCGTGTCCATGCAGATCGCTTCGCGATCCGCACAGCCACTTGGAAGCCGCTCCGCGGCTCCCACAGGTTCCCACCGCACTACTGCTACGACCTCAAATCCAAGCGTTCAACTGTCCACCGAAACGGGGTAACTCCAGTCGCGAAACTCGGGGCACGGCCCACGGTTAGCATCGCGATGCGCGCAGAAACCCTGCATGCGCATCCTAGTCACGTGCCCTGCCGCAGCTCCATTAGGATGCTCTCGAGTGAATCGAGTTCCGCGACCAGTGCTGACCACCCTCGCTTCCATCGCTTGTCTAGAAGGCTCGCTTGGCTAAACCAAGCCCCTGGAGGTCCTGAATCCTGTTGCAGGAGGCCGAAAGTGCCTGGAGCATCAGAGAACAGCGCCGGCCTCCGGGGTGCCACGGTTCAGACGAAACGCCCGCCAGCTACCGAGATCCTGGCCGCCCTTCTCAGCAGCGACTCGCTTCTCGCGGTCGATCGCTTTCGACAGCGCCGGCATGTGCGCCAGTGCCGGGTCCGTCTTACGAACTAAACCTTCTCGAAAAGTCCGAGCTTCCGTCAGAAGCCACGTGCGGCTGTGCGTAGATTCCAGGCCCACCGACCAGCATCCGGAAAACCAGTAGTGCGAGTCGTCCGACCTTGGTGCCGATGGGCGATGAACTTGGAGTTGTCATGCTTGCCGAGCGCGGTGACCAGCGCGGCGCGCATTCGAGGGCCGTCATTGGGAGGCCACTGTGCAGGCTCGTCGGCGATCACTAGCACCGGCGCCAGTCCATGCGCTCCACGGGGGTCTGATCCGAATCCGATGGCGCGCATGACCGCGCCGGTTTCAAGATGCTCGATGCGGCACTCGTGGCTGTGGTCGATCACGTGCCACCCCTTCTTGTCCTGATCGATGATCGGGCGCGGGAACCAGACCGCATGGCCGAACGCGAGACGAGCCTGACCGAGCGAGGCGGCAACGAGCACGATCTGACCGCTAGCTGCGAGCAGAGGTCGTCCTGCCGTCGCCGCCGCCGCGAGCGCCGCCATCAGAGTCGTCTTGCCGTTGCCCCGGGCGATCGTGAGCGCCGCCACGTCGTTGCGCATCACCCCGTAGATGAATCCGGCGTTGGAACGGCAACAGCTTGAGCGGCTCGCCGGCGAGCGGGATATTGTCGCGGTCCCAGAAGCTCTCCGGAGCCAGGTGCACCGGCTCGATGTGCTCGGCGGCCACCGTGAAACCCGCTTCGGCGCAAGGACGGCACAACGGCTCGTCTCGGAGGATTCCGGCGCGCCACCGTCGATACCGGCGGTTCCAACGCAGCCGGCGGATCGCTTCGGGCTCGATTCTCATTTAGCGGGTCATTTTATGCGTGGATTATGCACTGAGGTTGGTGCGAAATACTTTTACTTACAAGCCGGGAGGGGGCCGACGGTATCCGCCAGGGGCTCGGAACTAGCTTTCGAGGCCCCCTGGTGCATACACGTGCACAGACGTGCACAGGGTTGCGCGGCGTGGAGCTCGCTGCGGCTTGGTGGTGGTGGTGTCGAGGACGCTGGGATGGGTGAATCTGGTGTCGGCGTCTACGACAAGCGGGGGAAGGTGCGCCTACAGCTTGGCCGGGGGTGTCACTCGTGACCACGAGGACGCAGGCCGAAACGACCGTTCGAACCGGGCGCCATCCCATCCTCAGGGTCGCGAGACTCCCCCAAGGCAGCGATGGCAGCATGGGCTATCTTTATAATCGTAGATATGGATCTACTCCAATCGAGAGCGCGGCTTGACGCCGTCGGAGGATCGCCATGATCGAGCTAGAGCGCATCCTGTGTCCGGTCGATTTCACCGGTGCAACGCCGTATGGCCTGCGTCCCGCGGTTGAGCTGGCGACCCAATACGGCGCCGAGCTGTCGTTGCTCCACGTCCTCAACTTTCCGTATCTGCTCGTCGGTTCCTACACCGCCAGCTTCGACCTCGACCACGTGTATGGAGAGATGGAGGAGGAGGCTGGGGAACGCCTCAAGACGCTGGTCGACCAGCTGCCGGCCGGTCCCAGCGTGCGCTCGGAAGTGATTCGCGGCACCCCACTTCGGGTCATCGTCGACCAGGCCACCGAGCTGGACGTAGATCTGCTCGTGATGCCGACCCACGGTCGTACCGGTATCGATCATCTACTGTCGGGGAGCGTCGCCGAGAAAGTGCTGCGGCTGGCGCCTTGTCCGGTGTTGACGGTGTCGCCGCGCGAGGACGAGCCACGTGCGTTCGCGCCGAAGAAGGTGATGTTCACGACGGATTTCTCGCCGATCGGCAACCGTGCGCTGGAGACCGCCGCCGCGATCGCTTCGACATACGGCGCCCACCTGCTGATGGTCCACGTAGTCACGCTGCACGGCTCCGACCCGGTGAACCCCGAGTGGCGATTCCCGGGCCTTCCGGAGAAGTACCTCGAGGCTGTGATGGAGCACGCCGACACCGCGCTGAAGGGGCTCGACACGCCGCACCTCGGTGCCGAGATCAACGTCGAGCGGCGGCTGGTTCGCGGCGTCGACGCCGCTATGGAGATCGTCAGCCTGGCGCGTGAGGAGAACGCCGACGTGGTGGTCATGGCCACCCATGGCCACACGGGCTTCATGCACGCGGTGCTCGGCAGCACGACGGCGAAGGTCGTGCGCTACTGCGAGTGCCCGGTGCTGACGGTCCACGACCGCGACAACGTCGAGGCGGAGCCCGTGGGCGAGTCGGCCTCGGGGGCCGACGCGACGCGGGATCCGGCCGAGACCACCGCGTAGGCCCGCCCGGTGGGCGAGTTCGAGGTCTGCGGCCTGCAGGAGGCAACGGCGCGGTCGGCCTACACCATGGCGGTGATACGCGATCTGCAGGCGCTCGAGCGCGTGCTCGACGCAGGTCTCATCGAGACCGGGGTGCGTCGCATCGGCGCCGAACAGGAGCTCTTCCTCGTCGACCAGCAATACCGCCCAGCCCCGGTTGCCATGAAGGTACTGGAGCGCATCGACGACGATCACTTCACTACGGAGCTCGGTCGCTTCAACCTCGAAGTCAACCTCGATCCGCTCGATCTGGGCGGCGATTGTCTGCGCCGGCTGGAGCGAGACCTCGCCGCGCGCCTGCAGACCGTGCGTCGGGCGGCGTACCCGTCAGGAGCGCGCGTCTACCTCGGCGGCAGCCTACCGACGTTACGGACGACCGACCTGCATATCCGGAACATGACGCCACGCCGTCGCTACGCGGCGCTGAACGAGGCGATGGCCCAGGCGCGCGGCGGACCCTTCGAGTTGCACATCGAGGGCACCGACGAGCTCGCGTTGCGCCACGACTCCGTGATGCTGGAGGCGTGCTGTACCAGCTTCCACATGCACCTGCAGGTGGGAGCGGAGGAGTTCGCACACCTCTACAACCTGGCCCACTTCGTCAGCGGCCCGGTGCTCGCTGCGGCGGCCAACTCGCCGCTGCTGCTCGGGCGCCGGCTGTGGCACGAGACACGCATACCGCTGTTCCGACAGTCGCTCGACACACGCACGGCGAGCTTCCATCTCCGCGAGCGCAGCTCCCGGGTGCACTTCGGCACCGACTGGGTCGATGAGTCGGTGCTGGAGGTATTCGAGGAGAGCATGGCGCGATTCCGAGCGCTGCTTACGGCGACGACCGACGAGGACCCGCTCGCGGTCTTGGATGCAGGAGGTGTACCCGAGCTTCGCGCCCTGGGTATTCACAACGGCACCGTGTACCGCTGGAACCGCGGCTGCTATGGCGTAGCCGACGGCGTGCCGCATTTGCGCATCGAGATGCGGGCCCTGCCGGCCGGTCCGTCGGTGGTCGACGAGGTCGCCAACGCGGCGTTGTTCTACGGTGCCGTGTTGGGGCTGGCCGACGAGGTCGACGACGTTCGCGGCGCGATCTCGTTCGCTGCCACGAAGGCCAACTTCCGCGGCGCCGCTGAGTCCGGCCTCGGCGCACATCTTGTTTGGCTCGGTGGGCGTCGGCTCGGCGCGGTCGCGTTGATCCTCGAGGAGCTGTTGCCCCGGGCGGCGGCCGGGCTTCAGGCGGCCGGTGTCGACACAGCCGATGTCGACCACTACCTGGGCATCGTCGAGGAGCGCGTCCGGCACCAGCGCAACGGGGCCAACTGGCTGCTCAGGTCCGTTGCATGGTTGCACGATCATGGCCGGCGCAACGAGGTGCTCACCGCGGTTACGAGGTGCTCGATCGAGCATCAGGAGAACGGTCTACCTGTGCACGAATGGCCGCGAGCACAACTGACCGGGGAGGACAGCATGGACGTGGCGACCCTGACCGTCGAGGACTTCATGACGACCGACTTGTTCACGGTGCGCCCCGACGACCCAATCGTGCTGGTGGCGTACTTGATGGACTGGAAGCACGTGCGCCACGTGCCGGTCGAGGACGAGGACGGCAAGCCTGTCGGCATGTTGTCGAGCCTCGAGGTGGTGCGCAACGTCGTTCGTCACAGAGTGCCCGTTGATACGCCGGTCGGGGAGATCATGCTCGATCCGCCGCCCGCGGTGGTGCCCGGCACCTCGATCGGCCAGGCGATCGATATGCTGCGTCAGCATGAGGCCGACTGCCTACCGGTGGTCGACGGCGACAGACTGGTCGGACTGCTGACCGAGTACGACTTCATATACGTGGTGGCCAGCATGCTGCGCGATCGGGACGCGCCACAGCCGACCTCGTCGGATTAGAGGCCCAGCGCTGACAGCGCGGCTACCAGCCGAGGCTGCCGTCGTGACAATCGTGGCACAGCGTCGGCGTGTCCATGATCTCGCCATCGGGCGGATGTACGAACGGCAGACCGTTCGGGTCGTACGCACATGCGTCGCCGTGTCGTCCCTGGCCGCGGATGGAATGACACGTGCTGCAGGCCGACGACACCGTCCTTCCATCAGCGCTGACCATGTTGCCCGCGTGGCAGCGAAAGCAGCCGGCTCTGGTTAAATGTTGGTTGTTGTCGAGGTAGGTGTCCCACCGTACCTTCATTTTCGGCGACGGCGAGCGAGAGAAGATCGCCTGTGCGGTGGCCACGATCGACTCGCCGGCGAGCTCGGGCGTCCGCTTGAGGCTGGTGAAGCCGGACTCGCTGCCGAATCCGGTGGCGTGACAGGCGAGACACTCCGCGCGGCCGCGGTCGTCGCCCTGCAGCATCTCGAGCGCGGTGGCGTGCGCGGTGCGCTCCAACTTCGGTACTCGCGCAGGTGACACCGTCGACAACCCGCGCGTGACCCGAAAAAACTACGCGGTGGTGGGCGTTGTCGCCACGCTTTCCCCCGTAGTTACTTAGAAATCGTCGAGACAGGGCCGGCCGAGACGCGGCGGGCAATCGTCCGGGCGGGGGCTCATTTTGCTATACTTTCAGCAGGCTGCCACGATCACCAATGGCAAGCAGGCTCGCCCCATGCTGCTGATATGAACCGGCTCACGTCGCGCCTCGCGGTCTTGCTCGACGATGCACTGAAGCTGGCTGTGGCGCTATCGCCATCGGTCTGTTGCTGCTCGCGACGGTGGTCGTCGCCGGGATCGCTAGCGTGGTCGCGCTCATGTTTCCTGTAGATCGCGGGCGCGAGTTCCACGCCAGCGTGCAGGGCAACGGAGCTGGCGCGGTTGACCTGAGCCTGGGCAACGACCTCTTCGGCCTAGACCTGGGATTTACGAACATAGGCCGCAACTTCAACCCGGGGCTCGGCTTTGTGTCGCGGCGTGACTATCGTTCGTTCGATGGCGCTGTGAGATTCTCGCCTCGGTTCGAGAGCAGCGATTGGGCACGTTCGTTCGATCTCATCGGGTTCGGGACGTATCTTGAGGGCCAGGACGGACGCAAGCAAACCAGCCTTGCCTCGGCGTTGTCGCTGTTCACGTTCGAGTTCTGTGAACGAATCGGGTTCGCTTTCGATAGCACGTTCGAGCGGTTGGATGTCCCTTTCTTCATTCGGTCGGGAGTCAAGATCTCGATCGGCGAGTATGCGTTCAACGAAGCCACCGTGCTGGCAAATCCCAACATCGTGGAAGCGAATCGACAGTCCATTTCTCGAGGAATGCCCCCGGTAAGCGCTCAGGATCGACCAGGACAGCCGCCGACACCCCTCTAAGTGTCCCATGCTTCGAGCCTGCTTCACGGCTGCTGCTGCCCTGCTTGGAACAGCGTATCGGCTGGATGTTGTCGCGGTCCCAGCAGCGCTCGGGTGCTCGGTGTGCAGGCTCGATGTGCTCGGCATCGCAGCCTTCGGATCGCTTCGGGGTCTTTCGGCATTTCTCGGTCATTTTATGCCCTCGAAATCGAGACTCAGAAAATAGCTTTGTTTACAACTCGGCAGGGGGTGGTCGGTATCCGAAATTGGCGTGGCTCTGACTTTTGATGCCCCCCGTTGAACAGGCATGCGCAAGCGTGCGCAGACGCCGGCCGGCAGCTCGCTGCGGGCCCCCTGCGCGCCACCATGGGGGACGGTTGTGGGCAAGCGCCCCTTGGGAACTCGATCAGCTGTGGACTGAATGAGAGTTTGCGGGAGGAGTCCGACTGGGACGGGGAAACGGCCACCGCACGGATCCAGCCCTGGCACCGGGCCCGGGGCCGTGCCGCGCATCGCGAGGCTGGTGGCGCTGGCGATCCGCATCGAGAGGCTGATCCGGCGTGGACAGGTGCGGGACTACGCGCACCTGCCACGCCTGGGCTACGTGACACGGGCTCGCATCACCCAGATCATGAACCTCCTGTATCCGGCGCCCGTAGATTCAGGAGGCGCTGCTGATTCTGCCGCCCTCCGTCCCATTGATGCCGGCAGCCACTGGAGCCGGCAGCAGGCGAGGTGGGCAAAAGCGTTCGATGCGCAGCTGCAGCGTCAGCTAAGCAGTGCCATGCGACTCGACAACTCGTCGCCGTAGGTTCTCAACATCTCGGCCTTCGGTGCCCGGACCACCACCGATGACCTCGCCGGTGACCTGGAACGTTGGGCCCGGCGTACGATCGCGGCGGCATGCATCACTGCACCCTCGCCGGGGCCAGGTACTCCGCGCTCCATCGGCATGAACTGCACAAGGCGAGATCCTCATCATCGGGCTGCAATCCAGCGTGGCAGCCGGGACACGTCCGCATCAGCACCGGTGGCTTCAGGCAGCCGATTGATCGGCTCCGGCGGTGATTCCGGAGTGCTTCGAGAATTTCGTCCTTGTGAACGCGGATGGCCTCGAGCAACTCCGGGATCGGAGGGGACGCGGCACGCAGATGCAGCCTTCGCCCGTATGCGTGCATGCTGATGCCTTCCGCCTGGGCTCGTAGGATCAATCGCTCTGCGACACTCAAAGCGAAACACTCCACTCGGCATCTGCCTGAGCCGGTTCCGTGTTCGGGGCCGCTGTCCCGGAACTGTTCGCCGAAGGCATCCTTTCAAGCGGTACATCCGGTACATCCGGTACAAGCCCCGTCGGCCGGGCATGGTCTGTACCGGATGTACCGCTTGTACCGGATGAGTCGGTGGCGGGATGGGTGCTACTGCCCTCCTCCGGGGCATAGCGCTCCCACGCCTCCTCCAGGTCCCCTCGCTCGTAGCCGCGGACTTTCTCGCCGTCGATGCGGAGCTGTTTCGGCTTCACGCCGAATCGCCCCAGCTCGCATGCAAGCTGCCTGGTCGTGATCGGATTTCCGTGGCGCCACTCCGGCCACGGCCTTTCCTCAAGCTCCGCCAGTGCCTCGACGATGAACTGTGACGCGAGCCGATCCGCGCCGTACCTTCGAAACAGGGCGCGCAGGTCGACCAGCAACATCGTCCCCACCGAGCCCTCGTCCCGGCTGCTCACCTCGTGCAGAAGCGTGGCGGCCTTCCGGGCCTGCTCCGGCCACAGCCCTCCGGCAAGATCGGCGATCCCCAACAAGGGTCGCCAGTTGTCGGCGGCCCGATCTCCGAGTCCCTCCGGCACCTCGGGGTCCGCGGACCGTAGCTCATCAAGGTGGTCGACAACCCAGCGCGCCGCCTGCCGCCGTAGGTGTTCAACATCGAGGCGATCGACGCGGAGCCGTTGTACCTGCTCACGGCTGGACTTCCGGCGCATCCTGATCTCGATGGAGCGGTCCGCCAGCGTCTCGGGAAGACGGCCAATAATGGCCACAGCCTTGGCCCCCCACGTGGAGAACTGCCGCGGCTCATGATGCTCTCCCTCGCAGCGGATCACGAAGGCGTTGGCGCGGTGGTGGCCTGAGTTCAGGATTCCCCGGAGCTCCTCGCGTTCTTGAAGGAAGCTGTCTGCCTCGTCTATGACAAGCGTCGGGTTCCACTTGTCCACGGCGCGGAACAGCGCGGCGGGCGTCACGTTGGAGGCGGGGAGGGAGCGCGGTACGAGGCACCCGAGGATCGTGAGCAGCGTGGTCTTTCCACACCGCTTCTCGGGCGACGTGATGGCGAGCAGCGGTGAGACCTCAAAGGTTCCGTGTGCGTGGGTGAACAACACCCAGAGGGCCAGGGCGGTCACCGCTCCCTCCGGGAGCACCACGTACGAGGCGAAGCACCGGGCTATGCTGGCCAGCAGTTCCGCCCCATCCACAGGTTCCGGCCACGGCTCAACGTCCACGAAGGCCCCCGAGCCGTTGCTGCTCCCGGGTCCGTTGACGCCGTCCAGCTTGTGGAGCTCCTGCTGGGCGTTTTCGCGGAGCTTGTCGACAATCGACACGCGCCATCCGCTCGCCTTCGCGATCTTGTTCCGGAATGACTCGTACTCCTCGTCGGTCAGCTCGGCCAGTACCAAGCGGATCTCGCGCGGGTCGGCATCGCTCCCACCGCGTCCACCATCATCCTTGTTGTCAGCGTCGTCCTTACCGTCTGGACGCTGCAGCCACGCGGCCACATCCTCCGCGGCCGTCTCCGGCGGTAGCTCGTCGGTTCCCTCGTCGATCGCCTGTTCGAGCCGTTTCACGAGGGTTCGCTTCCGCGGTGGCCGGTGCGGCGCGCCGTCGTGCTCGAACAGGTCGGACAGTTCTAGCTCGAGGGCTCGAACAACGTCCTTTGCAGCACATCCCGCGTGGCAGTGGAGCAAGACCCGCCCATCGGCGCCTTCCGTTGTTGACAGCGACGGATCGTGGTCCTCGTGGGCGGGGCACCGCGCCGACCACCTGTTGCCGGTGCGTTGCACGCGGTCTAGACGGTCGAGAACCGCGCGGACAACATCGGTACTGTCGCTGGCCTGCGCACTCACGCCGCACTTCCGGGATCCGATGTCGAGTAGCACTCCCACTTCGCCACGAAGCGCTCCACATCCCACGGCCGATGGCGCACAAGCCGACGCGACAAGCTTGTGAAGGGTGGTCCCGTGTCTTTCAAACGCCAGTCTTCAACGGTGCGCGGCGGCGCTGCACTCACTGGTGGACAGTCGGCAATCTCGGTGGCCGCCTCGTATTGATTCAGCCTCGGCCCTCGATGTCGCGGACGACAGTCCGTCTCGTGAGACCAGGCCTCCTGCTCGAGCGTTGCGATCGATGGCCGGCACCGGTAGAACGCCATCTCAATCGTTTGCTCTCGATCCGCAGCGACAGCGGCGCAGGAACTCGTCGATCTCGGAGAGTCGAAACCGGCGGTAGTGGCCGACTTTGTAGGAGGGCAGCGTGCCATCCTCAGCCTTGGCATAGACCCAAGACACCGGGACACCGAATCGCTGAGCGACTTCTTGGACGCTCAAGAGCCTGTCTTGTCGCGCCGACTCCACTAGGGACGCTCCCGCACCTCGGTGTGCTTGATCTCCGCCAGCAGCTCGCAGGCCGGTACGCGCAGAGTTCTGGCCAGGCGTGTGAGCTGGGCGCTCGAGGGCAATGCACGACCGTTCTCGATCAGCGAGACCTGTGCCTGGTGCATGCTGACAGCTGCAGCGAGTTGGGTCATGGGTCCAAGCGCGTTGCTGACGTTCCAGTTCAACTTGATTCACTTCCCTACATCTATCTAAGAACTGTTGACTACATGCCATGTGATCAATATCATGCTCATGTGCAGTCGTTAGTTCTAGATGATTTTTGTAACATAACCGTAACGACACTAAATAAATCGGGTCAAATCTGGCTACTGACATGGCAGACGACCTCATCCACTTCTGGTGGACCCGCGGGCAACCAGTTCGTTGGTGCAAGACCACGCAGGTTCTCGGGGGCATGTCAGAGAAGCCGCCGCGGCAATGGTGGCTCGTTCCAGGGCTAGGGGGCGATCAGTACCGCCCGCTACATGAGGAACTCGCGGCTTTTCGAGCCTTCGCAGAACTCGATCCGACCAGGGACAACATCGCGAGCTTCGTCGGCAAGTTCGGCGTATTGCTTCACAAACACAGCCTCCTCTTGCCCGAAGAAGCCGTTCCTCAACCCACTCAATTCGGGGAAGCCTTGGCGCTTTGGGAAGCGGAGACCCGCACCATGCGGCACCTCGTGGATGTTGCCGACGCACTAGAAAATCCGGAGAGACTCTCCAAGTGGATTAGCCACGAACCGCCAACAGGTGATATTAGCCAGGCGCTCGTGTACCGGCGGGAAGAAATAGTCGCCGAAATCGCGAGTGACAACTTCCGTACGTCGCTGCTCGGCTACATCGTGGGCGAGCCGCCAGATGTCGCGCTACCGAGGGCTGGGCAGTTCCTCGTTCAGCAGCATATCAACAGGCGCCTGGAGAAGTACGCTGCCCCAAGACTCCTGTACAGCCCGGAGTCCGACCAGCTGGAGTTGCGGCTCATGCCGACAAATCTCCTCGGTGCGTTGTGGCTGCAGTTCGCCCGCGCTGTGGAGGCATCCAAGACCTATCGCCGCTGTCGGGTCTGCAAGCAGTGGTTCGAGGTCTCTGTCGAGGGGAAGCGTCGACACAGCACCTACTGCTCGGATCGCTGCCGAGTGAAGGCATACCGGGACCGGCGCAAGGAGGCTGTGGACCGGTCCGCGGCAGGCGAATCACCCCGTTCGATTGCAGAGGCTCTCGGCTCCGAACTCGATACGGTCCTCGGCTGGATCAAGGCACAGCACCAAGAGCCGAAGTGAACGCTGGAGTCTGCTCACGAGGGGTCCATCTACGGGCTGGACCTGACGGACGGTGCGAGACAGCGCTTTCAGAAGGTGAGCGGGGCCAGGCAGGCGAAGACGCTCAGCAGGTCACTCTCGAGCCCACGGGACCAGTATTGACACGTTGCGCGGGTGGCTGGAGTCCACCGCGGCGGATGACAAGGAGGGAGCATGAGAGGCAGCATTCGAACACGCTGGACCAAGGCCGGGGCAAAGCGATACGACCTGATCTTCCGCGCCGGCGGCAAGCAGCGATGGAGGACCTTCGAGAAGAAGCGCGACGCGGATCTCTTCCTCGCGGAAACCGTCACCAAGGTGCACGACGGGAGCTTCCAGCAAGTCCGGCCCGAATTCATGTCCCGGGTGTTCCAGGCCTGGCTCCAACACCTCGAGACGCGAGTCAAGATGGGCGAGGTCAAGGCGTCGACCGCGGCAACGTATCGCTGCGGCGTGCAAGTCCATCTTGGCCCGATGCTCGGCGCCTATCGATCAGATGAGCTCACCCCGCAGCTCATGCAGAAGAAGTGGCGGGCGCCGATGGCGGACAAGATCGCGTCGGGTCGGATGGCCAAGAAAAGCTACAACAACCTCCATACGCTGCTGCGAGGGATCCTCACCTGGGCTCGTGAGCCCGCCCAGCGCTACCTGGCCCATGATCCTCTCGTTGGCCAGAAGCGCCTGAAGCTCAAGCGCGGCAATGCGGATTTCCTTCAGGAGGATGACTTCGAGGCACTCCTGAAGGCGGCGGCAGGTGTGCGCACTGAGAATGCCGTCGTGCACCTAGGCTTGTTTGCCGGGCTACGCCGAGGGGAGATCTTCGCCCTGCGCTGGGCCGACATCGAGTGGGGCGACGGCAAGATCGGCGGCCGTGTCCACGTTCGGCGAAGCATCTACGGTGGCGTCGTCACCTCGCCCAAGTCGACAAAGTCCGAACGTCTCGTGGACGTTCCGCAGAGGGTGCTGGATGTCCTGGCGGAGCATCGGGCCTCATGCCCAGCGCTAGGCACCGGATACGTCTTTCGCACTCGGACTGGAACCCCGCTGGACCCTGGCTCCTGGTACAAGCGGACCTTCCAACAGCTCCGCCAGCGAGCTGGCCTGCGCGGATCCATCAGCCTCCACTCGCTACGGCACACCTACGCTTCTCTGCTGCTGCGACAGGGCGAGAGTCTGAAATACGTCAGCGACCAGCTCGGCCATGCCAGTATCCAGACGACCTGCGATGTATACGGCCACGTGCTGGAGTCCCAAAGCCAGGACGCGATGGCGCGGCTGAACGCACTCATCCCCGTTGCTGGAGCGCTCCGAGAACTTCGGGTCGTCCGTTCCATCTAACAGCCATCTAACAAAACGAACGGGAATCAGCCGGAATCAGCTGCAGCCACGCGAGCGCCCTCGCCCCGTAAGTCAAACTAAAGTACAGGGTTACGGACTGGCGAGGAGTGAACGAGAATGAGCCGAAAATGGCCGGATAGATTTCAGGACCTAGTGAGCTTCGGCTCGTGGGGGTTCAAGTCCCTCCTTGGGAACTTCCCGCAATCCGTTGATATGAAAGGGGATTCGGCAAACGAAGCCGAATCCCCTTTCCGTTTGTTCGGAGGCCGAATGGCTCGCTAGGTAACACTGAGGTAACAGGAGCGGCGTCGGTCGGCGCGCTTTTAAAGGGTAAGTGAACATCCGTGTGAGAAACGCTGCCAACCTGAAGAAGGTCCTCGCTCACGCCCCCGTCCTCATTGGTCTCTATCTCGCGTTCTCCCTGGGCCTGGGACTTCAGGTCAATCCCCTCTACGGAACCATCGGCATTGTGGCCACCGCCGGGATGGCGGCGCTTTACGTCTACATCGGCTTCGTCAGGAGATAAGCTCGGCGTGTCAGTCTGCAGTCGCAAGATAGCCTGCTTCCTTGCATAGAAGCTCTGCTCTTCGCTCGATCTGGTACACGCAAGGGCGCCTGGAAAAGGACCGACCGCGCTCAGTAACTTCGCGTCGACGCTTCGTGGCCGCCCGGAACGCCCACGACGACGGTACGAGAGGCCGAATCGAACGTCGTCACATGCAGCGATGCCCTCCGAGAGTCGACGCTACGGTAACTAGTCTGAATACCCATTGGCCAAGTGCGCGATCACGATCGCCGTGTAGACGCGCTTGAAACGCTGATGCCGAGGCCGAGGCACGCGGCCGTGGCCGCACACTTAGAGGCATGCCGCGTCTCCCGTGCCTCCGGAACGAGAGCAGCTGGAACAATGGCGAGGTTCTGCGATACCGGTTCCCGGCGTAAGCGTGCTGCGTTCGCCGACGTGCTGCGCGTGGCGCGAGACAGCAGGTAGCTTCATTGTGGCGAGCCCGTTCGGAACTCGGCGGCTACCACAGCGCGCGAGACAACCTCAGCCGTGGACGCTAGCGACTTGTAGATGTCGGACTCCCACACGCGGATGACCGTCCAACCGAGTTCCTTGAGCTTTTTTGCGCTCCGCGTATCGTGCTCGATGTTGGCTTGGATCTTCGGGATCCAGTAATCGGGGTTCGCGCGACGGCACAGCTTCTGCTTCAGAGTTGGCCAATCACGACCATGCCAGAAGTCTCCGTCGCAGAAAACAGCGACCTTCTGACGCGGAAACACGATGTCCGGTTTGCCGGGCAGGTCCTTGCGATGGAGGCGATACCGCAGTCCCTTGGCCCAGAGGGCTCGACGGAGGAGCAGCTCCGGCTTCGTATCTCGCGAGCGCACGCTGCGCTTGATACGCGAGGCAGACTCGGACGACGGCCGAAACGAGCTATACCGCGGAAATGGGCTCATGCCGCTGCCGCAGTGCGCTTCTTCGCTTTCTCCTGCTTCTTGAGCGGAGTGGCGAGGGCGACGCTGACCTCAAGCGGCTGGCGGACGGGTTCTGGGCGGCGCCCAGAGGTTCAGGTCGGACGCCCTCGTCGGCATCACCGAGGAATACGCGTAGAGCCCAGATCACCTCGGCGCCGAGAAGCGGTGGAACAGCATTGCCCAGATGCCTTCGCGCGTCCCGAAGGCTATCAGCGAGCGGGTAGGAGTCCGGGAAGCCCATGAGTCGAGCTACCTCGCGGATACGGAGACGGCGGTTACTCCAGTGGAACGGGCCGTTGTTGGAGATCCGGGTCGCTGGGATCGTTGAGGAAGGCTGATCGCGTGCGAGCTTGAGAAGGAATGACCAGTACTTCTTGCGCCAGCCGAACTGCGGCTCGGGGTGACCTCTCTTTTCTGTAAAGAACAGGTAGTTGTCGCCTTCCGGAACTTCGGGCAGCAGGTGTGCGTACTTGCCTGTCAAGAACTCGTCGGGCTCCGGCGGATTCGTTTCGTCCGTGAGGTCGTCAAAAGCCCAGGCTGTTGTTCGCGGGCTCTCGTCAACGAACGGGGCCTTCTGGAAACTCGAACGGCTCCGAGCCGGTCACGCCGACGACGAAGACGCGATGTCGAGCTTGTGGGACGCCAAAGTCGGCAGCATTGAGGGTCTTCCAGCTGACTGTGTAGCCGAGCCGCTGTGTGCGCCCAACGAAGCCGTTGAAGATCGGCCGGTGGTTCTTAAAGAGCAGTCCCGGCACGTTCTCGAGGACAAACGCCTTCGGCCTTAGTGCCTCCAGAAAGTCGGCGTAGTCGTCGACACAGCTCTTCTGGTCGTCCTTGCCGCCACGCTTGTAATCGAGCCAGAAGCCAGCGTGGCTGAACGCAGTGCAGGGCGGCCCGCCGACCAGATACGATGCACCGCTCGTTGGTACCCCACTGGCGCTAGCGAGTTCAACCGCATCCAGCGCCTCGAGCCGCCCGACCCTCGTGTCCGTGCCTAGGCCCAATGAGAGACAGGAAAGGGCGAGTTCGTCGACATCGATTGCGAGACCCACGCGGATGCCGGCCAGCGCGCTGCTGATGTCGAGCCCGCCGACACCAGCGAACAAACTAAGCCCTGGACGAACAACGCAGTCTCCCAAAGAAGCTTATCAAGCAAGGCATAGGGCAAAGGCGAAACCGCGGCGTGGCTTAGCCGAGAAGTCGATCAGCTTCTCCCACTGCTCAAGGTTCGGCTGCCCACGCTTCTCGCGCCAGTCTTTCCCGCTTGCACACTGAACCAGGAAGAAAGGAACTCCAGGCCTCTCGTCGCGGAAAGGCCTGGTCGCGAGGAGATCAACTCCCAACTCCTTCTTGCGTTGGTCAGTCCAAGGTGGTGCCTGGCGCGGGGCTTCGCTCAGGTCTGATGCAATTTGTGCGACCACCTCGCCGAGTGTCGTGGCATGCGTGCGCGACCATCCGGTGATTCGGATCCGCCAGTCGCCCCATGTCGTACACAAAGCCGAGCTTGTCAGTCGTTCGAAGAGTTCGCCCTGAAGTGCATACTCGCGCGGCCACTTGTTCCAGGCCCAGCTTCTATAGAAACCCCCATAGGAGAGCAGTAGGCAGAACGCGTATTCGGGGCAACCATCGATGTCGCATCGGGGGCTAAGCAACCGATCACGAACCTTGAACGGGTAGCTCGGCCCGATCAAGGATCGGCGACGGCGCACTTCTCTCCACCCGTTGTTGACCATTTCTGCCGCAAAGTCTTGATTCGAGTAAACCTGCTCGTCGAGGAGTACTTCGCGCACGTCCTGTTTCGAAACCGGGGCCTGCAACAGGAGTGAACTTCCCTCGATCCAGTCTGCTAGCACATCGAGCGCCACGTTGTGCTTGTTCGCAGACCGGCTGAATCCGACGGGAGGCATAGTCAACATAGCGCTAGTTCGCGGACCCCCAAATATCGTCCCGGATGTCCGGAAAATCGCGGAGCAGACCGTCTGCATCTTCGGCGAGGCGGCGGACCCCGTCCTTGAGAGCTTCGGAATCGCGATGGGCGTGGGTTCGTCCTAGAGCGAGTTCGATATTGTCTGCGGCCTCGTCGATGAGCTTTACGATCGCTTCCTCGTCGCCTCCTGCTATGCGAAAGGCGACCTCGAACCTTGGATTCTCATTGCGAATGAGGTAATTGATCGCTTCTGTGCTCTCCAGAATCTTACCGAAGTCATCAGTCCTTCGAGAATCTGGAAATATCGTGTCTCGGCCCTCCTCTTCGCCAAACATCCACAGCGCGAACGGCTGTAGACATTCGAAATGACCTGCAGGGACCGGATGCCGAGCCGCTTCTACATCGGCCTCAACGTCGATGCTGAGAAACGACTGGACCCCTCTCGTCCGTAGGCTCAGGTACATGACGCTGAAGCGTGCCTCGACATCCTCCATCGAGATCCCCTCCGTGTGGTTCTCGATCTGCAGTAGCAGCCGATACGCGATGTAGTTCTTCCGCACTGTTGGCGTGTTGCTGCCGATCTTCCGCATAACTGTCTGGTAGGTCATGCCGCCATCGATCATCTTCGCGATGTACTCGGCCTTCTCCGCAGGGTCCCATTCCTTTATCCCTGTCACGTGTCTGAAACCTAGGAACGAGTCGACGTCGGCCCGTGTGTCTGCAACGAGATAGGGGACGCTGCTGAAAAGATCGCCCGCGTCATCCGCATCGTTCGCTATTTCGGCCCATGTCCGTGTGCGAGGCGAATTACCAATGGCGTCGCACCAATGGCGTCGCGAAGCAGTTGTAGCGCTGCCAGTCTGCGGTTCCCCTCGACGACCACGAGCCTGTCCTCTCCATACAGTTCCTCGCGGACAATTATTAGGGCCTCTTGGATCCAGTAACCGCTCTCAACAAAGGACTGTCCCAGCTTTTCAAGAGACCAGGTCGCCATGAGTTCAAGGACCTGTGCCTGCGGCACATCGGGTCCTGCCTGGTTCCGGCCAAGCCGCGGATTCTTGGGGTCCAGGTAGAGGTCATCGACACTCGTAAACTCTATGGTCTGCGAAATCGCCATGCGGGCAGCCCTCCCTGTCTCAGGTCGACGCGACGATAGAAGCAGCCGTCGTCATTCGTGCGAATGCTTACTTGGTCTTGAGAGTTGGCAAAGCTCGAATGAGCTTTTCGGCCGGGGCCGCGATGCCGGCCTGCGGGGTGCGCAAGGGCAACCAGCGGCCCAGGATGCACACCGAGCACCACGCACGACGGTGGCTCTCAGCGCCCCCTACATACGTATACGCTGAAGCCCCCGATCAGTATAGGCCGAGTGACTTCATGGCTTCCGTTTATCTGCACAGCTGCATGGTACGCGTATAGCATCAGGCCAGCCATTACGCAGGGCTCGGCCACTTCGGGCAGCAGTGGCCAACGCACCGACACCAGCAGCGGCGCGTGTGCTGGGTCCATACGCCGCGGCCGCACCAGATACGCTGCCGCCGTGTCGCCGGTGGCGGGCCCGGCTGCGCTCCAGGCGGCCTGAGCTACGCGCCGAAATCCAGGCCCATTAGGCCCTGCATGCGGGTTCGAGGCGGGTTCACGGCCGCCTGTGAGCTACTCGCGCTTTGCGGACGTTGCGATGGGACTCGAAGTCGGCCGCCTCTACCACGGCGCGATCCGGGCCAACCGCGTCGTCACCACAACCGCGGCAGCGTGAACGACAAGGTGGCGCGGCCCCTGGCTCCATCCATTCGTCGCTTCCCGACCCGGAGGCCGTGCTCGCGCTTGAGCCTGAGGAGCTCGCCGGCTTCCTGATGGAATACCTCAACTCTCTTCCTGCCGCCGAACAACGAGGCCTAAACCGATTCAACTTCGGTCTCGAACACACAGTTCGAGAGTATCGGCAGGACTCGCAGGAAGAACTGAGTCAGGCCCTTATGGAGGCGTGGGTCTGGCTTGAGCGTGAGGGGCTTCTGGTGCCCAAACCCGGGTCACCGAGTGAGGAGGATGTGGTCATCTCTAGACGCGGTCAACAGCTGCGAACACGCGAACAGGCGCTCTTACCGTTGTGCGAGCCTGCTTCCGCGTGGCCAGTTTCATCCGAGAATTGCGCAAGAGGTGTGGGCGTTGTTCCTCAGGGGCGACTACGATACGGCGGTGTTTCAAGCATTCAAAGAGGTCGAAGTCCAGGTCCGGGACGCCGCGCAATGTGCAGATACGGACATCGGTGTCGATTTGATGCGGAAGGCGTTCGGGACAGGCGGCCCTCTGACAAACGCTAAAGCGCCGCCAGGGGAGCAGAAGGCGCTGGCTCATCTTTTTGCCGGCGCCATCGGGTCCTACAAGAACCCCCACAGCCACCGTAGCGTGACCATCGAACGAGCCGAGGCCGTGGAGATGATCGTGCTAGCCAGTCACCTACTCGGCATTGTGGACAAGCGCTCGGCCGACGATTCGGACCCCGGAGCGGCCATCCTTCTTCGACCTCGTGTTTGCTCATGGAGGGTTGAGCGCGTTGCACTACTCCGCTCGCGAGGGCTACACGGACACGGTACTGGCGTTGCTCGAGGCCGATGCCGATATCAACCAGGTGAGCGCCGGGGACCAGACCAGCCCGCTGCTGATCTCGATCTTGAACGGCCACTTCGATCTGGCACTGATCCTGTTGGAGGCCGGCGCGAATCCTCAGCTGGCGAGCGAGAACGGCGCCACGCCGCTGTTCCTGGCGCTCAACGCGCGCTGGATGCAGAAGTCGTCCTACCCGACGCAGCAGGACGCCGCTATGCAGCAACGGGCAACGTACCTGGAGCTGATGGAGGCGTTGCTAGCCGCGGGGGCAGATCCCAACGCGCGACTGAAGAAGCACCTCTGGTACAACGGCTTCAACTTCGATCTGCTGCCGGACGCAACCGGCGCTACGCCATTCTGGCGAGCCGCCTTTGCCCTTGACGTCGACGCGATGAAGCTCCTGATTGCCTACGGCGCCGATTCGGATGTCGCGACGATCAAGTTGCCGGAACGGCGGCGTCGCCGGGGTCGCTCGCAACAGGAGGAGGACCAGTCGGGACTGGCACCCGTAGAGATCGGAGGCCCGGCAGCCTATCCGATCCATGCCGCGACGGGCCTGGGCTATGGCGAGGGGTTCGCCGCCAACCAGCACCGTCACGTGCCGGACGGCTGGATGGCAGCACTGACGTATCTGGTCGAAGATCTCGGCGCCGACGTCAACGCTCGGGACCACAACGGCTACGCACCGCTACACAATGCGGCGGCGCGCGGCGACCTGGATGTGGTGCGCTATCTCGTATCGCACGGCGCCGACGTCACCGCCGTGAGTCGCAAGGGGCAGACCACCGCTGACATGGCGAACGGTCCTGTTCAGCGCATCCAGCCCTACCCAGAAACCCTGACGCTGCTCGAGTCGCTGGGCGCTGAGAACAACCACAACTGCATTTCTTGCTGATCGCGCTCCGCAGCGCCTTGATGGCCGCCTGTCGGGAGGGGTGAGTCCTCGAGCAGCTGGCACACCTTGCCTAAGCCCCTGCATCGAGGTGCTCGGTGACCTCATGGAGGCCCGCTTCACCCGAACGCGAGATCAACTCGAGGCTGCGCTAATGAGAGTCGCGGCCGCCAGGGCCTCACTGAAAGTGCTCAGGGCCGTGGCAAGCTGCTCTTCGGTGACGATTAGCGGTGGGATCCAGCGGACCACGTTCTTGTAGCTGCCGCAGTTGAGCAGGAGCAACCGACGACGCAGGGATTCCGCCAGCACGGCGTCGGCCGTGGCGGCGTCCGGGCTGCCATCGGGAGCGGTGAACTCGAGCCCCAGCATCAGGCCGCGGCCCCGCACATCGCCGATAACGGGGTACTCGGCCTGGAGCTCGCGCAGCTTGTCCAGCAGAAACGCGCCGCAGACGGCGGCGTTCTCGACCAGCTTGTCGTCGCGAATGACGTCAATCGTCGCGCTGGCGGCAGCTGCGGCTACGGCGTTGCCGCCTCCATAGGTGCCGCCGTGGGTGCCAGCCGGCCACCTGTCCATAAGCTCCGCCCGCGAAGCGATGGCCGAGATCGGCATGCCGCTGCCCAGTCCCTTGGCCATGACGAGGATGTCCGGCTCTATGCCGGCGTCTTCGAAAGCGAAGAATGTGCCGGTGCGTCCGAAGCCCGTCTGCACCTCGTCGAGGACCAGCAAGATCCCTTCCTGGTCGCAGAGGGCTCGAAGCCCTTGTAGGAAGGCTGGCGGCGCCGGCACATAGCCGCCTTCGCCGAGGACGGGTTCGATGACCAGTGCCGCCGTCTCGTCGGGCGCCGTCTGGCTGTGGAGCAAGAGGTCGAGCTGCCTCAAGCAGAACTCGGTCGTCTGGGAGTCATCCCAGCCGTACGCATAGCTGGACGGAAACGGTGCGACGAACACGCCACCGGGCAGGGGCTGATAGTTGTGGCGGTAGACTGTCTTCGAGGTCGTCATCGCCATGGTCTGGTGAGTCCGGCCATGGAAGCTTCCCTGGAAAACTACGATGTTGCGGCGGCCGGTCGCCGACCGGGACAACTTGACCGCTGCCTCCACCGCCTCCGCCCCGCTGTTGGAGAAAAAGAACCGGTCGAGGGACGGCGGAGTTACCTCATTAAGCTTTCCGGCCAACTCCACGGCAACAGGTGGGATCACGATGTTCATCTGACCGAAGATGAGAGCGGACGCCTGCTCCTGGATCGCCCTTACCACCGCCGGATGACAGTAGCCGGTGTTGAGGACGCCGATTCCAGAAGTGAAGTCGGTATAGCGATTGTCGTCGTCGTACAGGTAGACGCCCTCGGCGCGCACCGGCTGTATTCCCGTCAAATGCGTCCAGACGGGCGATAGCAATTCGGTCGTTGCTGGCATGTTTCGATGGCCTCCCGCGCTGCCTTGATCGCCGAGATCCTACTATTGCTCTGGAGGGCACGCAGGATCGTCGAGGGCGTGAGCTCGGCTTTCGCAGCACTCTCTTGCGAAAGCGGGCACCGCTGGCTTCTTCGATCGCTCGCCTCCGCCGTCCAGAGAGGGAGCCGATGAGGCACCGCCACGTACCGGACGGGCTGGATGGCAGCCCTTAAAGGTCTGCTTCTAGCCGCAGGCAGAGGTCACCGGCGAGCGCATCCGCGACAAGATCGCCGCCTCCAAGAAAAAGGGCCTGTGGATGGGCGGCAACCCGCCCCTGGGCTACGACGTGCAGGACCGGAAGCTGATCGTCAACGAGCCGGAGGCAGAGACCGTCCGCTATATCTTCCGCCTGTACCGTCAGCTCCGATCGGTGCGGGAGCTCCGTGAGCGGCTCGGGGCCGAGGGTGTCAGGAGCAAGCGCCGGGTGCTGCGCGACGGCCGCGTCACCGGTGGCAAGCCCATCAACCGGGGGGCGCTGTATTACCTGCTGCGAAACCGCATCTACCGGGGACAGATCGTCCACAAGGACAAGGCCTATCCCGGCGAGCATGAAGCCATCATCGATCGGGATCTCTGGGATGCGGTGCAGGCGACCCTGACCGGCAACACCCGGGGCACCCGCCGCCGGGGCTCCCGGCGGCCCAGTCTTCTGACGGGCCTGCTGGTGGACGAGTGCGGCGAAGGCCTCACGCCCACTCATGCGGTCAAGAAGGGGCGGCGCTACCGCTATTACGCCTCCCGCCATCTGATCATCGAGGGCAAGAGAGCCGACCGCAAGGGGTGGCGCATCCCGGCGGCGGATCTGGAGGGTCTCGTCGTGGCCCGTCTGAGGGAATGGCTCACCGACCCGGCCGCGGTGAGCGCTGTGGTGGAAGGCGAGTGCCCGGATGCGGCAGCCCAGGCGGCGTTGATCGCCGGTGCCCAGAGGCTCGCCGAACGGTGGCCGAGCCTGAAGCCGGATCAAGCCCGAGCGTATCTGGAGAGTCTCCTGCGCCGGGTCATCATCCAGTCCGGTGGTATCCAGATCGAGATCGCCGCGGACCGGGTCACCGAGGTGGTGTGCTCGGAGCCCGATGCCCGGCCGGTGCCACGATCAACCTCCACCCACGACACCATCACCCTGGAGGTTCCCGCCGTGCTCCAGCGCGCCGGCATGGCGGTGAGGCTGATCGTCCCCGGCGCCGGGGACGAGCCCCGGCCGGACCGGAGCCTGATGCGGCTGCTCGTGCGCGCCTTCGGGATCCGTGATCGACTGGACCGCAACCCCGATCTCACGATCCAGAGGATCGCCGAGGCCGAGGGTGTGGTGGCCTCCTACGCCACCCGACTGCTGCGGTTGAGCTTTCTGGCGCCGGGTATCGTCGCGGCCATCCTCGAAGGCCGCCAGCCGCTGGAGTTGACCGCCAACCAGCTCATGCGCGACACGCGACTGCCTGTGGAATGGACCGCGCAGCGGCAGCGTCTGGGGTTTCCGACCGCCTAGTCTTTGAATGGCGCCGTCAGCGGCCAAAAACCCGTACCACCGAAAGGGGCTCGAGAGACATTGGCACCGCAAGCTGGCGCCGGAGCGCACCGTGGTGTCTCTGTTCGCCTCAGGGGCAGCATCGAGTACCGCTAATGTCCTGAGAATCAAAGGGATATAGGCGGCGGTCTTGATAACTCCCGCAGTAATCTCAATGGCTCAAGTGGCAGGCGGTGCACCCAGTCTGGAGCGAACCCGTCTCTGCCCGATTTCCCTGTTAAACGGGAAAAAACAGGGAATTTTATCGATTTGGCCCCAAATCGGCCGGATCGACGTCTCTTAACCCACTGATATTATGGGTCTTAGGGACCGAATTCCCTACGCAACGGAACAGGGAATTTTCTGGCGGCGAACAGGGAATTTCTGCGGCCGAACAGGGAAATCCGTGCGCCGGAACAGGGAAATACGATCGGGGGGCTCGGTGGTCGGTTGCCGTGCCTTGGGCCGACGCGAACTTGACCGACGCCTCACTGGCTCACCGAGATGCGGGAGCAGCTCGGGCGGTTGAAGCGTGAGCGACCGAAGTGGCGTGCGATTTCGGTGTCCATTTCTCGGCAGCGGGAGGCCTGGACCGGACCCCCGAGCGCGCCGCGAACCTCGGCTGCGAGACGATGCGGATCTTTGTCGGCAGTAACCGCCAGTGGGCGATTGCGGCGCCTGCGCCGTGGCGACGCGCTTCCGGGGCGGTTGCGCCCAGCATAGGATCCATCCCGGTGATGGCACACGCCAGCTCTGGTGAACTTACCCGGCTGGCTCCACGTTCACGACCATCATGGAACGGGGCTGCATATGGCGCCGTGGCCGCCACACAACGGGCACGGCCCACACTACTGGCCCCCGCGCTGGCGCAGGCCGAACCACTCGGCGGCGCTCGGCCGGTCGTCTCTCACCACGGCGCACCCCCCAGAGCGGGTCCAGGGGAGGCTTCTCACCGTTCGCTTGGTCTCGCCATGCGGTAGCCGACCCCGCGCTCGGTAAAGATGTAGGTCGGCTGGACCGCGTCATCGCCGAGTTTGCGGCGGAGTTTCTTCACGAAGGTGCGCACGAGCTCCAGGTCGCCGGAGTACGGCCCGCCCCATACCTGGCGGATCAGTGAGTCATATGTCGAAACACGGCCCGCGTTGACCGAGAGCACGCGCAGCAACTCATACTCGGTGACCGTCAGCCGAACGGGCCGGCCGGCCACGGTCACCCGTCGCTCCTCGTAGTGGATGACGAGGTCCCCGAGCACGACGGGTTCCGGTTCGGTGTACCTACGCGGTCCGAGTAGTCGTTGACGAAGTCGGCGAACTCGTCGCCCGCAGTGCCGGGGTCGAAGATCACGGTGCTCTTGTTGACACGCAGGGTGCTCGGTGTGCATCCGGGGACAGTCGCCCGGATCGGTACGCGGTGTCGCGGTTCCAGGATACATCCGCCATTCCGAGAGTGCGCCATGGGGGGCAGCACGATACGCCGGGCGTCGGCATTGCGGCAGGCGGTGCTGCTCCATCGACTTTCCTCGCCCTTCAGTACCGCCTGAGCGCCGTGCTCACCGCTCCGGTGCTAGCCTTGTCGAGATGCAGCAGGCAGGCCGGTGGCTCTCGCCGACCATGCCGGCACGCTACGCACGCGGACAGCTCGCCTCGCACGGGGTGCGGTCGCTAGGCTACGCTACAGTCAGTACAGGAGGTCGAGAATGACGATCGAGCTCGGCGGGTTCATCGGTTTGGCCGCCCTGATGATTGGCCTGTTCACATGGCTGCGCCAGGACGTAGCAGGCGTCGAATCCAAGCTAGGCGAACGGATCGATGCCGTGGAATCCAAGCTAGGCGAACGGATCGATGCCGTGGAATCCAAGCTAGGCGAACGGATCGATGCCGTGGAATCCAAGCTAGGCGAACGGATCGATGCCGTGGAATCCAAGCTAGGCGAACGGATCGATGCCGTCGAATCCAAGCTAGGCGAACGGATCGACGCCGTGGAGCACGGGCAAGCCGAGTTGCGCGAGCGCATGGCGAAGCTCGAAGGGCTGCTTGAAGGGCTACGTGAAGCGATCACGGGCCGACGGGCCGCTTCTTGACGCTCGGCGCGACCTCGCCTCTCGGGCTTCAGATCCCGAGGCAGGCGGAGGTCACGCGAGCCCGGCGATCTCGTCCTACGTCAACCGCGACGCCTGGCGCGTCGAGCACTTGGTGCGGGCCGCGACACCACACCAGCGCCGGGATCGGCGGGCCCCAAGGCCCGAAGGCCCAGGATTGACGCCAACCTCATCCAGGAAGTGCGTGACACACGCCTCCCAGAGGATGCGAGCATCAGGAGCACGCACGAGCTTCAGCGGCATGAGCAACTCACGTCGGGATCGACGAGCTGCTCGAACGGGTGCGGGCCGAGCGATGTCACGGTGTCGACTGGACCGCGGCTAACGCGGATATCGAGCGTGCGGAGCGGTTGCTTCACGATCAGCGGATCAAGACGCTCCGGCTACTCGTCGACCGGTCGTTCGAGTCGAGGCAGGCGCGCTATTGCGGCCGCGCGCGGCACTTTGTTCGGAGATCAGGCGCGCTGTATGCGGCGGTGACTGGTACGCTTCTACAGTCCGCTCAGCAGCCCGGGTAGGTCCGCAGCGTGCGGCGCTTCTGTGGGATGCGCCGGCCTGTGGTGAGAGAACTTGGGCAGGGGCCAGATCGGCCGCCAGCTCGACGTCCACCACTCGACCGTCGCGCGCGACATCCGGGCGCGCCTCCAGGAGGCGGCAAAGCGGGACCCGCCCACCGAGGCAGCCCCGCTTCCAGGCGACTTCTTGGGCTCGGCTGCGCAGATCCTGCACATAGGACCTGCTACATTTCAACGAGGCTGGCCCGCTCTCGGCTCGCTCCGTCCGCCGGATCATCGCCGCCAGGTGCGCAGCCGCCGGGGTCGAGGGTCGCGTGTCGGGGCGTAGCTCTCCGCGCGGGCGATTGCCGGCGCCGTGCTTACGATCGGCAACTATGTGGAGTCAAGAATGCCTGAGTACGCCAAGCGTGTAGCCGCCGACGCGATCGTTTTTCTGATGTGGCCAGGCTGGAAGACCGAGCTGCGCGCCAACCGCTGGCACTACGCAAGCCGCTGGGCGCGCCACCTTCCGGTGATCCTCGTACAGCCGGTCGACGGGTTGCCGGCCGACGTTCACCTTGCCGAAGACGAGCCCAGGATTCCGGGGTGCGAGATCCTCCACGTTACATCGGCGCAGCGAGACGACGTCTATCTTCACAGGGCGATAGTTCAGCTTGAGCAACTTCGGCGACACGTGGAGCTGCGCGGCTACGAGCGACTCCTGTTCTGGATGTACAACCCTGACTTCGTTGCCATGATGTCGCTGATGCCGGCGGTCGGACGTATCTACCATGCTACCGAAAACTACTTCATGCATCCGGGCCTCAAGCCGTGGTTCCTGAATCGCATGCGCGGTGCAATTGGCAGCGTGGACACGACCATCTGCTGTAGCGAGGGGGTTCGGAACTCGTACGAGCCACACGCACGTGGGGATTGCATGGTGCTGACGAACGGATGCGACTATAGCTTCTACGCTCGCGGTGGATCGGACGATGAGCTCCGAGAGGCTGGCAGGGACTACGCCAAGATCGCGGTGTACGGCGGCAATATTAACGACCGTCTCGACTACGAGTTGTTGAGCCATGCCGCCGACTCCGCCACCGATACGTTTTTTGCGTTCTTCGGGCGCGAGTATTTTCCGGATGCGGTATTTCACAACCGGTGGGGTGCCCTGCTCTGCAGGCCCAACGTCCGATACTTCGGGCTCGTTGATCCGGACCGCTTGCCGCCGATCTATGGGACCGCCGACGTCGGGCTGATGCCTTACCGAGCCGATTCCTTCGGCACGAAAAACGAGTTCCCGATCAAGACATTTGAAATGCTCGCGACGGGGCTCCCCGTCGTGGCTTCGAATCGCGACATGCTGGCGCCGCTCGAGAGAAGCGGGATCAAGATGGCCTGGAGCGCGGACGAGTTTGCTGCCGCTATTGGCACCTCGGGTCGAGCCGCACTGACGGACACGGAAACGGCCGAGCTCCGGGAGCTTGCTGCTGACAACGACTATGACAAGAAGTTTGAAGTTGTACTGAAGCTGGTAAGCCGATTGACCGCGTCGCGCGAAGAGCCGACGACGCCTACCGGGTCGCACATGGGATTTGACTCGATGGAAGATCTCGAGCTCGTGCTACGCGGTGTGCGCCGCGACCGAACCGTCGGGGAGTTGCTGTGGCAGCTGGGATTAAGTCTCGCCCGTGTCACTGGTATCGCGCTGTGGCCAATCATCCCGTCAGCGCTGCGGTCGCGCCTGAAGGGAATCTGGCAGAGACTTCTCGGAGTGAGCTAGGACACCCGATACGGGGTTACGGGTGACACAGGTGCCGCCAGCGACGAAGAGGTGGGTGATGTCCGGCGTCCGACCCCTTGGATGACGGACAGACGGATAAATCCGATATGACGAATTCGTGGCAGGTGAGCGACCGCGTGCATCCGCTGACGATCAAGCGTTTGCTGGACGGCCTGATGGAACTGGCGGAGGCTGCCGGAAACCTTGCCCGGAAAAAAGAGGAGATCGGCCAGGATCGCCAAGGTCGAATCATCCAGACGCATCGTTCGATAAATGTCGGTGCCCATTCGAAAGCTCTGCATCGACGATGGCGGTGCGCTGCTCAAGAGCGGAATTACGGCGCCGTCGTTCCATGCGCTCGATCGGGAGCAGACGAAGCCCAAGCGGATGGGGATCCAGTGGCGAACGCCGAGGAGAGAGTGGTTGCTTACCTTCGAGGGGGGCAGGGAAAAGAAGGTGGTCGTGGAGCTTCTGGACTGCAGCGATGGATACATGAACGACCTCGACGCCCGGATGGTAGCCGAACAGATCAGCCGAGTTCCGCTTGATTTGTGCCTGCAGGGGCGCATCGTGGCCAATTGCCACGAATTTGTGGTCGTCGGCAAGTCGGATACCGGGACGGATAGACGCCGCCGGCCGACTTACCGCTTGTGGTGGGGTTCGGAGTAGAGAGCCGATTGTCGCGGTTTGGCTCACGCTCTACGTCGTCTTGGCGCAGCGACTGCACCTAACGGGAGGCATATCAGGCGGCGAGGGTTGGAGCTGCCGGCTACCAGTGTCGCGAGAGCGCATCTAGCTTGCTGTAAAAAGGCGAACGGAGTCGCTGCCCCTTAGCCGCCCGAAGGGCCGGCTGGAGTTGCCGCTCTCGAGTAACTGCCCTCCTGACCTACTGATTCTCACCGCTCTTAGATTCGCCGTTACTACCGCGACAAAGCCTCCGTCGAGGGATGTCCCGTCGTCCGTTGAACTAAGGCGACGGTGAAGGTGGACGGTGGGGAGTTACCTCACTTTCGTGGACACCTGAGCGCTTGGAGTTTGGGTGCTTGCAGTAGTAGAGAGGTGGGAACTATGTGGGAGCCGCGAAGCGGCTTCCAAGCGGCGGTGTGGATCGCGACGCGATGTGCACGGACGCGGCTCGTCGTGATCGACGGCTCCAAGGGACTGCACAAGGCGGTGCGCGACACGTTCGACAACTGGGCGCTGATCCAGAGGTGTCGCATGCACAAGAAAGAATGTGCTGGAGCACCTTCCCAGGCACATCCGACCCTGGTTCAATGCCAAAGATCCGCAAGGCTTGGCGGGCGGAGACAGCGTCAGCCGCCGCCTGAAAGCTGCAGGCCTTGGCTTGCTACGGTCGGCGCTCGAGTTCTCGGATCTCTATTCGAAACAGGCGGACGTAGTCGCCTTTGTCCGGATACGACTCCAACATGAGGACCGCGCGGTCGCTCGCCGGCTTTATGCGAAGGGAAATCGAGTAGGGGCCGGGGGCGATGCGGATCGGCCCCCGCTGATCCAAAGCCCCGCCGCCTTCAATCAGCCCCGCCGTGAACGCGAAGGAACCTCTGGAGTTCACACCCATCAGCTTTACTTCGTAGTCGTACCCCGGCCGAAGGCCACGAAAGTCGATCAGGGCGCGCGTATCGCGATCGCTCATGCCGAGGCGCGACAGCCGATACGAGACGCGGCCGTGCTCGGCGTTCTCGCTATGCGTCATGTTGGTGAGTTCCAGGAACTGCTGGTCCGCTCGGTCGAGCATGTGCGGATCCTGCGCTCCGAACGCGCCGCCCCCCCCGTTGACCCGGATCACGACGCGGAGGTTCAGCGGCAAGTCGGGATCATCCTCGCCGTAGTCCTCCGCGACCACATAGTACTCGGGGCGCATGTAGCGATGCTCGAAGCGCCCGGCAACGAAGAGCTCGCCCAGCGCCGCTCGGGCGGCGATCGAGATCGGTCCTTGAACGGCGCCGAAAACGTGCGCCCCTGCGTCGGATGGACTCAGCGAGAACTGTAGAGAGTTCATGCCGAACGGCTCGTCGTCAATGCCTCGGTCCGGGGCGAAGAAAGTCCCGAAGGTCGGATCGTAGAGGCCCCAGACGCCTGGTCGAATCTCCACTTCGAGCACGGAGTGGTTTCCCTGCTGCGGGATGTTGTAGAGCCCAGAGTGTCTCGTCTCCAGGCCGAACCAGGACAGCAGCCCGCCGAGCACGTAGACGTAACCGGCACACTGCGAACGACAGACTTCGAACAGCTGCTCTAACTCGACGTACGGCGTCGTATTGGTGCAGTGATTGAAGACTGCGTAGGTCAGTCGCTTCGCGAGCTCCGCCGGTGGAAGGGCCGCAAGTCGGTCGCGGTCGGTGCCGAAGTGCCTGTCTAGAAAACCGGAGGCCGCCTTGAGGATTTCTGGGCGGGCGTACTGACTCGACAGCGGCGCGCCTTGTCCACTCGCGAGTTCTACATCGGCGGCCTCCGCATCGGTGCTCGGCGACTGCGCCGAACCCCCGCCTCCGATGCAGCACGCCGATCCGAGGGCGACCGCAAGCACGACCGCGCACGTCCCGGGTAGCTCACGACTCGACTCGCCGCTCATCGGCGAGCGCGGCGATGATCTGCCTCGTACCTTGCCGACCTCATAACAGGCTCTGGTGGTGGGGTCGACGCGGGCGAACCTCGTGGCAATCTTCCATGATCGTCCTGCTTTTTAGGCGTCTCCCATGATCCTAGCAGTCGGGTGACTTCCAGGGCAGCCAGCGGGCTCGGCATGCTCCCGCGGCTGTTGATTTGCGTGAAGATGTCGCAGACCTTGTCGAGTTCCAGTTCCCGGTCGAGCTCTCCCACCGGCGGTGGGCTTCAGAGGTTAGCAACGCTCGATGTTTCAAATTCGCCGCTTTTGGAGTTCCCCGAAAAGGGGCAGAGGTCATGAGGTCACCTGAGGGGGAGCGGTGAGCTTTCTGATAGCGCAAGAAAAGACTCTTGCTACCCGATAAGGTGGCCGCGGCGAACTCTACCGTATCGGTCGCCTGAGTCCGGGCCTCGACTGTGCGGAGGTCCTGCACCCGCTGATCAGCGTGCTCGACGAACTCCGAGCGACCGCTCGATCGCATCCCGATAAAGCGTTGATTGTACGGACCAGTTGAAGGTCTCGTATGCGAACTCCTGCGACCTTCGCCTCATCCTCTCCATCTCGCTCCGATCCTCGACCAGGGAGCGGACGGCCCTCCGGAGAGAATCGACATCGTCCAGCTCAAACGCCAATCCGCAATGTGCACTGCTGACGATATCCGACACGTACTCCTGGTCTGCGTTGTGGAGGATCGCCAATCCCGCCTGCATGTACTGCGAGAACTTGTTCGGGCACGCGTAGACGTGGTTCAGGTTCGGACCCGGGTAAGGGATGATCCCGACCTGTGCCTGACTGGCCGCCTCGACTAGCTCGTCAGGCCCCACAGGTTTGCTGAACTCGACGCGACCCTTCCGGATTTCGTCCTCGAACGCATCCCGTATCGCCGACAGGGTCTCATCGGGAAGACATCTCAGCACGAGACGGGCATCATCGACTCCGATCTCCATCCAGGCTCGAACGAGGCGCCTGAGGCCGCGGCCCTCGCCCGCTCGACCCTGGAACAGGAACGTGACCGGTCCCGCATCACCCGTAGATCTGACGCTTGGGCGTGGTTTTCGCAGGGGCTCGGCGTTGGGAACAGCGATCGCATCTGGCACCCCGTAGTGGGTAGCATAGTAATCGGCGATCTGTGGAGTTACGGCCACGACTACGTCCGCTTTCCTCATTGCGGCTGCCTCGGCGCGGCGCACGAGAGCCTTTCCGAAGCAACCCAGATCGATGCCCAGCTCCTCCGACCAGAGCTCATGGGAGTCATAGATCACTCTGCTGCCATAGACACGTCGCAGTTTGACGGCGGCGAAAAGAGTGAATATGTCGTGAGCAACGATCAGCTGGGGAGCGGCTGCAGCCGTCCGCGAATGACGATAAAGGGCCCCGGTCGTCAGGTGCAGGAACTTCCAGACATCGAAAACCCTTCGGGCGGACGAGTCATCCCACCGGCGAGTCAATCTCGTCCGCCAGCGTCGCGACGACTCCGCCTTCGATCTGCCGTTAGAGTCACCCACCGCCTCAGCACGGTCTGCTCCCGGGACCCTTTCGTGCTGCGCCGCGCGCTGTCGTTTTTCGGGTGACCTCGGCACATCGTTCGTCAGGAGTTCACGCAACCGCCTCGCCAGCGGGGACAACAGATGTCCCCGCAGACGTGCCACAAACCAGCTAAACCACCACGCTACCCAATGCCTGGCTCGCGCGACGAACCTGCCGCGATGGAAGACCTCCCGCTCCCACCGCTTCAGGTACGGATCCGGAGAGAACCGTTCTACGAGCAGGGCACCACGTTGTTCGGCCCGCACCTCATCAGAACCAGGCACCAGAGCAGCCATACTCGTACTAGCGACGTCCACGCAGAGGTCGCTAACCCACCGGATTCGCGGATCCTCGTCCGGCTCGTGCGCTACGAGCATGAGTATCCGTGGCGTGGACGAGGACCGACGATGCTGACCGCGTAAGCGACTGTCCTGCATAGGGAGCAGTATCCTCCGACTCAACAACGGCTCGCCCTGACCTTGTCTTCGGGGGCCCAGGCGACGATCAGCGCATCGTAGACCTCTGAGGCCCCGAACCTGCGTCGCACCTTAACTTCATCGAGCCATGCTCGGTGATTCGCTCATCGATCTTTCAGAGGCCCCTGTAGATCGCCATCAGCATCAGGAACGAGATGAAGCTGAGCAGGCCCAGTGCCGCGACACCCACGGCACCAGCCAGCAGGAGGGCCCGGTGCCGGCTCCCCCCGTTGGTGCTTGCGGCGCACAACTGATCGGTCTGCTCCGCCACCTGACGGCGCAGCTCCGCCAGCTCCACTTCGGCCCCTCGCAGCTTGGCCTCGAGCATCGCGCGCTCATGGCGGGAGGCGATGAGCTGCTGCTCGAGCACGTCGACCGCCCGACCCTGCTCCGTCACCCGCCGATCGCTCCTTCCCGCGGAGTCTCCCAGGCTCTGCGTGATCGCCGCATCAATCGATTCCGCGAACCGTTCGTACGCATAATCACCGCTCCTGTACACCTCATCGTAGGCACAATCCACGAGAGCGGTCACGTGGCGCTCATCCCGCAGCTTCTCAAGGACCGCGTCCAGGTTGGAGAAATCCCTTCGTACTGAAATGTAGTGCCGATCCGGCTCCAGCACACCGTCGTAGCTACCTTCAACAAGAAGTTGGCACGTCTTGGTGGCCACGGCCTCGAAATGTCGTGGCGATACGGCAAGGAACGCATGCTCGTCCCAGCCTGCGGGCATTCTTGCGCGCACCTCGTCAAAGCTGAGATCCGGGTTCTCCTCGAGCATGGCCCTGATGGCGGCTCGCGACTCGCCTCGCCACTCGATGACGCTCGAGCCGCCCTCGCAGCCGATGACGCTCCGGCTCTTGCCGAGAAACGACAGCCATCCGTGCCCGAGAATCGTGTCTTCGGCTCGCGTCGAGACGTCACAACGGAAGCCCATATCGCGAGCATGGAGGCCGACAACGTCTCCGACACGGTGCTTCAGCTGTCCGACACTGCCAAACCAGAAGGGCAGATGGCTTGCCCGGTAGCAGATGTCCAGCCCCCGGCTCGTCGTCGGCTCCAGGGTCCCCTGTAGCTCCAGTGCATGCCGGTCCACGTACCCTGTCAGGCACTTGTGGAACGAGGCGCGGTGCCGAAGCGATGGATACAGCGGCGCGCGGATGATCTCGTCGTGGACTGTGAAGACATGCGCCACACCCCAATCGATCAGCCACTCCTCCAGAATTTCGGCGTGATCGTACTCATCCTGTGGCAGCGCGATCTTCAAGCAATCAAGATCACCAATCCAATCGAAGCGCTCCTTGAACTTGAAGAAGTAAGAGTCGGTCCAGCGGAATCCGAGGAACGTGTTGTGTAGGACCACAACCTCGGGGTCGAAGGCCAGCAGGTCGGCGGAGGGGGCCGTGTCGTATTCGAATCCAGTGTAGGAAGGCGCGTCCTCGGAGGTGTTGTAGTAGCGGATCTCGTGGCGGTGAACGGAGGTTTCCAGCGCCTTCAAGTGACTCTCGACGGACACTCGCATTCCTGCCGGACCATCCCGGTGATCGTGAACGACGAGAATCCGTCGGCTCAAGTGCCGTGACCGCCCTGTGTCAGACCCGTTGATCGACCAGCGACATGGGCGGCGAACCCTCGCGCCTCGATAGCGTGGGCGGTACGTTGGCGGCACGTGGGCGAGTGTACGCAGCCCCTCAATCGCTCCTCCACCTGTAGGCATCGACGTCGCTTGTCCGCCCTCCTCGGAGCCAGAGCGAGAGAATTGACCCATCGGTAGTGGGCAAGTTTGAATTCTGAGCGGTTCAAATGCTTGGATCAGTTCGACTGAAATCGCGCTCGGCCGTGGCAATCAACAACTCACCGTCGCCTTTTTCAACGGACGACGGGACATCACTCGGTGCGACCACGGTCGCGCTTCAGGCTAGCACTTACACACCTCCGCCTGAACTTTATCCAGGAACGCCGAAGCCTTAGGGGAGAGGGTTTCCATATTGTCGGTGAGCGCCATTGTCGGTGAGCGCCCGGCGAGTAAAGCGCCTGTGCCAGGCTAACCGCCGGCTGCCGATCCCATCAGGCCGAGGAGCAGAACTGCCGGAATGATGAGGGCCAGCCACGCGACGAAACAGACGACTGCCGCGCGCCACGTGGTCGTGAAATCCAGCGCTTGACGCACGGCAATCACCATGGCGATCAACATCCACACCGAGACGACGCTGAGCACGATCGGACCGATACCGGGCAGGCCTCCGAAGATACGAAGTACACCGGGCGCCTGGGCGAATCCCAGCGTTCGCATCAGCTGGCCCATGTCTGCGTGCGTCTGCGATTCTGGCAACAGACGGGTGCCGATGAAATATGTCAAGAAGGCCCAGATGACCCACGACAGTAACGCGGCGACAATCGTACCGATGACTCCAATACCGAGGGTCGCGGCCCCGCTGCCCGCGGCTAGACTGGACAAGAGCACCACGCCCATGGCTTGTCCTGTCGCGTGGCTGTCCGCCTCCACTTCTTCGTAAATCTGTACGTCGAGCTTCGCGACACCGATCATTCTTCTCGGAAAACTGGTCACGGCAGAGACCTCCTCACGGCGCCCGTCGACATGATGGCCATCCTGGTGAGCGTGTGTGCCCGGATTTTCATTGTGGACCCGAGTGGGAACCCTTATACACCGAGCACCCGCCACGAAACCGACTAACCGTGTTTTCGATTGTGGCCGTCGAGTGGTTGCGGGGCGCTGACGACAGCGGCACAGGACGAAACTGTCCGAGCCTTCAGGCGCGCCGGCAGCGTGGACCGAGTTCGAGGGAGCCACCGAATGGGCTAGCAGGAAAGAACGGCTGAAGAAGAAGCTCCTCGGGCAAGAGCTCGCCCACCGGGGCTACCGCTCCCACCGGCAACCGGGCACCAGCTCGTTGGGGCCGTACAGGACGTTCAGGCCCTGGTCGAGCTTGATGTCGGCGTGCTTGATGCCCGCGAACGAGTGGACCACGAGACGCCGCAACCACATGGGCTACCGTCCCTTCACGAGCTGGAATAGGTGGTGCAGGGCGCGCTCGGCGCGCTCAGGTTCCTGGTCGGCTGCCGCAACCAGCCGCTTGATGGTCGACTTGAGGACAGGGGGAAGGTCGTCGGGGAAGTCCTTCTGCCCGGGAGGCGCAGTACGGATGGTGTGATTCACGGCAAGAAATCGTCTAAGTTCAATCAAGACTGCACGATCTGCCCGTTTCTTGCCGTCGGGTCATCCGATGCCACATAACGGAAGGAGCGGGAAAACGGCATCAAATGGCGGGACTCCGGTTCGTACTGGGATCCCCGTGCCAGCCGCCCGCGTTGAGGTCGCCACGTAGGTGGTTACGAAGAGCCTCCACGAGGTCTCTCTCCCGTCCACAGATCGCTGGCGGGAAGACTGTTGAGGATTGGCATTGTGGCGGTGGGGAGGTCGAAGGGCAGCGAGACGGTGCACGCCTATCTATGGCGACGGCCGTAGTGCACGCAGGACCGCGTTGGGGTCGTGCTCGATGATGCGTAGAAAGAGTCGCGGCCGGGCCGCTGATACGGCGCCTTCCCTGCTCCCATTTTCGGTAGCCGGACAGACTCATGCCCATCAGGGACGCTATCTGAGTCTGTGTCAGCTTCGCCTGTAGCCGGACCTCGCGTGGGTTCACCGGGGCGTGAACGATGGCGGGACCTTCGCCCTTCCTATGGGCCAAGGCTTCGTTCAGGACTGGATCAGGTCCTCGGTGAACGTACTCATTACCTCTCCTCTCCTGGATTCTTGATCGCCTCGACGAGTGCGGCTACTGCTCGCCGCTCCCGCAGGCTCAAGTTGGTCTTATCGGACTTCGAATAGGCGAGAAGCGCATAGATCGGCACTCCTTCGCCCGCGTAGAAAGTAGATCACCCGGGGACCCCCTCGCTTTCCCGCGGCCCAAGGCCCCGAATCGCAGCTTCGGACTCCGCCCGTCCCCGGAATCTCGTCACCCGCCAAGGGATTCTCCGCCAGATAGTCGATCAGTTCGTGCCTCTCGTACTCACTGAACAGCTTGTCGGCTTGGCGGGCAAAGTCAGCGTCTCGGCAACCGGTCTGCATGCGATGCATAGTAACCCCATGGGTATACCTTGCAGCCCCTGAAGACTGGGCGGTTGCGGTGATGGACTGGGCGAGCCGCAAGGTGCTGTCCTGGCGGCTGTCCAACACGCTCGATGCGAGCTTCTGCGTCGAGGCCTTGCAAGAGGCTCTCGAGCGCTACGGTGCGCCCGAGATCTTCAACACTGATCAGGGGTAGCCAATTCACCAGCGTCGATTTCACCGACGCGCTCAAAGGAGGCCGGCATTCAGATCTCCATGGACGGCAAGGGCCACTGGATGGACAACGTCTTCATCGAGCGGCTGTGGCGATCGCTGAAATTACGAGCAAGGCTATCTGTCAGATTACGCGACTGGCTCCGAGGCTCGGGCCGGGATCGGCTGCTGGATGGACTTCTACAACGAGCGCCGACCGCACTCGTCGCTCGACGACCGGACGCCCGAGGAGGCGTACACTGACGACGGGGCTGAAAGGAGCCTGGGGCTACGCCCCGTCTCCTGTCAGCCCAAGGCAGCCTGAATCATGAACCCGGATTCCACCTTAGCTGTGACCCAAACCTGTCCAAAGGATGGGGTCCACCTCTCCCCTACGGCCGAACATCGCAGCTATTGCCGTCCCTGCTACCACTGCCGGGCGCAACATGCCGAGAGAGGACTTCGCTGTGACCGTCGGGTGGGGCCGCCACTACGGCCAAGGCGATGCCGTGATGCCGGGTCAAGGTCGCGCCATCGAAAAGGATTTCACGCAAGACGAACGCGCATTACTGGATGATGTGCTTCCCGTCCTTGGCCGTAAGACCTTAGACATATACCTCAACGGCTCTGCGTTCTGGCGCAATGTCCCTGCCGCTATCTGGGACTATAGGCTCGGCGGATACCAAGTGTTAAAGAAATGGCTCTCGTACCGCGAGTATGAAATTCTTGGTCGCGCGTTGAAATCCGAAGAACTTCAGCACTTCTCCGAGATGGCGCGACGGGTTGCGACACTGATGCAAGCAACCAACGACAACAGGCACCGGCTGTGAATTGCATGACGCTCATTCGCCTTAAATCAAGAGAACAAGTCATCGATGCTTCGGAGTCAGACTAATGCCCGACGACAACTCGCACATCGTTTTGCTTCATGATGAACGAACCCCTGGAAATATCCTGGATGAGTTTTGCGCGAACGTGAATGCCAACTCTCTCAGTTTAGAGCGGGTTCCGCGACCTGAATCAGGACCGCAGGCGGGCATCGAATGGCTTGCCCCTCCGGTCATCGCGCTTTTCCTGTTGAAACCCTATTTTGACAGCTTCATGAAAGAAGCAGGAAAAGACCATTACCTTGTTCTCAAAGGAGCTTTGAGAAACCTTTGGGGGAAGTTGTTCTCGAAAGATCGTAATTTTCGGTTCACTGTCGTAACTGCATCAGGCGAAAAGAAACTTCAGTATTCTATGCTGTTCGCAATCTATACGACTGTTGATGACGGTCATTTGATAAAATTCCTGATCCATGAAGATTGCTCGGAAGACGAATATGCGGCGGCCATAGATTCTTTCCTCAATTTCATAGAGTCGAGTCATCTCCGAGAACAGGACGCGAAACAAATCATCGATCTAGACCGTGAGAAAAAAGGGGGAGGAATCACTCTTCTTGAGTATGACGGTAAGAGCAAATCTCTACGAATCGTCAATCCGAGATCTAATTCCGGAAACGCTTAGCATGATGACTCGAGCGTGGCCTACCAAAGGATGATGGCTACATTTCCTTCACGCCGATATTCTCGATAAATTGTTTTCCTGCTGGTGTAATGAAAATGTGATCAGGCGAAATGTTTAAGCCAGATACAGTTGTTACTCGTTCTCTCTGGTGGCATTCAATATAGCCCGCATCCAATGCCGGTGCCCGAGCAGCTTGCCGACCAGGGGCAGGTTCTCGACCGCCAGCACGAGACGAGGCTGTATTCTCCCCCCGCCATCGGCGTGGCGCGGGAACAGGAACGCATCGGGGCCGCGCGCACCGGGCAGCGCCGCGATGTGCGCCCGAGCCCGTCCTGGCCGGACTCCCGCCGCGCGAGCGGATGGCGGAGTTGGTGCCAACGGCGCTGGAAGCGCTCCTCGACGCGCTGGAGCGTGGGACGGTGGAGGAGCGGATACGGGCGGCCTCCGAGGTCCTGGACCGTGGGGGCGTGCCGCGGAGCTCGCAGGTGGATCTCCAGTTGTCGGGGCGGGCGCATCACTCCGCGACACCGGCCGGCCGGTGCTGCGTGGTGGCGACTGGCTGCGCGTGTTCCGACTGGCAGCGTGCGCTGGGGATAACTTGATCAGGCAGCCCGCTCAAGCTATGAGGCTACGCGCCCTCGTCGGGCTCGTCGGTGGCGGCCGGCCGCGCGTACTGGTCGCCACCTCCGGGCGGCAGCTTCATCGGTCGGCGCCTCACCTTGGGCTCCCCGTCTGGCAGCCGCACTACGGATGGTGTGATTCACGGCAAGAAATCGTCTAAGTTCGACCAGGACTGACGGTGATGACAGTAACCTGCGTCTATACAATAGGTTATCGTTCATAACGACGTCACCCCTGATCTCACAGTATTCTCCCTGCTCGTCACCCGGGCTTTCGGTGTCTTCGCGAGCGCGCCGTGGACCGGGCAGCTGCAGCGCTTTCTAGGGAGCGTCCCGCGAGTGCGGAGGCCGGCTCCGATAGAGAAGCGCCCGCGCTGGTCCCGGGCTGGCCCTCGAAGGGCATTCCGCGGCCGGTTACAGCGTGATCACCTGGTCAGGCGGGTTGCCGGCCAGGCATTCGTACAGGTCGGGAAAGCAACCGACACGGACTCCCTCGACCGTTCCCAGAGGCTCGCACGTGCCGGGCCAAGTCTCGCCCGCAGCCAGTCCGCGCTCGACAGCGCAGTTGTCGCACATCATAAGCAGAATCCCCTTCTCCCGCGCGACCCGCGAGAGACGCTCTCCCATTGGATCGCCCTGCCGCAGCAGATACGTGTTGTCGTCGAAGAACATCATCCCCACGACATCGACGCCGTGGGCATCCTGCTCCAGCTGCGGAAGGATCATCTGCCCGAGCTTGTAGCTGGCTGTGTGACCTGATGTGGCGAAAACGTAAGCGACCTTCATCGGCGCGAGTGTTCCTCAGTTGGTCCTCAGAGTGGAAGGGGCTTGTCTCTAACACGATCAGGTCGAGCGCGGGACTGACCATCAGGAGCTCACCGTGGCGCACCCGGGAAGACACACAGTCCTCCCTGACTGGTTGCTGCGCCCCTGACCTGCCCCAAGTGATTGGGCCATTTCGTAACTCATAGAATCGGAGCTGGCATCAAAGGGGTGGATGACCTGCTCGGGGCGACGCTGCCAGACATCCGGCACGATCGCCAGGTACAGCAACCCTGTTCATGTCGACACGTACGTAGTGTCCGCGACCCACAGGCGATCTGGAGCCCTAACGCTGAAGTCCCAGTTCACAAGATCCGGCACCGGCTGGGCATCCGTAGCCCGCATTGCGTCGATCGACGGCGCGCTAACCTGTTGCGATTAAATGCCTTACGGTGGGCCATCGCGCCGCAAAGCTCGCGAATCTCTAGACCGTACGCCTGCCTGCCGAAATGCAAAACAAACGGGCCGGGGGGTCAGGGCGCGCTACGATGAGTCGCATGGCCGAATCCGACTACAAGCGGTGGAGCAATTATCGGCGGCGACTGACGGCAGCTTCTAGCGCCAGGCTCAATGCCTGAGACGACCTACACGCCTCACGCGGGACACGGCGAGTGCGACCTGCGCTTAACTGGCGAGCTGATCGCCGAGGTATTGAGCCGCGAGGCATCCGGCCCGCGCGAGATGCGATGGACCGAGTTCGCGCTGTGCTGCTGCGCGCCGCCGCCGCCCGCCGAGCGATACGTGCCACACGTTGTCGGGCGCACGTGTTGGGACGGTGAGAGCGATTGCTTAGCTGCCTACGTGTGCGACGACGAGAGCGCGGTGCTCGATGCGCTGATAGCGGATGACGGCGGCGAGCTCGGCCGCGTCGCGGCGGTCGGCCTGGTAGCTCCTTCACCCTGGTGCTCGTCGAACACACGGCGCCCCGTCAAGCCCGCACCATGGCGGGGAGTGTTTGCGGCGGCAACCTGTGCACGTCTGCGCGCGGCTGCGCGCGGGGGGCATCGAAAGCTACGGCAGCCTCGATCCCGGACACTGTCGACCCCAGGTACTGTTGTAAACAAACGAGAATGAGGCCGCGAAATGCCGATCGAGCCCGAAGTCATCCGCCGGCTTCGCTGGAGCCGCCGTTACCGTCGGTGGCGCGGCTATCGAACAGGCTTCGTCGGTCGTTTCGATATGTCCAGCATTGGGGAGCAGGGCAAAACCTCTGACTGGTACTGATTTCGGGGTGTCGTCATTCGGTCCGAAACTCTCACTCCGAGTGGTCCAGAAAAGGGGAGCAGGTCAAACAGACCGTAGACAGCGCAGGCGATCCGATCTAGTTTGTCGCCCGGTCTGACCGGCCTAACGGAGTTACGCCCAGCGCGAAGTTGCCTGTGAAGATCAGCGAGTTGATTATCGGGGTTCGCAAGCTCGACTTGGGGATCGTCGGCATCGTCGAGGCAGCCAGCGACAGGCCCGGATGGGATCCAGAGACGCATCGCCTCAACGAGCAGACCGTGATCGACGAGTTCACCGCCGCGGGCTTCGAGCTCTCGGGGCGTTCCGACATGCTCGCCAACCCGGCAGACGATCGCAGCGCTTCGGGGTTCGACGAGGGCACCTATGAAGGTCGCCACGACACCGATCGCTACCTGCTGAAGTTCGCCAAGCCGGCGAGCTGACTGTGCGTCGATCGGGTTTGCTGATCGCAGCCGGGGTGATCACGGCCACGGCTGGCCTATTCCTCAACGGTGCGGCGTACGGCCAGGCCGCCGCGCCCGCGCTCAAGGTCTACATCTCCGCCGATATGGAGGGGATCACCGGCGTCGTGAGCGAGACCCAGAGCGGCAGCAGTGGGTCCGAGTACGAAACGTATCGCCACGGCCGGGGGCTGTGGTGCTCGGGGGCTCGCCGGTTCCTTCCCGCGGTGCAGGGGCTCGCGGAGCTTCCCGCGGGTGCGCAGGGGTTCGCGGAGCTTCCTTCCCGCGCTGGCGGTGCCCGGCTGGCTCCTACCTTCGGACCCTCACGAGGCCGCCGACACCAGCGAGTAGAGCAGCCACACCAGCACGCCGTTGAACAGCGCTGCGAGTAACCAATCGGGCGCCCATCGCCTGCGCCCCGTGTACGGCACCAGGCCAAGCCGATCCAGCAACAGCGCCACGCCGGCCAGGGCGCCGAAGGAGACGAGCAGGAACACGAGCGCCCCGGAGAGCGCCACCGCGTAGCCGCCGAGCGCCACGACCGCGGCGAAGGAGCCGACAACGAGCCACACGCGAACCGTCTCGGAGACGACGGCGAGCAAGCCGACGAAGGCCACGACGGCCACCCAGCCGGCCACCGTGGCGGCGAGGACCCGCGCGGGAGGCCGTGGGAGATCAAAGCTGGCTACTTGCCATAGCGGAGCGTGGCGACGGCGCCACCGGCCGGGGCCGGTTCCGAATCTTCGGAGTACTTGCGCCGACGACGCCAAAGCACGGAGGCCGTGTTCATGAGCGCACGCTACCGACGAATCCCCATAGAGCACCAGGCGGTTTTTTCCTACCCAGACATTACCCAGAGACTCCCCAGAGGTGAGAGGGTAAGTCTGAGGGGGGGCCGTCCGGCTCCGCTAGGGCTGCGCGGCCTTGCCCCCGGCGGGGATGGCTGGCCGCGCCCACCGCGCCGAGAAATCGCACCCGAGCGCGCCGGCTGAGGCAAGTATTCAGAAGTGATACTTGAGGCCGAAGCTCATGGCCCAATAGTGCATGGTGGGCACCGTCACCCGATAAACCACGGCATCGCCGCGGCCGACAGAGGATTCATGGCTGCGGAGCTGGTCCCACTCTCTCGGTTCACCCTCGAAGGTGCCCAGGTTCACCCAGCGAATCTGCAACCCCGCGAGCACGTTGGAGCCGAGCTCCCGATCCATGCCGACAAGCAGCTGGTAACCGATGGCGCTGTCCGTGTGGCGCGCCTCACCGATGGTGGTGGTGCCGGCGAGCTTCGCTCTCAGTAGCGGATCCTGAAACGTCGTGATCCGAGAGGGATCATCGTTTCGCTTCCAGTGGGAGAAGTAGTACAGCGACGTTTCCCCCACTCCAACTCCAGCCCCCACGTATAGCTTTGGGAGATCGTAGTAAACGTTGACGAAGAGGTTTTTGGACCGCAGTTCATTGATTCCAGCGACCGCAAGTTCGAGTTCCTGCTCTTGCTTGGCAAGGGTCACGGCATCGGACACATCCGTATCGCCGGAGCGGGCATCGTAAGTCACAGACCGTGCCAAGAACTCCGCCGCGATCCTGAGAGCCCCGAAGCGATAGCCGAGGGCCATTCCCGCTGAGCTTCCCGGTGTTGCATCGAACGTGTTGGACCACTCCGACGGAGGCGGCGCGGCGGCGCACTCATCGCCTATGACCTCTGCCGCGTCAGGATTGATGATCAGGTCGCACTTGGTGCCCCAGTCGTTGTCGGTTCCGTCAACGGTGAGGCCGGGGGCTAAGTTGAACCCCGCGTCAACTTGCAGGTACAGCCCCCGGTCCTCCTGCGCGAAGGCTGGGGCAGCGAATCCAAGCAAGGTCGTGAAAGCGATTGCTAGAGATTTCATGCCGGGTTTCTCCCTAAAGGTTTGGCTTCCAAGCGCGCCCATTTTAATCGCGGCGGAGACACTGCGCACCGCAACCGCTCCGGTTAGTCTGTCGGCGCTCACACACCTAGCTAAGAGCCCAGGTCCCTTCTTGGGGCCGGGCTTCCCGTTGAATACAAGACTGCGCTCTACGGGTGCGGGAATACGCGGGGCCGCCTCTCGCTTTTAGCTAGGTGGTGAGTAGGCCCGGTCGCGGTAAGCAGGGCGAACGTATTGCTGCATCGCCATCGATGCCTGATAACCACTGTTAGCGGCGCCTGTACCGAGGTGGCTGAGCCCCATGATTGGCAAAGGGTCGATGGTGTAGATGCTGACGTGGGCTGTGTTCGCTGTCTCGTAGAGCTGCTCCATCAGGTCAAGGATGCGGGTGGACGGTCCTCTCTGGGCCAGGTTTGAGAGGTCTACCTCCCAGTTCACCGCCTCGCGCACCGCAGTGGCGAAGGCTGCATAGGGACCATCTTGGTTGGTGGTTGCGCCCGACGAGATCCACACCAGCGCTTTGCGCCCCTCTATCGCCGATAGAGCGTTGGCGAACGCCTGCACCGTTCGTAGCGTCTGCTCAGTGCGTACAAGTTCGAGAGCACCATCGCTCTCGGCTTTTTTTTCAAGCATCTCGATAAGCTGTTCAGTCTCCATCTCGCCGAAGGGCTTGTTCGCCGCATTGATCGCTTGCTGCATGAGCGGCTGATACTCACGCTCCATGCGGCTGAGGAGTGTCGTTCTGGTTAGTCCGGCTGCGGTAACCGCAGCGGCTGCGTCGCGCAACACTTCGCGATCCGTCGTAAGAGGGGCGAGCTCTCTTAGTGCGCCGTCCTGATCGATCATGTAGATGCTGCAGGGAACGTCTAGATCCTCCTTGCCATCCAGGAACGCCTCAAACGTCTTGGTCAGGCGTGGCTTGTAGGTCCGATCCATGCTCGGCAGGTCCACCAGGTAGACGATGGCGCCGAGGTTGGCAGCGGTACGCCGGGCAGGCGTTGCGTCCACGGCGGGGGGCTGTTCGCGGACCGCTGGTTCGGCAACGGATCCGGTGGCGGCGGCTTCCTCGGGTACCGATTTCTCCGACGGGCGCGAGCCCATGTCCTGGACCGTGCCGTCGCTAAGGCTGACCAGCTGCACGTTCAGGATGTCTTGTTCAACACCCTCCTCAAAGACGCGGAAATCCGCCGCCGTGAGCCCATCGACAAAGTTGCCATCCTCGTCGGTGACAATCGTGTCGACGCGAACGAGGCTGACCGCCGAGCGGAATATTGGCGTCTGAGCCGGCAGCACCTCCTGAGCCCAAGCCAAGGACGATGGCAAGTCCCAGCTCGCCACAATTGCGCCGGTCGCTGGCACGCCGATAGCTGCCACGGCTACGACAAGAGCCTGCTGAAAACCCGCGTGGCGTCTTGCCCTGATTACTTCTCGAATACCAGCCTGATCGTCCCTATACAACGCGGCTTGCGAGTGGAAGGTAGTGGGTCAGTTTCAACTATTTGAAGTTTCAGACCTCGGCTACGAAAGCCTCGTTGCTTTTCGCCTGAGCGACATGCCTCTTCCTTTCCAGGGAACCTGCGCACGCATGCCTTCCTGGGATTGGAAGATCTCGTCGTTTGCCGGGCCGTTGCCACGGGTCATTCAAGGTTACACTGATCGACCACCGTCAGCACCCGAAACGGCCGGCCACTCTCGAGCCGATCGGTCACCAAGTCTATGCTCCAGCGCTCGTTGGGCCGCTCTGCGGGCGGCAGCACAAGCCGTATGTGACTCGCCCGCTGCGCCGTCGCTTCTTGGTCCGTACCTCCAGCCCCTCCTCTGGATAGATCCGATACACGCGCTTCTGGTTCACTACCCATCCCTCGCGGCGTAGCAACACGCACAACCTCCGATACCCGAACCGCGGCCCGCGGCACCGCCAGCACCGCGGACGGATGCTGGTGTGGCCGGCGGTGGTCGTCACTGGTAGGCACCGCACGGACGGTCGCTGTAGTGAGCGCAGACGTCACGATCGCCCGGTAGGCCCCGGACAAACGTCTCACCCACCTGCACACCGCGGCCGTTCCCGAGCGCGGTGACAAAGGCCACGTCCCGGACCGTGGCGCCACGACGCAACCGGATCGTCCCCCGGACCGTGACGCGGCGCCCGGATCGACAGTAAACGACCGCACCGAGCCCACTCCTAACTGCAACAGAGGCACGGGATGGCCCACACCAAAGCCGATTGCGGCAATCTCGATCGCCGCACCCTGGACGATGGCGCCCAACAGCAACTGCACGGCGGAGCCTGTGCGATGACGATTCCTCTCGCACCACGCAGGGCGCCACTTGACCGACTTTCACGTTGCCGGCGAAGTCATCAAGGTCGACGAGTCCCTCGGGCTCGTCATGGGCTACGCGATCGTCTGCACCGACGGCGGCGAGCCCTACTTCGACAAGCAGGGTGACCACGTTCCCGAAGACGCGATGCTGAAGGCGTCGTGCGACTTCATGCAGCATTCGCGCGTCGCTCGCGATATGCACTCTGGCGCCGATCAGGGAACGGTCGTGTTCGCCTGGCCGATGACGACCGACGTGGGCCAAGGCGTTCGGCATCGAGACGGCCCGGACCGGCCTGATGATCGCGATGCGGCCCAACGTCGGCATGCTCGCGAAGTTCCAGAGCGGAGAGTTCTCCGGATTCTCGATCGGCGGCGTGCGGATCAAGGACGAGGACATGCCTGATGCTGCTTAAGCGCCGCAAGATGCTGGCTTTCAAGATCGACGAGATCTCCGGCGTCGACAATCCGGCGCAGGAAGGCGCGCGCGTCGCAATCATGAAGCGCGACGATGGCCCGACCGATCCGACGCCTCGCAAGGTCCAGAAGCGGATCGCGTCCCTGCTCACGAGCGAGCAGGATGGCCACCAGCACGGGATCGAGTTTTCGTCCGTTGGTAGCGCCTGGGTGTCATCCGCCCTCACGAGCTTCTTGACAGCCGCCGAGAAATAGGAATACAATAGGACCTATTATCTCCTATACAATCCAGTCCGCTGACTCCAAGGGTTTCATCATGAGTTCAACCCCACACGCCGCGCTCCCTGCCACCGACGCCCCGGTCGACCGCATCACCGATCAGTGTCCCTGGTGCGAACAACCTATTCCGCACGACAGGTTCGATGAGATCCTCGCACGCATTCGGGACAAGGAGCAGGCGAGAGCGGCAGCGCAGGCCAAGCAACTCCGAGCCGAGTTCGACAGGAAGATGACTGCCAAAGCGGCAAGCGCGAAAGCCCAGATTGAGGAAGTCGAACGGAAGTCCGCAGCCGCGCTCGAGCGCACAAAAAGCGAAGCCGCCAAGCGCCAGGCGACGGCCTGTGCGGAAGTTCGAAAGGAAGTCGGAAACACGCTCGGAGCACAGGTCAGGGTTGCTGAACGCGCGAAGCAAGCAGTGGAGAAGAAAATCGAGGCGCTCAAGACCAAGCAAGAGAGCGATTTCACGGCACGGCTTCAAAAGGAGTTGCAGGCTCAACGGGAAGCCCTGGAGAAGGACAAGGTAGAAGCTGTACACGCAGAGCAGGCCACCGCACTCCGCGACCGCCAGCAGTTCCAGAAGCAGATTGACCTTCTCAGCCGTCGGCTCGATAAGAAGACGCCGGCTGACCTGGGAAATGGAGCAGAGGTCGACCTGTTCGACGCGCTGCGAGCAAAGTTCCGGAGCGACGCTATCAAGCGCATCGACCAAGGAGTGGCTGGCGCGGACATCTGGCACGAGGTGGTTCACGAAGGGGACACGTGTGGTCGCGTCATCTACGACGCAAAGAATCGGCGGGCCTGGAGGAACAGCTACGTCGACAAGCTGAGAAACGACCAACTCGCGGCCAAGGCTGATCACGCTGTCCTGGCAACGAAGGCATTCGGGCAAGGTAAACAGCAACTGCACACACAGAACGGCGTGATCGTCGCCCACCCTGCGAGGGTCGTCGAAATCGTTGCGATCCTGCGCGCGGGACTGATTCGGGCGCGACGCCTCGGCCTAAGTCGAGAGGAGACTACCGAGAAGACGGCCGCGCTCTATGAATTCGTCAACTCTGAGCGCTGCAGCCAACTCTTCGAGCATTTCGAGGAGGTCACCAAGGAGTTGCTTGAGATCGACGTCGCGGAGAAGAACGCCCACGAAGCCACGTGGGAGCAACGCGGCGAACGCATCCGAAAGACCGAAAGGCTCATCCTCGGGATACTCCGCGCCGAGATGAACCAGATCCTCCAAGAGGGGCCAGGCCGTGAGTAGCGAGGCGCCAGTGAAGCAGGGCACTGCCCGAGTCGTTGGTCTCCAGGAACGTCGCCTGGGCCGGAATGTGATCCGAACCTACCGCGCTACCGTTGACATCGGCGAGTTGGTGCCAAACGAAGAGCAGCCCCGGATCGGGCCCAAGGAGGACGAGGAGCTGCAAAGACAGATCGAGGCGAACGAGGGCGTCTTCGAGCCCTTGCTTGTCGAACCTCATCCGGACTCTGAAGGCAAGTTCCGTATCATCGACGGTCATCGACGTTGGGCCAACTCGAGCATCTTGGTTGAGCAGAGCAAGGAGCAGTTTCGGAGGATCCCCGTCGAGGTCACGGATCGGACACTCTCTACGGAGGACAGGCTGCGCGTCTGGATCTACATCCACCGTCAGCGCAAGGAGTGGGATTCTAGAGAGAAAGAAATGGTGGCCTACCGCCTCGTTGACCTGGTTGGGCGAGCAAGCGCCGCAAGCATCCTCGGAGTGACGGTTCGCGAGCTGGACAAGCTTGTGGACATCTACGAGCTATCGGAGCGGTTCACAAACCTGGCCGAACCTGCCGCTGCCATCACGTGGGCGAGAGAACTCCAGGGCATTAGCAAGAAGCTTCTAAGTCCCCGTGTCGTGGACGCCGTCATCAACAAGGTCAATCAGAAGCACATCACGAACTCTAAGGAACTCCGCAAGCTTCGAAAGATCCTTCGTGACCCGGTTGCCAAGGACCACTTCCTTGACCGAGACGGTGATATCGACTCGTCCATGTTGAGGATCGCGCCGCCACCAGACAAGCGATCACCCGGCGTGTCAGGGGAACTCGAGTCTCTTGTGCGGTCTTTGGAGAGCGTCCCCTGGACTCAGTTGGAGGAACTGAAGGGCGATCAGGAAGCACTGCAACGAATCGACGAAGCGCAGGCATTGCTCGCGAGTCTTCGAGCCACTCTGTCTTCGTGACGCTCGCCGAGGCCAAGGGGATCGCCAATGCACCAGGAAGTGAAAGCGGCAACCCCGACGCATCAGGCGCCCGATCGCGCGGCTCGCCAGCCAACGATCAGCTACCAGGCAGTGTCGGCCCTCAAGCCCTACGGGCGCAATCCGCGCACCCATAGCCCACGGCACATCCGGCAGATCGCCGACAGCATCCGCGCGTTCGGCTTCACCAACCCGGTCCTGATCGACGAGGCGGGCGGGGTGATGGCCGGGCACGGCCGGCTGGAGGCGGCCAAGCTGCTCGGCCTCCACCAGGTGCCCACGATCCGCATCGGCGACCTGACCGCGGCGCAGAAGCGCGCCTACATCATCGCGGACAACCGGCTGGCGGAACTCGCCGGCTGGGACGAGGAGCTACTGGCGATCGAGTTGCAGTCACTTACCGACATCGACCTGGATTTCGATATCGAGATCACCGGCTTTGAGACGGCCCGGATCGACACGCTCATCGCCGGGCTCAACGACGCCGGCAGCCAAGACGATGCCGACCGGCTGCCCGAGATCGACGAGGCGACGCCACCGATCACCAGGCCCGGCGATCTGTGGCTGCTGGGCCGACATCGGCTGTTGTGCGCGGACGCGACCCAGACAGACTCCTACGGCCGCCTACTGGATGGCGAGACATCCTGATCGAAGCTGTCACTTCGCACGGTCCGGTGAACGTGCTTGCGGCACAACCAGCTGAAGGACGCGCAGCGATGCGAGAGAGTACCTTTGTGGAATAAAGACCGACCGCCCTTTTGCTGGGCGTGGTTTTTATTCCACAGACCTCTGTGGGATCCGGGGAGTGTTCCTCGACCAAACGCAATACCTACCAGGCGGCCCGATCCTTCGACCAAACGCAATACCTATACGTGCGTTAACCTCACAGTCTGGACGTAAAGGAAAGATGATGGAAGATCGCCCCGGAAACTTCGATGGCAGACAGGCGCTGTGCTTCCCCTCGCTGGCGGTCGCACTGACGGCTGGCGCCGCAGGGGCAGTTTTGCTCGCAGCCACGCTGCACGCCGAAACGGTGGCGGCATGGGACCTTTATCTCGCGGCCACGGAAAAGCGCATAGCTGCGGAACTCGAGGACGGCGAACGCTTCCTGGTCGTGGATTTCCACGAAGAGGCCGCGAAACTGCGCCGGGAGGCGCTAGCCGGCCGCGTGGTCGTGGAACGGCTGCGGGCGCTAGACGAGCAGGGCGAGCGGTTCAAGGTACCGAAGGGCTCCATCCAACACTGGGTGGGCGTCATCCTGGTACCGAACGCGTCACTGAACGATGTGCTCGATGGCCTGCAGTACGACATTCCGCCGCACGAGCTGCAGGAGGACGTCCTGGAATCGCGCGTCCTCGAACGCGACGGCGACACGTTCGAGCTCTATGTGAAGGTGAAGATCGAAGCCCCGCTGGCGAAGGCGCAGTACAACATCGAGCAAACGGTGGAATACGTGCGTCCGGGGGGCGACCGGGCCTGGAGCCGGATCGAGGCGACGCGTATCGCCGAGATCGACGATCCCGGCTCCTCGAAAGAGCGCGAAAAGCCGATCGGCAACGACAGCGGTTTCCTCTGGCGGATGAACCTGTACTGGCGTTACGTACAGGTTGATAGCGGCGTGCTGGTCGAATGTGAGCAGATGACGCTGAGCCGGTCCATTCCTTTCTTTGCCCGCTTGGTCCTTTCGCCGATCATCAACGGAGCGCCACGCTCCGCCCTGTCGGATACGTTGGAGGCGGTCGCGAAGCATCTTGGAACGGCCGTCCCGGCGGAACCGCGGCCAAGTCAATCAGATCTTATCCAGCTACCGCTGTAGAGGCAGCCTTAGCGCCCGCAGTCCTGGGGGCGCGTCCTCGGGTTGCCTGCGCGTGATCGGCGCCGACGGCCGTGGCTACCATGCGTCGTGTCGGCGAGCGTCGCGCTTACCACAGACCATGAAGACGCTGTGCGCGGTCCTGACGCACACGACACGAAGGCGTCGCGCAACGACTCGCGCACCGGGCCCGGATCGTGGCCTCATCAGGATGGCGCGAGTGTGGGAGCCGGTGTGGCGTCGCCAGCAGCCCCGCCGGCTACCGCCAACGCGCCATCCGGTAGTGCGCCGCCGCGGCCGGTCAGCGCGGCTTGCGGTTCTTCTTGAAGAAGCGCCAGACGGTATCGAGCCCGAAGTACACGCCGTCGTCGTTTGCCGGCCAGCTATGGCCACCGTTCCAGGAGCACGCCACCACCTGACGGCCGCGGGCGCAGTTGGCGCGTTGCGTGCAGGCCCATCCGCGCTCGCCGTCCGCCGGACTCGAATAGACCGTTTCGGTCGCATCGCATTTCTGGGATTCTGGACCGGCGAAGAGCTCGGTCACCTCCGCTACCGGTGTGTACAGGTAGCCGTCGGAGCTGATCTCACCGGCACCAGGCACCGTCCGGTCGCGCTTGCCCCAGACGCTCATCACTGACAGCGCCTCGGATGGCGCACAGTTGAACCCAACATGAAGTTGTCCGTGCGACGGTGATACGGCAGCGAAGCGGTTCGCCAGGTCGCACGCTAGCCGTTGTACGAACATGCCGCCGTTGCTGAAGCCGGTCGCGTAGATCCTACGCGTATTGATGCAGTAGGCGTTCTCTATCTCGTCGAGCATGGCGGCGACGAACCCGACATCGTCGACACAATTGCACCAGTTGCATCGAGCCGGACCGCATGCGGCTGGAAACGGATACTGAAACGAGCCGGCGGTACAGGTCGGTCCCTCCGGACCCGGGGAACTGGCGCAAGCGCCATCGTTCCACGACGAGATCGGCCGTGAGCCATCGGCGCGGAACCGCGTGGATTCGGGATAAACAGCAATGTACCCCTTGGCATCGGCATGCTGGCTCATGCCCGAGGTTCCGTGCTCTGCAACCGCGGCGCTGCTCGAGTAGCCGTGGAAGGCCAGCACGAGCCTGTGGGTCCTGCGTGGTTTGTAGCTCGGCGGCAAATGCACGTTGTACGTGCGTTCGAGGCCATCGTGGGTCAACCTCAGCGTCTCTGTAGCGCCGGGTTGCGTCGGCGGTGACTTGCCACAGCCGGGGCTCCGGATCGGCAGCGACATCGCTACGACGGACTCCGGCTGCCGGGTCGGAGACGTCTCACGGGGTCCCGCGATCGTCCCCGAATCGGAGGAGCGGAGCTTGTCTGCGCCAGCCGTCATCCGCTCGGCGATCAGGAAGGCGGGTCCGAGCACACCGATCAACACCCCGAGGGCAGGCACCACGATCCGCGGCGTGACTTTGGACAGGCTCTTCGGCACGGGTGGACTCCTGGGCGATCGGCAGCTTCACGTAACTTATAGGGCAGCCCCCTAGTGGTCGAGGTCGAACCAGTGCCACGCCCGGTCGTTGTCGACCCAGCAGCAGCGCTCGCCCCTGGTCGATGATGAATCAAGGTCACCGCCTCCGAGATCGGCCCCACGTCGCTCCTCCCGCACTGGCGGCGGAGATTGGACGGGCGGTGTATTGCGGTGTCGCCGGGGCTGACGTCCCGGCGACACTCTCCCTCTTCCACTAAACGATCCTGCTCAGCCGTAAGCGCTCAACGAAGGCCGGGGGGCGACTGTGCCGATCCGAGCGCCGCCGAGCGGTCGGGCGGCGCTCACGTTCAGAAGGTGAACCTTGATGACACGCCGAAGGAACGCGGTCGGTTGACCAGGTAGCCGACCCGGGCGCGCGTACCGCGCTCCTGGTCCAGCGCCAGCAGGGCGGTCTCGTCGGTGACATTGTTCATCACCAGCGCGATGTCCCAGGGGCCGCGGAGCATGCCGATGCGCAGGTTGAGGATGTTGTACGACGGGAGCTCGGGGTTGAACGTGAACATGTTCTGCGTCAACGGTCCGCCGATGTTGTTGGGGTCGAACGACAGCAGGTTGACCGAGCCGAAGCCCGCGGCCTGGTCGCCGATCTGGGTGAAACGCGAGCCGACGTGCTGATATACGCCGGTCACGTACATCAGCGAGCTGCCGGCCAGCCACTGGTAGGTGGCCGCCGCGGCCAGCTGAAGCTCCGGGACGCTCGGTAGCCGGTTGCCCTCTTCGATGCCGGACACGACGCTGACACTGCCGTCCGCTGCGGTCGAGGTCAGGGTAGAGCGCAGCTGCGCGTCGTTGTAGCTGGCCGAGATCGCGAAGTCGAAGTTCTCGTTCGGGGTCGCCGAGAGTTCCACCTCGAACCCCGCGCTACGCGCCTTCGGCACGTTGAAGATGATACGCGACGAGCACGAGCCCGCGGTCACCGTCGCTTGCAGGTCTCGGATGTCGACGTAGAACGCCGACGTTCAGGGAGCCGCGTCCGTCCATGATCGTGGACTTGGAGCCAATCTCGTAGTTCCAAGCGATCTCGTCGCCCCAGGCGTCGCGGCCGTCGAAGGTCACCAGGTCCTGCGGCGTGCATAGCGGGATGTTGAGCGGATCGTTGATCCCGCCCAGGCGGAAGCCCTTCGAGACCTGGGCGCTGATATTCGTCTCGTCCACGCGATAGGAGGCGATGAGACGCGGCGCAACACCGCTGGCGCGGACCGAGCCCCGCGTGGTTCCAGCGTCGGCGAAGATCCCGTCGAACGTCTGCACGCGGCTCTCGTCGAAGTCGTAGGCGCGCAGCCCTCCGGTGAGGCTGAACTCATCGCTGATGTTCAAGGTCGCTTCGCCGAAGGCGGCGTACTGCCTAAACTCGTACTGCAAGTCGGAGAAGAACAGCTCGTCCTTGCCGGCACCGAAGGATCCCGCCGTGGGGATGCCGGTGCCATCTTCGAAGCCGCCCACGATCACGCTCTGGCCATAGTCGCGATCGGTGTCGCTGTAGAAGCCGCCGATCACCCAGTCAACATCGTCGTTGCCGCCGGATAGGCGGATCTCCTGGGTGAAGAGCTTGGCCTGCGTCACATCGTCGAGCGCCGCGTCGAGTTCGTAGATGTTGGGGCCGAACCCGATCGTTCCGCCGGTGATGCTGGCGGCAAGCGCGGTAGTGTCGCGCACCACCAGCACGTCGCGGTCCGTGTACGATGTGATCGACGTCAACTGCACGTCGCCGAAGTCGTATGTGAAGTTCAGGTCGCCGAGGAAGAACTCGTCGGTGTACGGCTCGTCGAACTGTGTGAATAGTTCCCGATCGCCGAGTGTCACCGGCGGCCGCGTCGTGGTGAACGGATTCGCCAGGATGTTGAAGTCGTCCTTGCGGTTCCAGCCGTTCATCTTGACCTTCTGGAAGAAAATCCGCGGCGTGATCGTGAGGTTGTCGTTCGGCGCCATCAGGAGCGCGAGCCGACCGCCGGTGCAATGGCCGCTGTTGACGTTCTCGGCCACGCTGAGGTTAGGCTGCACCGCGTCCATGAAGCCGCCCAGCCGGTTGGAATAGCCGGTGAACCGCAGGGCGGCCGTATCGCTCAGCGGGGTGTTGACGCCGATCTTCACGCTGCCGCCGATCTCTCCACCGGTCATCGAGCCGACGTTCACCTCCCCGAACGTCTTCTGTACCCCGAGTTCAGCCTGGTTGGTGATGTAGCGCACCGTGCCCGCCAGCGAGCCGGAGCCGAAGAGCGTTCCCTGCGGGCCGCGCAGCACCTCGATGCGCGACATGTCAAACATGTCGATCTCCGGCGTGAAGAGCGACAGCGAGACGGTCGACCCGTCCAAGTACACGCCCACCTGCTCCTTGACGCCCGGCTGGTCGCGCGCGATCTGACCCGACGACACGCCGCGGATCGCAACCTGGCTCTGCCCGGGACCGAGGTTCTGGACGCTGAACCCGACGACGTTGGCAGCAACGCCCTCGAGGTCATCGACACCGCGCTCGCGCAGTTGGGCCTCCGTGGTGGCGGCAACCGAGAACGGCACCTCGCCAAGCGCTTCCTCCCGCAGCGCGGCCGTGACCGTGACCTCCACCGCCAGCTCGCGTTCGAGCGTGATGTCGACCGTCACCGCGGAGCCGGACGCGACCTCGACGTCCTCCATCGTCCGCTCGCGAAAGCTAGCAAGCACCACACTGACCCTATAGGTCCCGGGCGCGAGGCTGAACGAGTAGGTCCCGTTGCCGGAGGACACTGCGGCGACCGCCGCCCCGGTGACATCGTTTCTGACCGTAATCGTGGCGCTAGCGACCGCCGCGCCGTTGGCGTCGAGCACGACGACGCTAAGTGTGCCGTTGCCCGTCTGAGCGTAGGCCGCGTGGCCGACGACGAGCGTGAGCAGCGCGACCAGCATTCGCGACGCCCTGCTCGATATAGTCGTCGGGGTCTCCGCGCCTTCCGTGTGAGTGCGACCAACGTTTCCTGCCATCAACTGCTCGCAGCGTTCGCGCTCGATCCGCTCTCGCTCGGATAATGCTTTCCGCCAAATCAGCCTACTCTTCGGTACGGACACGGTAAGCGTAGCGCCTCGACGCCTCGGCTGCGTGCCAACAATCAAACAGCCCCGCAGATGGCGAGGCAGCCCGCCGCCGGCGCCGGAGCCCGGTCGTCGGCGCGGGGAACACAAGGTCATGCTGCGAAGCCGCGCCTTGGTGGTCGAACCCCAACCGGCCATTCGCCCGACGCCACCGGCGGGGAAGTCATCCGAGAGCCGCTCCACGTCACGCGGTCGTTCCGTCTCACCTCAACGTCACCAAGGCGTCAATCGTTGTCCCGAGGGCCAGGGCAATTCGGGACAGGGCGTTCGCAGAGCCGGGTTTGAGTCCACGTTCGATCTCGGACAGGTATCCCGTGGCGATTCCCGTGTTGGCGGCCAGCGCACGCACCGTGACGCCACGATGCGCTCGGAACGCGACGATCGGACGGTCGCCGCGCATGATGGCCAGCGCCACCTCATGCGGTATGCGGCTTCCATCGTCCGCGTCGAGTGCGGCCACCCGATCCTCCAGCTCTTCCTTGCTCGTGATCAAGGCCTCGGTTCCCTTGCGTGTCTGGGTTGCATGTTGTCGCGCAGCGAAGACGAGTGCCTCGTCGAAAACGTTCGCTGAGTATCTGAGCGCCCATTTTCGCGGTACTCCTTGCGCCACCGGTACTAGGTGTTGCCGCTGATGCCCAGCTTGCGGCAAACCTCTGGTGTCCTGGCTCCCTTCGCCAGCTCCACTTCCGCCTCCCTGAGCTTGGCGATGATCTGCTCTACCGTATACCGCTTCCGGGCCATTGTTCCCCTTCCCGAGCCATCCTGTGAGCCTCAATTCCTAGCTCTCAATCTGGCCCGATTATTGGGGGCAGGTCACGATGCCGGCCGGGAGGCCCGGGTCAGTGATTCGCCGCAGCGCACGGCGCATGGTGTCGGGCAGCGGCAGCCATAGGAGGGCAGCTCTCGATTGTCGGGCCAGAGGCCACGGCCGGCGAGGTCCCCCGTCGCCGCCTTACCTCTTATGGCACGATCACGTCAGAGGGCAAGTCCTACTAGCTCTGTTCGTCCTGATAGAACGCTTCCTCTGCGGTGATTTCATCCTGATAGAACGCTTCCCTCTGCGGTGACGTCCGAGGATCGGTCCTCGTCCCGCAGGTCGGCTGTGGTAGTCCTGGTAGTGTTGCGGGCGCTCCGAGACACGGCGAACAGAAACGCAATGACCAAGAACAAGAAGAACGCGAACATCAGCGGGGAGACCATCGTCCTTATCCTTCTAGAGAGAGATTTTGGGGCGAGGGAGCGGCTGCGCTCAACGGGCATTCAGACGTGGATAGTATGTTGCGAGCATGAGATTGATCCAGGCATGATCCCCTGGTTTCTTTGTATACAGCGGACCGCCACCGATCGAGTACGGTGGAGGAAGATCACACATGCCCGAAACCGCACCGGACGCCGAGCCGCGGTAGGCTACGTAGCTAGCGGTTCATTGTCGGCGGATAGCCCAACGCCATTTCGATGAACATGCTTATTTCGACGATGCTCCCGACAAAAGCGTTCGGGGGTGGTTGTCGATACGCTCCGCGTTTGGGAGATAGGCAATCATCTCCGCCGCCTTGTCGTTCTTGTAGGTCATGTCGAGAGCAAGCGGGCCTTCGATCTGAACGGCTCCAGCTGCTGCCGCCGCCTCAGCCCGGCCTCGACTTTCTCCTTGATCAGGGCTCGCGCTGCCTCCGGCATCAACGTGCGTCCCGATGTGTGACTGGTATGCCATTTGACGACGGCTCCCTCGATAGGCCCCACCATGTCGACACTTCGCGCTCCGCGGCTTCGTCACCACTGATCATCACCACGGGAACCCCGAAGTGACCGGCAATCAGTGCGTTCATGCCGCCTTCGGTCATTTCCATCCCGTTGATCTTCACGGAGAACAGGTCACCGCCGGATACCGTATGGGCGGTAATACCGCCGATGTTGCCCGCACTCGCGTGGTAGCCAATGAAGAATTGCGGCACTGAAACTCTCGTCAATCCCTCCATCATCCCGAGCGGTCTCGGCCACTACTAGTTTCTCAAACGCGATCAGCGAACTCCAGTGTCGAAGGCCTTCTCGCGAGCACACTGCGGACTCTGATACCGAATGATCCACACGACCAAAGCGCGCACCCGGCGTCCCTGTATTTCGACTTCGAGGCTGTCTCTCGACACCAGTTGGCCGATTTCCTCGGCCAGGATCAGGTCCGCTGCGAGCTGAACACGGGCGGAGCCCCGAGCGCAGGGAATCGTTTCTAACGGCCACGGAGCCCGACACGAACCCCGAACCCGGCCCCGAGCCTCGAAGCGACAGCGCGGCCCACCAGCGGCGAACCGTCGGCTCGATCCCCGGTCAATCGTTCGCCACCGATCTGGCGCGCCCCGGCGGAGCTTGTACGTAACCCGGATCACGTACGACCGGCCCCGAGCGCGTCCGTCGGCAACCCGGCCCGCAGCTTCGCCCCCCCCCCCCGGGGGAAGGGAGCTATCGAGCCCCCGAAGCGCGTAGACGACCGCCGATAATTTCGCGCCCCGCCCGTCTCCGCCGCCACGAGCTAGCGTTTCAGATAGGCGCCTACCTCCACATGGCAGCCATGTCCCACACAACACGGCCGCCTGGTGGCTTCAGTCGTCGCCGAAACATCGGGTCCGGCCCCCGGATCGAGGCCCCAGAATCGCTCAGGAATGCGCGGGCCGCTCGATTCGTCCTCCGGTTCCTCCCCTGCGGTAAAGACCACGTTGAAGATCGGCGGCGCTCCGTCGGAGCCCGGCACCTCGACCTTGCCGGCGATCGCGGCGCGGCGCTCGAATCCCTTGATGCGCCGCTCTAGCCACCAGAGCGCGCCCTTGATGTCGGCGGGCCGGATCTCCTCGGTGATCTCCTTGACTTGCCCGGCCGGCGTCTCCTGAACGCGCGTCTTGCGGATCGTCACCGGCTCGAGCACGGAACGGTCGATCGCCTCTAGGTACGCGATGGCGCGCCTCGCCGCAGCCGCCTCGATCCGCTGCCAAAACTGCCAAAACCTCCCCCGCGTCGCCTCTTGTCCGCGTTGCTTCCAGCGGTAGAAGGTCCGCTCCGATACGTTCCCGGCGCGGCACACGTCGGCGTAGCTGAGCCCGTGCCCGACGGCCTCGACGATCCGATCGGCGACCTCTGGCGTGAACTTCGTCGGGGCGGCCGGTGCGCTTTCTACGCGCGGGCGTCGCCGGCCCCTGGTCGCTCATCCTCCACCGCCAGTGTTTGCCAAATCGACTCCCCGTTTGACGTACTCGGCACGGTCGATCATAAAGGCGCACGGGTCAGCCATTCTCATCGTAGCCGGCCGTGCAGACGGTTGGTATCGCTGAGGCTTGCATGCCTCCACCGTCCGCCCCGCGACCCGGCCGGCCCGTGGGGGGTTGGGGTCGAGGGGATAGTGGCCGGTGATCTCTCGACGAGGGTCCGTCTGGGAAGACGGAGGTGGACGCCGACCCGGGCTTTGCGTCCGGGTGCAGCGACTCACAGGCGGCGGCTATTGAGTGGCCGGCGGCGACCAGGCGGACGAAGGGGTCGGAACCTTTGGCGAAGTCGGGAACAAGTCCATGATCGGCGATGGCAGCATGGGCCATCTTCACGTGCGCGGGTCGCTCGGGCGTTGCGGCGTGGCGGATTTCGGCCGACGAACCCCCCCCATCTTTACGTACTTGCGCCCCACCTTGGAACTCGATCAGCCGTGCACCGAAGGCGTTTCGGCGGGGGGAGTCCGACTGTAACCCGAATGACCAAACATCTCGGTGGCAGCAGGGCGGCAGGAACAGCTCGATCCCCGCCGCCGTTCCTCTGCGAACCACTAGTCATGGTGTTGCTGATGAACAAGATAAGGAGAACGAACTATGAACCTCAAGCGCACATCGCGTGTGTTCTGCCTGACGTTGACCATCGCCGCGATAGCCTTCCTCAGTACAGGCTCCGCGGAGGCGTTCTGTCCCGGCGAGGATTGCGGTTCGCCGATTAACCGGACTTGCACGGTGCAGATGTTCCAACGGTGTCGTGGCAACGACTTTTGCCGGGCAGATGTGCTTTACGGATTTTCATGTACTAAAGATTGCATCATTCTAAAATATTTGACCGGCATGAGGACAAGAGATATAGCGGCGCACGGGTAGTGTTCGCGGTGGGTGTGCTGCCCCAGCAGGAGACAGCACACCCACCGCTGGACTGGTATTACCAGGTTAGTAAGTGCATGACCTCTAGGACAGTGTGGGACGGATCATATGAAGGGCATTGATAACAAGATAGCTGGGCTAGCGGTCATCCTCGCGTTGGTATGGTGTTGCGGTTGCTCCAGCGCCGATGATGCCAAACTCCCCGGATGGACCGGCAAGGTAAAGGGCTTGGTGCCCGATTTCGTCCTTGAGGGTCCCGAAATCTACAAGCCTTCGTCCGTTGCCTTTGGAGAAACAGGCAATCTCTATGTCCTAGACGCTGGCAACTATCGGCTCTACCAATACTCCGCTAGCGAAGAACTCTTGGCCGAAGTTGGTCGGGGCCGGGGAGGGCGTCGGGGAGTTTCCCTTCCTGACGGAAATGCAGAGCCTAGTATTAGTTGCCGGTGGTAGGGCAGCCGTAGTGATGGAACAAGCTCAGCGGGTAAACGTGTGGGATCTGTCGGACTGGTCGGTCCGCACGTTCCGGCTCAACGGGTTCCCCGGGGGCGCAGCCTTTGATGGCGAGTTGCTGCATGTGAACCTCGCCTCCGCTGCGGCACCTTTAGATGGTGCCGCCATGCATGTCTACTCGCTGGACGGTGAGCTCGTAGACAGCTATGGAGAGCGTCTGCGGCCGGAACTGTTTGGTCCGATCACGTCCCTGACGACAACAGAGTCCGCGAGACTAAGAACATACGGCTTTACTAGAATCACCATGAGCCCCACGGGGCGAGTCTATGAAGCCATGGTGATGTGGCCGAGTCTCCGGGCGTTTGAAGACGGGGAATTGGTATGGCATCGGTGGTTCGACATGGCTTGGCTCGAAGGCGAGAGGATCGCCGAGATCTTCAATCGGCCGCGAAGTTTGTTCGATCGTCTGACTCTCGCCAACTTAGACGATGACCATGACCTCCTACCCGTTATGACACTCAGCATCGCGGCCTCCAAAAAGTCCGTTGTTGCCCTGCTTGGTGGCTCCTACGCACAGGTGTACTCGGCTGAAGGTGTTCCAGGGAAGACCTACAAATTGTTCGCGCCGGGTGCCGACCCGGAGGGCTCACAACGAATCGGGCAGACTGGATGGCGAATGGCAGTGAGCCAGGACGGTAGCCGGCTGTGCGTCGCGGAGGTTCGGTACGCCAGGGTCTTGTGCTACACGCTACCTGAGGACTCTACGGAGTCCGTCGTAGCAGCCAGGTAGAGCATCGCCCGATGATGTAGGTGGCCCCTACCAGGTCACGGCGATCCCTACCGCGACCCCCGCCCTCCAGCCGTCTGTGCCGCTCAGGTCGCGTATCCCACCGATCAGCAGCGCTGGTGCTAGCCGCACTCGCCGGCCTTCGAGGCTCTTACGCCGCGCCTCCGCTAGGTCGAGCCGCGCTTGCGTTGTCTCGTACAGCCGGCGGGTGGCGTCGACCTGTTCCCGCAGGTTCACGATCAGCCAGTCGCGCGTCTCGACGCTCTGCTGCAGCGTCTTCATCCGCAGCTCGAACCCACGCACGACGCCGCGGTGCTGTGCTTCTAGCTCCCCGAGGGGCACCTCGACCTCGGGGCGGCCGCCAGAATCTCATCGCGTAGCTGCGTCTCGCGCTGTGCCGCGAGCTGGACCGTGAGACCACTCTGGTATTTCCCGATCTCTGCTTCGTACTTCGCCTGCATCGCCTCGTAATCGGCGCGGGACTCTCGACGCTGCTGATCCAGCAGCCCGGAGGCCAGCCCCAGCAACCCCTCAGGCGACAGCAGCGAGGGTGTGGCGTACCACCATCCGGCACCGAAGCCCACGAGGGCGGCAGCGAGCATGAGCGGTACGGCGGCGCGGAGTCTCATACATCATCTGCTTTCTTCCTGGGGGGCGCGGAAGCGACCCCCAACAACCGAATCGCACGCCGCTTCGGTGTCCACACTTCAACCGCCCGAGCTGCTCCCGCAGCTCGGTGAGCCAGTGAGGCGTCGGTCAAGTTCGCGGCGGCCGAAGGCACGGCAACCGACCACCGAGCCCCCCGATCGTATTTCCCTGTTCCCGCGCACGGATTTCCCTGTTCGGCCCCCAGAAATTCCCTGTTCGCCGCCAGAAAATTCCCTGTTCCGTTGCGTAGGGAATTCGGTCCCTAAACCCCATTTTATCAGCGGGTTAGGAGGTCCTCGATCCGGCCAATTCGGGGCCAAATCGATGAAATTCCCTGTTAACAGGGAAATCGGGCAGAGACAGGTTCGCTCCAGACTGGGTGCACCGCCTACCACCCAAGCCATCGAGACTACTGCGGGAGTCTTCGAGAGCGCAGCCTATATCTCTTTGAGTCTCAGGGCTTTTGCGGTCCCCAACGCTGCCCCTGATACCAACAGAGACACCACGGTATGCTCCGGCGCCGGCTGTCCGGGCAACCGTCTCTCGAGACCTTTTCGGTGGTACGGGTTTGGCCTTCCGGCGGCACGGTGGTGGGGGAATAGACAGGGATGGCCGAAGGCTAGTCGAACCCCAGAAGCCGCCGCTGCGCGGTCCATTCCAGCGGCAGTCGCGTGTCGCGCATGAGCTTGTTGGCGGTCAACTCGGGCGGTTGGCGGGTAGTGGGCAAGTTTCGATTAATTGGATCGCCGCAGCCCTTGACAGCGGAAACAGCGGCAAAATAGCTGCCGAGACCTTATCTGCTTGACAAGCGGGACCGCTGTCTGCTTTACTCTCCGTATATCATCAGAGTATGGTTGCTAAGCGTCTTTCGTGTCGCGGTGGAGCTATACTGCGCTTCAGGAGCCTTGGAGGGTCGAAACCTCCAAGGCTCTTTTAATTGTAGATTAGCTTCTCCCGATGTTCGTCTATGTAGAGTATCGTTCCTGAATGGAATTTCTTCTTCAAGAGTGACGAGCATTGTTTCGACTGCGGTGCAATAATCTGCCTCAGCTTCCCGATTCCAGCAAGATGCTGAGCTAAGCTCAGGAAGTCACCGTCAGCGGTGACGATAACGGCTTGGTTGAAGTTGTCAAGCTCGATCATTGCACGAACAGCTAAGTTAACGTCGCAGTTGCCCTTGACGGTTCCATCTGCCCGCTGAACTGTACATTTGAAATCAATTTCATATTCCCACTGCTCAAGATTAGCGTAGAGCGCTTGTTGCTCCTGAATGAAACCTAGAAAGATGTAAGCAGTGCTGATGTCAAAGCGGTCACGCAAAAAGATACGGAATTTCCTGTAATCGAGTTTCCAGCCTATATCTCTCATCCCCAGATAGAGATTCGCACCGTCAATGAAGGCATAGTTATTCTGGTTCGGATTACTCATTCGCCTTCAGTTCAGTTCTTGGGGTGTGGATTCAACTTAGGAGGTGGATCAGGCGGTAGCGGTGAGCGGGTTATACTTTAGTCAAAGTCCAGATATCGCCATTGAGATATTTCGGGCTAGACGGTCGTTGTAATTTCGGACACGCTCACCCATGAAGAACATTTCAAAAAAACTTACAATCATCGGTATATAGGTCCAGCAAAGGAGAATGTAGAGAATACCTAATTGCCACTTTCCTAAGTAGAAATGGTGACCACCGACACCTCCTCCCAGGAAGGCGAGTGCGGTTCCGACTCCGGTTCTCTTTCTCCGTGCTCCATACTCTCGGTAAAACAGGAAGAGCTGGTAATCAGTCAGGTTCTTCGTACAGTACTGTACGACATCCCCTATATCTATATGAGGTTTGGCAGTGTGGTAGTACTCTGGAACCTGTACAGTCGTCTCTTGAGGACGCTGCGGTACTACCTCTCTCCCCTGTATAACTTCGCCCTGTACAACTACTTCAGCCTTGTCCCTGGGGACACCGCAGCGTGGGCAAGATGTCGATAGGTCGGAAATTCTGGCCTCACATTCATCGCACTGAATCAGGGCCACAGTAGCCACAGTCTGGCTAGTGTTATTGGTCCCGTCAGCCACAGTCTGGTTAGTGCGCCCACACAGAATCCGAGTAGTATCAATAGGAGGAAACGAGCCAATAGGAGGAAACGAGCCATCTGGACGGTATGCTCCCACCGGCAAAAATAGGTGCCGGGCCTTGCGTACCACCGTATTGGCTTCGTGGCGGTTCCCGCCTATTCCCCGGATGCCGGGTCTTGTATTCAGCAGGGAGCCCGACCCTCAGAGGGAGGACCGGCCAATACGGTTGTACGCGCCAACGAGGGTACCAGAACGGATCGCTTGCTGGTAGGATCGAGCCTTGGGGCTATAAACGAGAGGGGCGGCATTTTCCTGAGGGGGGAGACGTCGCCTTTCTTGCGTGGAGGGACGGCACGAAATAATCGGCTAGGAGATTCGACTGATGGCGTGCTATCATGCTCTGCATGATGAACAGACGACCAGTTGACATGAACTCTCTTGCCTTCCAGATCGTCCAGGAGGCTGTAGGCGAAGCTCCGCGCTACCAGAAGCCCGAGAAGGACCCGCACGCCGTAGCGCTCGGCCTCAAGAGCGCTGCTGCACGAGCTGAGAAGCGCCGTGAGGGGTTGAGCAGGAGTCTGGAAGCTGATGACTAGCTCGCCTGAAAGGAACCTGTCTATCGGTCAGTGGATCGGACTCATAGTCATTCTCGGTGGCGCTGTCACATTCCTGTGGTCTAGGTTCGACAGGGTAGACGACGAGCTAAACTCCCTGCGTGCCGAGATGAGCGCCGAGCATGACGAGATATCCGCACGCATAGACGCTCGTTTTGATGCGCTGACTGTACGCATGGACCAGCTGATAGATACCCGGCCACAATCGCTAATGGCCGCTAACCTGCCTTAAGCAACGGATCCCTTTTTTTTTGCCATGCATACTTGACAAATCGTCAACGTTAGTGTATGTTGTAAAGTATGAACAAGCTGAGCAACGCCAAGCGCTCGCAGGTCGTATCCTCCCTGGTAGAAGGAAACTCGATTCGCGCAACATGCCGGATGACGAACGTATCCAAGCCCACTGTTATCAAGCTTCTGGTGGATATCGGCGGTGTCTGTGCCGCCTATCAGGATGAGGTTCTGCGCGACCTTCCGTGCAAGCGGATCGAGGCTGACGAGATCTGGAGCTTCTGCTACGCCAAGGTCAAGAACGTCCCCGAGGACAAGCGCGGTCAATTCGGCTACGGCGATGTGTGGACCTTCACCGCGATCTGCGCTGACTCCAAGCTCGTTCCTTCATGGCGCATCGGGCCGCGTGATTCAGGCACGGCTACCGACTTCATGCAGGATCTCGCTGGACGACTGTCGCACCGCGTACAGCTAACGACAGACGGTCACGGGATGTATCTGGCCGCTGTCGAGGATGCGTTCGCCCATCAGATCGACTTCGCGCAGTTGCACAAGGTCTACGGCAACGATCCAGAGGGACAGAAGCGCTACAGTCCCGCCAAGTGCAACGGCACCAAGAAGCGGACTATCGTCGGCTTTCCCGAGAAGGAGCTGATCAGCACCAGTTACGTCGAGCGGCAGAACCTCACGATGCGTATGAACATACGCCGGTTCACCAGGCTCACGAATGCCTTCTCCAAGAAGGTAGCGAACCACGCGCACTCCGTAGCGCTGCACTACATGCACTACAACTTCTGCCGCATCCACAAGTCGCTGCGTGTCACGCCAGCGATGGAGGCGGGTGTCTCATCGCGTGTGTGGGGAGTCGGGGACATCGTTCGACTGCTGGAGAGGGCCGAGGATACCGGCGAGCTGTGGACGGGCACTGATCCGATAGCATGCTAGACTGCCGGATGCGCCCGTAGCTCAGGTTACCTCCCGGTCGGTCTTTTTCTCTTTCGGAATATGCTGCTTCCACTTCTCTCTAACGTAGTCAACAAAACCGGCCACTCCTGGCGACTCGCAAACGGTAGCTAATTCCTCACCGATCCGGGTAAGTACGACTTTTCCAATATCAAGCTTGGTGTCTCTACCCTGTTTCAACGTCAAAACGAGGTGCTGCTGACGATATGTCGCCTCTAACGAGTTGGGCAGGTTTTCTACCAAACTAAAACCAGATAAAGGACTGAACTTGATCAGTCCGATACTGTCAAGATGCATCAATGTATCGAACCGCAGTCCTTGTTCGTTGTATACCTTGTCTTCGGAGTCAAATACCAGTGGAGTGAAATGCCCCATGACGATCCAGCCGAAGCTACACAATGCTCGAAAGAGTTCAGCATCCTTCTTGTCTAGATCGTCAAGGAAATTGACGGTCCGCTTCGAGTAGGTTCCGGGTGCATTAGCCTCTCCTGCCAGAATGCTAGACCATAGATCTTGCATCTCTTCATCAGTAACAATCCGCGACTTATCGAAGAAGTTCGTTATCCAGTTATCGTCCATCGCACTAGGGTCAGAACCTTCGCTTAATTGTGGCAGGGCCATCTCTGTTATTTTCTCCATGTTGGCCTGCCGTGCCGCCTCCTCTTCGACAAGGCGATGTATAGCTCGATGTTGGAGATTACGAATTTCAATTTCGGATTCTGCTTTGATGACAGCTGCTTCAGCCACTGCCTTGGCAACACGCTTTATCTGCCATGGCTCGGATATACCGCCCACCGCCGAAGATACTTTCTTAATAAGCGTCTTGGCGGGCTTGGAGAGGTCGCCGAGATTGACTAGAGATACTGATTTATTTGCTGACATATGCTAACCGGAGGTAGCCGAATTTTAGCGTGATGATACGACGAGAACGCAACACATAAAACGCACCCCTCCGCGCGATAAATCCAATTATTTGAAACTTGCCCACTACCGGTTGGCGGCCTTCGAGGATGGCCGCGACGATACCCGGCGCCAGGAAGCTCAACCGCAGCAACCGGGTGGCGTAGGAGGCCACCACACCCTCGGCCTCAGCGATCCTCTGGATGCTCAGATCGGAGTTGTGGTCCAGTCGATCGCGAATGGCGAAGGCGCGCACCAGCAGCCGCATCAGGCTCGGGTCCGGCCGGGGCTCGCCCCCGGCACCGGGAACGACGAGCCTCACCGCCATGCCGGCGCGCTGGAGTGTGTGCCTCGATACGCAGCCGATCGGGGAAAGCGTGCCCGATGGCCTCCACCGCCTTCTTGTCGCCTTCGGTATACTAGCCTCGGTAATCTGGCAGCCGCCCGCTCGCAGTGATCGATGCGGGCCGTTACCCTGATCGCGGGTACTCGCGTTGACGGTGCCTGGCTTCGTGTTCTTCGGCTCGGGCGTAACCGCCTTTACCGACGCCAACAGCGGTGTGGAGCGGGGACGCGTGCCACGACCAGACCGACTTCTTCTCGGCGTCAAACGCCAATACTGATGGAACAGCTGTACGTGGAAGGTGACGACAAATGTCGTGACAGTTGTGGGTGACATGGCCCCTGTCATGTCCCTATCGCCGCCGCGCAGGGGCTTGAGATGAACCGAATCGTGACGCAAGCACTGGATGCGCCGCGCACCGAGATCAAGGTTATGAAGAAGGGGCTGCGACTTGCGGTTCGGGGCTTCCTCGCGCTCGCCGCGCTGCTCACCGTCACGATTACCGCGACCTCGGCCACCATGCTCTACAACTCCGCCCTTGCGCTGCGCGACGAGGCGGAGGCTGCCGCCGTGCACCTCGCGGAGCTTCTGTCGGCGAGCTTTGCGGACATGGGCGAGATCTCGCTGGCCAACGTCGCGCGGACGCTCGACGCAACGCTGAACGACCAGATGATCGCGCAGGCTCGCATCGCCGCCCACATGGTGGCCGCGGCGGAAGAGGCGGGGCAGGATCCGCCGCGCATCATCGAGACCCTCGACGCCATCATAGCGAGCACGGTGCTCGACGAATTCTGGATCACCGACAGCGGCGGCTTCGCGTACCTCACCAATGTTCGCGACGAGAACGGCGAGCTCGAGCCCTTCCGATTCGACCCCGATCCGGCGGTGCAGCCGCAGGCATCGAAGTTCTACGTGTTGCTCAGCTCGGACATCGATGACGACACTGGCGTGATTACACAGCCCGCGCAGGTACGCGAGATCGATCAGGAAGTTTACAAGTATGTTGGGGTCGGCGGCGTCGATCAGGCGCGGATCGTGCAGATCGGCAATGCGCTCGTCTTCGGCGAGCAGGAGATCCTGACCAACGTCTACGCCTCGGAGCGGGCCGACGTGTCGGCGGTGGTGGAAGGGATCGTCGGCCAGCAGATGCTGGTGCAGGCGACCCTGTTAGGCCACTTCGTGGCGGCGGCGGAGGAGGCCAGGTGGTCGGCGGAAGGGATCGAGGGGCGGCTGCGGCGTATCGTGGACGCCACGGTCATCGGCGAGATCCGGGTCGTGGACGGGGACAGTGCCGTGGCCTACTCCAGTCTGCCGCCGCTGGCGGGCGGACCCGCCGTCGGCGTGCCGCATGCAGACGAGCTCGCTCCGCTCCTAGAGGGTTCCGAGCGCAGCCTAGAGCTTGCGACCGCGCCACGCTCCTCGGACGGCAAGGTGTACAAGTACGTCGCAGTTGCCGGTTCGCCGCACATCGTGCAGGTCGGTATTCCAATCGAAAGCAGCGCGGGCAACCTACTCTATTCGGTTTACCAGCGGGAAGCCGATCTGCTGGTCCGGTCGCGCAATCTCGAGGCACTCTGGGTCGTCAATCTCGACCGCGAGCTCGCCGCTTCCGCGCCGCGGGCCGGGCAGGCTGGGGCCGGAACTGTGGCCGCGGCCAGCGTCTTCGGGCGCCGGGCAGAAGCGGTCGTGGCAGAGGCGATGATTCAGGGACAGGTGGTTAGCGAGGCCAGCCTCAGCCTGCTGTCGCCCGCCGACCGCGGCATCTGGGTCGCCTCGCCGATCATCAACGCCGGTGGGATCCCGATCGGCGGGCTGGCCCTCGCCGTCAGTCTCGATGACATCGCGAGCACGGTGCAGGCCGAAGCGCGCAACACCATGCTGATCGCCTTCGTGCTTCTCGGCTTCACCGCCGCCGCCGCGCTTTGGGGCACGCGGTGGCTGACGCAGCCGATCGAGGTGATCGCCTCGGCGGCGCGGCAGGTGGAGATGGGCAAGCAGCCGGACGAAGGCCCGCTGGAGGACGTGATCAAACGCACCGATGAGCTCGGCAGTCTGGCTCGGGTGTTCGAGGCAATGACGGTGCAGGTCTTCAACCGCGAAGAACAGCTTGAAGTGATGGTCTCGGCGCGAACCGAGGAGCTCCAGGAGAGCAACCGCAGCCTGCGCGTCGCCCAGCGGGCGCTGGAGCAGGATCTGGAGATGGCCAAGGTGGTGCAGGCCGCCCTCGTACGCGAGGGCAACGTGGACCTGGGCGGCTTCTTCGCGGCCTACGCGCGGATGACGCCCGCGCAGCAGGTCGGCGGCGACTTCGTCGACGTGCTCGAGCTGTCCGGCGGCAAGCTTTTCTTTACCGTTTGCGACGTTTCCGGGAAGGGGGTGGCGGCTGCGCTGTTTATGGCAGCGTCGCAGAGTGCGATCAAGGCGGCGGCGGCGGCGAACCAGAGAGGCGGCATCAGGGCCATCGCCACCGAAGCCAACCGCAGGCTCTGCGGCGAGAATCCGATGGGAATGTTCGTCACGGGTGTTCTCGGCATCCTCGATCTCGAGCGCGCGGTCATGCAATACGTCTGCGCCGGCCATGAGCCCGCGTTTCTGGTGTTCGCCGACGATTCCCGGCGGCCGCTCCCGATGACCGGCGGCCTGGCGATGGGCGTGCTGGACGATTTCGAGTACGAGAGCCGGGAGGCGAAGTTGCGTCCGGGCGACGTACTCTTTTGTTACACGGACGGCCTGACCGACGCAGTGAACCTGAGCGATGAGCTGTTCGGCAAGGACCGGCTCGAAACAACGCTCGACGGTGCGTCGGCGCGCTCGCCCGAGGAGATCGTGGACCATGTCTGGAGCGAGATCCACGGCTATTCCGCGGGAGTTCCCGCCGCCGACGACATGACCTGTCTGGTTCTGCGGCGCAGCACACCCATGGAGATCCTGATCGACAACGGCTCCCCAGTTCACGAGCCGAGCACTTGATGCCTGGGCTTACGAGGTGGGCGTACAGCTACGCTTCATCCATCCTGGCAAGCCGGTCGACAACGCCTTCATCGAGAGATTCCACGGCTCGTTCCGAGACGAGTGCCTCAACCAGCATTGGTTCACGGACCTCGAGTATGCCCGGTTCAAGATCGAGCACTGGCGCCGAGACTCCAACCACGTCAGGCCGCACAGCTCGCTCCAGGACCTGACCCCACACCAGTTCGCCGCGGCAGGACAACTCCAGCAGCCTCCGGCTGCTTCCGTTGCCCCGCCTGTGGCGATCTATTAACAGTCCTATGTTTGGCCCGGAGAACTCTCACTTCAAGTGGACCCCAAAAGGGGGGGGGTCACAGCGGGCCACCGCAATGCCCTCGCGGCGTAGCTGGCACCACACCTTGCTCACTCCCTGCACCTTGAAACTGTCCTCCCAGATCCGACGGATCTTGCTTCGCTCAAGGCGGTAACCTGGTGGAATCTGCCTGAGGACTCTTGTGTTCGTAGTACGTGCACGGGGCGATCGGCACCTGCGTGCAGATCGGCTCGATTCCGTAGTCGTCGCGATGCTCGTGGATGAACCGCACCATCAGCTGCCTCGGCGGTCCAGCTCCGTCTTGGCGAATTACGCCAATGCCTTGCGCAGGATCTCGTTGGCGCACTTCAGCTCCCCATTTCTCCACGTGCTTGAGCTACTGCCGCTCCTCGGTGCTCAAGCCGGGGCAACGTCCCTCGTCCCGCTCTGCCTGCCGTACCCTGTAGCGCAGTGTCTCGGCCACGCAGCCGATCTTGTCGGCCACCGATCGGATCGTCCCCCACTGCGACTCGTGGTGACGCTCGTTGTCCACCACCAGCCGGACGGCTCGCTCCCGTGCTTCCGGTCAGTAGCTGCTCGCTCTCCCCATCAAACCCCATCCTCTCATGGTTCGGGGTCTCCGAAAATCCCAGGGCGATTCACGATCAGATTCGCGCCTCATACCGTTCGAGATTCTTCATCATCGCGCTCGCCGTGAACCACATGGATACTACCCTCGATTGATTTCTCAAACGCCTTTGTGCCAGAAGGATTCGGAAGCATCAATACCCCACCACTGGGCTTGCCAACCGGGCCATCTCGTCAGACACCCATCATTTATCGGGTCCTTAATTTGCCCGACAGTGCCCATATAACCGCGGGACGCAGGGCGCCAGGCTCATGGACCCAGCGTGTGGTGCATCCCAGAGGGGACGATCGGGGCCGTAAGTGCTCGGAGGATCGGTTTGTCACGAGACTATCTTTCAAGCCTTTCCACTGTGGTACGGCAGCGACCGCAAGCGCCCAATATTCCACGTATGCTACCTGGGAAGCAACGGCATAGGTTCTATCGTAGAATCGGAGTGCGTACTACCTTTCCATCATAGACTTGCGATGGAAGCTCATTTGGCTAATCTTGGCGAGACTAGATACGTGCAGCAACAAGTCCGATACGCATTCGCGGTCGCGTTGTTGCTGGCGGCGCCCGCCGCGGCGGCGGCCCAGACGGAGTTCCACATCCAATACGGCTCGCTCGACAACCCGTTTTCCGGACAGGTGGGGCATACGGAGCAAACGGTCATCCTCACGTTCCAGCATGCACTGTCCTGGAGTCTGGGCGACAGCTTCTTCTTTGTGGACTTCATCAACGACGTTGCAGTCGACGGGTTCAACGACCGCGACTTCTACGGCGAATGGTATCCGACGTTGAGTTTCGGCAAGCTGACCAACCGCACGGTGGGCGTCGGTCCGCTGCGCGACATCGCCATCATTGGCGGAATCAACTTCGGCGGCGATGCCGATGTCCTCAAGTATCTGCCTGGCGTGCGGGCGTCGTGGGACGTGCCCGGTTTCTATTTTCTGAACACTGACGTGACCGCCTTCATCGACGCCAACACAGGCCTGGAGAAAGGAAGCAGTGCGCCGAAGACCAGCAACAGCTGGATGTTCGACGTGAGCTGGGGCTCCGCGATCGATGTGAGCAGCCAGACGTTCGTGTTTACCGGGCATGTGGAATACATCGGCGGCCGCATCGACGAACTCGGTCACGACGTGAAGGGCTGGGTGCTGGCCCAGCCGCAATTCATGTGGGACGTTGGCAGGGCCGTGGCCAACGAGGCACGAAATCAGATCTTCCTCGGCATTGAATACCAGTATTGGCTGAACAAGCTCGGAACGGACGTGGACGAACACGCCGTCCAGTTGCTGATCGTTTGGCGCCTCTAGGTGAATCGCCCCGGGATTCTCGGAGACCCCGAACCATAAGAGGATGGGGTTGATGGGGAGAGCAGGCAGCTACTGACCGGAAGCACGGGAGCGAGCGGTCCGGCTGGTGATAGACAGTGTCCCCAGGATCACCGCGAGCACCGGATACCGTGTCTGTTGCCGCGCGGGGTGCCGGCAGCTCTCAGGGCTGTCATGTGCTTACGCTCAGGGGGGCACAGTAGCGTAAATCGTGAGGAGCATCTCCGCGTCGTCGAGCATCCGATTCTCCGGCTGGCGGCCGGAGAGCTTCAGGCTCTCGCCCAAGATGATGGGTACCCCGTCCCCGCGTTTCTCCATTGACCTGCCCCCCAATAATCGGGCCAGTTTGAGAGTTAGGATTTGAGGCTCTCAGGATGGCTCGGGAAGGGGGAACAATGGCGCGGAAGCGGCACACGGTAGAGCAGATCATCGCCAAGCTCAGGGAGGCAGAGATCGAGCTGGCGCAAGGAGCCAAGACCCCGGAGGCGTGCCGGAAGCTGGGCATCAGCGAGAACACGTAGTACCGATGGCGTAAGGAGTACGGCGGCCTGAGAGTGGATCAGGCGCGGCGACTCAAGCAGCTGGAGCGAGAGAACGGCCGGCTCAAGAAGTTGCTGGCGGAGACGATGCTCGACAACGCCATCCTTAAAGAGGTGTCGTCGGGAAACTTCTGAGCCCGGCGCGTCGACGGCGGGCGGTGCACAAGGCGCAACAGTCGCTGGGTGTGTCCGAGAGGCGAGCCTGCAGAGTGCTGGGCCAGGTGCGCTCCACGCAACAGTATCGAGCCAAGGTGCCTCAGCAGGAGACGGCGCTGGTGGAGCGGATGACCGAACTGGCGACGCAGTATGGGCGCTATGGGTACCGGCGGATCACGGCGCTGTTGGTGCGTGAGGGGTGGCGAGTGAATCACAAGAGGGTCGAGCGATTATGGCGTCGTGAAGGGCTCAAAGTGCCGAAGAAACAGCCTAAGCGAGGGCGCCTCTGGCTCAACGATGGTTCGTGTGTGCGACTGAGGCCGGAAAGGACAGATCACGTCTGGGCCTATGACTTCGTACACCCAATGAGCTATGGGGTCGCACCTGGTTGTATTCGCGCCGCCGCACGGGGGGCGACTGGAGGTACATTAGATTGGGCGTATGTATCAGGGTTTCTATCCGCGCCCCCGCACGGGGGGCGACACCGGGATCTCCGAGACGTTACCGGCCTCGGCCCAGTCCTGTTTCTATCCGCGCCCCCGCACGGGGGGCGACCTGTCGCCGTTGCGGACGATCTCATTCGCGAACTTCGAGTTTCTATCCGCGCCCCCGCACGGGGGGCGACCAATATCGTGCGATCCAATCGCGGTGACGGCATCGACGACGACGCAATCTGCGAGGCCGCCCGCGAAACCGACCTGCTGATCTACGACGCGCAATACACGTCAGAGGAGTACGCTAGTCGCGCCGGGTGGGGACACAGCACCTGGGAATCGGCGGTCGAGATCGGCGACCTGGCGCGAGTGGGCCAGCTGTTGCTGTTTCACCACGATCCAGGCCATGACGATGAAGCGCTCACAGCGATCGAGAGCCAGTCCAGGCAGCGGTTCTCGAATTACGAAGATGGCACGCGAGGGAGACAGCTACGTGCTCGGGAGTTCAGGGAGTGACTGACGAAGCCAAGACCAAGCTGACGCTGCGCTACGCCATCGATGACGATGCATACGAGGTGGTGGTGCCCGCGAGCGGTGCCGAGATCGGACGCGCTGCCGAGTGTCGCCTGGTGATCGAGGACTCCGAGGTGTCGCGGCATCATGCGCGCCTGTCCTGCGAAGACGGCAAGTGGACAATCAGCGACATGGGTAGCACCAACGGCACTTCCGTCAACGGCGAGAAGCTGGATCAGCCCGGCGAGCTCTCCGACGGCGATGTGGTCACAGTTCACACCTACGATCTTCTGGTGAGCATCGAACAGGACACCGGCGGCGGAATCGTGTTCGACGAGCGCGACCCGGACGAGTCGATGGGCACGTTCGTCGCCTCAGCCGACGTGCTGAAGCTCCTCGAGATGGACGCCGCGGAGGCGATCGGCGGAGGCGAGGAGACCAAGCCGGCAGACGCAGTGGCGGCGCCGGGCAGACTCAGCGTCAGCTCGAGATCCACGCTCGGGGCGAACCACATTCTGGAGCTCTTCAGCAGTGCGACCGAAGCGCTGCTGGGCGCCATCGACGTCGAAGCCGTTCTCGAGGAGATCATGCGCCTGGCCTTCGACAACGTGCCGGCGCAGCGTGGTGCCATCACCCTTTACGAGGGCGAAGGCGCCGAGCTGCGCCCGGTGGTAGTGCGTGGCGTCGAGGACGCGGACTCGCTACGCATCAGCCGCAAGATCGCCACCGGGGCGATAGAGGAGCACAAGGCATCCCTGATCCGCGAGGTCGAGTCGGATGACCGCTTCACCGCCAGCGACACGATCGCGCGGATGGATGTTCGCTCCGCGGTCTGTGTTCCGATGGAGCATGACGGCCAGGTTCAGGGACTGATCTACCTGGACACTCGGGACAACACATCGCGATTCGGCGAACGCGACCTCCGCCTGGTGACGGTTCTCGGCATGCTCGGGGCGATTGGCATCCGGCAGACTCGCTATCGCGAGATCGGCAGGCAGCTGGAGATCCGTTCCCGACTGGAGCGCTACAGCTCACCGTCGGTCGTGGAGCGGCTGCAGTCGACCGGCGAGTACGGCGAGATGCTGGCCGAAGAGCGCGAGATCAGCGTCCTGTTCACCGACCTCTGCGGCTTCACGGCACTGTCGGAATCCATGACTCCCGCGGATACGGCGTTGCTGCTCAACTCGATCTTCGAGGAGCTGACACAGGTGGTATTCACCCACGAGGGCACCCTCGACAAGTTCATGGGCGACGGCATGATGGCGTTCTTCGGAGCGCCCTTCGATCAGCCTGATCACGCTCAGCGTGCGGTGGCGGCCGCCTGGGGGATGTCCGAGGCGCTCGAGGCCATCAACTCGGAGCTACCAGAGGAGCGTCGCATCGGGATGCGCATCGGTGTCAACACCGGACCCGCGATCGTCGGCGACATCGGCTCCCAGACGCGCCGCGACTACACGGTCGTCGGCGACACCGTCAACGTCGCTAGTCGGCTCGAGAGCACCGTCGCCAGCCCCGGGCAGATCGCCATCGGGCACATTACTCAGGAACGTGTGCAGGACCTCTTCCACTGCGATCCGCAGCCCAAGATGCAGATCAAGGGTCGACAGAAAGAGGTGATGCCGTTCCTGGTGCGCGGGCCGGCGGACTCGGCGAGCTAGCGGTGGGTTCCTCGCCGCCGTCGGCGGACGCCCCCTACTGATCGCCAATCGGCCCGGTGTCCCATTATTGCGCGCTGGAGACATCAGGCATCCCCCAGTCCGCCCCGTCCCAGCCGCCGAACTCCTGCATGCGGAAGGCCCAGAAACCGCTGGTGGAATCGGAGACCACGATGAGACCGTCGTCGTTGCGCACATCAACGCCAAAGGCTCCGTTGAACACCGGGTTGAAGTCAGTGTTGAGCGGTCCGAGGTAGGTGTCGTATCAGGCGACGGTGGCGGGATTGTGCGGATCCGCAAGGGTGAACACCTGCAGCCCGTCAACGTAGCCGGAGACGAACACGTACGGCCAGCGCACCTCGTGGTTGTGCACGAGGTGGCGCCAATCGGCGGTCCAGGCGGAAATCGGCTGGCGAATGTTGCGCGTCTCACCGTCGAGCGCCGGCTTCAGATCGAAGATCCGTAGCGGCGCATAGCGGTATTCGGTCTCGCCTACCACGTAGCGGCCGTCCGGCGAGGGCGTGAAAGTGTGCCCCCACTCCACCCCCTCGATCCCGGTGAGCGAGATCTCGAGCTTGGGACCCTCCAGATCGGTCACATCGTAGATGTAGTAGCCGCCGGTGCCACCGCCGTAGAAACGATCCTGCTGCGTATCCTGGTGATAGCCGACGTACAGATCGTGATACCCGCGCATCGGGCTTTCACCCTCGGCGCCCACCGGAACCTGCGCGACGAGCGCATCCTGCCCGTCATCGCCGCCCACACCGTCGACCAGGTAGCCGAGGTCGTATACGTGCGCGTACGGTCCGCGCACCGTCGCGAAGAGCAGCACGCGACCGTTCGAGTGCTTGTAGACGAAGATGTTGTGGAAGCCGCCCGGATGATCGGGGGCACGGATGCGACCGGCCTCGCGCACCGACGACGCGTCGGGCAGGTCGGTGACATCCAGCACCACTGCGCCCAGGTCGGCGTTGGGGCCCCCCTGCCCGAACTGCAGCGATTGCACGACATAGTAGCGGTCGCCCCACTTGAAGTGCTTGACGTCCATGCCGCCCGGACCGACGTGCAGATCCTGGTCCTCGATGCGCCAGCGGTATAGGACGGAGGCGCTGGACGAGTCGGTCAGGTCGATGATGTCGGTGCCGCGCTCACCGTCGAAAATCGCCACCCGGCCAACATAGGCATACGGTCGAGATCTGACCTGCCCGCATCTTCAAGCCCGAGCCGCGCGGAGACTCAGGCGAGGATCACCTTGTTCGCCTGGCTGCGCCAAGACATCGCAGGGGCCGAATCCCTGTGTTGTGTCATCAGCTCACTGCCCGTTCAAAACGGCGACGTGCAGGACTCGCCTGTGTCAAGGTGCCGCCAAGGGCCATCGAGCGACGTCGACCACTCGGCCTCCTCAGGGAGTTGTGCTCGGTCAACGTACGTGAGTTCGATCACCGCCGCCGGTGGGAAAGGCGCTGCCTCCGGACGCTGGAACGTTTCCGGTCCGCGTTGCGCCGGTTTTCCCCGGCAGTGCCGAGCCGCGCCGGAGTTGCAGCGAGTCACCCACAAATCGCGGTGCTCATTCACGGCCAACAAGGATGCCATCGGCATCCGTATCGCGAAGACTCGGCCCTCGGCCGCGTAGCGCTCGAAGTGTGAGCGTCCCCTCCCGATCGGCCCGCGTTCGGAGCCAGGCCAGAAGAACACACGTGAGTTCAGCTCCCGCAACCAGTCGACCAGGAACCAGCCGTGTGACAGCGCAAGACTGCGGGGTCGTAGCGGCCGATTGTCGGCGATCAGCACCTGCTCTTCGGCCACCTCGACCAGGACAGACCTCTCCCGCCCGAGCGAGAGTAGGGGCTCGTGGGGCGTTCCGCCGATGAGATCACGGGTAGATCTCAGCATGCCGCACTGCCGAATGCCCCGAAGGTTCTTGGCGTGAGAAGTGGTGTGAAATCCGAAGGGACGCCTCCGGATCAGATCGATCTTCGAGAGCGAACCCCATGTTGTCCTCCAGAGTACCTGAACATTTTATCGTTCAGGTGTCGCCTGAGCCGATATGATCTAGCGCCCTCCGGACGCCTAGCGTAGAGAGAAGAGAAAAGGAAGCGCCCGACCGGCGTCACCATTCCCGGTAGATCCGGATCTCACCGCGGCGCTGCATGGTGACGTAGCGATAGACGACGCAGCCGTTCCACTGATCGAGGCTCACGATCTTCTCGTGGTCGCTCGACTCACGAGTGCCCCGGTTCAGCCGTAGGGCCCGCCAGCGGATCAGGTCCGGACCGCCGGGCTCCGCCAGGCGGCGCTCGCGCTCGATGGCCTCGGCCAGCGCCGTCTCGGAGGATTCCGGTGCGCCACCGACGGTAGCGGCGACTCCAGAGGAGGCAGCGGAGTGCAGCGAGGGTCCCTTGTTGACACTCGTACCGCTACCCATCGGCCCTGAGGCTAGCGTATCTTCGAGTTAGGCCCGTCGCCCAAGAGCGCCCGCAGGGCCTCCACGTCGGCATCGGTCAGCGCCGCCATGTCGGGCTTCGGCGACGCTGTGCTCCCCTGCGGCGGCAGGTCGAGGCCGAGCAGCTTGGCCTCGCGCGCGAGCAGTCGAACCACGACATCCACAGCCTGGGGGTCCTCGAACGCTCGAGGCCACCAGGGCCTAAATAGACGCTCGATCCGCTGACGATGGAGCTCGCGGTACGCCTCGGTGGCCGGGTCCCGCTTTGCCGCCTCCTGGAGGCGCGCCCGGATGTCGCGCGCGACGGTCGAGTGGTGGACGTCGAGCTGGCGGCTGATCTGGCGACACGAGGCGCCAGCCAGGGCCATCGTCATCACCTTGTCACGGCGCTTTTCCCTGTCCTCACGGGAACTTTTGCGTCCCACAGGTCCTCTCCGTGCGCTTCGATCGAGCCGCACCCGACAGCGCCGCATGCGCGGTGGTGATCGACGATGTGAAGTGATGGTGCAGAGGGGGCGCCGATGATCGCGTCCCGGTGGAACATCCCCCAGTGTCGCACATATGCGCACCACCCACCCCGCTTTTACCTCCTACACCCAGCAACTACCGACCCAGGGATTGGTGAACCGCGGGCAGCGAGAGTTCTCTCGCGCGGCCGAACAGAGAGTAGTTCGTAAGCGGTTGCACGAGGGGAGCTAGTTATCAGACCGCCAACATCGGCGGTGGATCGTTGACTTCAGGCCCCGGGGGGTGAGCCCCCCGGGGCCTTGTCGTATCGGGCGCGGTGAGGGCGGGTTACGGAGCCGGTGCCGGGAGCGCCGATGCTTCGTTGCGGAGCGCACGGTGGCAACGGTGGGCGGTTGCGGCCGTCAGCGGAGGTCCCGTGTTCCGGTCTCTCGGCTGCTCTGATTTCCGGGGCGGCTTGGTAGACGGGACGGCTGCGTTGGAGCAGCCGGTTTCGACGTTTCAAATCCTGCTGCGGTCCGCGCGCAAGCGCGGTGCTACGGGGCGGCTCGGTGAGCCGCAGACTAGGGCGGAATCGCCTTACGGGCCGCTGAGAGGCACCGGCACCGAGAACTTCGGTATGCGGTGCTCGCGGCGATCCTGGGCCGCAGCGCGCCTACCCATGAATCACGATGGCAGGCTCGATTCCGCCGCCGCGCAGCGGGAATCGGCACAGGCCTACATCGCCAGCCAGCGCCACGAGGGCTGGGTGTGCCTGCCTTCCGGCTACGACGACGGTGGCTGCTCGGGCGGCAGCATACAGCGTCCGGCGCTCCAGCAGCTGCTAGCGGACATCGAGGCCGGCACGGTGGACTGCGTGGTGGTGTACAAGGTGGACCGGCTGAGCCGGTCGCTGCTGGACTTCGCCCGCATCATCGAGCGGTTCCAGCGCCACGGGGTGAGCTTGGTGTCGGTCACCCAGCAGTTCAACACCACCAGCTCGATGGGGCGGCTGACACTGAACGTGTTGCTGTCGTTTGCGCAGTTTGAGCGCGAGATCATCTCCGAGCGCACCCGGGACAAGATGGCGGCGGCGCGGCGCAAGGGCAGGCGGCTCGGGGGAGTGCCGGTGCTGGGGTATGACGTGCAGCCCACAGACAAGCAGCTGGTGGTCAACACCGAGGAAGCGGAGCAGGTGCGGGCGATGTACGAGCTGTACCTGCAGCACCGGGGGTTGGTGCCGGTGCTGCGACAGATCCAGCGCCGGGGGTGGCGGACGAAGCGCTGGGTGACCAACAAAGGTATCGAACTGGGCGGTTCACCGTTCACCAAGAGTGGCCTGCATCGGCTGCTCAGAAACGTCACCTACACCGGGAAGGTGAGCTACAAGGGCGCCCTGTACGAGGGACAGCACGACGCGGTGGTCGGGGCGCAGCTGTGGCAGCGGGTGCAGGAGGTGCTCCGGGACAACTACCGCGCCGGGGCCCGAGAGGGGCGCAACCGGTACGGGGCGTTGTTGCAGGGGCTGCTGCGGTGCACCCCCTGCGGCACAGGGATGGGGCACACCTGTACCCAGAAGAAGGATGGCAAGCGCTACCGCTACTACGTGTGCCGCAACGCACAGCAGCGGGGCTGGGCGTCGTGCCCGCACCCGTCGCTCAACGCCCACGAGATCGAAGCCGCAGTGGTACAGCACATCCGCGCCCAGGCGAACAATGAAGGTGATGACCGGGCCCGGGCTCTGGAGGTGTTGGATGCGTGGGAGTCGCTGGCTCCACTACAGCAGGCACGGACTCTCCGCTCGCTCATCGAGCGGGTCGGCCACGACGCACGCGATGGCACGGTGACGGTGGCCTTTCGCTCCCGGGCCGATGGGGGCGCGAGCCCCCTGGAAGGCTCTTTCACCCTCCAGCCCAGGAACGGCCGCAGAAACGGCCACCGCACGGATCAAGACCCAGACACCGAGCCCGGGGCCGTGCCGCGCATCGCGAGGCTGATGGCGCTGGCAATCCGCTTCGAGGGGCTGATCCGGAGCGGGCAGGTGCGGGACTACGCGCACCTGGCACGCCTGGGCTACGTGACGCGGGCTCGCATCACCCAGATCATGAACCTGCTGTACTTAGCGCCCGACATTCAGGAGGCACTGCTGTTTTGGCCCCCCACCACCCGGGGCCGCGATCCGATCTGTGAGCAGGACCTCCGTCCCATCGCCGCCATTACCCACTGGAGCCGGCAGCGGGCGCTGTGGGCAGCACTGCTCAAACAGCGGCCATCGGTGCGGACGTAGTTCCTCTCATCGAGCAAGCATTCCTGGCACGTACTGCTACGCACTTCGCCCGGTACGCATCACGCGGCACTGGTGCCTGGAGGATGTGATCTGCGACGTGTGCGAGCTGCGGATTGAGGTCGGCACGCGAGGCTACGTCACGAGCCGCGACGAGCTCACCGTCCCGAACGAAGCGGAGGAAGTCCGACTGTGACGCGAGGCGCGCGCACGGCATCGCCCGGACCGCCGGGCCCGCTATTGCCGCGGCGCCGTCACGCTACGATTGCCTGAGCGTCTCCGGTTCCAGACTGAGCCTTACCCGGCCGTTCCGCGAGTCGTGCGCAGCAGCGCCAGCGCGTAGACAATCCCGATGGCCGGAACCACCGAAAATGCCAGCGCAAGCTCCCAATCTCCCCGCACTCTGCCCGCGGCCATCAGCTGCGCAACGCCCAGGTCGGCGATCACGTTCGCCGTCAGGAGCGCCACCAGGGCGAGGATCGTCGTCGTGGTGAGGCGGGGCCGCAACACGAGCAGAAGCACTCCCGCAGCGCCAAGAGGGTGAAGGAGGATCACCAGCAGCCGTTGCCAGACGTCTCCACCGTTCGCGAATGCTCCAACAAGGGCGGTGAATCCAGCGAAGGCCGCGTGAATCACAGCGAGCACCGTCACCGAAATCCGGAAGCTGGTCATGGACATATGATAAGCCCCTGCTGGGGATCTATCCGGTCCTCTGAACCGAGCTGTACCGACTTGCCAGTTCATGGACGACCCTCCCTTGTTCTCCGCCGCGAGCTGATCGACGTGACCGCGGCCCTTGAGAAGGCGGAGTATGCGCCGGATGCCGTCTTCCCGCATTATCGCTACACTACGGAGTGGGCCGTAGAGCCGGGCGAGTACGATGTCCGCGTGCTAGTCGCCGCAGGAAGGGGGCGACCGCATTGTTCACATCGCGGCTCGAGGTTCGTGTTCCGCTCACCACCGACCGTTGGGCAACCGCCGATCCGATGCTCGGGGCGTGGACGCGAACGAGGGCCTCAGACCGTTGCTGGAGCAAGGTGTTCCAGCGGGCGTCACGATCGGAGCGAGCGTACAGGTCGTGGGCGCCACGAGCCCGTACGCCTCGGCGTTGGTCTTTCATCGCGCTACGCGGCGCATAATCGCTGAGGTAACGGAGCAGCCGTTACAGCTCGAGGGCCCGATGCTCCACGGCGGAGTCTTGCAGTTGCCATACCTCGACCCGGGCGAATACCTGGTCGAGTTGCAGCTCATCGACACCGCCGTCGATGAACAGGCCGTGCGAGTGCTGCCCCTACGGGTAGTGCTCGACTGACCTAGTGAGGGACATCGGCCCGCGGCGAGAGTCGTCTTGCCGTGGCCTCGAGCGATAGTGAGCGCCGCCTCGGAATTGCGCATCACGCTGTAGATGAACCGGCGCTGGAACGGGAACAGTTTCAGGCGCTCGCCAGCGAGCGGCCCCTCGCTCACCGTGAGCTGCTGGAGCCCACTTGATGATGCTCTCGGAACGCCGGGTGTTCTGCCGCCACTTCTTGCCCTTCTTCATGACTCGAGCTCTTCGAGGCGCTGGCGCCAACGCTGGTTCTCACGCTCCTGCTCGAGGCTCAGGTGGTCACCGGCGTGCCTGTTCTCGTGGCAGTCCTTGCAGATCGGCTGAATGTTGTCGCGATCCCAAAAGCGCTCGGGCTCCAGGTGGGCAGGCTCGATGTGGTGAATCTCGGCCGCGGCCACCGTGAAACCCGATTCGGAGCACGGACGGCACAACGGCTCGTATCGGAGGATTCCGGCGCGCCATCGGCGGTAGCGGCGGCTCCAGCGCAGCCTTCGGATCACTTCGGGTTCGATTCGCATTTCTCGGGACATTTTACGCACCGATTATGTGTAGCCCGTGCCTTTGTTTACATGTCGCTAGTAGCCGCGCGGTATCCGGGGATGGCACGCCGCTAGCTTTTTGGGGCCCCCCGTGCACAGACATGCGCAGGCGTGCACAGACGGCGCGGGCCGGAGCTCGCTGCCTTCGCAGGTCGTCGACGGGTGGCGCCAGCTGGCGTGAAATAGACCCCTTCACCCGTCAGGTGACCAGGGCACTGCCTGGTCCCATAGTGCCTCCAGGGCTGCGGTATTGCCGGCAGCGCGGGCGCGTACCAGCGCCGCCAGGAGCGCACCATCCATCCGGAACACGTCTGTGCGCCGGTACCAGGTCGGCGGCCCTCCAGCAGCGGAGAGCTCCACCGCTTGATCGGTTGCGGACAGCACACGCAACGCTGCGGCGCGACCATTCGCCATGCGGCACAGAACCAGCCAGCCTGTCTTCATGCGGCACGATGAGGGCTATAGCTAGAAAGTTGTGTTGCAACCCTAACCTACTGACGCAAACGAGTAATGGCTATCAGCAAGGCCATTCGTGACGCACTCCAAGCAGAACAGGCAAGCGTGGGCCAGTCGGCGCAATAAGCAGCATCGCTATCGCCTGCCGAATCCTGGTTCGCACCGGCCCTCAGCGACTCGGTCCGGGGCGAGCGCCTCTGAAAGTGTCCTTCACCCTGGAGCCTAGAAACGGCCACCGCACGGATCCAGACCCAGACATCAAGCCCGGGAGCGTGCCGCGTATCGCGCTGCTGATGGGGCTGGCGATCCGCTTTGATGGGCGGATCCGGCGAGGACAGGTGCGAGACTACGCGCACGTGGCACGCCTGGGCTACGTGACGCGGGCTCACATCACCCAGATCATGAATCTGCTGTACGTGGCGCCCGACATTCAGGAGGCGCTGCTGTCTTGGCCGCCCACCACCCGGCGCCGCGATCCGATCTGTGAGCAGGACCTCCGTCCCATTGCCGCCGTTACCCACTACTGGAGCCACCGGTGTGCAATGCGGGCACGGTTGGTTAGGCGGCCAGGAGTCAAGGTACACAAACAAGCCCCGGGGCGCGAGAGCGTCCACGGCGAAGAGCTGATGTTGCCACGCTGACGGGCAAATCGGCGCCGGTGAGACACCCCTGGCGCATCCGAAGCCAAGTCGAGCGGCTGGCAACGAAGGCAGAACCTCGAGCGACTCCAAGTGCGGTTGGAAGGCGGGTTGCCGCCGTTGTAGGCTCTGTGCCCCGCGCAGCGCATGGCAAGCCCGCAGCCTGGAGTCGTCTGCTTGCGCGTTCGGTTTGGCCTGGACAGGAGGCGCCCCTGTTTCATCATCCGGTAGTGCCTGATGAAAAGGGAATCAGGTCGTCTCTTACATAACCCCCATAAGCTGGAGATTCACGATGACGATCGAATTCGAAGAGCCTGAAGTCGAGGAGTCTGAGCCCGAGGAAGCTGACTCCGAGGACAGTGACTCCGGGGATGATGACTCCGGGGATGATGACTCCGGGGACGGTGACTCCGGGGACGGTGACTCCGGGGACGGTGACTCCGGGGACGGTGACTCCGGGGACGGTGACTCCGGGGATGACTCCGGGGACGGTGACTCCGGGGACGGTGACTCCGGGGACGGTGACTCCGGGGACGGTGACTCCGGGGACGGGGACGATGACTCCGGGGACGATGACTCCGGGGACGATGACTCCGGGATGACTCCGGGGATGGTGACTCCGGGGATGGTGACTCCGGCGGCGATGACTCCGGGGACGGTGACTCCGGGGATGGTGACTCCGGGGACGGTGACTCCGGGGACGGTGACTCCGGGGACGGTGACTCCGGGGACGGTGACTCCGGACGGGCGATGACTCCGGGGACGGTGACTCCGGGGACGGTGACTCCGGGGACGGTGACTCCGGGGACGGTGACTCCGGGGGCGGTGACTCCGGGGATGGTGACTCCGGGGACGATGACTCCGGGGACGATGACTCCGGGGACGGCGACTCTGAGGACAGCGACTCCGGGGGCGGTGACTCCGGGGACGGTGACTCCGAGGATGATGACTCCGAGGAAGCCGAGTCTGGGGAGTCTGAGGCCGGGGAGGCCGAGTCCGAGGAAGCTGAGTCTGAGGAAGCTGAGTCTGAGGAAGCCGAGTCCGGGGGAAGCCGAAGCCTTCTGAAGAGGTTCCAGCACAGGGTGCTGGGAGGCACCAGCGGGTAGCCAACCTTGGAGACCTTGACGGGTTCCACACAAGGTTCCCCACCCCTGCGACGCGGCCTTCCTACGACTAGGGTTCGTATTCAACGAGCGCGGCGGCTGCGAGCGGCTGTACGGAGCCGCCGCGCGAGCCGGCACAGCAGTCAAGCCGCGTTCTTTTGCCGTCAGGCGGTGCAACCGCGGCACGGGTGTTCTCGGTGCCGGGCGAGCGGCTAGTGCTCCAAGAATGGCGACGACGCAGCCGCTCTTGGTGTGCGGGTGAGGCATGAGCACACGCAAGGGCGAGTCTGATACGTACCGCTACACGCACTTTCGCCCGGTACGTATCACGCGGCACTGGTCCTTAGAGGATGCGATCTGCGACGTGTGCGAGCTGCAGATTGAGGTCGGCACGCAAGGATACGTCACGAGCCGCGACGAGCTCACCGTGGTGCTGTGCCAGACGTGCGGCTGCCAAGCCGGTGCGGCGCCCTTCTTGCCCCTGTGAAGGCACGCCGTTTGCCTCTGAGATTCTTGAAGCTACGACGCTTCCCTCGCACTGCCTGGGAGATCGCTCGACAGCTGTCGGTACCGCGCCACCGTGTCCCAGGCCGGGCGTCGCCACGGAGCCCCAATATACGGAGACGACACGCCGACTGGGACGCTTCCGATGGCTCGGACGCGCTAACAACGCCACGCGTGTGATGGCCATCCGATTTTCGGCCCGGCAGTCTACATCCCAGCGATCTTGCGCGTTTCCACCCCACTCGGCGGCAGGCTGCCCGCGGGACTGAGCGTGTCCCGTTGGTTCGTCGCACCCACCTGCTTGAATGCAGCTCGGTCTCTTGCTCTTTGGTGCGCTTGGGCTTGTGCTTCGTCTCTCGGCTCATTCTTCGAACTCGGCTATGCGCTGGCGCCAGGCTTCGCGCTCGCGGATCTGCTCGAGCGCGAGGTGATCGCCAGCGTGCTTGCGCTCGTGGCACTCCCGGCAGATCGGCTGGATGTTGTCTCGGTCCCAGAAGCGCTCGGGCGCCACGTGCGATAGCGGCGCGTCCAGCGCCGACGGCGGATCGTTTTGGGTTCCAGCGGCATTTTCGGTGCGTCGTAGTTGAGCACCAGGCTACGAATAAGAATCAACATCTTTGTTTTCAACGACTTATGCGTTTCCATATTCGAATAGGCAGGGGTCAAAAAACGCCCCTGGACAAATCGACCCTTCCTCACAACCCTACTGCGTCATTCCGACAACTCCGTAAGACCCTGTCCTTCAACGAGTTAGGAGTTTTTTTGAAAGCCTCGGCAGAGCATCCCCGAAAGCTCCTTTACTTACAAGCCGGGAGGGGGCCGACGGTATCCGCCAGGGGCTCGGAACTAGCTTTCGATGCCCCCCGTTGAACAGGCATGCGCAGGCGTGCGCAGACGCCGGCCGGCAGCTCGCTGCCGCCCCCCTGCGCGCCACCATGGGGGCCGGCTGTGGGCAGCGCCCCTTGGGAACTCGACCAGCTGTGGACTGAATGAGAGTTTGCGGGAGGAGTCCGACTGGGACGGGGAAACGGCCACCGCACGGATCCAGCCCTGGCACCGGGCCCGGGGCCGTGCCGCGCATCGCGAGGCTGGTGGCGCTGGCGATCCGCATCGAGAGGCTGATCCGGCGTGGACAGGTGCGGGACTACGCGCACCTGCCACGCCTGGGCTACGTGACACGGGCTCGCATCACCCAGATCATGAACCTCCTGTATCCGGCGCCCGTAGATTCAGGAGGCGCTGCTGATTCTGCCGCCCTCCGTCCCATTGATGCCGGCAGCCACTGGAGCCGGCAGCAGGCGATGTGGGCAAAAGCGTTCGATGTGCAGCTGCGGCAACTCAGTTATAGCAGTGCCATGCGACTCGACAACTCGTCGCCGTAGGTTCTACTGAGGCGCAGCTCCTCGCCTGACTTGAGACACACCACATAGTCTCCGGACCCCAGCGCGTTCAGTGACTCGATCGCATCTACGTTCACCATGGTAGACCGATGGATTCTCCAGAACGTCTCAGGATCGAGTCTTGTTTCCAGATCCTTGATCCGGACACGGACCAGGTGCGTAGTATCGCCTGCATGGAGGTTCACGTAGGGGCCATCGGCGGTGATGTGGGTTACGTCGTTGAGGGCAACAAGGCGAAGCCTCCCCCGGCTCTCGACAGCGACGCGTTGCGGCCATGGTCGGTCGTGAGTGTCAACCTGCCCGTCCCGTGATCTCAGCAGATGCTGGAGTGTCGCCAGCCGAGCGCCCGTCCGAGCCGAGCGGATCAGCTCGATCGCACGATCAACGCTGGCGTTGAACCGATCTTCGGTAAAAGGCTTCAGGATGTAGTCGACGGCAGCCAGTTCGAAGGCGGTCAGTGCGTGCTCCGCATATGCTGTGACGAAGATCGTATGTGGCGCGTTGCCACCCAGACGCCGCACGACTTCGAGACCGCTGAGTCCTGGCATCTGGATATCCAGCAGGACGAGATCTGGGGCATGCTCATCGATTGCGGCTGAAGCGAGCTTGCCATCCGAACAGACTGCCGCCAGTTCGCAATCGCCCCGCTGAGCCAGCAAGTCAACCAGGCGTTGTCTTCCTGGCTGTTCGTCATCCACGACGAGAACGCGGATCGGCTTAGATGCGCTCAAGGTGAGATGTCCTCCTCGGAGCTGACAAACGGCACCTCCACCGTAGCGATAAACCCCGCATCCCCCGCTGACGTCGTCCGTAAGGAGGCATCTTCGGCGCCGTACAGGTGCGACAAACGCGCCTCGAGGTTCTTCAGTGCCACGCCCTGTCCGGACGTGACATTACCGGGGGCCCCAGCCGGCTCGTCAGTGACGCTCAGTTTGATCCGTTGTCCGGAGCGGACGAGGCTCACACGGATTCTGCCCCCGCTCGGTGACGCTCCAGGCCCATGTACATATGCGTTCTCCACTAGGGGCTGAAGCGTCAGAACAGGAATGAGTCCCGACTCGATACCTTCGTCGACATGCACATCAACCATGATGCGGTCGCCGAAGCGATACTGCATGATCGCAATGTAGCTGCGGAGGAAGGCGACCTCTTCCGCAATCGTAGCGAAGTGGCCGTCGCCCGCCGAAGACGCCCTGCGGAGCAGCGAACTCAACTCCGACAGCAACTCGATCGCTGCTCGCGAGTCGGTGCCGGCCAGACTGGCGGCAGTGTTGAGCGTGTTGAACAGGAAGTGTGGCTGCAGCTGGGCGCGCAGATTCGTCAGACGAGCGTCCGCAAGCTCCGCCATCAGTACGGCGTGCGAAGCCTGCCGCAGGCGAGAACGGTCCCACAACACCACGATGGCGCACAGAGCAAGCAGGCCGACAAACCCAGGTAGGTGGATAAACAGTACGCCCAGCAGTCCCCAGTGGGTGAATCGGCGCCATATGGAGCAGGCCAAACCGCATTGAGCCGTCTGTAGATCGAGCCAGATCACATCGACTACTGCCTCGACCATGTGTCCTGCCAGGCTTCCGAAGAGCCAGGCAAGCAGCAATAGAGGCACTCTCCGCACCCAAGCTCCGCGTCGGGACCACGGCGCCGACAGGACAGGGTAGAGGGCCACACCGAGGAGTGCCCAGATGGCGAGACCAAGCGAGTCGCTGACCGCCCAGATGAGCCGGTGACGGTGCGCGTCGCCCAATGTCATCGCAAGCAATAGCGTGGCGATCCCTGCCCACGCAGCGATGGCATACAGCAACCGCGATCGCACCGAGTCCATCGACGTTTTGTGCAACTGCATACCCTTCGTGATCCGTTCTACAGCCGTCATACGCGCCGCGCGCAACTGCCCAACAATACGACCGCGATGCGTGACGGCAAACGACCGTGGCATGAAGCGCGTCGAAACAGGCTCGAGACGACCGTTTCGTTGGACCGAGCGAGCAACGGTACGTTCGCCGAAACCAGCGGTTGGGCACGCTCAGCGTGCGACTCGGAACAAAGCCCTTGCCCGGCAGGGATGCAGAATGCGAGGAGTGTCCCTACACACCGTCCTGGAAGATGTACCAAGAGGGCAAGGGGGACTCATGAGATCGACGCGCCTTCACTGGCGGCATCTGCCACTTTCCGTCAGCCTGTTTGATGGCTGTACTCTGGAGCCGACGTGGGAAACGGGCTCGCACGGAAGCTTCCTCACCGGCCGGGACGCTTGTGCCGATGGGGCCCACCGCTTCCGCTACGCGGGCCGTGGCGCGCGAGCTTGCTGTGTGGCTCGAAGCGGTCGGACTCGGTGGTGCCGAGGACGGGTGCGAGGGCACAGCGCTGTCGCGTTGCTCACACTGGCGGGCCTGGCGATCTCGGCAGCCTTCCCGACGCTGACGGTAGGATCATCGCCTCAGGAGCCGGACGGCGCGCGCGCACCCGATAGCGCCGCTCCCAGCATGGACGTCATCCGTGCCGTCGAGCCGCCCGTGATGGACGGCATCGTGGACGAATCCAGCTGGGCGCTGGCCGATGTCGCCACCAACTTCCTGCAACGCGAGCCGCAGGAAGGTCAGCCTGCAACCGAGCGCACCGAGGTCCGCATTCTCTACGACGACGAGAACCTCTATGTCGGCCTGATCGCCCACGACAGCGACCCGAGCGCCATCATAGCCACCGAGCTAAGACGCGACGAGATCGGAGGCGAGGGAAGAGGTGGCGGCGGTTCCGACGACACCTTCAGCGTCGTGCTGGATACCTTCCATGACGGGCGCAGCGCGTTCCAATTCACCGTCAACCCGCTTGGCACGCGCTACGATGCCACCATCCGCAACGAGCGCGAGGTCAACTCCGATTGGGATGAGGCCTGGGAGGCGGCGGCACAAATCACCTCGCGTGGATGGGAGGCCGAGTTGGTGATCCCGCTGCGGATCCTGCGCTACTCAGCGGGCGCCTCGGATTGGGGTGTCGACTTCGAGCGCCAGATCCTGCGCAAGAACGAGCAGGTGGCGTGGAGCAACTACCGGCGCGACTTCCAGTTCATCGCCGTGTCGCAGGCCGGCGACCTGCGCGGATTCGAGAATCTGTCGGTTACGCAGCGCTTCCGTCTGCGGCCCTACTTTCTGGGCACCGCTACATCGTTATTCGCTGACCCGGGCCGCGACAACAGCGTCGACGAGCAGTTCGGCATCGACGACCTCAAAATCCAGCTCACCTCCAACCTCACCGCCGACCTGACCTATAACACCGACTTCGCCCAGGTCGAGGTCGATGAGCAACGCGTCAACCTGACACGTTTCGACCTGTTTTTCCCCGAGAAACGCGACTTCTTCCTGGAGGGCGCCAACAACTTCAGCTTCGGGCAGCAGTCCGGTCTTTTCGGCGGCTTCGATGAGCCGGTGCTTCAATTGTTCCACTCGCGCAACATCGGGCTGTCGGAGTTCGGCGAGCCGCTACCGATCGACTTCGGCGTCAAGATGACCGGAAAGATCGGCAGCGGCAACGTCGGGCTACTGAACGTGCAGACGGGCGACTCCGATCTCGGCGAGGGGCGCAACTACACGGCCCTGCGCTGGCGACAGGATATCCTCGAGCGATCGTCCGTCGGCGCGCTGGTGACCAACGTCGAGGGTCCAGACGGGGCCACGAACACGGTGATCGGCGCTGACGCCAGCTTCACATTCTTCGACAACCTCAACATCTCGGCCTTCGGTGCCCGGACCACCACCGATGACCTCGCCGATGGCCTCGAGGACATCGACGCGGGCCAGTTCCGCGCCCGAGCCACCGACGACCTCGAGGACGGCAAGTTCGCGGGCCAGGTGCGCATCGCGTGGCAAAGCGATCTGTGGACCGCCAGCGTCGATGTGATGCGCATCGACCCCGACTTCCGCAGCGACATGGGCTTCGTGCTTCGTGAGGACGTTGTACGGCACGACTATAGCGCGTCATTCAACCCGCGGCCTGATGTCTCGTGGCTGCGTTCGATCACCTTCGACTCCTTTCTTACCACCTACCACGACACGCGAGGGAACCTCGTGACGCGACAGGGGACCGCCGGAGCGTTCCTGAACTTCGAGTCCGGAGATGCGATCGGCGTTGCCTACCTCAACACTTTCGAACGACTGGATTTTCCCTTCCAGATCCACCCGGACGTGACGATCCCTCCTGGCGAGTACGAGTTCGATAGTTTGGACGTGTTCGCGTTCACCTTCGACGGGCGCAAGATCAGCGCCGCGACCTTCGGCACGATCGGGGAGTTCTTCGACGGCACGATCCTGTCGGTATCACCAGAAGTGACGATTCGGTTCAGCGAGAACCTACAGCTGTCCCCTGCCTTCAGTTACAACAAGATCGACCTGCCGGGCGGCAGCTTCACCTCCAACGTGCTCAACGGGCGCATCAACTACAGCTTCTCGGATCGCTGGCTCACCGACGCGCTCATCCAGTACAACAACCTCTTCGACACCGTGTCGATCTTCGCGCGTCTGCGCTACATCTATCGCACCGGTGACGATATCTACCTGGTGTACCGTCAGGCCGGCGAGTACGACGGCTTCCAGTTCGGCCGCCACGATCGCACCCTAACACTGAAGGTGACGCGCTCGTTCGACTGGTAGCGCCGGACAGCTCCCACATTGGCATCAGGCCGGCCCAGTGGCCGATCTCGTGCGTGACCGTGTCTCCCTCGTCGTAGGCCACAGCCTCGCCGCCGGGGAGCGATGAGTGCAGGACCACGACGCCATCCCACCATCGGCCGGCGCTGGCGGCCGGAAGGTACGCGTACCCGAGAAACCCGCCAGGGTCGCACGTGTAGACGTTCAGTTGACTCGCCGGGCGGACGGCCAGGGACTTCTTGATCTCGCGCTCGATTCGGCCCCTGGCGCACTTACGGAACCATCGCCGGTTATGGGTGTAGGTGACGCCGGCAAGCTCGAAGCGGAGGCCGCGCTGCCTGTAGGCCAGGTTCGCTACCCGGATTTGCTTTGGATCGCGGCCCGCTCTACCTTGCCCACGTCCTGGCCGCCCTTGCGCTGGTAGATCACGTGCACCCACGTCAGCACGAGTGCGCGAGCTGGGTGCCGAGCCCGGGCACGAGGCTGCTACCGTAACGGAGCTGCTCGAGCTCGTTGGTCCAAGCGCTCGTGGTCCGCGCTTATCAGGAATCGCCTCAGCGTTGTTGTAAGGGTGCGCTGCTTGATCCGGTAACGCCGCGCAATCGCTCAGTCAGCGCAGCGTCCCGCGCGGCACTGCCTAAACGCCAGACAGGGCCCCCAATGGCAGTCAGAATTGTACATTAGCCTGTATATATGACTAAGATAAGATCTATAATCCACTGAATATAAAAGGTTTATGTGAATATATTGGTGGATCCGGCGTCCATGCCCACCGGCGCCAGCGGCATGGCGACGTCGAGGACTTTCACCGCGTGCCCTTCCCCGTGGATCAGGATCCGATCAGGATCGACACCCTCGCACGGCAGGCCTTTGCCATGAGCGTGGCCAAGCGCCCTTGCCGTTCCGCGCAGCACGTCCAGGACGTCGCGGGTGTCGAATCGACGATGCGCCAACACTTTGCGAAGCGACGAGCCCTTGACGAACTCCATCACGGCATAGACGCGATCCTTATGCTGGCCGCAATCCACGACGCGCACGACGTTCTCGTGGTCGAGCTTGCCGGTGGCAGCCAGCACCTCGAGTCGCCGGCTCCGCAGCACATCAACTTCCCCGCTCGGATACAGCTTGATGGCCAACCCGAGCCCGTTGGAATCGACCGCCTTGTAGATACCGGAGTCTCCTGCCTGGTCCAGCCGTGCCTCGATACGATAGCCGCCAATCTGCTCGGGCACATCAGTCATCGATCTCGATCACCAGGGTTGCTGCACCGACCTGCAGCTTGTCGAAGTCGCCCAACGCCGCCAGGTCTACCGGCTCTCCGTTGAGCTGTGTTCCGTGCGTGCTATCGAGGTCTCGAACTTGGAACGCCTCATCTTCCCATACGATGCTCAGATGTCGCTTGCTGGCTGCCGGGTCAGCTAGGACCAGGTCACACTGCGGATCGCGGCCGACGACAACCTCGGTGCCGCCGAGCTCGATTGCGGCACCTCGACCGGGCCCTTCGCACACCACCAGCCTGGCCGGCGGGCGTGCACCCGGCTCGCGCTTCGGGGCACCGCGCGGGGCGATCTCGAGGGTGCGGATGGGGAACGGGATAACGATGTCCCGGCGCCGGAAATGCTCCCAGATCTGCGTGCGGAGGGCGCTCTCGATGCGCCGCAGCGGGCCCATGTCGTCGACCCACGCTCGGAGCTCGTACGTAATCGAGCTGTCGTCGAAATTGTGCACGTAGACCTCGGCGGACGGTCGCTCCAGCACCCCATCCACCGACTCGGCGGCGTCGAGCATCGCCGCTTTGACCTTGTGTGGCGGCGTCAAGAAATGAGCCCCTACGTAGACACGCGACATGTGCAAAGGGTGCGGATACAGATAATTGGTGAGCGTCTCGCGCGCCATGTTGGCGTTCGGGAAGATGACGGTGTCGTTCTGACGCGTGCGGATCGAGGTCGTACGCCAGGTGATCTTGGTGACACGACCCTCGTGCTCGCCGACCTGGATCCAGTCGTTGACTCGGAACGGACGCTCGAGGGCTATGACGACGCCGGCGAAGAAGTTCGTGAGGATCGGCTGCAGCGCCAAACCCAGCACCAACGATGTGACCGCACTCGTAGCAAGGATCGGACCGACGTTGTCGTCCGGAAACACCACCGAGACGATGATCAGGCCCGAGACGACGTAGATGAAGAAGCGCGTGACGCGCGGCAACAGCGGCGGCACCGAGATATCCCACTGCCGCCTGAGCAGAACTTCGAAGCCGAGGTAGGTGATGCCGCGGATCACCATGACGATGACGAAGAGCCAGACGGTCGCTACCAGCACGCCGCCACCGCGAACCATGTCGCCGATGCCGAGGACATTGGCGGCTGCGACACCGAGCGCGAAAGCGAGCAGGGCCAGCGGCAATCCCAGCGCCCGCATCAGCGGATGGCGGCGGCGCATGGCTAGCAGGGCGATATAGACGACCGCCGCCGGCACGCTTCCGGCGAATAGGGTTGCCGCCAGAGTTCCGCTGAAGTCGCTCGGCATGAGGACCGCACCCCGCTCTCGGTAGGAATCGGCGCGATTCTAACAGGGTGCTGAAGTACGTTGGCGAGCCCGGCTGTGGCGTCGTGGGTCTGTCAACACCTCGAGGGCGTGCAGCGATCGAGCTCAGTCCTCCAGCAGCCCGTGCTCGCGCATCCAGGTCTCGTTGAGCTTGGACAGATAGCGCTCGCCGGAATCAGGAAGCAAGGTCACCACCAGCGCGTCAGCGGCGGCGCTGCGCGCCACTCGGCGGGCCCCGGCGACCGCTGCCCCTCCCGAAGATCCGGTGAAGATCGCCTCTGTGCGGGCCAGCTCGAGGACGGCGCGATAGGCGGTCGGATCGTCCACCGTGATGACCTCGTCGATGCTGTCCCACCATACGGTCTCGGGCATGAAGTCCTCCCCGATGCCATCGATCAGGTACTGGTGGATCTGTTCCTGCGGCGGCACCTCGCCGTGTTCCCAGTAGTAGGCGTATATCGAGCCGATCGTATCCACGCCAACAACGCGGACAGCGGGGTTCCGTTCTTTCAGGTATCTGGCGGTGCCGCTTATCGTTCCGCCGGTCCCCATGCCGGTAACCCAGTGGGTAACGCGCCCGTCCGTCTGCCGCCAGATCTCGGGACCGGTGCTCAGATAATGCGCCTGGGGGTTGGCCTGGTTGTAGTACTGATACGGAAGATAGGCGCCTTCCTCGTCCCGTAGACGCTCGGCTACCTTGTAATAGGAACGCGGATCGTCGGCCTCGACCTCAGTCGGGCACAGGACCACCTCCACACCGAAAGCCTGCAGCAGCGCTACTTTCTCCTTGGGAATCTTGTCGGCAGCGGTGCAGACCATACGGTAGCCCTTGAGGATGGCTGCCATCGCCAATCCCAGGCCGGTGTTCCCGGAGGTAGGCTCCACGATCGTGCCACCGGGCTTTAGCTGGCCGGATTCCTCGCCGACAGCGATCATCGCCGGACCGATCCGATCCTTGACGCTCGAGCCGGGATTGAACGACTCGATCTTGGCGACGAGCTCGGCGCCCTGCGGCCAGAAGCGCCGCAGACGCACCATCGGCGTATCGCCGAGCGCCCCAAGGATGTCGTCGAGGATCTCCACTGGCTCGCTACTCCAGGCGCAGCTGGCTATCGGAACTACGGGTATAGTGGCCCCCGAGCGCGCTCCCCGCCGACGCCAGCGGCGGTCGGGGGCAGAAGTTATCACGTCAGTCGAAACGACATTGGCATGCCCGAGTCACGCAACGACATCGACCCATCGGAGCTCCTCGAGCGCCTCTCCGCGGGGGATGAAATGGTCATTCTCGATGTCCGCTCGCGCTGGGAATATCGCCGTGGGCACGTGCCGGGGGCCCGACGCACGCCCCTGTGGAAGACGTTGCTGGCGTCGACGGCGGCGTCACTCGATGCCGGGGCGGAAATCGTCGCCTATTGCGAGCTCGGCCCGCGCGCCTGGTTGGCAGGCAAGCTTCTCGCACGCCGGGGTCTCGAGGTCCGCCTGTTACGAGGCCACATGTCAGGCTGGCGGCGCCGCCAGTTGCCAGTACGCTAGCCGATCGAGCTTGCTAGTGGCCTGTTGTGTCCTAGCTCGCGATCTGAAAAGCGATCTCCTGGGTCGTCTCGGTGCCGGCGGTGAGGTCCTTGACCAGGATCTCGAAGCGATACGCCTTGCCCGCCTCCAGTTGCTGGATCTGACCCAGGGGAATGGGCTGGGCGACGGTGTTCCGACTCATCGGCTGCGGCGGCATGCGCACGACGCCCTGGCCAGTTTCCGCATCGAGGATGCGATAGTTCGCTTCCAGGTTGAACGCCTGGGTGACAGGATCCATCTGGGCGCCCATGACTACGTACGTCAGGTCCACCTGCGGGGTGCCGACCTCGTACACGCGCTCGACGCGATCGTCGAAGGTCGTGGTGAGCACGCGGATCCCGTCGTACACGGTGTTGGGGCTGAACATGCCCGGCGCGGGCCCGAAGCCATCGGCAACGATGACGCTGGTGAGCGACAGGCCGCCGGCCATGAAGTTGGGGGCCTCGAACGCGTCGCGGCGGCTGGCGACGACACCGGACACGCTATCGCGCACTCCCCAGACAATCTCGTATGAGCCCGCCGGCAAGCTGTCGCCGAAGCTGTATGTGCCGCTGTGGGCTTCCGCGTTCTTGGCCATCTTGAAACTGGTTCCGATGCGCTTGATTTCGGCACCGTCCTGCAGGATCGCACCGAAGAGCTCCATCTCGGCAACCTCCGGCGCCGCTACTCCTGGCTCAGCACCGGCATCGACGCCGAACATGACGCCTCCCGTACCAACCCGGAAGCCCATCATGCACAGCGTGCCACCCTGCATCGACGGGTAGAAGAACCCGCGTAGCAGCAGCTCGACGTCGCTCTGGTCGGTACCCCCTAGCGCCGCTTCCAGGGCCGCGGTGGCCTCCGGCGAGAGAACCGGCTGGCTCATGGGCGGCGCTTGCCCCGCCACTGCGGGCGGCATCGCTGCTACCAGGACCGCGGCGACGATACAGAGGGCGCCAGTCAGGCTGTGCTTGATCATAGGCATCGGAACTCCTTCCTGACGCGCTGCATAGAAAGCTCGTGAACGCCCAGCCACTGTCCTGCAGCGGGGCACTAACGCTGAGGCTCGGTTAGCGGCTCGGCGACCTGCTCGAGCATTCTTCGAGCTTGTGGTTGCTCCGCGTCCAGCTGCAGTGACAGCTCCAGCAGCTCGCGGGCTTTGTCGGCCCGGCCCTCCGCATGGTATTCGGAGGCCAGGGCGTTGAGGATCTCAGGCGAGTCTTGCTTGGCGACGATGCGCGAGCGCTCGTAGTAGCGAATCGAGTCGTAGTGCTCACCCGACTCGGCATGCGCGCGCGCCAGCTCGAGCATGGCTCTGACATCGCGTGGGTCGCTCGCCACCACCGGTGTCAGCACATTGATGAGCTCTTCGTAAAGGCCAGATGCCTTGAGAAGATCGACGTGCTGGCTGCGCAGCTGCACGTTATCCGGATCGCGAGCCAGCGCATCGCGCAACCAGCGCACGGCACTCTCGAGGTCACCCTGGACACGGTACTGGCGAGCACGTTCCAGCGCCACCTCGATGTCCGAGGCCGGCGGCGATGGCTGCGCGTTCACGAACGGCGAGGCGGCACCGGGCACCGGCGCCGCCAGCGTGATCGCACGGAGGACGCTCTGCGCCGGCGCCTCGTCGACGGAAACCCGCACTTGATACGCGCCGGCACTCCAGCCCGCGGTATCGATGCTCCACAGGTAGGGCACAACTCCGTGCTCGTCGGCGTTGTCCGCCGAGAACACCTGGCTGTCATCGCGTAGCACGGTACCGCCGGCATCGCTCACCTCGATGCGGCCGGTCAGCGGCACCGTATGACCTTCGGGCAGCAAAACCTGCTGGAACGCCAGGATCGGGTTGCCGATCGTCAAGATCGCGTCGACATCGGGCACCATCGCCAGCTCACGGTACTGGAACGGATAGCGGCCGGCGTAGGGGTCGTAGTCGCTCAACGGCTGGACGTTCTCTACCAGCACAGGTCCGAGCAGCGTGACCGTCGGCGGATGCGCCTCTGGCACTTCGATGGCCATCTCGGCACGACCGAACGTATGCGCCGCCTTGTTCTCGAGCATCAACGTGAAGCTCATAGGTCCCGGCAACGTCGGCACCATGTCCATGTAGATGAACGGCTGCGACGTGAACCGACGAGCCTGTTCCTCCTCGAGGTCGCCGGTCATGTTGGCTTCGAAGCTGTGCAGAACCTTGTTGTCCTCGGTTGCGACGCTGCCAACAGCGTCGAAGGCGAAGAAATAGTCGCCGTCGAAATCACTGACGTTGAGATCCTCTCCGTCAACGCTGCTGGCGAAGTGCAGGAACGGCTCGCCGTCGACGTCGAGCAGGGGCTGCGCTACTGCGGTGATTACCAGCGTCTCGAAGCGAACGTCCGAATCAGCCACCCCGGTGAGCACGTTATAGGCCCAGGTGGAGTCAGGCATCATCACCTCGCGCACGGCATCGATCTGGCCTAGCAGCATTTCCGAGCGCAACGGCGTTATGCCGTATTCCAACCCGGCGTCCGCGGGGAAAAGGCTGAACGCGGCGCTCGCCATGTCGTAGTCGATCTCGCGAAGGACCGAGTAGATGGCGGTGGAGTCACCGTAGCCGGTCGGCGAGTACTGACTGTATTGGTATCCCGGCGCCTGCCGGCGTCGTTGCACCTCTTGCTCGCCGGCACCGTTGAGGAGCTTCTCGGCACCATCCGACAGCGGGCTGTACAGCTTGTAGTCACCGGCACCGTAACGTTGGTAGAACATTACGTAGAAGTACGGCGGCAGCCCGAGATCGGGGTCAGCGCTGTAGAACCAGGTTTCCAGCGGGTAGGTGAGCATATCGCTGGGCACCCGGTTGATGCTCTGGGGCGGCCCCAGCAGGATGTACGTGCGCCCGCGATCGGTGGCCCATGCGGGCGTCGCCGTACCGCGGCCCAGATACTTGTTGACGTACGCAAGACGCTCGTAGTGAGTCTCTTGGTTCTCGTTCCGCGGCGTGCCAGGTGTGGGATCGCGCACCAGCCAGAATCGCTCTATGAATCGCTCGCGCTTCGCATCGCTGTCGAGCCGCCTCCAGACTCTGGCTTCCTCGTCGGTGATCACATGGCCGACCTCCTCCACGACCCACTTCCGGTAGGCCGGTGCGAGCGAGTCGTTGTCGAAGGTGGGGTACTCGTCAAGGGTCGCCGCTCGAGTCTGTGTCGGGCTCTGCGCCAGCGTCGAAGAGGTACCGGTCGCCGCGAGCAGGAACAGGGCAAAGACGCAGCAACACGCGACTCGGGTCCAGTTGTGAGACACGACGATCATGGGCAAGAACGGCATGGGTCAAGGGTGGGATAATCGGTCCGGGGAGCGAAGACGACCAGTGGAATTATACGACAGCAGGGGTGCCCGAGCCCGGCGGCCCAGGTCCCGGACGAGGCGCGAGAGAACGCGGCCCAGGTCCTGGGCGAAGCGCGCGAGGACGCGGTTTGCCGTGTGCCTGCTAGCGTGTGCTACCGCCACGGGCACCGGCAACACCCTGGCTGCCGCGACTACGTCAAGCGCCGGGCAAGTCAGTAGGTCAGGGTCAGCCGGCAACAACATACGGCTCGTCGACGTGAGCGCCGCGATGGGGCTGGACTTCGTGCACTTTGCCGGCACCACGGCCGAAAAGCACATGCCCGAGATCATGGGTGGCGGCGTAGCCTGGATCGACTACGACGCCGACGGTCGCTGGGACCTCTACCTTGTTGACGGCGGCCCGCTGCCAGGCCTCGCTCCACTGCAACCCGCGTCGCCGGGCGCCGGTGCCAATGTGCTGTTTCGCGCCAGGTCCGCCGGCGGCTACGAGCGCGCGCCGGCCGCCGGCGTCGGCAACCGAGGCTTCGGTATGGGGGTGGCCGCCGGCGACTATGACGCCGATGGGTTCGTCGATCTGTTCGTGAGTAATTTCGGCGCCAATGCCCTATATCGCAACAACGGCGACGGCACCTACTCCGACGTAACCACGGCGCTTGGCGTCGGTGACCGGCGATGGGGCAGCAGTTGTGCGTGGGGAGATCTCGATCGAGACGGCTTCCCTGAGCTTTTCGTCGCCAACTACCTGGACTACGACGTCACCAACGCCCGGGTTTGCGGCGACCTGGCGCGAGGCATCCGCGCCTATTGCCAGCCGGAGCTTTACGATGGCGTCGATGACCTCCTGTACCGGAACATCGGCGGCCAAACGTTCGAGGAAATCAGCACCGACGCCGGCGTCGCCAACGCCGAGGACGGGAAGGGGCTCGGCGTGGCGATCGTCGACATGAACGGCGATCGTCTGCCCGATGTTTATGTCGCCAACGATGGCACGCGGAACTTCCTCTACGCCAACCGCGGCCAACTGCGCTTCGAGGATCAAGGGCTTTTCTCGGGCGCGGGTCTCAGCATCAACGGAGTACCGCAGTCAGGCATGGGCATCGATGTTGCCGATCTCGACGGCGACGGTATGCCCGAGATTGGCGTCACCAACTTCGAGACTCAGGCGATCAACATGTACCGATCGACGGCACCCGGCCTTTACACCGACGAGACGTTCCGATTCGGAACCGGGGAGACCACCTGGACCACCCTCGGCTTCGGTCTCGTATTCGTCGACCTGGACGGCGATGGCGACCGCGATGTGTTGATCGCCAATGGCCATGTACTCGATCATGTTGCCAACTTCGCCCAGCCAAACCAGGTGTTCGCGAACCGTCACGCCGAACGTTGGATAGCAGGCTCACCCCACGCTGAAGGCCTGCTCGAGGAGATCATGGACCCCGGCCCGCCTTTCGCCGCCGCCCGCGTCTCGCGCGCTCTCTCGCACGGGGACGCTGACGGAGACGGCTGGCCCGATATCCTGGTGTCGAACCTCGGCGGTCCTATCGAGCTATTGCGCAACGATTCCCGGCGCGAAAACCGACGCCTGGTGATCCGCTTGCGGGGACGCGACAGCAACCGCGACGCCTTTGGGGCCCGGGTTGTGGTGACTACGCACGGCGACCGAGATCGACCGTTCCGACAGTACTTCGAGGTGACCAGCGCCACTTCCTACATCTCGCAAAGCAGCACCGATCTGCACGTCGGCCTCGGAAGCGCTGCCCACGCAGACATTCTGGTTGAGTGGCCTGACGGGAGCCGCGTCGCGATCGGCACTATTGATGCTGGCCAGCTGATACTGGTTCACGAGGGACACGGCGGTGCGTTCGTAACCCAGGCAATGAGTCCATGATCTTCTCAGCAGTCGTACTGATCGCAGCGCTGAGCGCGCCGATTCTGGGAGCGCCGGAGATCTCGATGGAACAGGAGATCACGGCCGACGAACAAGCGGCACGCGAGCATTTCGTCGTCGCCCTTCGGTTGGCAGAGCAGGGCCGCATCCAGGACGCCCTCGACACCGCAATCGAGGCCCTGGCGTTGGACGATGACAACGCCGACGGGCTCAACCTCCTGGGGCAGCTTTACGAGCAGCTGGACCGCGACGCCGAAGCTGAAGACGCCTACATGCGGGCAACCGCGGCCGACCCCGACTGGGCACTCCCCTATCGAAACCTCGGGGCCTACTACAGTGCACAAGAACAATTCTCGCTGGCGCTGGCACCCTTGTCTCGCGCCGCGGATCTGGCGCCCGACGACCCGCTGACCCACGCGCTGCTAGCCAACTCGCTGCAGGCCACCAGCCGCATGTCGGAGGCCATCGAAGCTTTCCGGCGCGCCTGGGAGCTCGATCCCGATAGCACGGAGCTAGCGATCGACATCGCCAGAACGCAGAGCGCAGCCGGCGATCGCGCCGCGGCGATCGCTACCGCCGAGGTCGCGGCCGAACGGGCGCCCGAGGACCCCAGACCGTTGACGCTTCTGGCTCAGCTACTGGCCCGAGGCGACCTGGTGGATGAGCTCGTCCGGGCTCCGGCCGTTTACCGCCAGGCGATCGCTCTGGACCCGCAGCACGCGGAGCTGTGGCTAGGGCTAGCATCGGCCTACAACCAGATCGCGCTCAGACCACAGGCGGAGGAAGCCTACCTACGCGCGATCGAGCTCGGGCTCGACACCGCCGAGATCCGGTACGAGCTCGGTCAGACTCTGTCGCAGCAGCAGCGATTCGCTCCGGCTTTGGAGCAGTATGGTCGCGCGATCAGCGGCCGACCGGAGTTCGGCGCCGCCTACGAAGCCCGCGGCAAAGCGCTTTTCGAGCTCAATCGCACCGCCGAGGCGCTGGCCGACTTCGAACGTGCCGTCGAGTTGTCGCCCGGCGATCCAGCCCCGGTGCTGGCGGCGGTGCAGGTCTACATGGTGCAAGGTGACCTGGAATCCTCAGAGCGCCTGCTATCCGGCATCGTTGCCAACGCCTCGAGCCAGCGTGCAGAGATCGCGGTGGCAATCGGCCGACTGCGGCTGCGCCAAGATCGCAGCGCGGAGGTTGTGGAGATCTTGGCGCCGGTGCTCAGCGAAGCGCCGGCGCTGATCGAAGCGCGCTACCTGACCGGCCAGGCGCTGCTGAAGCTAGGGCGCATCGAGGACGGCCGCACGATGCTGTCGGAATACCAGCGCCGATTCAACGAGACGCGGACGCGTGAGGTCGACCGACTGCGAATCGGCGTCATGGGTCGCGCTCAGATCTACGTTCTGCGCGGCCGGGTGTTCACCCACGAGGAGCGCTACGACCTGGCCCTCGAGCAGCTGGAGGCGGCCGCCGATCTCGCCCCGGACAACGCCGAAGTCTGGCGGGCGCTCGCCAAGCTGCACGAACTCCGCGGCGATCCCGAGGCTGCGGCAGCGGCACTAGAGCGAGCACGGGCGCTGGCCGAAGCCGACACACAATAAGGCCAACCCTGCTAGCGCGAATCTCTAGCAGGCCGTGGTGGAAGTGTGGCGTGCTAACTGATCCCGTGATCGCGCTTGATCCGCGCCACCATCTCGGTGATCGCGGCGATCTGGTACTCCTGCTGCTGCGCCACCGGTACAGCACCTATCAAACGATCGAGGACCCGCACCGCCTCGACGAAGCGATTGAGCTCCACTAACCGAATGCCCAGGTTGCGCATCGCGTGAAAGTGGCGGTCGTCGTCGTCAATGGCGCGTTGCCATCTCCTGATGGCCTCCTCGTTGTCCCCTCGCCGCGCGGCGAGGATGCCGAGACCGTTGTGGGCATCGGCGAGCTCCGGGTCGTAGCTCAGCGCGGCTCGAAACGCTTCGACGGCAGCCGCCGGGCGATTGGAAAGCAGCATCATCCCACGGTTGGCATGCGTTGCCGGGTGCGTCGGATCGAGCTCCAGAGCGCGGCTCACTAGCTCGGCCGCGGCCTCCTCGTCGCCGAGCTCAATCTGCAGCGCGCCCAGCAGATTCAGCACATCGAGATTCTCCGGCTCCTCTCCAAGAGCCTGCTCGAGCACGGCGACCGCCTCGACACGCTGATCGGTAACCCTGAGGTACGATCCGAGCTTGGCCTGCAGATCGGCGCTACCCCAACCGAGCTCCGTCGCCTCGCTGAGTCGAGCAATCGCGGACGTCGTGTCGCCCGATTCGTGCTCGATCGAGGCCAACAACGTCAACGCGATCAAGAAGTCCGGGCGCTGCCGCAATACGCTCTGCAGGAGCCTCGTAGCGGTAGCGGTATCGCCGACGTCAGCAGCTACGACAGCCCGTTGAACGTCGTTCTCCAGCGCGATGAGGTTCTTCGGGTCGTCTTCGACGCCGTAGTCACGCGAGCCGGCGGGGCTGGCGCCGCCGACGTATCCCAGCGCTCTCAATCGCCGCCGCGTGTCGGCATTCTCGGTGATTCGCGCGCCACCGGTTGCCGCACCCTCGAGATGGGCGTCCAGCACGGCCTTGAGGTCGACCAGCCAGGTAGCGCGCCGGTCCGACAAGTCGTCGAGCTCGCCGGGATCGCGGGCAACGTCGTAGAGTTCCGGCAGCGGCAGATCGATGAACTTCAGATCGCCGCGAAAGATGCCCGTCAACGGTGCCCAGTTACGGGTCAGGTTGGGACCCAGCGACTCGAAGTAAAGCGGCCGTTCGATGTCGGCAGCGTCCGCGCCGGTCAGCGCCGCAACCTGGGAGAGACCCTCGATGTCCTCTTGCCGGGGCATTCCCAGCAACTCCAGCACCGTCGGCAGAATGTCGGCATGACCGACACGCGCGGCTACGGTGCTGCCGGCACGCAGGGGCGGCAAGCCGGCGGCGATCAGCGGCACGCGCAACGTGGCCTCGTAGGCGAAGATCCCGTGCGTGCGCTCGCCGTGGTCGCCGAGCGCCTCGCCGTGGTCGGATGTCACCACCACGAGGGCATCGGTGCGCTCCGCATCGTCGAGCAAGGGTGCCAGCGCCGCATCGGTGTAGGCGATCTCGCCAGCGTATGGATCGTCGGCGTACTCGTCGCTGAACGGCGCCGGCGGATCGTAGGGAGCATGCGGATCGTACACGTGCACCCAGGCGAACCAGGGGCCCGACTGTACCTCGATCCAGCGTCGGGCCCGCGCCACCACATCCTCGGCGCGACGCTCGACGAAGTAAAAGCTCTCGGCGGCGCTGTGACCGTAGAAGTCGTCGTACAGGTCGAATCCCTGCGCCAGGCCGAACTGCGAATCCAGTGGAAAGCCGCCGACAAATGCGGCGGTGGCGTAGCCGGCGCGCCCGAGGTGCTCGGCCCAGGTGTCGAGCTCGTCAGACACCCTGAAGCCAACGTTGTCGTGCACATCGTGACGGCTGGGATCCAGCCCGGTCAGAATCGAGGTGTGTGACGGCAGCGTCAGCACGGCATGTGCGACGGCGTTCTCGAATCGGACCCCGCGAGCGGCCAAAGCATCGAGCGCCGGGGTGGCCGCCCGTCCCCCGTAGCTCCCGAGGCCGTCCCTGCGAAGGGTATCGATGGTGATGAGCAGAACGTCCGGCGATGGCGCCGTATCTGCCGAATTCGCCGTCGCCATCGGCAGAAAGGCCGCCATACCGGCGGCCAGGGCGCACGCTCTCACGCGCAGCATACGGTGAGTCGCCCGGTGCACGCGCGTACCGCTCATTCGTCTGTCGTGCCGATCGCCGGAGACGACTTCAACCGAGTGTTCGAAGCAGCAAGGGAGACATTAGTGGCCTGTAACAGATGCCCGTCGCATATCGCAGATGGGATCTAGTGGCACTAGCCGATCATCTCGAGGAAGCTCTGCGCGTCGGCCGCGTTCTGGGTCTCCGGGGCGAGCTCGATGACCTTCTCCAGGTGGGTCCGAGACTCCTCCATCATCCCCTGCTGAATGAGACACAACGCCACTTGCATGTGCGAGTCGACGTCGTCTGGGTTCAACGCCAGCGCCATCTCGAAGTATCGCTGCGCCTCGGCCGACTGTCCCTGCCCGAACAACAGGTTGCCGATGTTGTAGAAGACGATCGGATCGGTGATGCGCTGCAGATCGATCTGCTCGAACTCGGCCATCGCCGCCTCGACGTCACGTCGCACCATATGGATCTTCGCCATGCCCATGCGGGCCTCGTTGTTCGCCGTCTCGACGGCCAACGTTGCTTCGTAGTGCGACGTGGCGAGGTCGTAGTTGTCCATCTCGAATGCGGCGTTGCCGGAATTGATGTGCACGAGATGAACGTTGGGGTTGGGGTTGTCCTTGGCCATCTCCTCAGCGATCAGCGTGTCGAGTGCCGCCAGTGCCCCGGCATAGTCGCCGCTGCTGTATAGAGCGTTGGCGGCGTTTATCTTGTCGCCGAGCTCGCCGCCGAACAGCGTTACGCCAACGCCAACCTCGGCATCGCCGCGCTCGAGGGCGACCTCGAAGTTCTGATTGCTGCGATCGCGCACCGCCGCCGACATCGCCTTGGGCTTGAACCCGGGAGCGCTGATATCGACGTTCCACCGTCCCGACCCCAGGCCGCCCTTGCGAAACTCGCCCTTGTCGTTAGTCGTCGCGGTCACCACCGCCTGCGTCGACAGCTGCGTCAGGGTGATCGTGGCTCCGGCGACCGGGTTTCCATCCGCGTCCATCACAACTCCCCCGAGGCGGCCGTTGCCCACCGGAGTCTGGGCGAGTACGGCTTGCGGCAGCACCGAGAGAGCCGCCGCAAGGAGCATTATCGTCGCGGCGCGGCAGACGGGCGGCTGCGCCCTGGCAACAGCAACAGGGGATCGGTAAGACATCGGACGCTTCTCCTTGCGTATCAACTTTATTAGGCGCTGGTAACGGGGCCCGCGGGCGCTCGTGTACAGATTAATACGAAGCAGCGCCCAGCGACTCGCGGCGCGCCCGCATGCGGCGGCGCCAAGAAAAAGCCCCCGGGGCCGAAGCCCCGGGGGCGATCTCAGGCGTTCGACTCAGGGCACCGCGTCAGACGCGGTGTCCTCGGGTCGCGATGCCCCTAGCGCAGTACCAAACGAGCGCCGAAGCGGATCGTGCGGCCCTGGACAACGTCTCTGATCTTGCTGTAGGCAGACGAGTTGAACTGCCGGTGGCGAGCCAGAACGATGTCGTTGTTGGTGACGTTGAACGCATCCAGGATGATGTGGAGGCGACCGCGGTCGTCGATGTCGAACGTCTTCTCCGCCCTGAAATCGAGATTCCAGAACATCGGCAGACGCTCGCTACCGAACGGAGCCAGGTTCGCGTTGACGCGACCGGCGCCGTTGGCGCGGCTGTTGGAGCGCACATAGCGATCCATGATGTGGCCCTCGCGCATCTGCAGGAACCCGGCGAGGCTGACGCCCGCGGGTAGCTGATACATGCCCGAGAACTTCGCGAACCAGCGCGACGCCGCTGCGGCCGTGCCACCTCGAACAGAGTTGTCCGAGGAGTACAGACCCGCGTTCAGGCTCTCGATGTTGGTCGGGTCCGTGTACCCGCCAGTGTCGAAGCGCTGCTTGGGACGCGCCCACGTGAACGAGGCGTTGCCCATCCAGTTGTTGGCAAAGCGCTTGTTCAAGTACGCGGTGATCCCGGTGTACGACGTCGTGTAAGCGGGACGCTCGCGGTAGATCGTGGTGCCCGAGCGCGAACCGACCGGCTGGTAGACGTTAAGGTCCCCGAACCCGGAGACGTTCTGCGTCACCTGAGTCCAGAAGGACGGATCGTCCTCGCCGAGGCGGTGTTCCCAGTTGTAGTTGCCGTTCTTCTTGTAGATGAAGTCGGCACCGATCCCCAACGAACGCTGGAGCTCGTGCTCCACGCCAACGATGAGCTCGTTGGTCCACGGAGCCGCGGTCTCCTCGACCAGCGTGCTCTTCGGATTGTTGGGGTTGTCAATATCGAAACCACCGGAAACGAACAGCGGGTCACCAAAGGTCTCACCGGGATCGATGGTGCCGTTGCCGTTCAGGTCGTTCCATTGCAGGTCGACTTCCGGACCGAACGTGGTGTTCGTGACGTGGAACTCGCCGTTGAACTGCTGCGAGTAGTACCGCGCCGCGGACGCCCGGAGGATCGTCGAGCCATCGCCGGACAGGTCATAGGTCAAGCCAAGACGCGGCGAGACGCTGGACCAGCCGAAGCCCGGATCGAATCCGTCGAACGATACGCCCGGGAACAACGCCGGAGCCAATACGTGGTCCGTCGTCGAGCTCGGGTTCGACTTGCTCGTCTGGTTGTCGTAGCGCAGACCGAGGTTGGCCGTCAGGCGACCAGCACTGATCGTGTCACCGAGGTAAATGCTGTGACGCTTACCCTGGTAGTTGTCCAGAGCATCGGCGATCAGCCATGCCTCAACGGCAACGCCAGCATCAAACGCGGCGATGGCGCCGCCACCAGGACCCCAAACCGACGAGGTCTTGGCGGTGCGGAAGCTGTAGCCGTACTTCAACTCGTTGTCGACCGACGAGCCAGCGATGTAGCTGTTGCCGTCGAGACGGCCGTTTTTGAGCGGACGCGTCGTGTCGTACGAGAAGTAGCTCTGACCCCAGAGACCGGTGTCGAAGTCGTACGTGACCTGCGTCTCGGTCCCACCCTGAGCGTTCAGGAAGAAACCAAGGCCGGTGTCGTTGTACGACGCCTCGACATAGTTGTTGTCGTCGAGCGTGTACTGCAGCTTGACCGTATGGATCGGCGTCGGGCCACCCTGGATGAAGGTGGTTGCCGGCGGACGCGTTGCAGATGCGCCACGACCCTGCTTGGTCTTGTTGGCGTGCACGAAGGTGTAGTTCAGCACGGCCTTGTCGCCGATATGAATGTTGGCCTTCGCGTGCCAGTTCAGCAGCTGCGTGTTGTCCGGCGAGATTCCAACGGCCTGATTGATCTTCTGGATGCCGCGGGCGCCCCAAAGGAAGACCCGATCGCGAACCACAGGACCACCGAACTCACCGCCGTAGTCCTGGATCTTCTGGATCGAGTTGCCGATGTAGCCCGGGAACAGATCGTCGGCCGTGAAGTTGCCGATGAGCTCACCGGTGTCAGGATCGCCGACGTTGCGCGACTGCAGATTGCCTTCGGTGAGGTAGTAGCGGCCCGAACCGCGCCAGCTGTTACCACCACGCTTGGTGACGAAGTTGATGCGCACGCCACCGGTCTGCATCGACGGATCGTTGCCGCCGGTCGAGATCGAGATCTCTTCGAAGGCGTCGAAGTCGTAGTACATGGGCGACGCGCCGAGCGCCGACATGTCCGTAACCTCTGCGCCATCGTACGTCCACATGGCGTCTGAGCCATTGGCACCGTTGGCACGGAAGCCCGACTGCTGTCCCGACTCGGAACCACCGATATTCTCGCGGTCTACCTGCATGCCGGCCGTCTGCTGCATCATGACCCACGGGTCACGTGCCGACGGGATCGACTGCATGTATTCCTCGGTGAGGTTCTGCCCGGTGCCGGTCTTCTTGACGTCGACGATCGGGGTCGTGCCGGTAACGGTCACGGTCTCTTCGATGGTCGACAATTCCATCGCCACGTTGACCTGGCTGTTGCCGCCAACGCGAACAGGGACTGCTTCCTGGATGATGGTCTTGAAACCCTCGAGCATGAAGGTAATGACGTAGTCATTCCCAGGCGGCAGCACGGGGTACCGATAGACACCGTTTGCCTGCGTGTACACGGTCGACGACGGGACCAGCGAGCTGTCCATCGTCACCGCCACACCCGGCAACGGTGCTCCATCCGGGTCGGTAGCAACACCCGAGATGGACCCTGTTTCCTGCGCCCACACAGGGGCGGCAACAAACACGGCCAGTGCGAGGCTCGCGATCAGCGAGCGCTTAAGGATACGCATTTGCCCTCCTTGGCAAGTGCAACCTCGGGGCCTCGGGGACGTCCGCATCGTCTCGACCCCGAGAAAGCCGATGCGGAAGGAAAAGGCGGTAAAACGCCAGTGAGTTTGAAGTGCAAAAGGCATGCCCAACCGGCAGCGCTTACGAATCCATCATCCCGTTGTGTGAACCGAGTGTCAAACTTATGTAAACGCAGGACTTACAAGAGGCTCGTGGCAAGGGTGCGGCAAGTTTGTCTTTCGCGAACAAGTATGCTGTACCCGGCCGACGGGGTTTTTTGGGGCAACGATCCAACTAATTGGATCGGGTGCACGTCAGCCAGTGATCCACTCGGTTCCCGGATATTGCGCGAACCACCCGAACCAGAAGGCCCGGAACGCGCTCAGGCGAGGCAACGCCGCCTCGGGAGAATCGAGTGGTACCAGTTGATCGGAGCGCGCTTCCCACAGACCACCATGCTCGTCCTCGATACGGTTTTCGGCGGCAAAACCTACGAACTTCTCCGGCGGCGACGCGTACAGGCGGTTCGCCCCGTCCTCACTGGTGACCACCAGCAAGTCGCGCCCGGCGAAATTGGTCTGGAACAAGCGGTTGCGGCGCAGGAAATCCGCCGAGATCGCCAGCGCCTGATCGCCATCGCGGCCGCGGAAGCGCACCGCCAGCACCTCGTCCTTGTTCGCCAGCCGCGAGTCGCGATTCGACACCTCGAACATCAGATCATCGGTGTTGAAGTACTCGGCGTATGCAACCCCCTCGGCGTAGTCGCGCTCGAAACCGGTTTCGAGCGACAGCACGCTGGTATCGGGATGCGTCGTACGCCAGTCGCGCCAAGTGGTGGTGACCACTGGCAAGGGGCTGAGCCGAACTCCGCTTCCGACCATTCGGCCCACAAGCGGCTCGCCGGTGATGCTCGACCACAGGGTCCATGACAGCTCGTCGAACAGCAGCTTGTTGGAGCGGAACAACAAGCCCGAGGTGTCGAACTTGACCACCCGGCCACCGACCTCACTCTTGTACGGAATCACCACTCCGCACAGCGTGCAGTACACCAGGGTGATGTCCAGATCGCCAAGGGTGTCGCGCGCCAGCTCGTGCCACGCGAGGATCCGCTTCGGATAGGCGCGCGCTGCGCCGCCGACCACGAGACCGAAGACGATGTTGTCGTCGGCCAGGTAAGACGCCTCGGCGGCGGCGATTGTCGGCGGTTGGTCGAGCGCCGGTATACCAGCGGCGCCGACCCGCACGCCACCCCAATCGATCTCGTCGAGGCGCACTGCTGCCGTCCCCTGAAAAAAACTGCGGAACGCCTGGTCGACACTGCCATACAGGTTGGCCTTGAACATCCCGATCTGAGCGTGCGTGTCGTAGGGCTGCGCCCACATCCACTGCCTCCACGCGTCGAGATCGTCACCGTGATTCTGTCCCGTCTGACGCTCGAGGAACTTCAGGATTCGCTCACGCGTCTGCACCCTAGGATCCCGGCGGCTGCTGAAGCGCGAGCCACCCCGGAGGGGGTCGCTGTTACCGGACGGATCCCCACCGCTGAAGTCCGTATCGAGGACCGCATTCCCGTCGGCGCCAAGCCGCGCGCTGTCACCGCCCTTGCCCGACGGGAGAAAGCGTACCCAGTCGAGCAACAAGGCGGCGTAGCCGTTCTTCCACTGCTGGCCGATCTGCTCGAGCGCGCCCTCGGAAGTGTCGTTGTCCGCAGAGGCGGCCTGAAAGAACAGCGCCAGGTTGGGATCGGGCGCCTGCGCCTGGAGCGGCGAGTCCATCCAGGCCAGCAGGCCAATACACGCGATCACGGCTCGGAGTCTCATGAACGTCTCCCTGGGTGCGGCGCCAGAAGACTGCCAGGTTACCGATGATGTCGATTCCGGCGCGGCCCGAGCTCGGTGTCGAGCGCATGCATCGTAACCATTCCGCGTCGGTCTTGTAGTCCCGCCGCCGGTCTCAGTCGATGCCGGCGTCGGCGGAGATCAGAAACGGCATTACTTGCTCGACCGTCTGGCCCGCGATGGCATCGACAAGGTCGATCTCGAGCAGGTAGGCGCCTTCGCCGAGGCTGTCCGGAAGAACCGCTTCGACCAGCATGCTGGTGGCGTTCTGCTCAGCATCGTAGTACCGCGCTACCAGGTTCATGGCAGCGATTTCGTGTGAAGCTCCGCGCTCGTCGATCGCCGTGGCATTCAACGACGTCTGCACCTGCCCGGTGAACGGATGCCGCGCCAGATTGTGCGCCACGATGAGGAACTGACATCGGCCGCCTGCCTCCGTTAGCGTGTACACCTGGGGCGTGACCTCCTGATCCCCGACGACGAACGGATAGGCTACCGGGCCGCCGGCGCGATGCTGCGGTGGAGCGCTCGGGTCGATGCCGCGCATCAACAAGCCCGGATGGGCGGCGTCAACCGCGACGGGCCCGCTTACAACGACGCCGGTGGGATTCTCGAAACCGGGCACCTCCACTATCTCGGTGCGCGTGCTGAGCTGCCCGGCCTGCACATCGCGTACGAGAACACGCACCTGCTGCGGTCCGGGCAGGGCCCACAAGAGGTCGTAGTAGCGGAACGGCAGCCCATCCATGCGTCCCGAGAGCTGCTGCATGGTCAGCCGCACACGCCGGCTGAACATGTCGCGCATCTGCCCCTGCGCGTCGGTGACATAGCCGAGGATGTCGAACTCGGTGGCGCCGTCGCCGCGCGACTCCGCGATCGCCTCGATCTGTCCGAACGGTATCTCGACCACCACTGCCAGCCGACTGATCCGTCGGTCGCCGGCAAAGGCCGTGGCGCGGACATCGAAGGTCATGTCCTCTTCTTCGATGCCCTTGCTGATGAACTCCGACAGCTGCAGTTGCTGCTGTGTCTCGTCCATGTCGGCGTATGCCGGCGGCGGCGAGAAACGCTCTGGTGCCGCTAGGATCTGTGCACCCGGGCGCCGCACCTCGACGCCGAGCTCGACAACCGTGTCGTCATCGGCGTTCTTCGGATAGGCGAGCACGTAGTAACGTGCCGTTTCCTCGGCCAGCGTCGCCAGGGCGGGGGTGAGATCGTTGGCGTTCCAGGTGATCGTCCCGTTCGTGCCCTCTGCCAGGTACGCCAGTCCCTGCTTGCCGCTTTGGGTGGTGCGGAACGTGTCGTCGACGCGATCGTTGCCGAGACCGCCGACATCGAAGGCGTGGAAGACCGTATCGGACGCGTTCAGGTTGGCCACCGCCTTGGAGAGGCTCTCACGTAGGTCGGCGCTGCCGAAACGCGTCTCCGAGTTGATCGCCCACGACATCCCTTGCTGCAAGCGCTCAGTATCCTCGGCAAGCTCGTCGAGCGACTGACCCGCAAGCACTTTGTCGTCGAAGCCGGCCGAGAACAAGAGCACGTGCTTGCGGCCTCGGGTAGCTGTCAGCATGTCGCCCAGGCCAACGAGCTGATCGGCGTAGTTCACCACCTCTTCGCGGTAGCGCCGAAAGTCCTGGCTGGCAGCATCGACGTTGGTGGCGAACAACGTTCCCTCGATGATCTGCTGGAGCTGATCTTGCTGGCCGCCGGGTGCCGTTTGAGGGGCCGCCTCCTGTAAGGCCAGCAGATCGGCCAGCGGCTGCACTGCGAAACCGGCCGGGTCGACGAGATACTTGGCACGATCGACCCCGAACCCGCGAATCGCGCTCGATACCTGAGCGCGGTCGGCGGTAAAGGGCGAGATGAGCTTCAACCCACCCACCGTGGTATAGGTCGCTACGCCGATCAGGTCCTTCGGGTGGGTACGTTTTTCCACGAAATCGATCGCCGCGTCGCGTGCCCGTAGGATGCCGCGCTTGGTGGAAAAGCTGAAGTCGAAGAACAGCAGAAACTGCCGCCATCCTGCCGGCGGGATGTATTGCTCGTCCTCGAACTCGTCGCCTCGAATCTGCCGCAGGTCAACTTCATAGACCGCGGTGAGATCGCGTAGCCGCCCGTCGACGCGCAGCACGAAGTCGTCGCTGGACAGGTTCGGAATGTGATCGCCACGCGAGTCAGCGACGGCCACCTGCAACTGGACGACATCGACGGTGGCGCGGAACTGTGGCCGCTGCGCGCCGTCGGCGATCACCGCCGAGCCCGAGACCACCATGGCGACGACGGCCGCTACAAGGCCACGCACAACGGGCTTCGAACCGACGCTCTGACTCATCACTGCCTCCCGGGAACGAGATCGGGATCACCGACGCCGCTCGGCCGCACGCACGTGCATCGCTGTGGTCGGGAGCCAGGGGTCGCTCCCCGAAATCCCCGCGATCTTAGCAGGTCGCTCCGAGAATCTGCGGGGTAGATGGAGCATCGAGCGTGAGGTGGTACCGGACGCTCAGTCGGTCAGCCCGAGCTTCCGAAGCTGCTCGGGCGGACACCCATTCCAGCTGGCGACGAAATCGTTGCCGATGTACTCGAGATCATCCACCCCCATCTTGCTGCTCCAGAAGCCGGTGGCGGTGAGATCGCGGAAGACGTTGAAGAACGCAACGCCGTGGCGCAGCTGTCGGGGTGCGCGATCGGGCCAGGCGATGTCATCGAGCAACTGCTCGCGCTGCGTCACGCCGCAGTCCACAAAGCGTTCTCCGAACCGCTCATGGGCCTCATGATCGATCCACGCCAGGCCACCACGCATCGGCGGTTGGCGCTCCGGTTGATCGTCCATCATGAAATCCATGAACTCGGGTACCCCGGCGTCGGTGGCGCTTCCCGAGCGCTCGTCGGCTGGAATGATCATGTCGACGAGCTGCCGCACGGTGGCGTACTCGTGGTCATTGAAAAAGCGTGGCGCGTACGGGCTGCCGGTCTCGGCCGCGTTCTGCAGCGCCATCGAGGCACGCTCGTGCGCCACCACCGCCTCGGCCGGCGACCAGACCAGCCCGGCAGTGACGGACGCCAGCAGTCCAAGCGCTTCGCGGCGGCTCAGATCGGGCGTTCGGTAGCTCATCACAGGCTCCCCTGCTGCATCTGATCGGCGATGTACTCGCTGGTGCGCATGGCGAGCGCCAGAATGGTCCACGTCGGGTTCTTGTGCGCCTGCGATACGAACGGGCCGCCGTCGGCGACGAATACGTTGGGGGCGTCGTGCGCCTGGCAGAAGGCATTCAGCGCCGACGTGTCCGGATCGTCGCCCATACGGACAACCCCGAGCTCGTGGATGATCCGTCCGCCGGCCATGATGCCGTATCCCGCCGAGGCGTCCGGCATCGGCGTCAAGGGTGTCCCTCCCATGGCGTGGATGATCTCGCGGAAGGTCTCCTGCATGTGCCGGACCTGGCGGATCTCGTGCTCGCTCCACTGGAAGTGGAACTTGAGCACCGGGATACCCCAGCGATCCACCGTCTGCGGATCGATCTCGCAATAGCAGTCGTCGTTGGCGACCATCTCCCCGCGGCCGGCGAAACCGATCGTGGCGCCGTAGACCTCGCGGTACATATTCTTGAGGTCCTGTCCATAGCCACCACCGCCGGGGTACCGATGGATCCCCGACAGGATCCCGTAGGCCGGCAACGAGCGGCCGCCGCCGATCTCGATGTGGTAGCCGCGTGGAAAGTCGAGCTTGCGGTTGTCGAGCCACCACGGCATGTAGACGTGCGAGCCGTTGGCGCCATCCTCGTTGTGCGGCACCCCGCCGGTAAGCGCCGGAATGAACCCGGTGACGCCGGTGCCGGTGCTATCGGTGAGGTACTTGCCGACCACACCGCTCGTGTTGGCGAGGCCGTCGGGAAACAGCCCTGATGTCGAGTTGAGCAGCAGTCGGGCCGACTCACAGGCGCTGGCTGCCAGCACGACGACGCGAGCACGAACGTGCTCGTCGCGACCACTGTGCTTGTCGACGTACGCCACGCCGTTCGCCCGGCCCTGTCCGTCGATCGTTACCTCACGGGCCATCGCCTGTGTGATCACCTCGAGGCGACCGGTGGCACGCGCCGGCGGCAACAGCACCGACGGCGTCGAGAAGTTCGAGCCGGTGGCGCAGTCACGGCCACACTGGCCGCAATAGTGGCAGGCTGGCCGGCCGTTGAGCGGCCGCGTCAGGATCGACATACGCGACGCAACGCACGGAATGGACAGCCCGGCACAGGCCCGCTGCACGAGCTTTTCGAAACAGCGCGGCTTAGGGGGCGGCTGGAAGATGCCGTCCGGCTCGTTGGGAATCCCCTCCCTGGAGCCGAACAATCCGATCAACCGATCGATCTTGTCGTAGTACGGCGCCAGGTCGTCATAGGAGATCGGCCAGTCGTCGCCCAGGCCATCCAGGCTCCGGCGGCGGAAGTCGTCCGGACCGAAGCGCAGCGAGATCCGTCCCCAGTGGTTCGTGCGTCCTCCGAGCTGGCGAACGCGGAACCAGTCGAACTCCTCGCCGGCGGCGACGGTGTACGGCTCGCCTTCGAGTGACCAGCCGCCCAGGCCAGCGTGCATCTCACCAAACTGACGCTCGGGCGTCGCCGCGCCGCGTCGTGGCGACTCGTAGGGCCACTTGAGCATCGCCGAGTCCGTGGCAGCGTCCCAGGTCGGCCCTGCCTCCAGCATCACCACTCGCGCCCCGGCCTCGGTGAGTACCTTTGCCGCCATACCGCCGCCGGCGCCCGACCCGATGATGCAGACGTCCCACTGCTGGCGAGATCGAGTAATCTCGGGGCCGCGGGTCCTACGGCTCATTTCGGATCGCCAACCGGTTGGAGCTGAGGCGCCGATATCGGCCACCTGGGTGCGCACGCCGCCGATGGAATGAGGACAAGCGTCGTGATACGCCTAGCGGCGCCCATTGTGCGCAAGCTGCCGCGTTTCGCAAGGAGGGAGCCTTGAATCGTCGCGACGCATTGCAGGCCCTCGCAGCCTCCGCCGCAACCCCGCTGCTAGGCGCAAGCTCCTTCGAGATGCTGGTCGAGGCCGGCCACGCGGTACGCCAGACCATGGCCGGCAGCGCGGCAACGCTGCGGGCGCTGAGCCCGGACGAGGCTACCTCAGTCGGGACGCTCGCCGAGATCATCATCCCGGCAACGGACACCCCCGGTGCGCGCGAGGCCGGCGTCACCGAGTTCATCGACACCTTGCTGGCCGATTGGATGCTGGATGCCGAGCGCGAGGCGTTTCTTACCGGGCTGGCGGATCTCGACACTCGGGCGCGCACCGCACACGGCGCCGCTTTCGCCGAGTGCTCCGACACCCAGCAGGTGGAGCTCGTGACGGCAATGGACGCCGAGGTCGCCGAGTTGCTGGCGGCAGACCGTGCCGCCCTCTACGACGCGTACAGCGTCGGCAACCGATCGACGCGCACGGCGCCGAGTCATTTCTTCTACCAGATGAAGCGCTGGACGCTGGTCGGCTACTACACGTCGGAGATCGGGATGGTCGAGGAGCTGCGACACAACTTCCTGCCGGGCGAGTGGGATCCCTGTCGGGTGCTGGAAGAGTCCCGATGAACGTGCGCACGAACCAGGTCTACGACGCGATCGTTGTCGGCACCGGCATCACCGGCGGATGGGCCGCCAAGGAGCTCTGCGAGGCGGGGCTGAACACCCTGGTGCTCGAGGCCGGCCCGATGATCGTTCCGCAACGTGACTACGTCGAGCACGTGCCGCCGTTCGAGAAACAGTTCCGCGGGCTGCGCAACCGACGACGGCAATCCGAGCGCCAGGCGATCCAGAAGGAGTGCTACGCCTGCGACGAATCGGCCGAGAAGTTCTTCGTCGACGATGTCGACAACCCCTACGTGCAGGCCGACGGCAAACCCTTCGTGTGGATCCGTGGGCGGCAGGTCGGCGGCAAGTCGATCATGTGGGCGCGGCAGAGCTACCGCCTATCGGACGTCGACTTCGGAGCCCCGGAACGCGACGGCTTCGGCATCGACTGGCCGCTGCGCTATGCCGATCTCGCTCCGTGGTACGACCATGTCGAGCGCTTCGCGGGCATCAGCGGACAGGCCGAGAATCTCGATCAGCTGCCGGACGGCGAGTTCCTGCCGCCGATGCCGCTCAACTGTGTCGAGGCACACGCCAGGGACAGGATCATGGCCGCTTGGGGCGGCGATCGCGTCCTCACGCCGGGCCGCACGGCAGTGCTCACCCAGGACCATAACGGCCGCGCCGCCTGCCACTATTGTGGCCCCTGCCACCGGGGATGCATCACCCGGTCGTACTTCAGCAGCCTCAACGCCACACTCCCCGCCGCGGTTGCCACCGGCAACATGACCCTTCGACCCGACAGCGTCGCGCGCAGCGTGATCTACGCCGACGGCAAGGCGTCGGGCGTTCTGGTGATCGACCGGCAGAGCGGCGAATCGATCGAGTTCCGCGCCCGCGTCGTGGTGCTGGCCGCCGGAGCGCTGGAGTCGACACGCATCCTGCTGAACTCCGCCAACTCGACGTTCCCGGACGGACTCGGCAACTCCAGCGGCGCGCTGGGTCGCTACCTGATGGATCACACCATGAGCGTCGGCGCTTCGGGAACCGTCGATGGGTGGTCCGACCGCAATACCACCGGCCACCGTCCCAACGGCGTCTACATTCCTCGATTCCGCAACATCGTTGACCAGCACCCGGATTTCCTGCGCGGCTACGGCTATCAGGGAAGCGCGTCGCGCCAGGACTGGAATCGCGGCATCGGAGAGGCTGGCTTCGGGGCCGACTTCAAACACGCCATGAGCCGGCCGGGTGCGTGGCGTATGCAAATCGGCGCCTGGGGAGAGTGTCTCCCCTACGAGGACAATCGCGTCGAGCTCGATCCCGACGTCGCCGACGCCTGGGGCATCCCGGTGCTGCGCATCCACATGAACTGGCGCGATAACGAGATCACCATGCAACACGACGCCGCCGAGCAGGCTGCCGAGATGCTGGAGGTCGCCGGTGTCAAGAACATCGTCATGAACGCCGTCGGCACACCGCCCGGATTGTGCATTCACGAGATGGGTACGACGCGCATGGGACGCGATCCGAGCACGTCGGTGCTCAACGGGCACAACCAGTGCCACGACGTCGACAACCTGTTCGTGGTCGACGGCGGAGCCATGACGACGTCTGCGTGCCAGAACCCGTCGCTGACGTACATGGCGCTCACGGCGCGGGCCTGCGACAACATCGTCGAGCGCCTCAAGAGATTCGAGCTCTAGCGAGCCCGCGCCGATTCTCCGGAATCGACCATTGGCCGCGACCGGCCACAGTGTCCGAAAGTGGTCGCCTCAGCCGGCTAGAAACGGCTCGATGCGATCCCACTGGGCGCGGGCGTCTTCGAATCCGAGCTCCATGAGACGTTCGATGTACGGCCGCTCGAACAACAGATAGCTGAGAAAGTCCGGGCTGGTAGTGTGCGAGGCTCCCAGGCCGCGCGCCAGCACGCGTAGTGGACGCGGCAACGCCTCTACCAGGCCGGCCGACAGCTTGCCGAGGTCGTGCGAGGGACGCAGCAGCAGGATATCGATCGGACGGAGACGGTCGCGCGGATCGGCACCGGGCGGTATCGACTCGATGGTGCGATTGATGCGCTGCAGGCGCTCGGCGTCGTCCTCCAGCGCATCGATGAACACGCCGTGCAGGATCATGCCGAGGATCTGCGCCGGCGGCGGATAGCCGACGATCTGCGGCTGGACGCGTTCATGCGGACCGAGCTCATAGCGCACCGAGATCGCCAGGATCCGATCAGCGCCGAGGTGGACCGCTGGCGACAGCGGCGCCGATTGGCGGACGCTACCGTCGCCGTAGAACTCGCTGCCGAGCTGAATGGCCGGAAAGACCACCGGCAACGCCGCCGACGCCATCACGTGATCGACCGTGATCCGAGTGCGCTCCGAGAGTCGTCGGACGCGTTGCCAGTCACGCACCCGCTGCGTCGCCTGAATAGCGGTTACCGTCGAGCCGGTGGAGTACTCGGTCATCGACAGTGCCAGCGCGTGCAGCCGACCCGCGGCGATGTTGTCACCGATGCCATCGAAATCAATCGCCGCCGACAGGTAGGCGCGCAACGGGCGCGTGTCGAGCAGACCACGCAGGTCCGTCGGCAGTGCTCCGCCGCTGCCGATCTTGGCCATCCAGCACAACGCGCTCCAGGCCAGCGTACGAAAGTTGGATCGGAACACGTTCTCGGTGCTGAGCTCTAGCCATGCCTGCCGCAGCTCGCCGGTGGCAGCGGCGAACCCGGCGCGGCTGGCAGCGAGCGCGGCGGCGTTAATTCCTCCGGCCGAAACTCCGGTGACGATCGGGAAGCAAACGTCGCACCGCGCCCGGTCGGCGATGCCCGCCAGGACACCCGCCTGATACGCCCCACGCGCCCCTCCGCCGGTCAATACGACAGCCGTCAAACCGGCGCTCATGGTCGCTGCTTCATCGACGTCTCCCGGCGGCCCGTGAACAACGCTGTATTGCCTATCGTGGCGCGCGACCGACGATCGCCCGCGGCTCTCCCGGCCGGCGTGCGAACATTGGTCCGATGCCCGAGTTGCCCGATGTGACGATCTACGTGGAGTGCCTGCAGCGCCAGCTCACAGGCGAGACGCTAGTGGGCACGCGACTGGCCAGCCCGTTCCTGTTGCGCACCTTCGACCCTCCGATCATGGAAACCTACGGCAAGGTCGTGGCCGGCGTCGAGCGTATCGGCAAACGAATCGTGGTCGCATTGGCGGGCGAGCTGTTCCTGATCTTCCATCTGATGATCGCCGGCCGCTTCCGCTGGCTCGATTCCGGCGCTCGCGTCCCCGGCAAGATCGGGCTGGCGGCCTTCGATTTTTCCAACGGGGCGCTGGTGCTCACCGAGGCGAGCGCCAAGAAACGAGCGTCACTGCACGTCGTCCGCGGCCGTGAGACGCTCGCCGAACACGACCCCGGAGGCCTCGAAGTGCTGGATTGCACGCTGGCCGACTTCGCCGCCCGCCTCGCTGCCGAGAACCACACGCTGAAGCGCTCCCTGACCTCGCCACGTCTGTTTTCCGGCATCGGCAACGCCTACTCGGACGAGATCCTGCACCACGCGGGCCTTTCCCCCATGACGTGGACCTCGCGACTGACGGACTCCGAGGTGAAGGAGCTGCACGCCAGCACCGTGACGGTGCTGCGCGAGTGGACCGAGAGACTACGGCGGCAGACCGGCGACGGCTTTCCGAAGAAGGTGACCGCGTTCAGACCCGAGATGGCGGTCCACGGGCGTTACCGCCAGCCGTGCCCGAAATGCGGTGATCCGGTGCAGCGGATCATCTACGGTAGCCGCGAGACCAACTATTGCGCCACCTGCCAGACGGGTGGCCAGGTGTACGCCGACAGGGTTCTGTCGCAACTGCTCAAGAAGGACTGGCCGCGCAGCGTCGAGGAGTGGGAGCAGATTCGTCGGGGTTGATGGCATCGGGCGGTGGGGTTGATGGCGTCGCACGGTTGCGGAAGGATCGGGCAGAATCCGTCTCGCCGGTCCCACTGCATCGCTGGCCCGGCCTCGGACGTGTCGACCTGAATCGGAGTTGCCCAATGCTGCCTCGCGGCCTGGTGTTGCTGTCGCTCGCCTCCGGATGGCTCGCACCGCTTTCGGCGCTACCGGGCGCGCCGCAGGACGTCGATGCGTTGCACGCGGCGGCGCGCGCCGGGGCGATCGAGCAAGTCCGCGAGTTGCTCGACGCCGGCGTGCCGGTCGACGCGGAGAACGAGTACGGGACCACGGCGTTGTTTTTCGCCGCCGACCGTGGCCACCTCGACCTCGTGCTCCTGCTGCTGAGGCGGGGCGCCGATCCAGATCGTAGCGACCGCTTCTACGGTGCGACGCCCATGGTCTGGGCACTGACGAACGAACACACCGAGGTCGCCGCTCTGCTCCTTCGACATGGCGCCGGCGGCGCGGTCGATGCTCTGTTCAACGCCATCCGCAACGACGACGACGCACTGGCCGCCGCGGCACTGGGCGCCGGCCCGCTGGGCCGCACCGACCGCGACCGGGCGCTCGAGCTTGCCGAGCAACTGGAGCGCCCGTCGATGCTCGCCGCCCTGCGAGACGCGGTGATCACCGAACTCGACGACATCCCAGACGAATACGAGATCGAGTCTGCACAGCTCCAACGCTATGTCGGGATGTTTCGCAACGAGGAAACCAACACCCTCATCGACGTGGAGGCCGTCGACCGGGAGCTTTCGGTTCGGCTCAGCGACGGTGGGGTGCTCCGCCTGCAGGCCGTTGGACCGGACGCTTTCACGAGCACGGATCGGACGGCCAGCATGAGCTTCGGGGGACGCGCCGGGGTGGTGGAGTTCGCGCAACTACAGCACCAAGGGCAAAGCCTCGGCCTTCGACCCGTGGACCCGGACGAGGCCAACCTGTTGAGGGCCGGGCCGCGCTCCTCGACGCCCGCGTTGGCAACCCGCGCCGGGGAGGCCAGCGTCGCCGAGGCAGACCCGGTCGTCGGCTCCGAGAACCGATGGCCGTCGTTTCGCGGCCCTGACGCCTCGGGAATCGGTGACGGTCAGGCACCACCGTCGACCTGGGACGTCGACAGCGGCGCCAACGTCCGGTGGAAGACACCGCTTCCCGGCATCGCCAACTCCAGCCCAATCGTCTGGGACGACCGCGTGTTCGTCACCACGGCGGTTAACAGCAGCGGCGAGGATGTCGTGCGCACGGGCCTGTACGGCGACGTCAAGCCGGTCGACGACCTGTCCGAGCACGACTTCAAGACCTATTGCCTGGATGTACAGACCGGTCGGATTCTGTGGGAAGACCTCACCTACCGCGGTTTTCCCCAGGTGAAGCGTCACACCAAGTCCAGCCAGGCCAACAGCACGCCGACCACCGATGGCGAGCACGTCGTAGTGCTGTTCGGCAGCGTCGGCAAGCTCGTCGCCTACACCATGGACGGCCAACGCGCCTGGGCGCGCGACCTCGGCGCGCTCGACTCCGGCTGGTTTTATGATCCGGATTATCAGTGGGGCCATGCCAGCTCGCCGGTGCTGTACGACGGCGCGGTGATACTCCAGGCGGACGTGCAACAGCAGTCGTTCCTGGCGGCGTTCGACATCGCCACCGGCGATGAGATCTGGCGCACGGAGCGCGACGAGATCTCGACCTGGGGATCGCCGGCGTTGTACAGGGGCCAGCCCCGTGACGAGCTGATCACCAACGGCACTACGATTCGGAGCTACGACCCGAAGACCGGGGAGGAGCTCTGGTCGCTCGGACCCAACTCCGAGGTCGTGGTCGCCACGCCGGTCATCGGCCACGGCCTGGTCTACGTCACCGCGGGGTATCCGCCCGTTCGCCCGATCTACGCCATCCGCCCCGGCGGCAGTGGCGACATCTCGTTGCCCGCCAACTCCGAAACCAACGAGAACGTCGCCTGGAGCAAGAACCGTGGCGGCACCTACATCCCTTCGCCGATCCTGTATCGCGGCATCCTGTACACCAACGCCAACAACGGCCGCTTGACTGCCTACGACGCGATTACTGGCGAGATGATCTATCGCAGTCGCATCGCTGGCGTCGGCAGCTCTTACGTCGCGTCGCCGGTAGCGGCGGACGGGCGGCTGTTCTTCTCCACCGAGGACGGCACCGTTCACGTCGTGCGTGCCGGCCCGGAGTACGAGCTCCTGGCAAGCAACGAGCTGAACGAGGTGATCTGGGCGACGCCCGCAATCTCCGACGGCACCCTTATCGTGCGCACCCTCGGGCACGTCTGGGGAATCGGCGAATAGCAGCCACGCCGCGCAGAGAAGGCGTGTGCATCGAGGCACACGCGCGACAGCGCTCGCATCGACCCGCCCGGTCCGGATTTCAACGCATGGTCAGCAACGAGGCGTACAGGTCGACGCCGTACCAGATGTTGCCAATGCGGATGTTCTCGTTGGAGGCATGCTGATTGTTGTCGGCGTTGGCGATCGGCAGGATCACCGCCGGCGCGGCCAGCAAATCGGTGAACAAGTAGAGCGGCAGCGAGCCACCGAGCGCCGGCACCAGCAACACCTCCTGCTCGGTGGCCGCGCGCACGGCGTCGATGATCTCCTCGACGACCGGCAGGCCCATGTCGGTGCGCGACGCCGGATACCCCCCGCGACGATCCACCATGACGAGTCGCGGGTGGCGCGCCCTGGTTTCCAGGTCCGGCTCCTGGCGGACGATGTGGAATCCCTGGGCGCGGATGTGCGCTTCGACGCGATCGAGCATGTCGGAGGGATCGTTGCCCTTCACCAGCCGCACGCCGAGGGCCGCCTCGGCGCGGTCGGGGATCACGTTGCGCGCCTCTGCGCCGACGCTTCCACTGCGTAGCCCGCGCACCGTGAGCGAGGGGAGCAGCAGGCGCTGGCTCAGATTGCCCTCGCCTTCGGTCCACGCCAACCCCAGGTCTCGGCGTAGGTCGGCGTCGATGTCCGGCAACCGATTGAGCGCCTCGCGTTCCTCGCGTCCCAGCGGCTCGACGGTGTCATAAAAGCCGTCAATGACGACGTTGCCGGCAGCGTCCTTCATGCTGGCGATCAGCTCGGCCAACATCTGGCCCGGCACCGGCGCCCAGTTGCCGTAGTGGCCGCTATGGAGCGGGCGAGCCGGGCCGAACACCGTCAGATCGAGCCCGGTGACGCCGCGCACCCCGAAGACGATCTGCGGCAAGCCGCTCTGATGCACCGGGCCATCGCAAAACAGCCACAGGTCGACGTCGAAACGATCCCTGTAGGTCTCGAGGTATTCCTGCAGATGGGCGGATCCGATCTCCTCCTCGCCCTCGAACAGGAACTTGATGTTCGACGTCAACTGGAGACCCGCCGCCTGCAGGGCGTCGAGGGCGGTCAGCAACGCCGGGAACGGCACCTTGTCGTCAGACGCCGAGCGCGCGTAGAGGCGCCAGTCAGGATCGACCGGCTCGCCGGGGGCAGGCATGGCGCGCGGCTCGCCGCCGCGATCCATGCGATCGGTGTACAGCACCGGTTCATACGGGCCGTGAACCCAGTCCGGGCCGGCGGGCGGCTGACCGTCGTAGTGCACATAGATCCCGAGGGTACGGGTGGCGCCTAGGACACGGATCTCGCCGTACACCAGCGGCGGCACATCGGGGAGCTCGAGAAGCTCCATGTCGGCGCCGCGGTGCTCGAACTCGGCGGCAAGATGGGTGGCGACACGGCCAGCGTCCCTGAGGTCGCGCCCGTAGTTCGGCAGCTCGAGGAGGGCGGCGTAGTGGGTCAGAATCTCGATCTCGTGCGCACCGCGATACTCGCGCGCGGCGATTGCGGCGGCACCCAACTGTCCGCTCGTCTGTCCGGCAACTGGCCGCGTCATACAGATCAGCAGTAGGACCCAGTACATCGAGCAACGCCAACGCATGTCGAACCTCATCGTCTCAGTGCCACGGATCTACCAAGGTTGGCGCGTCGAAGCGCTCATCGCTGGACAGGGGCACGGTATCCTCCGTCGCCCACCGGCGGCCCCGGACTCCCGCGATGCAGATGACGCCCCTTGTCAGCCAGCTCGTTGTCATTGCCGCCACCGGGCTCGGGCTGACTGGCGCACTCGACCCGGCCGGGACCTTGAGTCAGACGCCCGAGCTGCGGGTATACCGCGCCACAAGCGAGCCGCAGCAACTGCTGGCCGGGATGGAAGCAGCCTGGTCGCCGGCGGCGACGATCGCCTGGGGCGAGCCTCCGTTTACCACCGGCTTTCGCGCCCTGCGAGGCACGGACGGGCTCTGGGTTCGATTCGATGCCACCGACCCAGCACCGTGGCATACCTACACACGGCGCGACGACCCCCTGTGGGAAGAGGAGGTCGTCGAGGTATTCATCGATCCGGACGGCGACGGTCGCAACTATGCCGAGGTCGAGATCAGCCCCGCAAACATCGTCTGCGATCTGCTCATGCTACGTGGCGCACCGGACATCCAGGGTGATCTGAGCTGGGATTTCCCCGGGCTGCAAACGGTCGTGCACGCCTGGGACTCGGAGCCCGGGGGCTGGACGGCCATCGCGCTGCTTCCGTGGGCCGGCTTTGCGGCGCTTCCTGACACCGAGGTAACGTTGCGACTGCGCGCCGGCGACCGCTGGCGATTCAACGTCTACCGGATCAAGCGACCCCACGGTCCCGACGAACCGCGCCGCGATCTCGTGTTGGCCGCCTGGTCACCCGTGCCGGCCGAGAGCTTTCACGTCCCCGAGGTGTTCCGTCCGATGGTGTTCGAATGATCACGCCGACTCGAACGACAGCGGCCGGGTTCGCTTTACTGGCAACTGTCTCGCTGGCACTGCCGGCGACCGGTCAGCAGCCGCCCGGTCAGGGCCGCGTGGGCGGCCGACCGCCCGCCGTTCGAACGTGGACGGCAGAGGTCGAGATCCCGACCTATCCACTCGGCGCCGACGACCTGAACCCTCACTTCTTCGAGCTCGAAGGCACGATCATCTATCCGTATACCACCCAGGATCGGTTCGGCGACGAGCTCGTCAACCGTACCTACCGCGCGATATTCATCGAGAATGAGTACTTGCGGGTCATGTGCCTGCCACAGATCGGCGGACGCATCCAGTCGGTCCTCGACAAGGTCACCGGCGAGGAGATGTTTTACCGCAACCACGTCATCCGACCGGGCCACATCGCGCTGCGTGGCGCCTGGGTTTCGGGCGGCATCGAATGGAATCGAGGCCCGCAGGGTCATACCGTGACCAGCTTCTCACCGGTCGACGTGCTGCCTGTGCAGAACCCGGATGGGTCCGCCGCGCTGCTCATCGGCAGCACCGAGCAGAACTTCCGCACGGGATGGGAAGTGCGACTGACGCTGCACCCTGAGAGCCGCGCCCTCGACGAGCGGATCCGGCTGTTCAATCCCACCGACAACTTCCATCCGTACTACTTCTGGAACAACACCGCGTTTCCGAATACACCAGGTACCCGGTTCGTGTATCCGATGACGCTCGGTACGAATCACGCTGGCACCGAGTACTTCAGCTGGCCGATTCACGAAGGACGCGACCTGCGGTGGTTGCGAAACTATCCGGAGCCTACGTCGGTGTTCGGCTATGAGGTCGAGTTCGACTTTTTCGGCGCCTACGACGTCGACCGCGACTTCGGCATCGTCCAGGTGGCCAACCATCACGAGCTACCGGGGAAAAAGGCGTGGACCTGGGGGCAGTCGGATGCCGGTCTGGCCGCCCAAGCCGTCCTCACCAACGACGACGGACCCTACATCGAGGTACAGAGCGGGCCCCTGCCCACGCAGGCCGACTTCGGCCTGCTAGCGCCTGGCCAGGAGGTGTCGTGGCAGGAAACCTGGTACCCGGTCAACGGTTTGGGACAAGGCTACGAGCTAGCCACCCGTGATGTGGCGGTTGAGCGTCTCGACCATCCGGACGGAGTCGAGCTGCGGGTCGCGGCGACCTATCCGATCCCCCGTGCGCAGATCCACATCGAGCCGCGCGGCGGTGTTGTCGAGCAGCGGCAGCTCGACCTGTCACCGGCGCGGACTGAGTCGGTCGTGGTGCGTACCGATCCTGTGACCGCAAATCCGGGAGAGGTCAGCCTGCGGATCCGTATCGAACGTCCCGACGGCAGCACACTGCTGGAGTACTCGTCGCCCTTGCGGGCCCCCCAGCGCCAGGTTCCGGTGGCGCGCGAGAATCCGCCGCCCACCGCAGAGACCGCCTACCGCGCCGGCCTCGAACTTGACAAGCAAGGCAACCGGCCAAACGCGCGCCAGCAATACGCGGAAGCCCTCGAGCACGACGCGGGCCACGCGCCTACGCTGCGAGCACTCGGCGGCCTGGAGATCGAGGCAGGGCGGTTCGGCGAGGCGGTCGAACGGCTGGAGCAGGCGCTCGACCGCGATCCCGACGATGGAATGACCTGGTACCTGCTCGGCGTCGCGCGGCTGCGCATGGACGACCCTGAAGGAGCCACCGCAGCCGGATACGCCACCGCTCAACGCGCCGGATCTGCGGCCCTGGGGTACGGCCTCGTGGGTCGTGCCCGGGCTCGTCTGGGTGACTACGCCGGCGCGACGAGAGCATTCACCGCCGGCTTGTCCGCCGGCGGATCAGACTGGACGCGCCTGTTCGAACAGATCCTGTTGTCCACGTATGCGGCGGGCGACTACGCCGGCGCGGTGGCGCTCGCGCGCCAGAGCATCGAGGCAGGCAGCATCCGTCTCGTTCCGCATGTGATCCAGGCACTCGGGTCCGCGCAGAGCTTGCGTGACTTCGCGCATGGTGCGCGCGAGTGGGTCGGTGAACCGGAGTTCGCTTTCCTCGAGCTCAGCCTCACCATGGCGGACCTCGGCATGTACCGCGATGCCGCTAACGTCGTAGAGGCATCGCTGGTGGCCACGGTCGAGGCCGGCGACCGGCGCGCGCTGCCGTTCTACTACCTTTCGTACTACCTCGACCGACTGGGTGACAGCGGACAGGCGGCGCGTTGGCTGCGCGAGGCTGCCGGGGCGTCCACCGACTACGTTTTCCCGTCGCGCCCCGAGGCGATTGCAGTGTTCGATCACGCGCTGCAACTAAACCCACAGGACGCGCGAGCACGGCTGTATCTCGGCAATCTATACGCCGGCCTTGGACGGCTCGATGAGGCGGCGCGCGAATGGAGTACCGCCGTACAGTCGGCACCCGATCTGAGCACGGCGCGCCGCAATCTGGCGTTTCATCGCTGGCGCATCGACGGTGACCTCGAGGGCGCCGCGGGATTGCTCGCACAAGCCATCTCGATCCGGCCACAGGACCAGACTCTGTATCGTGATCTTGCGCGTGTGCGAGTGGAGCAGGGGCAGCCGACGGCGGCGGTAACCGTGCTGGAGTCGGTGCCGGCGGCGAATCGGCGCGCTGACGTAACGCTCGCACTCGCTCGTGGGTACACCGAAGTCAAACGCTTCGATGAGGCAATCGCACTACTAGCCAGCTCCCGATTCACCCAGCGGGAAGGCGACACCGGATCGCGCCAGATCTTCTACGAGGCGCACATCCATCGCGGCACGGAGGCGCTCGAGGCGGGCGACGCGGGCAGCGCGCTGGCCGACTTCGACGCAGCGCTCACGTATCCCGGGAACCTGAACGTCGGCCGCCCGTATCGACCGATCGAAGCGCGCGGCCGTTACTGGCGGGGCATGGCCCTGCAAGCGTTGGGACGCGAGGCGGAGGCGCGGGCCGCCTGGCGGGAGGCGGCTGACGGGATGCCGAGCACGGCAGAACAGCGCGAGTACATCCGACGCAGCCAGGAGCGACTCGAGGCGGGCTCAAAATAGCTCGACCTCGAAATGGAGCCGAGTTCCGACCTGAAGCGCTGCACCGATCGGTCGGTAGAGAAGGAGAACAACGTTCTCGGCGGGAATCGCGCCCGGAGTGAAGGTCTTGGTCTGAGGCCGGCATTCGCCGTTCGCCTTGATTTTCAGCTTCATGGAGTCTTGATACAGATCAGGGTCGCCGAGCTTCTCCTTGGCCTCGATCTCAACCTCGAGACGCTTGGGCAAATCGACGCCTTCCGGAACGGTGATGCGGCACTGGATGCGAACCTGCACTCCGCTAAGGTCAGCCTCATAGGGTGAAAAGAGCACCGCCCCGAATGCGGGTATCCGATTGGCGATCTCCTCTTGCTGCACGATGTCCTCGGTGAAGCTCAAGCCCTTGGTCGCGGTGAAGTGCCCACCCTTGGTGAACCGTGGACAGTCCTTCCCCTTTATTCCGTCACCGTCCGCACACCTCGAGGTGCAGTCCTCCACGCCGAGGAGCAACAACGAAGCCAGAAGGGGCGCCAGCGGCAGTCGGCGCCGTGCCAGCGGTCGTAACTGCTTCAGGGAGAACATGGACCCTCCAGTCGATCCGATTCGCAGTGCCGCAGACTACCTCTCGCGTCCGACCAATCACAAGAAACCAGTCTGCCACCGCTGGGCTCACTCCGGGACCGGCCGGAGAACGGATCGACAGCGCAGGTATATTGTCTGCTCTCCAGCGCCACCCCATATCCGATCCCAGGTGCCATGCGACCGACCCTAGCCGTGCCCTTTCTAGTCATCACTGCTGCTTGCTCTGCCGCAGTTGCTCCGTTGCCCGATCAGCGCCTCAGCGCTGCCTCGATCCTCGACGATGTGCGGGCACTTTCCGCCGACGACATGGAAGGTCGTGGCACCGGCACTGCCGGTGAAGCACGCGCCGCGGGCTGGATCGAGCAGCGGTTTCGCGACGTCGGACTATCGCCGATGGAGGGCCTATTTCGCCAGGAGGTGCGACTGGTCGGCATGCGCCGCAACGACGCCACCGCCTCGCTGAGCATCGCCTCGGCAGATGACTCGCTCGAACTGATCGACGCCGAAAACGTCGCGTTCTGGTCGTCGGCGCAGCGCGACGTGGTCGACATCGACGACGCCCCGTTGCTCTTCGTGGGCTACGGAGTACAGGCGCCGGAGCACGACTGGGACGACTTCAAAGGCGTCGACGTGAGCGGCAAAGTGTTGCTCTTCCTGAACAACGATCCGCCCGTCGAGGAGAACGGCGTAGAGCTGTTCGGTGGCGAGGCGCGAACCTACTACGGGCGCTGGTCGTACAAGTTCGAGCAGGCGATGAAGCTCGGCGCCTCCGGCGCGCTCATGGTGCACACCACACCGTCGGCGTCCTACCCGTTCAGCGTCGTGCAGTTTTCCGGATCCAGCGAGGACTTCGCGCTGGATCTGGAGGGCTCGGGGTATCAGGTCGACCTGCTGGGCTGGCTCGACGAGCACCTCTCCGGCGAGATTGCCGCCGCCATTGGGACCGACCTCGACGGGCTATTCGAGATGGCGCGACAAAGGGACTTCGCGCCCGTTGACACCGGATACCGAGTCAGCGCTCATCTGGACACCACCGTGCGGAACATGAGCACCGAGAACATTCTCGGCTACTTGCCAGGCAGCGACCCGGACCTGAGCGACGAGATCATCGTCTTCACGGCGCACTACGACCACATGGGAACCAACCTCGGGCTCGAGGGCGATACGGTGTTCAACGGCGCCTGGGACAACGCCCTCGGCGTGACCTCGATCATCGCCCTGGCCGACGTCTTCGCAAACATGGACGCAGCGCCACGCCGTTCGATGCTGTTCGTCGCCTGCGCCGGCGAGGAGAGCGGCCTGCTCGGCAGCGCCTGGTTCGTGGCCCAGCCACCGGTGCCGCGCAACGCGATGGTGGCCAACTTCAACATCGACATGCCGCAGATCTTCGGTGTCACCGCCGATATCAGAGCCATCGGCGAGGACGCCAGTGACTTGGGTGATGCTCTGCGAGCGGCGGCGGCAGAGTTCCCCGCCAGGGACGGAGAAACCGTTGTCGTACTCGGGGACCCCAATCCATCGGCCGGGAGCTTCTACCGCTCCGACCAGGTCAACTTCGCCAAGGCTGGCATTCCCGCCCTGTTCCTGAACCCGGGGAGCGACTACCTGCAACCGCTGCCCTTCGACCCCCGCGCTTACTGGGAGGCGCACTATCACCAGCCGTCGGACGAGGTGCGTGACGAGTGGGATCTGACAGGCCTGGAGCGTGATCTGCGCATCTTCTTCCGCACCGCGCGCGCCGTCGCCGACGCGGATGAGATGCCGCGCTGGCGGCCTGGCAACGAGTTCGAGGGCGCCTGGCGGCAGCTCCACGGGCTCGAGTAACCGCGCCTCAGGCCGAGGAGGCCGCTGCCTCCAATCGTCCGGCAGAGGCCAGCGAACGTGTGCGCCAGAAGGCTTCAATGGGGTCCGCTGCGGAGGCTCCGCCGCTCGCTCCTTCCGCCGCCCGGCGCGCGTAGCCAGACAGCCATCCGAGGGTCGCCACCCGATCCTGGCCGATCAACGCCCGCAACGCATAGCGGCGCTCGCCGGCGCGAAGTCCGAGCTGCAGCTCCGCAGCTGCCGTCTCCAGGTCGGTGCGTGTGAGGATGAACCCACATCTGACGGGAGTGAGTAGCGCTTCGAGAAACGCTTCACCGCCGTCGTTCTCAGGCTCGGGCAACGGCGGCGCATACCGCAGATGGGCCGGGAGCTCGTCGGGCATCGTCAGCCCCGCCATCTCGTGCATGAGCGTGCGGCTCAGGACGCGTGCCCAGGCGCCGTAGCTCGGCATGGCGACGACTTCCAGCTTGCGCAGCCAAACCAGCTGCCAGCTCAGCAGGTGCTCCCAGAGCAGCGCCGCACGGGCACGCTGCCAGGCATCTGTTCCACGTCCGTCGGCCGCCGATTCCAACTCCAGCAGCCGGGCGTAAAGACCGAGCAGCACGCTCAGGTGGTCGGGCTCCGTTGGAGGCTCCTCGCCGAGTACGCGCCATAGTCCGGCGACGCGATCGCGGGCCTCGCCACCGAGCATCCCCTCGGGGCCCAGGTACACCGAGGCATAAGGGTACATCTGACCCAGGAACAGATCGGTGTACTCCCATGGCTCGGGAACCGACGGCAGGTGGAGGAGATCGGCCAGCTGCGGCGTCGCGTCGGTCGGTGGCTCCGCCAGCACCGCCAGGGCGCGAATGAGCTCGATCACGTAGGCGGCCATTCGTGTCGCACTACAGGGTCGAGACCGGGGGGAGGCCTTCTTGCCGGGTCGAGACCGGGGGAGGCTTTGGCGACCCACCGCGCACGTCGCATGAGCACGACCATCCACCGATCTACGACGGGACAACCTCGCGCTCGTGGCCCGGTAGCGCGTAGACGTCGCGTCCAGGCTTCAGTGGTCGCACGAGCCAAAACGGGCGCCGCGTGCCGTCGGGGGAATGTTCGTCCGCCGGCCGGGCTTTCTTCAACCAGTCTTCATAGACACGTTGCGCGCTCGCGGCGTCGACCGCGATGTCGCCGTAAGAATCGCCGCGCTTTGCCGGCGTGACCCGCACCGCCTGGTGCCAGCAGTGCATCCCCGAAATCGGATCCGGGTGCACCGGGAAAGTGAGGTTCTGATGCACGCCGACGTCGGTCCACCAGATGCGCTGGGAATCCGGGTCGTCGGAGTCGTAGGCACCACCCCCACGCTTACGCTTCATTCCCCAGCTGTTGCCGTCGCGGTCGAGCGCCACGGTTGCCATCATCTGCCGCTGGCCCTCGTCGTGCAGCTTCCATCGGCCCATGTGATGGCTGCAGGCCACCACGCCCGGGCGAATGCCTTCAGTGACCCACGCCTTGACCACGAAGTAGCCGATTTCGGTCTCGACGCGAACCAGGTCGCCGGTTCGAACCTCCATTCCGGCAGCGTGCGACGGATGGATCCACAACGGGTTGGTGTGGGCGATCTCGTCCAGCCACTTGGCATTGGCGGAACGCGTGTGAATCTGCACCGGAAGCCTGAACGTCGAGATCAGCGGAACCTGCCCCTCGTCGAGATTGTCCGGATGCACGTGACTACGGATATAGGTCGGCAGCGCAAGCTGTGGCCAACCCCACTGAGCGACCGTCGAGGAGTAGAACTCGAGTCTCCCGCTGGGTGTGGGGAAACCACGCCGGACAACGCCGTCAACCACCACGCCCGCCGGACGGCGTCCCTCCGCGTCAGGCTCGGGGGCCCCGGTCGGCACGATGTTGTCGGGCGCCGGTGCCGGAGAGGCGGTGTACACGCGGCCGAACAGATCCTCGGCCACATCGACCAGCTGCTCGTCGGGAACCTCGTCCTCGTACAGCGGGCCGACGCTGTCTGTCAGCTCGTAGGCCCCATAGCGACGCATGTACTGCAACGGTGTGAGGTCCTCTGCCGCCGCTGCTTGCGGCAATCCCGGTACCGAGTTGTCGAAGATATGGCCGTAGTACTCGTCGACGGTCAGCTTCTCCCCAGGAATCGCTTTCGACTCGGCAAACCACCGGATACCCAGCTCACCGTCCGGATCGATGCGCCAGGTAAGATCGATCCAAAACTCGTTCTCCTCCCATACCTCGCCGGGGTTGACGTGTCGGGTGTCACCCACCACCTCGCCTAGCCGCTCGCGGGCCGCGCGCATCACCGGCTGCCGGAAACCGATCCACTGACCGTCGTGGGTCTCGTAGGAGTGGATGTCGTGCCGCTCGGATCCGTGTCCCATCGGTAGCACGTAATCGGCAAAGTAAGCGGTCTCGTTCCAGGTCGGGGTAAGCGCCACGTAGAGGCCGACCTTGGCCTCGTCGCTGAGCATCTCGATCCACGAGAAACCGTCCGGGTTGGTCCACACCGGGTTGTAAACCCGCGTGAAGTAGACCTCCAGATGTCCGCTCTGCTCGCGCATCAGGTGCGGCAGAAGAAACGACAGCTCGTACATCGCCAGCGGGTACTGGCGCGGCCAGGTGAGCTCGTTCCAGGCTTTCGGGTGGGTCGGCGTGTGGATCGGCCGCGGCACGAACTTGTTCCAGGCGTTCGGATAGGTGCCGCCCGGAGTGGCTACAGATCCGGTGAGCGCATTCAGGAGCATCAGCGTGCGTGCCACCTGCCAGCCGCCCTCGTTGCCGGCCCCGGCGCTGCGCCAGTTGTGGGTCGCCAGGCGCGTGCCCGCACCTGCTACCAGCGTGGCGACCTCGGAGATGACCTCGGCCGTGAGGCCCGACTCCTGCGCCGCAAACTCGAAGGTGAACTCGGAGTAGAGCCCCTTGAGCGCCGCCTCGAACGCTTCGAATGTGGCGTCCTCGTCGGCACGCTCCTTGACCATGTACTCCTGCCAGTTCCACCAGCGGCGCACGAACTCGCGATCGTAGAGGTTTTCCTGGATCAGATGGTTGGCGATCGCCAGCAGCACCGCCGCCTCGGATCCCGGATAGCTCGCCAACCAGTGGTCGGCGTGCGTCGCCGTATTCGACATCCTGGTATCGAAGACGATGAGCTTGGCGCCGCGTCGACGGGCGTCGGTGATGCGCTGCGCGTGGGGGTTGAAGTAGTGACCGGTCTCCAGGTGCGCGGAGATCAGCAGAATGACGTCGGCGTTGGCATGATCCGGACTCGGCCGATCGATACCGCACCACAGCGCGTAGCCGGCACGGGCGCCGGCAGAGCACACGTTGGTGTGGGAGTTGTGGCCGTCGACGCCCCACGACGCGATCACGCGCTCGGTGAAGCCATCCTCACCTGGTCGGCCGACGTGATACATGATCTCGTTGTGGCGGTCCTCGGACAGCGTCTTGCGCACGCGCCCGGCGATGTCGTTGAGGGCCTCGTCCCACGACACCTGCTTCCACTTGCCTTCGCCGCGGGCGCCGACCCGCTTGAGCGGATGCAAGATGCGGTCGGGATCGGTGATCTGGTTGAGCGTCGCTGGTCCCTTGGCGCAGTTGCGACCGCGCGACCCCGGGTGCTCCGGGTTGCCCTCGAACTTGCGCACCTGCATGGTGTCGCGGTCGATATACGCCAGCAGGCCACAGGCCGATTCGCAGTTGAAGCAAGTCGTCGGTACCAACATGTAGCGGCGCTCCTCACGACGCGGCCACGCGCCCGACTCCAGCTCGACCCAGTCGTCCCAGCGCTCCTTGGGCGGAAAGCTCGCCAGGTGGATGCGACTCGGGCCTGGGTAGAACGTCTCGCCGCGCGCCTCGACTTCGGCGCGCGCCGCGCTCACCCGCTCGTTCAGCTTCTCCAGGTCGTTCATCGCGTCCTCACGCCAGCGGCACCGACTGTCCCGCCTGAACATAGGCGTGCTCGTGCAGAAGGAGACCGACCAGCGCGGCCAGCGCGGCTGCGAGCATCGACCAGGGCGCCAACAATCCCGCGAACGTCAGGACGACACCGGCCCTGAAGAACCAGGCGTAGCGTCCGCGGGTCATCTCGGTGGCTGCCAAGCGGGCGTGCGCGGTGGGATGAGTGAGCGTGACCTCACCCCAGACGAGGCCCAGATGCAACGCGCAGGCGAAAGACAGCGTACCCACCAGCAACGATCGCGCCGCGGTCGGAGTCGCCACCAGTGCCGCCGCGGCCAACAGCACCGCTGCGCCGGCGAGGAGCGCCTGTACGACCATGTGCGGCGGCAGCAACGGACTCTGCCAGAGGTCTCGAGCCTTCGCCTGGGCAAGCAGATACGCCGTATAGACCGCGGTCATCACCGCAAGCGGCAATCCGGGAAGCAGTAGCCCGAGCTGGATCTCGTAGGCGCCGAGCAAGCTGCAGACCAGATGCCCGGCGAGCACGGCGGCGTATGCCGTGATGATGACCGCGCCCTTAACCAGCCAACTGCGCCACTGCGGTCGGGTGAAGATGTAGAAGAAGCGTTTGGGGTGTTCGAGATCACCGATCAGCAGGCCGCCCGTAATCGACAGAAAGGTCATCGCGACCAGCGGCGCTACCCACTGCCAGAGGACGTGGGTCGGATCGAGGCCACCGAACAGGACCACCAATCCGGTGACCAGGTAGCTGCCGGAAGCGATCCCCTTGGTCCAGGTGTAGGCGCTCACGCGCCAATCCCACGGCGCCTTGTGCGGAATGTCGTACGCCAGCATGGCCGCCGCGGCGGAATTGGGGCGATCGGGGTGGCCGGAAACCACATGCTGGCCACCGGCGGTCTGCTCGCTCCACATGAACAACCCGCCCTCGGGCCGCTGAGCTGCCAACGGATCGAGCGTCGCCTGCCCCACACCGGTATAGAACAGCTTGGGCGCGGTCTCCTTCTCCGGCCGCCGTACCGACACCGGCTCCCGGTTGACGATCTGCGCCACACGCGAGGTCGGATCGTGCATGTCACCGACCAGGATCGCCTCGGTCGGGCACACCACAACGCACGCCGGCTCCAGATCGATGTCGAGACGGTGGGCGCAGAAGTTGCACTTCTCCGCCGCGTGGTCCTCCGGGTTGATGAAGATCGCATCGTACGGACACGCAGCAATACACGCCTTGCAGCCGATGCAGATGGACTTGTCAAAATCGACGATACCGTCCGGCCGCTGGTACATGGCCGACGTCGGGCAGGCGGTGGCACAAGGAGGGTTGTCGCACTGGTTGCAGCGCGTCACCTGGAACGCCCGGTGGGCGTCCGGGAACACCCCCACGTCGACGTACTTGACGTAGGTGCGATTCACCGACAGGGGAACGGCGTTCTCCGATTTGCACGCCGTCGAGCAGGCGTGGCATCCGATGCAGACATCGTGATCGATGACCTTCGCCCACTTTGGCGGTCTTCGAGTATCGAGCTGCAGCAACTCGGTCATCAACTGGCTCCATGGGATTCCGAACCCAGGGCGCAGTTTGCCACCCGCGCGGGGCGCTTGCCTCATCACCGCCGCGAGTCAGGATCCTGGCCCCGCGACACCGCGGCGCCCTAGCGACTCTTGCCGTCGTCCGGATCGTAGGAATAGACCACGTAGAACGACTCCGGCAAGCTCAACAAGATCGTCAACGGCGCGGCGGAATCCAGATGGAACAGCTCCCGGTGGCAGCGACCGGTATCGACACTGATACCTGCTGCGGCATCGACCTGGGTCATCGTTGCCGGGCTACAAGCCTTCACGTCGTCGCTCGACTCCGAGACCTGCGCCTCCGTCAGCGGCAGCACGTAGAAGATCCGTTGATTGCCCGGGTCGCCGCCGACAACCTCCGCCGAGGCCTGTAGCCGGAGCCCGTCGGCCATACAAATCCGCTCCGGAGGCGCGATCCACTCGAAGCGAGCTTGACCGGTTGTCAGCGCGCTCTCGATGGTGAACTGCGCCCACGCGTCGCTCTCGGCGGACGCGTGCACGCTCAACGACGTGTAGGGGATGCCCTCGACGGCGCCGGCCTGCGTGGCGCGCACGTTGTTACCACGCACTGCATCACGGCGCACCCAGCTCCAACCGTCACCGGTCTGCGCGAAGTGATAGCGATCGAGAACGTCGCGCCGATAGCCAGGATCCCGCTCAGCCATCCACTCGACCGCTTGCGGACCAGCGCGCCGCCAGCAAATGCCGGCCGCGTTGGCTCGCCGGCGCGCCTCCTCCTCCTCCAGATCAACGCCCTCGGTGACGATGCCCGGCGGCGGACCGACGCGGCTTACCTCCTGAGCGAGCGACTGCTCCGTAGGCAGCAAGGCCGTCGTCAGGACTGCCACGATACAGAATCGTTCGCGCATCACCCCGACCCTACCGTGCAATGCCGCGTTTGTCAGCGGCCGGCACGAGGTCTCGCCGCCGAGCCTCTAGCGCACCGTCGAGCGGTCGGGGCAGACACCGTCGGCGCCGCGGTTGGCGGCTGTGGACGGTCGTCCGACCGGCGGCACCGACCGTTCAGGGAGCTGCTCCTACCCCAGTCATCGCGGCCGCACACTAAACTCGGCCACCGAGGCCCTCGAATATGAACCGTTTCGTCAGCTTCTATCTGCTTGCCTGGGTGCCCTTTCTGGGCCTGTACACGCTGATGTACATGGTGAGCGGCGAGTTCAGTCCGTTGGGATCTGTGCTTTCGGCGGTGATCAACGTGGCGCCGGCAGCCGTTGCAGGGCTGGTCGTGTTCAGCGCCGTCGGGGCGCTCGTCGAGCGGCCGAGCGGCTGGCAGCTGCTCGCCACCCACGTCGTCCTGGCTGCGATGTTCGCATTGCTGACTGCCGGCAGCAGCGCAACGATCTTCATCCTGGTGGATTGGCTCCGTAACCGGTCCGCCGAGTACGCCGGAATGATCTTCGGCTGGCAGCTGTTCATGAACTTGATGGTGTATTGCTGCCTGGCGTCGTTCACCCACGCGTGGCAAATGGGGGAACGGCTGCAGGAGGAGCGGGCGCGCACCGTGCGCGCCGAACAGCTGCGCGTCCGCGCCGAGCTCGAGACGTTGAGAGCGCAGCTCAACCCACACTTCCTGTTCAACACGCTGCACTCACTGCTGTCGCTGGTTCGACGCGACCCACAGGCCGCCGAAGATGCCCTGGAGCGATTCGGCGACCTGCTGCGATACACCTTGCGCACACAAAGCGGCGAGGCGGATGACGTTACGCTGGGTGCCGAGTGGGGGTTCGTCAGCAACTACCTGGAGCTCGAGAGACTGCGGCTGGGCGATCGATTGCGACTCCACGCCAGCATTGATGCGACGGCGCTGAGCGCACGCGTGCCGGCATTCTGCCTGCAGCCGCTGGTGGAGAACGCCATCCGCCACAGTGTGGCTCCGCGATCCGGGGGGGGGGAACATTGTGGATCGACGCGACTCGGAGCGACTGCGCGCTGCTCCTGGAGGTAACCGACGACGGGCCGGGCGCCGAACCGGCAGCGCTGGAGACGAGCGATGGCATGGGGCTACGTCTGGTCCGCCAGCGTCTCGAGATGCTCGGCGACGGTGCTGAGCTCGGCATCGACACACGGCCTGGGGCAGGCTTTCGGGTCAGCGTCCGCGTACCGGCGCGGAAGCCGGGCGTAGGAGCTGCCGTCCCGCAAGACACGGCCGTTGACCCGACGCCACCGGCAATCCTGCGGCCGCGGCGAGGCGAGGCGTGATCCGAGCCCTCATCGCCGAGGACGAGCCGCTGGCACGCGCTGCCCTGCGCGACCTCATCGAGGATGTCGCGTGGCTCGAGCTGGTCGGCGAGGCCGAGGACGGCGCCGCCGCGTTACGAATGATCAACGACCTGGAGCCTGATCTGGTGTTTCTCGACGTCCAGATGCCTGAGCTCACTGGGCTCGAGGTGCTCGGTGCGATCGAGAATCAGCCGGCCATCGTGTTCACCACCGCGTTCGATCGATATGCCGTTGCCGCATTCGAGCTCGAAGCCATCGACTACCTGGTGAAGCCCTTCGGACGGCGACGCTTCGGCGCCACGCTCGAGCGCGTCCGCAGCCGCCTGGACGCCCCGGAGGCAACAGTCCCGAGCGCCGAGCACCTCCGCGTCGCCCTCGACGGGGGTCCGATCAGCCGGCTATTTGCACGCTCGGGAGACCGGATCGTACCGATCCGCATCGACTCGGTGACGCTGTTCACGGCTGCCGACGACTACGTCGAGGTCCACACCGACGCCGGCACGCATCTGGTGAGCATGACGCTGAGCGATCTGGAGAAGCGTCTCGATCAGGCACGTTTCCTTCGCGTTCACCGCTCAGCGATCGTCAACCTCGACCAGATCCATCTGATGCGTCCCTTCGACGATCGCCGCCTCGTGATCACGATGGAGGGCGGCGTCCGCGTGGTGGCCAGCAGATCCGGTTCCAAGAGGCTCCGACAGCTGATCAACTAGTGACGCGATCCGCGCGCCGAGCGTCAGCCGCGTACCGATAGGGAGTCCGAGTCGCGCGCACGCTCCCGGGGGCGACGCTCGGGGTTCGCGTCTGCTTAAATTCAGCAGATTTCGGGGCCGCCCTGGCCTCCTGCCGCGAGCATGCCGCGCTTTGAACCTCTCCGAGGATTCTGTGACCAGCAACGAGAAGCTCAATACCTGGGTCGACGAGATCCGACAGCTGTGCCGGCCGGACGCCGTCGTCTGGTGTGACGGCTCAGCGGAGGAGTACGACCGCTTGAGTCAGCTCATGGTCGAGTCGGGCACCTACATTCGGCTCGATCCGGAGCAACGTCCGAACAGCTTTCTGTGTCGTTCTGATCCCGCCGACGTGGCCCGGGTCGAGGATCGGACATTCATCTGCTCAGAGTCGGAGCGGGACGCGGGACCAACGAACAACTGGACCGACCCTGACGGCATGCGCGCGAGGTTGCGCGAACTTTACGAAGGCTGCATGCGGGGCCGGACGATGTACGTCATTCCGTACTCTATGGGGCCAATCGGCAGCTCCATCTCCAAGATCGGAGTGGAGATCAGCGACTCACCGTACGTGGTGTGCAATCTCCACATCATGGCCCGGGTCGGGTCGGCGGTTCTCGAAGTACTCGGCAGTGACGACAGCTTCGTTCGCGGACTGCACTCCGTCGGCCACCCGCTCACCAGCACGACCCAGCCGGACCTACCCTGGCCATGCAACGCGAACAACAAATACATCGCACACTTCCCCGAGAGCCGGGAGATCATGTCGTACGGCTCGGGTTATGGAGGCAATGCGCTGCTGGGCAAGAAGTGCCACGCGCTGCGAATCGCCTCGGTGCAAGCACGAGACAATGGCTGGCTCGCCGAGCACATGCTGATCCTCAAGCTCACCTCGCCCGCCGGCGACGTGAAGTACATCACCGCCGCGTTCCCGAGCGCCTGTGGCAAGACTAACCTGGCGATGATGAATCCAACGCTGCCGGGGTGGAAGGTCGAGACGATCGGCGACGACATCGCTTGGATGAAGTTCGGCGACGACGGCCGTCTGTACGCCATCAACCCGGAAGCCGGCTTCTTCGGGGTTGCTCCGGGTACCAGCGACCATTCCAACCCCAACGCCATGCGGACGATGGCGTCCAACGCGATCTTCACCAACTGCGCCCTCACCAAGCAGGGCGACGTATGGTGGGAAGGACTGACTCCAGAAGCGCCAGCCGAGCTGGTCGATTGGCTGCGACGCCCGTGGACTGCCGATTCCGAGCGACCCGCCGCGCATCCGAACGCCCGCTTCACGGCTCCGGCGCACCAGTGCCCGGTGATCGCGCCTGAGTGGGAGGACCCGGCCGGCGTCCCGATCAGCGCTTTCCTGTTCGGCGGCCGCCGCGAGGCCGTGATCCCCCTGGTTACCGAGGCGTTCGACTGGGAACACGGCACTTTCCTGGGCTCGATCATGTCGTCAGCAAAGACCGCCGCCGCCGCTGGGCAGGTGGGCGAGGTACGCCGCGACCCGATGGCAATGTTGCCCTTCTGCGGCTACCACATGGGCGACTACTTCGCCCACTGGTTACGACTCGGTGCCAAGACAGACCCCGCCAAGCTGCCGAAGATCTTCTACGTCAACTGGTTCCGTCGCGACGCCGACGGCAATTTCATCTGGCCAGGCTTCGGCGACAACTCCCGCGTCCTCACCTGGGTGTTCGAGCGCTGCTCCGATGCCACTGACGCCGTCGACACCCCCATAGGAAAGATCCCCGCCCACGACGCCATCGACGTGTCCGGGATCGACCTTGCTCCGAGCGCCCTCGAGGAACTGCTGCGTGTCGATATCGCCGGCTGGCAGCAAGAGATCCCGCAGATCGAAGCGCTCTACGAGAAGTTCGGCGACCGGCTTCCAGAGGCGCTGACGGATCAACTCGACGCCCTGCGGACACGGCTGCAGGAAGCGGCGCAGGAGAACGCGGCGGTCGTCTAGAGGCGGAGGGAGAGTGGGATAGGCACACTGCCCTCTCCCAGCGGTCACGGCTCGGTGCTTGATCAGCCTGGTTGCTCTCGCGTCTTGATCTCTGCCAGTTGACCGCCGTACAGGCGATGCTGGGTGAGGGCAGTGTGCCTATCCCACTCTGTCACTATTTCTAGCGACGCGCGGCTCTGAGGCCTTCCCGAGAACCGAGGGAGGGCGTCGAGCTGATCCGCCCTCACCTAGGAAACTCGCGACTCCGATCTACTCTGAGACGGAGAAAGCCGCTCGAACGCCGGAGACCTTCTCCGCAGGTCGCCGCAGTGTGGCGTGGTGCGCTATGCGCCCTAGCCAGGCTCGCTCGCACTGCGGTTGAGGAACCGCTATCGATGATGCCGTTGACTACCCAGCCGATCACCCACGAAAGCTCCACCCTGGCGTAGGCGCATAGCGCACCACGCCCACCGCGTCTTCTGAGTTGTGGTCAACACGCGCACGGGAGTAGATTCGCCGCTCCATGAGCAAGACTCGGACACGACGCGCTTTCCTCCATGGTTGCGGTGCGACCATGGGCGGACTCGGACTCGGCGCCTGCGTTGGCACGGCCGGAGTAACGGCGGATGGGCGGCGGATCGTGGAGATGCAGCTCGGTTGGCTGGTGGGCACCAATCAGCTCGGCGAGGTCGCCGCAGCTCATCTGGGGTTCTTCGACGAGGAGGACATTGCGTTCCGCATTCGTCCGGGAGGAGCGAACATCGACGGTGTCGCCATCGTCGCGTCGGGGCGCTATCTGGTCGGCGAGACGACCTCGAGCCCGTCGATCATGCTGGCGGTCTCGCAGGGCATTCCGATTCGATGCTTCGCGGTTGCGATGCAGGAGCACCCGTACGCCTATTTGTCCTTGCCCGAGAACCCCGTGCGCGAGCCCGGCGATCTGGTAGGCAAGCGCGTCGGCATCCAACCGACCGGCCGCGTGCTGCTCGACGCGCTGCTGGCGCGGCATCGGATCGACCCCGAGCGGCTGAAGGTGCAGGTCGTCGGATCGTCGCTCGTACCCCTGGTCACCGGTCAGGTTGATGTGATCAGCGGGTGGACAACCAACGCCGCGTCGCTGCGCCCGCTTGGCGGGCGACAGCTCGCAATGCGACTCTGGGATGTTGGAATCCGGCTCTACGCGATGCCGTACTACGCTACCCATCGGGCGCTGCAGGAAGACGCCGACGTCCTGGCGGCCTTCCTGCGCGCTACGGCACGCGGCTGGGCGTTCGTTCACGCCAGCCCCGAGCGCGCCGTCGAGATGCTCACCACCGAGTATCCGATCCTGCGACCGGACGACGAGCTTCGTGCTGCTCGGGCCCAGATGCCCTACGTGTTCAACACCCGTACCGCCGAGGCCGGTTGGGGCAGCATGTCGGCCGACAACTGGAGCGAGCAACTGGAAACGTACGAACGACTCGGTCAGTTTGCCGGCCGGGCTCCGCGGTTGGACGAGTTGATCTCCGAGGCCATCCTCGACGCTACGTCCGACGCGCGTCCGCGCCTGGGCGCCCCGGCATAATGCGAGGCGGACCGAGCTCCGGCGAGGGCGAGGCGCCGGGTTCGGAGGAGCAGCCGGTGAGCGGTAGCGGCGCGTTTCTCGCCGCACCGCGATCCGAGGCGATCGTCGAGCTCGAGAACGTGAACGTCGAGTTCGCTAGCGACCGCGGCACTGTCGTCGCCCTTCAGGACGTGTCGCTGACCATCGACTCGGGCGAATTCCTGACCGTGATCGGGCCCTCGGGCTGCGGAAAGTCGACGCTGTTGCGGGTCATCGCCGATCTGGTTGCGCCGACATCCGGAGATGCTCGACTGCGCGGCCAAGCGCCGGCGACTGCTCGCCAGCGCAAGGAGATCGGGTTCGTGTTCCAGGAGCATGCGCTGCTGCCGTGGCGAAGCGCGCTGGCGAACGTCGAGCTCCCGCTGCAGGTCGGCAGGCGCCGTGCTGTACCCGCCAACACCATGACGCCGTCGCAGCTGCTGACGCTGGTGGGTCTCGCCGACCGGCAGGACGCCCTGCCGCACGAGCTCTCCGGTGGTATGCGTCAACGGGTTGCCATCGCCCGCGCGCTGGTAACCGGTCCTCGACTGTTGTTGATGGACGAGCCCTTCGGCGCCCTGGACGAGATCACCCGCGACCGGCTCAACCAGGAGCTGGTGCAGATCTGGCAGAAAACCGGCACCACCATCGTGTTCGTTACCCACAGCATTCCCGAGGCGTTGTTTCTCGGACGCCGCGTGCTTGTGCTCGCCGCCCGTCCTGGTCGCGTGCTCGATGTAGTGACCACCGAGCTCCCTGAGCCGAGGCTCCTCGCGGCGAGAGAGAGCGAGTCGTTCGTACGGCAGGCGGCGGCACTTCGGGCGCTCCTGGAGCAGTGCGGATGAGGGCCCCACGCTGGCTGCCAGTGCTCAGCACAACCGGACTGCTGACCGTGTGGGCTGGGGCAGTTTGGCTGCTCGAAATCCCGAGCTACGTAGTGCCGTCGCCACTGGCGGTCACGGAAACGTTGTGGCGCGACGCCGGAACGCTGCTGGCCAATCTGATACCCACCGCGATCGAGAGCCTGTCGGGGTTCGCGCTCGGCAATGTGACCTCGGTACTGCTCGCCATCGCCTTCGTCCAACGGCGAACCCTGCAAGATGCGTTCTTCCCTATCGCCGTGGTGATCAACACGATCCCGATCGTCGCCGTCGCTCCGATCCTGGTGCTGCTGCTCGGCAACGACATGAAGCCCAAGATCGCCATCGCGGCGCTCATCTGCTTCTTTCCGACGCTGGTGAACATGGTGCGTGGGCTGTCCTCTGTGAACCCGCGTTCGGTCGAGCTGATGCGCGTCCTGGCAGCCAGCGATCGTGAGGTGTTCTTGAAGCTGCGGCTCCCCAACTCGCTGCCCTACCTGTTCGCCTCGCTGCGCATCGCCACATCAACAGCGGTAATCGGCGCGATCGTCGGCGAGTGGATCGGCAGCACCGCTGGATTAGGCGCCCTCATCATCCAGGCGACATACAATTTCGATACCCCGCTGCTGTACGCTTCGGTCGTCCTCGCGTCCGCTTTCTCGGTCACATTCTTCGCCCTCGTCGGCTGGCTCGAGCGACGCATCGTCACCTGGGACGCCGCGCCATGACCTCCGATTTCATCGTCGAGCCGGAGCACCGAACGCCGATCGTCGACCGCAGCGACGTGGTCGTCGTCGGCGGCGGACCTGCCGGCATGGCGGCAGCAGTCGCGGCGGCGCGAAACGGCGTGCGCGTGACGCTGCTGGAACGCTACTCGCACTTGGGCGGCCTCGCTTCCGGTGGGCAAGTACTGGTGCTCGACGACATGTGCGATGGCGCCGAGGTGGTGGTACGCGGTATCTGCCAGGAGATCATCGACCGTATGGACCGCATGGGTCTGGCGGTCTACCCACCTCCTGAGGATCGCCGGACGAGCCGCGAGATGTGGCGAAAGTGGTCGCGCTGGGGCGTCTACGACTACTACTCGCGCGAGCGCCCGCAGCCCATTCTTTACGCGGTGGCGTTCGACCCCGAGGCGTGGAAGCGCGCCTCCGAGGATCTCGTCGCCGAGAACGCCATCCACTTACGGCTACATTCGTGGTTCTCGGCTCCGGTATTGAGGGACGGACGTGTCGAAGGCGTGATCTGCGACACCAAGGAAGGCAGGCAGGCGATCCTCGGCGACGTGGTAATCGACGCCACCGGCGACCTCGACGTGGCGGTACGCTCGGGCGCCGACTTTGTCGGCGGTACGTACATGCTGACCACCGTGTTCCGACTCGGAGACGTTGATACGACTGCCGCCGAGCGCTTCGAGTTCGAGGAACACGCAGAGTTCACCCGGCTCGACCGCGAGGCGCGGAGGATCCTCGGCGGCTCGTGGGCTCGATGGTGGCTGAAGACCCCTCTGCCGGGCGTGGTGTGGTGCAACTGCCCGCACCTCACCGGTTTGGATGGCGCCAAGGTGAGCGACCTGACCGCTGCTGTCATCGAAGGACGCCGTCGGATCGACGCGGTGATCGAGTTCGTCCGCGATCACCTGCCGGGCTTCGAGCGCTGTCAGCTGGTAGATGTGGCCCCGCAGACCGGGGTCCGCCAGTCGCGAATGCTCGAGGGCGAGTATGTCGTCACCCACGACGATGTTGCCAACCGCGTTCATTTCGCCGACAGCATTGCGCGCGGGCGCGATTACTACACCCCGTATCGGGCGATGCTGCCGCGCGCCATTGATCAGCTGCTGGTGGCCGGTCGGCACTACTCGGCGACACCACAGGCACAGAAGACATCCCGTGAGATCCCGCCCTGCATGGCGATGGGAGAGGCCGCCGGCGTGGCGGCGGCCATGGCTCGCGAGTACGGCGTAACGGTTCGCGACATCGACGTGACCGAGTTGCAGCGACGTCTTCGGGAGCAGGGAGCCGATCCGGGCGAAACGCCGTCGACAACCGCCACGGTTCGCGGTGGGGTGTCCGCGGGAGCTTCGAGTTGAGCACCTCGCTTCCTCTGAGCGGTATTCGGGTCGTCGACATGACGCAAGTGATGCTCGGTCCGTGCGGCACCCAAGTTCTCGGTGACTACGGCGCCGACGTGATCAAGATCGAGCGACCGGGCAGCGGCGACCTCATGCGCTGGGCGCTCCCGGACGATCCGGACGGGTCTGACAACCCGGTGTTCGGCAGCCTCAACCGCAACAAGCGAAGCTTGGCGCTCGATCTGAAATCCGACGAAGGTCACGAGATTCTGATCGAACTGCTCCGTAAGGCTGATGTCGTGGCGAACAACTTCCGGGCCGGCGTGATGGAGCGCATGGGGCTGAGCTACGAGCGTCTGACGAAGATCAACCCCGGACTCATCTACGCCGTGGGCACGGGCTTCGGACGCACCGGTCCCAACGCCCATAAGGGCGGTCAGGACATCCTCGCGCAGGCGGTTTCCGGCGCCATGGCGAGGCGCTCGAACCCCGACGATCCACTCAGCGTGTATCCCACCGCCCTGGCGGACTACGCCGCCGGCATGCATCTGGTGCAGGCAATCCTTCTGGCGCTGCTGGAGCGGCACCAAACCGGCCGCGGCCAGACCGTTGAGGTCTCCCTCTACGACTCTATGCTTGCAATGCAAATGCAGGAGGCGTCGATGTGGTTGATGCGCGAGCATGAGCTCAACTGGGGCGCCATGCCGCTCTCTGGCGTGTTCTCTACCGCCGATGGGGCGCTGGTGATGGTGGGGGCTTTCAAGCGCCACCCATTGCGAGACATCTCCACTGCGCTGGGGATCGACGACCTGTCCTGGGACCCGCGTTTCGACTCGATGGGCCAGATGATCCAGAACCGCGGTGAGCTGCAGACGATATTTCGTGAGCGGTTCGCTCAGCAGAACACTGCGTACTGGATCGAAGCGCTCGAGGCCCAGGATCTGCTCTGCGCTCCCGTCCGCTCGCTCGGCCAGGCACTCGCCGACGAGCAAACGGCGGTCAACGACATGGTCATCGAGACGACGCACGCCACCGGCTCACGCTTGCGTGCCGTGGCCACACCGATCGTCATGAACGGTGTGCGGACGCGACGGGCGGAAGCGGCGCCACAGCTCGGCGAGCATTCCGACGCCATCCTCGCGGAACTCGACTACGACGCCGATAGCATCGCCGCGTTGCGATTGCGCGGGGTCGTGGCGTGAGTGTTCGAGTACAGATATCGGACCACGTCGCCCGCGTCACCATCGACCGGCCCGAGGTGCTCAACGCTATCGATCAGGCTACCGAACAGAAGCTGCGGGCCCTCTGGGAGGAGCTCGAAGGCCGGCGCGATGTGCGCGCGATCGTGGTGACCGGCGCGGGGGATCGCGCCTTCTGCGTCGGGGCCGACCTCAAGAGCGCGGCGGAAGGAGAGCAGGTCACGGGTCTGGAGTATCTGTCGAGCCCGCGCCACGGCGGCTTCGCCGGTTTGGCAATGAACGAACAGCTGATCACCCCGGTGATCGCTCGGGTCAATGGTTACGCGCTGGGCGGCGGCCTCGAGATGCTGCTGGGGTGCGATATCGCAGTGGCCTGCGACGAAGCCCGGTTCGGATTTCCCGAGCCCCGCGTCGGCCGGCTGCCGCTGGACGGCGGAATGCTGCTGCTGGGCCGCAGGATCGGCGACAAGGCCGCCATGGGCCTCTTGCTCACGGGACGCCAGATCGACGCTACCGAGGCCGCACGACTCGGGCTCGTGAACCAGGTCGTGGCTCGAGCGGAGCTCGACGAAACGGTGGATCGATGGGTCGCCGATATTGTCGCTTGTGCGCCACTGGCGACGCGGGCGATCAAACAGACGGTCCGGCAAACGGCCCATCTGAGCGCCACCGAGGCTGCCGCTCAACACCCGCCCGCGCTGCTCGCTGCAATCGACTCCGAAGACGCCGACGAAGGGGTGCGGGCGTTCGCCGAGAAGCGGCAGCCCGAATGGAAGGGCCGCTGACCAATCAGTCCCGGCGAGCATGCCGCGGCAGTCGCGGCACCGGGATCACCGCCCGACGCCGCCTATGAGCCCGGCTCGACTTCGCCGGCGCTCGTCGCGTCGCGCGCCCGGACGCGATACGAATCCGCCTCAGCGGGCCGGCCCCAGATCTCGTACAGCGCCACCAGATCGGCGGCGACAATGCTTATCAGCTGCACGTCGGGTTCGTCCTGTGATTCGGCGGTCTGCAGCGCCTCTAGTAGGGCGCGCTCGGACTGCCGGTAGCGTCCGAGCTCCAGCAGGCATCTGGCATACGCGCCGTTGACCCAGATCAAGTCGTCCGGTCCCGCTTCAGGGTCGCGGCGAAGCAGCCCCAGCGCCTCGGCGTAGTAGGGCTCGGCGAGCTCTGGATTGCCGCTGCTCATCTCCACCAAGCCAAGGCTGACAAGCGTGTCCGCCACGTTCAGCCCCTCACCCCAGATCAGCCGAGACATGCGTAACGACTCCAGAAACAGCTCGCGCGCCTCAACGTAGTCGCCGCGCTCGTCGAGAAGCACAGCGAGGTTCTCGAGTGCGTTGACCACACCTGGATGACGATCTCCCAGAACCTTGCGGTTCATCGCCAGAGCCTCGCGCAGCAGAGGCTCGGCAGCTTCAGGACGCTCACGATCGATCAGCAGGGCGGCGAGGTTCGCCAGCGAGGTGGCGAGCTCGGGGTGCTCGTTGCCGAGAGCCACCCGCGACAGCGTCAGTGACTCGCGATACAGACGTTCGGCGTCATCGAGCTCTTCGCGGTCGTGGTGGATCGTCGCCAGGTTGTTCAGGCTGGACGCGATGTCCTTGTGTTCGGGAGCCAAGACCAGGCGACGGATCTGCAGCACCTCGCGATACATATTCTCCGCCTGCTCGAGGTTGCCGTGTTCGTGAGCGATGTTGGCGAGGTTGTCCATTACTTCGGCCACGTCTGCATGCTCGCGACCGAGCAGTCGCTCGCGCGTCTCCAGCGCCTCCTGGTACAGCTGCTCGGCGCCCTGAAGATCACCACGGTCATAGCGCACTTCGCCGAGAGTGTTGAGGGTCGCGGCAGTATCAAGGCTGGCGCCGTTCGACTCGCGCCGGATAGCCAACGCCGCCCGCAGTTGCTCCTCCGCCTCCTGCAGCCGCCCGAGCCGGGAAAAGGTAGTGCCGATGGTATGCCGGACAGCTGCCTGGAGGTCAGGCTGATCTGCGAAGCTGGCAGCGATCCGCGGCACTGCCGCCTCGACGGACTCGATCACGGTCACGTCCCGCCCGACCCCCTCGATAGGGTCGGCCGAAGCCATGATCTCTTGCAGAAAGTCGCTCACCGCCGTCGCACGCTCGGCCGCACGAGTTGCGCGATCGCGCTCGGCGGCAACCTGACCGGCCTGCACGACGATCGTCGTAGCCAAGGCCAGCCCGAAGAACGCTGCCGTCGCCCCAACCGCAACGCCGAGGCGATGACGACCGACAAACTTCCCGGCACGGTAGCCCAGCGTATCGGCACGGGCCATCACCGGAAGCCCGTTCAAATGGCGGCGCACATCATCAGCGAAGCTCTCGACCGAGGAATAGCGTCGGTTCGCCTCCTTGCGCAGCGCCATGAGAACGATGTTGTCGAGGTCCCCCGCCAGCGAGCGCCGCAACCGCTCCGGCACCTCTCCGCGTGCCTGTGCGATCGCGACTGCATCGAGATGAGGGCCCGACTCCAGCGCCGGCGCCTCACTGATGGTGAACGGCAACGCATCGCTCGGGCGCGATGGCTGCGTCGTGCAAACCACCACTTCGATGTCCGGCATCGGAAGGTTGTCGAGGTGGTACGGGCGTCGACCAGTCAATAGCTCGTAAAGCAACACCCCAAGCGAGTACACATCGCTGGCGGTGGTGATCGCGCCTCCGCGTATCTGCTCGGGGCTGGCGTACCCCGGCGTCATCACTCGCATCTCGAGCACGGTGGGGTCCTGCACGCCGGCCGACAACTCCGGGTTGAGTAACTTGGCGATGCCGAAATCGAGGAGCTTCGGAATACCTTCCGCCGAGACCAGAATGTTCCCGGGCTTGATGTGTCGGTGCACTACGAGGTTCTGGTGCGCCACCTGGACCGCAGAGCAAACCTGGCAGAAAAGCTCCAGGCGTTGGTCAACCGACAGCCGGTTGCGGTCGCAGTAGACGTTGATCGGCTCACCCTCGATGTACTCCATGACGAAGTACGGCAGGCCGTCATCGGTCGAGCCGCCATCGAGCAGACGGGCGATGAACGGATGGTCGATGCTGGCGAGAATCTGACGCTCGCCACGGAAGCGCCGCAGAATATCTGCAGTTGCCATTCCGCGCCGTACCAGCTTGATGGCGACTCGTCGCTTGAACTCGTCGTCGTCGCGCACCGCTAAGTACACGCTACCCGTACCGCCACGCCCGATGCGCCGAAGGATCTTGTACTGGCCGATGCGCTCTCCGACACGCGAGGCACGATCGTGCAGCTTGGTCACCTCGGCCGCGGCCGCTTGCGGGGGGTCGTCGAGAAAATCAACCGCCGAGTCGTGCGACGAAAGCAGCGTGCGGACCTCGCGGCGCAGTTCCTCGTCGTCAGCGGTGGCGGCGTCGATGAACGCCTCGCGCTCGTCGCCAGGCCGTTCGAGGGCCTGTTGAAAGAGCTCCTTCACCCGGCGCCAGCGCTCCGGGTTCACTCGCTGTCCTCCGCTGCGATCTCGCGGTGCAGCCAGGCACGGGCGGTGTTCCACTCCCGCTTGATGGTCGCTGGCGATAGCTGCATGACTTCTCCGGTCTCCTCGATAGTGAGGCCGCCGAAGAAGCGCAGCTCGACCAGCTGGGCTGCCCGGGGATCGAACGCCTGGAGCTGCTCGAGGGCATCGTCCAGGACGACGAGGTCGAAATCACGCTCGGGGCCGGCGGCGATTTCTTCGTTGATCGCCAGTAGCGTTGCCCCGCCGCCGCGTTTCGCGGCGCGTTGACGGCGCGCATGATCCACCAGGATTCGCCGCATGAGCTGCGCCGCAATGCCGAAGAAATGGGCGCGATTCCGCCACTGGACGCGCGTCTGATCGACAAGACGCAGGTAGGCCTCGTTGACCAGGGCCGTAGCCTGCAACGTATGGTCGCGGCGTTCGCGGCGCAGTTGAGCGCCGGCGATACGACGCAGCTCGTCATAAACGAGACCCATCAACCGCTCACGCGACGCATCGTCGCCCGCGCTCCAGCCGAGCAACAGCTCGGTGACCCGATGGTCGTCCTGCTTGGTTGACTCCACGCTCATCTCGACGGCAGCGTACTGGCGCAGCGCCAAGGCGATCAAGCGTGCGCATGCCTCGACGACGCGCGATGCACCGGAGTGAGCCGAATGGCGCCAGGAATCCGCGTGTCGATTCGAAGGGTCCGGGTGGGTGCCATCGAGCCGTCTGGAAGTATGCTGCAACTGCATCGACTCGAGAGGAGGTGAAGAATGCGAACGACAGCCCTGATCGCCGTTTTCAGCGCGCTCGGCGTGGGTTCATCCGGCCTGGGGCAAGAAGGTGCGGCCCCAACAGGGCGCCCAGAGCTGCAGACGAGTCGCGAGAGCCTTTCCCAGGACATCTACTTCGGCGAAGGGGACAATCGTCAGCTCGGCGTTCGCTGCGCCACGCCAGCGCCGGGTGAGCTGGAGCTTCAGCTGATCGACCGAGCGCTCGAGCCGTACCTGCGCGAGGCATCACGGCCGGATCGGGCGATCCTCACCATCCCGGTGGTGTTCCACGTGGTGACCAAGAAAAACGGCGACTACAACGTCACCGACGAGCAGATCGAGCAGCAGATGACGGCGCTCAACGACTCGTTCGAGCCCCACGGCTTCCGGTTCGAGTTGTCGGAAGCGCGACGCTACCAGGCCAACGTGTTCGCCAAGAAGTGTCTGAGCTTTCGCGCCGCACGTCGGTTCAAGTTCGCCAACGCCGTCGACCCGGCACACACGCTCAATATCTACTCCTGCCGCCCCGCCCGTGGGGTTCTCGGCTACGCGTGGCTGCCCAGCCATGGACCGGAGGACAATCCGCACCACGGGGTTGTCGCACACTACGCCACCATGCCTGGAGGGTCCGCCGCACCGTACAACGAGGGAGACACCGTAGTGCACGAGGTCGGTCACTACCTCGGCCTACGGCACACGTTTACCGGCGGCTGCCTGGGCGCCAAGGGCGATCGCGCCAACGATACGCCACAGGAACGGGGGCCGGCGTACGGCTGTCCGAGGGGTCGCGATACGTGCCGGGCCAAGCCGGGCGAGGACCCTATCCACAACTTCATGGACTACAGCGACGACGCCTGCATGGACGAGTTCACCCCCGACCAGGCCACTCTGATGGCCGCCGAGCTGGCCGCCTTCAAACCCAGCATTGGCAGCTAGTGTCCTGTAACAGTAGCGAGCGGTGGCGTAAGTGAGGCGGGCTCGGCGGCTGGTCAGTCTCAGGTTCCGACCCTGGAACCCGTTCCGTAACTGACGAAGAGCCATCGCCTCCTGGGCGGGCGGCCCGGCTACAGCGGCAGCACCACCAGGCCGTCGCGCAGCTTGGGCTCGAACCAGGTTGATTTCGGCGGCATGACCTGACCGGCATCGGCGACCGTCAGGACGTCGGCGAGTTGGGTCGGGAACAGTGAGAACGCCGCCGCCATCTCGCCGCTGTCAACCCGACGCTCTAGCTCCTCGAGCCCACGAATGCCGCCGACGAAGTCGATGCGATCGTCGGTGCGCTGATCCTCGATGCCCAGCAACGGTGCGAGGCAGTTGGCGCCCAGCACGTTGATGTCGAGACGGCCGACTGGATCAGATGGCACCCGCTCCGGAGTGATCTCCATTCGGTACCAGCGACCCGCGAGGTAGAGGCCGAACGCACCCGATCGCGACGGCTGCACCGCCGCATCGCTGGGCTCCACCGTGAAGGCCTGGCCGAGGGCATCGATGAGCTCGTTGGCGGTGCGCTCGCCGATTGTCGACACGACACGGTTGTAGGGCAGGATCTGTACCTGGTCGTCGGGAAACAGCACCGCCAGGAACCAGTCGGCAGCACCGACGGTCTCACCCGCGACGATTCGTGCATGGCGCCATTCGTGGAGCTTGGCCGCCGCCGCCGAGCGATGGTGCCCGTCGGCCATGTATACCGCCGGCATGGCGTTGAATGCAGCCGTTAGCTGGTCGGGATCCGGAACCACCCACAGGCTGTGGCGCACGCCGTCTTCGCCGGTCACGTCGACGCTCGGGGGTCGGGTCAGCCACGCCGCGACCAGCCGGTCGACCTCGGCGTCGGCGCGGTGGGTCAGAAACAACGTGCCCGTATGTGCGTCGAGGGCGTCAGCGTTGCGGGCACGGTCGTCGACCTTATCGTCCTTGGTGTGCTCGTGTAGCCGGATGCGACCGTCGAGATAGGCGGCGATACTGGCAGCGGCCACCACTCCAGTCTGGGTATGCGGCCCCATGACGACTCGATAAACATATAGGCACGGGGTTTCATCGCGCCGTAACAGACCCGTGTCGATCAGCCGATCGAGATTCGCTCGACCACGGGCGTGGACCTCGGGGAGGTGAGGATCGGTACCCGGGGGGAAGTCGATCTCCGGCTTGGATACATGCAGGAAGGAATCGGCGTTGTCGCCGACGAGCCGCCGAGCTTCCCCGCTGTCGACAACGTCGTACGGGGGCGCGGCAACCCGGGCAGCACTCTGGGGCGTGGAACGAAGGGCTCGGAACGGACGAATCAGCTGCATCGCACGCTCCGGAACCTCGACATGACGACTCTCGGGCTGGCTATGACTGGTCTCATTTCTTCTTCGGCCGGAAGGCGACGAGTCTGGACTCATCGGTGGTCAGGTAGGGGCCGCCGATCAGGTCAACACAGTAGGGGATTGCCGGAAACACCGCATCGAGGCATTCGCCGATCGCCTTCGGCTGCCCCGGCAGGTTGAGGATCAAGCTGCTGCCCCGGATGCCGGCTGTCTGACGCGACAAGATCGCGGTAGGTACGGCACGCAGCGACACCGTCCGCATGAGCTCGCCGAACCCCGGCATGAGCTTGTCGCTCACGGCCTCGGTGGCCTCCGGCGTGATGTCTCGTGCGGCAGGACCGGTCCCCCCGGTAGTGATCACCAGGCAGCAGCGCTGGCTGTCGCAAAGATCGCGCAGCGTGCTCTCGATCTCGGCCTGTTCGTCGGGAATCACTCGCGCCACGGGTTCCCAGCTCGACGTCAGCAAGTCGTCCAGATACCCCTGGATCGCCGGCCCACCACGGTCCTCGTACTCGCCGCGGCTGGCACGGTCAGAGACCGTAACGATGCCGATCCTCGCCATCTCGCTCACGGCGGCGGATTGTGCCATTTCCGGCAGCGAAGCGTGAGTGCGGGAGGTGTATGAGAATGTGCTGCGTTCCGCGGAAAAGTGATCGGATCCACAGAAACGCCGTTGCCGACGCCCACATCGCCACCCGAGACACCATGCCGAAGCCGCTTGAACGCACTCGTGCTGCGCTGCTCGCACTCGTCCTCTGCGCCGCAACGGTCGCCGCCACGAGGCCTCAAGAGGGGGCCTCGCTGACGCAGGACCTACGCTGGCGAAACATCGGCCCGGCCAACATGACCGGCCGGATCGCGTCCATCGATGCGCTCGAGACCGACCACCGCACGGTGCTGGTCGCCTCGGCGTCGGGAGGCGTGTTCCTGAGCCACAACGCCGGGCTCACCTGGGATCCGATCTTCGACAACGCCGACGGTGCCGGCTCGATCGGCGCCGCGGTGCTTTTCCAAGCCGACCCCGACGTCATCTGGGTGGGCACCGGCGAGGCCGCCAACCGCAACAGCAGCGGCTGGGGCGATGGTGTGTGGCGCACGACCGATGGAGGCAAGACCTGGACCCATCTCGGTCTCGCCGATACGCACCACATCGCCGAGATCGCCCTCCACCCCACCGACCCGGACGTCGCCTACGTCGCCTCACCCGGACATCTGTGGGGGTACAGCGGCGACCGTGGCCTGTTCAAGACCATCGACGGCGGCGCTAACTGGACGAAGCTCGGCGTGGGATTGCCCGACGACGGCAAGACCGGATGCACCGAGATCATCATGCAGCCCGGGAATCCCGACGTGCTCTACGCCGGTTTCTACCACCGCCTGCGGCAGCCGGCGACGATGGTCAGCGGCGGCGAGCAGGGCGGCCTGTACAAGAGCTCTGACGGCGGCGCCACCTGGCGGCAACTGACCAACGGGCTGCCGGCGGCCACCGGAATGATCGACGTCGCCATCCGTCATGGCGACCCGCGCATGATCGTTGCCGCGATCGAGGCTGATCAGACGATCGCCTTCGATGCCGACAAGCACGCCTCGGAGAACCCGCCGGGCCCCGGCATCTATACCTCTCAGGACGCCGGCGAGACCTGGACATACGCGCTGCGCACCAACGTCAGGCCCTTCTACCATGGCCAAGTGGAGGTGGATCCGGAAGATCCGGACCGGATCTACTCGGTAGGGCGCGAGTTCAAGATCACCAAGGACGGCGGCGAGACCTGGATTGATCGCTGGTGGGGCGGCGGCGGCGACGACCACGACCTCTGGATCGCGCCCTACGACGGCGCCATCCGCTACATGGCCACCGACCAGGGTGCCTATCTGACGCTCGACGACGGCGAAACGGTGCTCGGCTTCAACAACATGGCGATCGGGCAGTACTACAAGATCGGCGTCGACATGCGCGATCCGTACTGGGTGATCGGCGGCCTGCAGGACAATGCAATCTGGCAGGGGCCCAGCAACTCGCGAGAGGTGCGCGGAATCCTCAACCTGCACAACACCTGGCTGGCCGAGGGAGATGGCTTCGCCTCGTGGGTCGACCCGACCGATTGGCGCACGGCGTACGCGGTCAACCATGTCGGCTTCGCGACCCGACTCAACGTCGAGACCCGTGACCACACCTACATCACGCCGACCCCCGAGACTGTGGTCAACTTTGCCGACTACGCCGATCCCGACTACGCCGAAGACCCCATTGACTACACCATCGACCCCGGAGAGCACTGGTTCTTCCGCGAACGGCCGGAGCGACCGCTGCTGCCGCCACAGTTCCGCTTCAACTGGAACAGCCCCTTCCTGATCTCGCCGAGCAGCCCGCACACGGTCTATTTCGCCGGCAACCACCTGTTCAAGTCTGTCGATCGAGGCGACAGTTGGCGCATCATCAGCCCGGATTTGAGCACCAACGACGCTGAGCTGCGCAACCCCTCCAGCCAGGGCGGTATGACGCGCAGTGTCACCGGCGGTGAGAACCACTTCACGATCTTCGCCATCGACGAATCACCGCTCGATCCAGCGCTGGTGTGGGCCGGGACCGACGACGGCAACGTCCAGCTAACGCGCGATGCGGGGGCCTCGTGGCGCAATGTGCGGGACGCGATCCCCGGCATCCCGAACAAGATCTGGGTTGCCAGCATCCGAGCGTCGCACCATGCCGCCTGCCGCGCGTTCGTGGCGCTCGATAACCATCGTCGCGACGACTTTCGTGCCTACGTGTATCGCACCGACGACTGCGGTGCGTCTTGGGCGGACATATCGGCCAATCTGCCGGACGACGGCAGCACGTACGTGATCGTGGAGGATCCGGCAAACCCGGATCTACTGTTCGTGGGCACCGAGTTCGCCGTCTTTACATCGGTGGACGCCGGGCGCAGCTGGACGCGTCTGGTGAACAACCTGCCACGCGTCGCCGCACGCGACCTGCTGGTACATCCGCGCGATGGCGATCTCGTCGTCGGCACGCACGGCCGTGCCATCTGGATCCTCGACGACATCTCCCCGCTGCGACAGACGACGGCAGAGGTCAGGGCAAGCGACGTCTGGCTGTACGAGCCACGGCGTGCGACGCGCTGGGTGCGCATCAACCTGGGACGCAAGCAGCCGGACTTCCTCTTCCGCGGCGAGAACCCTCCCTACGGCGCACTGCTACATTTCTGGCTACGCGAGGAGCCGGGGGCGGCGGTGACGCTGCGGGTGGAGGAGATCCTCGGAGATCGGCAGCAAACGATCGACGTAGAAGCCGAGGCGGGCCTCAACCGCGCGCGCTGGGACCTGTCGTTCCCCCCGACGGCCGCCGACCGCCGCGAGTTCCGCGACCATCTCCGCGAGGTACTGCGAACGCTGGAGAGTCGGGTGGATACGCCCGCCCTTCACCGTGAGCTTGGTGCCACCAGCGGGCGCCTCGACGCGATCGATCTGGAATCAGATGACGTCGATCGTGACCTCAACGCCGTGCGCGGCGCGCTGGTCGGTGGCTTCGCTAAATACGCTGGCGGCCGGCCACTCTTCGGCGACAGGATCGATTCCACCGAAGCTCGGCCGGGCAGCTACCGCGTCGTGCTGGAGGCCGGGGACCAGACTCTGGAGCGCAGGCTTGTTGTGCGGGACGACCCGTTGCGCCACTGAGCCATCCGTCTGGCGCCAGATGGCTCAGTCGGCTGTTCGCATGCGCAGACTGCGCCGCGTGAACCGGCTCTCGCGAGCCAGTACATACAAGCCGCTGGCGATGATCACCGCCGCGCCCACCAGCATGCCGACGGTTGGTACCTCGGCCCATATCAAATAGCCGAGCGCCATCGCCCACACCAGATGGGTGTAATCGAAGGGCGCAACCACGTACACCGGGGCCATTCGGTAGGCCAGGATCATGGCGTAGTGAGAGAAGCCACCAAGCAGTCCCAGCGCCACCAGCAGGACGACGTCCCTTCCGCCAGGTGTTACCCAGTAGAAGGGCCATGTGACGATCGAAACCAGCCCCATGAAGGCGGCGCTATAGATAAGCATTGCTGCCGCCGACTCCGTGCGGCTCAATCGACGTGTCTCGATCATCATGAGGGCGTAGAAAAAGCTCGACGCCAATGCTGCGATCCCGGCCCAGTCGGTGGCCGCGTTGCCCGTCGGCCGGACGATGATGACGACACCGAAGAAGCCGATCAGCAGCGCCGTCCAGCGGTGCGCGCCGACGTGCTCGCCGAGCAGTGGCCCCGACAGCGCCGTGATGATCAGCGGCGCCGAGAAAACAATGGCCGCCAGTTCCCCGAGTGGCAGCGCCGAGATCGCGATATAGAACGTCAGCCAGGTGGCGAACGTCAGCCCGCAACGCAGCAGATGTCGACGCGGCCGGCGCGTGCGCAACCGCTGCAGCCCGCCTTCCGCCCGTAGCAGGACCGCCGCCGGGACGAGCATCACCACGCTGCGCACGCCGAGGATCTGCATGATCGGGTAGTCGGCCACCAACAGCTTGATGATCGCGTCCTGGAACGCGAATATGGCCACCGCGACCAAAGCGCAGGCGATCGCCAGCGGCGGACTTCGATCATCCGCCGGCGTCGATTGCGGCGGCGCAACCGCCAGCTCTTCGGGGGCCTTCATCGCTGTGCCTTCAGGGCGTGAGCGCCACTTCTGGCGCCAGCTCGAGGTCGTCGGGTCACGCCGCTGACGGCTCGTGGCAGCGGTGCCCTATCATACTCGCCGACGCTCCGATCCGATCTCCGAGGAGACTCGATGCCTGGTTGCCGACGGTCGCTCAGCCGGCGAGAGGTCATGCGATCCATGAGCGGCTGCGCCGGCTGGTTGCTCACTGCCCCCTACCTGCCACCGAGCTTTGCTCGACAGTCGCACGGCCATGTCATCGCCGAGAGCGACTTCGCGCGGGTCGAGGAGATCAGCAACGACGTTTGGGCCGTCGTCTCCACGCCGCTCGGCGGCGACGGGGCGCACTTCGAAACCACCGCCAACGGCGGGTTCGTCCGGGGCAGTGACGGCCTACTCATGATCGAGGGCTACTACAGCGACGAGGGGGCCGCCTGGGTCGCGGCGACAGCCAGTCGCCTCACCGGGCAACGGCCGACGCACGTCGTGGTGACCCATTTTCACGCCGACCACTGCCACGGGCTGCCTGGGCTCGGTGACGGTGGTCCATCCGGAGAGACACTCGCCACCGGCGTGACGCGGCGACTGATGAGCGATAACAACGAGCCCTCGATTCCCTCGAGTGAGATCGGCGGAGCCGAAACGCGAATCGATCTCGGTGGCCGCAACGTGGTCCTGAGGCCGCGACTCGGTCACACGCCGAGCGATATCACCGTCGAGCTCGACGACCCGCCGGTGATCTGGTGCGGTGACCTGGTGTGGAACGGCATGTTCCCGAATTTCGTCGACGCGATTCCCTCGCACCTGACGCGGCACTGCGAGGAGATCCTTGGCCGCACCGAGGTCACCTACGTTCCCGGGCACGGCGACGTTGCCGACTCAACGACTCTGGGCTCCTACCTGGCGCTTCTGCACGATCTGGAAGCAGCTGCCCGCCGAGCGTTCGAAGCCGGGGCGCCTGCTTCCGAGGCGGGCTCGGAATACTCGATACCCGAATCACTCGGCTCGTGGACGCGGTTCTCACGCGACTACCCCGAGCGCGCCTTCATGGCATGGGAGCGAGAGCTCAGCGGCACCGCCTGAGCCGAGGCCCGACGGACAGAACCCACTTCGCGGCTGCGAAAAGAAAGCGGAAAGTTCTTGTCGAAAGGCTTTCAGTAGGCGCACTCGGGGACTAGGATCGCGCCGGGGGTCGCAAAATCAGGGGGTTGGCATGCTCGAGCAGCATGACCAGAATCGGGGAGGTGCCCGTTGCTACATCTGCTAGCCCGGTGTACCTGCACAACAGCACGCGCGTGGAGCCTCGCTACCATCACACCGTCCGGTTTCTTTTCGATCCCGCCGATCGAGAAGCCGATCGACCCGGACGTCGATACCCACGTGTCGTCTGGCGCCAACGAAGGCTGGCTGGCCGGGTCGACGTCCGATTCCGGCGGCGGCACGGGTAGCAACGCCCAGGCAATCACCTCCACGGCGCTGCCGTGCGTCTGGCACGGCGATCGTACGTAACCGCCGTAGCAGCGACAGACCGTCCCAACTTGTGCGCGCTCAGCGCGCGCGAGACGATCCTCGCCGGTCGTGCATTTCCGGCGATCGTCCGTTTCCCCTGGAGGTAGTGACCATGCCTGATCCGGTTTTCAGTGCCGCGCACAACAAAGCGGCTCGCAGCGCCGGCCTGTTGCTGGGGCTGGTACTGGCCGTCGTCGTGGCGCCCGTCGCGGCAATCCAGCACGATGCCCTAAGCGACCCCACCCGCCCCGAGGAGGACAGGGCGCGTGACGCCGGTAGCAAGCCTCTCGAGGTCTTCGATTGGCTCGGGGTGAGATCTGGAAGCACGGTGGCCGACCTGATTCCCGGCGGCGGCTACAACAGCCACGTGCTAGCCCACGTCGTCGGCGCCTCGGGGCGCGTGTACAGCGTCGGTACGAGCGCTGATGGCGAGAAGCGCCTGGCAGAGCGGTTCGCGGCCGCTGGGCTCGACAACGTAGAAGCACACGAGGACCTCAGCGCCGTTCCGGATGCTAGCGTCGACGTTTACGTCGTGGTGCGCAACGTGCACGACATGCTCATCCCCGACATCGCCGAGCAGTACGGTATGCAGCCGGATCCCATCTTCGCCGAGCTGGTTCGATCGCTGAAGTCCGGTGGGGTGCTTGGCGTAGTCGATTCGCGCATGCCTGGCGACGGTATCGACAGCGACACGCACCGCGTGTCCGAGGCACTGGTCATCGCCGAGGTCGAGGCGCGCGGATTCGAATTCGTCGATCGCTCCGATCTGCTGGCCAACCCCGGTGAGGACTTCGCTCAGCCGTATTGGGATAGCCGCTTCTCGATGGATCGGATGCTGCTGAAGTTCCGCAAGTCGGCCAGCTGAAGCGTACCTCCGCGGCCGCCGGCAGATGTCCGGCGGCCGTGGCTGCAGTACCCTATTGAAGCGGAGGTGGAGTGGGGGCCACGCCGCGCCCAGGCGCCGCAGCTTCAGGCTGCACGCCGGCTACGTTCACGCCCCGAATCGTGGGTGTATCGATGAGACGGCTGTGGGAAATCGGTGTGCTCGTTGTTCTCGTGGGCGCTTCGAGCCCGGTGCTGGCACAGGGACTCCAGGCCGAAGGGCCGTACATCGCCGGCTCGGCTGGCGCGGCGCTCATACGGCTAGACATCGATGACATCAACCTCATCGACGATACGACGATCGCCTGGAAGGCAGGGGCTGGCTTACGTTCTCGCTACGTCGCCTTCGAGGTCGACTACCGGTCGCTACGCGAGCTCACCGCCATTTTCCCGGGGGCTGATCTGACTGCCGAGACGACCGGGTTCCAGGCGTCGATGCTGCTGATCTTGCCGGCCGGACCGTTCGAGATCTTCGGCCGCGGCGGCTGGTTCCGCTGGAAGCACCAGACCGGCATTGTCGACGAGATCACGGAGACAACAGGAACCGACTTCGCATACGGAGCCGGCGCGGCGCTGCGACTGGGCAGCTTCTCCCTACGCGCCGAGTACGAGCGCTTCAAGGTGGATTTTCTCCGCGACCTGCAGATGGTGACCGCCGGGATCACGATCGGGTTCTAGCGGGACGTTTTCCCGGGCCTACTCATAGCGCAGCACATCCATCGGGTCGATCCGAGTGGCGCGCCGTGCCGGGATCCACACGGCGAGCAGCGCAACCGCCAGAAAGACCAGCGCTACGAGTGAAAGCGAGGCCGGATCGGTGGGCTCGATCTCGTAGAGCATCGATTCCAGCAGCCGTGTCAGGGTGAGCGCCGCGGTGATTCCGAGCCCCAGGCCAACGATCGCCAGCAGCATTCCCTGACTGAGAATGCGACGCAGGATACCGCCCACGGGGGCGCCCAGAGCGCGCCGGATTCCCGTATCGCGTACGCCCTGCTGAACCGAATACGACAGCATGCCGTAGATCCCGACAGCCGCCAGCGACAGGGCCAACAAGGCGAACGCGCCCACCAGGCTGGCGTAGAAGCGCGGCTCGGCCACCGAATCCGACAGCCGGTCGCGGATCGTCGCCGCGCTGAGCAACAGCAAGCGGCCTTCGGACTGGCGTAGCGCCGTGCGCACCGCCGGTAACACGCTCAGCGGCGCCGGTCCGGTGCGAATCAGGACGTGCGCCGTCCTGAACAGCGTCGGCACCATGTTCTCCGGCGCCTGGCGGTACGGTAGGAAGATGTCTGCCTGCGGCGTCGGGTCAACGCCCGCCGTGCGAACGTCCTCAACGACCCCGACGATCTCGAGCTCCTGGCCACCGATGAACGGCATCTTCTCGCCCACCGGGTCCCGATCGCCAAACATCGCCTGCTTACCAGAGCGGCTCAGCACGGCCACGGCGAGGGTCTCGGGTCGATCATCGCGATTGGTCAACCGGCCTTCAGCGGGAGCGGCGCGCAACGCATCGAAGTACCCGTTCTCGACCATGCGCACGCCCACTGGCGTCGGCCGTTGCTCGGGCGCTGCAGGGCCTTCGTCGCGCTGCGTCGACATTGCTATGCGAATGTTCGCCGGTAAGTAGGGCGGTTGGCTGGCGACCGTTGCCGAGATAATCCCCGGTACGTTCTCGAGCCGCACTACCAGGGCGTCGTAGTAGTTCAGGTGCGACGCCGCGTCGGGGTAGGCGTTAGCCGGCAAGCTGATATGCAAGTGCAGTAGGTTGCTCGGGTCGTAGCCTGGATCGACGCTAGTCAACCGGATGAAGCTCGCCATCAGCAGGCCCGCGCCGACCAGCAGCACCACCGACATCGCCACCTCGGCGGTTACCAGCAGCTGGCGGAGCGCGTTGCGGCCTAGCCCCCGGGCGAGCCCGGAACTGGCGAACTCGTCCTTCAAGGCACGCGTCAGATCGAGGCGCGAGGCGCCGCGCGCCGGCATCAGGCTGAACAGCAAAGCGGTGACCAGGGTGACGAGGAGCGTGAAGCCGAGCACGCGTACATCGACGCCCACTCCCTCGAGCCGCGGGATGAAATCCGGGCCCAGTGCCGCGAGCAACTGCAGGCCACCGAACGCCAGTCCCAGACCGAGCACACCACCGGCCAGTGCCAGCAACAGGCTCTCGATAAACAGGTAGCGCGACAGCCTCCACATGCCGGCACCGAGAGCCGAGCGCACCGCGGTCTCCTTGCGGCGTTCCACCGAGCGCGCCGTCACCAGGTTGGCGACGTTGGCGCAGGCAATGAGCAATACGAAACCGACCGCCCCCATAAGGGTCAGCAGCGATCTGCGCACCGAGCCGACGACTTCCTCCTGCATGGAGATCACCTCGGCGCTGCGATCGCCAAGCGTGGCAACGTCCTCCTGGCGCAGCCCGCGCACCAGCGCCGTCCCCTCGTCGGCCGCCATGTCCGGCGTGACCCCCGGAGTTAGTCGCGCGACCACGCGACCCCAGAGCTCGAAATGGGCCTCCGGCTGATCTTCGGCATCGCCACCACCCTGCTGGCCGCCGCCGCGGCGTACGTTCCGCTCGCTGCGTACGGAAGTGCCCGCCCTACTGGCTTCCTCGGCACCGCCAGCCGGGTCGGGACGCGACGCCAGCATCGGTACGTAGTACTCGACGGAAGCGTCGGGGAACTGGAACCCCGGCGGGGTGACACCGACGACAGTTCTACTGCGATCGTCGAGACGCAACTGCGTCCCCACCGCAGCGGGGTCGCCGCCAAAATACCGTTGCCAGGCGCGGTGCCCAAGCACGATGACGTCGTCTTGTCCGCGCTCCTCCTCGTCAGGGGTGAACGTACGACCGGCAATGGCGTCGACCCGCAGCAAGGGAAACAGGGCCGGCGACGCCGCCAGCCCGTTGAGGCGCACTGGCTCCTCCAGGCTGGTAATGGTTGCCTCCTGTTGCGAGTACATCGCCATCTGCTCGAACGAGCGACTTTCGGAGCGCCAGGCGAGGAACAGGTTCTGCGACGCGCCCATCCGGGTGATTCCCTCGAGCTCGCCGTCGCCACGTTCGTTCACAACCACGATGTCGGCCGGTTGGTCGTACGGCAGCGGCCGCAACAACACGCCGTCAACAACGCTGAAGATGGCGCTGTTCGCCCCGATCGCCAACCCCAGGGTCACCACCACCACGCCGCTGAACGCTGGCGTCTTCACCAGCGCGCGCGCCGCCTGTTGCACGTCTTGCAGCAGGTTCATGATCGACTCCGTTAGCCACCCCGTCTCCGGGGAGGTTCGTGTCTTGGGGCGACCGCGTCCATAGGGGCTGCGTACCAGACTCAGCACATCGGCCCAATACTTCGCCACCGCTTGCCGGCGACCGTAGCTCTCCAACCTGAGCTCGTAGAGCTCTTGAACGTCTCCTTCCACCACATCCCGATAGCGTGGTCGGCACAACCGACGCAGTAGCCACGAGGCGACGGCCGGAGGCGACGGCCGGAGGCGACGGCTTAGGATCACGCATCCCTCGGCGCCGCCGACTGCCACATTGCCTCGCGGTCGGCGCGCACCTGCTCGAGCGCCCTGCGACCGGCCTGCCGCAGGGCAAACATGCGCTTGCGGCGCCCGCCGCGGGACTTGCCGGGGTCACCAATACGCGACCGCAGATATCCCTTGCGCTGCAACCGATCGAGAGCCGAGTAGACGGCTCCGATCGTCACGGCACGCCCCGTACGCTGCTCGATCTGCTGCTGGACGCCGACACCGTATGCCGCGTCCCCGAGGCCGAGCACCGCCAGCAGAACCAGCTCTTCGAGCTCGCCCAGATGCTTGCCTCTCACTACCGACCTCCAGAACCGCACCGGCCGCGAGAAATACGGCCTTACCTGGATCCGATGCGGCCTGCAAACGGAAAGTCGAGGGTTTCTTCAGCAAATGCGAACTTCTGAGATTCCTGCTCAGCTCAGCGGCCAGATAACGGGTACCAGCAGCAGGAGAACCCCGAGGGCGATGACGCTCAATGGCACACCGGCGACGATGAAGTCGCGAAACCGATATCTGCCGGGCGAGTACACCAGCAAGCACGCGGGCTCGAAGGGTGCGATGAACGATAGCGATGCGGCGAGGGTGACGAGAATCGACAACGCCCGGGGATCGACGCCGATCTGGGCTGCGACCGAGAGCGCCACCGGGAGCACGACCAGGGCAGCGGCGGCGTTCGACAGCGGCTGGGTGAGCACCATGGTCAGCACGACGAAGGCCGCCATGACCGCGTGGGTGCCGAACGGCAGCACGGCGTCGGCGAGCAACAGCGCCAGCCAATCGGCCGCACCGGTCTTCTGCAACGCCACGCCGAATGAGGTCATACCGCCGATCAGGACAATTACCCGCCAGTCGATCATCGCGTACATCTCGTCTACAGCGACGCACCGCGACAGCACGACCACCACCACGGCAAGCAGAAAGGCGATCGACAACGGCATGATGCCCGTGCTACCGGCCACCACCGCTCCCAGGAGCGCGCTCAACACGATGACGCCTTTGCGTTGTGCCGAAGGTTCGTGCGCCACCTCTCCGATCAGCCGCAGATCACCGGTAGCCTCCAGCAAGCCGAGCTGTTCCTCGCCTCCGCGCACCAGCATGATGTCGCCGACGGCAAGGCGCAGGTCTCGCAATCCGATCGCATAGGGGATGCCGCGCCGGTGAATCGCCAGGACCGAGGCGCCATAGCGGTTGCGCAGCCCGATGTCGCGCAGAGTACGCCCGAGGAATAACGACCCCGGCATCACGATCGCCTCCACCAGTTCCACTGAATCCCCTTCCAGGTCCTCGTCGACCAGCGGCGTCGGGTGCTGGAAATCGAGCCCTGGCATGGCCTCCAGATTCAGCAACGCATGCCGGTCTGCTTCGATCACCAGGACGTCGCCGTCGCGCAGCGGTCCGGCGCGGCGTGGCAGTAGCCGCTCACTGGCACGCACCACCGCCAGAACGTAGACGCCGCGATCCGCGAGATCGAGCGCTACGAGGTCGCTGCCGATGACCTCGCAATCTTCGCCCAGCACTACCTCCGACAGGTAGCGCCCCAGGTCGTACTCCTCGCTCAGCGATGGCTTCGCCGTCTTCGGAAGCAGGCGGTACCCGAAGAGCGTCGTGTAGACGATTCCGGCAACGCCCATCACCGCCCCCACCGGCAACAGCTCGAACAGCCCAAGCGGCTCGAGGCCGGCACGCTCCATGAACCCGCTCGCGGCGAGGTTCGCCGAGGTGCCGATGAGCGTGCACGCTCCACCCAGCATTGACGCGTAGGCCAACGGAATGAGGAATCGGCTCGGGCTCAGCTGGCTACGACGTGAAAACTCGATCACGGCCGGGGTGAGCACCGCGGTCGAGTTGGTGTTGCTCAGGAAGCTGGACATGCATGCGGAAAGCGTCATAACGGCCGCTACCACGCGGCGCTCGCTGTTACCCGCCAGCTGATGCAGCCAGCGACCGACTACCTCCATGATTCCGGTTCGAACCAGGGTTCCCGACAGGATGAAGATGGCGCATAGCACGATGATCACATCGCTGGCAAAACCGGCGAACGCCTCGGCGGGAGTGAGGATGTCCAGGAGCACCAGCATCAGGACGAGGCTGATGGCAACCACATCGATCGGCAGCCACTCGAGCGAGAAGATCACCATCGCCGTCGCCAGCAGGGCGAGGAGAATGCCGATCTCGAAGGTCACGGCGATCGGCGCCTATTCGATCAGGCGCGCGCGGCGGACATAGTCGAGCAACGGGTACTCACTGTCCAGGTAGCGATTGCCTTGCGACCGGATGCGTCCCTGATCTGGCCCGGTACCTTGCGGAGGCCCATCGCCGTATCCGTTGTACAGGCTGTCCAGCGCGCCGAGTCCTTCGACGACCTCGCCAAACGGAGGGAAATTCTGCGGGTCGAGGAAGGAGTTGTTGCCGAGACTCAAGAAGAACTGAGTGGCTCGCGTGTTGGGGCCACCGTGGGCGAAGGTGATCCGACCACGGGAGTTGGTCTGACCGACGGTTGGGTCGTCCTGCAACTCGGCCGCATCCCACACCGCGTGGACGTCGGGATCACCGTTCATCCCGAACTGAGCCACAAATCCGTCGACGACTCGGAAGAAGCGCACGTCGGTAAAGAACCCGGCGCGCACCAGGTTGTAGAAGCGATCCGCCCCCAGTGGTGCCCAGTCGCGATACACCTGCAGCACGATGTTGCCCTTGGTGGTATCGAGCTCGACGCGAGACTGCGCCGGAGCGGTCTGATTGGCGTCCGGGTGCGCCGGGTTCGACAACGGCGGAAGCTCCGGTGGCGCCGGGTCGGATTCCGGCTCGGCAGCCGTCGGTTCCGGCGGCGCGGCGGGCGGCTCCGACACCGGCGCCTCGGCGGGCGGCGGATCGGCGCTGCCGGCAGCGTCCTCGGCGGCGGGCTCGGTCCCACCACAGGCGACCAGGATCGCCAACAGCGACAACATCGACAGCGAGCGGAGCCAGCGCATGCGTTCACCTCGAAGTCTGGGTGCGAACAGTACGAGCGCGAATAGTCTACCGGCCGCGGCGCGCTTTGCATTTACATTCGATAATGGATACATTCGAAAGTGAAGGTTGTTGCCTCCGAACCTCGGTAGCTCATGCCACGAAAGACCGTTGATCCACTGAGTCTCCTACCGCTCCGGCCCGTCGTGTTCGGCATCCTCGTGGTGCTTCGCGAAGCGCCGCTGCACGGCTACGGCATCATGCAGCGGGCCAACGAGCACATCGGACAGCAGGCGATCCTGGGGCCCGGAACGCTGTACCGAACGCTCAAGGAGCTGCGCGCTCAGGGGCTGATCGAACACACCGCCGCAGTCGACGGCGAAGATGCGCGGCGCCAGTACTACTGCCTCACCGCCACCGGCCACCGGGTGGCTACCGCAGAGGCACTCCGTCTGGCGGAGCTCGTTCGACGCGCCGACGTGAGCCTGCTGGTCTCGGCCCCGGAAACGCCGTGAACCACACGACGACTTTCGCCGAGCGCGTCTACACCGCGTTGCTTCGCCTCACCCCGGCCGAGCTCCGGCGCGAAGCAGCGACCGAGATGCTCGCCGTCTTCCGCGATGGTCATCGAGCCGCCCGACGCTCCGATCGTCCGCTGTCGCTGTCGCGCTTCTGGATATCAACGCTACGTGACCTGTGGCGCACCGCCCGCGATCCGCACAGCCCGGCGACGTTGCGCCCGCGATCGCGACCCGACTCTCCCTCCCCGGACCGTGCCAAGATGCTCGAGCTACTACTGAAAGACCTGCGCTACGCCGTTCGTTCGCTGAGCCGATCACCGGCCTTCTCCATCGTCATCGTGCTCACGCTGGCGCTTGGCATGGGCGCCAACACCGCCATCTTCAGCGTCGTCGACGGTGTCCTGTTGCGCCCGCTGCCGTTCCCTGAACCCGACGAGCTCGTCGCCGTCTGGGCCGACTACACGCGTATCAACGGGCGCCAGCGTGAATGGCTGTCGTTCCCCGACTTTCATGACCTCCGTCAGCTTTCGGAAGTGTTCGAGGAGGTCGGGACCGGGGATTCTGGGGGCCGACGCTCACCGGACACGGCGACGAGCCTGAACAGATCGTCGGCGTGCAAATGAGCCAGGGCCTGCTTTCCGGTGTGCTCGGAGTCTCGCCGGCGATCGGCCGAGGCGTGTTGCCCGAGGAGGACAGGCCCGGCGCGGAGCGCGTCGCGGTCATCGCCCACTCACTCTGGGAACGCATCTACGAGTCATCGGACGGCGCCCTCGGCAGCACGATCCAGCTCGACGGCGAGCCCTACACCATTGTCGGGGTCATGCCGGCGGGGCTGAAGCCGCCGTTCGTGCCGGGAGCCGAAATCTGGGCGCCGCAGCGCATGGACATGTCGCAACATTTCGGTGGTCGCAGTGAGGCGGCGTTCCTCGCGGTCGGCAGGCTCAGGGACGGTGTCGATCGGTCCACCGCGCAGGCCGCCGCGAGTGCACTCGGGGGGCGCTTGGAGGCGGCGTTCCCGGAGAGCAACACCAACGTTGGTTTCCTGGTGTATCCGCTGCAGGACGACCTCGTGAGCTCCGCCTCCACCGCGCTTTGGGTGTTGCTGGCGGCAGTGGGATTCGTGCTGTTGATGGCGTGTGTCAACGTCGCCAACTTGCTTCTCGCGCAGGCGACATCGCGCACCGCCGAGATCGGAGTGCGGACCGCACTCGGCGCGAGTCGACACCGTATCTTGCGCCAGTTGCTGGGCGAAAGCGTCCTGCTGGCGGGGCTCGGAGGGCTGCTGGGAGCCACACTGGGAGTCTTTGGCACTCGCGTGCTGGTAAGGATGGCACCGCCGGGAACGCCGCGGATCGACGAGGTCGGCATGGACGCTCGTGTGCTCGCGTTCACCGCCGTGGCCAGCCTGGGCGCAGCGCTCCTGTTCGGATTGCTGCCGGCCTTGCGGGCATCGCGAACCGACGTTCAAGCAGCGCTCAAAGAGGGTGGCCGCAGCGGCGACGGCGGCGTCCACGGCCGCCGACTGCGATCCGCGCTGGTCGTCGTGCAGGTGGCTCTGGCGCTGGTGATGCTGATCGGCGCCGGTCTGTTGCTGCGAACGTTCCAACAGCTCAACGCGGTGGATCTCGGCTTCGACACCGAACGGCTGCTGACAGTCAGCCTCAACCTGCCGGGTTCGCGATACGCCGACGCCGCCGAGCGCACGATCTTCTACGAGCAGCTCGAACACCGTGTGCGGGCGCTTCCGGGCGTCGAGAACGCCGGGGCGATCAACTCACTGCCGCTGGGTGGTAACGACGGCGACGCGGATTTCAATGTCGAGGGAGTGGCACCCGCCGAGCCCGGCGAATCACGGGTCGCCTGGATCCGCCGCGTCACACCAGGTTACCTGGATACGATGGGGCTGCGGCTCGTTGCCGGCCGGTTCTTCACCGACTCGGACGATGCGCAGGCTTCACGCGTCGTCATCGTCAACGAGACGCTCGCCAAGCGCTACTTTGCCGATAGCGATCCGGTGGGCAAGCGCATCTATTTCGGCAGCAGCGACAGCCCCAACTACCGCACCATCGTCGGCGTCGCCGGCGACACCAAGCACTTCGGAATAGCACAGCAGGCGCGCAACGCCATCTACTTCCCGTTCGCGCAGGTGCCGACCGGCTTCATGACGCTGGTCATCCGTACCTCAGGTGACCCGACCGCCATGACCCCGGCTGTCCGGCGCGAGATCACCGCCGTCGACAGCCTGCTGGCCGCCTCGAGCGTCGGCACCATGGAGACCGTGGTGGGCGGCTCGCTGGCCGCCGAGCGGTTCGTGGCGACGCTGATGTCGACCTTCGCGCTCGTCGCGCTAACGCTCGCACTCGTCGGGCTGTACGGAGTGGTGTCGTACGGCGTCAGCTTACGCCAGCGCGAGATGGGTGTGCGGCTAGCGCTCGGAGCCGGCAGCCGCGACATCGGTCGCCTGGTCGTCGGCGGTAGCCTGTCCATGATCGTCGTCGGTGTCGCCGTCGGGCTGGCAGGTGCGGTAGTCGTTACCCGCCTGCTCGAGGGATTGCTGTTCGGCGTCCGACCCACCGACCCGCTTACCTTCGGGCTGGTAGTGGTTGCGCTCGTCGTTGCCGGCGGCAGCGCGGCAATCGTTCCGGCGCGGCGAGCGGCGCGCGTTGATCCGGTGACGGTGCTCAATCGAGAATAAGCGTGCTCCATCAGGAGTGCTCTGCGCCGATGCGAATGACTCTCGTGGTCGCCGTCGTCCTGTGCACGCCGCTGGTCGGCGCGCCGCGAATCAGCTGCTGACCGTCTTCAGCATGCGATACCAGAACTCGACCGCATCGTGGAACTCGTCGACGCCGACGCGCTCGTCGAGACCGTGGGCGCGAACGTCACCCGGCGCGCTGAAGATCGCCCCCAGCGCGTAGACCGGAATGCCGGCGTTACGCACGTAAAGCCCGTCGGTGGCACCGGTCCCCATGTTGGGGATCACCGGTGTTCCGGGCCACATCTCCTGCACGATAGCCTCGATCGGCGCCATCAGGTCCGCGTCCCAGGGGGACGGGTCGCTCGGCGTCGCAACACCGGTCGGACGAATCGACACCCCCTCGTCATCGATCACTCGGCGCAGCACCGCTTCGGTCTCTTCGGGTGTGTGCCCCGGCAGGATGCGGCAGTTCACCGTCGCCTTGGCGTTGCGCGGCAGCGCGTTCTCGACGTGACCGCCGCTGAGCATGGTGGCTACACAGGTCGTGCGCAGCGTGGCATTGAAGAAGGGGCCCGACGCGGCCAGCCTGCGCGCCGCGTCGTCGTCCGGCGACTCGCCGGCAACGGCTAGCATCAACGCTCCCGTGTCTCCGTGCTGAAACGCCGCCGACCGCTCCAGGAACAGTCTCGTGCCGTCGTTGAGCTCGGTCGGGAAGGCGTGGCCCTCGATCCGCCCGAGGGCGGCGACCAACTGATAGATGGCGTTGTCGGGACGCGGCAGTGAGCTGTGCCCGCCCGGGTTGGTGGCCTCGAGCTCGTAGCTCTGGTAGAGCTTCTCGCTCGTCTGCACCATGAACATCTGCGGCTCACCGTTAGGGTCGTAGACACCGCCGCCGGAGTCTGTGTTCAGCGCCAGCTCGGCATCGACCAGATCTCGACGCTCGTTTACCAGGTGGTTGATGCCGCCTCCGGTAGTCTCCTCATCGCCGGTGAGCACCATGATGAGATCACGGTCAGGCTCGTAGCCCTCGGTCCGAAGGCGGATGAAGTTGGTCACCAGGGTCGTCGCGCCAGCCTTGTTGTCGCTGGTGCCGCGGCCGTAGTAGTAGCCGTCCTCCTCAAGGAACTCGTAGGGATGCAGCTGCCAGGCATCCGGCTCCGCATCGACCACATCGACATGGGCCATCAACATCACCGGCCGGCGCGCGTCGGTGCCCCGATAGCGCACGACGAGGTTGGGGGTATCGCCGGGGCTCTGCACCAGGGTCATGTCGCCGGCGTCAAACCCGGCAGCTCCGAGTCGCTCCACCACCGCCGTGAGCAGTGCCGCGGTCTCGTCGGTGGCCACCGAGACCGAACGGAACTCGACCATCTCGCGGAGGATGTCGGCCGCCAGCTGCCGGTAACGGCCGTCCTGGCGAACGGAGCTCAGCGGAACTGTGGATCCCGGAGCAATGGAGTCCGATCCCGGAGCGGTGAGTTCGGGGCCGGCGACCCCCTGTGCGGTGGCCGCAACAGGCCCTGGGACGACGCGTGCCACCGACAGAATGACTGCGATGACCACTGCCACAACGTACTTACGATGACGCATGCTGGTGATCTCCTGAACCGTACGGGGGGCACAAATTGCCGCCGACCTGATTCGTAGCCGGCCGATGTAGACATCGATCATCGCGGCCGCAGCGGGTCAGCGCTGACGCTGGCGCTGATCTGACGCAGCTGCGCCACCAATCCGGCGACGATCTCCGGGCGCTCGGCCGCCCGATCGAAGAGCTCGAAGCGGTCCGCGCCGAGGTCGTATAGCCGCGAGCTCTGGAAGCCCTGGTCGGTGAGCAGCTTCCAATCGCCGTCCCGCAGCGCATAGTGGAAGCCCTGTTCGTCATCGAACTCCCAGTACAGCGGACGGGAACGCTCCCAGATCTCGCCGCGGAGCAATGCCGACATGTTTTCGCCGTCGATGGGGCGATCTCCGGGAACATCGAATCCGACCACTGCCGCCAGCGTCGGCAAGAGATCGTAGCCACTCACCGCCACATCGCTGAGCGCGCCCGAAGCCACCGTTCCCGGCCAGCGGACGATGGCGGGCACACGAATGCCGCCCTCGAACAGCTCGTGCTTGCGGCCGCGCAGCCCGGCGGTGTCGCCATAGAGGTTGACCTCCCACCAGCGGCGCCAATCGGTGGTTACCGGCCCGTTGTCGGAGGCAAAGAACACCATCGTGCCGTCGCGCAGACCGAGCTCATCCACACGCTCCAGCAGACGCCCGATCTGGTGGTCCATGTAGGTGATGTTGGCGTAGTACTCACCTGGCCCGCGCGCTGCCAGATTGTCGGGCGGCGCCGGCAGACCGTTCTCGAGCGGGTCCGGAGAGCCGTCGGTGTAGGCATCGTAGAGCGCGTTGAACTCGGGCGGGTTAGCGATCGTCGCATGCGGCTCGATCATCGGCACATACAGGAAAAACGGCCGCTGCGGGTCGCGTTGTTGCAGCCACGCGATGGCCTCGTCGACCACGATGTCGGCAGTGAAGCCTTGCATCTCGCCGAGCGCCACGCCGTTGCGGAAAAAGTTACGCGGATTGCGGTTGTGGGGCACCGGAAAGGCGTGCAGTGCGAGCCAGTGGTCGAATCCGTGATCGTTCGGCTGCGTATGCTCGACGACCTCCAAACCACCGTTCAGATGCCACTTGCCGGCCATCGCCGTCTGGTAACCGGCGCCGCGCATGAGGGTCGCGATGGTCACCTCCCCAGCGCCAAGCTGGACGTCGGTGCCGGGCGGAATCCAGCTCTGGATCCCGGTACGAAACGGGGTCCGACCGGTGAGCAGACCGGCGCGCGACGGCGAGCAGAGCGCCGAGGGCGCGTAGTAGGAGGTGAATCGCATTCCCTCGCTCGCGAGGCGGTCGAGACTCGGCGTCTGCAGGGTGTGGTGCCCGTACACACCCAGATCGCCGTAGCCGAGGTCGTCGGCGTAGATAACCAGGACGTTGGGGCGCTCGTCGGCCACGGTCGGCGTCGCCGAGTAACCGACAACCGTCGGCGCGGCGATGAGCACGAGGGCGGCAAGACGCGTCAAGGGATCCTCTCTGGGTCGGTGGAGCATCGCGCGGGGACTGCGCGACCGCCCCAATGCAGGCCCTGGGGTCGGCGTGCGGACCGATTCTAACCGCTGCGCCGATTCGGCCGCTGGCCACGCCGACCGGGCAATTCTCGCCGAGCACCGAACGTTTCGGGTTGCCTGGTGGGGCTCCGGCTGCATAGCGTCGATCATAGTTGTCGACCACTCCCCACCTGCACGCATCCTATGAGCTGTTTTTTCGTCATCAGCGCGCCAGCAGATCGTCAAGAAGCCGCCTCCGAGGCGTTCGCCCTCGGTCTGCGCAACGCTCGCGAGCTACTCGGATTGCCTCCGCGACACGTTTTTCGCGGCGAAGGAATGCTGGCGGCCACGTTCGGGCGCCACGACGGCAGTGGCGGAGAAATGGCCTTCGAGGCGGACGGGTCCGGTTGCCTGCTGACCTCGGGCACATGGTTTCATCGCGGCCGGGCGACCGACGAGGCCGGACTGCTCGCCCGCCTGCGCCAGATCGGACACACGACACTGGCGCGCGAACTCGACGGCACCTTCGTGATCGTTGATCTGGACATACGCGAATGTCGCGTCACGGCGTTCAACGACATCCTCGGGACCGGTCGCTGCTACGTACGCGAGCTCGACAACGGCGCAGTAGCGCTAAGCGGGTCGTCGTTGCTGCTCGCTTCCCTGGCGCCCGCCACCCTGGATCCGGTCGGCACTCAAGAGTTCCTGTTCATCGGCGACATCTACGAACATCGGACGCTATTCCGTGACATCGAGAAGCTCGGCCCTGCCGGAAGTGTGGTGGTGACCGGCAACGAGGTCGAACGACCGGCGCGCTACTGGAGTGTCGCCGAGCTGGAGCCGGAGTCGCTGACCGGGGCCGCGGCGCTGGAAAGCCTGAGCGAGTCACTCCAGGGGGCCGCTCGGCAGATCGGACGCCGCTTCTCCAGCCCGATCTGTGACCTCACCGGGGGCTACGACTCGCGCACGGTCGTGTCACAGTTTCTCAGCGCCGGCATCCGGTGTACCGCAACGGTGACCGGCCGGGCGGCCGATTCCGAAGTGGCGACGTCTCAGGCGTTGGCCGCCGCCGCCGACCTCGACCTGGAGCTCGTCCTGCCGCGCCCCGGGATCACTTTCGAGCGGCTCGCACAGACCTTGCGGTGGACCGACGGCGAGTACGACATGCTGTCATTCCGACGCATCTCGGACGTGCACTTGCAGCTCACCGACGGATTCGACGTCAGCGTCAACGGCTCGTGCGGCGAGCTGGCGCGCGGCTATCGATATGAGCTCGTGCGGCCCGGCCTCGGCGCGCGGCGACCTCTCGACGCGAAGCGGGCCGCTCAACGCCGGTTCGCGGCCGAGGTACACGACGCTTCGATCGTAGCGCCCGAGCATCGCATCGACCTTGTCGAGCATGTGACCGACCTGGTCGAACGCCTGGTCACGCCGCTGCACGATCGTCCCAACTACTTCCAGCTCGACCACGCGTTCAACGAGCTCATCATGGCCGGCTGGCACGGCCGGATAGCAGCGAGCACCGACCGCATCCGTCCGCTGGCATCGCCGTTCGTCTTCCGGCCCGTGGTCGAATCCCTCATGGCCACGCGCGGCACCGATCGAGTTCGCAATCTGATGGTCCGCCGGGTGCTCGCGGCGCACGAGCCGCGCTGGGCGGGGATTCCACTGTCCGACGGCCGCCCGCCGGCGCCGTTGAGCGCTCGCAACCTGCACCTGCTGTGGCCTCTGGCCTGCAACATCGGACGCCGGGTAGGGCGTCGGTTCCGATGGGCGGGTGACGGCGTCGACGATACCGAGTCGAACACCGGGTGGCGCCGGCAGCTCGGGCAGGAGGAGGCCGTTGCGAAGCTGTTCGACACCAGCAGCCTGCGTTCGACGGAATTCCTGGACGCAGACACGCTGGGCGACTTCCTCGAGCGCTCGCGCACGGATGCGTTCCAAACCCATGACCAGTGGTCGCGCGTGCTGACGCTCGAATACACCCTACAGAGGCTCGCCGCGTGCCGGCAGAGCTTGCGGGCAACGGCCTGAGCGCCCGCGCACACCAGGCCTCGCGCTAGCCCGATCGCTCGGTTACATCCGCCGCCGGAGGCCGCACGGCGAGCCAGCTGTACCCGCGAGACGCCCTGGGCTAGGGTGCGCGCATGAGTCTCGGGCTTCAGGCGGCGCTGGCCGTTCTACCGATCCTGCTTGCAGGCGTTCTGCTGGTCGGCTTTCGAGTTCCGGCCAGACGGGCGATGCCAATCGTCTACCTCGCCGCGGTGGCTATCGCAGTCGGTCCCTGGGGTGTCGCGCCGGTTCGTATCGTCGCCTCCACCATCCAGGGGCTGTTCCTGACCTTCGATCTGTTGTGGATCATCTTCGGTGCCATCCTGCTGCTCAACACACTCGAGGAATCGCGCGGCGTTGCCGCCATTCGACGCTCGTTCGGTGCCCTCAGCGGCGATCGACGCGTGCAGGTGGTAATCATCGCCTGGCTGTTCGGGTCATTCATCGAGGGTGCGGCAGGGTTCGGCACACCCGCGGCGGTCGCGGCGCCGCTGCTGGTGGCGATGGGCTTCCCCGCCGCCGCGGCCGTGGTCATCGGCATGATGATCCAGAGCACGGCGGTCACGTTCGGCGCTGCCGGTACGCCGATCCTCGTCGGGGTGGCCGGCGGCGTCGCCAGCTCGGCATTCGATGCCCGCCTCGCCGCTTCCGGCATCGATCTCGGCCAGTACGTGAACCTGGTTGCGGTTCGATCGGCCTATCTCCACGCCATCGCCGGCACGCTGATGCCGACGCTCATGGTCATGGTCATGACGCGGTTCTTCGGCGCGCGACGGTCGTGGACCGAAGGTCTATCGGTACTGCCGCTGACGCTGTTCGGCGGACTCGCGTTCACCATTCCGTACGTCGGCGCTGCCAGCTTGCTGGGGCCGGAGTTTCCCTCCTTACTCGGCGCGCCCGTCGGGCTGGCGATCGTCGTCGCTGTGGTCCGGCGCGGCTGGCTCGTTCCCGCCGACCATTGGGATTTTCCGGCACCTGGAGACTGGCCGCGCGACTGGGCCAGCGGCATGGAGGTCACCGCCGAGAGTCCGCACGGCAGCGCCGCGACCGACAAGACGATCGGTGTGCTGCGGGCTTGGCTCCCCTACGCGGCGGTGGCGGGAATGCTGGTGCTGACACGACTGCCCTGGCTTCCGCTGGGAGACTGGCTGCGCAGCGTTCGCTTCGCATGGGACGGCATTCTCGGCACCGACATCACCGCTGCTACAACGCCGCTCTACCTTCCGGGCACGGTGCTCATGACCGCCGCCCTGCTAGCGTTTTTCCTCCATAACATGCGCGCGGCGGAGCTACGACGAGCCGCGACCCGCTCGGCCAGCGTCCTGCTCAGCGCCGGGTTCGTGCTCGTGTTCACCGTTCCCATGGTGCGCGTCTACATCAACTCCGGCGCCAACAGCGGTGGCTATCTGGGTATGCCGATCGCCCTGGCCGAATGGGTGGCCACCAACGTCGGTGCCAGCTGGCCGGCGTTCGCCGGCGTGACCGGTGCCCTCGGGGCGTTCATCGCCGGCTCGAATACGGTCAGCAACCTGATGTTCTCGGCGTTCCAGTACGGCGTCGCCGAGCGGCTGGCGTTGTCGAGCGCCCTGATCGTCGCCTTGCAGGCCGTGGGCGCCGCGGCCGGCAACATGGTCGCCATCCACAACGTAGTCGCTGCATCGGCAACGGTCGGCCTCCTCGGCCAGGAAGGCTCGACGCTGCGCAAGACGATCCTGCCGACCCTGTACTACCTCACCGTGATCGGCATGCTCGGCCTGCTGGCAGCCTATTTCATCGGCGTCAGCGATCCGCTGCTGCGCGCCGGCAGCTAATGGCCTCCGGCTACGGGCGCGGTTCCAATCAGGCTGACCTAGTGGAGCTCGAACGCGACCGTCACCTCGACGCGTGCTTTCGCGGGCTCACCGTCGACGAGGACCGGTTCCCATTGCCACTGGCGGACGGACTCGCGGGCTGCTTCATCAAGTAGCGGATGGGCGCTCCCGGTTATGGCGACGCGCTCAATTCCGCCGTCGAGCCCAATCACACCCTCCAGCAGCACCTTCCCTTGGATTCCGTCCGCGCTCGCCTGCGGCGGGTACTGCGGCTCGACGTAGTGGATGCGCGTCGGGACCGGGCCGCGCTCGCCGATCGACATGACCTCGTGCACCACCAGGCGTTGTCGGTCCTCGATCTCGAACCAGAGCTGCTCGGAACGGGCCAGGGTAGCCAGCGCGCTTGCAACCGTGCTGTTGCGAGCTACCAGCGTGGTTTGACGGTCGGCGGACAGGCGTGAACGGTCGATCTCGAAGCCGCCGATCACGGCCAGTTGCGCGAGCACGCGGCTCAGTGACTCGTCCTCAAGCTCCAGGTTGGCACGCCGACCCCCGCCTCGGAGCTCGAGAAGGTGCGGGAAGTCCAATGCCAGGTCGACCTGGGTGGCAAGACGACGGCCCTGGCCGAGGAGCGGCTCACCGGAAGCGGGCTGCGGGCGAGCGCCGGCGGCCCCGGCAAGGATAGCGACGGTGAACAGGCAACCAGCCAAGGCCAGCGCAACGCGGTGTCGAGTCATGATCGTGGTTCTCCCGACCCGGCTTAGGTGCCGAAGTCGCGTCTTGAATACGGATGTACGAGCCACCAGCGCGAGCTGACCCGTTCCGTGGAGGAATCCGAAACGCAGCGTGCGCGCCAGTGTCCGGGCGTACGTGCGCGCGTCAACGCCGGCGTGCAGAACGGCTTCGTCGCACGCCAGTTCGGCGGCGCGATGGAGTCTGACCAGCACCAGCCACGCTACCGGAAAGAAAAAGAGGGGCACGAGCGCCAGCAGCGCCACCATCCGCTGCAGCGGGTGACCGAGCCGTCGGTGGGCATCCTCGTGCGCCACGATCGCTCCCAGCTGCTCCTCGCTGAGCGCTTCGCAAAGTCCCCGGGGCAGGAGGATTCGCGGCCGCCGTACTCCCACCAGGCACGGCATGATGGGCCGATCGACGAGCTCGATGATGGCCGGATCGACTCCGTGTCGCCGGGCCGCTCGCTGCAGCGGCCGTGGAAGCGGCGCTGGCGCCGGATCGGTCACCTGACGCAAGAGCGTCGACCGTCGGCGCCACAAGGCGAACGCCACCGCTAGCGCCCCGAGCAGCCACGCCAGGGTGAAAGCGCGATACGCCGCATCGTAGTTCGGCGAGTCGATTGCTGGCGCTGCCGTCCACAGTGCTGGCTCGAACACCGCGCGCAGACCGCCCACGGCAGTAGTTACCCTGACGCTAGCGACCACCGGACTCAAGGGGGCGAGCAGCAATCCTGTCAGCGGCGCCAACAGGGCCACCGGCAGTACCAGCTTCATCAACCCCACCCACCAGAGGTAGCCGTGAAAGCGCGCCGGTGCGCCCCGAAGCAGGCGGCCAAGAAGGAAAAGAAGCGCCACAACGATCGCGCACTGCCACAGATGAATAGCGAAAGCACTCCAGAACGCCTCGTGGTCCAGCTCCAACAACCTCATGACCCGGGCTCTTGGGCAGGGGGCTCGTCGTCGCTGGCCAGCTGTTGCTCGATCTCACGCAGATCGTCGAGGTCCAGTGCGCGCATCTGTGCCAGGTGGCTCAGCAGCGGGGCCGCAGCGCCGTCGAACAACGAATCGAGTAGCCGAGCGATCTCCTTGCGGATCATCGCGGGGCCGCTGACCGAGGGTCGATACACCACCGAGCGCCCGTCCTTGCCGACGCGCTCGATGGCGCCCTTGTTCTCCAGGCGCTCGAATATCTTGCGGACCGTGGAGTAGGAGGGCGGGTCGTCGAGCAGCGTGTGGACACCACGGGCAGATGCTTCGCCGCTCTGCCAGAGCAGCCGCAGGCACTACAGCTCGAACCTCGATAAGTCCGGAAGCTTGTTGGCCATCGCCCCATCATCCTCCTGAACGAAACGCGACAACTGTACCACGAGCGTCCCCTCCTTCGCCCGTGATGCTCGACCGGTCGTTCTGTTACCTTCGCCGTCATCGGCAGAAACCAAGGAGGAGCTCCGTGCATGTTGGCGCAACGTTGCTCGCGATCGCGATGGTGGCAATGAGTATCTCCGGAAACGACTTCCCTGAGCTGGCCAGCTCAGAGACCGCCGGCGCTCAGGACCAGACGAGCACGAGAGGATCCGGGTACGACCGGCCGGCCCACACCCCGAAGGGCAGCCGATCCGAGGTGATCGCGCCACACGGCATGGTTGCCGCCAGCCAGCCGCTGGCGGCGCAGGTCGGTATCGACATCCTGAAGGCGGGCGGCAATGCCATCGACGCAGCGGTGGCGGTCAACGCCATGCTCGGGCTCGTCGAGCCACATATGAACGGCGTCGGCGGCGACCTCTTCGCCATCGTCTGGAATGCCGAGGAGCAGAAGCTCCACGCGCTCAATGGCACCGGTCGCTCTCCATACGCGCTCAGCCTGGGAGCGCTACGCGATCGAAACCTCGATCACATACCGGTGACGGGGCTGGTGGCATGGACGGTGCCCGGGGCAGTCGACGCCTGGGCGGAACTGCTCCAGCAGCACGGAACAATGACCCTCGCACAGGTGCTGGCGCCAGCGATCTCGTACGCGCGCGACGGCTTCCCGGTCAGCGAGATCATCGCCCGGCAGTGGCAGGCTGAGGAGGAAGCGCTGGCCAAGTGGCCCGACTCCGCCGCCACCTACCTTCCTGGCGGGCGCGCCCCGAGGAAGGGCGAGGTGTTCCGCAACCCCAACCTCGCCCGGGTGTACGAGGCAATCGGCAACGAAGGCCGGGATGTCTTCTACGAGGGCGCGATCGCGGATCGTATCGTTGCGTTCAGCGAGGCCAACGAGGGCTATTTCGCCAAGCGCGACTTCGAGGAGCACACATCGACCTGGGTCGAGCCGGTTGGCAGTAGCTACCGCGGCCACCAGGTGTGGGAGCTTCCTCCAAACAGTCACGGCATCACCGCGCTGATGATGCTCAACATCCTCGAGGGCTACGACCTGTCGAGCCTGGGCCACAACAGCGCCGCCACGCTGCATCGAATGGTCGAGACGAAGAAGCTCGCCTTTGCCGACCGCTCACACTACGTCGCGGATCCCGAGTTCAACGCGTTGCCGGTGGCGGGGCTGATCTCCAAGCCGTATGGCGCCAGCCGGCGCGCGCTGCTCGACGCCAGCCGCGCCGCGGTCACGGTCGCGCCCGGAGATCCGCTGGAGCACGGTGACACCGTTTATTTGTCGGTGGTCGACAAGGACCGCAACGCGGTATCGATGATCCAGAGCATCTTCGATTCGTTCGGCTCCAGGGTGGTGCCGGGGGACCTGGGCTTCGCGATGCAGAACCGCGGCATCGGCTTCAGCCTCGAGCAGGGTCACCTCAACGTGCTCGAACCGCACAAACGTTCCCTGCACACCAACATGCCAGGCATGGTGACCAAGGACGGCGTTCCGTGGCTCACCTTCGGCGTGATGGGCGGCAACATGCAGCCGCAGGGCCACACCCAGGTGCTGGCCAACCTCATCGACTTCGGCATGAGCGTGCAGGAAGCTGGCGACGCGGCGCGCTGGCGCCACATGGGCGGCGCCCCGCAACCCGGCGAGGCGCCCACCGGCGGCACCGTGCTCGTGGAGAGCGGCATCCCCGACGACGTGGTCGAGGCACTCGAAGCGATGGGCCACGTCATTCGCCGCGCCGGCGGCGGCGCCATGGGCGGCTACCAGGCGATCATGATCAACCCCGCCACCGGCATGCTGCACGGCGGCACCGACCCCCGAAAAGACGGCGCCGCCATCGGCTACTAGGCCCACAGCGACCAAGTACTCGCGCAATAGGGCACAGCGGCGAGGCCGCGGCGCGGGGGCCAAGGCGCGCCGACGCCGGCGTAGATCTGCCTACGTCAAGGAGGCGAAACGCCGGCATTCGCGTCGCGGACCGGCGACAAGCCTATTCGCCGGCGAGACCGCGGTAGACGACCGTCAGGAAACGGTCGGGCGACATGAAGCCACCGCCCCAGGTGTCGTCGTACTCGGCCATCGGGCGTGCCTCGATGATCTCCTCGAGGCTCATGCCATCGTTGATCATCGTGCCGACGCGGTCGCGCGCCGTCACCACAACGTCGCGGAACCTGCGTAGATCGGCGCCGGTCGCGAGCGTCCCGTGGCCGGGAATGATCTTGGTGTCGGAATCGATTCTCGCCAGCACGTGCTGAGCCGTGGCGATCATGCCGTCGACGTGACCGCCCGAGTCGACGTCGATGTACGGGTAGCGCTCGTTGAAGAAATTGTCGCCCATGTGCAGCACGTTGGCATCCTTGAACCAGATGATCGCGTCGCCGTCGGTGTGAGCGCGCTTGACATGCTCGACATGGATCGTCTCGTCGTTCCAGTAGAACGTCGCCGTGTAACTGAACGTAACGACCGGCAGCGCGGCCTCGGGCGCCTGCTCGGAGCTGCCCATGACCTCGCCGAACTGCGCCGGGTTCATGCGCTTGCGAACGTTGTCGTGCGCCACGATCATGGCGCCACCGCCACCAAAGGCCTCGTTGCCGCCGGTATGGTCGCCGTGCCAGTGAGTGTTGACCACGAACTTGACGTCGGTATCGCTCACCGCAGAGATGGCCGCCCGGATCTTCTCGTTCAGGGGCGCGAACTGATCGTCGATCACGAACGCCCCGTCCTCCCCGACGCTCAGGCCAATATTGCCGCCGGCGCCCATCAGCATGTAGACGCCGTCGGCCACCTCGATGGTCTCGATCTCAACAGCACTGAAGTCCTGCTGAGCTGACAGCTCAGTGGCGAACGGCGCCAGCGTGAAGGCGAACGCCATGGCGACAATTGCGGCGGCGTGACGGAGTTTCATCGATCAGGCTCCTGCCGTAGGCGGCACAGAGGAAGGCGGACGGTAGGGTTGCGACCTTAGCGGCGTGGTCGTCGGCCGGCAAGGCGGCTGCGGTTCTATAATCCACAACCTGATCGCGAACGCTGGCCGGAGAATTGTATGGCCACTTCCATTAATCGACGCGCGCCGCTGTATAGAAGCGCCGAAGCCACCGTGCTCGCGCTGGTTGGCTTCATCTTGGCCATCCAGGCTGTAGCGGCCCCGTCGTATGCATCTACTGTCGCCCAGTCTTACGAGGCCGCAATGGTCGTCGTCCTGGATGCTTCCGGCAGCATGAAGGAGCAGGTCGGGGGAGGCGTAAAACGCGACCTCGCACAGCGCGGTCTGCTGCGAACGCTGGCGGGCCTCCCCGAGGGCACCGCGGTGGCACTGCGTCTGCTCGGCGAGGGCCCCGGTGACGACGAGTGTGGCGCCTCAAGGCTTGCCGTCCCGTTCGCAGCCTTCGAGCCGCGACAGTGGCGAGAGTCGATGGGGTCGATCCGCTGGGACGGCGCCACGCCGCTGGTCCTCAGCATGCGTCAGGGACTCGAAGATCTGCGCCAGGTGAGTGCCCGACGCAAGGAGATGCTCATCATCGGCGACGGTGAAGAGACCTGTGGCGAGGATCCTGTCGGTGTCGCCCGCGCCGAGGCCAACGGTATCCGCATCCATACGATCAGCCTGGGTGAGCGCGTCTCGCATCAGCTCGCCGGCATCGCGCTGGTAACCGGCGGCACCTACACGCGTGCGTTCGACGAGACCAGCTTCGAGGCCGCCACCGTCGAGGCACTACCGACCGAACTCGGCCTGCCGATGAACGGCGACCTGCCGATCGACGGATCGGTCGGCGGCGGAGCCAGCGCAGCCTCAGGCGGCGCGGGCGCACAGCTGCAGGTTATTCTCGACGTCAGCAACAGCATGTGGGGACAGGTCGACGGGCAGGTGAAGATGGAGCTGGCGCGGGAAGCGCTGACCGGAGCTCTGGGGGATGTGCCGCCGTTCTTACCGGTCGGTATGCGCGCCTACGGTCACCGCGTCGGCTACGACGACAGGGAGGCCGGGTGCCGGGATACCGAGCTGCTGATCGCGCCCGAGCCCGGCAGCGCCGAGCGCATCCTGGCGCACGCCGCGGCGCTGCAACCACGAGGCCAGACTCCCCTGGCGCTCAGCCTGCGTGCCGCCGCCGATGATCTGAGCGACGGAGGAGGCGGCGTGCTGCTGTTGATCAGCGACGGCATCGAGTCCTGCGGCGGTGATCCGGTGGCGGTCGCCGAAGAGCTTCGTGCTAGCGGGACACCGATCATGATCCATGCCGTCGGTCTGGGTGTGGATGCGCAGGCGGCTGATGCGCTGTCGAGCCTTGCTAACGCCGGCGGCGGCGACTACTTCGATGCCCCCAGCGCCGAGCAACTGTTCCGGGGCGTCGGGACGGCGGTGCGTGCGACCACCGAGTTCATCCTCGCCGGCGGCGAGGAATCAGGCTTTCCGTCGCCGATCACGCGCCTCGGCGGCGGCGACGACGTCGCCAACGCCGAGCAGATCGGCCACGGCACCTACAGTTTCAGCAACCACCTGTTCCGCGACGAGCGCTACTTCGCCGTACGCGGCGAACCTGGCGAGCAACTCGTTCTCGCGGGAATGGTCTGCGCTCTGGCCATCGGCCGAACCCGCGACGGCACCACCACGTTCATGGGCTCACCGTCGATGATGACCGCGCAGCGAATCGACGCCGGCGGCGAACGCTTGCGTGGTCGCGGCCTGACGGTTCGCGGCGACATGGGCGAGTGGCGCGAGATGGAGATGACCGTCCAGGACGACGGCTGGGCTCGCTTCCGCATCGGACGCCCGCAGGGCAACGTCCACCGAGACATGGTATTCCGTGTGTCGCCGAAGTAACCCGACGACTCGATTGAGGAGAAACGAACGATGACCCGACACAAGCTGCTGAGCCTGACGACCGCCTTGATTCTCCTGATGGGCCTCGGCATCGCCGCTGGTCAGCAGAGCGATCGCGAAGCCCGTACGCAGCGCGAGCTCGCCATGGAGCGCCCGATCGAGGCGCTCGATTCGATATGGATCGAGGAGCTCACATGGATCGAGATCCGCGACGCAATGACGGCCGGTAAGAGAACCGCCATCGTTACCACCGGCGGTATAGAGCAGAACGGGCCCTACGTTGCCACCGGCAAGCACAACTACGAGCTGATGGGCATGTGCGAGCGCATCGCCCGCGCGCTCGGCGATGCGCTGTGTGCACCGATCATCAAGATGGTGCCCGAAGGGGATATCGATCCGCCCACTGGCCACATGCGCTACCCGGGCACGATCAGCGTGCGCCAGGAGACCTTCGAAATGATGCTCGACGACGCCGCCTCGAGCCTACGGACGCACGGCTTCGACAGCATCCTGTTTCTCGGCGCCAGCGGCGGCAATCAAGACGGTATGCGCAACGTGACCGAGCAGGTCAACGCGCGCTGGGGGGAGTCGAGGGTTCACTTCATTCCGGAGTTCTATGACAACGACGGGGTCATCGCCTACATGGCCGACGAGTTCGGCATTGTCGAGGAGAGCGAGGGCTACCACGATTTCTTCTGGGCCACCGCGATGCAGATGACGGTCGATCCGGAGAGCGTGCGCTACGAGCAGCGTGTGAAGGCCGGCAAGGCGAGCATCAACGGCCAGAGCATCGCCGATCTGGAGGCCACGATCGCCATCGGCGACAAGCTCATGCAGTTCCGCGTGAAGCAAACCGTGAAGGCGATCCACACCGCTATCGCGGCATCGCGGGCAACCGATCGGCGCTGACCCCGACCGGCGGGAGAGCCGGCGCTAGCGATGCGGCGGAGGATCTCTTTCTCCTGCCTGGGCAGAGCGGCAGCGCCAGCCGTATACTGCAGCGAAGGGCTCCGCGGAGGCCGGCGACTTCCGTGGCTTCGCCGATTCGATCGCGCCCGAATCCGCACCGGAGACACTCCAATGAAGCGGCCGTTGCTGTACCTCGTCGCCATCGGGCTTGTGAGCCTTGGCGCGACGACGGAAACCGGTCTGGCGCAGGAGCCGGGGCCCGATACCAGCGCGGCAACGACCAGCAGTGCGGCGCGCACCTCGACCGCGTACCAGGAGCAGAACCAGGTCATCGGTCGCTTTTGCCTCCGGTGCCACAACGACAGCACGATGCGCGGCGGGCTGAGCCTGGAATCGTTCGACGTCGGCGAGGCACACAAGAACGCCGAGATCGCCGAGAAGATGATCCGCAAGCTGGAAGCAGGGATGATGCCGGCGCTACCGGCTCGGCGTCCCGACGACGCCACCGTGACTGCGCTGGTCACGGCCCTCGCTTCGCGAGTCGACGACGCCGCCGCGGCCGACCCGAACCCGGGTGGGCGCACGTTCCAGCGACTCAACCGCGTCGAGTACGAGCGTTCGGTCCGTGATCTCCTGGAGCTCGACATCGACGCCAGCGCCTACCTGCCGCCCGACCCGCTGAGCGCCGGCTTCGACAATATCGCCGACGTCCAGGGTCTTTCGGCAACCGTGATGGAAGGCTATCTGTCGGCTGCCGCCGAGATCAGCCGTCTGGCGGTCGGAGACCCGACGGCGGCGGTGGCCGAGACCAAGTACACGATGTCGCGCTACACGTCGCAGCGCGAGCGGGTCGAAGGCGCGCCCTACGGCACCCGCGGCGGGCTGTCGGTAGTTCACAACTTCCCGGCGGACGGCGAGTACATCGTCACCATCACGGTCTTTGACTCGCCGGAAGGACTGCTGTTCGGCAAGGCCCTCCACCACCAGGAAGAGGTCGAGATCTCGGTCAATGGCGAGCGCGCCGCGTTGCTCGCTATTGACCGATTCATGGACCCCGACAACCAGAGCGTGTCGACCCCGCCAATCTCCATCCGCGCTGGAGCGCAGCGTATCTCGGTGGCGTTCATCCAGCGGTCGGAGGGCCCCGCCGTCGATCTGATGTCGCCTCACGAGTGGAGCCTGTCGGATCGCTCGATCGGCTCGGTGCACGGGATCACCAGCCTCGTCCACCTGCAGAGCGCTGCGATCATCGGGCCGCACAACGCCACCGGCGTCTCGGCCACGCCGAGCCGCAAGCGGATCTTCACCTGCCGGCCGACATCGTCCGACGAAGAAGCACCGTGCGCCGAGGCAATCATCTCGCGGCTGGCGACGCAAGCCTACCGTCGCCCCACAACCGAGCGTGACATCGCCGGGCTGATGTCCTTCTACCGTAAGGGCACCGTCAGCGGCGGATTCGAGGCCGGCGTCCGGGCGGCGCTCGAGGCGATGCTGTCGAGCCCGCATTTCGTGCTGCGATTCGAAGCCCCAGCAACCGGCCCGACGAACGGCCCGCTGCATCGGATCAGCGACGTCGCGCTGGCGTCGCGCCTGTCATTCTTCCTATGGGGGGCAGCGCCGGACGAGACTTTGATGACGCTGGCGCGCGAGGGCCGACTGTCGGACGACACGGCGCTGGAAGCTCAGGTCCGTAGGATGCTGGACGATCCGCGCGCCGCGGCGCTGGGAACGCGTTTCGCGGCCCAGTGGCTGCGACTGCAAGATCTCGACAAGGTGCACCCCGACGCGCTGATGTTCCCGGACTTCCACGAGGAGCTCGCCGCGGCCATGCGGCGCGAGACCGAGCTGTTCTTCAACAGCCTCGTGCAGGACGATCGTAGCGTCCTCGATCTCTTGCAAGCCGACTACACGTTCGTGAACGATCGCCTGGCACGGCACTACGGCATCCCGGATATCAGCGGAGATCACTTCCGGCGAGTGCAGGTGCCCGACCCGGAGCGCCGCGGGCTCTTGGGCCATGGCAGCATCCTGACGTTGACCTCGCACGCCGAGCGAACGTCACCGGTGCTGCGCGGTAAGTGGGTAATGTCCGTGTTGCTCGGAAGCCCGCCGCCGCCGCCGCCGCCTGACGTGCCCGAGCTGGATGCAACCGCCGCGGTCGCCGACGGACGTGAGCTCACCGTGCGCGAGCGCCTGGAGCAGCACCGCGCCAACCCGGCGTGCGCCAGCTGCCACCGAGCGATCGATCCCATCGGCCTGGCGCTGGAGAACTTCGATGTCACCGGGGCCTGGCGTACCCGCGACGCCGGCAACCCGCTAGACACGTCGGGCAGCCTGTACGACGGAACCTCCCTGACGAGCCCTTCGGACCTGCGCTCGGCGCTGCTGAAGTACTCGCCGGCGCTGATCACGACCTTCACCGAGAACCTCATGGCGTATGGACTTGGGCGCCGGGTCGAGTACCCTGATATGCCACAGATCCGCGCCATCGTGCGCGCGGCATCACACAACGATTACAACCTGTCGTCGTTCCTCTTGGGCGTTGCGACAAGCCCGGCTTTTCGTAGCAACAACGAAGTTCAACCAGTCGACGTAGCCGCGGATCGCGACGAGATCCGCTGAGCTTCCAGGCTCGGCGATTCCGTCGCCACGAGGCGAGGAAGCAACCGATGTACATCACACAGAAGGCGATGCCTCGCCGTACGGTCTTGCGTGGCCTCGGCGCCACGGTAGCGCTGCCGCTCATGGATGCGATGGTGCCGGCGGGAACCGCGCTGGCGAAGGCCGCGGTGAACACCAACGCCCCTCCGAAGCGACTCGTCTGCATCGAGATCGTTCACGGAGCAGCGGGCAGCAACGCGTACGGCGCCACCAAGAATCTGTGGGCCCCGGCAGCAATCGGACACGACTTCGATCTGAGCCCGACCTCGCTGAGCCCGCTGGATCCGTGGCGCAAGCACCTGACGATCGTCAGCGACACCGACTGCCGGCAGGCCGAGGCCTACGAGACCAAGGAGATCGGCGGCGACCATTACCGCTCGAGCGCGGTGTTCCTGACCCAGGCACATCCGAAGCAAACCGAAGGGTCGGACGTCGTGGCCGGCGTCTCGATTGATCAGCTGTACGCACAGCGATTCGGGCAGGACAACCCGATCCCGTCGATGCAGCTGTGTATCGAGAACGTCGACCAGGCCGGCGGCTGCGACTACGGGTACGCGTGTATCTACTCCGACACCATCAGCTGGAGCTCGGCGACCGAGCCGCTGCCGATGATCCGCGATCCGCGCGCCGTGTTCGATCGGCTCTTCGGCGCCGGTGGGACACCCGAGCAGCGGGCTGCCCGACGCGCCAGCAAGCGCAGCATCCTCGACTGGATCGCCGAGGAGGTTTCGCACATCCAGCAGGCGTTCGGTGCCGGCGACCGGCAACGGTTGGACCGCTACTTGACCAACATCCGCGAGATCGAGCGGCGAATCCAGATCACGGAGGAGCGCAACAGCAGCGGCGAGCTCCGTGAGCTGCCCGCCGCCCCTGCCGGCGTGCCGGATTCCTTCACCGAGCACGTCGAGCTGATGTTCGACCTGCAGGCGATGGCGTTCGCTGCCGACCTGACGCGCGTCTTCTCGCTCAAGCTGGGGCGCGACGCTTCGGCCCGCGTGTTCCCGGAGAGCGGCGTGCCGGAGCCGTTCCACCGCAGTTCGCACCACGGCGACGTCGCGGCAAATGTCGAGAAGTTCGCGCAGATCAACCGCTACCACGTGGGCCGGCTGCCGTATCTCCTCGACAGGCTGAACACCACCATGGACGGCGACAGCCCGCTGCTCGACAACACGATGGTCATTTACGGCTCGCCGATGGGCGATCCCAACCTGCATAACCACAGACGGTGTCCGCTGATCGTGCTCGGCGGCGCCAACACGCAGCCGCACGGCAACCTCCACGTCCGCGCCGAGCCCGGTACTCCGATGGCGAACGTGATGCTGGGGCTGCTGCACCGGCTGGGTCACGAGGACATGCAAAGCTTCGGCGACAGCACCGGGGATTTCTCGTACACGGTCTGACGGCGACGGTAACGATGGAGGACTGATTCGATGTCGGCAACGCGCGAGCTACGTCCGAACGCGGGCAGACGACTCTGGTTGACGCTTGCGCTCGCGACCTGCCTACCTGCTCTGGTGGTCGCCACGCCCGCCGAGTCGCCGGTTGCCGATGCCGCCATGGCTGGCGATACGGATGCCGTCCGCACGCTGCTTCGCCAAGCGGCCGACGTCAACGCCGCCCAGGCCGACGGCATGACGGCGCTGCACTGGGCAGCCGAGAACGACGCCGCCGAGCTTGCCGAAATGCTCATCTACGCTGGTGCGAACCTCGAGGCCGGGACGCGGTTGGGGGCCTATCGTCCGCTGCACATCGCCAGCAAGGCTGGCAACGCCAACGCCGTCCGCGTGTTGTTGAAGGCAGGCAGCAACGTCGACGCCGCAACGACAGCCGGCGGAGCGAGCTCACTGCACTTTGCGGCCGCGACCGGCGACGGTGAGGTCGTGTCGATGCTGCTCGACCACGGCGCCGACCCCAACGCCCTCGAATCGGCATGGGGCGAGACCCCGCTGATGTTCGCCGTGGCCCTCAACCGACTCGACGTGGTCAGAATGCTGCTCCGCCGAGGCGCCGACGCCGCCATCGCCACCGAGGTCGTCGACATCGCTGCCGCCGGAAAGGAGCTCCAGGCCGAAGAACGACTCCGCCGCGAGCGCCGTGCTGCATTGCGGAAGGTCGAGGAAGAGGCCGCGGCACGAGCTGCCGAAGCGGAGCGTGAGGAGGCTGCCGAGGCCGCGGAAGACGACCAGACTACCGAGCCCGCTCCGGGAGGAGCGTCGTCGCCTGAGCCTGAAGAGAAAGCCGAGCCTGACGCCAGCGCCGCCGAAGCCGCTGAAGAGGAAGAGCCCAAGGACGAGGGTGACCAGCCCGAGGACGATGAGGACGCCGGCAAGACCGAGGAAGAGCTGGCCTTCATGGAGCAAGCGCGGGGCTTCCCCGATCTCGTCTTTGCTCAGGGCGGGTTCACCGCGCTTCACTTCGCGGCGCGCGAGGGCCACGCCGATGCCGCGCTGACGCTGCTCGATCACGACGTCAACGTCAATCGAGTCAGCGAGGGCGACCAAACAAGCCCATTGCTGATCGCCACGATCAACGGCCATTTCGACCTGGCGATGAAGCTGCTCGAGCTCGGTGCCGATCCCGACCTTGCCAGTGAGTCCGGTGGCACGCCGTTGTACGCCGCGATCAACGCGCAGTTTCCAGCCAAGACGAGCTACCCGCAGCAGACCGCGCACAAGAATCAGCAGACGACGCACGCCGAGCTCGTTGCCGCTCTGTTGGAGGCCGGTGCCGACCCCAACGTGCGGCTCAACAAGAAGCTCTGGTATCAGGCGTACAACTTTGATCAGCAGTCCGACACCACCGGCGCGACACCGTTCTGGCGCGCCGCTCAGGCGCTCGATGTCGAGGTGATGCAGTTGCTGGTGGCACATGGAGCCGATGCCGAGGTCCCGACCCGCAAGATCCCCCGGCGACGGTACCGTCGCGGGCGGAAGGCTCAGACGGATCATTCGGGGCTGCCTCCCGCGGAGGTCGGCGGACCGGCCATCTACCCGATCCACATCGCCGCCGGTGCCGGTTATGCCGAGGGCACCGGCTTCGCCGCCAACCATCACCGTCATGTTCCGGATGGCTGGATGCCGGCGATGAGGTACCTGGTTGAAGAGCTCGGTCTCGACGTCAACGCCAGAGACGATAAGGGCTACTCGCCGCTGCATCACGCTGCCGGCCGCGGCGACAACGAGATGGTCGTCTACCTCTACATGCAGGGCGCCGACCCGACGTTGCTCAGTCGGCGGGGTGAGACCGTAGCTGACATGGCCAACGGGCCAATGCAGCGCGTCCGGCCCTATCCGGCAACGATGGCACTCACTGAGGCGCTAGGGTCGCATAACAATCACAACTGTATCTCCTGCTGACTCGCGCCCGAATCGACCGTAACGACAAAGCGGCCACCACCGGTTCAGTTCCGGCGGTGGCCGCTTCGGTCGGTTCATGCCTACAAGGTCATCACCTCGGGCTCGGTCACCGGCAGCATGTCGGTCGCCGCCTGTCTCGTCAGCTCCACAAGCGCCGCGTAGGCAGCGTCACTAAGACACCAGTGCGTCTGGCCGTCCTCCAGTAATACCTGCCGTAAGTAGCCATCCTGGCGTAGGAAACGGGCACACTGGGCATCGCGATCGCCGTCGAGGCGTCGCGCGTCGACGCGATGCAGATAGGCGCTGCCGCGCTGGATGCGCACCCCATCGAGTGCTCCGAGCCAGCGGCGGATACCTTCCTCGACACGCTGCTCGTAGGCCATTCGCATCCAGTGTGCCAGCGGCACATGCGGCGCCGCCGGGCTAGCCTGCGATTGTCCGGCGATGAACGCGAAGAACACGATCATGGTGTCGATGAACAGCGCGATGAACGCGAACACCACCGCCGCTGGACTGCCGGCGATCATGTCTGTCATGGCCCGCTGCCAGTACTCCTCTTCCTCGAGCGGGCGCGTGTCGAGGATCGCCGGATCGACGGTTCGGGCGATGAACTCGCCGCGAACCTCGCGGATGCGGTCCGTCGGAATGACTGCCGAGGCACGCGAGTACGATGCTCGCAACGCCTCATGGTCGATCTCGGTGACTTCCGTCAGCACGGTGATCTCCGCGTCGATGCGCTGCAGCGACCCACCGACCTCGATCTCCATCTGCTCGATACGTGGCAGCACACTGGTCAGGAACCGATAGCGCTCGCCGGTGCCGCTCTGAACCCGCCGCAGATCAACGAGAAGGTCGGACTCGGCAATCAGCTTCTGCAGGTAGGGGTTGGAGATATTGCGCAGGCCGCCGCCGCTTGCCTGCTCGATCTCGATGCGACGACGCAGCTCGGCAGAGGCCTCCTGCAGCGTGCCGAGGGTGCCGCCTGTCTGTGTTCGCGCGTCCACGAGATACGCACGCAGCGACTCGTAGCGCTCGAGGCGCCGCTCCTTGGCGATGGTCTCCTCGGAAAAGCCGCGATAGTAGAAGACATAGGACGTGAAGCTGGACATCACCACCGTGAAGATGATCACGGCGACCAGCATCGGCTGATAGCTCGTGCGCTCGCGGATGGCGAGCGCCGACGTCAACATGCCGAGCTGGATGATGGCCGCCAGTCCGAGCGCGGCAAGCACCGAATACCGAAAGTCGGGGAAGATCTCCGAGATGCCGTTGAAGGTGCTGTAGCCGGAGACCAGGCAACCGATGGCGGCGGCGAGGGCGGGAAAAGTGTGGACGGGTGACTTGACGAAGCTCAACAGTGCGCGAAACACGACGCTATTCGCCTCCGGTTCGCGCCTCCCGAACCAGATCCCCGGCAAATCCGACCGTACGCCGCGAGTGCGACCGATCGAACGCTTTCGCCCCTTTGCGGAGATGCTAGATTGAGCATACGACTCCGCGCCCCTCGATGACCAGTCCACGGATGGGATAGTCCGACTAGCGGGTCGAACCTCGGCCGGTTAACGTGCCCTGTCCTCCGGTTGGACCGACCGAGATCTCCTGATGCGCATCGCCACCTGGAACATCAACGGGCTCAGTGCTCGTATCGACTTCGTCCTTCACTGGCTTCGGGCCCGCCAGCCCGACGTGGTGGGCCTGCAGGAGCTCAAGACGACCGACGACAAATTTCCACATATGGCCTTCCAGGCCGAGGGCTATCACGCGGTTGCCCATGGACAGAAAGCGTGGAACGGCGTGGCGATCTTGAGTCGGGAGCCCGCCGAGGCGCTGCAGATCGGCTTGCCAGGTCAGGAGGAGCGCGGCGCTCGTCTACTGACGGCGCGTGTGGGCGAACTGGACTTCACCACCATCTATGTCCCCAACGGCAAGACAGTCGACCATGACGACTTCCCGAAGAAGCTGGCGTGGTTCGACGCGTTGACCGAACACATGGCCGCATCGACCGACGACGACACGGACGCGGTGCTGTGCGGCGACTTCAACATCTGTCCAGAAGGACTCGACAGCTGGAACGAAGACACCATGCGCGGCGGCATCTTCCACACCGATGCCGAGCGGGCCGCCTTTCACCGGCTGCTCGATGGCGGCCTGGCAGATCTGTTCCGCCAGCGGTACCCGGACGAACAGAAGTTCTCGTGGTGGGACTACAGAGGCGGCGCGTTTCACCGTGGCATGGGACTTCGGATCGACTTCCTGCTCGGCACTCCGGGAGTGTGTGCGCGCCTCGCGGAGGTCTGGATCGATCGCGACTATCGCAAGAAGAAAGAGGGACTGATCGCCTCCGACCACGCTCCCGTGATCGCCGATCTGAGGTAATCCGACAATGCAACGCACCTCAGCAAGAGGCCACCGGTGAAGCGTCGCGGGCGCAGACCGGCGGTTGATTGCCACGGGGCAGCGCTTTGAGCCGCGCTCGGGTTTCGCCGGGCGCGGGGTTGATCGCCCGCTGGAATCGCCTCAGCCGCCTGCCTGGCGGTCGTCGGCTCTTCTCCTGGCTCGTCGGGCGCTCAGCGCCCTATACCGGCACCATCGGGGCCCAGGTCGCAGAGCTGCGCCCGGGCTACTGTCGCGTGACGTTGCGCGATCGAAGATCGATTCGCAATCACCTCGACTCGGTGCACGCGGTGGCGATGGTGAACCTGGGCGAGCTGTGCAGCGGCCTTGCCATGCTGACCGGTCTGGCCGCTGACGTACGCGGCATCGCCGTGGGGTTGCAGATCGACTACGTCAAGAAGGGGCGTGGAACGCTGACCGCGGAGTGCACATGTGAGCCGCCGGAGGTGGCCGAGCCGATGGACTATCGCCCGTCGGCTGTAATTCGCGACGCCAGTGGCGACGAGGTCGCCCGCCTCACAGCCACCTGGCGACTCGATCGGCGGAGCACGTGACGGCGCCCATGCCGCTGACCACCGACCTCACGCGACACACCGGCATCGAGGTACCGCTGATCTGTGGCCCGATGTATCCGTGTTCCAATCCCGAGCTAGTTGCGGCGGCTTCGGAAGCCGGCGCCCTGGGGGTCTTGCAGCCGGTCTCGCTGACGTTCGTCCACGGCCATGACTTTCGTCAGGGCATCCGGCTGATGCGGCGCCTGACGTCCAAGCCGATCGGCATGAACGCGCTCATCGAGGCCTCGTCGAAGCGTTACATGGACCGAATGTCGGAGTGGATCGACATCGCGCTGGAAGAGGGCGTGCGCTTCTTCATCACTTCGCTCGGCAAGCCGCGCTGGGTGGTCGATCGCGTCCATGCGTTGGGTGGCTTCGTGTATCACGACGTCACTGAGCGCAAGTGGGCGTTGAAGGGGCTGGAGTCCGGCGTCGACGGTCTTATCGCCGTGAACCGACGCGCCGGCGGTCACGCCGGCCCGCGCGACGTCGCGGCACTGTACGAGGAGGTTGGCGATCTCGGGGTCCCGGTGGTCTGTGCCGGCGGTGTCGGCAGTCCGGAGCGATTCACAGAAGCGCTGCGCATTGGCTATGCCGGTGTGCAGTGCGGGACTCGGTTCATCGCCACCACCGAGTGCAACTCGTCGGATGCGTACAAGCAGGCGATCCTGGACGCCACAGCTGACGACATCGTGCTCAGCGAGCGAGTTACAGGGATCCCGGTGGCGGTCATCAACACGCCGTACGTGCAGCGCACCGGGACCAAAGTGAGCGCCCTCGGCCGCTGGTTGTTGCGCAACGAGCGCACCAAGCACTGGATGCGAGCCTTCTACAGCGTGCGGTCGTTCTTTCAGCTCAAGCGCGCCTCGATCGATGCCAGCGGCACGAAGGACTACTGGCAGGCCGGCAAGAGCGCTGGCGACATCCACCGGGTTGCACCGGCGGGTGACATCGTACGCGCCTTCGCAGCTGCGGCCCGGGCCCGCGACCTACCGTCAGGCGGCGGCGGAGGCGCGCCGCCGAAGTAGGTCCAGCGCCGCCAGGGGCTTCGACATAGCGCGGAGGACGCGTTGGTCGACATGACTCGGACCCGTGCCGAGGAGGACGCCGGAACGGGTTCTCGAATCGGCCATCGATCGGTGTCCGTCGTGTCGAAGGGTGCGACCATCGCTGCCCTTGCATCAGACTCTGAGGTAGCCCAGCATCGAGGCGCTTCAGGTGCGAAAACCCACCACCACGCGTTCAGGAGATGTCTGATGGGCATGGTTCCGTCGAGCGATGGCCTCGATCTCGAGGGACTCGAGCCCCCGAGCACGACTCTGCGGAGCATGCTACGGACCTTCGGTCCCGGCATCATCCTGATGATGACGGGGATCGGTACCAGCCACCTGGTCACCGCTCCCACCGCCGGCGGTCGGTTCCAGTACGCCCTCCTGTGGTGCATCCCGGTGGCGTACATCTTCAAGTACTACGGCTTCGAGATGGCGTTCCGGTTCACCAACGCGACCGGTAAGAGCCTCCTCGAGGCCTATGGTACGGCGTGGAAGAAATGGCCTCTGTGGTATGTGCTCTCGACCACGTTGCTACAGTGCGCCATCGGTCAGGCCGGACGACTGATCGCTGCCTCTGCGGTGTTGTATTCGGTGTTCACGATCTCGCTCGGTCTGCCCCTGCCGCTCGGGGCGTACGGAATCGTCCTCGGCGTCGGCTCGGTGGCGGTGCTGCTCAACGGCAGCTATCGAGCGGTCGAGAATGTCGCCAAGGCAGCGGCAATCGCGCTGTGTCTGTCTACTATCGCGGTGTACCTGGTCAGGCCGGCACCGCTGGCGGCGCTGGAACACTTCTGGATCGTGGAAACTCCCGTTGGGTCTTGGCTGCTGGTGGCCGCGTTCCTGGGGCTGCTGCCGACAGGGCTCGATGTGTCACTACAGGCGTCTGAATGGGGTAAGGCCAAGCGCGCTGGTATGAGTCGTATCCGGCCCGAGCTCGAGCGCCGCGGACTGGCGCGCGCATTCGACCCCTTCTCCTCCCCCAAGGAGGACCTGGCGGTAGACGCCAATCTGCTGCCCGACGCAGCGCAGGAGTACTGTCGGCGCTGGTTCCGGATCAGCCTGTGGGATTTCCGGCTCGGTCACGTGGTGTCGTTCGTGATGGCGTGCATTTTCCTGTTGCTGGCTGCCGTGTGGCTCTATCCGAGCCCGGTCGAAGGGCGTGCGGTGATGGGCGAGATCGCAGGCATGTTCACCAACAGCGTCGGGCCGTGGATGATGGTCGTGTTCATGACCGGAGCGTTTGCCGCCACGTTCTCGACCGCCTTCAACTACTTCGATGGCTGGCCACGCGTCGTCGGCGCCTGCTGTCGCAACATGTTCCCGACGACGGCCCGGCTGCAGGGAACCGCCCGGGCCGACCTGACCGCCGAGCACCGTTCGACCTGGTCGTCGGAGTACAACATTTACCGCGCGACGATGTTCTTCTCGCTGATCACCGCGACGGCGATCGTCATTGGCATGCCGCGACCGGTGTTCCTCGTGCTGGTGGCCTCGGCGCTGGCCTTCTTCGTGGCTCCGGTGATCTTCTTTCTCAACCTCTACTACTGCTTGACGGTCATTCCGAAGCACGCCAAGGACTACTACCCTTCCCCGTTCGCCATCTGGTTCGGGGGCGGGTCGCTGATCGTGTTCACGGCACTCAGCGGAATACTGATCGCCGCCCGCGTCTTCGGCATCCAGCTGTTCGGTTAGCCTGCAGCCAGTCGTCACGCACCGGCAGCCGGGGCGCGCCGGGTTCGATAGGCTACGCGCATGAACAGCGAAACGGTGCAGGAGCTGCTCGAGCAGATTCGGCGCGACACCGGTGGCGCCTTCATCTCGGGCCTGGGGTATATCGGCGATCGGCTCGGCCTGTTCACCGCGATTGCCGACCAGGGGCCTGTCGGCAGCGTCGCCCTGGCCGCCTCGACACATCTGAACGAGCGCTACCTGCGGGAATGGCTCAAGGCCATGGCGGCGTTCGGCTACATCGAGTACGACGACCAAACGGCAACCTACACGATGTCGGCGGAGCAGCGTGCCGTCCTCGCCGAGGAAAGCTCGGCCGTTTTCGGCGCCGGCACGTTCCACTTCACGTTGCCGTCGTTGCTGCGAACCGAGGAGCTGATGGACGCCTTCCGCAACGGCGGGGGCATTGCCTATGACGAGCTCCATCCCGAGGTCCCCGCTTCCATCGATCGAATGCATCGCGCCTGGTTCGATCATCTGCTGACGGAAGAGTGGCTGCCGGCGATTTCAGGGCTTCGCGACCGGCTGCGCGAAGGCATCCGCGTGCTCGACGTCGGCTGCGGTCTGGGCCGTTCCACCATTGCCGTGGCCCGGGCGCACGCTCGTTCCACTGTGCTCGGCGTCGACCCGCACGCACCGAGCATCGATTTCGCACGTGTCCTGGCCGTCGAGGGCGACGTCGCCAACGCCGAGTTCGCCGCGGTGCCGCTACAGGACATCGAGCACGATCTGCGCTTCGACCTGGTGCTGGCCATCGACTGTATCCACGACATGGCTGACCCGGTCGGAACCTTGCAGGCAATCCGCAGACACCTCGCCGAGGACGGTTTGCTGGTTTGGTCGGAGCCGGCCGGATCGGTGAACCCACTCGAAAATCGCGACACCCTGTCACGTATGCGTGCCGCACTGAGCCCGTTCCATTGCCTGACGGTTTCCCTGGCGGCGGGCGGCCCCGGTCTGGGGACACTGATCGGAACGGAGGGGGCGCGACAGCTGGCCGCCAAGGCCGGGTTCGAGAGATTCGAGATGCTGCCGGTGCCCTGTGACACCCAGCTGTTCTTCGGGCTTCGACGCTGAGCAAAGCGCGCTGCCGGCGGGGCCCGCACCGCAAGCCCCGACGACGACCGCGTCGACAAGTAGAATGGCGCCGTCAACGAGGCAGCAACGGTCGGCATTACCGAGCCGGCGATGAGCCCTGGGGGCGCCATGCCCGCATCGCGTGAAGGAACGAACACCGGCGCTGTGCCACAGATCCGCTTTTGGGGAGTTCGCGGATCTGTGCCCACCCCAGAGGAAGATCACCTAGTTCACGGGGGCAACACCCCATGCGTTGAGATGCGCACGTCGAGCAACGAAGTGGTGGTGATCGACGGCGGCACCGGCATACGACCGCTCGGTGAAGCCCTGGACGAGGAGATCGGCGGCGGCGGCGTCACCGTGCACGTGCTGCTGTCGCACTTCCACTGGGATCATCTGCAGGGGATTCCCTACTTTGCGCCGCTGTTCGACGAGCGCAGCGAGATCGTGTTCTACGCCGATGCCAGCAGCGCCCGCATCGAGGCCGCTCTGGACGGCCAGATGCAGGCGCCCTTCTTCCCGATCGGTCTGGACCAGACCGCCGCGAGGCGACGATTCGTGAGCCTGCCGGCCGAAGGGATGGAGGTCGGAGGCGCACACGTGACTCCGGTGTCTCTGACCCACCCGCAGGGCGCCAGCGGCTTTCGAATCGACGATGGAGACGCGTCACTCCTGTACGCGTCGGATCATGAGCACGGCGACGCGATCGTCGACGACGCGATCCTCGAAGCGGCCACCGGGGCCGACCTGATGATCTACGACGCTCAGTACACCCCCGAGGAGTACGCCACCCGCGTCGGCTGGGGCCACAGCACCTGGGAATCCGGCGTCGAGCTGGCCGGCGCCGCGCAGGCGACCAGGCTGCTCCTCTTCCACCACGATCCCGCCCATGACGATGATGCGCTCGCGGCGATCGAGAGCCAGGCCAAGCAGAGCCTCGCCGATACGGCGATGGCGCGCGAGGGTGACACCTACGTGCTCGGGGAGGATGACGCGTGACCGAGGGAGCCAGAACCAAGCTGACGCTGCGCTACACCATCGACGGCGACGCCTTCGAAGTGGTGGCGCCGCGTGGCGGTGCCGAGATCGGCCGCGCCGCCGAGTGTCGGCTGGTGATCGAGGATTCGGAAGTATCGCGGCACCACGCACGGCTCAGCCACGACGATGCCAAGTGGACGATCACCGACCTGGGCAGTACCAACGGAACGGCGGTGAACGGCGAGGAGCTGAGACAGCCCGCGCAGCTGTCCGACGGCGACAAAGTGACCATCCACACCTACGAGCTGACCGTCAGCATCGAGGAGGACGCCGGCGGAATCGTGTTCGACGAGCGTGACCCGGACGAGTCGGTCGGCACCTTTATCGCCTCGGCCGACGTTCTGCAGCTGCTGGAGATGGGCGCCTCGGAGGCGGTCAGCGCCGCCGACGTCACCAAGGCGGCCGACGAGACGAGCGCCGAGCCGGCAGCAGCGCCCGGAGGCCTCAGCGTCAGCTCGCGATCAACGCTCGGCGCCAATCACGTGTTGGAGCTGTTCAGCAGCGCTGCCGAGGCATTGCTCGGCGCGGTCGGAGTCGAGGGGGTGCTGGAAGAGATCATGCGGCTGGCGTTCGAAAACGTACCTGCCCAGCGTGGCGCTATCACTCTGTGCGAGGAGGAGGGCGCAGAGTTGCGACCCGTAGTGGTCCGCGGTCTGGCGGGCGACGATGAGCTGCGCATCAGCCGCAAGATCGCCACCGGCGCAGTAGAGGAGCACAAGGCGTTCCTGATCCGCGAGGTGGAGTCCGACGATCGCTTTACCGCCAGCGACACGATCGCGCGCATGGACATTCGCTCGGCGGTTTGCGTGCCGATGGAGCACGACGGCCAGGTCCAGGGGTTGATCTACCTGGATACCCGCGACAACGCCTCGCGCTTCGGCGAGCGCGACCTTCGCCTGGTGACCGTGCTCGGAATGCTGGGCGCCATCGGCATCCGGCAAACACGTTACCGCGAGGAGATCGCGCACCAGCTGCAAATCCGCTCTCGACTCGAGCGCTATAGCTCCCCGTCGGTCGTCGAGCGGCTGCAATCCGTCGGTGAGTACGGCGAGATGCTGGCCGAGGAGCGCGAGATCAGCGTCTTGTTCACCGACCTGTGCGGATTCACGGCGCTGTCCGAGAAGATGGCCCCGGCCGACACCGCGAGGCTGCTCAACTCGATCTTCGAGCAGCTGACCCAGGTGGTCTTCACTCATGAGGGCACGCTCGACAAGTTCATGGGCGACGGCATGATGGCGTTCTTCGGAGCGCCGTTCGATCAGCCGGACCATGCCCAGCGTGCGGTGGCAGCGGCGTGGGGCATGTCCGAGGCCCTCGATGCCATCAACTCGGAGCTCACCGAAGACCGTCGTATCGACATGCGCATCGGGGTCAACACCGGACCGGCGATCGTTGGCGATATCGGTTCGCAGAAGCGTCGTGACTACACGGTCGTCGGCGATACCGTCAACGTCGCCAGCCGACTCGAGAGCACTGTCGCCACTCCCGGGCAGATCGCCATCAGCCATCAGACCCATGAGCTGGTGGAGAAGCTCTTCCGTTGTGAGCCGCTGCCGGTCCCGGAAGGCCGGTACCTTCCGCCACGGGAGCCTGCAGGAAGATACAAGCGGCAGCGTCGGCCGGGCCACCGCCGGATCGGTCGATTACGCATGCAGCGGGCCCTGGCATGTGCCACCGTGGGTGGCGCTCGGGTCATCGTAACCGCGAGTCCGTCGTATGCTCAACTTCGCTATTCTCGGTACAGGAAAGATCGCTGGTCGCAGCCTGGCGCCGGCTCTCGCAGCCGCCAAAGGGGCGCGGCTGTGGAGCGTGCTGAGCCGCGACCGCTCCCGGGCGGTCGAATTCGCCGCTCGCCATGGCGCCACCGCGTCAGCTCCTGGCCACGACGATCTGGGCGCGCTCCTCGCTGACGATCAACTCCACGCGGTGCTAATAGCGACGCCCGATCGCTGTCATGCTGCCGCCGCGATTGCAGCGGCGAAGGCAGGCAACCACATGCTCGTAGAGAAGCCGATGTGTACCGAGCGCGAGGATGCGAAGCGTATGATCGACGCGGCCACCGGCGCCGGCGTCACGCTTAGCGTAGCCTATCACCTGCGCTGGCACAACGGCCATCGCCAGGCGGTGGCAGCGGCACACGCGGGCGAGCTCGGCGAGCTGCTCCACGTGCGTGCTCGCTGGAGTTCCCGGGCGAGCGACGCGTCCAATTGGCGTGCGCATCCAGATGTGGGTCGCTGGTGGAGCCTGGGAGCGGTGGGGACGCACTGCCTTGACCTCGTTCGATGGACGCTGCTCCCCAGTTGCGGCGAGGTCGCGGACCTGCAGAGCACCATCAGCCACGGTGTGTGGGGCGCGATCCACGACGAGACGGCGGTGCTGGCGCTGCGCTTCGAGTCCGGTGCCACCGCGGAGATCTGTTCGTCGGTGCAGTTCGACGCCCCGTCGGCGCTGGAGATCCACGGCAGCCGCGGCAGCATCGTCTGCTCCGGCACGCTCGGGCCGCACGGCAGCGGCGAGGTGCGCGGGGAGGTCGGAGTCATCGACTACACCGTCGCCGATCCCTATGTCGGTGAGATCGAGGACTTTGTCGCCGCGGTACGGGAGGGTCGGCCGCCGGAGGTCAACCCGCACGAAGGGCGCCGTAACGTGGAGTTGTTGCTACAGGCCGTGGAAAATGCTGCGGGATAAACCCGTATCTGATCGCTACGACAAGTGCCACCGTTGTCTACAGCAGTCGGGCGGGCACAAACGTGATGCAACGACACTCGTTGGACACGGGCCGCGGTGTGTTCGCAGGGCCGGCCAACCCACGCATCGTGACCATTGTGCAGCCGGATGGCACGACGTTCCAGGCGCGACCGTTCGGCGACGAATGGCACCACGGGATGGAGACGGCCGACGGCTACACGATCTTGCGCGACTCGGGTAGCGGATGGTGGTCGTACGCTCAGGCCACACCCAGCGGGAGACTGGTGCGCTCGATCCAGCGCGTCGGAACGCGGGCGCCCGTCGGGGTCCCATTGCACTTGCGCAATGCGGAAGATCTGGCGCGGGCGTCACAGATGCACGCGCAGCGCGACAGGCGAGGACGGAGTTCAGCGACCGGGTTCGGTTTGCCGGATTGGTTCGAACCGACGGGCACCGTGCGCGCGCTCATCATTCTGGTCGAGTTCGCGGATCAGAAGCTAGTCAGCTCCAACGCAAGCGACTGGGCAAAGCGGATGTTCAAGGGCAAGAAAAGCGTCGCCGGCTACTACAAGGAGGTCTCGTACAAGGCTCTCGCGGTCAAGCCGGCCAAGGAGACCCACGGCAAGAAGAATGATGGCGTGGTCAACGTGACCCTGGACGAGAACCACCCTGGCACCGGCGGTGGCAACGACTTCTCGCGCGAGATCGCAGCGAGCGCCATCCAAGCTGCCGACCGGTTCGTTGACTTCACCGCGCCCGAGAAGCACTTCAGCGCCTCACTACAGGCAGATGAGCTGGCCATCGTCATCATTCTGGCCGGCTACGAGAACTCCTTCGGCGGCTCTGAGGCGAAGTTGCCTTCGGTGTGGGGTCACGCTTGGAGCTTCCCCGATGAAATGGCCCCGACGCTCGATGGCACTATCGTCGGTGCCTTCAGCCAATGGCACGGGTATCAGATGTACGGCGAGCACCATGAAGCCGTCCGGACGGCGCGCGTGAGCGGCGGCGATACCGCCACGATCGGCGTCATGGTGCACGAGATGGGCCACGACTTCGGACTGCTACCCGACCTGTACGACACCGACGAAAGCTCCGAGGGGATCGGGCAATGGGGCGCGATGGGCAGCGGCGCCTGGCTCGGAGGGAAACGCGACGGGGATACACCATGCCATCTCTCCGCTTGGTCCAAGTCCTTTCTTGGCTGGGTGGTGCCGATGCAGGTGACGTCGAACGGGACGCTCGACTTCCCCACGGCGGCAACCTCCAAGAAGAGCGTTTATCGGCTGGGGAACAACCCGGACGGAGTCGAGTACGGCCAGGGACAAGGCGAGTACTTTCTACTCGAGAATCGTCAGCCGACCAGGTTCGACAAGTATCTCCCGGGCTCGGGTCTGCTCATATGGCATATCGAGGAAAGCCCTTGGAACAACGAGCAGGAGAAAGGTAACAAGTCCAAACACCGCCTCGTGGACCTGGAGGAGGCGGATGGCAAGGACCATCTCGACAAGGAAGGCATCAACCGGGGCGATGGTGGCGATCCGTTTCCCGGCGACAGCAACAACCGGGTCTTCGCAGCCGGCAGCAAGCCCGGCAGCAAGTGGTACTCCAAGAAGGCGAGCGGCTACAGCGTGACCAATATCTCGAGCTCGAAGGCGAAGATGACGGCGAAAGTCGAGACGCAGTAGCCCGGCGCTCGGGGTCTAGCATCGGGCGGTGTTCGAGGGCTACAGGGCCTGCAAGCTCAGGTGCTAGGTGCCGGCGGCCGATGCTGGATCCTCGGATGCGGTTGCAACGGACGGCGATAGCTTCGATCCCATGGAGGGAGAGTCGCCCGTGGCTACTCTGACCCAGGGCCCACGTCCCACTTCTGGGCGCTGGAGATGTTAGGCATCCCCCACTCGGCGCCGTTCCAGCCGCCGAACCCTTGCATGCGGAAGGCCCAGAAGCCGGTGGTAGAGTCGGACACCACTATGAGGCCGTCGGCGTTGCGCACGTCAACGCCGAAGGCGCCGTTGAATATCGGCGGGAAGTCGGTGTTGAGCGGGCCCAGATAGGTATCGTACCAAGCGACCGTGGCCGGGTTGTGTGGGTCCGCCAGGGTGAATATCTGCAACCCGTCGACGTAGCCTGAAACGAACACGTAGGGCCAGCGCACCTCGTGGTTGTGCACCAGGTGGCGCCAGTCGGCGGTCCAGGCGGAGATCGGCTGGCGGATGACGCTGGTCTCACCGTCGAGCGCCGGCTTGAGGTCGAAGATGCGCAGAGGGGCGTACCGATACTCGGTCTCCCCCACCACGTAGCGACCATCCGGTGAGGGAGTGAAGGTGTGGCCCCACTCGACGCCCTCGATGCCGACGAGTGAGATCTGCAGCGTCGGGTTCTCCAGATCGGTGACGTCGTAGATGTAGTAGCCGCCGGTGCCACCGCCGTAGAAGCGGTCCTGCTGAGTGTCGGAGTGATAACCGACGTACAGGTCATGGTAGCCACGCATGGGGCTTTGGCCCTCGGAGCCCACCGGCACCTGGGCCACGAGCGCGTCCTGGCCGTCGTCGCCGCCGACACCGTCGACCAGGTAGCCGAGGTCGTAGACGTAGGCGTAGGGACCGCGCACGGTGGCAAACAGCAGCACGCGGCCGTTGGTGTGCCTGTACACGAAGATATTGTGGAAGCCGCCGGGATGATCCGGCGCCCGAATGCGCCCTGCCTCGCGCACCGAGGCCGCGTCGGGCAGGTCGGTAACGTCGAGGACCACCGCGCCCAGGTCGGCGTTGGGGCCGCCTTGACCGAACTGCAGTGACTGCACGACGTAGTAGCGGTCGTTCCACTTGAAGTGCTTCACGTCCATACCACCCGGGCCGACGTGCAGGTCCTGATCCTCGATGCGCCAGCGGTACAGCACCGATGCGTTGGCCGGATCGCTCAGATCGATGATGTCGGTGCCGCGCTCGCCGTCGAAGATCGCTATACGGCCGACGTAGGCGTACGGCCGATCGATCTCCTGCTCGATATCGATGTCGGCGACTGTGAGGCGACCGCCCAGGGGCAAATGGGCAACAACCTCGAGGTTGTCGCTACCTCGATCCTCCGGCGTCCACTGCGGCGTGCCCTCGATGCGCGCTTGCTGAGGAGCGGCTGGCAGCGCCCAGGCCGCCGTTGCGACCTGACCATCGAAGCCCTGCAGCGCAGCCAGGACGCCCGGCACGGTCATGGCCGCGAACAGCAACACGAAAGCTCGGCGGCGGGGTTGGGCTCGGTGTCGCATGCGTCGCTCTCCAGAATCCGGTCATCCAGGAACCGGCTGCCTCGCGGGCGCCGGCCCAGCCCGACGATACCAGCTTGCGGGTGCCCGTTGCCGGACGCACGGTTGCCTTCCTGACCACGCGTGAAAGAATCGACTCATGCGATATCTGGTTCGCGCGCGGCTCAAGAAAGGTCGGGCACGCGCCCTGCTCGGCGCCATCCTAGACGGGACGCTGGGACGGGGCTCGGTTGCCGGGGGCGAGTACCTGCGCAACATGGCCGACGCTCGCCAGCTCGACGACGGCACCGTGCGCTGGGTCGAGGTCTGCTACTGCCCGACCCCGCTCGAAGAGGAGATTCCTTACTGGGAGGAGTACTTCGAGCTCGAGCGGATAAAGGACGCCCACAACCGACAAGAGTGTCGCGACCTGAACGGTAGCGAGGCCTGGGCCTGCAGCAATTGCGATTGCACTGAACGACTCGAAGCGCGGCTCTTGTCGTCGGGTGACAGCTTCCGCGCCGAGCTCGCCGCCCGGCAAAAGGAGTAGATCGATGGCTGGCTTTCACCCTCGCGCGGCGGTTCCGCCCCACGTGATGTCTCTGGGCGCACCGGCCGCCGCGACGATCGTACTTGCCGTCGGCTGTGCCGTTGCCCCGAGCGTCCAGCAGACAGATGGAAGTGCAACGTCGGCCGCGAATCAGATTCCGTGGACCACCGATGAGGCCGTCGTCGACACTTCCGACGGCATCCGCGTTCTGCTGCTCCACGACATGGAAGGCCTGGCAGGCCAAGACGACTGGCACAGCTTCGACTTCGGCGATCCGCAGTATCCGAGCGGTCAGGAGATGCTCGCCGCCGACGTCAACGCGGTCATCGACGGTCTGTTCGCCGGCGGCGCCACCGAGGTGCACGTCGTCGATGGGCACGGCTCCGGCAATCCGGATCCCGACGTCCGTGCCGATCTGCTCGATCCGCGCGCTTCGCAGATGCTTCGCGAGGCACCGTTCGACACCTACTTCGACGTTCCCGAGACCTCCAGCTACGACGCGGTGGCAGTGGTCGGCATGCACGCCAAGACCGGCAGCGGCGGCTTCGCCTCGCACACCTTCACGCTCGGCATGGACATCATCATCAACGGTGCGTCGATCACCGAGACCGAGTTGGTGGCACTGTCGTGGGGTCGCTTCGGCGTACCGGTGATCTTCGGATCCGGCGATGATCGGCTGGCGGCAGATCTCCAGACCATGCCGTGGATCGAGTTCGTCACCGTCAAGACCGCCACTAGCGCCTCGACGGTAGAGTTGCGACCCGTCGACCAGGCCCACGCCGAGATGACCGCCGCAGCCCGGCGTGCGGTCGAGAACCTCGCCTCCGCCCGCGTGATGCGCGTAAGCTCGCCGATCACAGCCACGCTCAGGGCGGTGCCGCCGGCCAGCCTGGAGATCCTCGACGGCGTCCCCGGCATCGACTACGTCAACAACACCGTGAGCTTCGACGCCGACGGCCTGCGGTCTGCCTACGACGGGCTCGGCGCGCTGATCACCGTCGCCCGCAACACCTATTCGACAATCTGGCTCGAGCAGCTGCGCGAGCGTGACCTGATGGACGAGCTGCGTCCAGCGTACGGCGAGGCACTGTCGATGCGCTGGCTCGATTTCGAGTCCGGTCGCTGGAGCCAGCCGGAGCCGGGCGAGAGACGCGCCCGGCGCGCGTACCACGGCTACAGCTAGTGCTCCGTAACTGCGGATACCGGCGCATGCAGTCGCCAAAGCCCCGCCGACGAACTGCGCCAATGGCCCGATCGTCCCCGCCTCGGACCGCTCGCCGGCAGTGACGAAATAGAGCCGGGCGCGGAGACTAGAATGAAGCCTCCCCGTTGTCCGGAGTCAGCCCGTTGACCAGCGACCAGCTCGCCAGCTTGAAGATCGAACGCCGCAACGAACGCCGCGGCTCGGCACTGCCCTGGGCGCTGCTGGCGATCGTGTTGCTGGGCGCGGGGGCGGTCGCCGCCTGGGCATGGACGTGGCGCGACACGACCCCGGAGGTGCGCACAGCCAGCGTGCGCCAAGTTCAGGTCGAAGAAGGTACGACGGTGCTCAACGCTTCCGGCTACGTAACCGCGCGACGGCAGGCGACGGTGTCGTCGAAGGTAACCGGACGAGTAACGGAGGTGTTCATCGAGGAAGGAATGCAGGTAAGCGCCGGCCAGGTTCTCGCCCGCCTCGATGACTCGAACGCCGCCGTCAACCTCAGGCTCGCCGAGGCGCAGGTGGGAGCAGCGTCTACCACCCTGGCGGAGACGCGGGTACGCCAGCGCGAGGCCGCGGTCGAGCTCGAGCGCATGATGCGCCTCCAAGCGCGCGCCATAGTCAGCCAGTCGGAGCTCGACCGGGCGCAGGCCGAGGTCGACTCGCTAGCAGCGCGAATCGAGCAGCAGCGCGAGGAGATCAAGGTGGCCGAGAGCCGGGTGGCGCTCTGGCAGCAGGAGCTTACCGATCGCGAGATCCGGGCGCCGTTCGCCGGCGTGGTGGTGACCAAGAACGCCCAGCCCGGGGAGATGATCTCGCCGATGTCGGCCGGCGGCAGCTTCACCCGTACCGGTATCGGTACCATCGTCGACATGACCTCGCTGGAGATCGAGGTCGACGTCAACGAGAGCTACATCAACCGGGTGCGCGCGGATCAGCCGGTGGACGCCGTGCTGGATGCCTACTCGGATTGGAAGATCCCGGCGCGGGTGATCGCCATCATCCCGACAGCCGACCGACAGCGCGCCACCGTAAAGGTGCGCATCGGCTTCGAGGAGCTCGACTCGCGGGTGCTGCCGGACATGGGGGTGAAGGTGGCGTTCCGCGACGCGGAGCAGGTGGGAGAAACCCGCACCGCGCTAGCCATCCCTCGAAGGGCGGTAAGAGATGACGAGGGCCAAGAGATCGTCCTTGTGCTGAGCGGAGACACGCTGGAGCGCCGGGCGATCACCCTCGGGGACGTGCGAGGCGACCAGGCATTCGTACTCGATGGGCTGGCCGCCGGAGAAAGGGTCGTAGTCGACGGTCCCGACGAGCTGACCAACGGCACAATTGTTCGCGAGGTGGCCGGATGAGGCGGGCAACCGATGACCGTATCCGAGACGAGGTAACCGTATGAGTGAAGCGAACGGCAACCTGGTGGATGTGAAGGGCGTGGAGAAGGGCTTCAAGCGCGGGGCCGAGCGCATCGACGTGCTCCATGACACCGACCTGCAGGTGCCGCCGGGCGAGTTCCTGGCACTGATGGGGCCGTCTGGATCGGGCAAGAGCACGCTACTCAACCTGATCGGTGGCCTCGACCGCCCCGACTCCGGAACGGTCGAAGTCGGCGGCGAGCGCGTCGATAGCCTTTCCAGCCGCCGTCTGGCGAGCTGGCGATCGCGCCACGTCGGCTTCGTATTCCAGTTCTACAACCTCATGCCGGTACTCAGTGCGGCGCGCAACGTCGAGCTACCGCTGCTGCTCCAGCCGCTGTCACGGCGTGAGCGCCGCCAGCAGGTGGAGACGGCGCTGTCGATCGTCGGCCTGAACGACCGCAGTGGTCACTACCCGCGGCAGCTCTCGGGCGGCGAGCAGCAGCGCGTCGGTATCGCGCGGGCGATCGCCACGGACCCGACCCTGCTGCTGTGCGACGAGCCTACCGGCGACCTCGACCGCAAGTCGGGCGACGAGATCCTCGAGTTGCTCCGGGCGCTGAGCAAGGAGCATGGCAAGACGGTGATCATGGTGACCCATGATCCACACGCTGCCGAGCTGGCCGATCGCACTTTGTACGTGTGGGATGGGCGACTCCAGGCGGAGAAACCAGAATGAAGTACGCGCACCTGATCTTCAGCAACCTCAAGCGCAAGAAGACGCGCACGTTCCTTACCGCCGCCTCGATCCTCATCGCCTTCGTTCTCTTCGGCTACCTGGCGGCGGTTCGCAACGCGCTGGAGCGTGGCGTCAGCCTCGCCGGATCGGATCGGCTCGTAGTACGCCACAAGGTCTCCCTCATCCAGTTGCTGCCGGAGGCCTACGAGATGCGCATGGAGGGTGTCGAAGGGGTCGTCGATGCCACCCACATCACCTGGTTTGGCGGCGTGTATCAGGAGCCCACCAACTTCTTCGCACAGTTCCCAGTGAAACCCGACGAGTATCTCGCTATGTATCCGGAGTTCCTGTTGCCGGCGGAACAGCTCGAAGCCTGGCGCCGCACACGTACTGGCGCGGTTGTCGGGCGTGCGATCGCGGAGCGATTCGGCTGGGAGATCGGCGACCGAGTCCCGCTGCAAGCAACGATCTGGTCCAAGCGCGACGGCACCCGAACGTGGGAGTTCGACATCGTAGGCATCTACGACGGCGTTGATCCGAGCACCGATACTACCCAGTTCCTCTTCCGTTATGACTATTTCGACGAGGCACGCGTCGAGCAAGCCAGGGGGAGAGTCGGGTGGTTCACGGTGCGCGTGGGTGACCCAGATCGCTCCGCCGAGCTCGCGCAGGCGATCGATGCCGAGTTTGCCAACTCAGCCGCCGAAGTCCAGGCGCAGACCGAGCTCGCGTTCCTGCAGGGCTTCGCCAAGCAGATCGGCAACATCAGCACCATCCTGATGGCGGTTCTCAGCGCGGTGTTCTTCACCATCCTGCTGGTGGCCGGCAACACCATGGGCCAGGTGGTGCGCGAGCGCGTATCCGAGATCGGCGTCCTCAAGGCGCTCGGGTTCACCCACCGACAGGTGCTCGGCATGGTGCTTGGAGAATCGTGCCTGCTTTCGGTGATCGGAGGTGGCGCCGGCCTCGCGCTGGCGCTCTTCCTGATCTCGTTCGGAGATCCCACGGGTGGGGCCCTGCCAATATTCATCTTCCCGACTCCCGCCCTCGTCCTCGGTTTGGTGCTGACCCTGGCGCTCGGCGTGGCCGCAGGCCTGCTGCCCGCCTGGCAGGCACTCCGATTGCAAGCCGTCGACGCGCTGCGGAGAAAGTAGCGATGCTGCGCTGGCTCGAGCAGGTAGCGTCGATCACCGCCTACAGCCTGCGCACGCTCCCTCAGCGAACGGGGTCGGTAGTGGCCTCGGCGGTCGGCATCGCCGGGGTGGTAGCGGTTTTTATCGGCGTGCTGTCGATCGCGGCCGGGTTCCGTGCCGCGATGACCCAGGGCGCTGACGACGACACCGCCATCGTACTGCGCAGCGGCTCCACAGGGGAGCTGGTGAGCGCCATGCAGCGCGCCGACACACGTGTCATCGGTGAGGCGCCCGGTGTGCTCAGGGACGACAACGGCATGCTATCGTCGCCGGAGCTCTTCCTCATCCTGAACCTGCCGCGCCGGTCGACCAACACCGACGCCAACGTACCCTTGCGCGGTGTGGAGGAGGAGGCTTTCCGGGTACACGACCAGTTGCGCATCGTCCAGGGACGCGCCTTCGAATGGGGCCGCTCGGAGCTGATCGCCGGCGTCGGCGCCAGCCGCGAGTTCGGCGGCCTGGATCTCGGCGGCACGCTGGATGTCGCCGGGCAGCCGTGGACCGTTGTCGGCCTCTTCGAGGCAGGCGGCGGCCTGGAGGAATCCGAGGTGTGGGCCGACGCGCGGCTCCTGCAGTCCGTCTATCGGCGTGGCGACACGTTCCAGTCCGTTTACACCAAGCTCGAATCGCGCGCCGCGTTCAGCTCGTTCAAGGACGAGCTCGACACCGACCCGCGAGTCAACGTCACCGTCAGCCGCCAGTCGGAGTTCTATGCCTCTCAGTCGGTTCTGATCACCGGCCTGATCACCGGGTTGGGCACCGTCGTGGCAGCGTTGATGGGTATCGGCGCAGTCTTCGGGGCGCTCAACACCATGTATACCTCGGTGTCGTCGCGTACTCGCGAAATCGCCACACTCCGAGCGCTGGGGTTCAAGTCCGCACCGGTGATCATTGCCGTGCTGTTCGAGTCGTTGGTCATCGCGCTGCTCGGCGGGACGATCGGTGGCGTGCTGGCGTGGATGGCGTTCGACGGCTTCACGGCATCGACGATCAATTTCCAGAGTTTCAGCCAGGTCGCCTTCGCGTTCGATGTCACGTCGTCGCTGCTGATCCAAGGGGTTTTCTACTCAACCATGATCGGCCTGATCGGGGGGCTGTTCCCGGCCATTCGGGCGGCGCGGCTACCGATTGCCGTCGGGTTGCGCGACGCCTGATCCTCGACCCCCGTGGTCTCCCCCGCGGCTGGTCACGGGAGCGAACGTGGCCGGTCAGGGCAGCGCTTCGCTTCGTCGCTCGCTGGCAACGTAGTCGGTTTCACTGCATCATCGCGAGCAATCGAACCCGCCCCTCGTGTCGAGGACAACGACGTGATCAAATCTGCCGCGACCGTGCTATCCGCCGTTCTGGTGACCACTTTCGTGATCGCCTGCGCGCCCGCTCCCGACGCGTCAACGACTCCGGGCAACGACACGATCCGCCAGGAGGAACTCCGCGCTGACCTCGAGTTCTTGGCCGGGGACGGAATGCGCGGCCCCGCGGACCCGAGAGTGCAGAGAACGCGCTAGCGGCAGAGTTCATCAAGGCACGCTTCCAGCGCCTGGGCCTCGAGCCAGCGGCCGACGACGGCTCCTATTACCAGGGCTTCGAGCTCATCACCACGAGCCTGGGCGCTGCCAACAGTCTCAGCGCCACGATCGACGGACGTTCGTCCGCCGCGCGCATGGGCGCCGACGTCACCCCCATGAACTTCAGCGGCAGCGCCTCCGGCCGCGGCGAGCTGCTGCTCGCCGGGTTCGGCCTCGTCTCCGAGTCGTTGGACTACGACGACTACGATGGTGTGGACGCGACCGGCAAGGTGGTGTTGGTGTTCGACCACGAGCCGGGCGAGTTCGTGGCCGAAAGTCCTTTCGACGGCCTGGTGCGATCCGAGGTGTCCCGCGAGCTGCGCAAGGCGCTCATGGCCCAGGAACGCGGCGCGGTGGGAATCCTGTTCGTCGGCGACGTGCACAATCACGAGCCTGCAGGCGGCCCACGACCGGCGCTGGGTCGGCCCAGCGTTTACGAGCTATTTACTGGTGAGCTGGACGGACCGCGTGACAATACCGGCCGTACGGATCTCCGCTTCGCTGGCCGAGCGACTGGTGGCAGGCGGCGGACGCGGCCTCGGCGAGCTCTCTCGGGAGGCAGAATCGGGCGCCGGCGCGATCACCATCGAGATGCCGAGTGTGCGCATCGACATGACGACGACGGTCGACCGCCGGCGCGTGCCCGATCGCAACGTCGTCGGCCTGTTGCGTGGCTCGGACCCCCGAGCTTGCCGACGAGGTGGTCATCGTCTGCGCCCACTACGACCACGACGGCGCCGACGGCGACCGAATCTACAACGGTGCTGACGACGATGGCTCTGGCACGGTCGGCGTGCTCGAGATCGCAGAAGCGTACGCCCTGGCCGCCGCCGCCGGTCAGCGACCACGCCGGTCCGTGTTGTTCGCAGCGTGGAACTCGGAAGAGGTCGGGTTGATGGGGGCTGGGCCTACACCGAGGCACCGCTGTTTCCGCTCCAGCAGACGGCCGCAGCACTCAACATGGACATGATCGGTCGCAACGAGGAGGTGCCCGCCGACGGCGGCGGCCGATTCCGCGGCCTCGAGCCGCAAACAGCCGAGGAGAACGCCAACAGCGTCCATATCATGGCCTACACCTACAGCGGCGCACTCCGTAACGGCGTCATCGAGGCCAACGCCTCGATCGGGCTGGACCTCGAGCTGGCCTACGACAACAACGCCTCGAACCTACTGCGTCGCAGCGACCAGTGGCCGTTCCTGCAGCGCGACGTGCCGGCGCTGTTCTTCCACACCGGCCTGCACCCTGACTATCACCGCGAGACCGATACGCCCGATCGAATCAACTACCCGAAGATGGAGCGCATCGTGCGCCTGGTGCACAGCCTCAGCTGGCAGCTGGCAAACGCCGACGAGCGCCCGATGCTCGACGAGCGTCGTGGCACGCTCTGATTCGCCAGCTAGCGGGCGTCGCGGTAGTTGATTTGCAGCTCGCGCTGGATGTTGAGTATGCGATCGGTGGGGCGCGAGTGCGTGCCGAGCACGAAGTTGGTCACCGGATCGGCCTCGCCAAAGCGCTCGCGGAAGCGGTTCCAGAGGCCGGGTCCGGTGTGGACGTCGTAGCCGGCCTCGTAGGCGTAGCGTAGGCCCACGCGATCGGCTTGATCCTCGAGCTCACGGCTGTAGCCGTTGGTCCAGGCCTGGGTGCCGATTAGCGCCGCGACGTTGGCCACGTTGGAGCCCGTGCCGCCGGCGAGGGCGCCACCGAGCAGGCCGGCGCCGAGGTTTGCCAGCGCCTGCTTCCAAATTCCCGACTTGGCGCTGCGGCGCGAGTGCTCGTGGGTGTAGTGGGCTAGCTCGTGGCCGAGGATGATCGCCAGCTCGTTGTCAGAGATCGCGTCCATCAGCCCGGAATACACCCAGATCGACCCGTTCGCCATCGCCGACGCATTCCACAGGCGGGTGTCGACCACATGGACACGCACCTCGCCAGGCACCAGATACGACGGCTTCAGCTTGGCGAGAATCTTCTCCACCCGCAGCACGCGGTCGTCGTACGAGATGATCTGGCCGATGGTTCGCTCGCCGTCGTACATGCGGCCGGCCTGCAGCCATTCTCGTTCCAGCTCGTTGCCCGCCGACCGCACCTGGGTCTTGAGAAGCTGCGAACCGTTCGGCGCCGCTTCGATGCGGTCGGCGACGATGAGCCCGGTCTCGAGTCGGCGACCGGCCACCCTGGTCTCGAACCCGAGGGCGATCTCACTGGGGTTCTCCACCTCGCCGGCGATCATCGTGCCCGCAGTGACGCGCACCAGCTGGCCGTCGATGATGAAGACACCGCCCTGGCGATACTCGGCGTAGGCGTCGAGCTCGACCGGCGTGCCTGCCGCCGTTGCCTCGGCCTCGAAAACCATCCCGCGCTGCCGAGGTGGGGTCGGATCCTGCAGATCGGCGAGCGCCGGCGTGACCGAGGTCAGAATGCCAAGCCCCAACAGACCACGGGCGAGCGTGCTTCGCATGATCCGGCTCCAGAAGCTCAGGGGGCTTTGCTGCCTCTGAACCTAGCATCCCCGTGCCCTGCGGCCATAGTCCTGCCGGCGCGCAGTACCGGGCGGGTCACGGCCACAATCGGCCCGCCGCCCTCGGCGTCAGCGGGCTCCCAGCCGCTCTGCCATTCGGTCGACATAGGCCACCAGCGCCGGCATCGCCTTGGCACCGGTGGTCAGAGCGTTATCCGTCGGCGTCAGCAGGGTGGCGTTGGCCATCGCGAACATCGTGCAGTCGTAGCTCGTGGGACCGTCCCCGAACAGAAATGGCTTGTCCCCGAGTATCTCCAAGCAGCTCTGGAGGTCTTGCACGCCGGCGCGGTAGATCTGCTCCTGCTCGTGGCGCCCGAGACCCTGTGCCTTCAGCGCCTTCCGTATGCCCCGCCGTACGATCGCAGGCAGAATCGGGCGCAGCGGCACCGGCAAGGCCGCAGCTACCACGTCGCGCTGCTGCGGCCAGCACCGGTCGTCGGCAAAACGCGATTGCATGAACGACCAGTAGAAATGCTCCTCCAGGGTGCGCCGCACGAGATGCCCCAGACCGCGCTCGTTCGGGCTCAGGTTCCCATCGAGGGGATCGCCGTACGCCCGTTTCAGGCGTTCAATGATCAGGCCCGAGTCACCGACCAACTCACCCTCGATGTCGGCGTACGGAATCTTGCCGCGCGGCGCCTTGATCGGGTCACCGGGCGCAGTCTGATAGTCGATAGCGGCCAGCCGCAAGTAGGACTCGAGCTTGGCGGCAAAAGGACTAGCGCTGAAGTGCGATCCGTAGGCCGGCGCAAACTGATGCAGTGTAATCATGGCGAGGACATTCCAGAGGGATACCACTCTCCGCGACCGTTGGGTGTCAGATCGAGATAGCTCCAGACCGGCGACAACAAGTCCATGCCGCGGAACTCGTTCTGGCCCAGCAACGCGCTTTGAGAGTAGAAGTGAATGATGGCGCCGTCGTCGCCACGCACGAAGACCGAGACGCCGGGAAGCTGACTGCCGTCTGGCAGCTCGAATCCGAGCCGTTGCTTGAGGTCGGAATCGGCGGCGGACGCAACCCGCAGATTGTGCCAGCCGCGTGCCGCGGCAAACTCCCCGAACCGAGCCACGTCACCGGCAATGAGCACGGCGAAATTCACTCGCTCGGTCAGATGCGCGATGACCGCGCCGTAGCCATCGGCCCACATAGAGCACATCGGACACGGCTGCTCCTGCGCCTTGCCGTACATGAATTGCATCAACACAAGCGGCTTGTCGGAGTCGATGAACAGGTCCGATAAGTTCACTCGAGCGCGCACGCCCTCGCGGATCTCCTCCAATACCTGGTTGTCGACGGTCGTGTCGAGTGGGAGACCGCGCCGCAGCTCAGCGACGCGCTCGCGTTGATCGCGAAGTTGCAACTCCGCTACCTGCAGCTCGTCGCGAGCCTTGGCGTAACTCGAAGATTCGTTGTCCAACCTACCGATCGTCATGACGTTCCGCGCTCCACGCTCGGCCATGCCGTCAGCATCGCCAGATAGTCAGCCAGGGGCCCATCCTTCCGCTCGTACCGGTCCACCGATACCTCGAACCCGGCCGCTCGCAGAATGCCGCACGCGTCGGCCACGGAAACGGGAAAGTCACGCCGCGTCGAATGCGCCGTCAATATGCGGGCACCGGCATCGTCGCCACCGTGCTCGAGATAGCCGCGCTCGAGACGCGCGATAAGGTCTGAGCGCCACTCGGTTTCCGCTCCCGCGGGTAGCGCTTCGATGTCGAACGCGGGTACTTCGGCGGCCTCCAGCGTGGCGACCTCGACCAGCGCCATAGACGAAAGCTCACCATCTTCGTCGCCGGTCTCCGGGCGGCTCACGTGCGGTGCATCGTCGGGTCGGTAGCAGTCGTGGTTAACCAGCCGCCCGTCGGCGGCGAGCAACGCGTGGGCCTGGCACGCCATGAACCAGATCTCCTCCGGCGTTCCGTGATGCCAGTTCAAGCTCACGAAGATGAGATCGAAAGGGGCCAGTGAGGACAGCGACTGCAGGTCCCAAGCGCTACCTTCGAGGATCTCGGGCTCGACGTTATCTGCAAACGGAAAGCGGCCGGCCTTCTCGACCTGCTCCTTGTTGATATCCACACCGACGTAGTGGAAGGCGCGCTCGGGAGACCCGTGCATCGCCGCTGCCATGGTCGACGGAACCCCGCCACAGGCCAGGTCGAGCAGCCGGATCGCCGATCCGGCCGGCCGCCTGTCCAGCACCGCCTGTAGGCGTCGGGCAAGCTTCCGCGCTGCCTCACGGTGCAGGAGCACGTTGCCGCGTACCAGCACGTCGTACGGGCTGTCGCCAGAGAAGAAGGCTTCCTGCCGCATCGCCTGGTTCGAGCTCATTCCGCCTCGGGACGTTGGCTCCGCGGCTCAGTAACGCGGCCCGTAGTGCCTTATCAGCGAGCCGACATTGTACCCATAGCCCGACACGTAGCGGCCGAAGTGGCCGCAGCCCGAATGATGGTAATAGTGGCCGCGCTCTCGATAACAATAGCGCCCACAGTAGGGCGAGGATCCGAACCGCGACGAGCGGAAGAAGTGGCCGCGCCGCGGCCCATGATCGCTATACAGCACCTGGAAGCCCAGGCCACCGATGCCAAACGACGATCCGTAGAACCAACCCGGCGCGGCCTGCCGGTACGAAGCCCCGTAGCTACTGTAGCGAGTCGCGCAGCCGGCGGCGAAGGCGAGCACGCCGACGGCAAGGGCGACACCAAGCACGGTGGCAACTCGGTGCTTTGACATGGTCTTCCTCCCAGCGGAGGGAAAGGTTCACAGAGGACCACCCTACTGTCGATGCAAGATCAGTGCCGCGAAGGCCCGCCGTTGATTACCTTGGGAAACGGCGTCAATCGGTCACTGAACGCATCATCCGTCGCCAGAACGACGGTATGCGGACACTTCGAGCCAGTCATTGACGACGACAGGCAGACGGCGGGAGGTGCGGGAGACCGGCTGATGAGCCGTTGCTGCCGGACCAGGCTACTGGATCATGCCCCCCAAGAACGCCGGGTCCAGCGCCGCCAGCCGAGCCCACTCCATGGCCTCGAGCAAGTAGAGCGGAAAATGCCCGGCGCCAAAGTTGCCGAGGATCTCGTAGCGCTGCCGCGCATTGGACTGCACGAAAACGATCTGGAACTCGCCGACGAAGGCGCTCACCGGGCTGTCCTTCCCCTGCGGGCCGATGGTGCGATAGGTCCAGGCGGTGGCGCGTCCGGCGCCCCCGGGTATGAAGCGGACGAAATCGGGTTTGCCGAGCACGATGTGTATCTGACCACGATCCGACTTCCAGCCCTTGGGATATTCGTTGTAGCGATCGTTGGCGGCCGCGACACGGGTGTAGAACTCGAGCTTGTACGGATTGGTGCGATCACGCAGATCGTGGTCGCGTCGCTCCCAGAACTCGGCGATGAATCGGGTGCGCTGCGCCGTCGATACGAGGGCCTTGAAGGCGTCCCGCTCTGCTTCCAGCATCGCGTACTGCACCGGCCCCTTGATCCAGCTGTCGGCATCGCTCTCGTACAGCGCCATGGCCTCGGCTGGGGTGTCCGGAAACGACTCCTCGAACTGAGCTGCGAGGGCTACCGCGGACAGGGTCAGCAACAGCGCCGTCGATGCCGAGATCTGATTGGACGTCCGTATGCTCATGGTGCGATTCGCGTGGCTCTGCCAGTACGCTGCATCAGGCCTGTCGTCACTGCCTGAACACCTGGAACCCGAAGATGCAAGTGTCGGCCGAGCACCCGGGCATACGGACCTCGACGGTCCACGAGCCCTTGGCGGTGGCGGAGAACGAGAGCACCGGGTAATCATCGGGCTCGAAGTCGCTGGCTATCTCAGCGTCGGTGTCGTCATGGACCAGCAGATCGACGTCATCACAGTCGTTATCGCACACTCCGACGACCAGGTAGTCGACGCCACGGCTCACCGCCAGGTCGAACGACATCGAGCCATCGGCGTCGATCTCGTCGATGACCGGATCGTCGAGCACTGTGTACTCGTCGCCGAGCTCGCGCCGCGCCGAGGCCAGCTGCGCCTCCACCTGATGAACCCACTCGGACCCGCCATCGTGATCGGACTCCGACAACGAGCTCGGCTCGGGTACCGGTACGGCGACGTACTGTGGACTGGCTACGTAGTTGCGCGCGATCTCGTTGCGGATGTTCTCGATGCGATCCGAGGGTCGTGAGTGGCTGCCGAAGAAGAAATTCGTGATCTTGTCGGCCTCGCCGTAGCGGTCCCGGAACTTGGCCCAAAGCGGCACGCCAGCGCCGACGTTGTAACCGCCCTCGTGCGCGTAGCGCAGACCGACGCGGTCGGCCTGGTCCTCCAGCCCCCGGCTATAGCCGCTGCCCCACACGGTCATTCCGAGCCCGGCCGCCACCGTCGCGATACCGCTACCCACATCGCTGTCGATCGCCTCAGCCGCGAGGACAGCGGCGAGACCCGCCAGTCCCTGCCACATGCTGGTCTTGGCCTGCCGACGGGAGTGCTCGTGCGTGTAGTGGGCCAGCTCGTGGCCGAGCACCACGGCGAGCTCATCGTCGGTCATGCTGTCGATCAGCCCGGTGTACACCCAGATGGCGCCGTTACCCATCGCGGCGGCGTTCCACTCATCGGTCTCCACGACATGAACGCGCACCTGCTTGTCGTAGTCGACGTAGGGGGGCACCAGACGTCGCATGATCGAGCGCACGCGGTCGGCATGCTGCCCTGAATCCGCCAGACGCCCGACGGTGGTCTCGTCGCCGTCTTCCCCGGGCTCGAACATCCGACCCTGGTTCACCCAGACGGTCTCGATCTCGTTGGTCGCCGTCAGCACATCGCCTTCGAACATGGCATCGCCGTTCGGCTTGGCCTCGATCTCGCGCGCCAGGATCGCCCCATCGGCCTGCAGGTCGCCCTTGGCCTCGACCTCGTAGCCGAGCGGAATCGAGCCCAGATTGGTGATGCCGCGGCCCCGGAATCTTGTGCCGGGGTGAACCCGGACTCGCTGACCCTCGACGACGATCTCGTCGCCGCGGCGCCACTCGGCGAAGCCCTTGACCTTCTCCTCAGCCGCGGCGGCCACAGGAACCGCCAGCGCTAGTACGAGTGCCAGCGTAAGCGAGCGTCGGAACATGGCGGTTGAGAAACCCTCGTTGGGCGGCGTGGCGCGACGTCTGAACGTCAGGTAAACGCTAGCATCGCGGTCCGTCCGCTGTCAGCTCTCGACACTGTGCCGTCCGCCGGTTTCTGTGATGCGCGACGGCGCGACGAGCTATGGTTAGGTGCGGTCGCCGGGGGGCGGCGACCTGCGCGGTGGGTCAACTGGTTGGATGGCCGTCTCCGATGACTGTGCTTCCCTTCGACATTGGCAGCAGCACCGAGGACATGGTGGGGGTGGTGCGTCGGTACTGGGGCTTCGACTCACTGCGACCGCTGCAGCAAGATGCCATCCGCGCCGGGCTCGATCGTCGAGATTCCCTCGTCGTGCTGCCGACCGGCGGCGGCAAGTCACTCTGCTACCAGGTGCCACCGCTCCTGGCAGGTCGGACCGACATCGTGGTCTCGCCGCTCATCTCCTTGATGAAGGACCAGGTCGACGGTCTACGCGCCAACGGCTATCCGGCCGCCAGCCTGCATAGCGCGCAGGACCCGTCCGAACGCGCCGAAGCGCAGCGCTTTATCGCCTCCGGCAACTGCCGGCTGGTGTTCGTGTCACCGGAACGCCTGGTCACGTCGTGGTTTCTGGAAACGGTCGAGAAGCTGCAGATTCGCAGCTTCTCGGTCGATGAGGCGCACTGCATCAGCCACTGGGGCCACGACTTCCGGCCGGAGTACCGGCAACTGGCAGTGCTCAAGCAGCGCATTCCTGGCGCCAGCTTGCACGCCTATACCGCTACCGCCACCGAGCGTGTGCGCGCCGATATCGTCGACCAGCTAGGACTGGAGTCACCGGCGATTCTGGTCGGGAGCTTCGACCGCCCCAATCTCATTTACCGGCTGGTGCCCCGTCTCGAACTTCGCGCCCAGGTTCTCGAGACCCTCCAGCGGCATACCAACGAGGCGGTGATCATCTACTGCATCAGCCGCAAAGACACCGAGCGCCTGGCCGAGAGCCTGCAGGCACAGGGACATCGGGCGGCCTACTACCACGCCGGCCTCGAGGCGAGCGAGCGCGGCCGGACGCAGGATGCGTTCGCCAACGAAGAGATCGACGTCATCGTGGCTACGGTTGCGTTCGGCATGGGCATCGACCGTAGCGACGTGCGGGCGGTCATTCACGCTGCCATGCCGAAGTCGGTGGAGCACTACCAGCAGGAGACCGGTCGCGCCGGTCGCGATGGCCTGGCGGCGGAGTGCGTGCTTTTGCATTCGCCCGCCGACGCTCTCCGCTGGCGAACCGTTCTCGAGCGCAGCGATGCCAACGAAGGGGGCAACGAGGGCCTGGAAGCGGCGCTCCGTCTGCTGGACGAGATGCGGCGATTCTGCGCTCCCGGGACGTGCCGGCATGGCTCATTGACCGAGTATTTCGGACAGCAGTACGTCCCCCCGACCGCCGACGGCTGCGGAGCATGCGACGTTTGCCTCGGCGAAACCGAAGGCCTCGTCGACGGGACTCGAGAGGCACAGATGGTGCTGTCGTGCGTCGCTCGCGTCGGCCAGTCCTACGGCATGGGCCATGTGGTCGATGTGCTCCGTGGCGCCGACACCGAGCGCATCCGGTCGCTCGGCCACGAGACCCTGAGCACCTATGGGCTGATCCCGGATCGCACCCGCAAAGAGCTCATGAACCTGACGTTCCAGCTTCTCGACCAGCGCCTTCTCGATCGCAGCGAAGGCGAGTATCCCGTGCTGCAGCTCAACGAGACCTCCATGCAAGTGTTGCGCGGCGAGCGGGCAGTCCAGCTGGTGCCCGTCAAGACCCGCAAAGTACGAACAACGCGCGGTGAAGCAGAATCATGGGAGGGCGTCGACCGCGAGATGTTCGAGGATCTGCGCGCCCTGCGCACGCGCCTGGCACGTGAGCGCAACGTACCTCCGTACGTCATCTTCAGCGACGCGAGCCTACGCGACATGGCCCGCAAGAAGCCGGTCAGCCCGGAGCAGTTCCTGCAGGTGCACGGAGTCGGCGAGAAGAAGCTCGCGGATCTCGGCGAGACCTTCCTCTCCTGTATCTCGGAAGCTGCGCCAGACTAGTGGCCGGCGATCAGCGCTGGAACAGCTCGACGATCTCGACTTCGAAGATCAGCGCATCGCCCGGCTGGATGACACCGCCGGGGCGCGGGTTGTCGCCGTACGCCAGGTCGGCCGGAATATAGAGCTTGTACTTCGAGCCCAGCGACATCAGCTGGAGCCCCTCGGTCCAACCGGCGATGACCTGGTTGACGGCAAACTGCGACGGGTTGTCGGCGTCGGTCTCGTCGAACAGGTCGCCGTTGATGCGGGTGCCGCGATAGAGGACCTTGACCACATCGGTCTCTTTCGCCAGCGATCCGTCGCCCTCGACCATGACCTCATACTGCAGCCCGCTCGCGGTTACGTTCACGCCTTCGCGGCGCGCGTTGTCCTCGAGGAAAGCTGCCCCGGCGGCGCGGTTCTCGACGCCCACTCCTGCGCGCGCCTCGGTCATGAGCTCATTGAACTCCATCATCGCCTGCTGCATCTCGACGTCCGTCATCCGGCTCTCGGCGCCGCTCAGACCGTCGCGTATACCGGCGAACAGGGCCATGTGGTCGAGCGGCATCGAGCTTCCCTGCTTGCCGATGCCCCAGCCGTAACCGTAGCTGCCGCGCTGCTGCGGGGTTTCAAGGGCGGCGGCGTCGCTCGACGGCGCGCCGGACGAGCTCGAAGGAGTCGCTGCCGGCTGACAACCCGCCGCTGCAACACCGATGACAAATGTGAGAGAGCGCCATTGCTTCATTCGGAAATCCTCCGCGACAGCCCCTGTGTGTCCGGCCGAGAAGCTAGTGGCCTGTAACAGGGGATTCGATAGTACCGTGGTGGCGAAATGGGGTCGGATGCAAGGCGCTCCGACGAGTCGATGTTGGTGCATCTTAGAGGAGGAGCACGGTGGCAGACGCCCCCATTCCGCCAGTGTTGTTCCAATGGGCCTGTGGACAGACGGGCAGTTGCGGGCTATCTCCGCGTTGCGACTCGTCGACGATGCGCCGCGGCATCGCCATCCTCGCCGCGCCTTGATCTCGCCCGCAAATCCCATCTGCGGCACTATCGAATCCCCTGTTACAGGCCACTAGCACGACCGGCCAGCGCTCATTCGCCGCCCAGCTCGATCAGGCGCCGGTACAACCCTAGGTTGAACTCGGCTCCGGTGATACCGGTGTGCAGCAGCGGATCGTCGATCTCGGGCTCGATCCCCAGCGCCGCTGGCAACCCGTCGCCATAGACCTGGCGGTAGCCAATCGACCAGGCCATGGATGGCAGATCGAGCAGGTGATAGGAGACCAGATCGACCTGCAGCTCGCGCCAGTCGCGATTGGCGGCACGGAAGAGATGGTCCAGGAACGCAGCGTCGAACCAGACGTTGAACGCTGTCAGCAGGATCATCCGCTGGTCGGCGTTCGATCGCAGGAACTCTACGATCTCCTCGACCGCCTGCTCGACTGGAATCGCGGAGAGACTTTCCCAGCGCTCCACCGCGAAGCCGTTCACCGCCGCCGCACCGGGCGACAACCGCTCCGGGTGCTCGGGCATGATGCGGCGGAACAGGCGCGCCACCTCGACCCCCTGCAGGTCGGACAGGATCAGGCCGACATCGATCATCTCGTGATGACCCGGCGTCAGCCCGGTGGTCTCGACATCCAGGAAGGCCAGCAGCCAGCGGTCCGGCGCGTCGGAGGGCAGCGCGAGCTCCTGGCCGGCAGCCGCGCTGCCGACGACCAGCAGATTCGCGGCGCACACCGCGATCATCACTCGTGTGCGCCCACGCCTTGGTCGATGAATCATCGCTGCCTCCCGTGCTGGTCTGGTGCAGACGCCGGTTCCGGTCCGCCCCCCGGCCGCCTCGTGGAGCGTACGTTATCCTGCTGCAGCACAGCTCGATCCGCACTCGGCTGACAAAGAGGAGATTTCCATGGCTCGTCCCGACTCGACGCATCGCCTGCTCGTGTTGACCGCTCTGGTTTGCGCGCTGGCGCTGTCGAATGTCGCGCTCGCTCAGCAACTTCCGGTAGCGGTTCCAGAATCCGAAGGGGTTTCGAGTGCACGGCTGGACCGCTTGAGCGACGCTCTGCGGAGTACCGTCGACGACGGCCAGCTATCGGGACTGGTGGCGCTGCTCACGCGACGGGGCAAGGTCGTCTATCACGAGGCGTTCGGTCAGCGCGATGTGGAGACCGGCGCACCGATGCAACGCGATGCCATCTTCCGGATCGCCTCGCAGTCCAAGGCGGTCACCAGCGTTGCGGCAATGATGCTGATCGAAGAGGGCCGCATGCTGCTCTCCGACCCGGTCGGCAAGTACCTGCCTGCCTTCGCCGAAACAACCGTGGCAGTTACCGAGGACGGCGGCAGCTACGAGGTGGTGGAGTCGAACCGACCGATCACGGTGCGCGATCTGCTCACCCACTCGGCCGGCATCTCCTACGGCGACGGCCCGGCCGTGGCCGCCTACAAGGACGCCGGGATCTACGGCTGGTACTTCGCCGACCGGGACGAGCCCATCGGCACCACGGTAGATCGCCTGGCCGAGCTACCGTTCAACGCCCATCCGGGCGATCAATGGATCTATGGATATGCCAGCGATATTCTCGGCGCGTTGATCGAACGCGTCGCGGGGACCGATCTCGACTCGTTCTTCCAGCACAGAATTCTCGATCCCCTCGGCATGAGCGACACGCACTTCTTCCTGCCGCCCGAGAAGCGCGACCGCCTGACGACGGTGTACGCCGCCACACCGGATGGCGGCATCGAGCGGTCGCCGGACGTCGGCGACGGCATGCTCATCCAGGGCGCCTATGTGGAAGGGCCGCGCAAGAGCTTCTCCGGTGGCGCCGGGCTCCTGTCCACCGCCAGCGACTACGCGCGCTTCCTACAGATGCTCCTCGCCGGTGGCGAGCTCGACGGCGAGCGCCTCCTGAGCCCGAAGACGGTCGAGCTGATGACCGTCAATCACGTCGGCCAGCGCTTCGTATGGGGCGCTGGGGCGGGATTCGGCCTCGGATTTCAGGTGACGCTGGATCTCGGCGCCACGGGTCAGCACGGCAGCAACGGTGCGTTCAGCTGGGGCGGCGCTTACTTCACCACCTACTGGGTCGACCCCGCCGAGGAGCTCGTGGCGGTGCTCATGACGCAGCTGATCCCCGCCGGCAACAGCGACCTGCACTCGAAGTTCCAGGCGCTCGTATACCAGAGCCTGGTTCGCTAGCGTCCGCTGACCTCGACCGTCCCGGGAACCGGATCGCGCGCTGCCATTGCCCCGTACTCGTCGGGCGCGAACGAGTCGACCTGGATGAGGTCGTCGCGGGCCGCCTCGGCAGTGCGCAAGAGCTCGGCCTCCGCTGCCGTGATCAGGCCGGCAGCGACCGCGTCCTGGACGAGGGTGGCGGGATCGGCCCTCGGCAACTGCCGATCGCGCACCGCCGCCTTGATCTTGCGGGCCACACCCTCGGCCTCGAAGCTGAGCGCGAATGCCTGCTCCAGCCGTCCCAAGCTCTCGGCAGCGTCGTCGGGCAGATAGATGCCGGCAGTCAGCCGGTCTCGCTGCTCGCCGGGGGTCTGCAGAATGCGCGCGACCTCTCCGGCAAGACGATCGTCCGGGCGCCGCCCCATGCGGTTCCAGCGCGCGAACGCCGATACCGGACCGCGCAGCAGCGGCCCCAGGATCGGTGCATCGAGATTCTGCAGGATCCCCTCGAGCGCCTCCTGGATACGTGCGAACGCGTCCATCATCGACCAGCGCAGCAGCGGCAAGTCTTCCGGACGCCGCCCCTCGGCCTCGTAGCGGCGCAGCACGGCGGTCGTCAGATACATCCACGAGAAGACGTCGGCAAAGCGGCCGGTCAGCGCACCCTTGCGCTTGAGCTGACCTCCGAGCGTCGACATCGCCAGGTCGGCTAGCAGCGCGAAGGTCGCCGACGTCCAGGCCAGCTTGCGGTAGTAGCGCGCCGCCGGCCCGCTGACCGGCGAAGCGGCCAATCGCCCGCGCGTCAGCCCGAGCACAACGGTGCGGCAGAGGTTTTGAACCACCCCACCGACATGGCCGCAGAACGCGGCGTCGAACCCCGTGCGATCGTCGGCTGCCAGCGCCTCGATCTCGCGGTAGGCGAAGGGGTGCGATCGAATCGCTCCTTGACCGAACACGATCAGCGTCCGGGTGAGAATGTTGGCTCCCTCGACCGTGATGCTGACCGGTACTCCAGCCCAGCCGTTGGCGATCAGGTTGCGCCGCCCCTGCATGATCGCCGCGCCGCCCAGGATGTCCATACCGTCTGTCACCGCCTGCCGTGACATTTCGGTCAGGTTGTATTTGGCGATCGCGGTGATCACCGCAGGCTGCCCGTGCGCGTCGAGCGCTCCGTTGGTGTAGCGGCGCGCCGCCTCCGCGACGTATGCAATTCCGGCGATACGCGCCAGCGGCTCCTGGATGCCCTCGAACTTGCCGATCGACATGCCGAACTGGTGGCGCACGGCGGCGTACGCACCGGCGACTCGGGCGACGAACTTGACGCCGCCAGCGGCCGATCCTGGAAGCGAGATTCCGCGGCCGGCTGCCAGACACTCCATGAGCATCTGCCAGCCTCGGCCGGCGCCCTCGGCTCCGCCGATGATGGCGTCGATACCGACGATTACATCCGTGCCAGTGGTCGGTCCGTTGTCGAAAGGTGGGCCGAGCGGGTCGTGGCGCTGACCGACATCGACGCCCGGAGTAGCGGTCGATACGAGCGCGCAGGTGATACCCGGCGTCGTTCCCTTGCCGAGCAGGTTCTCAGGGTCACTGAGCTTGAACGCGATGCCGAGCAGCGTCGACACCGGAGCCAGCGTGATGTAGCGCTTGTTCCAGGTCAGGCGGAGCCGGAGCTCGCCGTCGTCGTCGCGGAACACGGTGCCGTGCGAGGTCATCGAGCCGGCATCGGATCCAGCCGTGGGCTCAGTGAGCGCGAAGCACGGAATCTCCTCGGCGCGAGCCAGGCGTGGCAGGTAGTAGCTCTTCTGCTCCTCCGTGCCGTAGCGGATGAGCAACTCCGATGGCCCCAGCGAGTTCGTTACCCCGACGGGCACCTGCAGCTGCGTCGAGCGCGACGCCAGCTTGCCGAGCACCGCGCTGTTGGCAGAAGCGGAGAATCCGAGGCCGCCATACTCTTCGGGGATGATCATGCCAAAGAAACGGTGCTTGCCGTAAAGCTCCCAGACCTGCGCTGGAAGCGCCCGATCGCGGCACGCCTCGTAGTCGTCGGTAAGGCGGCAGAGCTCCTCGACCGGGCCATCGAGAAACGCCTGCTCCTCGGCAGTCAACCCCGGGTAGGTCTCCGTCGCCAAACGTCGGAGGTCAAGCGTACCCGAGAACAGGTCGCGGTCTACCCATACGGTGCCCGCCTCGATGGCGATGCGCTCGGTGTCGGAGATCTTCGGCAACAGCCGCAGCCGGCGAATCGCCCCCATCACCGGGGCGATCACCAGCACCCGGCGCAGCGGCCCGAGGTTGAGCACCAGCGCCGGTGTCACGAACAGCGCCCAGGCCCAGTTCGGAGCACCGAGCCCCCAGAGCATGGCCATCCCGGCGAGCGTCCAGATCGGCAGACGAGCCCCACGAAAACCCAACACCAGCGCCAGGATGCAGGTCGCGGCGATCGCCACCAGGGCCGGCAGAGTTGCCAAGGATCCGTAGGTGGCTAGAAACGAGTTCATCTCCGGCCTCGACGGCAGGGGTAACGGTTGAGTTCATATCCTATGGTACGACGATCGAAAACGAGCCGTCTGGGCCCTGCGCGCAATGAGCGGATCCGCGAGCAGCGCCCGGCAACCATGTGCCCCTGGGTGGGGCTGTCCTTCGTGTCCCTTGCCGCCGCCTCCCGGTTGCATCGCCGGTCGCATTGAGTCTAGATGCGACCAACCCGACACCGGACCGAGAGGCTTTCCTGAATCGGAGAACTGTTGATGGGCTTCCGCATCCGATGCACAAGGACGATCGCTCTCGCCGGGGCGTTCGCGGCGAGCCTGGGAACAACACCCCTCGCGGCTCAGGAAAATCAAACCGAACAGAGCCTGCTCGACCCCGTACGGCCTCTCAGCGCCGAGATCGTTACCAGCATCGACGACGGCTTCACATTCGCAGCGATCGGTGACTGCATCATCTCCCGACCGCATTCGCAGATGCTCGAAACCGAGCCCGCCTTCGCGGCGGTGATGCAGATCATCCGCGAGGCCGACGTCAGCTTCGGCAATCTCGAGACCAGCCTCATCGACCTACGTAGGTTCGAGGGCTACCCGGAGGCCGAGGACGGCGGCTGCTGGTGCATTGCCACACCGGATACCGCCCAGGATCTCAGAGACCTCGGCTTCGATATGTTCTCGCGTGCCAACAACCACGCACTCGACTGGGGTCGCGCCGGCATGCGCGAAACCAGCGACTGGCTCGACCGTGCCGGGCTGGTGCACGCCGGATCCGGAGAACACCGTGCGGAAGCACGCGCGCCGCGATTCCTCGAGACGCCGAAGGGGCGCGTGAGCCTAGTATCGGTGGCCTCTACGTTCGCAGAGTTTTCCGAGGCCGCGCCGCCACGCGGCGCCGCGCCCGGCCGGCCCGGGCTCAATGCACTGAAGACGACCCGGCACACGATCGTCACCGAGCCGATGATGCGGTCGCTGCTGCACTTGCGTGATGCTACCAACGAGCAACGACGCGTCAATAACGCCGACACGGCGCGCCCCGACGGCGGTCCCGACCCGGACGCCAGCGAGGGGCCGAACGGGGTGCAAACAGAGGCAGGAGAGCCGCCGCTTCCGACCGAGCTAAGGCTGTTCGACACCAGCTTCCGTCTCGGCGACCAGCCCGGCTACCAGTACGAGATGGACGAGGTCGACCTGCGCGACAACCTCCACAGCATTCGCGAGGGGAAGCAGCTATCGGACTTCCTGGTGGTCTCGATTCACGTGCACGAGACCGGCCTCGGCCACGACGAGCTGGCCGACTTCTTGCCGAGCTTTGCGCGCGCCGCCATCGAGGCCGGTGCCGACGCCTTCGTCGGCCATGGTACCCACCGGCTGCGCCCGATCGAGATCTACAACGGGCGCCCGATCTTCTACGGCCTGGGGGATTTTTTCTGGAGCGACATGCAGGGCCCATTCGGTAACGACTACTACGAGGAGTATGCCGACGATCTCGATAACACTTTCGGAGAGAGGCACGACGTCACCGATGCCGAGCTCTTTCTGATGCTGGCAGGGCCCAAGTTCGGCTTCGACGATGAGCTCGTGTACCAGACCGTCGTGCCGGTAAGCCGCTACGAACAAGGAGATCTCGCCGAGCTGCTCTTGTACCCGGTGGACCTCGGCCACGGCCGCCGTCTGACCGAAAGCGGCATACCGAGGCTGGCCGAACCCGCCCTGGCACAGGAGATCCTGCAACGCCTGGCCAAGATGTCGGCGCCGTTCGGCACCGTGATACAGATCGAAGACGGTGTCGGCGTTATCCGACCATAGAGGTGTCCAGCACACCACCGCACGGCATGACAGGCAGACGACAGCATCGACGCTTCCGCTTGCTTCCGAACGGACGCTGCCAGAGAATCGCGCCGGTTCCGCGTTCCGATTCGGTGGTACCGCCCGCTCCCGAGGAGAGCTCGATGATGAACGGCCGTCGGTCGGCGCTGACCTCCACCACCGCGCTGCTAGCGACCGCAGCGCTGTCAGCCTGCTGGTCGGATCCTCTACCCGGCGCCGAGCGCGTCGTCCTCGAGCGTGAGCTCGCCAGCCTATCGATCTACAGCGAGCTCGACTTCGGAAGTGTGCTCGGCGAAGGCGACATGCTCATCGTGTTGCACGAGCGCACCCTGGCGGAGCTGGTGACCGCGACGCTACCGATCGAGCAGACCATCGACAATCGCTTTCGTGTTCAGCTGCGCTCTGCCGAGGTCGATTTTCGTACCGGGCTGGCGTTGGCGCAGTTCAGCGGTCGCGTTTCGCTGGTGGACCGCCCCACCGTGTTCGTCGACGCCACCGTCTTCGGTCTACTGCAGATCGCCGGGCTCGACCAGGCACTCGGCGTCTTGCTTGCGCGCGTCGAGATCCTCGCGGTCGAAGCGCAGGAGGTCAGCGTCGGCGGTTGGTCCGCCCCTGCCGCGCGGTTAGCGTCGGAGCTGGCGACCCGCAAAGGAAACGAGTTCAACCGGCTGTTCGGCGATCTTCCGGTGCCGATCCTTCTCGAGCGCAACGTCCACCTGCCGGCAGTGGAGGACGACGACGTCACTATTCCCGCCGTCAGCATCCCGCTCGCTGCCCGGGTCGGACGGGTGCTGACCGCGGACGAGCGCCTGTGGATCGTCATTGATATCGAGGTCGAAGCGGGGACCCCATTGACGGACGCGGCAGCAACGGATCCCGGATCGCCATGATCTGCGGACTGCGACGATCCCGCCTTCAACTCGCGGCCGGGCTCGGGGTGGTCGGCCTCGCCGCCGGCTGCGGTACCGACGATCCCACCGGCGACGATGCGCTGGCCACGTTGCGTCAGCAGGTCGCCACCCTTCGAGCCACGGTGGATACGCGGTTGGATCCGGAGATCATGCTGGCCGGCGAGGCGCTCGAGAGCGCTGAAATCGTGGTGCGCCTGCGCGTCGGCATGTTGCAGGAGCTGCTCACCGCCGCATCGTCGCAGTATCTGGACGACGTACGGCTGCATCTGAGTCCGGGAACGGTGGCGCAAGAGGACAAGGAGGTATCGACGCGCATCGGTCCGATCCGTGTGCACGCCGGGCGCTGGGGGCTTGATGTCAGTATCAACGATATCCAAGCCACGCTGCGCGCCCACGAGCCCACGATCCGCATCGCTGACGAGGAGCGCTTCGCGCTCCACCTCCCGGCGCATGTGGAGGGCGGTCGCGGCACCGCGCGCATCAAGTTCGAGTGGGACGCCGCCTTCGTAACCAGTGTGATCTGTCGCGACTTCCAGGTTGATGAGACGTTCTCGGCCACCGTGTCCACACGTGACTACGAGCTCGACGGCCATTTTCAGATCACACCGGTCGACGGTGGCCTGGTGCTCGACCCCGACTTCCCCCAGCGCCTCGACGTACAACCGGAGCCCACCGAGGAGTCCTGGGCCCACATTCGCGAGCTGCTGCAGTCGCAGGACAAGATCTTTCGCTGTGGCATTGCCCTGAACGCCGAGAGCATGGAGGCTCGGCTACGGGAGATCCTGCGCAAGGGGTTTCGCTTCCGCCTCCCGGACAGCGTGCTTCGACCGATCGCGATGCCGTCGAGCGTCAGCGAGACGATCGCCCTCGCCGGCCACACGCTCAACGTCGCGGCCTCGCCGTCGGGCGTGAAGCTCACCCCGGAGTGGCTCTGGTACGGCATTGCCGTCGAGCTGACTCACGAGGACGAGGCGCAACACGCCGAATAGCCGCGGCCCGGCAAGACGAGCCTCGCGAACCCTACCCAGCGTGCGTCGTTCTACCGCCGGCGACCGTTCGAGCCACCTCGATCTCCTTGATCGCGTCCGCATCGACCTCATGGGGATCGGCGGCGAGGATCACGAAATCTGCCAGCTTGCCGGCGGTGATCGAGCCCTTGAGGCTCTCTTCGAACGAGGCATGGGCGCCATTCATGGTGCAGATGCGCAGCGCCTCGTCGACGCTGACCCGCTGGTTCGGGCCCCACACACGACCGTCGAAGTCCTTGCGGGTGACCAGCGACTGAATCGCCATCAGCGGCTCGTAGGGACCCGGTACGTAGTCCGACGCCCCGGCAACCGGAATGTCGTAGTCGAGGAAGGACCTGTGCGCGAACATCCAGCGCATCTTCTCCTCGCCGTACTCGACCCACTTGTTCCCGTGGTAGTGCACGTAGGTGTAAAAGGGGGTCGGGATCGATCCGGTGGCCTTGATGCGACCCAGAAGCTCGGGATTCACCAGCGAGCAATGCTCCAACCGATGTCGCGGGTCTGGACGCGGGAACTCGCGCTGCACGCGCTCGTAGGCGTCGAGCACCATGTCGATGGCGATATCGCCATTGGCGTGGATACCCACCTGAAAATCATGGCGGTGGCAGTCCTCCACCACCTCGTGGATATCCTCCTGGGTCATCGTCAGGATGCCGAAGTCGTCAGGACGTCCAATGTACGGCGTGCTCATGGCCATGGTGCGTTCCGAGGCGGAGCCATCGGCGCCGAACTTGACCGCTCCGAGGCGGAACCACTCGTCGCCGAAACCGGTGTAGAGTCCGGCGGCCTTGACCGACTCGTAGATTGCGCCCCGCATGAGCATGTACACGCGACACCGCAGCTCACCGGCGCGGTAGGCGTCGCGGTAGGCGGTCGCAGTGGTAGAGCCGGATCCCGCGTCGTGCACCGACGTCAGCCCCGATCTCGCCATCAGCCGGGTGATCAGCTCGACGCCCGCCTGCCGATCTTCACGGGTCGCGTCGCTGGTGATCAGCTCACTGAACACGGCGTTGGCACGCTCGGCCACGCGACCGGTAAGCTCGCCGTCCTCCCTGAAGAACCGTCCGTGCTCCGGGTCGGGCGTCGAGGCGGTAATCCCGGCGAGCTCGAACGCCTTGGAGTTGTACCAGGACGTGTGTCCGCCGCGATGGGTAATGCGTACCGGATGATCCTGCACCGCCTCGTCAATATCCCGGCGGTGGAGCTGCCGCCCATCCGACACCTTGGTGTCGTCGTACTTGAAGCCGACCACCCACTCCCCGGCCGGCGTTTGCTCGGAGCGCTGGCGCAGCGCGTCCTGAATTGCGCGGATGCTTCGCAGATCCGTATTGACGCTCTTGAGCTCTCGCAGCCCACCGCTGCCGGGATGCGAGTGCGCGTCGATGAACCCGGGAACCACGGTCATCCCGCCGGCGTCGATGACCTCGACGCCGGGCCCATTCAGATTGTCGATGTCGTCGTTGCTACCGATGGCGACGAAGCGATCGCCCGATACTGCGAAGGCCTCGGCGCGCGGCATCGCATCGTCGACGGTGTAGACGCGAGCGTTGCGGACGATCAAGTCGACGGGCATCGTCGCGGCGTGTGTCTGGAGACCACCGTCAGGTACCCGGCGCGGTGCGGTGCTAGCTGCGGCCTCGGCCGGGCTTGCGACGCGGGCACCGAGGCCCGCCGTCACGGCGCCGAGCGCGGCCGCCCAGCCCGCCCCGAGACCGAGAAACTCTCCCCTGGTAACGCGTCTCGCCCCGACGTCCTGGTTATGTGCCATCCTCGCCTCTGTCGTTTTCCGGCATCATCAACCGATCGGCCGATGAACAATTGAGTCTGCTTGACGCTCGACGGGAGACGTCTAGCAAGACCGTGCTCAGCTAGTGTATCGACGGCTGACCGTTTGGCGGGACGGCAAGCGGACTGCTCCCGTATTCTGGCATCCATGGCTGGAGTCAACTTGTCTAGCCCGTAGAACACCTGCCGTCGCCGCTCCACCCAATCCTCGCCTTCAGGGATGTTACCGCTGCCAACGATTGCGTTGAATAATGCGTCGATCGGCAGTGCCCGCTGGTCGTAACTTGGATGCCCGCCAGGAGGCCGCACCAGGAACAGCGTTGCAAACCAGTCAACATAGTCTCTTGGCGACAGTTCCGCGACGGGCGCCCCAGCGCGAAGTGCGCGACGGTTCAGCGCCAAGCGAGAACCGTGATCACCGTGAACGATAATCAACGTCTTGTCGAACACGTCATTGTCGCGCATCCGGTCGAAGAGCGCGACCAGCCGGCTCCCAACGCATTCAACCTGCCCCAAGTAGCCGGCGAACTGCTGGTCCCTTGTAGCAGCCGCGGACGTGTCGTCTTCGTAGAGAGGCAGAATCCCGCACTGCCTTCCGAGTCCTACCGGCGTATGGGGAATCAGCAGGTGCGAGAACAGGAGCGTTCCAGGTTGGTGGATTGCCGCCTGGACCGCCAGACGGTCAAAAGCCGCTAGTCCGGCTAAGGGCGTCAGCCGAGGTGGGCGTGCGGGGAGAGGCGGGAGTCTCACGCCTGTCCCCCTGACTTGCTCCCATGAATACCGGAAGGCGGCCTCGATATAGGAAGTGCGCAAGACGTGCCCGACAATGATCCGTGCTTTCGTCAACCATCGCATATCGAGCGGTGCGATCACGCTCACGGGGTCGCTTAGGTACGTTCCGCATTGCGTCCCCTCGGGAGAACTGCCGCAGAAATCCAAGAAGTCACTCTGCTGGACGCGTATCGAGTACCCGCGCCGCGCCATCTCGTCGAAGTACTCGTTGCGGAGAAGCTCCCATTGCCGCCCGCGCTGAATCACAAGGTCCTCGAAATCGGCTCGCGTACGGCGACGAACTCGAGCTTCGCGGCTCGAGTAATTGAACGTATCGGCGAACGAGAGCGCCGTCTGCGCGTAGCGACTATGAGTCCGGCCGAACGTGTTGAACCCACGTTGAACGAGCTCTTGGACGAGTTGTTGCCGCAGCCGCTGTTCAGGATCGAACGCCTCGGGGATCGCCTCATGACTGAGGTGACCATCAAGAACGATGTGCAGAACGGGCGGCAGGGAGTTTGCTGACGGTGTGCGGCGAGCATCGTTGATGTCGAGGTTCATCGTTAACTGAGGGGCTTGTAACAACGCCACTGCGATGGTCGCCCCCATCACCGTGGACAACAAACCGCTGAGCTGGCTCCAAATGCCGAAAGAAAAAACGGTCGTGGCAAGTAAAGCGCCGGCAACGTACACGGGTTCACCGAACATCCAGGTCGTTCGGAAATCGATGTAAGCCGTCAGAACGGCGCCCGCGAGGATTGCGCCAGCAAACCGGCCCGTGCGGTCGGCCACAAGACCGACTAGACCTCCGACCGACCCTGCCCCAATCAACACGCCAACCACTTCAGCCGTCGCGAAGGGGTAGCCCTGGAAGCGTAGGAAGCTGACGAGGACCGAGATCGGGACTAGCGCGAACGCGAGCGGTAGCGCTCGCAGGTCACGCTCCGCAGGCGTATCCTCTATGTTGCGTGGCTTTCCCTTGGCCTGGCCCATATGATTGACTTTGCCCCGCTTTCCCGGACACTTAGTTAAGATCCATTGTCGTAGTCGTATTAGCGGCTGTGGGAGCTGTTGGCAACGCGGAGCGTTGTCCAAGCGACGGTGGAAATCGGGAGTCGATTTCCACGGGCGCGTCAGCTTCCACAGCTGATTGGCCGCTCTGGCCTGGCCGCCGCATTGCCGCCTCGAACTGAGCCGGACTCTGGTCTCCGATCGAGGTGTGCATGCGAGCCCGGTTGTAGAACACTTCGATGTAGTGGAACAACTCGGCTCGGGCCGCCGCCCGGGAACTGAAGCAGCCACCGAGTTCGAACTTCAGGGTAGAGAAGAAACTCTCCATCGGCGCGTTATCCCAGCAGTCTCCTTTCCTGCTCATGCTGATGGTGAAGCCACGGTCACGCAGCTTGTCTAGGTAATCGTCGCTGCTGTACTGGCTGCCGCGGTCGCTGTGATGGAGCACTCCGGAACCGGGACGGCGTTGCTCCAAGGCCTGATCCAGGACCGCCAGCGTCAAATCGTCCGTCATCGTCTCGCTCACCGCCCAGCCGATGATCCGTCGCGAGCACAGATCCATCAGCACGGCCAGGTATAGCCATCCTTCCTGCGTCCACAGGTATGTCAGGTCGCCCACCCAGACGCTGTCCACGGCATCCACCGTGAAGCGCCGTGCCAGCACGTTGGGCGCCGCTGACCGCCCAGGTGTGGGCCGTGTTGTCACCCGGAACCGACGGGGTTGGCGAGCTCGAAGTCCTTCCTGGCGCATCAGCCGAGCTACCCGCTTGCGACAGCAGCGGATCTCTCGTTGCCGAAGTTGCTTGTGGATATACGCGGACTTCCGTAACGGTCGCGGCTCTCTCCGAATGCAGCTCTGATCTGCACACGTAGACGGCGATCTTCTCGCGCTCTCGGGCTCGGCCCCCTTCCTCGCCACTCGTAGTAACCGCCGTGAGACACCTCGAGCATCTTGCACAACCGCCGCACCGGGAACTTGCCGGACAGTTGCTTGATGATCGGGTACTTCATCGCCGGCGTTCCGAGAAGATCGCCAACGCTTTTTTTAGAATGTCGCGCTCCTGCCGTACTCGCCGCACGTCCCGCCGTAGCTGTTGCCCGTCCAGGTCCTGGTCGGGCATCTTCCCCGCGCCCGGAAACGCCGTGACCCCCTGCTCCTGGAGCTGTTTGCGCCACTTGGTCAACATGCCGCGGCCAACACCCAGATCCCGGGCCACCTCAGACACCGGATGGCCCAGCTGCGTCACCATCCTCACTGCCTCAATCTTGAACTCGCGACTGTACCGCCGTCGTGACCCCATGCTTCACCTCCGAGCCCTTTATCGGGCTTCCAAAGGTGTCCGGGAAATCGGGGGAGGCCCAGTCCCGCGTTAGAGCCGTTGCGTGCCCTACACGCGCCCCGCACGCCGCGAGAAACTTGTGCGCACGGTTGGAGGCAGTACGGGTAGATGGGTAAGGGTTAAGCCATGCTCCGCATAGGCACCTGGAACACAAACTGGGCGAAACCGCGGACTCCGCGCGGCGACCGTGTCAGTGCCGCCTTGGCTGAGCCCCGATTGCGATGTCCTATGCGTAACGGAGGGGTACGCGGAAATCCTTCCAAGCGGAGGCCATGTCATCGACGCCGGGCCCGACTGGGGCTACCGCCCCACCGAAGGACGCCGGAAAGTGCTTCTCTGGAGCAAGCGTCCGTGGTCCGTAGTCGATCCCGCCGGCTCCGAAGCGCTCCCCAGCGGGAGGCTCGTGGCAGGGATCACACAGACCGACCTTGGCCCGCTGACGGTAGTTGGCGTGTGCATTCCCTGGCGCGACGCCCACGTGCGCACCGGCCGCAAAGACCGCGATCCTTGGCAGGATCACGAGAGTTGGCTGAGCGGGTTCGAGACCCTGCCCTATCGGCGGGCTACGGAGCGGACGGTCGTGTTGGGCGACTTCAACCAACGGATACCACGAAGATGGCAACCCAAGCGGGTGTACGAGGCACTGTTGCGTGCATTTGATGGACTCACGGTTGGAACGACTGGTGAGTCTTCAGGGGCGCCAGGCCGGTCGATTGATCACATCGCTCATACGTATGATTTAGCGCCGTTCGGCCACATCGGGCTCTGGCCCAAGCGAAGCGCCCGGGATGAGTCTCTTTCAGACCATTTCGGCATATGGGCAGATTTCATGCTCTCGTCAACTGGTACTGAAACGACGTAGAAGAGCTAAGAGGCATGTTGGTCGTGCCAGGCCCTCTCGTAGGTAGGCACCCGCGCCCTACTCCTTTAGCCCAAAGTGGCGCGTCAGGCGCTCGATCGTGAACTGATTCCTCAAACGGCATGCCGTGTGCCGCCCAGCGAAGAGACTCTTTTCCCAATACGCCTTCTCGCGGGGCACATCCTTGATCCACTTCACAGTGACCATGTACTCGGAGAGCTCCGGATCATCCCGGTTGTTTCCGATGTTAGCAGCCTTGAGGGGCGCATCGAGGATCGGAGTCTCGACCCCGTCCACGGCCACCTTAAAATCCGTCACGGGCGTTGACGTCCCGGCGACCTCACCCACACCGACAAAGCCTGTTCCAGGGATGTTTGAGGCCGACGACCGAGCTGTTCCAGGGCACTGGGAAGGAGACCTGATCGTTGGCCTCCGAAGTTCAGCGATCGGAACCCTCGTTGAGCGCAGCACGCGCTTCACAATGCTGCTGCATTTGCCTCGGATGGAAGGCCACGGCAAGAAGCCGAGGACCAAGAACGGGCCAGCGCTCACCGGCCATGGCGCTGATGCAGTCCGCGATGCAATCGCGGCATCGATCACCACGTTGCCAGAGCAGCTCCGTCGATCCTTGACCTGGGATCAAGGAGCTGAACTGGCGCGGCACGCGCAACTCCGCGTCGACACCGGCCTTGCGATCTACTTCTGCGATCCGCACAGTCCTTGGCAGCGGGGCACCAACGAGAACACCAACGGGCTACTACGCCAATACTTCCCGAAGGGTACCGACCTCGCCAAATACTCGCGTGACGACCTCGACGCGGTTGCCCTGGCTCTGAACAGCCGCCCCCGCAAGACCCTCGGCTGGAGAACACCCGCCGAAGTCTTCGAGAAGCTTCTAACCTGCGCTCCTTAGGCACGCACCACGTCGAGTCGCGAGAACGATGCGATCCGGCTGTGGAAACTGCCGGGCAGCCCCGACGACGACTGGCTCGTTGAGAGATCTCAAACGCCATGTCTGCGAAGCTACAATCAAGCCAACGTTGCGACGACCCCTTGAACTCAGTCTGTACGCCACGATCCGAGTGGTGCACGAGTTGACCGGTGTCGGGCGTGGCGTACAATGCCTGCTCGAGCGAATCGAGCGCCAGGTCGGCCCGCAGCGACCGGGACACACGCCAGCCGACGATGAGTCGTGTGAACGCGTCGATCACGAAGGCCACGTACACGAACCCGCCCCACGTGGCGACGTAGGTCAGGTACGCGACCCACAGCGCGTTGGGCCGCCTCGCCGGAACGTCCGCTTCACCAGATCGGCTGGCCGCTCTGCTGCCTCATTGGTGATCGTCGTCTTGAACCGCCGCCCCCGGACGGCGCCCTGCAGGCCCATCTGCCGCATCAGCCGAGCCACCGTGCAGCGAGCCACCGCGACGCCTTCGCGGCTTAGCTGACACCATACCTTGCGCACTCCATACACTCGGAAGTTGTCTTGCCACACGCGGCGGATCAACTCCCTGAGCCTGGCGTCGCACTGGGCTCGAGCCGGCAACCGCTTCGGATCCGCTTGACGCCTCTTGTGCTCCTAGTACGTCGACGGGGCGATCGGCACTTGCGCGCAGATCGGCTCGACCCCGTAGTCGTCTCGGTGCTCGTTGATGAACCGCACCATTACCTGGCTCGGCGGTCGAGCTCCGCCTGGGCGAAATACGCTGATGCTTTGCGCAGGATCTCGTTGGCGCGCTTCAACTCTCTCGATTCTCCCGTTGCAGGCTCTTGAGCAGCTGGCGCCCCTGGGTGCTCACGCCTGCACGGCGTCCCGCATCGCGCTCCGCCTGCCGGACCCAGTTGCGCAGGTCTCGGCCGAGCTGCCGATCTTGTCGCCCACCGATCGAATCGCCGCCCACTGCGACTCGTACCGGCGCTCGTTATCCGGTGAGCCGGCAGCGGTGAGCGCGGTGATGGATGAAGAAGATCCGGATGCCGAAGGACAGGCGGCGTTGATTGCCGGCGCCCAGCGGCTCGCTACGCGGTGGCCGAGCCTGCAACCGGATCAATCCAGGGCGTATCTCAAGGGCCTCCTGTGGCGGGTCATCATCCGTTCCGGCTGCATCCAGGTGGAGATCGCCGCGGACCAGGTTACCGAGGTGGTGTGCTCGCAGCCCGATACCCGGCCGGTGCCCCGATCAACCCGCACCCCCGAGACCATCACCCTGGAGGTTCCCGCCGTGCTCAAGCGCGCCAGCATGGCCGTGAGGCTGATGGTCCCCGGCGCCGGGGATGGGGCGCAGCCGGACCCGAGCCTGATGCGGCTGCTGCGGTTGAGCTTTCTGGCTCCGGACATCGTTGCGGCCATCCTCGAGGGGCACCAACCGCCCGAGTTGACTGCCCACAAGCTCATGCGCGACACTCGACTGCCCCTGGAGTGGACCGCCCAGCGGCGCCTTCTGCGGTTCGCCTAGGCTTGTTGCCTGTTTCCGCGCACGAGTTTCCCTGTTCGGCCGCGAGATTTCCCTGTTCCAGCGCGTAGCGAATTCGGCTTCCAATCCCATGAAATCAGTGCGTTGGGCGGCTCGATCTTCGCCTATTCGACGCCGAATCCCGAAAATCCCCTGTATTTTCCCTGCAAAACAGGGAAATCGGGCAAGAGACCGGTTCGCTCCAGACTGCCCGCACCGCCTACCACCCAAGCCATCGAGACTACTGCGGGCGTCTTCGAGATCGCAGCCTATATCTATATCTCTTTGATTCTCAGGGCTTTAGCGGTGCCCAATGCTGCCCCTGATACCAACAGAGACACCACGGATATGCTCCGGTGCCGGCTGTCCGGGCGACCGTCTCTCGAGCCCCTTTCGGTGGTACGGATTTGGCGAGTACGACTGCGTATAAACTCCTGTCTGAATTCGAGACCGGCTCCAAGACCCGCGCCGGCATCGGCTCGTGGATGGACTTCTACAACGAGCCGTACGGCGCTCGCGATCGCACGCCCGAGGGATGGGGCTGGCAGCCTGGACCAGAACCCCGATTCCACCTTAATTTCCTCGCAAAACTATCCGAAAGATGGGCCCCACCTCTCCAGGACGATGGCATGCTTGGCGTAGCGAGCGCCGGCCGGCTGCTTTGCTCAAAGCTCCACAGTGCGAGGCCCTCGTAGTCCTTGATCAGGATCCCCTCGCGACTCGGCACCGGATGGCTCCAGGTCGGAGACTCTGCCACGGCGTAACGCCGCAGCAGTTCGTAGTTAACATCGGTGGACCAGACGCTGAGCTCAGCCCGCTCGTTGAGAACCAAGACGTGCTCACCGGCCAACACGATCGCGGCGTTTTCGCCGAAGCGCTCCTCACCCCACCACAGTGCCTCGCCGCTGGCGGCATCCAGAGCGACGAGTTGCCCCTTGCGCCGGTTCGCGAGCCCGAACAGCCGCCCGTCGATGAGAACCGGGGTGCTCATGTAGAACGAGACTGCATCATTGCGCCAGACCTCACGGGGCCCCGCCTGGCCGCCCGCCGAATCGATCTCGACCACAAAGGTCCCCTCGGCGATGCCGGCGAAGACTAGCCGCCCGCCGACGACCAGCGGCGTGACGATGTTCTGGTCGTGGATAGTGGCGAACGGGATACGCCAGAGCAGCTCGCCATCATCGAAGTCGACACCGACGATGTGCCTGTCGGTCTGGGTTACTATCTGATGCCGCCCACCGATCTGCACCAGCAGCGGCGAGGCATACCCCGGCCCGTCACCTTCGAGGCGCCAGCGGACCTCGCCGCTGGCGGCGTCGAGCGCCATCATCGCACCGTCGAGATGCCCCCCGAGGTGCACAATGACCACGCCCTTGGTGACTAGCGGCGACATGCTGGCGCCGAACTTCGGCCAGGTGGCGGCGAACTCGTCGGCGAACTCTCGCCGCCACAACGGCTGGCCGTCGGCAGCGCGGTAGCACGACAGGATGCCGCTAATACCCAGCGTGTAAAGCTTGCCGTGCCAGAGCGTCGGCGTCGCCTTCGGTCCCTCGCCATGATCGTAGGAGCCGGAGTGCATCGTGAAGGGCGCCGGGTAGCTGTGTCGCCACAGGCGCTCGCCGCTGTGCAACGAGAAAGCTTGAACGACCTCGTCGTCGCCCTGGCGGCTGAGCTGGAAGACGCGGCTGTCGCCGACCACCGGGCTGGAGTGGCCGAAGCCCACCTCGTTGCGCCAGGCAAGGCTCAGGCGTTCGGGCAGGGGCACGGGAAGCGAGAAGCCGACGGCGACCCCGTCGCGCTGCGGCCCGCGCCACTGGTTCCAATCCACGGCCTCCCGTTGCGTCGGCGCGACGCCCACCGCGGCTGTCGATGCCGTGGCGAGGGCGAACAGCAGCGTCCAGCCGACCGACTTCGACAGGAAACCGGCGCGGCGCGTAGTCGTCATTCCGGCCCATGATACAGGCGATTTGACGCAAAATCTTACTCGTCGGTATGGGCACGAATTCATCAGCGTGTTGGCCAACGGGGGGCCGTTACCGGTGGTGCAACGGCTTGCGGGGCACTCCGGGGGACCGTGCCTCCCGCAGCAACTAGAACCAGGCCTTTGACGCGTTCCGGGTGGTCGAGCGTGTACAGCGTCGAGACGCCTCCTCCCATGGAGTTCCCGGCCAGGACGAACTGGTCGAGATCCAACTCCGCGAAGAACTCCTCTAGGAAGGCCACCATATTGGGGCGAGAGTAGACATCGTCGGGTATCCGGCCGGTCAACCCGTGAGCCGGTAGGTCCACTCTGACGATGCGGTAGTCCCTCCTCAGGATCTCTACCCAGTCCGTCCAGTCATAGATCGACCCTGTTCCCCCGTGAAACAGGACGAGCGGCGGACCGCTCGTGTTGCCCTGGATGCGGTAGTGGGCAACAGCCCCACTGGGCAACGTCACGAACTCGGACGGTGGCTGCCAGTACTCTCGAAGCTCGTCTCTGGAAAGGTCGGGACGCACGAACAGCGCAGCGAGCGCGCCAACACCGACCAATACCAGTACCCCGACAGCAATGCCGATTCGCTTGAGCACCCCGATTCCAGACATGCGCGCACCACGAAGAGTTGAATCCGAGAGAGAGTTGGTGGCCCCAGCCTACGTCGTTCGGGGTGCGGAAACCAACAACGGAGTCGTCTCAAGCGTCACCCGCCACTGGGCGGAATCCGGTAGCGACCGTGCGCGGGTCATGGAGAATGCGCGCCGGGCGTTGCTTGGGTGGCCAAACCCGTACCACCGAAAGGGGCCCGAGAGACGGTCGCCCGGACAGCCAGCGCCGGAGCGTACCGCGGCGTCTCTGTTGCTGGCAAGGGTAACATCGGGCACCGCTAAAGCCCTGAGACTCAAAGAGATATAGGCTGCGCTCTCGAAGACTCCCGCAGTAGTCTCGATGGCTTGGGTGGTAGGCGGTGCACGCAGTCTGGAGCGAACCCGTCTCGGACCGATTTTCCCTGTTCGCAGGGAAAGAACAGGGAATTTCATCGATTTGGCCCCAAATCGGCCGGATCGAGGCCTCCTAACCCACTGATATCATGGGGCTTCGGGACCGAATTCCCTACGCAACGGAACAGGGAATTTTCTGGCATCGAACAGGGAATTTCTGCGGCCGAACAGGGAAATTTGTGCGCGGGAACAGGGAAATACGATCGGGGGGCTCGGTGGTCGGTTGCCGTGCCTTCGGCCGACGCGAGCTTGACCGACGCCTCACTGGCTCACCGAGCTTGCGGGAGCAGCTCGGGCGGTTGAAGCGTGAGCGACCGAAGCGGCGTGCGATTCGGTGTCCACGTTTCCGCAGCGGGAGGCCTGGACCGGGCCCCTGAGCGCGCCGCGAATCTCGGCTGCGAGACGATGCAGATCTTCGTCAAGAGCAACCGCCAGTGGGCGATGCGGCGCCTGCGGCGCGGCGCGGCCGCACGCTTCCGGGACGGTTGCGCCCGTCATGGGATCCACCCGGTGCTGGCACATGCCAGCTATCTGGTGAACCTGGTCGCCTCGATCCGTCCACAAACTACATGGGGTCGTCCACAAACTACATGGGGTATGGGGGCTCGCCACGGTCCAGGATCGAGTTCGCCGCCCGGACCCGCTCCGCCACCGGCCGAGTCCGGGCATCGGCGTGCCCCTGCTCGGCAGCCAAGCGGTACCAGCGGACGGCCTCAGCATCATCCTGTGGGACGCCATCGCCTTTGGCGTACCCGACTCCGAGGTTGAACTGGGCGTCGGCATGGCCCTGTTCGGCAGCGAGGCGCAACCAGCGGACGGCTTCGGCGTAGTCCTTGCGGACGCCCGCGCCTCTGCAATACATGCCCGCAAGGTAGAACTGCGCGCCGGCGTAGCCCTGCTCGGCGGCTAGGCGGAACCAGCGGACGGCCTCGGCATCATCCTGCGGGACACCCTCGCCGTTGTCATACATGGCTCCGAGGTACAATTGCGCGTCGGCGTAGCCCTGCTCGGTGGCGCGGCGGTACCACTGGTCACCGTGCGGATCCAGGTGGCCATTTCCGTTTATCGGCTTCAATGTGTGTAAACGTTCCTCTACTCGCCAGTTCGTAAGCATACCTCTCGCGAGGCGGAATTCCGGTTTCGTGGGACTCCCGTACCGTGGTTGTCGCCCCTCGGTAGACTCTTCGGGGTTCGGCCGTAAATCGTCAAGGCCGAGGGCATCCATATCCGCGCGTCCCTGAACACAACCTGAACAATCAAGGCGCCGCATGCCCCCGCGGGGACCCGGCCGTCCGGCGGGGGGTGGGGTCGCGAGTGGTGGCCGGCCATCGCCTGGATGGGAGTCCAGTCTGGGAAGGCGGTCCCTCATTGGCGGATGAGTGACGGACCGCCTCGACGAGTGGGCTGGCGCCGTCGACGGGGCGCTCGCTCAGCAGCTGGATCGCCTGCAGCGATATATCCGATACAAGGATCGCCAGGGCGTCGCCGGATGCTCGCTGAGCAGCCACGTGGACCCCGCCGGGTGGAGACGCTTCAGCGCCATGCCTAGCTGCTTACAGCCTTCAGCATCCGATACCAGAACTCGACCGCGTCGTGGAACTCTTCGACGCCGACGCGCTCGTCGAGCCCGTGGGCGCGGAAGTCGCTCGGATTTCGGAAGATCGCCGACAGCGCGTAGACCGGGATCCCGGCGTTGCGAACGTACAGCCCGTCGGTGGCGCCCGTTCCCATGTTCGGGATCACCGGCGTGCCCGGCCACATCTGATCCACCAGCTCCTCGATCGGCGCCATCACTTCCGGGTCCCACGGCGACGGGTCGCTCGGTGTCGCCTCGCCGGTGGCACGGATCGAGACGCCCTCATCGTCGACGACCTCCCGCAATACGGTTTCGATCTCCTCCGGCGTGTGCCCTGGCAAGATGCGGCAGTTCACCGTCGCGGTCGCCGATCGAGGCAGCGCGTTCTCCGCGTGGCCCCCGTCGAGCATTGTGGCAACGCAGGTGGTTCGCAGCGTGGCGTTGAACACCGGGCGGGAAGAGGCGAGTCGCCGCGCCGCATCCTCGTCGATCGTGCCGCCGGCGACCGCCCGCATCCACTCCGCGGTATCGCCGTGCTGGAGAGCCGCGGAGCGCTCGAAGAACAAGCGCGTGCTGTCGTTGACTTCGATCGGGAAGCTGTGCGCCTCGATGCGACCGAGCGCTCGGGCAAGCTGATAGATGGCGTTGTCGGGCCGTGGCACCGAGCTGTGTCCGCCGTCGTTCGTGGTCTCGAGCTCGTAGCTCTGGTAGAGCTTCTCGCTCGTCTGCACCATGAACATCTGCGGCTCACCGTTGGGATCGTAGACGCCCCCTCCAGAGTCGGTGTTGAGGGCGAGCTCGGCATCCACTAGGTCGCCGCGCTGCTGGGTAACGAGGTGTCGAATCCCGTCGCCGGTTGTCTCCTCGTCGCCGGTGAGCACCATGATCAGATCGCGTTCGGGCTCGTGGCCTTCCTCGCGGAGCCGGATGAAGTTGGTCACCAGCGTCGTCGCCCCGGCTTTGTTGTCGCTCGTTCCCCGCCCGTAGTAGTAGCCGTCGCGCTTGAGAAGGCTATACGGGTCGAACTGCCAGTCGTCGGGCTCCGCGTCGACGACATCGACGTGGGCCATCAGTATGACCGGGCGGCGGGCGCCGGTGCCGGGGTAGCGCACGACGAGGTGAGGCACCCCTCCCGGACCGTGTACCAGGGTCACGTGCTCATCCGCGAAGCCGACGCCGGTGAGCCGTTGCGACACCTCCTCCAGCAACGCCTCGGTGCGGTCGGGGAACTCGGCCGTGGAACGAACCTCGACCATCGCGCGGAGGATATCGCTCGCCAGCTGTCGGTAGCGCTCCGGTTGGCCGGCCGGAGCGATGGTCACCATCGCCACCGCCGGTACGGCGGCCAGCACGACTGCGACGGGTTTCGAAAGCATCATCGGAACATCCTCCTGCGTGACGTGAGGGACTACGTCAGCCGCGAGAGCTCGGCGGGCGAGCTCCGAGGCTCCAGCGGCGACTCGACTCCGAGAGTCGCCATCAACCCGGGCGCAACGGATCGTGGCCGACGTGGGCGCTGATCTCGCGCACGACTACGATACCTCTGATAGCTGTACTTCGAGCTGCGGACGACGCTCGGGGACGTGCTCGAGATCGTCGACCGCGAACAGCCCCTGCGGGTGATCCACTTCGGCAGCGTCTCGACACGATGACTCCGACCAGCTGCGCCTCGCGCGTGATGCGCCGGTTGCCTTGCTGCTCGGTCACTCTCTTCCAAGTCGGCAACGGTAAGATCATGGCCTGGTTCGGCGCGGACCCAATACATTTCCCCCGATCGCCATCGTACACATCGATCGCGCCTACACTGCCTGCGGATGCAGGCCCACTAGCTGGTAGTCTCTCGACTCGTCACGAGCCAGCGCCTCCGCCAGCTCCGGATCCTGCCCTATTCCCCGGCGAATCGCCCACTCGACCACATCCACCTTGCGGCCCACAGCGCCCAACGAGAACGACCGGGCCGCAGCGTACACGCCGGCCCCGAGCGTCACCAGCACAAGCCAGCCGTGCACCCAGACATACTACCCATAGTCCGCCAGCAGGAGCCACACTACCGGGATGCAATCGAAGGTCCATCCCACGTATAAGACTGTAGACATTACGGACCTCGTTGGACACTCTGGAGCCCCAAGAAGGGAGGCGGATGGTGTCCAAGGACAACGTGACATTCGGCGTAAACGGCAAGTACTCGAGTACGCTGTGCGAATCAGGAACATCCGGAAGACCTGTCGACACTTTGGCATTCCTCGGTCGCTGTTCTATGTCTGGCGGGCCGCGTTTGAGCACGACGGCGAGGCCGGGCTCGTCAACAAGCGCTCGGTGGCCCGCTCACATCCGCGCCCCACGCGCCCGGAAGTCGCGGAGCAAGTGCTGCACTTGCGGCGGATCTATCACCTCGTCCCGAAGCGGATCGTCTGGTACTTGGCGCGCTACCAGGGCGTGAACGTCTCGGACGCCACCGTCTACCGCATGCTGCGGCGCCACGGGCTGCGTCGTGTGCCCAATCGTGTGGGCCGGCGCGCCGTGCATACCCATCGCTATGCCAAACAGATCCCCGAGCATCACGGGCAGGTCGACGTGAAGTTCCTCACGCTCCAAGGACCAGCCGGGCAGCGAATCCGTCGCTACCAGTACACGGCGATCGATGATGCCACCCGGATCCGCGCGCGCACACAGAGCAGAACGCCATCGCCTTCGCAGGCTACGTGGCCCGGACGTTTCCCTTCCGCATTCACACGGTGCGCACCGACTGCGGCCATGAGTTCCAGGCGCTGTTTCATTGGCACCTCGCGGACCACGGCATCCAGCATGTCTTCATCAAGCCCCGCACCCCACAACTGACCGGGAAGGTCGAGCGCTCCCATCGCACGGATCCGCAGGAGTGCTATCAGCTCCTGAGCTACAAGGGCGATGTCGATCTGGAGCAACGGCTGGCCACGTGGGAGCGCTTCTACAACTTCGATCGGCCCCACGGAGCATTCGCCGGCCAGACCCCCTACGAAGCACTCCGAGAACGGTTACAGTCATAATGGCGACTGTCCCACGAGATCCGTCACATCACAATCGAACCTAATCAAGAATCTCAGTAGTTAGGTCTCCAAGCAAGCCACGAACAGATTTGAGCGTATCGGGATCTTCGGATAAAAGATGCCTGACCGCTTTCTGGTAGTCTTGACGTCCCCTAAACCCAAGTGTCTTTGAAATACGGTCCAACGCATTTGATTCACGGATTGGGCATCGAGTCACAATTGCTTCCCAGTTACTGTCTGCCACCGCGTCATCCAATGCCTTTAGTCGTGCCTCATGCATCGCCTGTGAGTCATTTACAATCTGAATATTCTGGCCTGCAAGGAGGTCGTCGTCATTCGGAATCTGCGCCATAATAGATTCCCGAAGTGCTTTCTTGACCGCCTTTTGGCTCAAGCGATCTGTGTGATCTTTAGCAGCGTCGACACCCGCTACAATCGCAGACTTCCTCAAGGCTGAGCTATCGACACCTGAGACGGAAGCCTGACGAGACGCAATCTGTCCGATGATCCATGGGTGGAAGTAGATCGCCTCGACCGAGTAGTAAGGCAGAGCATGCACGCCTCTCTCTCGCTTAACCCTCCTTTGATTCGCATCGAGTCCATCGCTGTCGACAACCCCGAATACCCGTAACCAATGAAGTGTTTCGGCGGCTCGCGCCCCAACGACAGCTTGCTCAACGTCATAGCAATTACCTTTCGGTATCACTGACACCATCGGGAACACTAAGCTGTAGAGTGGTTTATCGAGACTGCTCTCTGTCCCCTCGACAAAGAGAATCGTTCGGCGCGCGCCGAGCAGGTCACGTTTCAGAACGTCATCTATCGGAACGCCTGCAGGCCATTCGTCCGCTTCCCAGTTGTGGACATTCTCCCCATCGAAAGTGCACGACCTCAACAACAGTGTGCGTGCTTCGGGATTCCCAAGCGGGAGATCATGATCGTGAGTGGAAATTACAAAACCACAATCCGATCTCCGCTCGAACAGTTGGCCAAGCAATGGAGAAATGATGGATCGATGCAGGTGCCTCTCCGGCTCATCAATGATCAGAAGCGTACCTGGTGGAGCAGTGAGAACATTTCCTGCAATCAGAAGCGCATTCCGCTTGACCTGCCCCCCAATAATCGGGCCAGTTTGAGAGTTAGGATTTGAGGCTCTCAGGATGGCTCGGGAAGGGGGAACAATGGCGCGGAAGCGGCACACCGTAGAGCAGATCATCGCCAAGCTCAGGGAGGCAGAGGTGGAGCTAGCGAAAGGAGCCAAGACCCCGGAGGCATGCCGGAAGCTAGGCATCAGCGAGAACACGTACTACCGGTGGCGTAAGGAGTACGGTGGCCTGAGGGTGGATCAGGCGAGGCGGCTCAAGGAGCTGGAGCGCGAGAACGGGCGGCTCAAGAAACTCCTGGCGGAGACGATGCTCGACAACGCCATCCTTAAAGAGGTGTCGTCGGGAAACTTCTGAGCCCGGCGCGTCGACGGCGGGCGGTGCACAAGGCGCAACAGTCGCTGGGGGTGTCCGAGAGGCGAGCCTGCAGAGTGCTGGGCCAGGTGCGCTCCACGCAACAGTATCGAGCCAAGGTGCCTCAGCAGGAGACGGCGCTGGTGGAGCGGATGACCGAACTGGCGACGCAGTATGGGCGCTATGGGTACCGGCGGATCACCGCTCTGTTGGCGCGTGAGGGGTGGCGAGTGAATCACAAGAGGATCGAGCGATTATGGCGTCGTGAAGGGCTCAAAGTGCCGAAGAAACAGCCTAAGCGAGGGCGCCTCTGGCTCAACGATGGTTCGTGTGTGCGACTGAGGCCGGAAAGGACAGATCACGTCTGGGCCTATGACTTCGTACACGAACGAACTCACGACGGGCGAGCGCTTCGTCTGTTGACGATCGTGGACGAGTACACGAGAGAGTGCTTGGCCATCGACGTGGCACGTAGGCTCAACTCCGAGAACGTGCTGGAGCGACTCGCTGAGCTGTTCGTGAACCGGGGTGTTGCCGATCACATCCGCTCCGACAACGGACCGGAGTTCACTTCTCGGGCAGTGCGTGAGTGGCTCGAGCGGATCGGTGTGAGGACGCTGTTCATCGAGCCCGGCTCGCCATGGGAAAACGGCTACGTGGAGAGCTTCAACGGCAAGCTACGAGACGAGCTGCTGAACGGCGAGATCTTCTACACGCTCAAAGAGGCGGAAAGCTTGGTGCAAGGCTGGCGGCGCGAATACAACCAGGTGCGACCCCATAGCTCATTGGGTTATCAGCCGCCTGCGCCGGAAGCGACGTTGTTGCACCCGGCTGCGCTTCGCTTCGCCGGCTCCAACAATCTCTTGTCAGCACCGATTCTATGAGTTACGAAGTGGCCCAAACACTTGGGGCAGGTCACCCGCACGCGCGGGGATGAACCGAGTCCAGGCCGTCAGCAGACATTCACGGCGCCCTGTTCCCCGCACGCGCGGGGATGAACCGGCGGTGTCGACCGCGTACAGAATCGTCGCGTCCTGTTCCCCGCACGCGCGGGGATGAACCGGAAGGAGGCTGCATGTGATGCAACTTTCAACCCTGTTCCCCGCACGCGCGGGGATGAACCGGAAGAAACCCAGGACCACGCAGCCCCGTCGTCCTGTTCCCCGCACGCGCGGGGATGAACCGACCGGTGAGCGGTTGCGTATCATCTGGCATGTCTGTTCCCCGCACGCGCGGGGATGAACCGCAGTTCCTCGATGCGTCGAGCGCGCTCCGCAGCTGTTCCCCGCATGCTCCGGTCGTGGCGTCGTTCTACATCGACAGGCCCTGAAACGCACGCGATCGAGGGGGGCCGACCCGCTCTCTAAGGAGAGGCAGCGACCGGGCCGGGAACCCCATGTCTGCCTACGCGTCCCGTCGAGCAGCTCGGCTTTGGCGCGGTGGATGTCGGGTAACCAGCCCCGCGGCGCCCCTCTTATGCCGGGTCGCGTCCGTTGAATGGCAAAGCCCAGCTGCGCTCCGTCGCGCTCGATGACAAGGCTCGGGTGAGGAATGAGGCGTCGGTCGACCTAGCGGAGGCCGAATGCCTCGACGTACCATCGGGCCGCCCGGTCGAGGTCCTTCATGGGCAGCGCCAGCAGAAGGGGGGAGGCGCCTGGTCGTCCGGATCGATGCTGCGACGCTGCAGCGCGCCGAATGGGCCGTCTTGGTGATTCTGTCTCTAGAACTCTTGGCCTTCAGTGTCTTCCCGAAGCCCGTGTGGCGGCTGATCTGGTCCAACAACCCGCTTAAGTGGCTCAACAAGAAGAGGTGCGACGCCGCACCGATGGGGTCGGGATGCGCGTCCACGTGCGGGCGTTAGGCATGCGATCGATGTCGGCCCCGGGGATCACTCTCGACTCGCGCCCCGACGTATCTCGTACATCCAGCAGTCGATCCGCGAAGCGGCCCCGAAGTTGGTGATCTTCTACAGCACCGACGCCAAATTTCGACGCTACTGGGCACGCATTGCAGGCGACGAGTTCCAGCGCGGAGCAGTCCAAGGCACCTGGCTACGGCGCCGCGGACCGACCTGGTTCCCGGCGTGGCGGTCGAGCCGCGAGCCGGCACCGCCCCGGGAGTCGTTCAGATGAATACCGTGGATGCGGTCGGAGCCGATCGCATGGTCGAGCGCGTCCAGGGTCCGGCGCACCCGGAGGGGCGTGTCGAGGCGGTGGCCGGCCGCGTGCAGGTGGCAGCTGTCCAGGCAGACCCCGATGCGGTCCGCGCCAAAGCACCGTACAACCTCGCCCAGCTCTTCGAGGCACCCTCCGAGCACCGTGCCCTGGCCGGCGGTCACCTCCAGCAGCAGTCGTGTTGCCTACGATTCCCCGCGTTAGCGCAGCGACGGAGGCCTCGAGGCGCTCGAGTGCCCGGGCACGGGGCTGATCACCGCAGGAGCCGGGGTGCACCACCAGCCCCGCGATCCCGAGGCGCTGGCAGCGCCGCAACTCGGCGCGACAGGCGCGCCATGAGCGCACCCGTAGCTCCGCATCGCCCGAGGCCAGGTTCACCAGATAGCTGGCGTGTGCCAGCACCGGGTGGATCCCATGACGGGCGCAACCGTCCCGGAAGCGTGCGGCCTCGCCGCGCCGCAGGCGCCGCATCGCCCACTGGCGGTTGCTCTTGACGAAGATCTGCATCGTCTCGCAGCCGAGATTCGCGGCGCGCTCAGGGGCCCGATCCAGGCCTCCCGCTGCCGAGAAATGGACACCGAATCGCACGCCGCTTCGGTCGCTCACGCTTCAACCGCCCGAGCTGCTCCCGCAGCTCGGTGAGCCAGTGAGGCGTCGGTCAAGTTCGCGTCGGCCCAAGGCACGGCAAACGACCACCCAGCCCCCCGATCGTATTTCCCTGTTCCCGCGCACGGATTTCCCTGTTCGGCCGCAGAAATTCCCTGTTCGCCGCCAGAAAATTCCCTGTTCCGGCGCGTAGGGAATTCGGCCCCTAAGACCCATGAAATCAGTGCGTTAGGAGGCCTCGATCTTCGGCCTATTCGACGCCGAATCCCGATAAAATCCCCTGTATTTTCCCTGCTAAAATAGGGAAATCGGGCAAGAGACAGGTTCGCTCCAGACTGGGTGCACCGCCTACCACTTGAAGCATTGAGATTACTGCGGGAGTTATCAAGATCGAGGCCGATATCCCTTTGATTCTCAGGGCTTTAGCGGCACCCGACGCTGCCCCTGATGCCAACAGAGACACCACGGTGCGCTCCGGCGCCGGCTTTCGGCGCCATTGTCTCTCGAGCCCCTTTCAGTGGTACGGGTTTTGGCCGCTGACGGCGCCCATTCAAGACTAGGCGGTCGGAAACCCCAGACGCTGCCGCTGCGCGGTCCACTCCAGCGGCAGTCGCGTGTCGCGCATGAGCTTGTTGGCGGTCAACTCGGGCGGTTGGCGGCCTTCGAGGATGGCCGCGACGATACCCGGCGCCAGAAAGCTCAACCGCAGCAACCGGGTGGCGTAGGAGGCCACCACACCCTCGGCCTCAGCGATCCTCTGGAGGGTGAGATCGGGGCTGCGGTCCAGTCGATCACGGATCCCGAAGGCGCGCACCAGCAGCCGCATCAGGCTCGGGTCCGGCCGGGGCTCGCCCCCGGCGCCGGGGACGATCAGCCGCACCGCCATGCCGGCGCGCTGGAGCACGGCAGGGATCTCCAGGGTGATGGTGTCGTGGGTGAGGGTTGATGGCGGCACTGGCCGGCCATCGGACTCCGAGCACACCGCCTCGGTGACCCGGTCAGCGGCGATCTTTATCTGGATGCTGCCGGACCGGATGATGACCCGGCGCAGGAGGCTCTCCAGATACGCCTCGGCTTGATCCGGTCTCAGGCTCGGCCACCGTTCGGCGAGCCTCTTGGCACGCTGGCGATCAAAGCTGCTAGGGCTGCCGCATCCGGGCACTCGCCTTCCATAACAGCGCTCACCGCGGCCGGGTCGGTGAGCCATTCCCTGAGACGGGCCACGACGAGACCCTCCAGATCCGCCGCCGGGATGCGCCACCCCTTGCGGTCGGCTCTCTTGCCTTCGATGATCAGGTGGCGGGAGACGTAATAGCGGTAGCGCCGCCCCTTCTTGACCGCATGAGTGGGCGTGAGGCCTTCGCCGCACTCGTCCACCAGCAGGCCCGTCAGCAGGCTGGGCCGCCGGGAGCCCCGGCGGCGGGTGCCCCGGGTGTTGCCGGTCAGGGTCGCCTGCACCGCATCCCAGAGATCCCGATCGATGATGGCTTCATGCTCGCCGGGATAGGCCTTGTCCTTGTGGACGATCTGTCCCCGGTAGATGCGGTTGCGCAGCAGGTAATACAGCGCCCCCCGGTTGATGGGCTTGCCACCGGTGACGCGGCCGTCGCGCAGCACCCGGCGCTTGCTCCTGACGCCCTCGGCTACAAGCCGCTCACGGAGCTCCCGCACCGATCGGAGCTGACGGTACAGGCGGAAGATATAGCGGACGGTCTCTGCCTCCGGCTCGTTGACGATCAGCTTCCGGTCCCGCACGTCGTAGCCCAGGGGCGGGTTGCCGCCCATCCACAGGCCCTTTTTCTTGGAGGCGGCGATCTTGTCGCGGATGCGCTCGCCGGTGACCTCGCGCTCAAACTGCGCAAACGACAGCAGCACGTTGAGCGTCAGCCGGCCCATCGAGCTGGTGGTGTTGAACTGCTCGGTCACCGACACGAACGACACCTCGTACCGCTCCAACACCTCCACGATGCGGGCGAAGTCCGATAACGCCCGGGTCAGCCGGTCCACCTTGTACACCACGATGACGTCGATCCGCCGGTCTTGAATATCGGCCAGCAGACGCTGCAACCCCGGCCGATTCATCGTGGCGCCGGATACACCGCCATCGTCGTAGTGATTGGGTAGAGCCATCCAGCCTTCGTGCTTCTGGCTCACGATATAAGCCTCACAGGCTTCACGCTGCGCCTGCAGGGAGTTGAAGGCTTGATCCAGCCCATGCTCGTGGGACTTGCGGGTGTAGATACCGCAGCGCACGCGCCAGTTGCCGTTGCGGCAGGCAGGAGCAGTCGCCTCGTTCAAGGCGAGCCCTTGGCGCGCGGCGCTCCCTGAACGCCGAAGAAGCGGGGGCCGGACCAATGGGCGCCGGTGATACGCCGGGCGATACTGCTCAAGGAGCGATACTGCTTACCGGTGTACTCGAAGCCAGTTTCGGTGACGGTGACCACGTAGGTCCGGCCGCGCCACTGCCGCACCAGCCGCGCGCCAGGGCGCAGCCGCCGACCCCTCCCGGGGGCCACACGGCCGGTCTGGGCGAAGGTCTTGGCCAGTGTCCGAAGGCGGCGCTGGGTGGCCTTGCTCAAGCCACCGTGGGCGTTTTCCTGCAGCTTGTAGGCGATGCCCCGGATCAGCAGATCGCGGCTCAGCCGCCGGGGCGGGGGGGTCTGGTAAAGACGCCACCATTCATCACGCAGCGTGGGCAGCTGTATCGCCCCAAGCGCCGCGATCCGCTCCTGCAGGGCGGCCATCTCATCGGCCCCGCGTGGAGCCATGCCGGGTTGGGTTTTCGTGCACATATGTTCGGTCCGGAACCGTCGGCCGAAGGCACCCACAGTGACGCTCCTTTGCCGGCACAAGTCCAGTCCAACATCAGGGTTTCATTGACCTGACCCCCAAGAACAGATCCAGATGGAATCTCATGATCTGGGTCAGACACACCGGCCCGACCTGGTACTGCTGGACCTGCTGTTGCCCGGGACCGGCGGCATCGAGCTGATGCAGCGCCTACCGGCGCTGGACGATCTGCCGGTCATCCTCCTATCCGGCTACGGCCAGGAGTCCGCCCGATGGACGAGTAGCTAGAACAGGCGTTCCAGGAGCTTGCGCAGCCGCGCCCGAGGGCGCCGTGATCCGTGCCGCCGATCCGTACCCCGCCACACCCCACACCGTGACGCTACCCGCTGGTGCCTACGTCGGGCAGTTTCAGGGGGGGAGGTCAATGCGCTGATCCCGCTTAATTCCACGGCCCCGAAGCTCGCTACCCACTCTGTTCGCTCAGCGCGTCGATCGTTTTCAAATCACGCTCGGATGCGATCCGAACTGGTATGCAGTCAACCTCTATATCGATTGCACGTGAGACGGCGTCGCAATAGCGAAAGCCCGGCCTAGGAGTAAGGATATCCCCGATCTTGTTGCCGCCGTCGAATAATTCAATTCGCTTCGACTCTTCGGCAAGCTTCGCCAGATCGAACTGCAACACGTGGTCGTAGTTCCGCTCTCGGAAAGCGGCCTCTACTCTTCTTGCATTCTCTCGTGTGCAATTCGTTAGCAGGTCCATATCGCCCACGCTGACCTGCTGATGGTAATGCGACTTAGCCATGCTTCCAATAAGTAAGTAGTCCACACAATGGTCGTTAAACGCTGTCAGAAGCAAGGTGAAGCGGTCGTCCCAAGTATCTGGATACTGCACCTTCCGAGTTCCCAAGAAAGTAGTAGTGATCGACACCAGGCCCCTGAATCGCGAAGACTCGGGGGCCGGGACCCTGCTCCCCTCACCGGAGTGAGAGGAGATACCAGAACCCTGTTCCAACAGCAACTCATAAGCAACCGGATGAGCTTGTTGCGCCAGCCGGCCTCAAACGTTTCGCCCTCCTTGCCTTCGTAGACGTCGAAGAGCGTGCCCTGAACGCCGCCCTTGTTCGCCTCGCATCCAAGTGTTGTCCACCGCGCCTCCGTCAAGTTCGTGGCTGCTTGACAAATGCGGCGATCAAAATATCCATCTTGCCTTCTATATTCGCCATGCGCTCGCGCAGGCTGACTATGTCTCGATGCAGCCAGGTATGCGAGCCGATCACGGTCGCAACGACGGCGAGAAAGCCGATCCAGGTGTTATCCATCACCCCTCCAAAGAGATGGCCCCCTCCGCAATGTCGGGAACCCGACCGATCATACCGAGGGGCCCGAAGCTGGGGATGCGTGTTGGCGACTGCCTGCGCGTGGGCTAGTGCTCGGTATCGTCGGGCTCGTCGTCGGGCGCCTGGGCGTAGGGGTCGGCGTTGGGGTCGCTCGGTAGCTCCATCGGTCGGCGCCTCACCAGTGGCTCACCGCTCGGCAGACTGCGCCGCGAGCTCCAACAGCGCCTTCCCTGAGAGCTGGAGATCCGCCCGCAGGCTCGTCTCCACCTGCGAGCTCCGCGGCACCCCGCCACGGTCGAGGACCGAGTTAGCCGCCCTGACTCGCTCTGTCGGCGTGCCAGTCTCGAGCACGTCTAGCAGCACCTCGAGCGCCGTTGGCACCAGCTCCGCCCCATCAAGGAGCTTACGGCGAATCTTCGCCTCCGCGCCGGCGGCAGCGCGCCCTTGTCGAGCGGCTCGCGGAGCGTGGTGCCCTCGAGGTGCTCCTGCACCATGAACCGGGTCTCGCCCTCCGCCCCGATGTCGTGCACAACCGCGATGTGCGGATGGTTCAGGGCAGCCGCCGCCCGAGCTTCCTGCTCGAAGCGCGCCAGCCGGTCGGGGTCGGCAGCGAGATCCTCGGGAAGCACCTTCACGGCTACCTTGCGGCCCAGACGGCTGTCGTCGGCCAGCCACACCTCGCCCATGCCGCCCTTGCCGAGCGGCTCGAGAATCTCGTAGGGACCGAGTCTGGTGCCGGATTCCATCGGCCGAGAGGCTTATGTCGCGACGCGCCGTTGCGCCACCGCTGTATGCCTGCGGCTAGAAGCAGACCTTTAAGGGCTGCCATCCAGCCCGTCCGGTACGTGGCGGTGCCTCATCGGCTCCCTCTCTGGACAGCGGAGGCGAGCGATCGAAGAAGCCAGCGGTGCCCGCTTTCGCAAGAGAGTGCTGCGAAAGCCGAGCTCACGCCCTCGACGATCCTGCGTGCCCTCCAGAGCAATAGTAGGATCTCGGCGATCAAGGCAGCGCGGGAGGCCATCGAAACATGCCAGCAACGACCGAATTGCTATCGCCCGTCTGGACGCATTTGACGGGAATACAGCCGGTGCGCGCCGAGGGCGTGTACCTGTACGACGACGACAATCGCTATACCGACTTCACTTCTGGAATCGGCGTCCTCAACACCGGCTACTGTCATCCGGCGGTGGTAAGGGCGATCCAGGAGCAGGCGTCCGCTCTCATCTTCGGTCAGATGAACATCGTGATCCCACCTGTTGCCGTGGAGTTGGCCGGAAAGCTCAATGAGGTAACTCCGCCGTCCCTCGACCGGTTCTTTTTCTCCAACAGCGGGGCGGAGGCGGTGGAGGCAGCGGTCAAGTTGTCCCGGTCGGCGACCGGCCGCCGCAACATCGTAGTTTTCCAGGGAAGCTTCCATGGCCGGACTCACCAGACCATGGCGATGACGACCTCGAAGACAGTCTACCGCCACAACTATCAGCCCCTGCCCGGTGGCGTGTTCGTCGCACCGTTTCCGTCCAGCTATGCGTACGGCTGGGATGACTCCCAGACGACCGAGTTCTGCTTGAGGCAGCTCGACCTCTTGCTCCACAGCCAGACGGCGCCCGACGAGACGGCGGCACTGGTCATCGAACCCGTCCTCGGCGAAGGCGGCTATGTGCCGGCGCCGCCAGCCTTCCTACAAGGGCTTCGAGCCCTCTGCGACCAGGAAGGGATCTTGCTGGTCCTCGACGAGGTGCAGACGGGCTTCGGACGCACCGGCACATTCTTCGCTTTCGAAGACGCCGGCATAGAGCCGGACATCCTCGTCATGGCCAAGGGACTGGGCAGCGGCATGCCGATCTCGGCCATCGCTTCGCGGGCGGAGCTTATGGACAGGTGGCCGGCTGGCACCCACGGCGGCACCTATGGAGGCGGCAACGCCGTAGCCGCAGCTGCCGCCAGCGCGACGATTGACGTCATTCGCGACGACAAGCTGGTCGAGAACGCCGCTGTCTGCGGCGCGTTTCTGCTGGACAAGCTGCGCGAGCTCCAGGCCGAGTACCCCGTTATCGGCGATGTGCGGGGCCGCGGCCTGATGCTGGGGCTCGAGTTCACCGCTCCCGATGGCAGCCCGGACGCCGCCACGGCCGACGCCGTGCTGGCGGAATCCCTGCGTCGTCGGTTGCTCCTGCTCAACTGCGGCAGCTACAAGAACGTGGTCCGCTGGATCCCACCGCTAATCGTCACCGAAGAGCAGCTTGCCACGGCCCTGAGCACTTTCAGTGAGGCCCTGGCGGCCGCGATTCTCATTAGCGCAGCCTCGAGTTGATCTCGCGTTCGGGTGAAGCGGGCCTCCATGAGGTCACCGAGCACCTCGATGCAGGGGCTTAGGCAAGGTGTGCCAGCTGCTCGAGGACTCACCCCTCCCGACAGGCGGCCATCAAGGCGCTGCGGAGCGCGATCAGCAAGAAATGCAGTTGTGGTTGTTCTCAGCGCCCAGCGACTCGAGCAGCGTCAGGGTTTCTGGGTAGGGCTGGATGCGCTGAACAGGACCGTTCGCCATGTCAGCGGTGGTCTGCCCCTTGCGACTCACGGCGGTGACGTCGGCGCCGTGCGATACGAGATAGCGCACCACATCCAGGTCGCCGCGCGCCGCCGCATTGTGTAGCGGTGCGTAGCCGTTGTGGTCCCGAGCGTTGACGTCGGCGCCGAGATCTTCGACCAGATACGTCAGTGCTGCCATCCAGCCGTCCGGCACGTGACGGTGCTGGTTGGCGGCGAACCCCTCGCCATAGCCCAGGCCCGTCGCGGCATGGATCGGATAGGCTGCCGGGCCTCCGATCTCTACGGGTGCCAGTCCCGACTGGTCCTCCTCCTGTTGCGAGCGACCCCGGCGACGCCGCCGTTCCGGCAACTTGATCGTCGCGACATCCGAATCGGCGCCGTAGGCAATCAGGAGCTTCATCGCGTCGACGTCAAGGGCAAAGGCGGCTCGCCAGAATGGCGTAGCGCCGGTTGCGTCCGGCAGCAGATCGAAGTTGAAGCCGTTGTACCAGAGGTGCTTCTTCAGTCGCGCGTTGGGATCTGCCCCCGCGGCTAGCAACGCCTCCATCAGCTCCAGGTACGTTGCCCGTTGCTGCATAGCGGCGTCCTGCTGCGTCGGGTAGGACGACTTCTGCATCCAGCGCGCGTTGAGCGCCAGGAACAGCGGCGTGGCGCCGTTCTCGCTCGCCAGCTGAGGATTCGCGCCGGCCTCCAACAGGATCAGTGCCAGATCGAAGTGGCCGTTCAAGATCGAGATCAGCAGCGGGCTGGTCTGGTCCCCGGCGCTCACCTGGTTGATATCGGCATCGGCCTCGAGCAACGCCAGTACCGTGTCCGTGTAGCCCTCGCGAGCGGAGTAGTGCAACGCGCTCAACCCTCCATGAGCAAACACGAGGTCGAAGAAGGATGGCCGCTCCGGGGGCGCCTTCTTACCTCCCTCACCTTCCTCTTCGGACTCGCCTTTGCCCTCACTCTCGCTCTCGGCTCCGTCCTCGACCTGCTCCTCCGTCCCCTCGCCGGCGAGCCGCACCGCCTCCTCGCGCACCCGCTCGGCTTCGGTGGTGTCCGCCGGCTCCGCCGCTTCCGACTCACCCTCGCCCTCGCCCGAAGCCTCCTCACCCTCGACAGCCTCTTCGCCCTGGACAGTCTCCTCGCCCTCGACGGCCTCCTCACCCTGAGCCGTTTCCTCGTTCTCGGGGCTCTCGCCGACGGGAGTCTCCTCCCCCGCTTCCTCGCCTTCTTCCGCCTCCTCGCCTTCCTCGCCCTCAGCTGCTGGCTGCTGCTCCTCCTCCTCCTCCTCCTCCTCGAGGGCGCGCAGCGCGGCCTTCTGTTGGGCTCGGCGACGCATCTCTTCGCGGTCCCACGCGCCGCGCTCGACGATGTCGACGACGTTGCTCGTCATCGCCGGGTCGGCGCCGTGGCGTAACAACAGCTTCACCGCGTCGACCCGGCCCGAAGCGGCGGCGAACATCAGCGGGGTCTGGCGCCAGGCGGCCTCGGCGGCGTCGATGTCGGCGTCGTGCTGGAGCAAGAGCGCGATGGCCTCGGTGCTACCGATCTCGGCAGCGAAGTGGAGCGGCCGTGCGCCACCGGCGGTCGTCGGCGCGTCAGCGTCGGCACCGGCTTCCAGCAACGTCGCCATGACGGCGACGCTACCCGCTCGGCTGGCGAGATGCAGGGGCGCGTAGTTGCCGATCCGCGTCCCCGCCTTCAGGTTGGCACCGGCGTATATGAGCAATTCGGCGAGCTCGCCCTCGTCGTTGACGGCGGCCCAGTGGAGAGCCGTCATGCCATCCGCCTGCGCGGCGTTGACGTCCTCCCCGCTCCTCAGCAGCGAGCGGGCGGTCTCGGTGTCGCCGCGCATGGCGGCGTCGGCAACGAACGCATCCTCGGGACTCGCGCCAAGCAGGGTGGGCGCCCAGAGGGCCAGCAACAGGACGAGGCCCCAGGTGCGACGGTCGGTGACGGCCGCTCGTGCGGATCGCGACATCGTCCCGCTTTCCTCCTTCGAGCTGGTAAGAACGCTCAGTCCGTCAACGCGAACGGCGCGGAGCTGTTCCCGAAGCTCTGCATGTCGTCGAATCCGAGGGTGTGCAGCAGGCTGAGCATGACGTTGGCCATGGGAGTTCCATCCGGCGCCCGCAGGTGCAGGTTCCCGTCGAGACGACCCTTCGCACCACCGACGATGAACAGCGGGCACCTCTTGTGGTTGTGCACATTGGGATCTCCCATCGGGGAGCCGTAGATCACCATGCTCTTGTCCAGCAGGTTCGAGTCGCCCTCGGTCATGTCTTGCAGCTTCTCGAGCAGGTACGGAACCAGGCTGAGGTGGTAGTTGTTGATCTGCGCGAAGTCGTCGATGTTCTGCTCCACATCGCCGTGATGCGAGGCCGGATGAAACGGCTTGTTGACGCCGCTCGAGGGGTAGATCCGGCCCGAGACATCGCGCCCGAGCTTGAACGAGAACACGCGCGTGACATCGGCGGCGAACGCCAACGCCTGCAGGTCGAACATCAGCCGGACGTGATCGCCGAAGGAATCGGGTACGCCGGCCGGGGCTTCGGGGAGCTGCCGTAGCTCACCGCTGGTGTTGTGCTCCTCGACCTTCTGGATGCGGCGCTCGACCTCGCGAACGTTCTCCAGATACCGGTCCAATCGGCGGCGGTCCTCGGGCCCGACCTCTGCCCTCAGGTAGGCGGCCTCCCGTGCGATCCAGTCCAGGATGCTGGCCTTGCTGCGCCGCCGGGCGGCGCGTTCCGCCGGCGTTCCGCCAGCGCCGAACAGCCGATCGAACACCGCCCGCGGGTCGCGGATCATCGGCAGCGGCTCGGTCGCAGAGGCCCAGCTGATGGTGTCGGAATAGACGCAAGCGTAGCCGTAGGTGCACGACCCCGCCTGATCGACGTTCTCGATGCAAAGCTGCATCGCCGGGACCGGGGTGTCCTGGCCGAAGCGCTGTGCGTACAGTTGGTCGAGCGAGGTGCCGGCCTCGACGTCGGACCCTTCCGTCTGGCGCGGGTGAGCCTGGGTCAGGAAGCAAGCGCTGGAGCGGTAGTGGTCACCGCCGATCTCCTTGGGTATGACTGCTTCCGCCGGTTCGATGTCGGTGTTGCTGACAATCGTCAGATAGTCGCGGAACGGCTCCAACGATCTCAACGCGCTGGGGCTCAAGTCGAACTCGCGGCCTTCCTCGGCCGGGGCCCAGTAGTTCTTGGTGGCGCCGTACTTGCTGCTCCCCGCAGCGCCGTGGACCATCTCGAGGCAGATCAGACGGACCGGATCGAGCTCATCGGAGACCTTCGCCCAAACGGTCCCCGCTGGAACCATCGAATCCAGGAACGGCAACGCCACCGACGCGCCTACCCCACGCAGGACGGTACGCCGCGGAATCCGCTTTCCCGTGATGTACATCAATCCTCCTCGACGCTCTTCATCGACTCCGCGACGCGCCGCCATCCGTGACTTCGACTCGACGGAGTTGCTCGTTGCTCTGGAACGCGGCGCTCTTCACCACCCCCAACACCACAGAAGGCAAACGGTCACCGTCGCCGGCCGCAGCATGGACGATCCGACGAATCGCCGGCATATCAGCGTACTCTACTCGCCTACCCAATCCATACGCCATCAAGTTCTCCGTGAAGCTCGTGATCAGCGCCTCGGAGTACTGCAACAACGCCTGCCGCAGATCCTCGGGGCCGTCGATGGCGCTGCCGTCGTACAGCTGACCTGCCGACGCGACGATGGCCCAGTTGTCCTTGAAGCGCCAGGCGCCGGTGACGTCGAAGTTCTCCAGCGCCAGGCCAATCGGATCGATGACGCGGTGGCACGACGCACAGGCGGGATCGCGGCGGTGCTGCTCCATCCGCTCACCCACCGTGAGCAGGCGACCGTCGGCAGCCTCGTCGGTCTCGTCCAGCGACGGCACGTCGGCCGGCGGCGGCGGCGGCGGGCTCCCCAGCAAGACCTCCATCACCCATTTGCCGCGTAGCACCGGCGAGGTGCGGTTGCCGTGCGAGGTCAGCGTCAGCACGCTTCCGTGGCCCAAGACACCCCTGCGTTCGCTGCCGTCCAGCGTCACCCGGCGGAAGTGCTCTCCGATAACCCCCGGCATGCCGTAGTGCTCGGCCAGCGCCTGGTTGACGAAGGTGTAGTCGGCGGTCAGCAACTCGAGAATGCTGCGATCTTCCTGTAGCAGGCTGTAGAAAAGCAGCTCGGTCTCGCGGCGCATAGCGTCGGCCAGCTGCTGATCGTAGTCAGGGAACATCAAGGAGTCCGGGTGCACACGGTCCTGCGCCCGCAGCTGCAGCCACTGCGCCGCGAAGCGGGTGGCGAGGGCCTCGGAACGGGGATCGGCGATCATCCGGCGCACCTGACCCTCGAGCACCGCAGGATCCGAGAGCCGCCCCTCGCGAGCCAAGCCGCTGAGCTCGTCGTCTGGTGGCGCCGACCAGAGGAAAAAGGAGAGGCGGGTAGCCAGCGCGATGTCGCTGAGCCTCATGTGGCCCAGGGCGCCGGCATCGTTCTGCACCGCCGGCTCCTCGATCCGGAACACGAAGTGCAGGCTCGCCAGAATCGCCTCCAGAGCGGAGCGAATCCCGACCTCGAAGCCGCCCTCGGCGGCGCCCGCCTCGTAGAACGACATCAGCGGTGCGAAATCCCGGTCGGTCAGTGGCCGCCGGTACGCTTCGGCTGCAAGCCGGCCGATGATTTCCTGAGCGCAGGCGGCCTCCTCGTCAGCTGCTGTCGGTCGACAGCTGAAGATACGCTGGCGGATTGCGTTGGCGGACATGCCGCTGGCGTTGTAGGGCCCCGCCACCGCCAGGACCCGTAGGTGAGGTAGCGACGTGAGTCCGAACACCAGGCCGGTGTCCTTGTCGGCCAGGCTCCATTTGTGTGGCGAGAGCACGTCGGCCACCGGCCCCTCGAACTTACGAAGGAACGCCGCCGTGAGACGCCGCGGCCCGCCTCGAACGACGATCGGAGCCGTCTGGAGGCTCCCGTTGTCTGCGTCCATGCGGCGATCGATGTCCAGCAACGCCGCCCGCTCCCCATCGATCGAGATCTCTATCTGCTCATCGTGGTAGGTGGTCTTGCCGAAGACGAGGGCAACCGGCGCATCCTGGAACGCCAGCGTGAAGACGTACTCCCCGTCGGATGGGAAGTTGTGGATGACCGACAGTCCGCCGCGGGTGCCGAACGGAGCACCCTCGACGCGTTTCGTCTGAGACACGTACCGATCGAGGCGATAGCTCGTCTCTCCGGGGCTGGCGCTCGGGTCGCCGACCGCCAGCCTGCTGATCTCGCTGGCGGCGCTCAGATAGCCCTCCATTACGGTTGTCGAAACACTCTGGACATCGGCAATGTTGTCGAACCCGGCACTCATCGTGTCCGCCGCGAGATAAGCGCTGGCGTCGATCTCGATCCCCAACAGGGCGTGCACGGAGCGCTCGTACTCGGCTCGGTTGAGGCGCTGGAAGGTTCGACCGCCAGCGCGCGGGTCGGTATCGGCGGCAGCGTCGAGGCGTGACGCCAGCGCCGCCGTCATCGCGTTCACGCTGTCGCGATCAGGCCGACGCGACAGGGGTGGCGGCATCATGCCGGCCTGCAGCTTGCGAATGATCTTCTCCGCCAGCTCCCGGCTCTCCGCCGCCGCCGCAACGTCAAATCCCTCTAGCGTCAGGCCGCCCCGCAGGGTGTCGTCGTTGTGGCAACGAACGCAGTAGCGACCGATCGCGACGTTGTGCGCCACGGCGCTCGGGTCCGCCACCGCCTGCCCCGCGCGCTCTGTGGGCTGCGCGCCAACGCTCGCTGCCGAGCCCGCTCGCGCCGCCAGGCCGAGGCAAAGGAATCCGGCGGCAAGGACGAGCATCCTGGAGCCTCGCATCGCCTCTCCTTCACCTTGCATGGCCTAATTCGGCCGCATGGGCTTGTTCAGCCCGATTATACCGGGAGGAGCTAGATAGACCGCGAAGCCATTATTCGTTGGTGCTGCTTGCGCCAACCATTCGCAGGATCGCTGCGACAGTCTCGTCGACGCGGATCTCGACCAGCTTTCGTCCGTGGGCGATCGCCTGCTCTTTCGGCACGATGCTGATCCCGTTGATGGTGGCCTTGTCAGCGGCGACACGCTGGTCGTAGCGAACCGCTTCCGGATTCACGGTCATGATGATCGAAGTAACGCTGTAGTCGTCGTGGATACCTTCCGGAACTTCGGCCTGGCCAGCAACCTGCTCGACCGCATCTTCGGCCACATACCAGCTGTCGTAGTACTCGCGTACGAAATGAACCGCGGTCTCGCTGCCGTGCCACATGGCGTTCAGCTCACTGGCGACTTCCTCCAGGCCGCGCTGATTTCCGCCGCTGTCGCCGATCAGGATGATGTTGCGAAAGCCCTGCTGCTTCAGATTCGTGGCCACGTCGGCCAGGATCGCCTTGTAGGTCTCCATGCGTACCCGGATCGAGCCCGGGAAACGGGGATTTTCCGGATCGCCGGGCTCGTAGCGCACAGTCGGGGCAACCAGAGCGTTGCCCAGCTTGCGGGCGATCGGTTCTGCCGTTGCTCGCAGGACATAGTCGTGCTTGGCGCCCGGTACGTAGGGACCGTTCTGTTCGACGCTTCCGGCAGCAAGGATGACCGTTGTCTTTCCGTCAGCGACCGCATCGCGCACTTCCATCCACGTCATGTCTTCGATCCACACGGTGTCAAGCGCGTCGATCGGTCGGGGCGTATTGACATCCAACCGCGGGCGCCCCTGACCCTGCGCCAGGAGCGGCGTCGCGGTGGCGAGGACCAAGCTCAAGGCAAGCACACATGATTTTCTCATCGGTCCAGATCTCCCAGTGGCGCATTCGTGCAGCCCAGGACGGCGGTTCACCGCCCGCAGAATTTTCAGGCGATAGCGCAAGAACTGTACTCATCAGTGAGGCGGGACGACAGGTGGCAGCGCGCTGCCCGTCGGCTGCGGCTCTCGTCAACGGGCTCAGGTGCGCTCCGCCCATGGATACTGAAATTCCGGACGCACGACATCGGTCAGGAGCTCCTGTACGGCGCGGTGCGCTTGGTCCATCGCGGCGTGGGTGAGGCTGGTGGCAGCCGCGTCCGAGTTCGCGATAGCGATGGGACCGTGACGCTGCTGCCCCACGACCCAACCGGAAAATCGCCGAGTGAACCCTTAGTTCGGACGTCGACGTCGAAGGTTGCCGCCGACGGTCATGCCCTGTCCTCCCTGGCCTTTCGTCGGACCCGTTTACCGCGCGCCACCTCGGTGGCGAGTGCGTCGAGCTTCTGTTCCCAGAGCGTGCGGAACTGCTCGAGCCACACATCGACCTCCCGCATCGGCGCCGTGTCAATCACGTACATGCGCCGCGCCCCATCGTTTCGAGCCGATGCGAAGCCGCTATCTCGCAGGATGCGGAGATGCTGTGAGACTGCGGACTGGGAAATCCCGAACTCTTCGTGGATCATCTCGACCACGTCGCCTGAGCAATGCTCGCCCTCACGGAGGATCTCCAGGATCCGACGCCGAACGGGCTGCCCGAGAACGTCGAATGCGTACACCGGTCTTACTCGGCGACCTCGGTCTCACCCACATACGCGGCACGACACCGCTCGGCGCGGGCCTGTGCCGTCTGATGATCGGCGCCCGCAGAGATCGCCGCCGCGCACCACGCATCGCTACTTGCACGCACGAACACCTTCCCATCGTCCGATGCGAGCCATTCGACGGCGGATTCAGGGCTCAGGCTCGGGTTGTCGGCGAGATGCGTTTCTAGCCCCAACAGACCCTGCTCCCAACCGATACCCGCGGCCCCGGGTCCGTACTGGTCCCACGTCTCGTCCGGGACCCAGGCGTGTTCGAGACGGAGCGTCGTCACACCCGTCTCCACCTCCGACAGGTCCACTCGCACCCAGCTGACCTGTTCGTGCATGCCCCACGTTACCGCCAGGTGATGCGGCGGCTCACAGAACGTGATCTCGCCCCCGGCATTCCCCTCGAACTGATAATGACCGCCCTGGCGCAGATCACCGGAGATCGGAAGAAACCAGCGCTGAATCCGGTCGGCGTTGGTCAGGGCGTCCCACAGGTCGTCCAGGGTGGTGTCATACGTCCGCGTCGCCACCAGCACTCGGGCCGAATGGCCGTCTACCTCGCGGCTCGCGATTTCTCTGTTGACGGCTCCGATTAGGCGATCAATATCCGAATCCACGGGGGCCTCCGTTACGACAGGTCATGCGCAAGCTCAAATCATATTAGTAATATCTAATATTAGTCAAATCTGTATCGAGAATGCGCTGCCACTCGCCGCGTCCTGTTCATCATCTCCGGCGCCGCAGCAGGGCATGCGGCAGCTGGCGGTGGAGATAGTCTTGGGGCTCCCAGAGCGCGGATGCTATCTATCCTTGATGGCGTCCGCCGCTCGTACGCCTGACAGATAGGCGCCATGCACTGTCGCAGGGTATTCCCAGCTGGTGGCCTCGCCCGCAAAGTACAGTCGGCCGTTGATGGAGCGCGCCAACCGGCGCCGATGGACCGAGCTGGCACCGGGCGGCAGGTAAGAGTACGAGCCGTAGGCGAACGGGTCAGAGTTCCAGCGTGTGATCCTGGCGGCCACAGGCTCGGTCACGGCAGCCCCATACAGAGTGCGCAGTACACGCATGGCCTGCTCGACTGTCTGCTCGTCGCTCAGCGCTTCGACCTCGTTACCGTAGGCTCCGGCGTTGAACGCGAGCAACACTGGTGCGCCCGTGTGAGCGGCGAGATTGAGCCAGCCCGCGAATCGCCCCTTGTCTTCGCTCAGATAGCCGATCCAATGTTGGTCCGCGTCCCAAAACACGTCCGCGAACACGAGCCAGACCTTGTTGAGGACCCCCATCGCAAGCCTCTCGATAGCCTTGCGCTTCCAGATCGGGAGTCGCGGGGAAAACTCCACGGTCCCCGACTTGAGCACCCCCAGGGGGAGCGTCACCACGACTCGATCCGCCTCAAAAGTGCCCTGGTCGGTGCGAACGCGCACCCCGAAGCGGCCATGCTCGATGGTCGTGACCACCGTCGACAGGTGCACCGTGAGGCCTGATGCCAGGGATTCGACGATGGCATCGTAGCCGCCGGGGAAAACGACATCCCCGCCGCCGAACGCGCCGCCCTCGTCGAGGCCCCGAACCGACATCTGCGCTGCATCGGCGGCGTATTCCAACTCCACATAGCTGTTGAGTAGGTAGTCGAGCTGGCGATCGGTGAGGGAATTCAGCTCACCCGCGCGACGCGCCGCATCGACCATTGCTTGGATCGTTGCGTTCGGGGACCGACGCACGAAGTCACGGGTGTACGTTTGCAAGACGCCCTCCCACTCTGTGTACTGCGCACTGCTGAGCGGGTCCCGAGTACCGTCAGCGTCATAGTCGATCCATCTCTCCCATTCGGTCATGACCCGCTCGAGTCCGAGCCCATCGGCCAGCGTCGTGATTGGGTTGCCGTCGACCCCTTGGATCCAGTTCGCTCCCATGTCGAGCGGGAACCCCGTGCTGCGGTCGGTCCAAACCCGGCCGCCGAGGTGATCCTTGGCCTCGAGGACGACGACCTCGAAACCGGCGTCTTGCAGGTCGCGGGCCGCAGTCAGGCCGGAGACGCCGCCGCCCACCACGACGATGCGGTCGACTCCTTTGTCGCCCGCACCCACTGCACTCGCTGATCCCGGACCAGTCGACACAGACCCGGCCAGCCAGACCAGTCCCAGTACGACGCAGCGGAGCTTCACGCGTGTCTCCAGATTCCCTACTATTGCGCCCTCATGGCCACAGCCTCGTCGTACAGGGCACACGCGTCCGCGCGCAGGCCGGAACCGGCCCGCACCTGGTCGCCGAGCTCGAGGTAGGCCTCCGATGCCGCGTCCCACTCCGGCCAGACCGTCGAACCGTCACCGTTCGGATTACCGGTGGCGGCGAAGCGTGTCCAGTACCCGCCAACCGCCTCGGCCAGCGCGGCGTCGGTCGCGTCCCAGGGCATCCAGCTGTCAGGAGTGCTGAACACATAGGGGATCTCGGCGCCGTGGAAAGCGCCCAGAGTCCCGCCGGGCTGTACGCGACTGAAGTAGTACAGCCACGCCTTGGCGCCAGTCTGTGTCATGCCTGCGATGAGGTGCTTGGAGCCACAGCCCTGGCCATTGTCGGTGAAGAAGCGGTCCACCAAACTCGCCGACGCCGTGGCCCCGTCGACTGGATAGATCTCCAGAGCTCGTTCGGCCAGCGAGCCGTAGCGGTCGCGGACCATCTCCTCGAACTGATCCGCCGGCATCTCGCGCGCGCCCATCGCGGCCTCGTTGGCGTTGGAACCGATCATCAAGGGCACCGGATGCTGATCGCCGGCCGCAAAGGTCTCCCCCAGCGGGCGCGGCAACACCCAGCCGTCGAAATTCACACCGCCGCGGCCCGGCGGCATCGGGACACCGAGGATGTCCTCCATGCTCGCCTCGCGCAGGGCCGCCACCGCCTCGGCGGGATCAGCGCTTGCCGCACGGCCGCCGAGCGCTTGGCCAAGTTGCCGACCGCGTTCTTCAGCCTCCGCCAGACTGTTGTACGACGCGAACCGATAGCCGCCGCTCTGCGAGATGGCGCCGTGGAACAGACCCTCCGCAAGGGGCGCCGTCATCAGGAACGTCGAGTCGCGGCCCCCGGCCGACTCGCCGAAGATCGTCACCCGGTCAGGGTCGCCGCCGACCGAGGCGATGTTGCGCTGTATCCACTGCAGGGCCGCGATCTGGTCGAGCAGTCCGTAGTTGCCCGACGAACCGTGCTCGGATTCAGCCGTCAGCCCCGGGTGGGCCATGAAACCGAAGTGGTTGAGGCGGTAGTTCATGCTGACCACCACCACCCCCCGACGGGCCAGGTGGTGTCCCTGGTACGGCGGCTCGGTCGACCAGCCGACAGTGTTGCCACCGCCGTGAATCCACACCATCACCGGTTGTGCCGTGTCGCCCTGCCAGTTGGTCGTCCACACGTTCAGGTACAGGCAGTCCTCGCTCACGGGCGGAACGCCGAAGACGACGCTCGCATCTTGCCCGAGGCTCTCGGCCACGGCCCCGTACCAGTCGAGGTTGCTCTGGGTCTGCGCACACGGGGGCGGAAAGGTCGCGGCGGACTGGACACCCGAGCGCGGCTCGATGCGACGCGGCGGCCGCCAGCGATAATCACCCACCGGGGGGGCCGCGTAGGGCACGCCCTTGAACGCCACCTGCCGACCGTCGGAGCCGAAGTACACGCCCTCGAGCGTCTCGCCGTCCGCTTCGACGCGGGGTGGCACGTCCATCGACGCACCCGCCGCCGTCGAGGTCGCTGACGCGGCCGCGGGCTCGGAAGCCGGACCACAGGCCATCGGAAGCAACAACATGACCGCCGAGATCGCCAGCCATAGGCGGAGTGACGAATGGCCCGACCGTAATGAATGGCCGCGCTGATGAGGTACTTGCCGGGCCGTCTGCATCGTCCGATCCTCTCAGGAGGTAGCGTGCTGAAAAGTCGTGCGAGCGGCCCAGGCGCCGCCCTCAACGGCTGCTGGACGTTAGCTTCAAAGTCCTCCCGTTACAATGGAAAAGAGGGCCGCACTCCATCCGCCCCTGCACACGGCCGATGGCCGTGCCTGGCCGGCCATTACCGCTGCTACGCTGGCCGACTTTCTCATTGTCCGGCGGACGCTGTAACGTGACCCGTCAGACCGTCATCCATGTCACGGCGTCCCACCCGAGCCGCTCATATTGCTCAAGCACAAGTGCGTCCTGTCCGTATGCCTCGCCCTGTTGGTGGCCGCGGCGCCAAGCGCGCACAGGCCGAGTCAGTCCGAGGACGACCCGGCGCAGCAAGAGCGCCAGGATGAGGCAGTGGCAGCGGAACGCCCGGACGACGGTGCCTCCGAAGCCACGGAACCGAGGCGACCCGCGAGCTTCCCCGTTCGTCTGGTCACACCGGACAGCGGCACCGAACGGTCCCCGTCACCTTCGACGGCGCGTCGTCGCGCCATGCCGGCCTCCGTGCCCCCACAGACCGTCCCAAGGGTCATCCCCGTGCGGATGGTGGCACCGAACGAGCTCGACGGACCCCCGCGATCGAGCTTCGCGCCGGTCGGCGACCCGACCCGGGTGACGGCGTGGGCGGGCATCCACGCGGATTCCGTGTCGGGCGTCGAGACCAGTCCTTCGGTGGGCGATAGCCCCTCCGACCCGGAGCAGCCGATCCAGCCCGATCACGTCGGCGTATCGCCAACGATGCGTGCACCCGGGGTCCGGCCGGAAATGGCCGTGTCGCGCGCCACCGAGGCGCCGGTAATGGATGGGATCGTGGACGATGCGAGCTGGGCGTTGGCCGACGTCGCCAGCGGTTTCCTGCAGCGCGAGCCGAGGCAGGGCCAGGGGGCCTCGGAGCGCACCGAGGTGCGGATCCTCTACGACGACGAGAACCTGTACATCGGCGTGATTGCGTATGACAGCGATCCCGGCGCGATCCTCGCCAGCGAGCTACGCCGGGACGCGCTCGGCGGAGGAGGGCGTGGCGGTGGCGGCGATAACCGAGGCTCGGACGACACGGTGAGCGTCGTGCTCGACACCTTCAACGACGGTCGCAGCGCGTTCCTGTTCCGCGTCAACCCGCTCGGCGCCCGCTACGACGCCACCATCCGTAACGAGAGCGAGGTGAACTCCGACTGGGACGAGGCCTGGGACGCCGCCGCGCAGATCACCTCGCGCGGCTGGGAGGCCGAGCTCGTGATCCCACTCGGCATCCTCCGTTACTCCACGAGCGCCTCGGGCTGGGGGATCGACTTCGAGCGCCAGATACGGCGCAAGAACGAATCGGTGGCGTGGAGCAACTACCGACGCGACTTCCGGTTCATCGCCGTATCGCAGGCAGGCGACCTACGCGGCTTCGAGAACCTGTCGTTGAAACAACGGTTCCGGCTCCGACCCTACTTCCTCGGAACCTCGACGTCGCTGTTTGAAGATCCGACGCGGACCAACAGCGTCGATCAGCAGCTCGGCATCGATGACTTCAAGATCCAGCTCACCTCCACGCTCACTGCCGACCTCACCTACAACACCGACTTCGCGCAGGTCGAGCTCGACGACGAGCGCGTCAACCTGACGCGCTTCTCGCTCTTTTTCCCCGAGAAGCGCGACTTCTTCCTCGAGGGCGCCAACAACTTCAGCTTCGGGCCGCGCGGCGGCGACGGAAGCACCGAGGCCCCCCTGCTGCGTCTGTACCACTCGCGCAACATCGGTCTGTCGGACTCGGGGAAGCCGGTGCCGATCGACTTCGGCGCCAAGATGACGGGCAAGGTGGCCGGTGGCACGATGGGCCTGCTGCACGTCCGCACCGATACCCCGGATCTCGTCGGCGGCCAGCAATTCACCGCTTTGCGCTGGCGACAGGATGTGCTGTCCCGATCCAACGTCGGGGCACTGGTCACCAACGTCGAGAGAGCGGACGGCGGCACCAACACGGTAGTCGGCGCGGACGCGAGCTTCACGTTCTTCGACAACCTCAACATCGCCGGGTTCGCTGCCCGTGCCACCGACGACACGTTCGAAGACGGCAAGTTCGCAGGACAGGTCCGCGTCGCCTGGCAGAGCGACCTGTGGCGCGCCAGCTTCGACCTCACGCACATCGACCCCGAGTTCAGGGCCGATCTGGGCTTCGTCTTGCGCCAGGATGTCGTGCGCCGCGTCTACCGCGCATCGTGGAATCCTCGGCCCGGCGGTATCCCCTGGCTGCGATCCGTGAACTTCAGCGCCAACCAGACGACGTTCCACGACACCCATGGCGAGCTCGTCGGGCGCGAGTCATGGGCCGGCGCGTTCTTGAACACCGAGGCGGGCGACTTCGGGGGGGGTGCTCGCCGTGAGCTTCTTCGATCGCCTCGACCTCCCCTTTCAGATCCATCCCGAGGTGACTATCCCGCCGGGCGAGTACAGGTACCGCTACCTGTACAGCCTCTTCCGCAGCTTCGCCGGTCGCTGGGTGAGCATTGGTGGCGACGCGCGCATCGGATCGTTCTACGACGGGACCATCGTAACGCTATCGCCACGGTTGACGTTCCGACCGAGCCCCAACCTGCTCATCTCGCCCGGCTTTAGCTTCAACAAGTTCGATCTCCCGGCGGGGAGCTTCACCTCCAACGTGTTGAACACCCGCGTCAGCTACAGCTTCTCGGATCGCTGGCTCACCGATGCCCTGATGCAGTACAACAATGTTTTCGACACGGTGTCGGTGTTCGCCCGCCTGCGCTACATCTATAGCATCGGCGACGACATCTATCTGGTCTACCGCCAGGCTGGCGACTACGACGGCTTCCGCTTCGGTCGGCACGACCGCAGCTTGACCCTCAAGGTCACGCGCTCCTTCGATTGGTAGCCGAGCTTGGCTCCCCCCTGGCCGACAGCACCAGATAGACGCCGGCCAGAACCAGCACGACGCCGCCCGCCTGGAGCCACCCGACCTGCTCACCGCGCAACGCCCAGCCGAGAAACAGGGCGATGATCGGGGTGACGAGCAAGTGCGACAGCACCTGCGTCGCCTCCAGGTGGCGTAGCAGCCAGTAGAACAGCCAGAACGCTCCCAGCGAGCCGGCCACAGCCAGCCACACGATGGCGCCGATGGCCGACGGCGTGAGACGAAACGGATCCGAGCTCTCCAGCACGTACCCGAAGCTCAACTGCGCTATCCCGCCCATGGTGATCTGCACCAGGGCGATGAAAAGAGGATCGAGGCCCCTACGTAGCGCCCGCACGGACACGGTGGCCCACGCCAGGCACAGGACGCCGACGGCGACCCCTGCCAGCCCAGCGGCCACTTGGTGTCCGCCTAACTGAATCTGACGGCCCGAGATCAGCGCCACGCCGGCGATTCCGAGCGCCAGGCCAATGGCCCTGCCGGCCGAGAGCGGGTCGCCGATGCGTAACCACGCGATCAGCATCGCAGCTGCGGGACCGATCGCGTACAGCACCCCGGTGATGCCCGAAGGCACGTACTGCTGGCCCCAGAACGAAGCCGCGTTGCCGACAATGAACACCTGAATGCCGACGACGATCAGGACGCGCCATTGCGCCCGCGTCGGGGAGATCGACCCATGGGGGTCGGCGGCCCGGGCCTTCGGCGTCACGGCCCCGGTTCCGAATCCAGAGGATGGTCGCCAGGAGAGGCGCCGCAACGGCAAAGCGGATCCCCGAGAACGTGAACGGCGGCATGTCGTCGAGCCCGACGCGGATCACCAGCCACGAGCTACCCCCGACAAGCGCCATCGTGATCCAGGCGCACATGATTCGACGCTGTGAAGGGCGCTCCGTAGCGACGGGCTCTGTCGACATCGCCACAGCGTATTCGGCCGGCGTCTCCGCTGCTGCGAGGTCCCACCGCCGGGCCAGCCCAGGCCTGCCGTGGATAGCGATCGACTTACGAGCGCTGGGCGCCGGTCGAGGCGGGCCACCGCGCCTTGATCTCGCCCGCAAATCCCATCTGCGGCGCTATCGATTCATCTGTTACAGGCCACTAGAGTAGAGCACCAACCGGTCACTCGACCTGTCTTGGCCAGGGCGAGAACAACACGCGCTTGGAGCACGACATGCCATCTAGCAGATCGCCCGTACTGGCACTACTGGTCGTCCTGCTGGCGGCCGGTTGCGCGCCGGCTGAACCGCCACCCGTCGACACCCGACCGAGCTGGCCGGGGACGGTGTGGCCTGTCTCCACACCCGAGGCAGAGGGAGTGGATGGCGCCGCCATCGACGCGCTCGTAGCCGACATCGAGGCCGGCCAATACGGCCTCGTGGATGCGCTGCTGGTGATCCGGCACGGCCGCGTCGTAGCCGATCATCGCTTTGCGCACGACTACGAGGCAATCAGCGCCCCGTACGAGCCAGTCGACCACATCTACAACTACGACCATCCGTCCTGGCATCCCTACTATCGCGGCACAGATCTGCACAGCCTGCAGTCGGTGACCAAGAGCGTCACTTCGGCGGCCGTCGGCATCGCCATCGACGGGGCCTGATCGAAGGGGTGAACGTGCCGGTGATGCCCTTCTTCGAAGCCTACGCGCCCGATCTGTCCGACCGGACGCAAGGCGTCGATGACCCTCCGTGACCTACTGACGATGCGGAGCGGCATCGCGTGGAACACCGACGGCCCCTACGGCAGCGGCACCCATAGCACCGACTTGTTGGAGGCCAGCGACACTTGGGTCCAGTACGTCCTCGATCAGCCGATGGACGCCGACCCCGGCGGCGTGTGGGAGTACAACGACGGCGCCAGCGTGCTCATCGGCAAGATCCTGCGCGAGGCCACCGGGCAGCGCGCCGACGCCTGGTCCGCCGAGCGCCTCTTCGAGCCCATCGGCATCACCGATCACTACTGGAAGATCACTCCAGATGGCGAGGCCGACACCGAGGGCGGCCTGTACCTGTCGACGCACGACCTCGCGCGCATCGGCTACCTGTTCCTGCGCGGCGGCGAATGGGACGGCGCGCGAATCCTCTCCGAGGAGTGGGTGAGCGTCTCTACGGCGCCCGTGGTGCCGTCCGTCCGTGCCAATTCTGCTACACCCGTGGGCTACGGCTACCAGTGGTGGGTACCGGCACACTCCGGCCAGCCGGTACAGGTATACGCCGCGCAGGGCTACGGCGGGCAAATGCTGTGCGTGGTTCCGGCCCGCGACCTGGTGGTGGTGTTCAACGGCTGGAGCGTCCACGAGGCTCCCGAGCGGTTTCCGACCAGTGCGGTGCTGGAGCGTATCGTTCCGGCCGCCCAACCGTAGAGCTCTGAGTACCCCGGGAAATGGAACTCGAGCTCCTCACCAATCGATTGCTTCTTCGTCCGCTTCGTCTCGATGACCTGGACCTGGCCATCGAGATGTTCGCAGACCCGGATGTTTCGCGTTACATCGGAGGCCCCTTTGCAGCCGACGAAATCGAGGCCGAGATGCACGACAACATCAAGCGATGCGGCGGCGGCTGTATCGGCATCTGGTGTGTTGTCGACCGGGACACATCGGAGAAGCTCGGGAGCGGCCTTCTGCTGCCCATGCCGATTGATGAAGACGACACCAACTGGGATCTGGTCGAGGGCCCCGACATACCGGACTGCGAGATAGAGGTCGGCTACTTCCTCAAACGGGCCGCGTGGGGAAAAGGATACGCCACGGAAGTCTGCAAACGCTTGTTGGCGTTCGCGTTCGAAGAAACACCCCTAGTCGACATTGTCGCCTGTATTGATGACGCCAACGAGGATTCTAGGCATGTGCTGCGCAAGTGTGGCCTGCACGAGGAGGGCAGACGGCGCGCATACGGTGAGCAGATCCCGTGCTTTCGGATCACGCGGGAACGATGGATATCCGAGAACCGGTCGTAAAGCTCCTGCCAAGCGACAAGTCATCACTTCAGCCTACTCGTCGCGGAGGGCCACCATCGGGTCCACGCGCGTCGCCCGCCAGGCCGGCACGAAGCTCGCGACGGTGGCGGTCGCCAGCGCAAACGCCACCCCGGCACCGAACGTGAGCGGGTCGGTGGCGCTCACCTCGACCAGGAGCGGAGCGACCAGCCGACCCGCGGCGATAGCGAGTAGCACACCGAGCACGGAGCCGATCACCGCCAGCACGAACCCCTGACGCAGCACCATCGACAGCACGCTGCCGGGCGCCGCACCAATCGCGATGCGCACGCCGAACTCCCGCACACGCTGGGTCACCGAGTAGGCGATCACACCGTATAGCCCCACCGTGGCCAGGGCGATGCCGAGGAGTCCGAACGCCGTCACCAGGCCACTGGCCAGACGCACGAGCATCAGCGCGCGGCCGTCGCGCAAGTGAGCGGCCATCGTCACGACACCGAACACCGGCACCGTGGGCGCCAGCTCCGATAGCTCCCGACGGAGCGGATCCGCCAAGCCGAGCGTGTCGCCGGTCGCATGAACAACAAGGGTGGCAGCGTCCGGATAGGTCTGTGCCAGAGGGATGAAGAAGGCCCGCATCGGATCCTCCCAGACGAACGCATACTTGCCCTGTTGGACCACGCCCACGACCTCCCGGCTCCGCGCCGCGCCATCGACGAAGCGTCGCCCGATCGGATCCTCACCGGGCCACAACTGCTCTGCCATGAACTCGTTCACCAGCGCCACGCTAGCGCTATCGGCGGTGTCGCGGTCGTCCAGCGCGCGACCCCGCAGCAACCGCACTCCTGCCGCCTCAAAGTACCCGGTGGAGACGCTGAAGTAGGGAGTCAACACGCCGTGCTCACCCAGCGACGCACTCTCCTCGTCGAGCGTATCGGTGAACGTGCTCCGCGGGCTGAACGCCGGGGAGTTGGTGATGCCGGCCGCGATCACGCCGGGAAGCGCGCGTGCCCGCGCCAGCAGCTGCCGGTGCAGCTCCTGAACCTCGGTCGCATCCACGCCGACCACCGACGGGTCGAACGAGAATAGCAACCGGTCCTCGGTCTCGAAACCGAGCGGCACTCCTCGGGCGTTCTGCAGGCTGCGAACGAACAGGCCGGCGGCTACCAGCAGGACCACCGACACGGCCACCTGTGCCACCACCAGCACGCGGCGCGCCCGCTGCCGTTGGCGGCCAGCTGAGGCTCCCCGCGCTCCGTCGTTGAGGCCGGCCCCGAGGTCTCCGCGCGATGCACGCATCGCCGGTAGCAAGCCGGCGAGAAGCCCGGCAGTCACGGCAATCACCAACCCGAACGCGATGACGCGCAGATCGATATGCAACGGCAGACGGATGGGCATCTCGAGCTGCCAGCTCGAAACCACTGACCGCAGGGTGGCTGCCGACCAGATGGCGATGATCACCCCTGCCGCACTACCGGCTAGACCGAGCAACGCGCTCTCGGTGGCCAGCTGCCGCAACACCCGGGCGCGACCAGCGCCGAGCGCCGAGCGAACGGCGATCTCGCGCGCCCGGCCGGTGGCTCGAGCGAGCATCAGGTTGGCGACGTTGGTGCAGGCGATCATGAAAACCAGAGCCACCAGCACCAGGAAGATCGCGGCGATGCCAGCAAACTAGCCACCGGCGGAGGGGTCCGGCCGTCCGTCCTTCTCCGGGATCACGATCAAGCCACGCTCACCGTTGTCCTCCGGGTAGGCCTCGCGCAATCGCTCCCACGTGACCGCGGCGCTGGTGGCTGCCTGCGCCGGTCCGAAGTCGTCGGCCAGCCGGCCCATCACACAGAAGCCTCCGGCGCGGCGCGACCGCAGCCAATCCACATCGCCGTCGATCGCCACCAGCGCCCCCAGCGGCAGGTAGAGCTGCGGGGCCAACATCGACTCCACCCCGAGGTACTCCTCCGGCGCGACTCCGACCACGGTGAACGGCACGCCGTTGATCTCGACGTTCGATCCCACCACATCCGGGTTGCCGCCGAACCGCGATCGCCAGTAGCCGTGATCGAGCACCACGACGGCGGCAGGGGTGTCGACCATCCCCTCGGTGGCGTCGAAGCCGCGGCCGTGACGGATCTGCACGCCGAGCACGTCGAAGTAGTTGGCGCTCACGGTATAGGCGTAGATACGCTCCGCCAGACCGTCGGCGGTGGACAGGCCGACCGTCCTGAACGAGTACGCCAGCAAGTCGTCGAAGCCCTCCAGGTCGCCGCGGAGACTCTCGTAGTTCGGATACGACAGGTTCTGCAAGAACGGATTGTCGGCTCTCGAGTTCATCACGAAGACCAGCTCGTCGGCGTCCTGCACGCCCGCTAGCGGGCGCAGCATGAGCAGGTCCACGACACCGAAGATGGCGGTGTTGACTCCGGTTCCCAGCGCCAGCGTAAGGATCGCCATCGTGGTGAAGCCAGGGACGGAGCACAGGGAACGAACGGCGTAGCGCAGGTCCTGGAGCAGCGATTGCATGGAGGTCTCCGGATCCGGGAGTGGAGGCAGGGTCAGGGAGGAGCCGGAGCGCCAGGCACGAACCCACTCGAAGGGGCGCCGCACTATGCTCACGCCACCAACGAGCCAGCACTGCAGCCACAGGCACAGGGCCCGCAGGCTCGAGGCTGCGGACCCGGAGACGCCGGCGGCGTGCTCCGACTCGATCAGCTCGGCGACGCTCGGGTCGAAGAGCCATCGCCGCCACGACCGCGGCAGCGCGCGGCGCAGGAGCCGAACCCAGCGACTGCCCATCGTCAGGCTTCCTGGGCTCGAGTGGCGAGCTTGTCGCGGTAGAAGCGGCAGGTCGCGGCGTGCGCCTCGCGACCCGCTTCGGTGATCACATAACGCCGCTCGCGCACAACGTGACCATTCACCGTCTTGGGGGAGTAGGAGCCATGCGCCAGGCCAGCCTTCTCGAGCCGTGCCATGAGCTCGTAGAAAGCAGGAAGGGTGCGCACGGCACCGTGATCGGCCAGCGTCGCCCGAACCTCACGGCCGGCATGCTCGCCGTCGAGGAGCGACTCGAGGATCAGAAACTGCAGGTGGGTCACGGGTGGCAGAGCGCTCACGAGAATCCTCGCATCGTTTCAGCTTCCAGGGACGCCGACGTTGTCGTACAACCCTATGTAAGGTCACGCTATATAGACGACAACGTGCCACCATAGGTTTCACTGGAAGTGCACTACTCGAGAGATTCGCCGAGCTCCACCGCCACCGCTACCGGACAGGCGCGTAGGGTCCCCCGTACTCAGCCTGGAGCTCGTCCGTGCGGACGTTCGACGAAGAAGTCGCTTCTCCATTCCGCCGGTGACGCGCCCGGCGAGGCCGTCGCACCCGCAGCCATTGTGGCGGGTCGATCAGTCGCTGCGACGCCTGTCGGCTGGCCAGGCGGCACCCGTATCACCACCAGGATTCGGGCCCATACCCATGTGGGTGAACTTCTGGATCCGCGTGCCCTCGTATGTCTCGGTGGTGTAGATGTTGCCAGCCGAATCCGTAGCGATCGAGTGCACGGCGAAGAAGAGGCCTGGCTGGCGACCACCGTCGCCGAAGCTGTAGAGAACTTCGAGCGACTCACGATCCATGACATAGACCTTCATGTTCTGGCCGTCGGCCAGGTACATGAATTGCTGCTCGGCGTCCGGAGAGAAGGCTACGTCCCAGGTCGAGCCCTGCGACAGCGTCGCCGGCGCGATGATCGCCTCCTTCAGGAACTCGCCCCCGGTGGTAAAGACCGAGATCCGGTTCGACGGACGATCGCAGACGTAGACCATCCCGTCGTTGGCCCGATCGGCGCAATGCACCGGGGTGCGGAAGTTCTGCGGCGGGGTCTCGCCGGGCTGATAGGGCTCCGGGGCCTCATCGGTCGGCTGGTTTCCGTAGGCGCCCCAGTAGCGCTTCATGGCGCCGCTGGTGGCGTCCAGAACCGCGACGCGGTGATTGCCGTATCCGTCCGCCACGAAGATCTCGTTGTTCTCCTGGTCGAACGAGACCTTCGCGACCTGTCCGAAGTTCGTGTCGCTATTGCTGTCGAGCGGCGCGCCCGACTCGCCGAACTGGGCCAGGAACTGCCCGTCGGACGTGAACTTGACGATGTGCCGATCCTCGCCGCCGTTGCCGCCGATCCAGACGTTCCCCATTTCGTCCACGGCGATTCCGTGGTTCGATGCCGGCCAGATGTAGTCGCCCGTTTCGGTACCGGGTCCGCCCCAGGCGCGGAGCAGATTGCCGTCCTGATCGAAGTTCAGCACCGGGGGCGCGGGCTGGCAGCACGACGCGACCGGCGGGTCCGTCGTCATGCCGATCTCCGTTCTGGCAACGAACTGGTCCGGTGTGTTCCGGTGCACGAGCCAGATGGTGTCGTTGCTGTCGACGGCAACTCCGATGGTGGCGCCCATCAGCCAGTGGTTCGGCAGCGGCTTCGGCCAGAACGGGTCGACCTGAAACAACGGAACGTCCCCGGGCGCCGCCGCGGCCATGTCGTCCATGACATCCGCGGCGCATGCGAGGACCGCGATCATTCCGATCAAGGCCAGACCGTAGGTCAGGTTGCGCTTCCGCATCACTCCATCTCCCGGGCACAGAACGTCGGGGCCAATTCGCCCGGAATCTACACTGTGGGGGCCGATCGGACAATGTGAGGGCCGATCTACAATCGTCGACCCGGCACCCCATGAGGTAGCCTCTTCCGCCCGAGCCGCGGTAGCTTGTCCCGCCATGTCCGACCAAGCACGCCTGCGCCGTTCGGCCGTACTCGTCGTCGCCCTGGTTTTGCTTCTCCCGACCTGGTCGAGGGAGGCGCACGAGATCCCCGCCGACGTGACGCTCCAGGCCTTCGTCGCTCCCGACGGGCGCACGATCCGGGCCCTGGTCCGAGTTCCTCTACCCTCGATGAGGGACTATACCTTCCCCGTACGCGATCCAGGCTACCTAGAGCTACCCGAGGCGACCGAGCTGAGCCGTGAAGCCGCGGTCCAGTGGATCGGCAACTACGTCGAGATGTTCGAGGAAGGCGGCTCGCTGGGTTTGCCGGAGGTAACGGCCGTCCGCATCGCGATTCCAGGAGATCGGGCCTTCCGGAGCTACGAGGCGGCCCTGGCGAACGTGCGGTCGCCCGCGCTTCCCGTCGGGACGGATCTTCCGTTGCAGCAGGCGATGCTCGACGTGCTCATGGAGTGGCCCGTCGCCTCGGAGGATTCCGAATTCACCATCGACGCCCGCTGGGCGCACCTGGGGCTGAGGACGTTGACGGTGCTGCGGTTCCTGCCGGCCGACGGCCCGGAGCGCGCCTTTCAGTACACCGGTAACCTGGGGCTGTTCAGGCTCGATCCGCGGTGGCACCAGGCCGCCTGGCGCTTCATCGTCCTGGGTTTCGAGCACATTCTCGACGGCATCGACCACCTGTTGTTTCTGTTCTGCCTGGTCGTACCGTTTCGGCGCTTCTGGGCGCTCGTCCCGATCGTGTCCTCGTTCACCATCGCCCACTCGATCACGCTGATCGCGTCGGCGTTCGGGCTGGCTCCCAACGCCCTCTGGTTCCCGCCGCTCATCGAGACGCTGATCGCGCTGTCGATCGTGTTCATGGCCTTCGAGAACATCATCGGGGCAAAGCTGCAGCGCCGATGGATGATCGCGTTCGGATTCGGACTCATCCACGGTTTCGGATTCTCGTTCGCGTTGTCGGAGTCGCTACAGTTCGCCGGCGCCCACCTCATCACCTCCCTGCTGTCCTTCAACGTCGGAGTGGAGCTCGGTCAGCTCTTCGTTCTCGCCCTGACCGTGCCGGTGCTCGGCTTCCTGTTCCGACGTTGGCTTCCCGAGGTGCTGGGCACGATCGTGTTGTCGGCCTTCCTGGCACACACGGGCTGGCATTGGATGACCGAGCGCGGGGCTGAGCTCGTCCAGTACGACTTCAGCGTCCCCGCGATGGACGCAGGGTTCGCCGCGGTCCTCCTCCGATGGATCATGATGGGTCTGATCATCGTCGGTACGCTCTGGATTCTCAGAGGCTTTTTCAGCTTGCTGCCGCACGCGCACTCAGGTACCGAAGGTGCGTCGACCGACGATCGGACCACGGCTGACTCCGACCCGGCCGCAGCCGAGGAGTAGGGCGGAGGGCCTGGCAGCCGTCGGAACGCGGGGTGAACGAGTCCAGCCCTACGTGAAGTTGGAACCGCCCGGATCGCCTCCGGCCAAGGAGCTCATGTACCAGTGCACGAACGCGCGGGGGAGCGGCTCGTGGATGGCATAGCGTCCCGCCCCGTAGCTGCCCGAGCGGACGCCGGCATGATTGTTCTCCACGACCCACTTGTCTTCCTGAATCGTGACGTGCCAGAGGTCGATCACGTCGTCGACATCGTAGTCACGGCCTTCCTCGGCATCCGGATGTACCAGCCAAATGATCTCGACGTCGGTGAAGTCGACGTCGCGCGGCGCGAACCGCGCGATGGCGACATGATCGTCGTAGGCGGCCCAGTAGCCGGTGTACCAGCCCGATCCTGCTTCCCGGAAACCGTGGGTCGGCTTGTCGAAGCTCGGCAGTAGCGGCGCGGCACGCTTGCCGTCGAGTGTACCGGTCTCGACGCCCGGGTTCAGGAAGCCCTTGCCAACGCCGGAGTTGTTGCGCAGGCTCACTTCGTCGGTCTCGCTACCCCCGGGCCGGGCCTCACCCACCACCCACGAATCGAGGTCCTTTTCCAGCTCGGTGCGTTGCTCCGCGCTGAGCGCATAGTCCCAATCGTGCGCTGCCACCAGCCACGAATGCGATGGTCCGCAGTGATAGCACTCGAGGAAGTTCTCCAGGGCCAGCTTCCAGTTGGCATGCATGACGTACTGGCGCCGCGCAGCGATCTTGAGCTGGGCGATGCCATGGCGGCGGGAGACGGACTCGATCCTGCGGACGTACGGTTCGAAGTCCGGGGGCTCGCCTTCGCCGAGATGCAGGAAGATCTGGCCCTCGTAAGTCTTGAGATTACAGGGCTTCAGGCCGTTGTCGGCCGGATCGAAGTCTTCCTGCATGCCGTAGGCGTAGATCAGGTTGCCGTCGACGTCGTACGTCCACGCATGGTACGGACACCGGAAAACAGGGGACGTGCCATCTTGCCCTAGCTGCTTGACGGAGAGCCGTGGGTCTCCGGGAATCGCGTCAGCATCGTGGCGGCACAGGCGTGAGCCGCGGTGGCGGCAGACGTTGTGGAAGGCGTTGATCGCTCCGGCCTCGTTGCGCACCACGATGATGCTGTCGCTACGTCCGAACGGGAACACGAAGTAGTCGCCGGCGTTGGGAATACGGCTCTCGTGGTCGGCGAACAGCCAGACGTGATCACGAAGCAGCGCCTCATCGCGGAGGTAGATCTCCTCGTCCAGATAGTACTTCGCCGGAATCGTGGTGCCCGGAACCCAGTCGTCGGGAACCGGACCCTGGCTCGCCGCTGCGAGAGCCTCGTGGCTGCCGATACTCTCGGCGCGGAGCGCCGACGGCAGGGTGACGGCGGCGGCGCCCGCCACTACGGACGAGCGCGTGAAATCACGCCTCGTTACCCCGGACCCCTCGACTCCATCGTCGGTGCGGTCGACCTTCTCACTCATCCTCGACTCCTGCGATCGCTTGTCCAGAGTTCCAGCTGCCGGTGCCCTACGCACTGAACCACGCTCCGCGCGTGACGCTTGAACCTACCATGGGAATCGGTCGTATTAAATTAGCCGACTCCACCAAACCAAGAAGGCGATCGGACCAGCGGCTATCTGGGAGACGCAGGTTCAGCCCGCTCATTCGACCCTTGCAGCACCAGAGGCGCGTGATCGACATTCGCCGCGAACGAGAAGACGACTACCTCGCGATTCGGACCGTTAACCAGCTCGCCTTCGGCCAGGCCGAGGAGGCGGACATTGTCGAGGCCCTTCGCCGGGCGGCTCCGAACGTGATGTCGTTCGTGGCAACAGTTGCCGGCGAGGTAGCTGGGCACCTCCTGTTCTCTCCAGTGTCGATCCAACACCGACACGGGGCTACCGAAGGTCTCGGACTCGGTCCCATGTCCGTTCTGCCGGTGCATCAGAATCAAGGAATCGGAACCCAGCTCGTTGACCACGGCCTTGCAGAAGTACGGACCGCGGGATGGCCTTTTGTCGTTGTATTGGGACACCACCGTTACTATCCGCGCTTCGGCTTCGTGCGCGCGCACGAGTACGGAGTGCGCTCCCAGTGGGAGGGTGTTCCCCAAGACGCCTTCATGATCCTGCCCATAGACGCTAGCTGCGCCAATCACCTTCGAGGAGTGGCGCACTATCGTCCTGAGTTCGACGTGGCGATGTAGAGCACACTATTCCACCACCGGCAAAACGACATGTGATGGATACTCCGGCGAGTGGTGCACGGTGTTGTGTGCCGGTATGCCCTCGGTCTCGTCGTAGTTGTTGCCGCCGGTATTCATGTTGCGATCCCAGCGCGGGAAGTTGGAGCTCGACACCTCCAGCCGGATGCGGTGCCCCTCGCCGAAGTAGTTGCTGGTGGCCTCCAGGTCCAGGTGGATCTCGTACACCTCGCCCTGTTGCATCCACACGGCGCGCCGTAGCTCTTCCCGGTAGCGCATGCGCAGCACGCCTTCCTGCAGGTTGAACGCCCGACCGTCGGGATAGACGTCGACCAGCTTCGCCGTGAAATCGGTGTCCTTCGCGTCGGAGGACACATACAGGACGACTTCCAGGAAGCCCGTGACCTCGATGCCCGCCTCCAGCGGCGGTGACGTGTACACCAGCACGTCGTTGCGCATCTCGATCGCTGACTGGTCGTAAGCACCCGCGGCAGCCTCCAGGCCGGTACAGCACGCCTGCCCGCCCCGCCCGAGCACGGGGGTCGCCGGGTCGTAAACGAACGTGTCCGACGCATCCTTGGACGACATCGACCGCGACAGGCTGCCGTCGCCGAACCGACTGTTCGCCCGGCCTCCGCTGTCGAGATACCACTCCTGGAACACGGTCCCCTCGACCGGCCAGGACTCGGCGCCACGCCACTCGTTCGCACCCATCAGGTAGTACTGCACTCGCGGCATGTCGGTGATGCCGTTGTCCACACCCTTCAGCCAGCGCTCGAACCAGCTCAGGTAGAGGTCGATGAAGTCCTTGCGCGCATCGCCGAGGTCGCGCTCGCCGATCACCGTGTTCTCGGTAGCCGAGGCCCAGTTGCAGTGCGTACTCGGTGCCAGGATGGCGAACTGGTTGTCGCGCGCCTTGTCGCTCGGCGCGTTGGCCCGCATCTGGTTGAACAACTTCAATACGTTGCCCGGTCCGTAGTCGTACCAGGAGTCGATATAGAGCGCCGGTGTGTCGAACGCATCGTCGGGCCACACCAGGTCGCCCAAGCTGTCGAAGTAGTCCGACTCCGGGGCGCTCGGCGCGTAGTCCTCGTAGTCCGTGTACGGCATGCCGGCGTTGCGAACCGCGTCGGCGACGGGCAGCGTCTCGTAGATAGCCATGATCTCCGCGCGGCTCATCCCGCCCCGCGGCGCTCTGTAGCCCGTGCTGAAGAACCCCGACTGCTCCGACTGGAACCACTCCTGCCTGTCGATCCACTCGGGCGGGCCGTGGAAGACCTTGCTGCCGGAGTCGAGGAACCAGCCCACGGTCTCGGCGAGCTCCATCGCACCGCCGTTAAACGAGGCGAACGGACGCCCGCCGCGGTTGTACGAGGCGGTGCTCGCCTGCGGGATCATGGCGGCGTGATTCGGGTGCTGCGCTGCCCCGAGCACCAGCTGCACATCGCCCGAGTAGGAACAGCCGAACGTGCCGACCTTCCCGTTGGACCAGGGCTGATCGACTAGCCAATCGACCGTGTCGTAGCCGTCGTTCCGGTCGGCGTTCTTGGACTGATACCGGCCCTCCGACTCGTACCGCCCGCGCGTGTCCTGGATCGCGACCACGTAGCCCTGCTGCGCGAACAGCGGAACCGTGCCCCCGTTAGTGGTGTACCTGTGCTTGCCGTAGGGGGTCCGGATCATGACGACGGGTAGCTCGCTTTCGACGTCTTCCGGAAAGTAGAGATCCGTTGAGAGGCGGACGCCGTCGCGCATCGGTACGAAGGTGCTTTTGTCCTTGCGGATCTGCGTCGCGCTTTCTTGGATGCCCCGCGAGCGTTGAGACTGCGCCGAGGCAATCAGCGGCATGACGAGGATCACCGCAAGTACTGTGGCTGTAGCGGATTGGTGCCCGTTCCTATTCATCGTCCGGCCCTACCGTCGTTTGTGCAGATGAAGTCCGTCGAGGGCGCCGATCCCTCCCGCATCGGAAAGGTGTCGATCCTTGTCGATCCTGTACATGCGCCCGGATGAGGTGTGGGTGAGCGCCTGAAGCCTATCGCTAGGCACACGAAGGTCAACGGGAAGCACCTTGTGTCCGCGATTGGCCCTTGTCGGGATAGCAACAAGCTCAGCTATTCAGCGTCGCCTTTTCTGCGCTGCTAGATTGGGGGTTGCGCCCGAATGAAGCGAAACGGGAACCTTGCGGGACACCCTTGATCAACGAGCGACGTGCAGGTGTATGCGGTGACGGGAGCCAACGAAACGCGGCCGGGACTCTACCGCCCCAGCCCCCAACAGGCGTTGGCAGGGGTCATTCTGTGAATTTGAATATGGTCGGAATCGGGCGAAGTGCCCTTGCCGTCGTAGTCGGCCTCGCGCTGAGTACACCGACCCATGCCGCGAGTCTGTTCTCTCGATCGCAGTCGGAGGATGGCAGCGCTGATCCGGTGATCAGAAGCCAAGTTCTCGACGACTCAGCTATCAGGCAAGCTGCCGCCGTCCAGGCCGCCGTCCAAGCTGCGACCGCCGCCTCGCAGCACGCGGCCGCTGTCGAAGCATTGCTCCAGGCGGCTGCCGCCTCTCAGAACAAAGCCGCCGCCGCCCGCCGAGTCGCGGGGTTGGCCGCGGCACGAGCTGACAGGGAGGCGGCGAGAACAGCGGCAGCTCAGGCATGGCGCGCCACTGCCGATGCGGCTGAGTACAATGCGCGCGCCGAGGCCGAGGCCGCACTGCTCAAGCAGGCACAGATTGCTCTCGAAAGAGCGCAGGTAGCTCTCGAGAGCGCGCAGGGTGCGGTCGTGCCGGACATCAAAGGTCCTCCGGTGCCATCGGCAAACGAAGCGGCGCCGCCCGCGATGACCGACATGCCGCTTTTGACGTCACGCCGAGATACCAGCGCTAGGGCGACTTCGGTATCGGCAGCTGACCTGGGCGGCAAAGTCTCTTTCGCGACATGGACAGACAGGCCCCCGGTGCTCGATGGCCGGATCGCCGACGGAGAATGGGCGGCGGCCGAGGTCGTGAGCGACTTCGTGCAGAAGGAGCCCAACAACGGCGCGGCGCCGACGAAGCGCACCGAGGTGTACGTCCTGTTCGACGAGGACACCCTCTACTTCGGGTGGATCAACTTCGACGACCAGCCGGAGAACATCGGCGCTTCGGTGATGCGCCGCGACGAATTCCACTCAAGGGGACGACTGGGTGGCGGTCTACATCGACACGTTCCATGACCATCGCAACCAGCTCGGCTTCGAAATCAACCCGCTCGGCGCTAAGTTCGACTACACCATTCGTGACGAGAGTCAGCTCAACACCGCTTGGGACGAGAACTGGGAAGCGGCGGCGAGCATCACCGAGCGCGGCTGGGAGGCCGAAATGGCCATTCCGTTCGCGGCGCTCCGGTTCACCCCCGGAAGACGAACGTTTGGGGGATCGAATACGAGCGCGAGGTGATCCATAACCAGGAGCGCATCAACTGGAACAACACCAGCCGCGACTACAACTTTCTCGCCGTCTCGCAGTACGGACATCTGGTCGGGCTGCAGAACGTGGGGCTCACCGGTCGGTTCCGCCTCAAGCCCTTCGTCACCGGCGGCTACGACTCCTTCCAGCAGCGTGTTGATCCGTTCACCGAGAGCAGGGGAGAAATCGGCATCGAGAGGTTTCAGGTACAGCTGACCCCGAGCCTCACCGCCAACCTGACGGTGAACACCGATTTCGCCCAGGTCGAGGCCGACGCCCAGCGGGTCAACCTGACGCGCTTCTCGCTGTTCTTCCCCGAGCAACGCGAGTTCTTTCTCGAGGGAGGCGACGCCTTCAACTTCGGTACCCTGCCACGGCGTGCGTCGGGGGAGAGCGAGGGGTTCGGCTTCCAGCGACAGCCACCGTTGGCGCTGCTGTTCTTCTCGCGCCGCATCGGTCTCGGACCCGAGGGGCAACCGGTTCCCATTCGCTTCGGCGGCAAGCTGACGGGGAACATCGGCAACGGCAACGTCGGCTTCGTAAACGTGCAGACCGGCGACTCGCAGTTCGGCGCCGGGCAAAATTACGCCGCCTTCCGGTGGAAACAGCCCGTTTTCGGTCGATCCAGCGTCGGCGCGCTGGTGACCAACGTCCAAGGGCCCGACGGCCAGTACAATCGCGTCCTCGGCCTCGACTTGGACTTCATCCTCTTCGACCACCTGTTCCTGACGGGGTTCGTGGCCGGCGGCCAGGACAGCGAGGTGGAGGGCACCTCGTGGGTCGGGCAGCTCAGCGCCGCGTGGGACACCGAAGAGTGGTCGCTCGGCGGCGATGTCACCTACGTGGCCGACGACTTCGACACCGATCTCGGCTTCGTCCTGCGGCGGGACATCGTTCGCACCAAGGCGCAGGGACGCTGGTCGATCCGCCCGAGCTGGCCTCTGATGCGGCGAGTCTCGTTCAACCCCTCGTTCGAGCGCATCACCGACACCAGCGGGCGATTGGTTTCCCGGCTGGAGGGCCTGAGCACGCAGCTGGACTTCGAGTCCTCGGAAACGCTCCGTTTCCAAATCAACCGCAACTACGAGCTCCTCGATTTCGATTTTCCCATCGACGAGAATGTAACCATTCCGATCGGCGACTACTCCTGGACCGACGGTGAGATCTCGCTGCGCACTGCCCCGCGACGCGCGCTGAGCGGCAACCTGACCTTCAACATGGGCGAGTTTTTCGACGGCACGCGCTTCGGGATCGGCGGCGGGCCCCGCTTCCGCTTCAGCGACCGCTTCACCTTGAACCCCGGGTACTTCTTCAACCGCATCGATCTACCCGGGGGCAGCTTCGACACACACCTGGTGCGACTGCGTGCCAACCTGTCGTTCTCGGACCGTCTGTTGTTCGACTCGCTGCTGCAGCACAGCAGCGTCACCGACCAGCTGTCGGCCTTCGCGCGGCTGCGCTACATCTATCGCACCGGCGACGACTTCTACCTGGTGTACCGGCAGTCGACGGCGTTCAGCGGCCTGTTCGACCGCCTGGACGACCGCACGCTGACGGCGAAGTTCACCTTCACGATGCAGCGCTAGCTTCGATCTCACCGCGCGTGCCCGCCGGATGACTGACTAGGCCCGTTGTTTGACCAGTTCGAAACCGCCGGTCTAGCAGGCCGTGGTGAAAGTGTGCGTCGGGCCACCTTGCATCTGGCCCCAACTCGCCGGAACCAGACCCACCACACTTTCACCACGGCCTGCTAGGGTGTGGAGCCGTCGCGCGGGCTCCACCAGCGCGAGAACCCGGAGCTCCGATGACCAACTCGACAAGACGTTTCACTCGTTCTGGCCTGGCCCTGGGCCTCGGCCTGGCGGCCGCGCTGTCCGCCAACGCGAGCATGGCTCCGGTCGATGCCGGCGCTCGCGAGGCCGTGTCGGCGTCAGGCGCGGCACGCGGCAACGGTCTGCTGTTGCATGGCATCGGACCCGTGAACAGCTCGATGGGCGGAGCCGGTGTCGCTCTGACCATCGACCCGCTCGGCGCCCTTAACGTCAATCCGGCCATCCTCACGCAGTTTGATGACTACAACGTGCAGTTCGAGAACGCCCTGTTCGTCGACGACAATCGCGACGGCAAACTGGATCTGGCCTTGGCTCCGGGACCCGATGAGGTCGGCCAGGTCACGATCATCGATCTCGCAGGGAACCTCCTGCGCCAGTTCTACGCCTTTCAGCAGAGCTGGCGCGGCGACGTGGGACTCGGCACAGGGAACATCTCGGGCGGGCGACAAGAAGAAGTGCTCGCGTGGACCGAAACGCTGTTTGCTCAGGTGAATTTCTTCTTTCCTGGCGGCGGGCAGGGTGGGTTTTTCATTCCGTATCCGGGTTTCACTGGAGGAATTACTGTGCATACGGCGCAGTTCACGCCCGGAGGGAAAGCCGAGCTCCTGGTGGTCCCCGGACCCGGAAAGTCGGACATCCAGATCTTCGACGCGAAGGGCAAAGCGGTCGGAGATGGCTTCCGGCCGTATGGCGAGAACCACGTTGACGGGTTCGAGACCGCGGTCCCTCACGTCCAGGGCGAACCGTGGCTCATCCTGGCGAATCCCGCTGATCAAAAGTCGTCGATTGGCGTCTATCGTTCCGTGGGCGTGTCTCGGAGCCCGGCAAATGCAGCCACATCGGGTCGACGGGCGAGGGTCATGTTCGAACACGTGAACACGATCCGTCCCCGATTGGGCAAACGCGGCGTCGTGCTGGCCGCTGGCGACCTCGACGGCGACGGCGTTGACGAGGTCTTTGTGGGCTCGCGCGCTCGTCGCCTGGAGTCCATCAAGATCTTTCGCATCGACGGTACGCTGGTTGCGAAGTTCGCGCCGTTCCCTGAGGCCCGTCCGCTCGTCGACCTCACGGTCGCACCTGCCAACTAGTTGCCGCCTTCGAAGCTTAATATCCCATGTCACTGCTGCAGCGAGCAGGAAGCCCGCGAGGTATACGCGGCAGGACGCGTGGGCGCACGGGCCACTACACCGTGTATCGAGAGTGCTAGGAAGCTCAGTCCAACTAAGGCCCCTTCCTCGATGCCCCGCTCAGTCGCGCTGCAACACCCAGTTGTTACTCTTTGGTAAGGGCGCGGCGCCGGAGGCAAGCACCGCCGGTTCGTCACCATCCAGAATGTAGAGCATCCAGTCGCCGTCGGCATGACGCACGAGTACGTCGGCCTTGCGATCGCCGTTGAAATCGGTGATCGAGGCAACCTCGAACCCCGGGTCGGCGCTCATCTCGAGGCTCCCCTCGCTCAGGATCTTGTGGCCGTCGAGCGAGTACACGTACCAGCTCCCATCAGCGTTGCGAAGCAACACATCGGCGTTGCCGTCGCCGTTGAAGTCGGCGTGGGATTCGAGCCTGTAGTCTGTGTCCTTCGACATACGAGGCGCGGCCTTCTTGCGGACGCCCGCACCGTCGAGCAGGTACATTGACCAGCCGCCTTTGTCGTCGCGCATCAGCACGTCGGTGAAGTCGTCGCCGTCGAAGTCGGCCACGGCCTGGACCGTGTACTTGGAGTTCGTGTCGATCTCTGGTTCGGCGGCCTGGTAGCCGCCTGTCGAGGCGCTTGCGTTCAGCAGCCACGTGCCGTCGGCTCGCTGCAGGAGGAAGTCGGCACGGCCGTCGGCATTGAAGTCGGCCGTGCTCACGAGCCTGTCGGTTGGGCGTGTGCCGAGGGTGAGGCGCAGCTCCGATATCACCGTCTGTCCTGCAAGTCGATATAGCAGCCAACTGTCGTCGACCGGATTGCGCAGCAGCACGTCCGCATTCCCGTCGCGGTTGAAGTCGGCGGTCGAGACGACCTCGAACTCGGGGTCGGTGGTCAAATCGACGGCACCGTTCGAGGTGATCTTCTTCCCTAACAGGGTCGCCAAGAGCCAGCCACTGGCCGCGGCAGACCCGCGCGCCTGCTGCCGGAGTACTCCGCCCGTATCGCGAAGTAGGAGGTCCGGCTCGAGGTCGCCGTCGAAGTCGCTTTGGGAGACGACCTCGAAGGCCGCGTTCCGCGTCAGGCCGACCGGGCCCTTCTGTGTGATCCTTACCGCACCACGCTCGAATCGGAGCCGGTACGATCGCCAACGGAGAGTGCGCGCGTGCCGCAGTATGACGGGCTTGAACGTCCGGGGGTCCGGGCTCGACGTGTCGGTAAACATCGTCAGGATCATGTTCTGGCGCACGGGTGGGTCCGAGGACGTGTAGTCGATAAGCGGTACTTCCGTCAGTCCTTCGCCGAACGAGAAGGTCGGTGCCGCGGCCATCGCGTCGACCACTGACATGCCGACGCCCACGACCTCACCGAAGACTGTGTACCCACCGTTGTCTGAATCGAGCGCGTCGTTGTCAGCGAGGTTGATGAACCACTGGCTCGTGGCGCTGTTGGGGTCACCGGCCACCTTCGCCATGGCGATCGTTCCGCGCCGGTTGGAGCGGCTGAACTCGTTCGGGATCGGCGCCCTCGTTCGCACTGGTTTGATCGACGCGTTGTTGTTGAAGACAAACCCACCACCCTGGATCACGAACCCGGGCACGCTCCGGTGGACGAAGGAGTTCTCGTAGTCTCCGTCGTTCACATACTCGAGGAAGTTCGCGACCGTTATCGGAGCGCTATCCGGGAACAGCCGGATATCGAAGGCGCCAAGGGGTGTCTCGACGTGCACGGAGGTATCGTCGTCGATGGCTCCAGAGACTGGTGCAGCGGCCGTGCTCGCGATCGCTACAAGAGCGACGATGATGGCGCGCGGGACGATGGTGCGGAACATCTGCGGCACTTTGCGCTCGCTTTTTTGGGTGGGGTCAGCGATGACCTGTGTGTGCGGGGCTTCAACGGGGGTGGCCGGCTGCCAGCCTGCTGTTCCGCGCTTCCCTGGCGTGATGCCAACTCAACTGGGGGACTAGATCGGTCCTGCCTTGACGCAGGCTGCGCCCCGACCTTGAGTGCGTACTCGGCAATCGCCGAGTGGACGCCAGCCGGACAGCAGGAGTCGTCGGTTACCGGTGAGCGGCCAGCATATTAGCCGATGCCACAGGCAAGATGTCTCGGTAGACGTGGACCGATGCTCGGTGATCGTGCGCTGGCTCGCACGGCAACAATCATGCTCCTTCGGCTTTCGACACTGAGTCCTTGTGCTGGGCCCGAGTCCCCGGGAGCGTACGTACTCAAGAAGCGTGCCGGCGGCTAACAAACATGCGGGTTATCGCGGCGTCCTATCGAACCAGGAAGGAGCGATTCAGATCCTCCAGCGACGGCGCTCCGATCAGCTGCATGGAGCGTGTCAGCTCGGCGCGCAGCATTCCCAGGACCGCATCGACGCCGGCTTCGCCGAACGCCCCCAGGCCCCACAGATACGGCCTGCCGATGCCCACCGCGTCGGCGCCGATCGCCAGCGCCTTGAGCATGTCCGTGCCGCGTCGAAAGCCGCTGTCTACGATTACGGGTACACGCCCGCCAACGGCGTCTACCACCTCGGGCAAGCTCTCGATGGTGGCGCGTCCGGAAGGCTCGGCGCGACCTCCGTGATTGGAGACCACGATGCCGTCGACGCCGTGCTCGAGGCTCATCTCCGCGTCCTCACGCGTGACGATCCCCTTGAGCACCAGTGGCACGCTGATGGTGTCCTTGATGCGATCGACCAGGTCCCAGGTGAACACCGTACGGGTACCCCTGACGATCTGAGAAAGATCGAGCCCGTCATACATCGGCTTGCGGCGCCGGGAGGCGGCGTAGTCGCCGTCGGCCACGTGGCAGACGCTGCAATCTCTGGGATCGGTCTGCCTCCCGCGCGCCAGAGTCTCGCGGTTGGTGCCGGCCGGGAGGTCGACGGTGAGTACCACAGCCGGGCATCCCGCTGCCTCGGCACGTCGCAACAGGCCAAGCGTCACGGACCACACCGGGGAGGGGTACAGCTGGTACCAAACAGGTTCCCCGCGCGCCTCGTTGACCTCCTCGACCGACGTCGTGGTAACGGTCGAGAGCGTCTGCAGATGGCCGCGCGCGCGCGCCGCGCGGGCTACGGCGATCTCGCCCTCGGGATGGAACGCCTTCTGACTACCGCACGGCTGCACCACGATCGGCGTCTCCCAGCGACGCCCGAAGATCTCGGTCGAGACATCGACCTCGGTCACGTCGACGAGGCGGCGGGCACGAAGCTGCTGGCGCAGGATTGCGTCGCGGTTGGCGCGCAGCGTCACCTCGTTGTCGACCCCCGTGGCGATGTAGGCGAAGTGGGCGGGTGGCACGTTTTTTCGTGCGGTGGCCTCGAAGTCGAAGACGTTCACCGCCTCCTCGGGCGAGTACACGACGCGACCCTGCTCGCTAACCCACTGGGCGATCGCCGCCACCGTCTCGTCTTCCAGGGCCGGCGCCATCGACTCGGGACTCGAGCCTCCGCGCCACCCGCCGCCAGCGAGCAGCGGGCTGGTTGCCAGGTAGCGGAGGAAACGGCGGCGTGTGTACGGGCTCGGGTAGCTCATGGTGTCTGCCAGAATGCCTAGACTAGCGCCTCGGTCGCAAGCCGGCGTCGCGATCACTGTCTTTCGGGGCGACGGCGGCGTCTCGGTTGAGCACCCCGAGCACCCGGGGAGCACCTTGACCTGTCGCGGGCAGCGCGTCAGCCATGACCCGGTTAGAATCCTCCCGTGTGGTTGATGGAGAATCTGAAGCGGCACCTCGGCCTCTATCTCACGGCCCTCATGCTGGGCTTGGCGACCGCCGCGAGTGTTTACCTCGCGGCCAACCACTTCGGTGTGTCGGTGAAGATCCTGACCCGGGATCCGTACCGAGCGGCCGAGGTTCCTCCGTACTACGCATACGCGTCGCTCGTCGGATCGACGCTCTGGTTGGTGTCGGGGGCGGCGACGATCGCGACCGCGATCGTCGGCTACAGAGCGCTCGGGGCGCGCTTCTCCGACAACAGCACTTACAGAATCCTAGTTCTCGGCGGAGCGCTCGGCCTGATCATGGCCTTGGACGACATCCTTCTCTTCCACGACGCTTTCGCGGAAAAAGTGGGGCTACCGGAACCCCTGTTTCACATTCTCTATGCGGCCCTTTTCGTGGCCTTGTTCTGGTGCTCGCGCGCCGTCATGGCGGCAACCCCGTGGTTGCTCTTGCTGGGCGTTCTCGGCGGCTTCGGTGCCTCGAGCGTGATCGACAACGTGTTCTCTCTCGCTCCTGGCCTGAGAGACAGCGAAGACATCTTCAAGCTCTGCGCGATCGTCTTGTGGGCGCTCTACTTCGGCCACGTGTGCTGGGAGTTCGCCGGCAACGCGGGCCGGACGCACGCCAACGGGGGCAGGAGTTGAACCCGCGGCCTTCGGGTTATGGGGCATCGTCAGAGAGCGTCCCCAGCGTCAAAGGGCCGGCTCACCCCGATGCGCGGGTGGGGGGCTATGGTCCCATGAATGAGAAAGGCGCTATGCGGGTGGTTAGCTCTCGCCCTGGGCGACATCCATGATCCAGATGTCGCCAAGGGCCTCCTCCCAAGTGAAGTAGAGGTAGTTGCCGTCGGTGGCGAGCGCCTCGCTTCCCGTTGCGCCGCGGCGACCAGACAAGTCGGTTACTTGGCGTGCGGCACCGTCAGCCACGTCGATCTCCCAGAGGTTGCCGGCCCGGTAATCGACGCCGAGGGCATAGATGTGGGTGCCGTCCGGCGACCAGTCGTGGTAGCCGAGGCCGGGCGGGCTGAGGGCCTCAGGGGGGCCTCCCTGGACAAGTACGCGCCAGATCCGCACCCCATCACCTCGGTTGGAACGAAAGGCGATCCAGTCACCGTCCGGCGACCAGGTGGCCGAGCCGTCACCCGCCTCGTCAACGGTCATGCGCAGCGGCGTGCCACCCTCACGCGGCGCCACATAGATGTCGTTGTTGAAGTCAGGACCTACGGCGCGGAACGCCAAACGGCTCCCGTCTTGTGACCATGCCGGTACGAACTGCTCGCCGACACCTGACAGCGGCACCGGCAGTGCCGCACCCCCGGCCGTCGGCATGATTCGGAGGGAACGGGCGCCATCACGATAGGCGTAGAAGGCGATCTCGGAACCATCCGGAGAGAACTGAGGAGACCAGTCGGGTCGGACGTTGGTGGTCAGCTGCCGCATCTCACCTCCGGTCGCTGGCAGGACCCAGATGTCCTTGTTCCCGGAGCGATCGGTGCTGATTGCCAAGTACTGGGCGTCCGGAGATACGCCGACGAACTCGACCCAAGCCTGATCGAACGTGAGCTGCTCGGCATCGGCCCATGTGGCCATGCGGCTCGACAGTATCGGCACGCGCCAGAGGTTTGCCACGAACCGTCCTTTCGAGTAAGCAAGCTGCGACCTGTCAGGTGAGAACACGGCCTGCCGCATGCCAACGCCGGCCGTGAGCTGGACGGGCTCACCGTCGGGACGGCCTCTCGCGTCAAGGCGCTGGCACCACACGTCCATGCTGGAGCCACGGTTCACGAGGTAGCACGGGACGCTATCGCTCAACCACGTCGGGCTCAGATGGTGTAGATCATCGGATGTGATTCCCCAGCTCTCGCGGTCAGAGAGCCGCAGGATGCGAATCTGCGAAGTCTCGTACTCGCGCTGCCACCCCGCGACGTAGGCAACGTACGAGTCGTCCGGCGACCAAACCGGATCGTAGCCAGGGACCTTGCCCGGAAGGTCGACGCGCACCGTTGAACCTGACTCGAGGTTCATGATCTCGGCGTGGCTGTCCCCCCAGGAGCGCACCACGTACAACAACTGCGTCCCGTCGCCCGACCACTGAGGCGGGCTCATGGGGATGTATCGGACATCGGCTGGACGCCCGGTGTCGACGATCTTGCGAGGCAACCCTGCCAAGGCGCCCATGGTGAAATAGCCGCCGCCATCTCTCTCGGACCAGAACGCGATCGACTGCCCGTCCGATGAATAGCTGGGATATCGATCTTCGCCGGCGTGATCCGCGGTGCGGTTGAGCGCGCCGCTACCACCCGGTTGGATGATCCAGATGTCCCAGTCACCGTCCTGATTGGACTGGTATGCGAGCGTCCGTCCGTCCGACGACCAAGCCGGATAATCCTCGACGCCGGTGGCGCTCGTGACCTGAGACGGATTGACCAGCCGAGGCACGGTGGGCTCCGACGGCTCGCCAAGCCGGTCCAGCACCAGCCAGACGAGGCCGACCCCGACAGCCGCGACAGCAAGCACGACCGCTACCCGGCCGGCAACAGCCGACAACGCCCCCAGACGGGCGTGGAGCGCTCGCTCGAGCTCCCTTGTCACGGCACCCATGTCGCTCCAGCGACCGACCCGATCCTTCGCCAGACAGCGCACGATCAAACGACGGATCGCGCGCGGGGCACCTCTGGCGAACTGCCAGTCAGGCTCTCGCTCCAGGATCGCACCTGCAACCTCGGCCTGCGTCGTGCCGGCAAAGACACGCTGGCCGGTGAGCATCTCGTAGACGAGGCACCCGAAGGCCCAGACGTCCGTGCGCTCATCGACGTCTTCGCCTCGGAGCTGCTCCGGGCTCATGTACGGCATCGTCCCAAGAACGATCCCTGTACGGGTCACCGTCTCGAGGCCTGTAGACATTTCAGTGTCTTCGCCGCTCGCGTTCGCCTCCACAGGCTTCGCCAACCCGAAGTCCAACACCTTGACCCTGCCGGTGTTGGTCAGAATCACGTTGGCGGGCTTCAGATCCCGATGGATCACGCCTCGATCGTGGGCGGCCTCGAGCGCAGAAGCGATTTGGCGAGCAGTTTCCATTGCGCTCGCCAGTGGCAGCGGGCCGTCAGCGATCCGCTCTGCCAGCGTCGGACCTTCGATCAGCTCCATCACCATGAAGCGTTGCCCGGCGATCTCCTCCAGAGCATGCAACACGGCGATGTTCGGGTGGTCGACAGTCGCGAGCATACGCGCCTCGCGCTCGAGGCGCGTAAGTCGCTCCGGGTCTCCGGCGAGCTCCCGTGGAAGTATCTTCAGGGCCACCCGCCGGGCGATTCGTGTGTCCTTGGCCAGCCAGACCTCGCCCATACCGCCCGCACCGAGCTTCTCGATGATCTTGTAGGGACCGAGGGATGTGCCGGGTTCCATGGCGTTACCAGAAGGAGGTGGGTGGGCGCCTGAAGCCTATCGTCGGACCGTGCGAGATCCAACGGCTGCTTCAGCTCGTCGAAGAAGTTGGTGACGAGAGTCACATGGCCCCGGTTGATCAATCGGGATCATCCGCACTTAAGTCGATTGTGGGCAGCTGAGGCTTCGGCCGGGGCTGAAACGCCAGCTATTGCGCAGCGAATCTCTTGAGGAGCCCGATGATCGGTGGTTGTATCCAGGCGTCCCATTACTGACCAAGCCAAGAACCTAACTCGACCAGGGTCATCTCGGACATCTCGGGAGGTAGACAGTGGCTGGAGGATCGATGACGGAAACCAGGCCGCGGCTGTTGATCGCTTTGCTGGCGAGCCTGAGCTTACCGGCTTGTCAGCCGTCAACGCAGGACGCGTCGCCAGGCGATGCTGGCAGCCCTGCCGATTTGGTGCTGCAGGGCGGTAAGTTCTTTACCGTCGACGAAGCCCAGGTTTGGGCTGAAGCCGTGGCGATCAAGGACGGCAGGTTCGTCTACGTCGGCGACGACGCTGGTGCACAGGGCTTCGTTGGCGCCGATACCGATCTCCATGACCTCGGCGGCAAGCTGACGATTCCCGGGCTGGTCGACTCGCATACCCATCCCGGGTACATGGGTCGCTATAGCCCCCCGGGATCGCTTCCGAGGACCAGTAAGGCAGACATACTCGCTGCCGTGAAGGCGTATGCGGAGGAGAATCCGGACTTACCCTGGATCATTATGTGTTGCTGGCCAGTGACCCTTTACGGCGACGGTAGGGATGGACCTCACAAGAGCGATCTGGATGCGATCGCGCCCGATCGACCCGTTTGGCTGGGCAGCAACATCGGCCACAGCGTTTGGGTCAACTCGAAGGCACTCGAGCTGATGGGCGTCGACCGCGACACGCCCGACCCTAAACCTGGCCTGGCGCTCTATGTACGCGACGCCGACGGTGAGCTTACCGGCTGGATCAAGGAGAGTGCTTTTCGTCCCTTCCGAAACAAGTTCTTCGAGGTAGACGCGGAGGTCTACCAGGAAGGCATGGTCACCTTCCTGGACTACCTTGCGAACCAGGGCGTCACCACGCTCTACGACGGGGGCAATGGCTACTACAACGACGTGGTCTATTCGTTCCTCGCCGAGCTCGACAGGGCAGGCAAGTTACCGGTCCGCTATGAAGGCACCTATCACATTTTCCTTCCCGGTCAGGAGGACGCCGCGGTCGAAGAGCTACTGCGTCTGCGCGACGCCTATGGCGGTGACCGGCTGCGCTTCAACACCGTCAAGATTCACTTCGACGGTTCCAACGAGAACCGTACCGGCGCCGTGCTCGAGCCGTTCAGCGATGACCCGGGCAACCGCGGCAATACGCTGTTGGACACCGAAGAGTTGCGCGATTTCCTTCTTCGGTTGCACGAGTCCGAGCTCGACCTGCACTTGCATACCGTCGGTGATCGGGCCGTCCGGATCGCGCTGGACGCAGTGGAGGCTGCCCGGGAGTCGCTAGGCGGCGATCTCTACACGCGGGTCGCCGTCTGCCACCTGGACATCATCGACACGTCCGACTATCCGCGCTTCAAGCAGCTGGGCGTGATTGCGAGCTACACGCCCACATGGCACGGCCTTGGGGACCAACCACCGGCGACTGCAGCTGCCCTCGGTCCTCGCTTCGACAGGATGCTGCTGGTCCAACCGCTCCTGGACGATGGCGCGGTCGTGACCTTTTCCAGCGACGTCGTGGGGTTGAATCAGTTGGAGAGCGCCAACCCTTATCTAGGGATGCAGGTCGGCCACAACCGCCAGTACGCCCGGGGGCAGGGTGCGGATGCGCCGATACGGCTACCGATGACCGAACGCCTGGACCTGGAGGATCTGATCAAGGGATATACCTTGAACGGCGCCTATCAGCTTCGAATGGAGGACCAGCTCGGCTCGATCGAGGTAGGCAAGCTCGCCGATCTGGTCGTGCTGGATCGGAACCTGTTCGAGATAGATCGCTACGAGATCCGTGAGACTCGACCCGCGGCGGTCATCATGGACGGCGAGATCGTCAGGGGAAGCCTGGACGGTGGCGCGGAGATGCGCCCATAGCGAAGGGCCAGGGAACGTCGGGTCACCATTCCGTTCTCACCGAGAGGAGGTCGTTCTTGACGAGCAAGCTCTCCTCCCCTTCCGCCGTCCTTCTAATCCTCGCGCCCGGCGTGCTGCTGCTGGCAGCTCCCGGGTTCTCTCAGGAAGGGCGCGGGGTCAACTTCGAGACCCAGGTGCGGCCCGTTCTGGCCGCCTACTGCTATGAGTGCCACGGCGCGAACGCTGCTACTCGTGAGGCCGGCCTGCGCGTCGACAAGAAGCGTTTCGCCTTCGCGGACCTCGGCGGCTACCGCGCGATCGTCCCGGGCAAGCCCGCGGAGAGCGAGTTGTACAGGCGTCTGACCTCCCCGTTCGCGGAGGACCGAATGCCCCCCTACAGCGCCGGCCTCGACGTCGACGTCTTCGAGATCGACATCATTCGTCAATGGATCGCGGAGGGCGCCGACTGGCCGGAGGACGTCGACGAACGCGAGGTGCTGCCTGCGCACCCCGGCGGCTACCGGGTGGGGCTGCCGGCGGTCGAACTGCCCGAGCGGCCGGTCGTGATCAACACACATGAGATAGAGGAGGTCCGTCTCCGTGTTCTGACGCAGGAGCTGTCGCACCCCTGGTCGATGGCCTTTCTCACGGGCGGCGACATCCTGATCACCGAGCGCGCAGGACGGCTGCGCCTCTTTCGCGACGGGGTCCTCATGCCCGACGCGATCGAGGGAGTGCCAACCGACATTCTGGCGAGGGGCTTGGCGGGCCTGATGGAGGTCGCCGCCCATCCCGACTTCGAGAACAACGGCCTCGTCTATCTGACCTACACCCGCAGGCTGGACGGCGGTCACGGTACGGTCGCTCTGGTTCGGGGCCGCTTCGACGGTGTGGCTCTTCACGACGTGGAAGACGTGTTCGTGGCGGAGCCCTGGATGGGACAGGTCGCGCTCGACCATCCCGACGTGAACGTCGGCTCGTCGGCCGGAGCTCGCCTCGCCTTCGCTCCCGACGGCAAGCTCTACATGACCGTGGGGGGTGCCTTCGGCGTGGAGCGTGACGGCGGGGGCTCGAGCTTCTTCGGCCTCTCCCTGCTCGCCCAGGATCTCACGAGCCATGTCGGCAAGCTGCTACGACTCCACCCGGACGGCTCGGTGCCCGACGACAACCCGTTCGTGGGCCGCGCCGGAGCGAAGCCCGAGATCTACTCGATGGGGCATCGCAATCAGCAGGGACTGGCGGTCCACCCCGAGACCGGAGTCCCCCATACCAGCGAGCACGGCGTGCTGGGCGGCGACGAGCTCAACGCCATCGAGGCCGGAGCCAATTACGGCTGGCCCTTGGTCTCCTACAGCCGTCACTACGAGGGACCGCGCATCGCCAAGCAGTTCTGGAACGAAGGCTTCGAGGAGCCCGTGGTTCTGTGGGTGCCTTCGATTGCTCCCTCGGGCCTGGCCTTCTACACCGGCGACGCGTTCCCGCAGTGGCACGGCAACCTCTTCGCCGGATCGTTGCAGGAGGGCTACATCCCGCGCACCGGCCACGTGGAGCGCATCGTCTTCAACCGACGCGGCGAGGAGATTCGCCGCGAGTCGCTCCTGGGTGAGTTCCGGCAAAGGATCCGCGACATCCGCCAGGGCCCGGATGGGCTCATCTACATACTGACCGAGCAGAACCGTGCCGCCCTGCTGCGACTGGAGCCGGTCGAACCTTGAGGTATGCAATGCTACGCAAGTTTCTGTTCGTGGGTTTGGTCCTGGCCGGCAACCTCAATGTGGTCGCGGCCCAAGAAGAACGGTCGGTCTCTCTGACTGAGCTCAGGAGTTGGGCTGAGGAGCTGTCCAACAAGGGTAGATGGGGTGCGGAGGACCGGCTGGGCACGCTCAATCTGATCACGCCCGCCATCAGACAGTCGGCTGCGGCGCTGGTCCGGGAGGGCATTGTCGTTTCCCTCGCACATGACCTGGTTCCCGGCGAGAATCAGAACGCCCTCCGGACGGGGATGACTCACAACCACACCACCGACGTTTCCGGCCCCGTCACCTGGGGGCAGGATACGGTGAGCTTCTTTTTCCATGGGTATGCCTACTCCCACCTTGACGCGTTGTCACACGCCGCCTTCGACGATGCGTTCTACAACGGTTACGGGGTAGAGACCCTGACAGAATCGGGGTCCGACGTTCTTGGGATCGACATGATGCGAGACGGCATCGCCTCGCGTGGCGTGCTGATTGATCTACCCCGCCTCGAAGGGGTCGAGTACCTCGAGCCGCGAACCCTGGTGACGGTGGCGGATCTGGAGGCATGGGAGCGGAGCACCGGTGAACGCGTCGGCGAAGGCGACGTGCTCCTCGTGCGCACCGGCAGATGGGCCAGGGAAGCGGCTCAGGGACGCTGGACGCAGTATTGCCCTGAAGCCAGTAGCGGCTCCGGGACGCCGATAGAAGACGTTCTGCAACGGTGTCGTGAAGCTGATGAGGGTACGGCCGGTCTCCATCCATCTGTTGCGCGCTGGCTGCGGCAGCGCGGGGTCGCGGCGCTAGGCGGCGACGGAGCCAACGAGCGCTACCCCAGCCTTGTTGAAGGCATCTCGGATCCGCTGCACATGCTCACCATCGCTGCGATGGGACTGCCCCTCTTCGACAACCTCGATTTCGAGGCGCTCGCCCGCACGGCCGACGAGATGAATCTGCAGACGTTCTTCTTCGTCGCCGCTCCCCTGCGAATCCGAGGTGGGTCAGGCTCGCCGGTGAATCCGGTGGCGATCTTCTGAATGGCACTACACTCCTGCGCGACAGCTTCCCCCACCCTCAGTCGCTCCTCGAGGGCGAGAACGATGGGTCCCATCCGTCCACCCCAGCTCCCCAACGCCGCTCCGCGCAACCCTTTGCCACCCCTGTGGCCGCTAGTCGTCGATTGGGCAGAGGATCCCTTGAGAAGGCCGTGAATCTGTGGTCAGGTGCTGGGATCCTGCCATCGGTGAGGTGAGTAGCGGGACTCGACACCGTTCATCTGGGAAATCCCGCTTTGCGGAGGTTGCGATGCTGGCGCGATGCCTGCTGACGCTGATAGCAGGAACGTTCTTTGTGCCGCCAGGAGCGTTGGCCCAGGAGCAGGCGCCTCCGAGCCTCTGGGTCGAGGAGGCGCCGACCGGTGCAAGCGCGGGGATCTTCATCGTCTTCGAAGCGCGGTGCGCCGTGTGCCACGACAACGCGGCGCTGGACCTCGAGGCGCGCGGGCCGGCCCGGGAAGCGATGGCGCTGCTGTCGCCGGAGCGTATCCACGAGGCGTTGACGACGGGCGTGATGGCCGCCAACGCCAAGGGGTTGAGCGACAACCAACTCGTCGCGCTGGCCATGTTCATCGCCGGGCGTCCCTTTGGAGACAGCGCGTCGCGGAGTGCCGACGCCATGCCCAACCGTTGTCCGGCCCCAATGACCCTCGACAGTCCGCTGGGTAGTCCGCGCTGGAACGGCTGGAGCCCGGATCCGACCAGCAACGCGCGCTTCCAGCCAACGGCGGCGGCCGGCTTGAGGGCAGAGCAAGTGCCGCAGCTGAAGCTGAAGTGGGCCTTCGGCTTCCCTGATGCCGTATCGGCCCTAGGACCACCCACCGTTGTCGGCGGATCGGTCTTTGTCGGCAGCGACAACTCCATGGTATACGCGCTGAACGCCACCAGCGGCTGCGTCCACTGGTCCTTCGAAGCCAGGACTTTGGTCGGATCGGGTGTCGTCATCGGTGAGGCGCGCGGCTGGCCCGGTGTGCGCTACGCTGCCTACTTCGGTGACTGGAAGGGAAGGGTCTATGCCGTCGATGCGGAGACCGGCGATGGGCTCTGGAGCACCGTGGTGGACGATCATCCGACGGGGTCCAAGATTAGGGCCAGCCCGGTTCTCGACCACGACTCGGGCCGGCTCTATATCCCGATCAGCTCATGGGAGGAGGTCGCCGGGCCGAACCTGCACTATGAGTGCTGCACCTTCCAGGGCAGCATCGCTGCTCTCGATGTCGCAACCGGGGAACGGATCTGGAAGACCCCATGTTCAACCAGCGACCCGCCCCGCTGCGCGAAACTTCGACCGGTACGTTGCTCTACGCCCCAGCAGGAGCCGCCATCTGGAACACGCCGACGATGGATCTCGAGAACCGGGTCCTTTACTTTGGCACCGGCAACGCCTACATCCATGCGCCGGAGCGCGATGGTGGCTTCACGGACGCCATCGTCGCCCTCGATCTGGATACTGGTGAGCGACTATGGCATCGGCAGTTGGTCGCCGACGACTTCAACGCCTCGGGCGGATGCGGGTGGACCCGAGAGGCGCGTGAAGAAGAATGCCCCGGGCTTGTTTCGGGTCCCAACAACGATGTGCCGGCTTCGCCGATCCTGCATCGCCTGGCGAACGGCAATCGTCTGCTGATCGCGCAGCAAGAGAGTCGGCTGATCACTGCGTTGGATCCGGATCGACAGGGTGATCTCGTTTGGCAAAAGGCAGCGACCGACTGGCCGGGATCGCGTGGCCTCGAGGTCAGGGGCACGGGCGGCTTCGGCGGTGTCGACGACGGCGCGCTCTACTATGTACCGCTCAGCTTCGCGGACGGCAGCGGCGCCGTCGTGGCGCTCGACCCGACGAACGGCGAGCAAGTCTGGTATACGAGCATCCCGGAGCGCGAATGCCCGGATCCCGAGCGCGGCGGCGATTGCATGGCAGGAATCCAAGCGGCCGCGACCGCGATTCCGGGTGTCCTTTTTGCGGGCGGTCGGGACGGCATGCTGTACGCGCTGTCCACGGACGATGGTCGCTTGCTGTGGGAATACGACACCAATCGGCAGTTCGACACCGTCAACCAGGTCGAGGCCCATGGCGGCGCCATCGGCATGCAGGGACCCGTCGTAGTCGACGGCATGGTGTTCGTCGGCTCCGGTTACACCGTCATCACAGCGATCCCGGGCAACGTGCTGTTGGCATTTGGTGTCGAGTGAGAGCCGTGCCAAGGCATCGTCGGATCGCACGAGAGGCTTGGAGGATGGCGTTGGCAAGGGGGATGGCATGAGCAAGGGGGATGGCATGAGCAAGGGGGACGGCATGGCATGAGCAAGGGGGACGGCATGAGCAAGGGGGACGGCATGGGCAAGAAGGTCAGCCGGCGCGACTTTGCCCGGACCTCCGTTGCCGCGGGCACGGCTGCCGTCGCACTTCCCAAGACGCTGCTCAGCAAGACTCCCGCGGAGAAGAGGCCTGCCGGGCGAGCGGCGACCAGAAACTACCCGGGAGGGTGGCGCGAAGACACCACCATCGCAGCGGAGTACTACACGGACGAAAAGCACTACCTGTTCGACGAGCGGCTCGTGGCTGACCATTTCTGGTTGATGGTCGATCACGAAAGCCGGATCCCCAACGCCGGCGACTACTTCGTGTTCGAGTACGGTCGCAGCGAGAGCGTCATTATCACGCGCGACAACGCGGGTGCGGTGCGCGCCTACTACAACGTGTGCCGACATCGGGGATCACGACTTTGCCGGCACGCTAACGATGCACGACCGGACGATAGCCGTCTCTCGGTGGTGCAACTGGGCAACAGCGGCAACACGCCGGTGTTCAGGTACCCGTACCACGCGTGGACCTACGATCTGGATGGTGGTCTGGTGTATGCGTACGGGATGCAGGAGGACTTCGACCCAGCGGAGAACGGATTAACCCCCTGCCATGTCCGGAAGGCGGAGGGGTTCATCTTCGTCAACCTGTCGCGGCAGGAGGAGCCACCGGACTTCGAGTCGGCCGTCGAGGACTTCCGGGCGGTGGGCCGAAGACATGGCACTGCGCAACTGAAAGTCGGCGGTCGGCAGCACTACCCAATGCACGCGAACTGGAAGCTGGCCCTCGAGAACTTCCTCGAGTGCTATCACTGTGGGCCCGCGCACAAGAGCCTGGTTACTGTCCATGACGCCGACTACACCCTCTCACCCGAACAGAGAGCCGAAAAGGCGCCGAAGTTGGCCGCCTGGGTACCGCCGAGCGTCCGACCAGGCGGAGACGGAGGCGGAATGGGAGGAGGAGCAGATGGGTCGGTCGACATCGACATCGTCGGAAGGGCATACCTGAATCCCGGCATCGTCACGGGGTCCGTCGATGGGAAGCCGGTGGCGCCCCTGCTGCCCCCCTTCGAAGAATACACTCACGGTTATAGGGAAACGGCAACCGGTTGGTCGACCGGTTATTGGACGGGTTACGACGATCACGTCTTCGTGGCTCGATTCACCCCGCGTGATGTCGACTTTACCGACGTGGAGCTCCTCTGGCTGGTGCACCCGGACGCGAAGGAGGGAGCGGACTACCAGGCACAGAGGCTGATGGCCCTGTGGCATGTCACGATCCAGGAGGACATCTGGGTTTGCGAGAACAACCATATAGGTGTCCAGTCGGGAGCCTACAGGTCCGGGCGCTACTCCACGCATGAAGTGGGGCGTGGGGGGCCGGCAGGGTTCGTCAAGTGGTACATGGCCGCTGTAGCGGGTGACGTGGGGCCGGTAGACGCGTACTAGCCACCGTTTCCGGAGGCGAGCTTGAACCAAGGTGATCGCGACGCGCTCGGCTAGCGAGAAGGCGGCCGACGACGTTTACGGATCCGTCGGCACGAGCCGCTTCAGCTCGTCGAACCAGTTGGTGATCAGAATTAGGCGGTTGAGGGGCGGTGGCTCTTCGGCGACACGCATGAAGATGAAGGCACCGTCCTCTATCGCGGTAAAGCCGGCGCTGAAGAAGCCGTTCGAGTGAGTGAACCGGAATAGCTCGCGCGGACGACCGAAACTCGATTCGCTCTCGCCCGGCACTCGGATCGCCATGATCCGGTCGCCACTGGTGATCCACGTAGTGCCTGTTTTCGGAGAACACGGACATAGCTGACGATGAACGATGTCAGCGATGTCCCGGCACGGCGGCTCACCAGTCAGTCCATGCGCGCCCACACGTCAGGCCACATGTCGTTGCCGGTGTGATAGGTCAGGCGCAGCGTGGTCGCTGCCTCGGTGCCGATCTCCCAAAGGAAGATCTCGTAGTCGGCCCGGTCGTGCTCGTGCCCGGCGGCGGTGGCGCCCCAGGCAAGCCACCGACCGTCGGGACCGACGCTGGGGAAGTATTCGTGAGCATGGCTACCGTGTAGGTCGATGAGCACTTGTTGATCAGAACCGTCGGGGGCGGCCCGCATTACGCGGCTGCCTCCCGCGCCGCTGGACTGGATCCACACCACGCCGCCGAGGCCCGGAGCCCACAGACCCTGGCACGACTGGTGATCATCGAGAACGTGCTCCTGAAAGCCGGGAAGCTCGAAGATGCGAGTCACGCCGCCAGGAAACGCGGCCGTGATGCGGCTGGCGTCCGGGCTGATATAGACGCCGCCGTAGCGGATCTCCGGTAGCGCGTCGGGAAAGTCGAACAGCTTCTCCGTCGCCCCCGTCTCCACATCGACCCGGTACCCGGAGCGGTCGCGCATGTAGTGCACGGCACCGCCATCGGCGCTCCAACCCGGTCGGTAGCCCTCCTCTGCCATACGTCGCGCGTCGCCACCTCCGGCATCTATGACCCAGATCTCCCAGCCACCTGCCTCCCGCACAGACAAGCGGCGGGGACGGCTACGCATGAAGACGATGCGCTCGCCGTCTGGCGATATGCGGCCGTAGTAATCGACGTGGGGATGCTCGGTGAGCCGCCGGATCTGTCGCCCCGAAAGGTCCATCCGGTACAGCTCGTGATTACCATCGCGGTTGCTCGACCAGACGATAAAGCCGTCGATGCCTCCGACGAGCTCCTTGGCGTGCTGCTCGATGGCGATGGGTACGGTGAGCTCCTCGCCGCTGGGCGCCGCCACCAGCCGGCCACGGATCAGCACCGGCAGGTCGGTGAGGCGCGATACCAGCGCGGCGGGTCCCCCCGCTGCGACCGCCGCCACCGTCATCGCCAGCACCGCGACGACCGCAGATCCGACCCACCAACGGCGTCGGCTCATTGCCATCTTCTGATTCACGTTGTTTGGGCGTCGCGGCTCTTGGAGAGCCCGCCTAGCTTGGTGCCGGGTTCCATGGCGCTCCCGAGGCAGGGTGGGCAAGCGCCTGAAGCCTATCGCCGGAGCGTGCGAGGTTCCATGGCAAGTTGGAGCGGCCGGTGTCAGATCGCCTGACTACTCTGATACCGGGGGAAGGCGTCGGTGGAGTCCATATTGGAGGGAGTCGCTTGTTCCCAAACCGGAGTCTTTCTCGTTTTCGACGGACCACAGTTGGGGTACACCTCATCAGTAGCGCGTATGAGATAGGAAGTGGTACAAGTACAAGTCGGGGCAAGTCAGGCGGAACGGCCGCTCATACGCTACTGATCGAGTATCGTTGATTGGGACTAACAGGCCGTGTTGAAAGTGTGATCGGTCTGGTTGCGCCGCCAAGGGCGCAGATGCAAGGTGTCGCGCCGTCGGCGATGCCTTGGCGCATCGTTCAGGAGCGGCAACGCCGCCTATGTCCCCTTCGCGGCACAACCTCTACGGGCCACCACACTTCCACCACGGCCTGCTAAAGGTCACCGCGCTGGAATACACATTGCGGAGGAACTGATTATGCAGGGTCACGTGTTGGCAACGATCCGTGGTATCAGCACTCATAGGAACCCATATTTACTTACCTCCCTCCTCCTCCTCTCTTCTGCAATAGCCGCAGGACCACAAGTTTCTTCTGCAATGCCCGCAGGAGCACAAGTCAGGCCGAATATTCTCTACATAGTGGCCGACAACCAACCCGCCTCGATCCTAGGGGCTTATGGAAACCCGGATGTCAGGACGCCCAATATCGATCGACTAGCCAACAAAGGAATACGTCTTACTCGTGTTTTCGCCGTGCACGGTTATTGTTCTCCAACACGTGCAACAATGCTGACCGGACTTATGCCTTCTCAACACGGCGTTCATTCCTGGCTAGATAACGGAAAGATAGAGAATTGGCCCGAAGATTGGAATGCGATCAGAGAGTATAGAACGTTACCGTACACACTAAGGGCTCGGGGATATCAGACATCATTAATCGGCAAATGGCACCTAGGTCACACACGCCCGCCGGACGGCTGGTTCGATTATTGGGTGACGTTCGATGGTGGCCTCACCCCCGATTTCTGGTCCACTGATATCAATGACAACAGCAGAACGTACAAAGTAGAGGGTAAGCACAGTGTCGAGTTCTTTACCGACAAAGCGGTCACATACTTGGAGGACTATGATCATCAACGGCCCTTCTTCCTGCTAGTTACCTTCAACGGTCCTTATATGCAACCTCCACCGAACCTCGGTCCCGCCAGGAACCGGCATTATGAATACTATAAGGGCAAAGAGTTTCCTTCGTTTCCTAGAAACAGGATCAACGACAGCATACTCGAGCAGTTAAGGCCACCCTACTCCGGGTGGTACGCCGGCTTGGCTCGCATGCATAACGACCAAGCATCGATGGCTAATATAGCGTCAGAGAATACGATGGTGGACGATGGTGTCGGCCGTCTATTGACAACACTGAAGGAAAACGGACTCGAAGAAGACACGTTAGTCATCTACACGAGTGATCAGGGAATGTTCTTCGGACAACATGGCCTTTGGGGCCATCCCGCTAGCACATTTCCATCGAGCCTGTACGATACGTCGATGAACGTACCGTTCATTGCTCGCTATCCAGGCGCCATCAAAGAAGAGCAAGTAAGTGATCTGCTCGTTGGGCAATACGACCTCATGCCCACAATACTTGATCTAGCTGGGTTCGGGGATACTGAAATAGCCAACTCCCCTGGAAGGAGTTTTGCCGAACACCTGGAAGGGAGGAAGCTCGAGGCATGGCCCGATGCCGTGTATATGGACGAAGAGGCAACTCGTACAATCAGAACCGATCGTTATTCATATTGGAAACGGCTCAAAGGTACGGGTGAGCATGAGCTCTACGATATACAAGCGGATCCGGAGCAAATGCACGATCTATACGGGACTCTCGGCTACGCTGAAGTGGTTTCGGAACTGGATGGAAAGCTCACCACGTTCTTCGACACCTATTCGGATGTCGAGTACGACCTTTGGCGGGGCGGCACCGTGAAAGGATCGACCGACCAGGTTCGAGTTTTCAAGTCTCTTTACGGTGAGCAGTGGGAGGAGCAGGCAAAAGTCAAACCAGCCTTTAGAGAGAACAATGGCGTTGTCCAGTAAGCTCGCGGGCTAAGCGATCCGTCTGAGGAGCGCAACGATCGAAAGCCTTGTCGTCGCCGAAATACGGTGGCCTTCGCGCTCGGCGAGGCGGCCCCGTAGCCTTCGGGCTGGAGCCTCTGCGGGTCGGCTTCGTCGGCGCCAGGGGCGATGCGGTGCTAGGAAGCCAGCTGACTGGGAAATCTCAGTGCAGTGAGTAGTGAGTTACGAATCGGTGACTCGCGGTTTCTTCGACTACCCGTGGTGGTTGGTTCCCTCGCTGCTTGCGGGATGCTTCACATATTTTGGTGGAGGCTTGGCCAGAGCCAGTTGACAGCGGCTTCGGTGCGGTGCTATTACCCCGGACGTAAGCATCAGCTAGTTTGATATCGGGCGACTAGTTTGATATCGGGCGACTAGTTTGATATCGGGCGACTAGTTTGATATCGGGCGACTAGTTTGATATCGGGCGACTAGTTTGATATCGGGCGACTAGTTTGATATCGGGCGACTAGTTTGATATCGGGCGACTAGTTTGATATCGGGCGACTAGTTTGATATCGGGCGACTAGTTTGATATCGGGCGACGGTTTTGCCCACGATCGCGTTGCCCAGGAGGAGGTGCAATGCGCTCTAAGCTCGCCGTCTTGACTGTTGCTATGGTGCTGATACTCCCCGCGCAGGTGATGGCGCAGGGTGACCGGTCGACCGGAACGATCGCCGGGCAGGTTCGGGACGCGGATGGTGCGGGGCTGCCCGGCGCCACCGTCACCATCGAGGGTGACAACCTCATCCAGGAATCTGTCTCGGAGGTAAGCGACCTCACGGGTGCCTTCCGGATTCGTAATCTCAGGCCGGGAACGTACGTCGTGACGGTCTCGCTCACCGGGTTCCAGACGATGGCCTACAACGTCCCGGTGAACGTCGGCACAACCGCAACCGTGATTGCGGATCTGGAGCTGGCGGGGGTCTCAGAGACGGTCACCGTCGTCTCCGAGACGCCGTTGATCGACATCGAGTCGGCAGCGCTCGCGACGAACTACACGGCGGATCTGCTGGAAAACGTTCCGGTGGCGCGTGACTTCACCGACATGACGAACTTCACCCCTGGTTTCGCCGACAAGGGAGCCTATGGCGCCGGCGGCAACCACGCCGAGGGCACCAGCGTGCATCGGCACGGCGCCGCAACTAACGGCTACCGGATGAACGGCGTTGACATCACCGAAAACGAATGGGGTGCCGCCTGGGTCAACCCGAACGTGGATTCGATCGCCGAGATCCAGATTGTCGGTATCGGCGCCAGCGCCGAGTACAGCGAGTACACCGGCGCGATGATCAACTTGGTGACCAAGGGGGGCACCAACGAGTTTCATGGCACCGGCGCTTTCTACTTCCAGAACGGCGATTTGAGATCCGACAACTCGCGCGGCATCGTGGATCTGGAGCGCGGAAAGTTCTCCTACGACCGCGACTATTCCGTCACTATCGGTGGCCCGCTTAAGCGCAACAAGCTGCTCTTCTTTGCCAGCGGCGCCCGTCAAGAAACGCTCAAGTCGGTTGTCGCCGACCAAATCTGGATAGACGGCGGAATCGCCGTCGAAGATGCCCAGCAGGGTAACGATAGGTGGACAACGCACGGCCGGCTGGATTTCTTGCTCAACGACACCAACACGCTCGGGTTCATGATCAACTATGATCCGGGCAGAGAGTCCAATAAGGACCTGCGACCAGGTTCGCCGCTCCACATCGGCATGGACACCGACTACGGCAGCATGACCTTGTTGTTCAGCTGGCAATCCCAACTGGGCGACAACACCTTCACCGATCTCCGCCTCGCACACCAAAAGGCGGACTACTTGCGCGTCCCGTTCGTGTGCTGCGAGCTACCCGATTACTGGTACAACGGCTCGAGGAGGATCACCCGGGGCTTCCTGGAGGACGAGGACAACGCCCGCAAAGAGGCCTCGGTAACGGTGACCCAGTACGTCGACGACTTCCTGGGCGCCGCGCATGACGCCAAGATCGGCTTCACCTACAAGGACAGCTGGGCCAACTGGATTGCTGGTTATACCGGCCTCGGGGGTATGTTTACCTATGGCTCGTACGTATACGGGTCTGTCTACGACTTTGGCCTCGAGGGCCAACTCCGACCCATCGCAGCCTTTATTCAGGATGACGTTACCCCTGCCGACAACGTCACCCTCAACCTCGGGCTGCGCTATGACCACACGAACGGTTACGAAAGACTCAACAGGCAGTCAACCGGGGGGCCCCCGGCGGTAAAGTTCCGCAACTTGTCGCCACGCCTTGGTGCAACCTTCGATGTGAGCGGTGATGGCCGTGCCGTTCTGCATGGCAGCTGGGGGCGCTTCTTCGAGAAGATGACCGTCGGCTTCATCTCTGGCGCTAGCGGCACCGGGTACTCGGACCCATACCAACCCTACTCGTCGTACTTCTACGTGATACCTGACGGGTTTTTCCCTGCCGACTACGACCCGCTCAATCCGACCGACGCGCAGTTGTTTGCGCTGCAAGACGCTGTTTTCACAACCGAAAACCAGACTAGTGTCAGCTCCTCTATATTTCCGCTCGACCCAAACTTGGAGTCGCTGCACACGGATGTCTGGAACGTCGGATTCGAGTATGAATTCGCCAGAAACTGGGTCGCGGGCATCGACTACATCCACAAAGATGACAGCAACATGTTCCGACACAGGAACACCTTCGAGCATGTGTACACGCCCTTCGAATACACTTCCCCCGACGTGACGTTAGCGGACGGAACCGTGGTGCCCGGCGGGGTGACACAAACGCTCTATTCGAGGCCGAGCGGCGAGTGGCAACCCATCCGCAGCAACGACGACTTCTACAAGCGGACGCACGACATCGTGTCGCTGACGCTGGACCGAAGGCGAACGGGTTCGGGCCTCAACTTCAGCACCTCCGTCACCTACCAGAACAACAGGGGAACGTTTAATAATCGCGACGGCGACAGCGTCTGGGGTGGGGGCTTCGACGCAGCAAACAACCCGAACTTCAACGGCCACCCGTTCGCCGAGTCTGGTCCGTTGGGCTTCAGCAGGAAGTGGAGCTGGAAGGTGCTGGGCAACACCAGGCTGCCTGGAGGCATCCTCGCGGGCATGTACTGGAACCTGTCGTCGGGTCGGCCATGGAACCTCTCGATCAGGCACGGACGCAGGGGGATTCCCGAGTTGCTCACCGCCACCTACAGCTCTACGGCCATCGAGCCGATCCGCAGCAGGACGTGGGACTCGCATAAGCAGCTCGATCTGCGGTTGTCGAAGTCCTTTAATATGGGGAGTGATGGCCGGCTAGAGGTGATGGTCGACGGATTCAACATGCTCAACGACTTCTCCCCGACCGGCGTTGAAGGGCGCATCGACCGAACGTTCATCGTTGAAGGGGGCTCCGCGGTCGGGTCGCCCCGGCGATCAACCCAACTGCTGCCCGGGCGGCAGTTTCGGTTGGGGGTACGCCTCTCCTTCTGATCGGACTTGCCCTGGCCGGGCGTTTCACGCCCGGCCAGGCGGCCTCATACCGCTCAAACCGAGGCGTCGCTCAGGTACGTTCGGCCCAGAGATACTGGAACTCGGGTCGGATGACGTCGTTCAAGAGTTCCTGAACCGCCCGGTGCCCCTAGTCGAAGGCAGCCTGGGTGAGACAGACGGCAGCCGCCTCGGAGTTGGCGATCGTCGTGATGCGCCCCAAAGCGCTTGCGGCCCCGGATCCAGGGTGCCTGATCGTGCGGCCAGTCCGGATCGTAGAGGTCGTTGCCGGCGCCAGCGTAACCGTGTGGCCAGCGGTTGACGGTGATCGTGATGAGCAATAACGAACGCACCGACGCCGGGCTGAAGCGGACGAAGGGGCAGCATCATCCGCTCGCAACGACCTGGTCGCGAGTGCTGGGTGTCATGTTGACCAGCCTCAGCGTGCTGGCCTGTCAGCCTTCATCGCAGCCGGGGCCTGGCGGTATCAGCGGTCCTGCCGACCGCGTCTTGCACGGCGGCAAGATCTTTACGGTGAACGACGACCAACCCTGGGCCGAGGCCGTTGCGATCAAAGGCGGAAACCTCGTCTATGTGGGGGATGATGCGGGCGTGCAGGGGTTCGTTGGCCGCGAAACTGTCGGTCACGATCTGCAAGGGAAACTGGTTATTCCTGGGCTGGTGGATGCCCATACCCATCCCGGGGGCACGGGCCGCTTCAGCGGGCCTTCGGGAACGCTGCCGAGGACCAACAAGGCAGACATACTGGCTGCCGTGGAGGCGTATTCAAGGGCGAACCCGGATCTGCCCTGGATCGTGATGTGTTGCTGATCCTCAAGGAGTGGGGTGAGAGGGCGGATATCCCCTTCTGGACCCAGCCGTGGGCGAAAGCGACGACGACCGATCACGGCCGCGCGGTCTGCCAGCGCTGCGACACGTGTCACGTCTGCCCGACCGGGGCCAAGTACACACCCGATATTACGCTCGACCGCCTGATCGCGGAGGGCAAGGTACGGCTCGTCACACATACGCTCGTCCGCCGACTCGAGCTCAGGAGCGGCTCAGACGAGGTCGAGTATGCGGTCGCAGTGGATCGCCGCGCGCCCGACGAGCCGGTCGAATTCCACGCTGATCTCTTCGTCCTCGCCGGCGGGCACGCCTGGAGCCCTCACCTCCTGCTGCTCTCCGCCAGCAGCCGCTTCCCGAACGGGCTGGCCAACAGCTCCGGTCACGTGGGCGCCTACATGACCGGCCACCCCTACGCGAGCGCCGAGGTCGACCTGCCCTTCGAGACATTTCCGGGCATGTTCTCGACCAACTCGCTCCTGTCTCGCATGTACGCCCGGCCCGGCCCCATGGACCGCTACGTCCGCCACGACCTCCGCATCTGGACGTCGACATCGGGCCGCCAACCCCGACCCCGCGGCGAAGACGGCAGCTGGCAATTCGGCGACGCCGTCATGGACGACTGGCGGGCTCGAACCGGCCGGTCCTCGGCCAGCCTACGGGGCTATTACGACGTGATCCCGGACAGGAACAGCCTTCTGACGCTGGACGGCGCACGCCGCAACGAATGGGGCGACCCCATGCCCAAGATCGACTTCAGGGACGCACCTGAGTCGGTCGAGCTCAGAGCACACACACACGAGACGATGTTCGGGATCTTCGAGCGAATGGCCCGCGCGGGTGACGGGACGGTCGTGTCGACGCAGGCCTCGACACCCATGGAGCACCCCGGCGGCGGCTGTCGCATGGGCGACGATACAGGCACGAGCGTCACCGACTCGTTCGGCCGCACACACGACCACGACAACCTCTTCGTGATCGGAGCATCGACGATGGTTTCCGGCGGATGCGCGAACGGTACTCCGACCTTCTGCGCGCTGTCGTTACGGTCGGCCGAAGAGATAGCGCGACAGGTTTAGGGGCTGGTTACTGGACACGCCGAGCACCCGGGGGACACGCGGAGCCTCCAGACACAGAAAGCCCCGGTGACGAGCACGGGGAATAAATCGCTGCGCCACCGGGGCTTTCCGGAGTAGCGGGGGCAGGATTTGAACCTGCGACCTTCGGGTTATGAGTTTCATTGGGGCCTGTCGTAACTCCAATAACCCCAACGTTTACGGGCCATGCAACTCTGTGCAGGTGCCGGGAGTTGCACAGAGTGGCACCCAGGGTGGCACCCGGCGAAAAAGCGTGCTCCAAGTAGGCTCGCGGGACCGCGGCTCAGGGCGTTACGGGTCCGTCGGCACGAGCCGCTTCAGCTCGTCGAACCAGTTGAGCACAAGTGTCATATTGCCGCTGCGGATCCGGGTGCCGGGGAATCTCGTAGGGGCCTAGTTTGGTGCCGGGTTCCATGGCGCTTCTACAGAGGGGTGGGCGAGCACCTGAAGCCTATCGTCGGAACATGTGAGGGTCCACGGGAGTCCGTGGCAGGCCGGATCTAGACGACCTGCTGGGCTGCTCCAGGGGGAGGGAGCCATAGGAGTCCCGTTCGGCGGGGAGAGGTCCGCGCCGCATTCGCGCCCGGAGAGACTCATGGGGCTCAGTCGCGGTAGTTGTCGATTACGTAGATGTCACCCCGGTCGAAGTCCTGCGTGTAGACAATCACGCTGCTGTCAGGACTCCAGGCACCGCCGTGCACGTGCCATACCCCGTTTCCGAACGTGATCTGTTCCGGTAGTCCGACCGGACGGGGCAGCCCTGTAGTTGTCTCGGGTGGAGCCAATCGCAGCACATACCGGTTGAAGCTCATGTGACCGTCCGCGCTGTTGTATGCGACCGACTTGCCGTCGGGCGCAACGCTGAGCTCCGTGGTGTTTGCCTCTAGCAATAGCTGCTCCTCCCCGGTCGACAAGTTGGTTGCCAACATCTCGATGCCGCCGGTGCCGTCGCGCCTTCTCCGTGTGTGGACGACGCGGTTACTGTCCATGTACCAGTCGAAACGCAAGACATCGGAGACGTTCGACGGGCGGACGTTAGTTCCATCTGGATTCGTGAGCCACAAGGTCGACCGCTGATCGTGAGGAGCCAGGTAGGCGATCGCCATACCGTCCGACGACCAGCGCGGTGCAGCACGCGCACTGACCCACCAATCGCCATCCATCGGGATCGCCTGGTCTACCAGTCGCCGCGGAGCACCGTCGACGTTCGTCATCCACAGCTGAAACGGTCCATCGCGATTCGACAAGAAAACGACTTGTGTGCCGTCGGGCGACCAGTTTGGAGTTCTGTCCTCCGCTCCCGCTGGTGGGTTCGTCAATCGGCGCTCTTGGCCGCCTTGCACATCGTGGAGCCAGATTTCCGAACGGCCGCCGCGACTAGACTGGAACACGATGGTCTGGCCGTCCGGCGAGAACCGCTGCGAGAAGTTGTTGCCGCCGCTCAGTGATATCTGCTCGTGCTCGTCGGACGAGCCAACGCGCATCCGATAGAAGTACGTCTCGTGGCTAAAGTTCGAAAAGGCAATGCGCCCGTTCGCGGAGACGACAGGGTTGGTCACCCGAACCCCGTTCGTAAGTGGGCGAACTGGGCCGCCGCCCACCTCCACGTCGAAGAGATCCCGTCCGCCGGCGCGGCGGGAAACAAAGACGAGACGGCGGTCTTCCGGCGTCCAGCTCGGGACCCTGTTGTCGTGTTCGTCGACGAGCACGACCTGCGGGTCTCCACCGTCGGCCGGTATCCGATACAGGCCGGCTGCGGCACCCACCGTACGTGAGAATGCAATCCAGTCCCCGTCGCGCGACCAGGCAGCGTCCCAGTCTTCAGTACCCGAGGCTGGCACCGTCAACTGTGTCTCCACGCCGCTCTCAAGGTCGATCTGCCACAGGGCGGCGTTCCCGGCCGGTTCGAGACGAGAGAAAACCAGCTTGCGACCGTCCGGGGACCATGGCTGAGAACCGATCGCGCGAGTGACAGAGGCTCGATCGAGATGAAGGAAGTTGGTTCTCGCGATAGTGCGTCGCGGCCCACCCGTAGGTGGCACCCAGTAGATGTCCATTCCTGAACCATCATCCGCGACGAAGGCGATCTTGGACCCGTCGGGTGACCATCGCGGCATGTGTTCATCGAGCGGTCCCTGAGCCACGAATCGAGGGTCGCCGCCACCTAATGACATGACCGCGACATCCAGAGACCCGTTCGATGTGTCGTCGAAAGCGAGTTGGCTCCCGTCCGGCTACCAGCTCGCCGAGTAAGAAAGTCCTTGTCTGCTCGTCAGTGGTGTGATCCTCAACGGGGCCATGTCTGTCGCAGTTGGTGATCCAACGACGAAGCTCCACGCAATCCATGCGAGCAGTACGAGGCTGGCTGTTGCCACGCCCGCAAGGATCGGGCTCGACCATCGGCGCAGGCCGGAATCCGTAACTCCATTGAGGACCGCGGACTCCTTGTCGCGCCCGATGGATTCGAGAAAAGACGTGACCTCAGTAGCTGACTGGAAACGCGCCTCGGGGTCCTTGTCCAGCAGTCGCGCGATCGCTTGGCCGAGCTCAGGCGGAACTCGCGCGTTGAGCTCTTCGGCACGGGCAGGAGTGGCGTGCAGGATGGCATCGAACACCGCGGCGGAGGTGTTGCCGGCAAACGGCCTCGACCCCGTAGCCGACTCGTAGAGCACCACCCCGAGCGAGAACAGATCGCTGCGGGCATCGAGCGACTCGCCCAGTACCTGCTCAGGCGACATATAGGGGACGGTGCCCAATGTCTGACCCGCTTGCGTCAGATCCGTAGCTGCCTGCGTTTCCTCCGACAAGCCTTCACGCAGCTTGGCGATGCCGAAGTCCAGCACCTTGGCGTGACCCTCCTTGGTGACGAAGATGTTCTCCGGCTTCAAATCCCGGTGGCTGATCCCGGCGGTATGGGCGGCTGCCAGTGCCTCGGCGATCTCGGTGGCCAACCCGAGCGCCTTCTTGATCGGCAGCGCACCTTTGCCCAGCGGCTCCCGTAGCGTGTCTCCCTCCAGGTACTCCTGCACCATGAAGTGGGTGCCGTCCTCGGTGCCGATATCGTGAACGACCGCGATGTGCGGGTGGTTCAGGGCGGCGGCAGCCCGAGCCTCTTGCTCGAAGCGGGCCAGGCGCTCGGGGTCAGAGGCGAACTCGGCGGGCAGCACCTTGATGGCCACCTTGCGGCCCAGGCGCGTGTCCTGCGCCAGGTACACCTCGCCCATGCCACCTGCACCGAGCTGTTCGGTGATTTCGTAGGGGCCTAGTTTGGTGCCGGGTTCCATCGCGCTCCCAGAGGGAGGTGGGTGAGCGCCTGAAGCCTATCGCCGGAATGTCTGAGGGTCCACGGACGAGGCCGTTTCGTGAGCCTGAGCTACGACGCTACCGATCCATCGGCAGGTCCCTGGACGAGTGAATAACGCGGGCGCTTCCCGTGAAGCAAGGAGCGGGGCGCGTTTTCGAGAGGAGCCGAATCGCGGCATGTACGTGGCATTTCGGCCAGACGCAGTAAGTCCCGGTGACCAGCACGGGGAATTAAGTTGCTGAGCCACCGGGACTTACCGGAGTAGCGGGGGCAGGATTTGAACCTGCGACCTTCGGGTTATGAGCCCGACGAGCTACCGAACTGCTCCACCCCGCATCCAGAGAAAACAGACGGTACGACAGGGTCTACAGGCCGTCAAGCGCGCTTCGGCGCCAGCTCGATGAGCGGAAACGCGGCGCGGGCGCGGCGCCGCAGGGCTCGCGCCTTGAGGGTGGCCGCGGCGGCGCGCCAGGCGGCCGGGGGCCTGATGATCCGGGCTCCCAGGTGCAGGCTGGAGCAGATAGCGGACAGGCGAGCCGGGGTCAGGAACCCCTTGCCGGTGACCCAGTCCGCGGCGGCGCCGGCACAGCGCATTGCCTCACGCTGCTCCTGGAGCATTTGGGCGCCGTCGTCGTTGCGTTGGTAGTACGGCGTGTCCATCAGCACGATACTGCCGCCCGGTCGCAGCACCCGCAGGGCCTCTGAAAGCGTCGCTTGATAGTCGGCCGAGTAGTGCACGCTGCCGTTGAAGATCAGGAGATCGGCTTCGTCGTCGGCGATCGGCAGGTGCTCGAATCCGGCCTCGATGGTGAGGATGGTGCCCGGCTCAGCGTAGCGGGCCAGCGCACCGAGGCCGTCGCGATCGTCGGTGTTGACATCGAGTGCGGCGACTCGGTGTCCGGCGCCGGCGAGCCGGTGGCTGAGCCAGCCGTTGCCGGCGCCCACGTCGACAATCCGTAGTTCGGTGCCAGGCGCTCGGATCATCCGCCGCAGGATGCGACGCTCCAGAGCGCGGTAGCTCTGGGCCCGGATCCTCCATACCTCGGGGTGCCTTCCGGAGCGATCCTCGAACGGCAAGGCGCGATAGAAGTCGGGATCGTCGCTGCCCCAGCCTTCGGTTTCGCGGACGTGTGCATACTGCTGCAGGAACGGCTGGTGACGAGCGCGTTCGGCGTCGCTCATGAGGCGCCAGATGCCCGCCTCGGCGCGCCATACTCGGTCCTCTCCCGGGCACCGCCGCGTCTCGCCGACCGCCGCCTCGAGAAGGTCACCGCATTGCGGACAGACGAGTCGAAATAGCGGCGGTGCAGGCACGCCCACAGCGTAGCAGGGAGGCCCCTGAGACCGGCGCAACGATCCTGTTACGCTTGGCCGCATGGTCGAGACGCAGGCACGCAACGGCTGGTTTTCGGCACCCGGGCTTTCGGTCCCCGGCCGGTCGGCAATGCTGTCGCCGCCGCGGGGGCCAGGAGGCAGAACGCGATGACGCTTCGCGTCGGCATCGACGCGCGCTTCGTCGACCCGCGCTACCCCGGGATCCGACGCTACGTCGCCAATTTGATTCCGGCGCTGACGCGGCAACCGGGCATTGAGCGCGTGTACGCGTTCCACCGCGCCGACCTGCCGCTCACACAACTTGCGTGCGATGCGCAAGCCTCCGTCCTGTCTCCGGTTGCGGTAAGGGCACGCGTGCGTTCGGTGGCCGAACAGATCGAGCTGCCGCGGCTGGCGCGACGCCTGGGGCTCGACGTGTTTCAAGCACCGTATGTGCTGGCGCCGGTGCGCCTCCCCTGCCCCATGGCCGTGAACCTTTACGACCTGATACCGCTACGCCGCGACGGCGGCCTGTCAACGCCACGCCGTGCAGCCTTTCGACAGCTCGTACGGCTGGCCCTGGCGCGCGCCGACGCCGTCGTGACGCTCTCGGCTGCAGCCGGGACACAGATCCGGGCGGCGTTTCCACGCACCACGACGCCGATCCATGCGACGCCCGGCGCTCCCGGCGCCGAATTCCGGCCAATCGATCCCGAATCCAGCCGCCACGTTCTCGCCGAGCTGCGCCTCCCGTCGCGGTACATCCTGCACGTCGGTAGCGATCGGCCTCACAAGAACCTGGCTCGTCTGCTCGAGGCCTGGGCGACGCTCGGCAACGCACCGCGGGCGACGCACCTGGTGCTGGCGGGGCCGAGCCGCGGCAATGCGAGCTCGACCCGGTCCGCGGCGACCGACGCGCACATCGGCAATGTACGGGTCCTCGATCGAGTCGCCGACGCGCTCCTGCCGGCGCTGTATTCCGGCGCCGCCGGGTACGTGCACCCATCCATCGAGGAAGGATTCGGCTTTCCGGTGCTCGAGGCGATGGCATGCGGCGTCCCGGTAGCTTGCTCGGCCAGGCCGAGTCTCCTGGAGCTCACCGGCACAGCGGCAGTCCACTTCGATCCGCTCGACGTGAGCTCGATCACGGCCGCCCTTTGCCAGCTGCTGGACGATGGCTCGGGGCGCGCCGATCGGATCCGCGCCGGCCTCTCTCGCGCTGCCGATCTGGACTGGGACCGCACCGCCAAGGCGACGGTCGACATCTACCGCGACATCGCGCGGCCCAGGTCACAGGTGGCCTGAACCGATGCGAGTGCTGCACGTGTACAAGGACTACCCCCCGGTGATCGGCGGCGTCGAGGGTCATGTACGCCTGCTGGCCGAGGAGCAGGTGCGGCGCGGCCTCGAGGTCACGGTGCTGACGACGTCGCCCGACTGGCGCACGTCGGTGCGCCACGAGCACGGTGTCCGAGTGGTGCGCGCCGGCCGACTCGGAGAGATCGCCTCGACGCCCATCAGCCTGCGGCTGGTACGACAGCTGCGACGCGAGCGCGCCGACCTGGTGCATGTGCATATGCCTTACCCGGTGGCCGAACTCGGCGAGCTCACGGTTGGCGGTGGACGCCCCTGCGTCGTGACCTACCACAGCGACGTCGTCCGGCAGCGCGCCTGGGCAACGCTTCTCGGGCCGCTGCGTCGGCGATTCCTGCGCAATGTCAGCTGCGTGCTCGCAACCAGCGACTCATACCTGCGGAACTCACTGACGCTGGATCAGGTCGGCGACAAGTGCCGCGTGGTGCCATTAGGCGTCGACATCAACAGGTTCGCCGGCGCCAGCAACGGCGACAGCACATCGATCGATATAGACGGTCCGATCGTTCTTTTCGTCGGCCGCTTCCGCCACTACAAGGGGCTGGCGGTTCTGATCGACGCCATGGCGCAGCTCGACGCCGGATTGCTGCTGGTGGGCGACGGCCCCGAGCGTCGCCGGCTGGAACGGCAGATCGAACGATCTCCCGCACGTGACCGCATCCGTATTCTTGATCAGGTCACCGATGAAGCACTGCCCGGTTATTACATGCTTGCCGACGTTGCCGTGCTGCCGTCGACGCTGCGTAGCGAAGCGTTCGGGCTGACGCTGGTGGAGGCCATGGCCTCGGGCACCCCGGTGGTAAGCACCGAGCTCAGCACCGGAACCAGCGAGGTGAACGAGCACGGGGTAACCGGCCTGGTGATCAAGCCCGATGATCGGGCGGCGCTGGCTGCAGCCCTCGAGACCCTGCTGGGCGATGCCGGGCTAAGACAGCGAATGGGAAGAGCCGCGGCACAGCACGCCAGGACGAGCTACGGCGCAGACCGGATGGTCGAGGCCACGCTTGATGCCTACGGAGCGGCGCTATGAGCACGCGCCGCCTCGTGGTCCCGGCCCAGGCAACCGCTGCACCGTCCGTTGGCTCAATTCCTCGGAGCCGGATGACGGAGATCGAACAGGCTGTCGTCGTGACCATGGCGTACGCCGACCTGTTCGACTACCCGCCCACCCGGGAGGAGCTTCATCGCTACCTCGTCGGCACCGCTGCAGCCCCGGCCGAGGTCGACGCCGCCATCGCACGCCTGATCGGGCGGCACCTCGAACAGCGCGACGACTACCTATGCATCAACGGTCGCGAGGAGATCTTCGAGATCCGGACGCGTCGACACCGTGCAAGTCCGCCGCGCTGGACCGCGGCACGGCGGTATGCCCGCGCGTTGAGCCGCTGGCCGTTCGTGCGCATGGTCGCCGTTTGCGGCTCGCTGGCGATGGACAACGTCGATGAAGACGGCGACATCGATGTCTTCTGTATCACCGCTCCTGGGCGGCTCTGGTGGGGACAGGCGGCGGCCATGCTCCTGCGTCGGTGGCCAGGATTCGCCCGTCAGCGCGTGTGCCCGAACTACTTCCTGTCGCAGGAAAGTCTGCTGCTCGAGGACCGCGATCTTTAGGCGGCACGCGAGATCGTCCAGGCGGTGCCGCTCACCGGCGAGGCGGTCTACGACGAGTTCGTCGCCGCGAACCGGTGGCTGGATGCTCTGTTACCGAACGCGGGCGCCAGCCGAGTGGTCGACGGCGATCCCTCGCCTCGGCACGGTGATCGCCCCGGACGCCTCGGCACGGTCGTCGAGCGACTGGCCGCCGGACGCCTCGGATCGGCGGTTGATGCGGCGATCTACGGCATCCTGCTGCGCTACTACGCTCCGTCTTCGCTCCCGCGGCGTGACGCTGCAGCAACTGCGCCACTCCTATCGACGCGACCGACAGCTAGTGGTCGGAGGCGGTTACAGGTCGACCGTGCGCTCCCGGCTGGAACGCCGTCTGGCGGTTCTCCTCGGCGAACTGGAGGCCTCCACGACAATCGACGCCCTGCTCCCGGCGCCCGACCACAAAGCCACATCAGGCGATCCCGCGGCACCGGCCGTCTATGAGCAGCAGTTCGATGCGCGCTACGGGAGGCAACGATGAGCGGCGTGCTGATCGGGCAGTCCTATTACCTGCGATTCGATCCCAAGCTCCATCGCGCCATGCGCCCCTATCCGCCGCTGGGATCGCTGTGGGCGGCATCCTGTGTCCGCGAGCAGGGGCACTCAGTACAGCTGTTCGACGCCATGCTGGCCGAATCCGAGGACGAATGGGACGCGGCGTTGGCGCGAGCTCGGCCGCGCTTCGCGGTGCTGTTCGAGGACAACTTCAACTATCTGTCGAAGATGTGCTTGTTGCGCATGCGCGAGGCAGCCTTCCGCATGATCGGGATGGCTAGAGCGCGGCGCTGCGAGATCATCGTGTGTGGCTCCGACGCGACCGATCACTCGCTCCAGTATCTCGAACAGGGGGCGGACTACGTGCTCAACGGCGAGGGCGAGGGCACCCTGATCGAACTGCTGGCCGCTCCGTACCGGACGTGCCGACCTGGCGCCCGAGTCGATCCCCGGGCTCCGCTACCTGTCCGCCGATGGCGCCCTCTACGATACAGGCAGCCGGCCGCTGCTGACCGATCTCGACGCCTTGCCCGCACCAGCTCGAGATCTGCTCGACATGCAGCGCTACGCGGCGATCTGGCGCCAGCGACACGGCGTGTTCTCGCTCAACCTGGCCACGACGCGCGGCTGTCCGTTTCATTGCAACTGGTGCGCCAAGCCAATCTGGGGGCAGGCGTACCACAGCCGCAGCCCGCAGCACGTCGTCGCTGAGATGGCCGACGTGGTAGAGCGCTACGGCGTCGAGCACATCGATTTCGCCGACGACATCATGGGACTGCAACCTGGGTGGGTGAATCGGTTCGCCGACTGTCTGGCCGAGGCCGGGGTGCGCGTTCCATACAAATGCCTCAGCCGCGCCGACCTGCTGCTGCGCGATGACGAGATCGACGCGCTGCGGCGCTCCGGATGCGACACCGTCTGGATGGGGGCGGAGTCGGGCTCGCAGAACATCCTCGACGCGATGGAAAAAGGCACCACGGTGCAACAGGTGGAGGCGGCCACCGCCCGGCTTCAGGAAGCGGGAGTACGCGTGGGGCTCTTCTTGCAGTTCGGCTACCCCGGCGAGACGCGGGATGACATCGACGCAACCCGACGGCTGGTGCGCCGCTGTGCACCCGACGAGATCGGCATCTCGGTTTCGTACCCGCTACCCGGGACCAAGTTTCACGAACGCGTGCGCGATCAGCTCGGCGAGCAACACAACTGGGTCGACTCCGACGACCTGGCGATGCTCTACGCCGGCCCGTACAGCGCCGCGTTCTATCGTCAGCTACATCACGTCGTGCAGCTCGAGTTCCGTCGCGACCGTGCCCGCGGGGTCGCGCTGGGGTCTAGTGGTCGCCGGCACGGGGGGACACTCCGCCGCCTACGCAACGTCGCCGTCGCCGCGGCGCATTCGCTGCGCCTGCCCGTTCGAACGGGCGCGATTGCAGCGGCTGCAGCAGGACTCCGCGCCGGGCCCCTCCCTGGCTGGTCAATCTCTCGGTCGCCACGACGCCGCCACCCCGACGCCACAGGGCTGACCTCGATGTCTCGAACCGTCGTTCTGTACAACCCACAGTCGGTCTTCTACACCATGCCGCTCGGCCTGCTGGCGGTGGGCTCGGCGCTCGATTCGGATCGCTACTCGGTGCGCATCGTCGATGCGCGGCTCGAGGCGGACCCGTACGAAGCACTCCTGGCCGCAGCCGACGGCGCCCTGTGCGTCGGAATGAGCGTGCTGACCGGCGCGCCGATACACGACGCCCTCGCCGCTACCAGAGCGCTGAAGCATCGATTCCCGCGGCTACCGGTGATTTGGGGCGGCTGGCACCCATCGCTCTTTCCGACCGCAACGCTCGATGAGCCGAGTGTCGACATCACGGTCCAGGGGCAAGGCGAGCACACCTTCGCCGAGCTGGTCGAGCGACTCGATGAGGGCACCGATCTGGCTGGCCTGGCCGGCATCGCCTATCGGGACGGTGATGTCGTAAAGCAGAACCCACCCCGAGCGCTCGCTTCGATGGACGACCTGCCGCAGCCGGACTACGGGCTTATCGATGTACTGGAATACTTCGGCAGGAAGGGCAAGCGACAGTTCGATTTTATCTCCTCCACCGGCTGCCACTTCCGCTGCGCCTTCTGCGCCGACCCGTTCGTGTACAAGCGAGGCTGGGTGGCGCTTTCGCCGACGCAGATGGGTGACCTGATCGAGGCGCACTGGCGCCGTTATCGCTTCGACGATCTGGCGTTCCAGGACGAGACCTTCTTTACACATCGTGATCGTGTGGCGGAGATCGCCAGCGAGTTCCTGCGACGGCCGCTGCGCTTCACCTGGACCGCGACGATGCGCGCCGACCAGGGAATTCGGCTGACCGACGCGATCTTCCGGCGGTGCGTACGCTCCGGCATGCGGCGGGTGCTGATCGGTGTGGAGTCGGGCGATCAGGCGACGCTCGACTGGATGCAGAAGGACATCACGATCGAGCAGGTCGTCGCCTGCGCCGAACTGTGCGCGCACCACGGAGTCGGGGCGCATTTTCCATTCATCGTCGGCTTTCCCGACGAGGGCGACGAGAGCGTTGCACGATCGCTGCGACTGGCACACCGACTGCGACGCATGAGCCCGCGCTTCGAAACTCCGATCTTCTACTTCAAGCCCTACCCGGGCTCACCAATCACCGCTCAGGCCGTCAGCGACGGTTACGAGCTGCCCACCAGCCTGGAGGGCTGGGCGGACTTCGACTTCATCGGCTCGGCCGGACCCTGGGTGAGCCCGGAGCTGTTCCGCCACGTCGAGCGCTTCAAGTTCTACAACCGTTTCGCTGGCGGCCGGGATCGGTTGCTCAAACGACCGCTGGCCAGCCTGGCGCGCTGGCGCTGCCGCCACGATTTCTTCGCCCTGCCGATGGAGAAGCTCGTCGTCGAGCGTCTCGCGCCCACACCACAGCTTTCCTGACCATGGACCTGCTGCTCACGCACGCCTACTTCCTCTCGGAGGACGCTCACGAGCAGCAGATCATGCGTCCGTATCCGCCGCTGGGGCTGCTTTACATCTCCGCCCACCTGAAGGCATGCGGTACCGACGTCACCGTGTTCGACACCACCTTCAGCACCCGCCACGAGTTTCGCTCCCACCTGCGCTGCGCGCGGCCCGCGATCGTTGGGATCTATGTCAACCTGATGACGCGCGGCAGCGCCCTGCGAACGATCGCCGACTGTCGTGAGATCGGTGCCATCGTCGTGGTGGGTGGACCGGAGCCGGCGGAATACGCTGACGAGTACCTCACCCGAGGTGCCGATATCGTGGTGGACGGGGAGGGCGAGATCACCATGCAGGAGCTGGTGCCTCACCTGAAGGCACACGGCCTTGCCGGACTCGACGCCATCGCCGGGATCATCTACCGGGCCGAAGCCTCGGGCCACACCGACGGCAGCGGTGAACTGGTGCGAACAGCGCCGAGACCGCAGATCAGCGATCTGAACTCGCTTCCCGATCCGGATCGCGAGGCCATCGACATCGACCGTTACGTCGATGTCTGGCGCCGACACCACGGTGCCGGATCGGTGTCGCTGATCACCGCTCGAGGCTGCCCGTACAAATGCAGCTGGTGCAGCCACAGTGTGTTCGGGTTCTCCCACCGGCGGCGATCGCCGGATAGCGTCGCCGACGAGCTTGAGCAGATTGTCAGCCGTTATCGACCGGACCAGGTTTGGTACGCCGACGATGTCTTCACGATCAACCACCGCTGGCTGCACGAGTATGGCGACGAGCTCGAGCGTCGTGGGCTACGGGTGCCGTTCGAGACCATCTCGCGCGAGGATCGCCTCGACACCGCCACCATCGAACGCCTCGCTTCGATGGGCTGCAGCCGCTTGTGGGTCGGAGCCGAGAGCGGCTCGCAGCGGGTGCTCGATGCGATGCAGCGGCAGACCGATGCGCGTCGCGTCGAGCGCATCGTCGAGGAGCTACAGCAACACGGCATCGAGGTCGGGCTCTTCATCATGCTGGGCTACCACGGTGAGGACATGAGCGACATCGAGGCGACCGTCGCGTTCCTCAAGCGGGCGCGACCGGATAGCTTCGTCACCACGGTCGCCTACCCGATCAGGGGCACCGCCTACTATCACCAGGTCGAGGATCGGCTGGTCACGCCTCGGTCGTGGGCCGAGGGCAGCGATCGCGACATCTCGGTGCGTGGCAGGCATTCCGACCGGTTCTACCGGTTCGCCAATCGCTGGATGGTGAGCGAAGTCGAGCGCACGCGCATCCATCGCGGCGAGCGACACGACTATCGACGCCTCGCTCGGGCTACCGTCAACGCCCACGTGGGGCGCCTCGGAATGCGCCTTCTGCGCTACCAACGACAGGGCGACCCGCCCCCATGAGCCCCGCGACCGGCTCGCTCGCCGGGGCTGCCGGAGCCTTCGATTCCGTCGCTCATGACTACGATCGGACGTTCAGTCACCGGATCCTCGGTCGCTGGTTGCGATCGGCTGTCCACCAGCAGATACACGCCCACGCCGCGGGCGATCGGGTCATCGAGCTCGGCTGCGGCACCGGTGAAGACGCGCTCTGGCTCGCCCAACGCGGTGTGCAGGTCGAGGCGCTCGACGCCTCGGCGGCGATGTTGTCGGTTACCGAGCACAAGCTCCGCCGTGCCGGCGTGGCCGACCGCGTGCGTCTCGAACAGATCGACCTCAACGGCGACACGAACCGCCTTCGGGCGGCGCTCGCAGGCCTTGCATCCAGCGGCGATCAGCTGTTCAACGGCTGCCTGTCGAACTTCGGCGTGCTCAACTGCGTCACCTCGCGGCCGGCGCTCGCAGCCGCCGTCGCCGCGGTCATGCGCCCCGGAGCCCGACTCACTGCTGTGGTGATGGGCCCGGTCTGCATCTGGGAGATCGCCGCGTTCGCACTGAGAGGGCAACTGGCCAACGCCGGACGACGACTGCACGGACGCTCGCCGGTACGCATCGGTGATCAGACGATCGTCGTCGACTACCCAACGCCGCGGCGTCTGCGGCGCGAGCTGCATCCTTGGTTTCGCGCCACCACCACGCGCGCCATCGGCGTGTTGTTACCACCCTCGCAGCTGGCGCACTTGGTAGATCGGCGCCTGATGCTATTCGAGCGCCTGCGGCGGTGGGAAGACCGCATCGCACACCTACGACCAGCGTCCTGGCTGAGCGATCACTACCTGCTCGAGTTGAAACGTCGCTGAGTATGGCGACAGCGCGCGTCGAGCCTTCAATCGCCTGGATCGCGCACCGCATTTCGCCGGACAGCTCGCTGATAGACCGCCGCCAGCCGGGCCGCCATCGCGGGGAAGCTGAGCTGACGCTCGAAGCGTTCCTCGATCTGTCTGACAACTTCGCCCGTACCATCGGGCCACAACCTCAGCACACACTGTGCCAACGCCGCCGCATCCCCCGGCGAGAACCGCAGCCCGTCCAGCTGCGGACCGAGCATCTGGCGGAACGCGGGAATGTCCGTGATCACCGGGATCACGCCGCAGGACATCGCCTCGAGCACGGCGCAGCCGCTGAACTCTCGCCGGCTGGCCTGAAGTAGGAAATCAGCGCTGTTGTAAATCGCCTCCATCTCCGAGGCGACAGCCTCCCCGTGCAGCGTCACGCCAGACGCCAGGCGAGGTCGCGATTGCAGGAAGCTGTGTACCTCTTCGAGCAGATCGGCAGACCGGTACACGCAATGCAGCCGTGCGGTCGGTAACGCTTCGAGGATCGCCTCGACGCCGCGCAGCATGGTGAGCGGGTCCTTGATCGGATGCAGCCGAGCCACCGACAACAGCACCGGGTCGCCATCGAACCCGGTACGTTCTCGGGCGACGCGGCGATCACATCCGCTGAGCGCGCTCGATGTCTCGACGACCTCGACGACCCTCGCCATCCCGTCGTGTAGCAGGCCGGCGTCGACGTAGGGTTGTGCGTGCTCCCGAGCCGTGAAGATGAACGCTGCCGGTCGCCGCAGCCACCGCTTCTGCAGCCGCCGCGCCAACAAGCTGCGCGCCGGCCCGCCGCCGTGATGCTGAGCCACCCAAGGGGTCGCGTGCCGCCCCAGTGCCCTATTGGTGAGCGCCAGGTTCAGGTGCGGGACCAGACCGTGGACATGAACCAGGTCGGGCTCGAGCTCGATCACGCGTACGATCGTCGAGCGGGCTGGAACCACGTGTGCCGGCGGCACTCCCATCAGCGGCGCGATCGTGCGGCTCAGGCTGGCGGTCGCCTGCTCCTCTGCGACCATGTGGTATGCGACCCCATGCTCGGTGTGGTGTGCATCGCAGCAGTGCTGCACGACGACGTCGACGCGATGGCCCAGGCGCGCCACTTGCCGTGGCAGATGCCGGAGCAGCGGGTACCGCGCGAGGTAATCTGACGGCGCCGGATCGGCATCCGGCGGACAGTACGGTTGGACGTAACAGATCCTCATGGAACGCTCGATGCTCAAGCGCCTTCGACGGCGACGCAAGCCTCCCTCGCTGCTGCTGCGGCAAGTGGAATGCTACAGCGACGGCCAGACGTTTCGCGCCGATCTGCGTCTGTCGGCGGGCCGCATCGCCGAGATCGGCAGCGGGCTGTCGGCCCGTCCCGGCGAGCAGATGCTGGAGCTCGACGGTCATCTGGCATACCCAGGGCTGATCAACGCCCATGATCACCTGGAGCTCGACTTCCTGCCGCGCCTGGGCACGCCCCCCTACCCCAGCTTCTACGACTGGGCGGAAGACGTATACCGACCGGACGAGGCGCCGATTCGGGATCTGCGGCGAATAGGCCTCCCGGACCGGCTGCTTTGGGGCGCCCTCAAGAACATCATCAGCGGCGTAACTACCGTGATGCACCACGACGCCTACCACAGCGCTGTCTTTGGCGACGGGTTTCCGGTGCACGTCGTCCATCCCTACCGCTGGGCTCACTCGCTGGGCTTCGGAGCGAATCCCCGCGACGCGTACGCCGGCGGCACCGGGCCGTTCGTGATCCATGCGGCCGAGGGGGCCGATGCGCGCGCCCGGAACGAGATCGAGCAGCTCGATAAGCTGGGTGTGCTCGGAGACGACACGATCCTCGTCCACGGCGTGGCGATCACCGTGGCGCAGTGGCGGCGGCTGTCAGAGCGTGGTGTGGGCCTGGTGTGGTGTCCGTCGTCAAACCTGTACTTGTTCGGCCAAACGGTCGAGATCGGCGCGTTGCCCAGCGAGGTCAGCGTCGCGCTCGGCACCGACTCCACCATCAGCGGCTGAGCAGGCCTGCTCGACGAGCTTCGCGTGGCCTTCGGTACAGGCAGCGTCAGCGCCGCTGGCCTGCTGAAGATGGTGACCACGGAGCCGGCGCAAATGCTGCGCCTCGAGACCGGGTGTGGGCGGATTCGACCAGACGGTCCGGCGGATCTCATGGTTCTGTCACCTGGCGTGGCCTCAGCGTCCGGTCGGTTGCTGGCCGCCGGGGACGACGCCGATCCGAACACCATCGCCCGTCGCCGCGCCGACCCGCGCGCCAACCAGGACCAGGCGGAACGCGCCGCCGAATCGCTGCTCCGGGCACGCTCCGCCGATCTGTCGCTGGTGCTCGTCGGCGGCCGGCCGATGCTCGCCGATCCACCGATCGCCACCGCTCTGGAGCTGGGTCGGATCAACGTGCGTGTGGACGATGCGCCCAAGTGGCTTGTCGGCGACCCTCCGGCCTTGCGCGCGCGTATCGCCGCGGCAGCGAGCGATGCCGCCACGTGGGGCACCAACCCGGTCTGGCAGCGACTACAGACGGCGCCGCAATGAGCCCTCGGCGCCTGCGAATCGGGCTCGTGGTGCCGGGCTTTGCCGCCGACGAGCATGATTGGTGGATCCCGGCAATACGCGACCTGGTAGCTGAGCTGCGCGAGCATGTGGATCCCACCGTGTTCGCCTTGCGGTATCCGCGCACGACGTCGGGCTACCGGGTTTTCGACGTGCCGGTCGTACCGTTCGGAGGCGCCGAGGCCCGCGGCTGGCGACGACTGCCGATGCTCTCTCGCGCCACCCGCGCGGTGCACGCGCTGCTGCGTTCCGGCCGCCTCGACGGCGTACACGCGTTGTGGGCGCACGAACCTGGACTGGTAGCGGCTGCCGCGTGCGCCGGCACCGGTCGACGACCGCTGGTCTCGCTGCTTGGCGGAGAGCTGGCCGGCCTCTCCGACATCCGCTACGGAGGTCAGCTCTCGCGCTTCAACCGCTGGGCGACAGCCGTGGCGCTGTGGCGTGCCGGCGCGATCACCGTGGGTTCGGAGAGCTTGCGTAGCCTGGGCGAGCGGCGTGGATACCACGCGTCGAGCTGGCATCGCGTGCGGCTCGGCGTGGACACTCGTGCGTTCACCCCTGATAGCGCGGTCGACAGCACCGCACCTCGGCTCGACGGCCATCCCTGCCTGCTCAGCGTCGGATCTCTGATACCAGTGAAGGGACACGAGTTGCTGCTGCAGGGCTTCGCGGCTCTTCGGCAACGAATGCCGGAGGCGCGTTTGCACGTCGTCGGTGAGGGGGCGTTGCTTGAGCGACTCGTTGCGGCCGTGCAGAGAGAAGATCTGCAGGCCTCCGTACGATTCCATGGAGCAGTAGATCATCCAGACATGCCGGCGGTATACCGGCAGGCAGACGTGGTCGTGGTGACCTCGCGTTTTGAAAGCCAGTCGGTAGCTGCCGTCGAAGCAGCAGCGTGCGGGTGCGCCATCGTGGGCACGCCGGTGGGCCTGTTGGCCGAGATCGACGGCGCCCAGATCAGTGTCAGCCACGACTCGGCGGCAATCGCCGCAGCATTGCTTCGGGTAGCCTCGGACGACACCCTGCTTCGACGTCGCGGCAAACGGGCGCGCAACTGGGCGCAGAGAGAGGCGACCGTCGGCAACACGGTCGATACGCTCGTGAAGCTATACGAGGAGATTGCTCACCAATGAGCGGATCGAGCCGCCAAGACCACCTCGCGGCGCTACCAGCGCGCGTCCTGATTACCGGGGGCGCCGGGTTCGTCGGCTCGCATGTCGCTGATGCGCTGCTGGCGTGCGGATCTTCGGTGGTCGCCCTCGACGACCTGTCAACGGGGCGGCTGGAGAACGTACGCCACCTGTCGGGCAATCCCGGGTTCGCGATCGAGGTCGGGTCCGCCGCTGACCCGGTCACCGTCCAATCACTGCTGGCGGAGTGCGACGCCTGTGTACACCTCGCCGCCGTGGTCGGCGTGAAACTGGTGCTGCGCGAGCCGGCGCGAGCACTCGAGGTCAACTCGCGGTGCACCGAGGCAGTGTTGGAGGCGGCCGCAGCACGGGATGTGCCGGTGCTGCTGGCGTCGAGCTCGGAGGTGTACGGGCCGCGCGCACAGATGCCAGTGTCCGAAGCGGAGGACCTGGACATTGCCGCCCACGGTAGCCATTCGGCATACGCCGTCTCGAAGCTCTACAGTGAGCGCCTGGCGCTGTCGTGGGAGCGGCAGACCGGACTGCCTGTGATCATCGCGCGCCTGTTCAACATCGCGGGCCCGCGCCAAATCCCCGACCACGGCATGGTGATGCCGAGGTTGGTTCGGCAGGCGCTCGATCATCGACCCCTGACCGTTTTCGGCGATGGAAGCCAGACACGCTCCTTCGCTCACGTCAGCGATGTCGCCGCATCTCTCGTGCGCCTGCTCGCCGCTCCCAGGGCGCGGGGTCAGATCTACAACGTCGGCGCGCGGCAGGAGCTCAGCATCTTGGAGCTCGCGCGGCGAGTGAAGCAGCGCGCCCACAGCGACTCGGAGATCGTGTATGTGCCCTACCGCCAGGCCTACGGCGCAGGATTCGAAGATCTCCGGCGGCGGGCGCCGGACATTACGAAGCTACAGGAGCTGCTCGGCTCCGGGCCGGTGATCGGGGTCGATACGATCATCGACGATGTCGTCGCCTACTGGGCCACACGGTTCAAGTCGACGACGGGGGAACTCACGATGCCTCGGTGATCCGGCGCGGCCCCTCGGTGATCTGGCGCCTGTGGCTCTGATCCGCTGTCAGCGGCGGGACCGTGCCGCCGATTGCAGCGCGAAGTAGTAGCTGACGTCGGCGTTGTACGCGAAGGGAGCGTCGGCGCCTGAGGTGGTCATCTCGAACGTAACCGGGCCTTTGTCGATCAGTTTCTTGGCCTTTACCGTCTTCTTGACTTCGGCCTGTCCCATCGCCAGGTTGCCTTTGACGCGCGTCACGGTCTTCGGCTTGTTGCCGCCGGCGACCGTGGCGAGGACATCAAAGCCGTTGTTGATGAGCACCCCTCCGGTAATCACGTCTGGTCGAGTGATACCGATGAACACGCCCATCGTGAGCTTGGTATTGGCACCTACGCCGTCAAGTAGATCAGCCGGGTCGAGCACGCCACCAGGCAGGAAGAACGCGCCGGCGGCAGGACTCTCATAGGTCACCGTGTAGAAGACCTTGACGATGCTCTGCACAGCTGTGGCGCTCGCCGGCGCGCCAAAGCTGGCGATCAGATAGATCACGACCAACGCCGGTAACATAGTCTTTCGCCCGATCTTCATACGGACCCGGTCCCCCAACGGCGGTTGCAGACGGTTCTGAAGCTACCACGTGATTCGCGCAGCGAACAACGCGGACCGAGAGCGTTGCTGTCGGGTAGCGCACTCAGCCGCCTGCTCGAGGGCTTGGTCGAAGCGGCGTGTCTGGGATTGATCGTCGCCACCGGGTTGCACTTCAACCCGTATGCCGGCACGAGCTTCGAGCCCGCCAAGGCCGCGATGGCGCGATCGTTTCTGGCGCTGCTGGCCGCCGGCTGGCTTGCGTTGCAGGTCAGTGTGCGTGCACGCGAAGGGGGCAACGGCGCCCCCCGACGCTCACGATGGCTGTCGCCTGTACCCCGCGTTGCGCTTTGGGTCTTCGTCGCCTGGAGCACGTCCACGATCCTCAGCGCATCCGTGTCGATCGCTCCGACTCTCAGCCGCACCGGATCGTACGCTCGCGCGCAGGGTGCGTGGATCGAGCTCGGCTACGTGGCGCTGTTCACGGTGATCGCGGTCGGATTAAGCACGGTGGGCCAATGGAACCGCCTCCGGTTCACCATCACGACATCGAGCGTGGCCGTTAGCCTGCTGGCGCTGGCCCAGTGGGTCGAGAACCCGATCCCGCTGGGGAACTTTCCGGTCCAAGTGATCTCGACGCAGGGCAACTCGACCTTCCTGGCCGGCTTTCTGCTGCTGCCCGTGTTCGTTACCGCGGATTACCTGATCGAGGCAGCCGTCACCGGCCGCGAGTCGCGAGCCGACGTCGATCGCCCACAAGCCGGACGCTTGTGGCGCTTCACACTGCCCTCCCTGATCATCGTCGCTCAGCTCGCCGCGCTCGCGGCGACGCGGGTTCCGCAGCGATCGTCGGTCTGACGTTCGCGGTCTCTCTGACACTCGCCGCCGCCATCGCGCTCCGGCGCCACGCGGCGGGCATCCACGTGGCGCCAACCGGCCGCTGGAGGCGCGGTCCGAGCATCCTCGTGGCGCTCACCGTCGTCGGAGGAATCGCGTGGCTCAGTCTGGGAGCCCTCGACGGCGTCAACGATCCCGACCGTGGGAGTGTGGTGGACCTGGCCACGATTCTCAATCGTGAGCGCGATGCCAACCGCGTCCGAATGCTGATCTGGGATGCGGTGCCGCAGGCGCTATCGACATCGTCGTGGACGGCGTCGGGGGCACCGGTCGAACGTTGGCGTCCGCTGGTCGGCTTCGGACAAGAGACCACCTGGCTGGCGCTCGAACGCTGGTACCCACCCGGGCTGGCACACGTCGAGGGATGGCAGTCGCTTCCCGACCGGGCGCACAACCAGGTGTTGGAGGTTCTGCTCACGCGCGGCCTCGTTGGCGCCCTTTGCTACCTCGTGACGGCGGCGCTGCTTCTTGCCACCGGGCTACGCGCCAGCGGACTGGTGTCAGGCCCCGGATCGATGTGGCGCTTTCTCGCCGCGCTCGGAGTCGGATCCGGGGTAGGTATGTCGGCCGGGTTCGTGGCCTCGGGAGGGTGGGGGCTGGGCGCCGTAGGCCTGATTCCGGGCATGGTGGCGGGCGCAATCGGCTACTTGGTCCTGCGGGTCGAGCGCACGATCGGCGCGGATGCCCGCCTGCCGCTCCGCCAACGCTGGCTGGCGCTTGCCCTCACCGGCGCCATAGCCGCAAACCTGGTGGAGTCACAGTTCGGCATCGCGGTCACCGCCAGCCAAGCTCACTACTGGTTGTTGGCCGGCGCGCTCGTGGCGCTTCGCTACCGGGGGCTGCGCACATCCGCAGCGCAGATCCGATCAGCGGAGGCACCGGCTCGATCGGCTGGTGACGGTACTGTGGACGGGCTGTTGACTGGCGCCATGCTTGTAAGCTTGATCTTCGGTCTGATGACGCCGGACACCGCCGTTTTCAAGGTCGCCTTCATCATCGCCGGTGCGATGTGGATCGCCGGCTGGGCGCTGTCGTGGCGCTGCGCGCCCGCAGCCATCCCCTTGAGCACCCATGCGACTCGCTTCTGGTTGGCCAGTGGCATCGTAGGAGTCGCTTTCGCGGGCTTCCACAAGCTGCTGCTGGTGAGCGCCCGCGGGCTCCAGCTCAGCGGCGACGACCTCGGCTCCGCCGCCGCGTTCGCCGCACTCTTCGACGGCTACCACGCCTGGATGCTAGCGATCGCGGTGGTCGTTGCCGCAGTGCGGTCTTCAACGCGGGCCGAAGACGCTGCTAACAGCACTCCGCTTCGTACTCTGCTCGCGCTGGTGATCCTGCTCCCGCTCGGGCTCGCGCTGCCGCGCGCTACCCATGTCGTCGCGGTACGCGCCGATATCCTCGCTGCGCGAGCAGAGGCGGCCCAGCGTCGCGGGCGCTATGCCAGCGCCGGAAGCCTATTCCGTCAGGCAATCGACCTCCGAGACGGGGAACTCTACTATCGCACCGGCGCCGCAGCACTGCAGGTGGACTGGGCCGTCGGCGCGCCGGTCGAGCTGCGCGACCGCCGACTTCGCCGTGCCGCGCGTCAGTTGCGTGCGACGCTTCAGTCAGAGCGGGCGACGGCCAAAGAGCATGCCAACCTCGCCAGGCTTTACACCCTGTGGGGGGAGCGCGATGCCGATCCTGCGACCCGAGCGGCGAGGTATTCGCGCGCCGATCGACACTATCGCGACGCCATCGAGCGGCGCCCCAACTCCGCCCGCTACTACGCCGAGTGGGGGCGGCTGAGCGTACTGCAGGGGTCACTCGATCCGGCGCGCGACCGGTTCGGACGCTCGTTGGCACTCGACCCGACGCAAGGACAGACATATCTCTGGGTCCGCCCCCTCCTCGCCGCCGATCTCCTCGAGGCGCCCGACGCGCTGGCCGAGCTCGGGCCGGAAAGCGCCGACATCCCAGCGGCTCAGATTCATACGGCGCTGATCGAGCACTTCATCCAGGCGGAGGAGCTCGAGGCGGCGATCGAGGCAGCACTGCGACTCACCGAGACGATCCCGGAGCAACCACTCGGCCACTGGACCTTGGCCGGCCTGTACAGCCGCCTTGGACGGCCGGCCGAGGGCCTGCCGCACGCCTGGCGAGCCCATGAGCGCGCGCTGGGGTCGGAACGCCGTCAGATCGCCCAGCTGATCAACAGACTGCAGGACGCCGCGGCGCGAGCGCCCTCGTGATAGGACCCACCTACGCAGCGCTCGCCGTAGCGTTTGCCCTGTGCCTCGTGTTGATTCCGGCGATGCGGGCACTGGCGCACCGGCACGGATGGATCGATACGCCCGGAACGGGAAGCGCACATCGAGAACCGACGGCGTTGCTCGGCGGCGTTGGGGTGATCCTCGCCGTCGCGCTGGCCATGGCGTCGGTTGCGCCGCCAGCCACCACCCCGCTCATGACGGGTCTGTATGGCGGTGTCGCGCTGCTCGCTCTGGTCGGACTCTGGGACGATCGGCACCCGTTACCTCCGCTCCTGAAACTGCTGGCGACGGGCATCGTGGCGCTGATCCTGGTGATCGCCGGAGCGCAGTGGGTGGCGATCGGCGGTGGTGCCAGCATCGCCGTGACATTGTTGTGGCTCGTCGCCATACCTCACGCGGTGAACCTGCTCGACCACCTCGACGGTGTCGCTGCGGGCGTGGCGGGCGTCGCGGCGGCGGTTCTAGCGATCGGCGCCACGAGCGCCGGCAGTCCCCACACCGCCGCCCTGGCGGCCGCACTGGCCGGCGCCTGCGGTGCGTTCCTCTTCTTCAACCGGCCCCCGGCGACGATTTTTCTCGGCGACGCCGGCAGCCTCCCGATCGGCCTGGTGCTGGCGGTGTTGTCGTTGGAAGTCATCCCCGTCACAGCCGACATGGCCGCCGCGGCCTCTATCCCGCCGCTGATTCTGCTGGTCGCCGTTTGCGATACCTCGCTGGTGACGAGCGTTCGGTTGTGGCGCGGCGATAACCCGATGGCTGCGGCTGCGACCGATCATGTCGGCCATCGCCTACGGGCACGATTCGGGCACAATGCCGCGCTGGTGATCCTGTACGCGACGGCCGCCGCCGGCGGCGCGCTGGCGCTCTGGATGATCGGCCGCGCCGCCGGCTAGCGGGTACAACACAGGAATCGGTAACGGTCCGGGCCGGCCGTGTTTTCTGGCCGCTACCGGTGGTTCGCCTCGACCAGCAACTCGATCCGCACGTCGCCGCCCACGACGACCGTCTCGGCCCAGGAGCCCACGCCAACGCCGAAGTCGCCGCGGTCGATGGTCAGGCTGGCCAGAAAACTGGCCGCCTCGGTGATGCCACCCATCATGGCGCGCAGTGGGGCCGGAATTGGCTGTACTCCGAGCAGCTTGATCGGCAGCTCAACGTCGCGCGCGACGCCCTTGATCGTGAGCGTCCCGCTGGCCACCAGATTGGCGCCGTCGACGCGCTCGACCGACTTGCTGCTGAACGTGATGTACGGGTGCTCGTCGGCCTCGAACCAGTCGCCCGAGCGCAGATGGTTGTCGCGGCGCTCGTTTCCGGTGTTGACGGAGGCCACGGCGATCGTTGCCTCGACGTGGCTGTTGGCGGGATTCTCGGCGTCGAACGCCAGATCGATCTCGTAGTCGGTGAACGAACCGCTGATTGGGGTGAAGAAGTGCCGTACCTTGAACCCGATTTCCGTGTGGGCATCGTCGACATCCCAGGTGCGGGCGTCGAGCCCGGCTGCGTCGAAGCCAATCGCCGGCGCGGCAATCAGACTGAGCAAAACGGTGAGAACGAGAAGCTTGCGCATCGAAGACCCTTCCTGGAGAGCTCGAGTGGGTGATCCTCTCGACAAGAGACCGCGGTCGCGAGGTTGAGCGCCGAAGACACTCGAGCGTTTCTTCGCCACCGCCGACCGAGGGGTTACAGCCGCGGAGTGCCGAGGTTGTCTGCCGTGTGGGGAGGATCACGTCGGCCAGCTGACAGTCGACGACGTGCCGTCAGTGGCGGATCACCACATCTCGCGTAGCTTCGCGCCCACATCGGCCACCACCTCTCCGGCGGGGGCGATCTCGCCGTCGTCCGTCTGACCTCCGGGAGCGCAGCGCTCAAAGCAGCGGCGCGCTTCCACCGGCAGGAACCTGCTGATGGGCGCGTAGAGATGTCGATCGCCGAGCCGACGTTGCTGCTTGACGTAGAACCGCAGCGGGTGGATGAGGTGGAGCGCGCTCCGCCCGCGTCATCGCGACGTAGAGCAATCTGCGTTCCTCGTCGATCTCCTCGGTGGTACCGGTGGCCATGTCGGACGGGATGCAGCCGTCGACCACGTTGAGCAGGTGCACGCTGTCCCACTCCTGGCCCTTGGCAGAATGGATGGTCGACAGGATCAGGTAGTCCTCATCCAGATGCGGCGGGCCGGCGTGATCGCCGCTCGCCTGCGGGGGATCGATGATGAGCTCGCTGAGAAACCGCTCGCGGTTCGGGTAATGGCCGGCCACTTGCTCGAGCTGCTCCAGATCGCCTGCCCGTACCACCGGCGCCTCGTAAAGTGCCTCGAGATAGGGCTCGTACCAGGTCCTGACGCGGCCCACGTCGCCCGGCCATTGCGCCGTCGCACCGGCCAGCCCGGTCAACAGATCGAGAAGCCCCGAGAACTCCTGACGGGCGGCAGCCGGGACCTCGCAATCCCGCAGCGCCCTCCAGTCGCCATTACGCTCGTCAAGATGTTCGATGACACGTTGAGCGGTGCGCGGACCAACGCCCGACAGTAGCTGCAATGCACGAAACGCCGCCGGGCTGTCGCGCGAGTTCTGTGCCCAGCGCAGTAGCGCCAGGAGGTCCTTCACGTGCGCGGCCTCCAGGAACTTCAGGCCGCCGTACTTGACGAACGGAATATTACGGCGCGCCAGCTCCACTTCGAGCAGGTCGCTGTGGTGAGACGTCCGGAACAGCACCGCCTGACGTTTGAGCGCCACCCCCTCCTCGCGCGTGGCGAGGATCGCTTCGACGACGTACTGGGCCTGGGCATTCTCGTCCTCTACAGCGACTAGCCGGGGTCGCTGATCTGAAGACTTGGTCGAGAACAGCTCCTTGGTGAACCGCTCGCTCGCCGGCGCGATCACGGCGTTGGCAGCATCGAGTATCGGTTGCGTGGATCGATAGTTCTGTTCGAGGGTCACGACCGTGGCCGGAGGATCGAACCGCGCGGGAAAATCGAGGATGTTGCGGACGGTGGCGGCACGAAACGCATAGATCGACTGCGCGTCGTCGCCGACTACGGTGATCCCGTCGCCGCCTGGACGCAGCGCCAGGAGAATCCGCGCCTGCAGGCTGTTGGTGTCCTGGTACTCGTCGACGAGGACGTGGTCGAACAGCGCGGCAACAAGCGCGGCGATCTCCGGCTCCTCCATCATGTGCGCCGACGAGGACGTGGTCGAACAGCGCGGCAACAAGCGCGGCGATCTCCGGCTCCTCCATCATGTGCGCCCAGTACAGAAGGAGGTCGTCGTAGTCGACGATGGCACGCGCTTGCTTCATCTCCACATAGGCGCGGAAGAGATCACGCAGGGACTGCTCCCACTCACCGCACCATGGGAAATGCCGCCCGAGGACCTCGTCCAGGCCTTGTTCGCTGTTCACCGTGCGCGAGTAGATCGCCATACACGTCCCCTTGAGCGGGAAACGCTTGGCCCGATCGGACATGCCGAGCTGGTTGCGCACCAGATTGAGGAGGTCCTCGGAGTCCGAGCGGTCCATGACGGTGAACGACTCGGGCAATCCGACCGCCGGGCCAAAACGACGCAGCAAGCGGTTGGCGACGGAATGAAACGTACCGGCCCAGCGCAGCGATGTGGCGGCGGCGCGCGTCGGACTCCGATCGGTAGCGGCAGTTCGCACCGCAGCGGCGACGATACGCTCAGCGCGCCGTCGCATCTCCTGCGCCGCCCGACGGCTGAACGTCAACAACAGCACGCGGTGCGGATCCCCGCCGCCGAGAATCAGCTCGGCTACGCGGTGCGCCAGCGTCAGAGTCTTGCCGGATCCGGCACCAGCGATGATCAGCAGCGGCGCTACCGCGCGCAGCGCCGTCCAGCCCGTACAGAACCGCGCGTCGCTGTGCCTCGTTCAGCTCGTCGAGATGCGACCGCGGAGCATCCAGATGCGCGTGGAGCATCCAGATGCGATCCGTGCGCAGCATCCAGATGCGACCGCGCAGCATCCAGATGCGACCGCGCAGCGCTGCTGCCCTCCTCCATGCTGGCATGCTACAACACGCTGCGGCGGCATCGTGGGGCGCTGGTGGCCAACCAACGGGACGATCGTCCCGCCCATGTCTGCGTCGGCCCGCCGGCGGATGGAGGCCCGTACCGCATGCCGGAAAAGACCGTCGGAAGCCAAGCTCACGACGGTGCCGGCCTCTATCTCCACGTGCCGTTCTGCGCTCGTATTTGCCCCTATTGCGATTTCGCCGTGCGCACCGGTAGCGCACTCAGACGCGAGCGTTTCGTTGACTACCTGATCGATGAGATGGACCACTACCGTGAGTGGGACCGAGTAATCGACTCGGTATATGTCGGTGGCGGCACGCCCTCGTGCCTGGAACCCGAGCAGCTCGGGAAGGTGGTCGAGGAAGCCAGCGTCCGCTTGCCGGTGCGCGCCGACGCCGTCTACTCGATCGAGGCAAACCCCGAGGATGTCAGCGCAGATTCGACTGCGATCTGGCGCGACCTCGGTTTCCACACCGTCAGCCTCGGCGCTCAGTCGTTCGACGACGACGAGCTTGCTTTTCTCGGCCGCAGCCATACGGCCGCCGAGTCGGCGAGCAGCGTACAGACGGCACTCGACGCCGGCTTCGACTCGGTCTCGATCGACCTCATGTTCGGGCTACCCGGCCAGCTCGCGCACACCTGGCGCTCCAACCTCGAGCGTGTCGCCGAGCTCCGGCCGCATCACGTGTCCTGCTATCAGCTCACCATGCACAAGGGCACACCGCTGCATCGCCGCTGGCGCCGCGGCGAGCTCCAAGAGTTACCCGACGCCGAGCAGGCGGAACTGTACCTGCTGGCCCACGAGCTTCTCGCCAGCGCTGGCTACCTTGCCTACGAGGTGTCGAATTTCTCCCGGGCGCCACGTTACGAATCCCACCACAACCGCAAGTACTGGCATCATGCTCCCTACCTCGGACTCGGCCCCTCGGCCCACTCCTTCAGCGGTGGGCGCAGCCGCTGGTGGAACCGGCGACAGCTCAACGACTGGGAGGGCGCCCTGAGTCGCGGCGACCGGCCACTCCGAGGATCCGAACGACTGCGGCACGAGGACCTCGCTCTGGAGGCGGTGATGTTGGGTCTGCGAGCGTGCGCCGGGCTCGACTGCGACGCCGTGCAGAAACGCTGGGGCGTCGACGTATGGACTCCGAACCAGGAGACCTTCACCCGCTTCGAGCACGAGGGACTGGTCCGAGTTCGCGGCCGCACCGTACACCCGACAGCTCGCGGCATGGCCATGGCTGACTATCTGGCCCGCGCCGTAGCGATCCCGACGTCCTGACCCGAGCGCACCGAACAATGTCACTATGCAAATCGCTCTGACCGGCCGTCAGGTCGCCTCCACCTGGTGGCCGCTGGCGCTGAGCTGGACGTTCATGGCGCTCGAGTTGCCGGTGGTCAGCGCCGCGCTGGCTCGGCTACCGGATGCGGAGATCCAGCTGGCCGCATACGGCGGCGTGGTCATGGCGCTGCTGCTGCTGGTCGAGTCGCCGATCATCATGCTGCTAGCCGCGTCCACCGCACTGTCCCGTGACGGCGCCAGCTACCTGTCGCTACGCAAGTTCATGCACCGACTCAGCGCTGGGCTCACGCTGCTGCAACTGGTGCTGGCGACCACGCCGCTCTACGACTTCGTGGTGACTCGACTGATCGCCGTACCGGAGGCGGTGATCGAGCCCGCCCGAGTGGGTCTGCTGATCGCGCTGCCCTGGACCTGGACAATCGCCTACCGGCGCTTCAACCAGGGCATCCTGATCCGCTTCGGCGCCTCACGGGCAGTCGGAGTGGGCACCCTGCTGCGCCTGATGGCCAACGTCATCGTGCTCGGCGCCGGGCTGTGGCTTCACCAGACGGCGCCCGGCCTGACTCCCTCGGGGGTGGCGCTGGGATCCTGCGCGGTGCTGGCTGGAGTCGTTGCCGAGGCTCTGTTCGTCCGCTGGCGCGTCGCGCCGATTCTCCGAGACAACTTCGACCTCGAGTCCACATCGGAGGAGGGCATCGAGCTGGGCGATCTCTTGCGCTTCTACGTCCCCCTGGCCCTCACCTCGATGCTGGCGCTGATCATGCAGCCGGTCGGCAGCGCTGCCGTAAGCCGTATGCCCATGCCGCTGGCGTCGCTTGCCGCCTGGCCGGTAGTCATCGGAATCGTGTTCCTGCTCCGCAGCCCGGGCATCGCCTACAAGGAGGTGGTGGTTGCCTTGCTGGATCGGCCCGACCCGGAGCCGGCGCTGCGTCGATTCACCGGTGCCCTGGTGCTCATCAGCCTGGGGATGTCGCTGCTGGCGTTTACGCCGCTTGCCGATGTGGTGCTGCTGCGGCTCGCCGGCCTCACTCCCGAGCTCGCGACCCTGGCGGGCAACGGGCTGAAGATCGCCGTACTGCTGCCGGCGATGGGCGTGCTGCAGAACGGCTACGTCGGAACCCTGGTCCACCGACGCAAGACGCGGCCGGTCACCGAATCGATGGTCGCCTTCATGTCGGTCTCGATTGCCGGCCTTGTCCTCGGCGTGATCGGCGGCGGGCTACCCGGAATCTACGTCACGTACGCGGCGTTCACCGCCGGACACATCACGCAGTTGCTCTGGGTGCGACGGGCGGTGCAACGGCTCTAAATGGCCTGCAGCAGATGATCGTTGCCTATCGCAGATGGGATTTGCGGGGTGAGATCAAGGCGTGGCGACGCTCTCAAACGGGTGCGCCACCTGCCGTCGCCGCGGCCGTGGCGGGCGACCCGAGCGCACGAGCTCCCGATACTCTCTGCCAACCGCGACCGCCACGAACAGCCATACGACCACCAGGGCAAGGTTGAAGAAGGCCAGCCCAGAGGTGGTGAGCGCCAAGACGGTTGTTCCGACGAACACCGTCAGAGCGCTCAGCACATCCCCAGCGCGATGGAAGAAGGAATCGCTCACCTGCTTGGCCTTGTACTTCTGCTCGCGTGTCGTCGGCAGGAACAGCATCTGGCGGACGGCGTTGTTGAGTGAGTAGTCGGTCGCGTTCTCTGCCGTTTTTGCCCACCGCACTGCAGCCAGAACCGGGAACACGGCGATCACGCCGTAGGCACCGAACGCCAGCAGAGGCAGTATCAACACGCCGATGTGTACCCCGAGGTACTTGACCACACGCGACGTGACGAACAGCTGAATCAGGAGCCCGACGATGTTCATCACGGCATAGAAGTTGGCGTAAAACCGCCCGATGAACTCCCCTTGATTGAGCGTCGTCGTACCTTCAGCGACCGCTTCCGCCGCGGCGTCAACTACGAACCGACCGAGGATGTACTCACCGTTGGTGTTGACCCAGTTGAGGAACATGATCAGCACCGCGATCAGCAGCAGGTAGCGCGTCCGCAGCACCAGTGCGAAAGCTGACTCGCCGCTGGAGGCCTCCGGCTCCGGCAGCGGCTCGCCCTTCTGGCGAGCTTCAAAGATCAGTCGCTCCTGCTCGGCCAGCTCCTCCAGTTCCTCGATCGTAGTGGGTGCCTGGAACAGGCCGCTGGCGGCGATCGTAGCGGTGGTCTTGATGTCAGGCAGGTGTGCCTCGCGCAGGGCGCGCTCGCGATTGTCGACATAGTTGGTGATCTGCAACTGCGCCAGCAGTTTACACCTTCGCCCGGGCGGACGTCTGTGAACAGGCGGAGGAAGCGATCCAGGCTCGACCCTCTGGCCGCGGGTGCGCCCTCGGTCAAGCGAACGCTCTCCTCAACGGCCCAACCGCCGCTGACGCTGGCTGTAGGCACGCAGCGCGCGGTACAGGTCGATGCGTCGGAAGGCCGGCCAGTAGGTGTCGGAGAAGTAGAACTCGGAATAGGCGCTCTGCCACAGCAGGAAGCCACTGAGCCTCACCTCGCCGCTGGTGCGCAGAATGAGATCCGGCTCCGGCTGCCCTGAGGTATACAGGTGCGGCTCGATCGACGTGTCGTCGAACTCGGCCGCCATCTGTGCCAAGTCTCCGTTTCGGGCGGCATGGTCGCGGAGGTAGGCACGGAACGCCTCAGTGATCTCCTGACGTCCTCCGTAGGCCATGGCGATGTTGAGCTTGAAGCGGTCGTAGTCGCGCGTCACATGCTCCACCTCGTCGATGGCGCTCTGCAGGCTATCGGGCAGCAGCTCCGTCTTGCCGATGTAGCGCACCCGGATCTCGCTCTCGTGGACGTCGGGGCTATCGATGAGCTCGCGCGTTCGATCCTCGAACAGCTGGAGCAAATCGGCCACTTCGGGCTCCGAGCGCTGGAAGTTGTCGAGCGAGAAGCTCCAGACAGTCACCACGGGGATGCCGAGCTCCTGGCACCAGCGCAGCACCTCGCGCAGCTTCTCGGCGCCGCGGGCGTGGCCGAACAACACCTGGCGGCGGCCGAAGTCGCGAGCAAAGCGACGGTTTCCATCCATGATGATGCCGATGTGCTTCGGCAGCGTCCAGGTGTGCGCCTCGGCGCCCAGCCGGCGCTCGTACAGGCTGTAGAAAGGACGCTTGATCAGATGCTTGGTGGCACGCCACAGCCCTGACAGAGCACCGGCAAGCCCGTCGACGTACACCTTCCGAGGTTCAGGTTTCGCATCCGCGCGGGAGCTCGTCGATTCCACAGCAGCAACGTCCTGGGAGGGCGTAGGGTTGCGTGACGCTCGGGGCAGAAGCCGCCGTGCTGGGGACACGGCCGCGCCTTGGCGGGATTGTACCTCAGTGTCGCCGCACGCCGATCACTGCTCTACCGGGTAGTACCAGACCCTGCGAATGCGGCGGTCGCGGATCTCGTAAACCGCAAGCGATGCCTGTGACACCTCATCGCCGCCCTGCAACCAGAACGCCCGCTCCCGAACCGCGGCGAAGCGACCCACGATGACCCTCTCCTCGATCTCCGCTCTGGCGCCGGGCACCGACGCGAAGTAGGGCATCATCGAGCGACGAAACTCGTCGCGGCCGCGGAGCTCGACACGCGTCATGTCGGGGTCGACCGCGAACCACGCGAAGTCCTCGGCGAGATTGGCCACCATCGCTTCAACGTCGTGATCATTGAACGCTTTCAGCTGCGCATCGATCACGGCGAACGCCTCGGCCGGTGCGGCCGCTGAGTCCCCCTCCTGGGAGGCGGAGTCACCCTCCTGCACTGCGGCTTCAGCGGCGACATAGCGCTTGGGTTGTCCGGAATCGACCGGCAACGAGATCGCCGCCGTGGCCACCAAACTCATCAACACCCCGATCGAAAGTACACGGCACATCTCGGCCTCCGTCATAGCAGTCAGCGCCGGGCGCGCAGCGGCAGGCAGCCTACAGCTGGAATCGGTCGTTCCCCGGCTGGCGCCAATGGCAAAACGCTAGTGCGGTTCTTCCGCTTAACGTACCCTTTGGCGACGTCGCTGACGCACTCTGCGGGGGAACGTGCGTGTTCCTCAGAAGGATCCGACCGTAATGCAGGAACTACCTCAGGTGGACCTGACGCCGCCGCAAGGCGGCCTCGGTATCTTGACCGTCGGAGTCGGCGCGGTCTCGACGACTTTCATCGCCGGCGTCCTGGCGGTGCGCAGGGGGATGGCGAAGCCCGTCGGCTCCCTGTCGCAGATGGGGACGATCCGTCTCGGCAAGCGAACGGAGAGCCGAGTGCCGCCCATCAAGGAGTTCGTCGGCCTCGCCGAGCTCGACGATCTGCACTTCGGCGGCTGGGACATCTTCGAGGACAACGCCTACGAGGCGGCGATGAACGCCGGCGCCCTCGACAAGGAAGACCTGGAAAGGGTGCGCGACGAGCTCGAGGCGCTGCAGCCGATGAAAGCCGTGTTCGACCAGCGCTACGTGAAGGCGTTGGAGGGCACCTGGGTGAAGTCCGGCGGCAGCCGCTGGGACTATGCGCAGCAGATCATGGCCGACATCCAGGCGTTCAAAGACGCGACCGGTGTCGATCGGGTGGTGATCATCTGGTGCGCCAGCACCGAGGTGTTTCTCGAGCCCAGCGCCGTTCATCAATCGCTGGAGAGCTTCGAAGAGGGCCTCAGGAACGACGACGATGCCATCCCTCCCAGCATGGTCTACGCCTACGCGGCACTGAAGATGGGCGTCCCCTACGCCAACGGCGCCCCCAACCTCAACATCGACATACCGGCGCTGCTGGAGCTGTCCAAGCAGACGCAGAGTCCGATCGCCGGCAAGGATTTCAAGACCGGCCAGACGTTGATGAAGACCATCCTGGCCCCCGGCCTCAAGTCGCGCCTGCTCGGCGTCAGCGGCTGGTTCTCGACCAACATTCTCGGCAACCGCGACGGCGAGGTGCTCGACGACCCGGGCTCGTTCAAGACCAAGGAAGAGAGCAAGCTCGGCGCCCTCGAGTACATCCTGCAGCCGGACATCTATCCCGACCTGTACAGCGACATCTACCACAAGGTGCGGATCAACTACTATCCGCCGCGCGGCGACAACAAGGAGGGGTGGGACAACATCGATATCTTCGGCTGGCTGGGCTACCCGATGCAGATCAAGATCGATTTCCTGTGCCGTGACAGCATCCTGGCGGCGCCGATCGTTCTCGATCTGGCGCTATTCCTCGACCTTGCCAAGCGCGCCGGGTTCTCCGGGATTCAGGAGTGGCTGTCGTTTTACTTCAAGGCACCGATGACGCTGCCCGAGCTGTACCCGGAGCACGACATCTTCATCCAGCTGATGAAGCTCAAGAACACGCTCCGCTACATGAAAGGCGAAGATCAGATCACCCATCTGGGCGCCGACTACTACGAAGGCTACCGCTAGCGCGTACTGGCGTCGGGCTATTGACCTGCAGAGACCGCCGGACTCGGTCGCGGCGGCAGCTGCAAGCGGTAGCGGACGATGACGGTGCGGCCGCCGCGCTGCTCGACCCGGAACACCCGGTCGCCGCGGTGAACGTTCCACCCCTGGAACGGTAGGGTGCCGTTGGCGATCAGCTCCCCGTCAACGGTGTACACGTCAACCGGGAACTCCGTGACGTCGGTTTCCACCACATACGGGAACACGTACAGCCTTCCCTGGTCATCGGACTCGATCTCCGCCAGGGCCGGGAACAAATCGGGCCAGACCGAATCGGCGTCCTCGTCCAGATTGGCGGCCATGGTGCGGCCGACCCGCTCGGTCCGGCCGATGGTCCTGGATACGAGGTGCTCGGGGATCGCGTCGCGCCGCCACGGAGCGTCCAGCACCCAGACAACCTCGGCGCCCGCATCGAATGCCGCCACCTCATAGTCGGCACCGGCGGTAACGTACACTCGGTCGCCACCCGCCGCAAACGCCTCCCGCGGCCACAAGCGCGCGTCTCCCGCACGGCGCGGTTCGTCCATCCTGAACACAGTAAAGCGGGCCGTTACATTCCCATCCGGTGCAACCAGACCGAGCACGCCGCTCGACAACTCGAACACGACGGTCCGCCCATCAGGCAGCGGGTGGGGGAAAGCGACGCCGTACGCGGTGTCAACGCCACGCACGTGGTTGCCGTCGGGTCCGAAGACAGACAAGTGCCCGGGTACAGACGGCTCCGGCGACCATCGAGCAACGATCAGGTTCTCGCCTTCGGCTCCAATGGTCACCAACGCACCCGGTTGCCAGGAATCCAGCACCCCCTCCGCCGCAGCCCAGTCACCGACCGGAGCCCCCAGCGGAGAGAAGGCCCCCAGCGAAAGGTCCGTCAACGCGTCGAACGTAAAGATCGTGCCGTCCGACCCCACGGCGATTCTCACCGCGTTCGGAAACTGCGGTTCGGCCGGCGCGACGTCGATCACTAGCTCCTCGGCAGCTTCGAAGCGAACCCGTCCGGGACCCGAGATCACCGCGGCTACGCTGCGCCGAGGCACCGGCGGCGACGTACAACGCACGGTCCTCTCCTGCATCGACACGCTCCTTCGTGCCGCTGCAGGATATCAACAGCACGCAACACACGGCTATCGATAGTAATCACCACTTTTGCACTGAATAAACCTCCCTACAATCTGAAGAGATCATTTTAGCCAGCGGTCGATACCTGAAGGAAGCCGAAAGAGAGAAAGCGGGGGTCCCCGACGTGAACCGGGCACCCCCGCGAGCTCAGTCCCGATTGCTCGGGGCATGGAGCCCTTCTAGCGACATCCTCTGACACAGCCCAGCGGCGCTCCACCTGATGCGATGCAGGCAGACACGCACGAACCTGAGCCGGCCTCGGCCGGCGCGGCGCTCAGCTGAAGAACGCCGAGGGCCACGACAGCACCGAGGAGTAGCGTTGCTGCGAGATGCAGCGATCGCTTGGTCATTCTCTCTACTCCGGGGAGAGGGTCCCTTGCTGAGGGAACCCAATTTGAGAATGGATGAAGATCACAGGTGTTGGGTCATTCCCCCTTCGGCACTGCTGTTCGGGGAGGTAGGTCGTCGCACGGCGAGGTGACCACATCAGCGGCCCGCGGTTGTGCCCACCGCGGGAGCGTCACAGCAACCTGGGTCTTCGCCGAGCGACCCGGACAAAGCGGTTGTCGTCAGAAACTGAGGGTCATCCAGAAGATCGAGAAGCGCGCCAACATCTTCCTCGCCAAGCGCGCCGCGCCACACACGCTCCACCACCCCGCCTGCCCCCACCCGGACCGTCAGCGGGACGAGCGGCACCCTCAGCTCCGTGCCCGCTTCGAGCGGGTCCTCCGGAAGCCACAACGGCCACCTAACGTCCATCTCGGCAGCGTAGGCGCGCGTCAGCTCCGCATCGTCAAGCGAGACGCCGGCGAACGGCACGTCGCTGGCTGCGTACGCCCGCGAGAGCCCGTTCCAGGCCGGGAGCGTCGCCTCGCAGAACGGGCAGGTCGTAGTCAGAAAAGCGATGACCCCGCCACCCGGCATCAAGTCGCTGAGAGTCGCCGATCGTCCTGCAAGATCACTGATCGCCAACGCCGGCAACTCGTCGCCCGGCTGCAGCGACGCCCCCAGAATCGACGACTGGGCACGCAGCTGGGCGATCTCGCTCTTGAGCTCGCGGTTCTCGCTGGTTAACGCCCACACCACGTAGGCGACACCAAGCATCAGGATCAGAAAAAGGGTACTACTGATCCATTCAGGCAAACGACACTTGATCATAATTTTCTAGACTTTCAGCTACTCGTCTAACTTTTTTAACTAGTAATCAATATGAATAAGCTTTGACGAGATTTTATAGTGCTTGACTCATTGGTCAATAGATGTCAACAGCGGTCCAAAATGTTTAAGAATGGTTTTATCTTTAATCACCTGATTTAGATGTTTTAAAGCTGAATTAATAGCTAATTAATATATTTTTCGTATAATTAGTGCTTAATACTGAGTTTTAATAACTATTCAATGCAATATACGGGCTCGGAGGCGTCTCGGTGGAGTACGAGGGACCGTCGTAGGGCCGCGCGGGGTCCGCGCTCGACGCTCCTCGGGAACGGAGCAGTCCGGCGGAGGCGTCGGAGCCGCGCTCGAGAGCACGAGCAGGGCGACGAAAAAGGGCGGGGGGCCCGACGAGCCACCGGGCCCCCCGCCAGAGCTGGGCTCCGTAGAGCTCGGAGCTCAGCCAGGTACTACCGGCAGGCTCGCACGCAACCCAATGGCGCTCCGCCCATCGCGATGCAGGCGGACACGCATGAGCCTCCGGCGGCCTCGGCCGGTGCAGCGCTGAGTTGGATTACACCGAGCGTCACAGCGGCCGCGAATAGTAACGTCGCTGCAATACGCAGCGTTCGCTTAGTCATCCTCTTTACTCCGGGGAGAGGGCTCCTCGTTGAGGAGCCCGATTTGAGGATTCGGGTACTTCACAGATACCGTGATCTTTCCCCCTTCGGCACAGTTAACCGGGGAGGCAGATGGTCGAACGGCTGACCGCCACGTCAGCTACCCACGGTTGTGCCCACCGCGGGAGCCTCGCAGCAGCCGGGGTCTTCGCCGTACGACCCGGACGAAATACTGGTGTTCAGCACGCGATCCTCGAGGAGTTGGAGCAGCGCTCGCACGTCGGCGTCGGTGAGCGCTCCGTGCCACACGCGCTCCACGGCGTTGGTGCGGCCAACCAGAACGGTCAGCGGCACCAGCGGCACCTTCAGCTCTGCACTCGCCGCGAGCGGCTCTTCAGCAATCCAATGCGGCCAGGCCACCCGCATCGAGTCCGCGTAGGCGCGCGTCCGCTCGGGATCGTCCAGAGAGATGCCGACGAATGGAACATCGCTGGCGGCGTAGGCGCCGGCGAGCCTGTTCCAGGCCGGCAGCGTCTCCTTGCAAAACGGACAGGTAGTGGTCAGAAACACGATGACCCCGCCGTCCGGCACCAGATCGGTCAACGCCGCCGCGCGCCCCGCGAGATCGCTGAGCGACACGGGCGGCATCTGGTCACCGGGCTGCATTGAAGCGCCCAGAATCGAAGACTGGGTTCGCAAGCGGCCGATCTCGTCCTTCAGCTCGCCGTTCTGACTCACCAGCGCCCACATCACGTATGCGACGCCGATCGCCAGAGTCAGAAACAGCGCGGTGCCAACCCATTCAGGCACGCGGAGCCTGAACATCGCTATGAAACCTCCGGCCGTCGCAGCCATCCGACGCCCGGTTTGACTCGGGCTTCGGGCAGGCGTCAGGATGAGATCCTCGTCTTCGATTCTCCAAGGAACAGCCGGAGCGGCGGATTTCCGAGATTCGGAACGCGATTCACCGACACGGACCATGGCCATGTGGAGTGGAACGGGAGCGTCGGCGCGAACCTGCCGGCCCGCGAGCTGACCCGTGGTCGAAGACCTGACAACCGTCGCCTGGCTGTCTGCCGCCGGCCGCTGGCTCGCATACGCCTGCACGCTGTGGATCGGCGGGACGGTGCTTGCAGAGCGGTTGCTGACCCGCGCCCGGGTCGACTTCGAACCGCTGAGGCATGGTCTCGTCGGGCGGGCGCTCGCCGCCGCCGCCGCCCTGGTGGTCTTGCGCGTCGCTCTCCTGTGGGCCCAAGCGTGGCTGCTGTTCGCCCTCGATGAGCCGGTTACACTCGAGCTCGTACTGCTGGTCGCCACGAGAACGAGCTGGGGCACAGGCTGGCAATGTCAGCTCGCCGCCGCGAGCGTGGCGCTGATTGGTTACCTGCTCCGTCGTGCCGGGATCTCCGCCGGTGGCCTGGTTGCCGCCATCGGCAGCGTCGGAGCGACGCTCAGCGTGCCGCTCACGGGCCACGCCGTCGAGCAGGGATGGCTGAACGTGACTTTGGCAGCACAGATGCTGCACGTCGCCGGAGCCACAGCGTGGATCGGAACGCTGGCGGTTCTCGCCGGGCTGGCTCTCCGCACCGACACAGACGTTGCCGACGACGTGGTGGCGCGCGCGATTCACTGTTTCTCCCCACTCGCGTTAGTGGCAGCCGCGACCCTGTTGCTCACCGGCACGCTGACGTCGTGGTTCTACCTCGGCGAGGTGGCAGCACTATGGACCACCCTCTACGGCCGGACTCTGACGCTCAAGGTCTTGTTGTTCGTCGCCACCGCGGCCGGAGGCTACGTCAATTGGCGCCGCGTGCGCCCTCAGCTAGGCACCGCCATCGGTACCCAGCGCCTGCGTCGGAGCGTCGCGATCGAGCTCACCTGGGCCGTCATGCTGCTGCTGGTGACCGCGATTCTGGTGGCGTTGCCGATGCCCATGGGCTGAAGCGGCCCCCATCGGTGGCGCGGTACGATCGTATCGATAGCGGCCGTCAGCTGATCCCCGCCCACACGGGCGCGCCCGAGGAGGTCACAATGAGCGACGAACGCGAGTCTCCCCGCGTGACCATCAACCCGGTGACCGAACAGTTGGAGATGGACTACCCGTGTCTGTGGCTGTACAAGCTGATCGGCGCCGACGAAGCTTCCCTCAGACAGGCCGTTCTGGAGGTCATCGAGGTAGACGGCGTGACGATCGAACAATCCAATACGAGTTCCGGCGGCAAGTACGTGTCGTTGAACGTCGAGGTGCGCGTCAGCAGCGCCGCAGAACGGACCGGCATCTACGACGCGCTACGGGCGCACGGATCCGTGCGCATGGTGCTTTGAAGCTCTGACTCCCACGCCACGCCGCGGCGCCACGATCGGGGGGTGACGGCAGCGCGCCTCCGCAACTCAGCCGGCGGTTTCTGCCACCACCGGTTTCCCCACGTAGCGCGCCACGCCATACAGAACGGCGGCGCCTGCCAGCATGCCGAACCACCATGGCACGCCGAACCCGCTCGGCAGCGTGCCCAGACCCACCGCAACCGCACCGACCACCAGTGCATAGGGCATCTGCGTACGCACATGCTCGATGTGATCGCAGCCGGAGGCCATCGACGAGAGGATCGTGGTATCGGAGATCGGGGAGCAGTGATCGCCGAGCACGGCTCCAGCCAGGACGCACGAAACGGACGAATACAGGATGTGCATCTGCCCGGTAGCGCCGGCGGCACCCAGCACTGCCCATACGAGCGGCACCACCAGCGGCATGAGGATGCCCATGGTCGCCCAGCTCGATCCCGTAGCGAACGCCGTCATCCCGGCGAGAACGAACACCAGCGAGGGCGCCAGCGCTGGCGACAGCGAATCCACCAGGATCGAGACCAAGTAGTTGGCCGTCTGCAGTCCGCCAGAGACCGAAGCCAGCGACCACGCGAGCACCAGGATGATCATCGCGTAGAGCATTTGCTTGAGGCCGGCGTACCACGCGTCGACGATCTCGGTCAGCGTCAGAATGCGCTGCGCGCTGGTCATCACAACCGCCGTCAGAGTGCCCAGCAACGAGGCCCACATCAGAGCCATGTTGGAGTTCGCCGTGCCAATGATGTCGCGCAGCGTATCGCCGGTACCCGTCGCGTAGAGTCCCGTCACCACCGTGACGACGAGCACCCCGAGCGGCACGATCGCGTTGATGGCGCGCACGGGCCGGTCTTCCTTGAGACGTAGCTCGTCAGCGTTGGCGGCGGCAGCCGCATCAACCTTGGCATCCGGCCCGAGAACCTGACCCGTCGTGCGAGCGCGCAGCTCGGCGGCGTGCATGGGTCCGAAGTCCCGACCCAGGCCCGCCAGCGTGAAGACCATGAACATGGTCAGGAACGGATAGAAGCTGTAGGCGATGGAATTGAAGAAAATCCCGTAGCTCGACTCCTGGATCGCGGGGATCGGAGCTATGGCGCTACCGATAAGACCCACCTGATACCCGATCCAGGTGGATACCAGCGCCACACAGGCCACCGGTGCCGCGGTCGAGTCGACGATGTAGGCGAGCTTCTCGCGCGAGATGCGCAGGCGATCGGTCACCTGCCGCATCGTGTTTCCCACCACCAGCGTGTTGGTGTAGTCGTCGAAGAACACCGCCACGCCGAGCGCGCCGGTGGTCAGCTGACCACGGCGCGGGTCGGTGGCAAAGCGCACGATCAGATTGACCACGCCTTGCATGCCACCGTTCTTGATGACGATGCCGACCGTGCCGCCGATCATGAACGAGAACAGCAGGATCTGTGTCTGGCTCGGCGTGACCACGGCGCCGAGGACGTAGACCGCGTACGTGTCGAGCATGCCCTGAAACACACCCGTCGGCGTGAACCCGACCAGCGCCGCGGCACCGAACCAGATGCCGAGGAACAACGCCGGGATCACCTGCTTGGACACCAGCGCCACGGCGATCGCCAGCACGGCCGGGAGCACCGAGACCCAGCCGGGCAGCACTCGCACATCGGCGGTGGCTACTACTGCGCCGCCAGAGAGCAACTCCAGCCGCGACTCGCCGCGTTGCAACGTCACATCGTTGAAGGTCGCCGTGTCACCGTCGACGACAGCCGAGTAGCCATGATCGCCGGCGTGTAGGACCAACGACGAAAGCATGCCGGGCGGGCCGGTGGCAGCGATCTGCGTCGGCACCCCCGACAGCGCTACGGCTGGAGGCAGCAGATCGTACTCCGCCTCCTGGGCAAGCGCGGGGGCGGCAGCGAGAAGGAGGCTGAGGGTGGCTAACGAGCTCAGGCAGATACGTGACAAGGGTAGTCCGTCCTCGCAGGAGTGGCGATCAGGTCCGCCGAATATAGTGCCATTCAGAAGCTGAGCACCAGTCCGAGCGACATCTCGAAGTTGTGCACCGTCTTGTCGGCCGTCAGGCCGATCAGTGGCAACAGCACCGGATCGAGCTTGTCGACCTTTATCGGGGTGATGTGGTCGCGGACGTCCAGGCGTACTGCCACCGACCCGAGCCCGAACTTCACCCCGGCGCCAACGTTGTAGCCCAGGGTGGTGTAGTTGTCAGCGTCGACGATATCGAAGGTCAAGCGGTGATACCCGACGCCACCTGCCAGGAACGGACCGATCGGCCCAGGCACCACCTTGATCGCCATGGCGATCTCCGCGTAGGTGATGCTGGATCCGATCTGGCCGGGGGTGTCGACAAACAGGTCCGTCGGGCTATACAGAATCGAGCCCTCCGCCTGCACCAGGATCGCTCCGAGTCCAACGCGCACGCCGTAGATTCCGGCGTCGCCAAACCCCAGGCCGACACTGCCATCCACGGCGTCGAGCACGTCATCGCCGACGACACGACCAACGGTCAGCGCGATCTCCTGCGCGTTCGCCGTAGTGGGGGCCGCCAGCGACCCCAGCAGTAACGTCGTGAAGACGGCCAGAACGATCGTTGCCCGCGCAGAGCCCATCACCCACCCCCAAACTTAGTCACTCGTGATCTGAGCCCCCCAACAACGATCATTGTCTCGGATCCAACCCCACCTGTCATGCCCATCGGCTAAAGTAGCCGCCAGCTTCGCCGCGCTCCGCAACCAACAGAGGATCCGATGCAGCGCACGCCGTTGCTCTCGATTTTGCTTCTTGCCGGTTTGCTGGCGCCCGCCGGAGCACGCTCCCAGGCTTTCGACTCGCCCCCGCCCGCAATGGACCCGCGTATCTACGACCTCGTCGACGACGTCTCGGCGGACCGCATCGAGTCCTTTATCCGGCGACTGGTGGGCTTCGGTACCCGCCACACGTTGTCCGAGACGCAGTCGTCGACGCGCGGTATCGGCGCGGCGCGGCGCTGGATCAAGGCCGAGTTCGACAACATCTCGGAGCAGTGCAACGGGTGTCTCGAGGTGAGCTTCCAGCGCTATGTGCAGAAAGCTGATCCGGATACCCGAATTCGCTCGGACGTCGAGATCGTCAACGTGCTGGCGATCCTTCGCGGCACCGCGCACCCGAATCGTTACGTGATCATGAGCGGCGACATCGACTCGCGCGTTTCCGACGGCCTCGACGCCACCAGCGACTCGCCCGGCGCCAACGACAACGCTTCGGGGATGGCCGGCACGATGGAGGCGGCGCGAGTGCTGTCACGCCACCGATACGGCTCGAGCATCATCCTCGTAGGGCTCTCGGGCGAGGAGCAAGGGCTGTTCGGTGGACGTCACATGGCAGGCGTGGCACGCGAGGAGGGCTGGGACATCGTCGGCATCCTGAACAACGACATGATCGGCAACATCGAGGGAGTCGACGGCGTGATCTCCAACGACACCTTCCGAGTGTTCTCCGAGCCCACACCGGTCACCGAGTCGGAGGACGCGCGCCGTCGCAGACGCACGACCGGCGGCGAGATTGACGGTGTGTCGCGCCAGCTCGCCCGTCATGTGGCGCGCATCACCGATCTCTACCTGACCAACCTGCGCGCCATCATGATCTATCGGCTCGACCGCTTCGGGCGCGGTGGTCATCACCGCCCGTTCAACGACGCCGGGTTCGCCGGCGTGCGCATCATGGAGACGCACGAGAACTACACCCGCCAGCACCAGGACCTGCGGGTCGAGGACGGCGTCCGCTACGGCGACGTGCTCGAGGGCGTCAACTTCGACTACGCCCGCAAGCTCACGGCGGTGAACGTGTCCTCGCTGGCGGCGTTGGCCTGGGCGCCGCCGCAGCCGGCAGAGGTGGCAATCGCTGGCGCCGTGCGCCCCGCCGCTACGCTGCGTTGGCTGCGCGTCGACTCGCCGCTGGTGGCCGGGTACAAGGTGTACTGGCGCGAGACCACCGCGCCACAGTGGCAGAAATCACGCTGGGTCGGCGCCGGCAGTGGCTGTAGCTTCGATTCGCCCGCCGGCGAGGGCTGCCGCGAGTTCACCCTCGACGGGCTGGTGATCGACAACTTCCTGTTCGGGGTCGCCGCCGTCGGGCACGACGGCAACGAGAGCGTCGTGGTCTTCCCGCGGTCCTCGCCGCAGCTGACGCCGCCACGGTTCCGGCGCTAGCGAGCCCGGCTACCGACCATGGGCCAAGCTTCGACGCTGGCACAAGCCGTCGCAGACGAGTTGAGCTCCACGCTCGGGGATCGCTTCACAACGGCCGAGGCAGTGCGTAGCCACCACGCGCACGGCGAAGGTTGGGACCTACCGGTGCTCCCGGGCGGCGTGTGCTTTCCGCAGGCTACTGAAGAGGTCGCTGCGATCGTCGGCATCTGCGCGCAGCATCGCACTCCGATCGTGCCGTTCGGCGCCGGCAGCTCGCTCGAAGGGCACGTCGTTCCGCCCGCCCACGGCGTGTCCGTCGACATGACGCGCATGAGCCGCATTCTGGAGGTCAGCCAGGAAGACCTCGATTGTCGCGTGCAAGCGGGGGTGACCCGGCAGCAGCTCGACGCACATGTACAACCGCTCGGACTCTTCTTTCCGGTGGACCCGGGCGCCGATGCGACCCTCGGCGGCATGACCGCCACCGGCGCCTCCGGAACCACGACGGTGCGGTATGGGGCGATGCGGGAGAACGTGCTCGGGCTCACCGTGGTCCTCGCCGACGGCAGCGTCGTGCGCACCGGCGGGCGGGCTCGGAAGTCGTCGGCGGGCTACGACCTCACCCGCCTGTTGATCGGCTCGGAGGGCACGCTCGGAATCATCACCGAGATACAGCTTCGGCTGCGCGGCATACCGGAAGCGATCTCGGCCGCCGTCTGCCAGTTCGATCGCATCGAGGGTGCGGTGAACACGGTCATCGAGGCCATCCAGATTGGCGTCGACCTGGCCCGCAGCGAGCTCGTTGACGAGGTGGCGATGAAGAGCTTTGCGCTGCACTTCGGGCTCGACGAGTACGCTCAGCAGCCGACTCTGTTCCTGGAATTCCACGGCACGCCGGATTCGATACAGGAGCAGGATCGCCTGGTTACCGAGATCTGCGCTCGCAACGGCGGATCGGAGTTGCGTCGCGCCACCCGGACCGAAGATCGCAACCGCCTCTGGAAGGCGCGCCACGATGCCTATTACGCCGGCATCGCGTTGGCGCCGGGCAAGCGAAGCATGATCACCGACGCCTGCGTACCGCTGTCCCGACTCACCGAGTGCATCGAGCAAACCCTGGCCGACATCGAGCAGACCGGGCTCTTCGCCCCCCTCGTGGGGCACATCGGCGATGGCAACTTCCACTGTCAGGTCATGTGTGATCCCGATGACGAGACCGATGTCGCTACCGCGGAGTCGTTCGTTACCCGGCTCGCCGAACGCGCCATCGACATGGGTGGAACCTGCACCGGCGAGCACGGAGTCGGCGCCGGCAAGATCGACCTCGTCGAACGTGAACACGGACCGGCGGTGGAGGCGATGCGCGCGATAAAACGGGCCCTGGACCCGCTCAACATCATGAACCCGGGAAAAGTGCTGCGGCTCAGCTAGCGGACCGTGAATGCGTAGTGGTGCGGGACGAGTCGCGACCGGTGGGCCCGCTAGGGCCTGCTAGGCCGCGGCGCCGATATTCGACGTGCGCGAGCCGCCGAATGCACGGACGAGCAGGTACAGCAGGCCGACCGCGACCGTGAAGGTCACCACCGGTATGAAGATCGACAGCACCGAGCCCCACAGGCTCACGATGTCCTCGGCAACGCTCAGCACCGGGTTCCCGAGGCCGGCCGTAGATCCACTAGAGACCAACCGAGCGCCGGCCTTGGCCGCGTGCACTCCGCCCGCCACCGAACCGCCAAGGATCACGCCCATAACCAGTCCGGTGATCGGATCCAGGGCGGTCAGCGAGGATGCCGCGGCGATGGCGCCGGCCACAGGTCGCGCCAACGTGCCCGCTACGTCGAGTAGATGATCGACGGCGGGGAGCTTGTCGCCCAGCATCTCCACAACGACCGCGAGGCCGAAGACGGTCAGCGCCGAAGTCGACGCCATCCACTCGAAGCGTGTGCCGAGCGGGATGACCTCGAGTCGGCCGGCCAGCCCAACGACGAGCAACGGAAGGAAGGCACGCAGACCGGCAGACGCCGCCAGGCCAACGCCCATCATCAGCTGCCACGCCAGTTCGACCATGCCGAGATCCTAGCAGGCCGTGGTGAAAGTGTGGCGTGCTAGCAGCCAGACGCGAGCGACGGCGAATCGTACAAGGTGTCGACCACCAAGTCGGCGATTCGACGCAACAGCGCCGGATTGTTGGCGTGCTTCTGGTTGATCTCGAGCTCGATGCCGACGAACCGCTCGGGAGTATGCGCCCGCCGCATTGCCGGCAGGATACCGTCGGCGGTGCCGCTGTAGGGCCGGTTGTGCCACACGACGAGGTCCGTCAGGCGCTCGAACCGCGCCTTGACCTCGTCGCATACCGAGCGCTCGATACCCCAGTTCGGATCATGCAACAGCCCGAGATCGTTGCCGCGCTCCTTGCCTGCGAGGGAGGGCGTGAAGGTGTGGACACAGACCTGCACGCAGCGTCCGTGCCGCGCGACGATCTGTTCGGCGTCGGTTGCCACTCCATCGCGGTACGGTCGGTAGTAGCGATCGATCCGAGCCTGGCGGTCAGCGGCGCTAAGCCCATAGTTGAACGGCACCCGGTGACCGTCGGAGACGCGTCGAATCAGCATCCGATTGTCGACCGACCGGTTCAGGTCGACCACCAGGCGCGAGAACTCGCCGCACCAAAGCGGTGCGCGCATACGCTTGGCGACGCGAGCGGCGATGGCCTTGGCGCCCGGGTCCCACGCAATGTGTGACTGGCGCAGACATCGCTCGAGCGTGAAACCCGCCGGAAGACGGTTCGAGGCGTGCTCACAGGTCACCAGTACCTGCTCGCGAACCATGACCACCCGCGCTCCCCGGTTGCCCCGTACCTCGGCGCGGCGGCGCCGACGGTCGGGTATTGTAGCCAGCGGCTGGTGAACCCGCTGACAGGAGAGAGCTTTGGCGGCCACGTCCGCGGCGGCACAACGCGTTCCTGGAAGCGACCGCCCCGGCGCGATGCGGGTAGCAATGGTCATCCAGCGCTTCCGACCGAGCTTCTCGGGCCAGGGTGTACAGCTCGAGGCCTTGGTGCGCGAGCTTGCGGGGCGCGGTATCGAGGCCACCATCTACACTGTCGCTCCGCCAGGTGTGAGATCGGGCCTGGAAGCGTGTCCCGGCTACTCGATTCGCCGTCTGCGGGTCGGGTTGCTGCCCGGACGCCGACCGTGGATGCCCGTATTCGCGGCACGCGTGCTACTGGCCCTGATGCGCGATCGACCCGACGTGGTGCACGTTCACACGCTGACCGATGGACTGTACGGTGCCTGGGTGTACTCGCGACTATTTCGCATCCCGTTAATCTTCGAGATGACGCTGCTCGGCGATGACGACCCGATCTCCGTACGGGCCAACCCATCACGTCCACGGGCGCTGCGCTGGCGGATGTACCGAAGCTGTGATGGCTACGTAGCGATGTCGCGCGCGTTCCACGAACCCTACCGGCAGGCCGCGCTGCCCGCCGACCGGCTTCGGCTCATCCCGCAGGGAGTCGACACGGAGCGATTTCGCGCCGTCGACGAGCAGCATCGTGCACGGACACGACGCCAGCTGGGCGTTGAGCCTGACGCGCCGCTCGTGGTTTTCGTCGGCTCGCTGCTGCACAGGAAGGGCATCGATGTCCTGTTGCGTGCCTGGGTCGCGATCAACGTCCGGCAATCGCATGCCCACCTGTTGCTGGTGGGCAACGATACGTTCGAGGCCGACAGCCCCGAGCACGAGCTTTTGCGGCGCTGCCTGGCCGAGCTGCCGGCAGCGGCGAGGGACCGAGTCCACCGGCTCGGGCTCCGTGAGGACACTGACGCCCTGATCGGCGCTGCCGACGTGTTCGTGTTGCCGACGCGACGCGAGGGCTTCGGCTCGGCGATCATCGAGGCGATGGCGTGCGCGCTTCCCTGTGTGGTGACCGAGCTGCCCGGAATCACCGACTTCATCTTCGCCAGCCCGACGAGCGCCAACCTCGAGCTCGGCGGCGATGTGGACGGCGTGGTCGTGGCACAGGAGGATCCGCAACAGCTCGCCGAAGCGGTCGGCGGCCTACTTGCCGATGCCGCGCTACGCAGCGTCCTGGGTCAGGCGGCCAGGGCCCGCGTCAGCCAGAGGTTCGACATACGTACGGTCGCCACCAGCTATCTATCGTTGTACGACGAGCTACGCGGCGGCAGGAGGCGCAATGGAACGCCCCGGGACTGAGCACGGCCCGACGCCCGGGGATGGCGAGGCGACGCTGCTGACACGCGCCGCACGCTCGATGTTCTGGAACGCCGCGCTGCTACCGCTGATCACCGCCTTCAACCTCGTCTCGTCGGTGCTGATCCGCAACTACTTCGGTCTCGCATCCGGCCTGTATGACGCCCTGATCGGCGTCGTCAACTCGCTCACGCTGTGGCCCGGCCTGGGAATTCCGGTCGCCTTCACACAGTTCATTCCCGAGCTCGAGACCCGTGACGATCGCCATGCCGTGTGGACGTTCGTGCGCCGTGCCGGAACACTCCGGATCTTGTCGCTGGCGTTGTTTCTCGTACCGGTGAACGTCAACGCGGCGGCGGTTGGCGAGATCTTCCACCTGGGACCGCACGGCGCCACCCTGGTGTACCTGGCATCGGTGCTCGCCCTGCTACGCGCCGGTCACGAGCTGGCGCTCAAGACGCTGCAATCGTTGCTATCGCACCTCGCCGCCAACGTCATCCAGCTGACCCAGGCCGTGCTGGCGGTGGCGGCGCTGGCGATCGTTCTGGGTGCCGGCTTGGGTATGACGCAGGTGATGGTGGCCCTGGTAGTGGCGTCCGCGGTGTTGCTGGTCATCGCCGCCGGCGTTGTTCGACGCCGGATCTCTCGCGTCGCGTCAAAGCCGCGGCCGGTCGCGGACGAAGTGTCGGCGCCGCAATCTCGGGCAATCGTGCCCGGAGTCAGCGTGCGGCGTTTCGCCGGCTTCTCGCTGTTCATGTACGCCCACGACACGATGAACTACTTCGCATCGCCGGCATTCGCCAGCCTGGCGATTGCAGCGATGTACGACACGCCGGCACCGGTGGCGCTGTTCGCGGCCGGTTTGCAGTTTCCGATGCTCACCGTGGTTGTAGTGCTGGCCGGTTTCCAGGGCCTCTATCGGCCGTTGTTCGCGAGGCTGATCAACGACGCCGAGCCACGGCGAATGCGCGCCGCGTTCTCGGAAGTCAGCAAGGTTCAGGCGGCGCTACTGCTACCGACCGGCACCGGGTTGGCGATCGTGGTCGGCGATCTGATCCCGCTGCTGTACGGAGAGGTGTTCGCCGAGGCGGTGCCGCTGGCGCGCGTACTCTGCGTGTTCCTTTTCGCCGAAGCGGTCTTCAATTTGGGCACCATCGTCCTATCGCTCGACCACCAGTACCGTTCCGTCATGCTGGCCCAGGCCATGCGCGTGCTGGGCGCACCGCTGTTCGTGTGGCTGGCAGCGCGCGGCGACCTTCGTCTGGCGGCGGCGGCCTTCGGCCTCAGCCGGGTGGCGGCGACGCTGTTCGGCTACGCCGTCGCGCAGCGTCGGTTCGGGGTGCGCTTTCCGTTCGCCTTTGCGCTGCGCGCCGCCGTGCCGAGCGCCGTGATGCTCTTGATCCTGACTGCAATCCGCTCGATCTGGTCGACCTCCTGGATCGAGGTGATCACCCTGATGGTCGTCGGCGTGGTGGTGATCGCGCTTGGCATGCGGCTGTGCCGCGTGCTCGGCCCTGCCGAGCTGGATCTGATCGATCGTACGCAGCTACCCGGACGGTCGACTATCATCGCCTGGTTGAAGCCGCGCGTATGAGCTTCCGCCGGGCCGAGCCGTGAAGATCGCGATGTACATGCCGGGCCTACGCCCGGGCTCAATGAGCTGGTCGATCTACCAGGATTTCGCCACTGCGATTCGGGCTCAGGGACCAGAGCTGACGCTGCTGACCGACGCGCCGAACGCGCCGCCCCCGCCGGCTCACGAGGGTACGCACTACCTCCGTATGACCTCGGTCGCCCGCGGTCTCGATCGCCTGGCGGCACCGTTGACGCGTTGTCGTTCCCTGTTGAGCACCTCGCTGGCGCTGGGTAACTATCTGCGACATCGGGACGATCTCGACCTGTTTTATTCGGAGATCGCGTACCCGCTCGGGGCGGCACTGAGCCTGGCGCGGCGCCGAACCGGCTGGAAGGGAGCTTCCGTCGTGTGTCCCATGGGGGAGGACGTCCTGGTGGTCGAGGATGCGGCGTACGGCTTCGGTCGCTTTCCCCTACCTCGTCGGGCGTGCGACTGGACGCTGCGCAGCGCCGCAGCGATCCGCTGCATCTCGCCGATGGTGCGTGACCGCGTCGAAGCGTTCGGCAACAAGTGCGCCGTGGTGCCACTGAACGTCGCCGATTCAACCGTTATCGCCGCTGCTCAGGGCGCCGATGCCATCGCGGCGGACCGACGGGCTGCCCGTGCGTCGTTGCGCGCCCGTCTCGGGCTACAACGCGGCGCGCTCGTTCTATCTCTCGGTCGCCTTCACCCTTTCAAGGGACTGCACTTGTTGATCGACGCCATGGCGGCACTACCCGACGCCGATCTGCTCGTCGCCGGCCCGTCGTTGAGCGTGCGTGGCTATGGAGACTATTCGGCCTACCTGCTGGATCGTGCACGGCAAACCGGTATCGCCGATCGAGTCCACTTGCTGGGCAGCGTGCCGCACGAGGCGGTCATCGAGATGATGTCGGCCGCCGATGCAGTCGTCGTGCCGTCGCTGCTCGAATCGCTGAACCGCGTCTGCATGGAGGCGGCGGCGGCGGGTACCCCCTTCGTAGTAACCGAGACCACCGGGGTGTCGGCGTTCGTGCAGGAGGACGGCGTCGGCATCGTCGTGCCGCCGC
>CBDAMQ010000031.1:0-398873 GCA_965197275.1 Acidobacteriota bacterium
CGTCGGATGCAGGAGCACCTGGGCGCGCCTGGGCTGGTCGACCACGTCGACGCGGTTGCCATCGGCGTCGCTCATCAGGCGACAGCTCCTTCGGAGGCTGCCAGATCGGCAGGGAAGCTCCGATGCAACATCGCCTTGATCGCGGCTCGATAGCGCGCCACGCACTCGTCCGGGGCTCCGTACCGCGCCAGCCACACCCAGACCTGCGTGGTGTCGTCCACCGGGCTTTCGAATGCGTGGGCGTGGAACCAGGCGTGATCGAGATCGGGCAAAGTGGCGCTCAGGCTGATCGCGGTAGGTTGGGCCGCGACGATCCCATCCAGCGGTGTATCTGATCCGAGCCGTGCCGAGAACGAGGAGTCAGCGCCGAGCTCCCGGAGCGCCGGCCGCAGTCCGATCCCCTCGGTCCCCACGAGTCGCTGCATCGCCACTTCCGGCGACGTCGTTGTCGATGTCCGCGACCACGCCAGCTGCCGGCGACGCCCGCGATGGTGCTCCAAGTACAGGCGCAAGCTTTGTAGCTCGATCGCCCACCCGCGGCTGACACCGTCGTACTCGTGGTCGAACCCGGCGCCGGCACCGAACCCCGAATGCGTCAGTCGCAGGGTGGTCACGCCACCCTCGCCAGCCAGGACGAACTCCACGAATAGCGGCGCGGTGCCGCCGGCGCCGTCGTCGATGCCTGAGTCATACCGTGCCATGAGCCGTTCGCCCGGCTCCCACGCCTCGATGGTCAGCGGCCAGTCGTAGGCGTTATCCCAGTTCCAGACAATGCGCCCACCCTCTCCGGGGATGACCTCGGCGTGGGCCGGGAACCAGCTGGTAAGCCCGTCGCGGGTAGCAATCGCCTCCCAGACCTCATCGCGAGTCGCCTGCAAGTCGATCTCGATCTGGAACTCTCGCTCCTGCGCCTGTTCGGTCATGCGGCTGTCCTTTAGGGGGGATTTAAGGTGGTTCCTCGTTACCGAAAAGTATTATTGTCGGTTGATTGGACCGTCGTCAAGACCGACCGTTATTTTTGTCGGTAGACCTCCTCGACCCGCAGTCCCAGCGGACAGCGCCCCTGGTACGCTAGCTGCGCTCGCCGACCCCCCGGGTCGAGCGACCGGCCGTCTAGCGAGAGGAAGCGCATGCCTACGAACAGGAAGGTCAACGCCGCCATCATCGGGCTTGGTTTCGGTGCCGCGTTCATCCCCATTTATCAGGCCCATCCGCAAGCCAACATGCACTCCATCTGCCGTCGCGACGGGTCCGAGCTCGACAAGATCGGAGACGCATTCGGCGTCGAGCATCGCTTCACCTCCTACGAGGAGCTGCTCCGCGATCCGGCGATCGATTTCGTCCACATCAACTCGCCCATACAAGATCACGGGCGCATGTCCATCGATGCACTTCGGGCCGGCAAGCACGTCATGTGCACCGTGCCGATGGCGACCACCGTCGACGAATGCGAGCAGATCGTACGGCTGGTCGAGGAGACCGGCCTCAGGTACATGATGGCCGAGACCGTTGTCTACAGCCGCGAGTTTCTGTTCATCAAGCAGATGTACGAGGCCGGTGAGCTCGGCAAGATCCAGTACATGCAGGCTTCGCATCCGCAGGATATGGAAGGCTGGCCGGAGTACTGGGAGCGCATGATCCCGATGCACTACGCCACCCACGTTGTGTCGCCTGTTCTCGGCCTGGTCGACGGGCGCGCCGAGTATGTGTCCTGTTTGGGCTCGGGGACCATCGACGAGCGGCTGGTCGAAAAATCCGGCAACCCGTTCGCCGTCGAGTCGTGCCATATCAAGATCAAGGATTCCGACATCGCCGCCCATGTCTGGCGCTGTCTATTCGACACCGCGCGACAGTATCGCGAGTCGTTCGATGTGTACGGCACCAAGAAGTCGTTCGAGTGGTCCTTGGTGGAAGGTGAATCGCACGTGCTGCATACCGCCAAGCGGCCGGAGCCAGAGATCACCGACCCGATCGAGGTACCGGACTTCGCGCAGTTATTGCCCGAGGAGATCCGCGGCTTCACCCAGGCGATCCAGGACGCCGATCATCTATCGTTCATCCAGGGCGCCGGCCACGGTGGCTCACACCCGCACCTGGCCCACGAGTTCGTCTCGGCGCTGCACCAGGATCGCGATCCCTGGCCGAATGCCGTCACCAGCGCGAACTGGACCTGCGTGGGCATCTGCGCCCACGAGTCGGCGGATAGCGGCGGCGGCGTCGTTCCGTTGCCCGAGTTCACCCTGGTGAGTTGATGACCCTAGGGGAGCGGACCGAGCTCGGTGGGCGCAACGCGAGGTTTGCGACGTGACAGGTCCCGGGTTTCTCGGCACGCGGGCGGACTTGCTCCTCGACAGCGTGCTGCTGGTGTTTGTCGCGGTGCCGATCGGTGTTCTGTACGCGATTCGCCTGGCTGCCAACGGACGATATTTGACCCACAGGAAGCTTCAGCTCGGCCTCCTGATGGTGATGCTCGCCGCCGTCGTGGTTCTCGAGCTCCACATCCGGTTCGGAGGCGTGACCGCCGCAATTCGTCAAAGTAGCCTCGATGGCACCGCTGTGCTGGTTGCCACGTTTCTGGTGCATCTCGCGATCGCCGTGCCGTCGCTGGTGAGCTGGACATGGCTGGTGAAACGATCCTGGACGGAATTCGATACTGCTCTCCCGGGTGTCTTTAGCTCGCGGCACCGGACATGGGGTAGATGGACGTTCATCGGCATCTGTTTGACGTCGGTCACCGGCACCGCACTCTATGTAATGGGGTTCGCGCTATGAGCGCTATGGCAACGACTCGAGCACTGGAAAGACGCCCCAGCCGCGGCCGAGTCTCTCGGTACCCTCGCAGTGGTCTAGGTCAGGGCACCAGGAGGGCGATCCGTGCTCTACATGATCATTGAGACGTTCCGCGACGGCGATGCGGCGCCGATCTACAGGCGACTTAGCGAGCAGGGCCGCAGTCTCCCCGCAGAGCTTACCTACGTCGCGAGCTGGGTGACCGCCGATCTGAAACGCTGTTTCCAGGTCATGGAGTGCGACGATCGCGCCCTTCTGGACGAGTGGGCGACACAGTGGACGGATCTGGTGGATTTCGAGATCCTGCCGGTGGTTACCTCTTCCGAGGCCGCCGAGGTCATCGCGCCGCGGTTGTGACGCGTTCCCGACAAGCCCTCGTGATCGCCATTGCCTGGCTCGTCTACGGGCTGTCGATGGGCCTCCACGAGCTCGGGCACGCTATGACCGGCCTGCTGGTGGGTGGGACTCCGACCTTCATCTCCAGTACCGATGTTCGGGGCGACTGGTCAACCGTCTCGGTAGTCGGAATGACGACGATCGGAACCGCTGGCTCCCTGATCAACTTGGCGCTCGCGGCGGCGGGCTTCGTTGCGCTATGCAGTGGGACGCGCCGTTCCTTCGCGTTCGGGCTTTTCGCCTGGCTTCTGATGGGCGTCAATGGATTCGTCGTCGGCATGTACCTGATGGCCTCGCCGTTGTTCGACTTCGGCGACTGGGCCACCGTGCTGCGCCAGTACGGCGGGCACTCGGGCATGCGCATGCTCTTGGTGGCGGTTGGCGGGGCGCTCACCGCGGGCTGGTTTCGTCTCACCTCGCGTCTTTCCACTGTCGTCGACACCCGCGGGTTGACGCTTTCTGCCGAGGATGTCCGTGCGAGCTGGGCTGCCGGGGGCGTCCTTGCGGCTGCCGCCGCCGTCTTCAGTCCACTGGGGCTGGCGTGGGCAGTCCCTGTCGCCCTGGGAAGCACGATGGGGACAACCTGGCCGATGCTAGGGACCGTAGCGAGGAGATCCGGAACGGCGGTCGCCAGGAGTGATTCAGTCGACGAATCGGAAGGGAACGGCTGGTGGATTCTAGCGGGCCTGATTGTCGCGGTGGCCTTCGTGGTTGTGCTAGGCCCGGGTGTTGAGCTGTGATTGTGACCCGACTAGGTGTGAGTTCTGAGTAGGTTGTTCACGGACTCACCTCGAGCCTGGACATAGGCGTCTGACTGCCGATGCCAGCATGGGGTCGGTGACGATTGTAACGATTCGTCCAGGGGACAAGTGCGCGAGCTCGGTGAGCCGAAGTCCGGTAGCAGGTGCCGTAGGCCCACTGCTGCCTTGAGTGTGCGGATGAAGCGTTCGGCCTTGCCGTTGGTGCGCGGCGTATAGGGCTTCGTGTAGATGTGGCGGATGTTGAGCTGCTGGCACAGCAGATTGAAGCGCTTGGAGATGTAGCCGGGGCCGTTGTCGGTCATGACGCGTTGGATCGATACGCCGTGGGTTGCGAACATCTCCACGGCCCGGGCGAGAAAGGCCGTGCAGGTGTGCTGATCCTCAGCCGGTAGTACTTCCGTGTAGGCGGCCCGCGAGTGATCGTCCACGGCGACATGGGCATACTCCCAGCCAGCACCATAGATACGCTTGGAGCGGTCGCCATGGATGCGGTGGCCAGGCTTGGTGATCCGCGCCAGCTTCTTGGTATCCAGGTGTAGCAGCTCGCCAGGTCGTTTGCGTTCGTAACGCCGCACCGGCACCTTGGGCTCCAGGTCTTGGAGCCGACCCATTCCCGAACGACGCAGCCAGTCCGATACCGTGGAGCGTGGCACACACACTCGCTGGCTGATCTGCCAGGCCGTCAACTTGTGGCGACGCAGCCGCTGGATCCTGCGCACCGTCCGGGGAGTCGTTTGATGCGGACACCGGTGCGGTCGGCTGCTCCGATCAACCAGTCCCGACTCGCCTTCTTGCCGGTATCGACGCAGCCATTTGAACACCGTCCGCTCCGACACGCTCAGGGCTGCCGCCGTATCCTTCACAGGCTTCGCCTGCTCCAGGACACGGCGTACCATCTCGCGGCGTAGGTATGGCGTCGTGCGGGCGTTACCATGCAACTGCATCGGGCGCTCCTTCTGAGCTTTGGTGTCTTTGACAACCCCATTGATCTCAGAAGTGAGCCCCGATGTGAACAACGTCCTCGGAATGCACAACTAGGCACGCCGCTGCGCCATCCCGTAGCGACCACGTGCTGCTGGCCACTACAGTGGGCACAGCTCCCCGACAGCGAACGGAGGTTGGCGATGCAGACAAGCGGATGGAGTCGGCGGTATTGGATCTTCGCCAGCGCGCTCGGCCTGGGAGTCGGGATACCCGCCGGGCTGGCGATCGGAGCGCCGTTCGAGGCCGTGGTCGGGGCGATGCTCATCACCCCGCTGATGACCGCATTGGCCGGGGGGTTGCTCGGAACGGCACAGTGGACGGTCTTGCGTCGGCGATTCCCGGCGGCGGGCAACTGGGTTGCGCATACCGCCTTCGGCTTCGCCATGGGGTTCACCTTCGCGTTGGTGCTAGTAGAAAAGGGCGGGGAGTGGCTCACGGGGTCGCCAGTGAGGTTGACGACCACGGGTACGTACGGGTTGGTCGCTGCCCTGGCGGTGCTCGGGTTGGTGGGAGGCGGTGCGGTTGGGTTCAGTCAGGCGATCTTCATGCGGAAGCTCGGAGAACCAGCGCAAAACTGGGTGGGCGTCAACGCGGTCGGTCTCGCTGTGGGCCTGTTGACGGGCTTCGCGTTGTCGAGCCTGGTGTCAGGTGGGCTCGGTACACCGCTCGGCCTTGCCGTTTTTCTTGCAGTAGCCGGTCTCGTGTACGGGGCGGTAACCGGGACGGCCCTGCCGACGGGAGATGCTGGCACCTGGCGTCAGCAAACCCCGTAGGGACGAGTCAGCATGAGCGACGATCAGATCTTTCGTATCGTCTTGATCGTCGGGCTCGGAGTTATCTTTCCGATCGGGATCTACCATTGTCTCAAGTCCCAGGCGACCGGAGAACGTCTCGATCGGCGCCAGGAGGGACTCTTCATCCTTGCCACTCTGCGACCCCTCGGGCTGATCGGGTTCGCCGGGCTCATCGCCTACCTGGTCGACCCGGCCTGGATGGAGTGGTCGCAGGTGGATCTTCCAACTTCGGTTCGTTGGCTGGGCGTAGGTATCGGCGTTTGCGCCGGGGCGCTGCTGGTCTGGGTGTTCCGTTCCCTGGGGACCAACATCACCGATACGGTGGTGACCCGGGCGCAGCACGAGCTCGTCACAACGGGCCCTTATCGGTGGGTGCGGCACCCGTTCTACTTGGCTTTCGCGCTGACCGTACTGGCTAACTCGCTGGTCACGGCGAACTGGTTCCTGGCTCTGACCGGGGTGCTGGCGTTCGGCCTGATCATCCGGCGTACGAGCATCGAGGAAGAGAAGCTGATCGAACGATTCGGTGATGCCTATCGCGCCTATCGCGAACGAACCGGCAAGTACCTCCCGCACGCGAGAGTGGGATCGTAGACTTGCAAGACACCGTCGCCTGGTCAGGCGACGGGCAACCGGACCGGCCATGTCGACACTCGGATTCCGTCGCACGCTCGCGTTGTTTCTCATAGCCCTGCTGTTGCACTCGAGCGCAGCGGCGCAGTCCGGCGATGAAGACGTAATCGCAGACGCCGTTGGTAGCTTGCGGCTCCGGAGCATCGGTCCGGCGCTCATGGGCGGGCGCATCGCCGACATCGCCGTCCATCCCGACGATCGCAGCACCTGGTATGTGGCGGTGGGATCCGGCGGCCTGTGGAAGACCACCAATGCGGGCATCACGTGGGAGCCGATCTTTGACGACCAGCGCTCCTACTCCATCGGTGTTGTCACCCTGGATCCGACCAACCCGGAAACCGTCTGGGTGGGGACCGGAGAGAACGTCAGCGGTCGCCACGTCGGCTGGGGCGACGGCGTTTATCGGAGCCGCGACGGTGGGACTTCCTGGCAGCAAATGGGGCTGGAAACCTCCGAGCACATCGGCAGGATTCTCGTCGATCCGCGGGACGGCAATGTTGTGCTCGTAGCGGCGGAGGGGCCATTGTGGTCTGCGGGCGGTGAGCGCGGTGTGTTCAAGACCATCGACGGCGGTGAAACGTGGGCCGCGGTTCTCGAAATCGACGACAACACCGGTGTTACGGACCTGGAGTTCGACCCCGGCAATCCCGACGTCGTGTACGCGGCCGCCTATCAGCGGCGCCGCCATATCTGGGCGTTCCTCGGCGGCGGCCCGAGCTCCGGGATCTACAAATCAACCGATGCTGGCGACAACTGGAGACAGGTGACCGAGGGATTGCCCCGGGGAGATGTCGGGAAGATCGGCCTCGCCGTAACGTCGGCCGACCCCGGCATCGTCTTCGCCACCATCGAGGCGGGTGAGGAGGAGCGCGGCTTCTACCGGTCGGTCGATCGAGGCGAGAGCTGGGAACGTCGCAGCGCGTACATCTCCGGCGGCACGGGTCCGCACTATTACCAGGAGATCGAGGCGTCGCCGCTAGACCCGGAGCTCGTCTATCAGATGGACGTGTTCATCCAGGTGACGCGAGACGCCGGCGCCAGCTTCGACTATCTCGGCACCGGGCGCGAGAAGCACAGCGACAACCACGCCCTCTGGATCGATCCCGACGACGGCCACCACCTCCTCGCCGGGACCGATGCCGGCCTTTACGAGACCTTCGATCAGGGCGTGACCTGGCGTCACTTTCCCAACCTGCCGATCTCGCAGTTCTACAAGGTCGCACTGAGCAACGCGGAGCCTTTCTACGACGTCCTCGGCGGTGCCCAGGACCTGGGCACGCTCCATGGTCCGGCGCGCACGCTGAACGCGGAGGGCGTACGTAACCGTGACTGGTATGTGCCGATGGGCGCCGACGGCTACGGCGTTGCGATTGCCCCCGACGACGCCGACACGCTCTACCTGATGACTCAGGAGGGGAACCTGTCGCGTACGGATCGCCGCAGCGAAGAATCCCTCAGCATCCGGCCTTTGGCTGAGCCCGGTGAGCCGCCGGAGCGCTGGAACTGGGACTCGCCGCTCCTGATCAGTCCGCACGATCCTCAACGTCTGTATTTCGGGTCGCAGCGACTGTGGAGAAGCGATGACCGAGGCGATTCGTGGACCGCGGTCAGCGGTGACCTGACGCGCGATCGGGATCGCTATGAGCTCGAGCTCATGGGCCGCGTCTGGAGCGTCGATGCCCTCTATGACAACGGCGCAATGTCGAAGTACGCCACCCTGACAGCAGTATCGGAGTCACCGGTGGCGGAGGGGTTGCTCTACGTCGGTACCGATGACGGGCTGATCCAGGTGAGCGAGGACGGCGGCGTGAGCTGGCGATTGGCGGCGCCGCTTCCCGAGCTTCCCGAGCTTGGCTTCATCAACGATGTCGAGGCGTCGCAGCACGATGCTGATGTCGTGTTCGCGGTTGCAGACGCCCACAAGACGGGAGACTTCAGCCCCAACGTGTTCATCAGTCGCGATCGTGGACGCAGCTGGCAGTTCATCGTCGGCGACCTCCCGGCGGACACCATCGTATGGGCGATCCAGCAGGATCACATCGTTCCGGAGTTGTTGTTCGTGGCGGCCGAGTACGGCGTTCATGCGAGCGTGAACGGCGGTGCCAGCTGGGTGCAGCTCACGGGCGGCGTTCCGACGATTGCTTTCAGGGATCTCGAGCTACAACGGCGCGACGGCGACCTCGTCGGAGCTAGCTTCGGCAGGGGCTTCTACGTCCTCGACGACTACACGCCGTTGCGCGAGATCGCCGCCGGGGCGCTGGACGGCGACAGCCATCTGTTTCCGGTGCGCGATGCCTGGTGGTACATCCCGTCGGTGCCCGGTCAGGCGCGCGGCCGCCCCACCGAGGGCAGCACCGCGTATACAGCCGCCAATCCGCCGTTCGGCGCCACGTTCACCTATTTCCTCGCCGACGCGCCGGTCACGGCTCGCGATGCGCGGCAGGAAAGCGAGCGAGAGTTGCGCGCGGACGGACAGGACGTGCCGTTTCCCGGCTACGAGAGCTTGCGGCTGGAGTCGTCCGAGAGCGACCCGAAGCTGTTGCTGGTGGTGCGCGATGCGCAAGGAGAAGCCGTTCGGTGGGTCGAGGGGCCTGGGAGTCAGGGATTGCATCGCGTTACCTGGGACCTGCGGCGCCCGCCACCGGATCCGGTCGAGCTGCGAGCGCCAGGATTCACGCCGCCCTGGGCATCCCCACCCCAGGGTCCGCTGGCGCCCCCGGGTCAGTACAGCGTTGAATTGCTGATGATCTCGACCAACGGCGCTCAGCTGCTTGCGGCGTCCCAGACGTTCGATGTTCGTGCGGTGCCGAATACGGTTCCGGGCACGGATCTGGCGGCAGTGGCCGAGTTCCAACGTCAGGCCAACGACCTCATGCGGCGCATCGCCGGCGCCAGCGCCGAGATGCGTCGCGCCAGCGATCGACTGCGCCATATGCGGGTGGCGCTGGTCGAGACGCCGGGCGTTGACCCGACGCTATTCGCGCGGATGGACCAGCTCACCATAAGTCTGCTGGACCTTCAGGTGAGCCTCTCCGGCGATCCTGCGCGTCGTCGGCTGAGCCAGTCGACGGCCCCGTCGATTCGCGGTCGGGTCGGACAGGTGATCGGCGGGCACTGGGATACGCGGCAAGCTCCGACGGCCACCCAACGGCGGAGCATAAGGCTGGCCGCCGAAGGCTTCGAGACCCTGTACCGCGATCTGGCGGAGCTCATCGACAGCGAGCTGGCACGGCTGGAAGCCGATCTGGCCGCCGCCGGTGCTCCCTGGACTCCGGGACGGCGACTGACGACGCAGTAGCGCATCGAACGATCCGCACGACGGATCCGCGCCGGACGACTGCCACGGGATCCGCGGCGCCGGACGACCGCCTGCCGGATCAGCGACGATCGTTGGTGGTCAGCGGGCTCAGGTACCGGCGGCCGTCGATGCCCTTCTTGTTCATCGCGATGCCCGTGAGGCACTCCTGAACGACGCGGTCGGCATTGAGCGTCGTCTGATATCCGGGATCGAGCATCGGCGCCAGCTCGACGAGGTCGAAGCCGACCATGTTGTTCTCGGCGCACAGACCACGAATCAGCGGAAATACCTCGCGGGTCGTGAGCCCGCCGGGCTCTGGAGTCCCGGTTCCAGGCGTGTACGCCGGATCGATGACGTCGATATCGAACGAGATGTAGAGGTACTCGGGGCCGTCGTTGGCCTCGTCGAGCACACGATCCATGACGCGCGCCCATCCGTCGCGCTCGATCTCCGCCATCGTGTGGTAGCGCATGCCGTGCTCGCGCATCCACTCGAATCCGGACTCGCCAGGCCAGTAGCCGCGGAGCCCCACCTGGATGTAGTTGCTGCCGTCGATGTGACCATCCTCGATGAGGCGGCGGATCGGCCTGCCGTGCGCGATCATGTGCCCGGTACGGTTAATGCCGGCATCGTAGTGGGCGTCGAAGTGGATGACGCCGACGTTGTCCTTGCCGTAGACGTCGGTCACGGCGGCGACGTTCGGGTACTCGAGCGAGTGATCGCCGCCGATGATGATCGGAATGGCACCGGTCTCGGCAATCTCTCGCACCATGCGGCGCACCGGCGGCATGCTGCGTTCGGTGCTCATGTTGTCGATCGGAGCATCGCCATAGTCCACCGCCACGAGATCGGTCGACCACGATACCCCCACATGCATGTGCGGCAGGCCCCAGGCGAGGCTCTGTGAACGCAGCTCGGTCGGGCCCAGCTTGGCGCCTCGCATGCCGCTGCCCATGTCCAGGGGTGCACCCATGATCGCCACCTCGACATCGCCGGCGATGAGATCCTCCGGGGTCAGCGCCACCGGCAAGCCGAAGAAACTGTGGATTGCCGGGAACTGGAAGCGCCCGATGTGGAATGGGCCGGGCTCGCGCGCTGGGTCCTCGGAGGTGTCACGCAGGCCGCTCCACAGGTCGAGGTCCTCGGCGTTGGGGTCGAGCCTGATGATCGCGAGCTCGGGATCAACCTCGGCGGCTTGTTCCTCGCCCTGGGCGGGTTCGCCCGCCTCGGCCTCCGCTGGCTCGACGGCGGTGTCAGCTGGTGCAGCGCCGTCGGTGGCGGATGCGTCGGGCTCGGCCGTCGGCTGCGGCGAGCAGGCAACCGAGATTCCCAGCACTAGTGACACCGCGATTGCCCTTGCGAATCGTCTCGGCAAACTGTCCTCCGTCATCGAGCGCCACATCGTCAGCCAGGATGACCGGGCCCGGCAGCCGGGCCCTGGCGCCGCCAGGATCCACGCAGAGAGCCTCTTCATCACACCTCGACATTTGGAATCGTCATCGAGCGGTTGGTACCCTGCCACCGATCGTGGACCAGTACCACCCGCGGACAGGTCTACGGGCAGAAGGAACGCCAGGGCGAATGAAGAGGAGTCCATCGATCCGGTGATGAACAGTCGCCCGTCGTCAGGCGCGTGCGTCGCGGAGCGCAGCGGCGGTGTTTCGCAGGCGCCGAGAGCCGGTCTGCTGCTCTTGTCGGCCGCGGTCTGGCTGCATGGTTGCGGTGCGCCGTCGAGCGACGCGCTGGACTACGTGGACGACTACCCGGCCTCGCCGGCTCCCGGTGCGATCAACGTCGTCGTAGAGATCCCCGGCGGAACGAACGCCAAATGGGAGGTTGACAAGGCCAGCGGCGCGCTCGAGTGGGAGCAGCTCGACGGACGGCCGCGAGTTGTTCAGTACCTCTCTTATCCCGGTAACTACGGCATGGTCCCGCGCACCAGCCTGCCGCGCGAGCTGGGAGGGGATGGTGACCCGTTGGACGTGCTGCTGCTGGGCCCGCGGGTCGATCGCGGGTCGATCGTACGTGCACGTCCGATCGGCGTGTTGCGGCTTCTTGACGACGGTGAGCGCGACGACAAGATCCTGGCGGTGCAGACCAACGGCCCTATGTCCGATATCCACGACCTCGGCGCGCTGGAGGCCGACTATCCCGGGGTCCGCCTGATCGTGGAAACGTGGTTCGCGAACTACAAGGGCGCGGGTCGCGTGGAGGCGGGCGATTTCGGCGATGTCGAGGCGGCACTGGCGATTGTCGCCGAGGCGCGCAGCTACTACCAGGCGAATGCGGATGACTCCGACCCACCCACGTCGCCGAGCCGAGACGTCGACGCGCTCCTCGCCGAGTGGGACCGCCTCGATTCGCCTGGCGCCGCAGTTGGTGTCTTCCAGGATGGCGAGATCGTCCACGCGCGCGGCTACGGGGCGGCGAACTTGGATCACGGAATCCCGCTGACGCCGAGCTCGGTGTTGCGGGTCGGCTCGATCTCCAAGCAGTTCGTGGCCATGGGAATCGCCCTGCTGGCCGAGGAGCAGAAGCTGGCGCTCGACGACGACATCCGCGCTCATCTTCCCGAGATGCCTAGCTACGGCAGCCCGATCACGATTCGCCACCTACTGCATCACACCAGCGGCATCCGCGAGTACCTTGTGCTGGTGGGGCTGATCGGCAAGCCGGAGGGCAGCGTACACGGATACACATCGGGCGAGATCCTGGCGCTCCTGTCTCGCCAAGCGGCGCTCAACTTCGAGCCTGGCGATCGCTTCTCGTACAGCAACTCCGGCTACTTCCTGCTTGCCGAGGTCATCGCCAGGGTGTCCGGTATAAAGGCGAGCGCGTTTACCAAGGAGCGCATCTTCGGCCCCCTGGGGATGTCGAGCAGCCGCTTCTACGACGAGCCGAGAGCGATCGTCCCCGACTTGGCCTACGGCTACTCGAGCGACGGTGATGTGGGCTATCGCCTCGACATTCTCCGTTCCGACGTCATCGGAGACCTCGGGGTAATCAGCACGGTCGAGGATTTCTTTCACTGGGACCAGAACTTCTATGCCAACAAGCTAGGGGGCGGAGACCCGGGGATCATCGAAACGATGCAGCGCCGCGGACAGACGGCAGGTGGCGAGGATCTCGCGTACGCCGCCGGACTCGAGTGGGGTTCGTATCGTGGTCTGACCACGATCGGGCATAGCGGTTCGGCGGTCGGATATGTGGCGGACTTCGTACGGTTTCCCGATGAGCGGTTCTCGGTGATCGTGTTGTCGAACTTCAGTGAGCTCCGGCCCGGGCGGCTCGCCCGCCGCATCGCTGACATCTATCTCGCTGGCCGTTTCACCGAGGACCCGCCAGCAGAGCGTGGGCCCCGCTCCGACCCGGTCGAGCCCCCGCGCGCGGAGCTGTCGACTCAGCAGATCGAGGAGGTTGTCGGCCACTTCTACAGCGATGAGCTCGAGTTCGTCTATTCGTTCGACGCTCGTGGCGGCGACCTCGAGCTCGACCTCAGGGGGCGCAAGATTATCCTCGTTCCCGAGTCCGACCTCCGTTTCAGGGGCGACCGTATGGTGCTGGAATTCGAAAGAGACAGCCGCGGCGGCGTCTCCGGCCTGTTGGTGCATGTCGGCGAGGTGCGGAACATCCGCTTCGAGCGCGTCGAAGGGCGACGACCGCGAGCGACGCAACGATAGGGGAGGCCTCGATCCCGGATTCGAGCGACCACTTGATCCGTCGACTGCTGCTGCTGTTCTGGGCGCTCTGGTACACGATCGTCTTCGCCAGCAACCTTTTCGACGCGCTGGTGCCCACTGGCTTGCTGCCCGACTCCTGGGCCTTTAGCTCCGGCAACGCCGATCTCGTTCGCCAGTCGACGCGGACGTACTCACTCCCCGCTTTCGCGCCGCTGGCGCTGTTCACGCTCGTGGTGCTCGGGGAGCTGGCCGTCGCCATCCTGTTTTGGCGCGCAGCGAGGGCCCAATGGCGTCGAGATTCGGACTCCGCGGCCGATGCCACCGTGGCCTTCGTCGGCGGGCTCGTTTTCTTCGGCACGATGCTGTTGGCCGATGAGATCTTCCTTGTCTACCGGCTCGCAGACGTTACGGTGGTCCACTGGGGCGTGTTCACGGCGCAGCTTGTCTCACTCTTCGTAATCCGACAGCCGGCGATCGTCGAACCGGTACGACGCCCGCCGGAGTAGGCTGAGCATTACAGGCCACTAGCACGCCATGGAGGGCTGCCAATGAACGACGCGAGCTCGGCGATTGTCGTCCTGCTTCTTCGACTCTACCTGGGGTTGGCGCTGTTCTTGCCGCTGGGAATCGGTAAGCTCGCCGGCTTTCCCGATTCCTCGGCGGGGATGGTGGAAGGCTTCAGCGACACGATCCTCGGTATGACACCGTCGTTGCCGTTCCTGTACCTGTTCGCTTACGCGCTGCCGTTCATCGAGACCCTCGGCGGTCTGGCGTTGCTGGCCGGATGGCGGACGCGGCAGGTGTTCCTGGGCCTTTCACTTCTGCTCGTGCCGCTCGGCTTCGGCACCACGTTGCAGGGCCGCATTCCAACGACCGCCAACAACCTGATCTTCCTGGCCGCCTGTGTCGTCGGATACCTCTTGGCGGATTCCGATCGTTACGGCCTGAGCGGCTCGCAAAGCAGCGACAGGGCCGGTGAGAGGTAGTTAGGATCGGCCGTGCCGGTTAGACGGCGCGCCCTTTCCCCAGTGCTGGCAGATGGATGTCCTTGGCCAACCCCACCCACGACAGCATCTTGATTACCCAGTAGGTGGGATCGAGCTCGAAGCGGCGCAGGCCGTGGGCCGCCGAGCGCGGAAAGGCATGGTGGTTGTTGTGCCAGCCCTCGCCGAATGCCAGCAGCGCCACCCACCACAGGTTGCGCGACTCCTCGCGGGTCTTGAAGTTCCGGTAGCCCCAGGTGTGGCTGGCGGAGTTGACGAACCAGGTCGCGTGATACGTGAACACGGTGCGGACGGCTATACCCCAGATCAACCAGGGCATTCCACCGGCAGCGAAGAGCAGCGCGGCGAGGATTACCTGGGGCACCCAGAAGTACTGCTCGAGGAGCTGCATTCCGGGGTCGCGCTGCAGATCCGGCGCGTAGTCGTTGCGATTGCGACCGTGTGGATCCTGGACGACGCACCACAGCATGTGTGACCAGTCGAAGCCGTGCCTGGGCGAATGCGGGTCGAACTCGGTGTCCGATTCCTTGTGGTGCAGGCGGTGAGTGCCAACCCACCGAATGGGTCCGCCCTGCCAGTTCAGGCATCCGAGGGCGGTGAGAAAGTACTCGAAGAACTTCGGCGTCTTGAAGCTACGGTGGGTGAGCAGACGGTGATAGCAGAGGCAGATACCCAGCCCACCGGCGACCCACCAAAGGAATACGCTGACCGCCAGCGCCCCCCAGGTGAAGTAAAACGGCGCCGCCAAGCACGCCACATGTAGGGCGCCTATGGCGATGAACGGTGTCAGGTCGACGTTGCGCCAGCGGAAACACGGCGTCGCTACGGTAGATTCCACGGAGTCTTCGCTCATGCTAAGGACAGCATAGCCACCCGGCAGTCGATGGTCAAAAGCTGGTAATGTTGGCTGCAGAGGGGCGATGCCGCATCCGTGAAAGCCCTGTGTCCACGGCAGCGCGAGCGTTGTTGCGGGACGCACCATCCCCAGGGAAAGCTGCGTGAAACGAGGCTGGATCGGTAGGACCGTGGCCGCTGCTGGGCTGCTGGCGATCTGCGCCGCGGGCTCGTGGTCGGTCGCCAGTGCGCAGCGCCCGTCGGATTCCCGTGAGTTGGAAGATCTGCGATCGGCCCTGGACGGCCGCTCGTTGCCGCGCGGCGGCAGCTTCGGACCGCACGAGTTCTATTTCACTCGCGCCGTCTACAGTGGCAACGGCAACTACTGGCGCCGTGGGTCGTGGGCGATTGACTTTCCCAAGGCCGATCGGCAGTTCGTCTTCGGTCTGCGCCGGTTGACCGGGATCGACGCGTTCGAGAGCGAAAACCCGGTGCAGCTCACCGATCCGGAGCTATCTCGGTTCCCGTTTCTGTACGCCCTCGAGGTCGGCTATATGAGCATGACCGAAGAGGAGGTGGCGGCGCTCAGACGATATCTGTTGGCCGGCGGCTTTCTGTTTATCGACGACTTCTGGGGCAGCTGGGAATGGCGCAACTTCGAGTACGAGATCTCTCGCGTGCTGCCGGAGTACCGCATCGTCGACGTGCCGCTGGAACACCCAGTCTTTCACACGTTCTACGACATCGACGAAATCCTCCAGGTGCCGAGCGTGCGCATCGTGCGTGGCGGCCCGACCTGGGAACAGGATGGCTACTATCCGCATGTGCGCGGCATTTTCGACGATGACGACCGCCTGCTGGTAATCATCAACTGGAACACGGACCTGGGTGACGCCTGGGAGTGGGTTGATGACCCGTACTATCCGATCAAGTTCTCGAACTTCGCCTACCAGCTGGCGGTGAACACGATCCTCTACGCCATGAGCCACTGATGTCGCCGGCCGTCGAATCGCTGTTCTCGCTGCTGTTCAAGTACAAGCCCTTCGTGTTCGAGAAGGGACGGCTATTGATGTCGCCATCGTGGCCGGCCGTGATCGTTGCGGTAGCCCTGGTGGCAACCGCGGTGCCGGCCATACGACGTTACGCGGACGTCGGCGGCAAGTCGTCGCTGCGAGATCGCAAGGTCCTGGCGGCGATCCGCGTGGCCGTTGTCGCGCTGCTTGTGGTTTGCCTGATGCGGCCATCGCTGGTCGTAGCCACGGCAGTGCCGCAGCAGAACTTCATCGGGGTGTTGATCGATGACTCTCGCAGCATGCGGATCGCCGACCTGGCAGGGCAGTCGCGCAGCGCCCAGATCGGCGAATGGCTTGGCGCCGAGAGTCCCCTGCTGAGCGCGCTGCAGGAACGCTTCAAGCTTCGCCTGTTCTCGTTCGCGGCCGGTTCGGCACGGGTCGACGGCATCGGTGATCTCAGCTTCTCGGGCCATCGAACCAACCTAGCGCGGGCGCTGGACCGTGCTCGCCAGGAGCTTGCCAGCGTGCCGTTGTCGGGATTGGTGCTGGTGACCGATGGCGCTGACAACGCCGAGACCGGGCTTACAGAGACGATCAACGGTCTCCGTGATGCCACGATTCCGGTGTTCGCCGTGGGCGTGGGTAGCGAGGAGTTCTCGCGAGACATCGAGGTGGTTCGAGTGGAAGCCCCTCGTGAAGTCTTGCAAGGATCCTCCGTGGGGGCCGACGTGGTGGTCCGCCAGCGTGGCTTCGATGACGAGATGGTGCAGCTGTTCGTCGAGGATGACGGACGCATTCTGTCGACCATCGACGTGGTGCTGCCGGGCGCTGGCGAGAGCACGGTGGTGCGCACCCGGTTCCTAGCCGAGGACGCCGGGCCACGGTTGCTCACCTTCCGAATTGCCGCGGCAGAAGGGGAGATGGTGCAGCGCAACAACGAGCTGCAGTCGCTCATCACCGTAAGCGACGAGCAGGCGCGGATCCTCTACTTCGAGGGTGAGCCGCGCCACGAAGTGGCGTTCATCCGGCGCGCATTGCACGAAGACCAGAACATCGCCCTGGCCGTGCTGGTGCGTTCGGCCGAGAACAAGTTCCAGAGCCTGATCGTCGACCCCGACGAGAGCTTCGGCGGTGAGCAGGAGCTCTTCGGAGGGTTCCCGAGAACTCGCGAGCAACTGTATCGGTACAGCGGCGTGATTCTCGGCAGCGTCGAAGCCGACTTCTTTACCGCCGATCAGCTGCGTATGCTCGCCGACTTCGTGTCTCAGCGCGGCGGCGGCCTGCTGGCGTTGGGAGGTCGGCACTCATTCGCCCACGGCGGCTACGCCGTGACCGCCGTAGCCGATGTCTTGCCGGTGGTGATACCAGCTGCTGGCGAGCCCGGTCAGTTCGCCGAGGTCGGCATTGCTCCGACGGTTTTCGGTCGTTCGCATCCGGCGGTGCAATTGGCGAACACCCTCGAGGAGAGCCAGCAACGGTGGGAGACGCTGCCGCCATTGCTGACGGTGAACCCCATCTCGCGCACCAAGCCCGGCGCGGCCACGCTGCTCGAAGGACGCTCCGATTCGTTGAGCGACCCGCAAGTCGTACTCGCCTACCAGCGCTACGGGGCCGGAAAGTCGATCGCCCTGACGGTCACCGACACCTGGCAATGGCAAATGCACCACGACATTCCGCTCGAGGATCAAACGCACGAGACGCTCTGGCAGCAGCTGCTCCGATGGGTCGTCAGCGATGTTCCCGGGCAGGTACGTGCAGACCTGGGATTGGATCGTTTCGCCGTCGGGGAGACGGTACAGGTCAGCGCCGATGTGTTCGACGATACCTACCTGGCAGTGAATAACGCGAGGGTTGTCGCGACGATCACCGATCCGACGGGCGGGACGCGCCAGCTGCCGTTGGAATGGGACGTGGAGGTCGACGGTCGATATCGCGGCAGCTTCGCGGCGACGGACGACGGCTATCACCGGGTGGATGTCGAGGCACTGCGCAATGGTGAGCCTCTGGGCAGCGACAGCATTACGGGCGAAGCAGCCCAGCTGACGCGCGAGTTCTTCGGCGCCGAGATGAACCGCTCATTGCTCGAGCGGGTCGCCGACGAAACTGGCGGTCAGTTCTACACTTCCGCCACCCTCGATGAGCTGCCCGAGGACGTCGCTTTCGCCGACGGCGGAACGACTGTTACCGAGGTACTGGACCTCTGGGACATGCCGATTTTCTTCCTGGCGTTCATCGCCCTGATCGGCACCGAGTGGTCGCTTCGCAAGCTGCGGCGGTTGGCTTGAGGCAGGTCACGCTTGCGATCGTGCTGATTGTCGGCTGCCTGTGGCCCGCGGCGGCGAGGGCGCAGGACACCCTGCTGCTAGTCGTCAGTGGGGTTGGCGGAGACGCCGCGCACCGCCAGACGTTTGTGGACCGCTCGCTGCAGCTGATCGACGCGGCGCAGCAACGCTTCGGAATCCCAGCCGCCCATATCACCTATCTGGCCGAGCGTGTCGAGCTTGCCGATGGACGCGCTGCGGCCCGATCGACGCGTGAGCAGGTTAGCGCTGCAATCGTCGACATCGCGTCGCGCACCAGCGACGGAGACCAGGTGCTCATCGTCCTGATTGGGCACGGCAGCACGCAAGGAGAGGGTGGGCGCTTCGCGCTCCCCGGACCGGACATGGGCCCGGCGGATTTCGCTCCGTTGCTCGATCAATTGAAGGCGCAGCGCGTCGGCTTCATCAATACCGCCAGTGCGTCGGGTGGGTTTGTGGCGCTGGCGGCCCCAGGTCGGGTGGTGGTGACAGCGACACGCGCCCGCCAGCGTGATGAACCGTTGTTCGGTCAGTTCTTCGTAGAGGCGCTCAGTTCCGGCGGCGCCGACACCGATAAGGATCAGGGGGTGTCCTTGCTGGAGTTGTTTGTGTACGCGCGAACGGAGGTCGCGCGCGCCAACGAGCTCGAGGGAACACTCCGCACCGAGAACGCCTTGCTCGAGGACGACGGGGATGGTCAGGCTACCGAGACCCCGGAGGCCAGCGACACGGATGGCGTTCTGGCGCGCAGCTTCATCCTCGGTGGGGTGCAGGGCGCTGCCCGCCTGGCCGGCGCTGCCGACGACGAGGAGTTGCAGGGGATGCTAGTCGAGAGAGGCGCACACCATGCGGCGCTCGATCGGCTTCGAGCGGCCAAATCTGACCTGCAGGAGGATGACTACCTGGCGCAGCTAGAGGATCTTCTGGTGCGGATCGCCGAGCTCGACGTCGCGATCCGAGCACGGACTGAGGCAGCCCAGTGAGACAACTGATTGTGGTACTGGCGTGCCTGTGTCTTGTCGGCGCTACAGTCCCGTCTCCGGCTCAAGACGAGGCGGCGCTGACCGCTTTTCGAAGCGGCCGCTATGATGAGGCGATCGCTGTCTGGCAAGGGGCGTTGGAGAGCGGCGACGCCTCGGTCTTTCAGGTGCGGACGCTGATAGAGGCGCTTCGTGTTACCGGACAATCCGCGCGCGCGGAGGCGGCGGCACGTGCTTTCGCCGAGGCTGGAAACGCGAGCGCGATCGCCAACCGCTGGGGCGAGGTTCTGTACGCCCGCGGCCAGATAGCGGCGGCACGAGCCCGGTTCGAGCTCGCCATCGAGCAGCGAGCACCCGACGCGCTGGTTGCAGAGCTCAACCTCGCTGTACTCGAGTTCGACAACGGTGACCGCGAATCGGCGACCCGCCGCTTCAACCGATTCATCGATGTCTACAACTCGGAGGCGACGCTCGACGCTGAAGAGCTCGCGGCAATTGGCGTCGCCTGCACGTACCTGGGGCGCGACGAGCCGAACCTGTTTCACGATGCCGTTCGGGCTTTCGAAGAGGCGGTTGCGGCCGATCCGGAGGGCTCCGAACCGCGGTTGCGTCTGGCGGAGCTATTCCTGGAGAAATACGACGGCGCCGAGGCCGGCGTACTTATCGAGGAGGTACTTCGCCTCAATCCCGGCCACGCCGGAGCTCATCTCGCGGCGGCGCGGCGGTTGCATTTCAACGGCTCGTCGGAGGCCATGGAGCAGGTCGATCGGGCGCTCGCGATCAACCCCGAGCTCGTCAAGGCCCGGGCGCTGCGGGCTCGCTTGCTGCTGGCGGCGGAGTCGTATGTGGCCGCCGAAGCCGAAGTGGAGCAGGCGTTGGGCACCAATCCCGCCTCTCTGGAGGCGCTCTCGCTGAAGGCGGCGCTGCACTTCATGCGCGGCGAGCTCGAAAGCTTCGAAGACGTCGCGGCGGACGCCCTGTCGCGCCATGCCGGCGACGGAGGGCTTTTCGCCGTGGTGGCCGAGCTGGCAGTGCAGAACCGGCTGTACGGGCCTGCAGTCGACCTGGCGCGGCGGGCGACCGAGATCGACCCGACGCTGTGGGCCGCGCACGGCACTATGGGCATCAACCTCATGCGTATCGGCCGGATCGATGAGGCGCGCGCCAGCCTGGAACGGGCGTTCGCGGGCGATCCGTTCAATGTTTGGATCAAGAACACTCTCGACCTGCTCGATACGTTCCCTGACTACCGCACCGTGGAGACCGACAGCTTCAGGCTGATGATCCATCGCGACCGGGCAGACCTGTTGTCGCTGTACATGGGCCCACTGGCCGAAGAGGCCTACGAGTCGCTGAGCGCCAAGTACCGCTTCCGACCCGAGGCACCGGTGCAGATCGAGGTCTACGACCGGCATGCGGACTTCTCCGTCCGCACGCTCGGTCTGGCCGGCCTCGGTGCGCTCGGAGTTGCTTTCGGTCCGGTGGTGGCGGTCGACGCTCCGGCGACCCCCGGAATGGGGTTGTTCAACTGGGGCTCGACGCTGTGGCATGAGATTGCCCACGTGATCACGCTCGGGGTGACCGATTCTCGTGTCCCACGGTGGTTGAGTGAGGGGCTGTCCGTCTACGAGGAACGACGCGCCCGTGAGGCCTGGGGCGACGATGCGAGTCCCGGCTTCCTGCTGGCGTTCTTGCGCCAACAGTTGCTGCCGGTGAGCCGGATCAACGAAGGTTTCGCGCGACCACGCTATCCGGAGCACCTGTCGCACTCTTACCTGCAAGCGTCGTTGGTGTGCGAGCTGATCGAAGAGGATCATGGGTTCGAGGCCATCCTGGCTTTGCTCCAGGCGTATCGTGACGGTCATACCGGCGCCGATGCGATCCGCGTGGGACTCGGCGTCGAGCCCGATGACCTCGACGCGCGGTTCGACGAGTACCTCCGGGCTCGATACCGCGGGCCGTTGCGTGCGCTCGAAGCGGCTGCGAAGCGCGCCCCGTCGGAAAGCCCTCTGAGGGCGGAACAGCCGGATCTACGAGCGCTCGCCGACGCCGACGAAGCCGATTTCATTGCTCAGCTATCGGCGGGTGCGGCGCTTGCCCGCCAGGGGAGCGAGGAGGCGATCGACTACCTCGAGCGCGCCAAGCGACTCTTCCCCGGTTACGCCGGTGCTGACAGCGCTTACGTACATCTGGCGAGGATTCACGAGGCGCGCGGCGACACGACGGCAGCCGTGGCCGAGTTGCGAACCTTGCTATCGCTCAACGAGTCGCTACTACCGGCGTATCTGAAAGCCGCAGATCTGCTCGAGCATGCCCAGGGGGTAGAGGAGGCGTCCGACTACCTACAGCGATCGATGTTCATCGATCCGTGGGATATCGCGCGGCATGAGCGGTTGGCCCAGGCGCGTGAGGGTCTGGAGCAATGGGACGATGCGGTGCGGGAGCGCGCGGCGGTCGTGGCTCTCGGACCTGTCGATCGCGCTTCGGCTCTGTACCGACTGGCGTTTGCTCACGATCGGCGCGGTGACGCCGTCGCCGCCCGGCGCGTAGTGATCGCCGCCCTCGAGATCGCGCCCGGTTATCGGGAAGCGCAGGAATTGCTGTTGGCAATACGCGCTCGGGAGGGAACGTGAGTCGCCGGCGCGCACACATGATCACGGCGATCGCGGGCGCGGTACTCGGCTGCCTGCTGGCCTCTGCCGCCATCGCTACCGCGCACGGGCAGTGGGGATCCCGTAGGGGCAACACCGGGCCCGCTCCCGAAGTCGATTACCAGAACGCGGAGTACGACGGTCGGTTCAGCTTCGCGCGCGTGAAGTTCAATCCATCACAGTGGCGTCCGGGTCGGTATGAGTGGGGTCTGGACCTGAAGTGGAATCATGACTATCCGCGTGCCGATCGTCGTCTGGCGGAGATACTCGATCTGGTCACCGGCATGGCCGCCAATCAGGACAACGGCAACATCGTTGGCCTCGACGAGCCCGAGCTGTTTCGATATCCGTGGGCCTACATGTGCGAGGTGGGGTTTCTGACGCTCACCGATGCGGAGGCCGAGAATCTGCGTAACTACATGCTCAAGGGCGGCTTCGTCGTGGTCGACGATTTCGTCGGCTACCACTGGTACAACTTCCAGGACGAGATGGAGAAAGTGATTCCCGGCGGGCGCTTCGTCGAGCTCGACGCAAGCCATCCTGTGTTTCACGCCTTCTTCGATATCGACGATCTGTACTTCGGTGGTGGCCAGTATTACGGCTATCAAGGCGGCGGAGCGCCGCGGTATTACGGGCTGTTTGAGGACAACGATCCCGACAAGCGGCTGATGATGGTCGTCAACTACGACAACGACATCGGTGAGTACTGGGAGTTCGCCGGCAGCCCGTATGTCGAGATCGACCTGACGAACGACGCCTTCAAGCTGGGCGTCAACTACGTCATGTACTCCATGCTCCACTGAGAACAGGAAAGCAAATGAGCGAACCGGAAGAAGCCGCCGAAGCCACACCAGCTGTCCTCGACTCGGAGGTCGATGTCGAGGTGGCTGAGATCAGCGAGCCTGCCGACGAGCTGAGCGCAACCGACGAGCTGAGCGCAGCCGACGACATTGCCCTGGCGGATCGGCTGCGAGACGCGCGCCTACAGGTGCTCGAGCAATTGCGGAAAGTGATCATCGGGCAGGACGCGGTGGTCGAGCAGGTATTGATGACGCTGTTGGTCGGCGGCAACAGCATCATTACCGGCGTTCCGGGGCTGGCCAAGACGCTGCTGGTTCAGACCATTGCCGAGGTGCTGGACCTCAATTTCTCGCGTATCCAATTCACCCCCGATTTGATGCCGTCCGACATCACTGGCACCGACCTGGTGCAGGAGGATCCGGAGACCGGTAGACGGAAGCTGGTGTTCGCGCCTGGGCCCATCTTCTCCAATATCGTTCTCGCCGATGAGATCAATCGCACGCCGCCCAAGACGCAGTCGGCACTGCTGGAGGCGATGCAGGAACACCGCGTAACCGTTCAGGGGACCACGTACGAGCTGGAAGAGCCCTTCTACGTTTTCGCCACTCAGAATCCGATTGAGCTCGAGGGTACGTATCCGCTCCCCGAGGCTCAGCTCGACCGATTCATGTTCGACATCATCATCGAGCACCTGCCGCTTGATGAAGAGCTCCAGGTCGTGCTGTCGACCACCTCACAGCAGGATATCGAGCTCGAGCCGGTGGTTAGTGGCGCCGAGATCGTCGCCTTCCAGCGGCTGGTTCGCCGGGTACCGGTCGCCGAAGCCGTAATGCGGTACGCGGTGGATCTGGTGCGCGCCAGCCGCCCCGCGGATGACGGACCGGACTTCGTGCGCAAGTGGGTAGAGTACGGCGCCAGCGTTCGTGCTGCCCAGTATCTGATCCTCGGCGGCAAGGCACGAGCGTTGATGACCGGTCGCTACGCGGTGGATTTCGACGACGTCCGCGCCCTCGCCAAGCCGGTTTTGCGACACCGCATTCTCACCAACTTCCACGCCGAGTCGGAGCGCGTCGGTTCCGGCGACATCGTCGAGCAGCTGCTGGAAGCGGTCGCGGTCACCGGTTCGAGTATGTAGGCCGAATGGAAAGGTAGAGCAACGTGCTGCAGAGCTGTCACTGGAAGCGTCGTGGCCAACGACACGCGTAGCCACGCCCGGCCGGGATCGAGCTTCATCGATCCGTTGGTGCTGGGACGTATCGACAACCTCGCGCTGCTGGCACGTACCGTCGTCGAGGGCTTCATTGGCGGCCTCCACCGCTCGCCCTACCGGGGGCTATCGGTCGATTTCGCCGAGCATCGGCCGTACATGCCCGGTGACGACATTCGCATGATCGACTGGCGCGTATTCGGTCGCACCGATCGCTTCTACATCAAGCAGTTCGAGGCGGATTCGAACGCCAACTTCACCGTCATGCTCGACGTGTCGCGATCGATGGGGTTCTCCCAGTCCGGGATCAGCAAGCTCGACTACGGGCGCTTCCTGGCTGCCTGCCTGTTGTACTTCGCCGGTAAGCAGCGCGATCGCGTCGGCTTTCTGAGCTTCAACGACGATGTGGTGGACTATGTTCCGCCCGCCGCCAAGCATATGGATCTGATATTGCACACGCTCAACCGACTCGAGCCCGGTGGCGGCAGCGGCCTGGACAAACCGCTGTGGAAGCTCGCCGAAGCGTCACGTCGGCGCGGCATCATGGTGCTCATCTCCGATCTGTATGAGGACCCGACGACGGTGCTCGAGAGCATTCAGCGCCTCGGATACAAGGGCAACGACATGCTCGTGTTCCACGTACTCGACCGTGCCGAGATCGAGTTTCCGTTCGAGGAGTCCGCCAACTATGTCGACATGGAATCCGGCGACAGCCTGCCGGTTATCCCGGATCGGCTGCGTGAGCGCTACCGTGAGCTGGTAGCCGAACATATCGGTGCCCTGCGCAATAGCCTCGGACAGCGCCGCATCGACTATGCCGTGTTCGATACCAGCCAACCGCTCGATCACGCGCTCTTCAGTTATCTGTCGATGCGTCATCATCTGACTCGGAATCGCTGATGGGTCTGTCGTTTCTCGTCCCCGCTTTTCTCGCCGGCTTGGCGGCGATCGCGATACCGATCTGGGTTCATCTCCGCAATCGGACCAAGACGGACACGATCGAGTTCCCGTCGCTGATGTTCCTGGAGCGCGTCCCCTACCGCTCGGTGCAGCGTCAACAGCTGCGTCACCGATTGTTGTTCGCTGCCCGTTGCGCCGCCTTCCTACTGCTGGCCCTGGCGTTCTCTCGGCCTTTCCTCGGTGGTGTCGATCTGGCCGGGGCGGCCTCGCGTGGAGATCGCGAGATCGTGATCCTGCTGGATCGTAGCTGGAGCATGGGCTACGAGGATCGCTGGGAGCGTGCCCTCGACGCTGCTGCGGCGGAGGTGTCCGGCCTGGTGGCGGGTGATCGTGCCTCGCTGGTGTTCTTTGACCAGACCGCCGAGGTGGCGGTCGAGTCGACCGCCGACCGCGCCGACCTTACGGCGGCCCTGCTGGGCGCCGAGCCAGGAGTGTCGACGACACGGATCGTGGCGGGCTTGCGGGCAGCGTCGCAGCTGCTGGCCGCGAGCTCGCTTCCGAGTCGAGAGGTCGTGCTTATCAGTGATTTTCAACGCATCGGTTGGAGCGAGGACGACGATATCGACCTGCCGCAGGGTACTTTGATGCGCCCGATTAATTTGAGCGTTACGCCGGCGAGCAACATCGGCGTTGCCGGCGTCGGGCTGGAACGCCAACAGCTGTCTGTCGGCCTCGGTGCCGGCAGCGATTCGGACGCCGGCGACACCGGCGTCGTGGTGACCGCGCGGATCACACGGCAAGGCGGCGACGAGGCGGGCGAGACCACGGTCAGGCTGCTGGTTGAAGGCATCGTGGTGCAAGAGCAGGCGGTCAGCTTGCCGCCGAACGGTGCCGCCCGGGTAACGTTCGAGGCGGTCGGTGGCGGTGCCGGCGCGCTGCGTGGGACGGTGAGCGTGGAACCAGACGGTTTACCGGAAGACGACGAATTCCACTTCGTCTCATCGTCGACGCAGGCGCTGTCGGTGCTGCTGGTGCAGAGCGTCTCGGCAAGCGAGTCGGATGCGCTGTACGTCGAGCGCGCCTTGCGCATCGGCTCGCGGCCGCCGTTCAGGGTTGAGCGCGTGACTCTCGGCGATGTGCAGTCGGCCAGCTTGGCCTCCCACGACCTGATCATTGTGAACGATGTTGGCGCCATCGGCAGCGATACTGCAGGCGCGTTGCGCGAGTACGTCAGCGCCGGCGGAGGGGTGCTGGTCGGCCTGGCGGAGCTGAGCGGGGTCACGAGTAGTGGTTGGTTGCCGTTCGCAGCGGGCGAAGAGGCCGATCGAAGCCGCGACCTCGGTGCCACGCTTGCCTATGTTGATACCGATCATCCGATGTTCGAGGTCTTTAGGTCCGCCGATAGCGCCGATCTGGCGGCAGCTCGCTTCTATCGCTACCGGTTGCTGGACCCGGTCCCCCAGGAGGGCGTCCTGGCGCGCTACGACGATGGCTCGCCAGCGCTTGTCGAGGTGCGCATGGCGGAAGGGCGGGTGCTGGTTTGGACCAGCTCACTCGATACCTTCTGGACGGACCTTCCACTGCAGCCGGTGTTTTTGCCATTGCTGCACGAGATGTCCAAGCACGCTGCCGGGTATCGTGAAACGGAGGCCTGGCTGGCAGCGGGCCGCGGACTCGGCCAGGCGGAGCTCGCCATGGCGGCTCGCGGCGGTCGCGCGCTCGAATCGCTCGACGATCTCCAGGTGGCACCCGAGACCGGTGCCCAGATCGAGCGCCTCGCCGGCGACCGCGTGAGACTGTGGCCCGGGTTCCACCGCGTCTCGTGGTCGGGCGGGACCGGCAGTGTGGCGGCAAATCTGGAGCGATCCGAAGCTGATCTGGGCTCGCTCGATGCGGAAGAGCTCGCGGCGGCGGTCGTTTGGGATACCGGCGGCGAGGTAGACTCGAACGTGCCTCGGCAGGCGACGGGTGCGGAGATCGAGCGACGTCAATCGCTTTGGTGGTACTTGCTTGTCGCGGCGGCAATCCTGTTGGTCGCAGAGACGGTTCTGTCCAATCGTTTGTCGCCGCGTTTGGGCGCAAAAGTGAGTATAGCAGACAATTCCCCAGCGTCTTGAGTGACACGGGAAGGATGCCGATGGAGCGACGGGTCGTTCGCAAGCTGGCGACGTTCGAATCGATCGAGTATTGCCGCCTGCTCGGAATTATCCGCCGCGTGCGTAATCGTTGGCGCCTACGAGTATTGCTGCGCGGCCTCGCTGTCGTGCTAGTGACGGCGTTGGCCACCCTGGTGCTGGCGTCGTGGGGCTTGGACGCGTTCCAATACCGGCCGTGGGCGGTTCTCGGCCTGAGCGGCGCTACGTACTCAGCGTTGGGGTACGGTTTCTATCGCTTTCTCGTGCGGCCGTTGGGGCGACGGGTTACCGACGAGCAGGTAGCCCTGTACGTCCAAGAACACAGCGATATCGACGCGGCGCTCCTGTCGGCGGTGGAATTCGGGTCATCGGGTCAGCGGCGCGACACCGACGACGTGTCGCCACAATTCGTCGAGAAGCTCGTCGAGCAAGCGGTGAACCGTGGCCGCCAGATCGACTTCGGCAAGAGCGTCGAGACCCGGGAGCTGCGCCGTATGTCCGGGGTTCTGGGTGCTGCTTCGATGGCCGTCGTAGCGGTAGCGTTGATGAACCCCGCCTTCCTGCTCGACGGCGCGAGACGACTGATGACGCCGTTCGCCCGAGGTGCCGCGCCGACGCCGTACACCATCGAGGTCACCCCGGGGAACCGCGAGGTGGCGCGCGGCGGCGATCAGCTCATCGCGGCGTTGTTGTTCGGGTTCGATTCAGATCAGGTCGAGATCTCTTTTCGGATCGGCGACGGCGACTGGGACCGGCAGTCGATGATGGCGGATGCGACGACCGGGGCGCACCAGTTCATGATGTTCCGCCTCGCCGGCGACGCCGAGTATTTCGTTGAAGCGAGTGGCGTCCGGTCGCCGATGTATCGGCTCGAGGTAGTCGACGTGCCGTACGTCGAGCGCATCGATCTCGAGCTCGTGTTCCCGGAATACAGCGGACTGTCACCACAAGCGATCGAGGACGGCGGCGATATAGCCGCGCTGGTGGGAACCCGGGCGCGGCTGCGGATCACACCTACTGTCGACGTTCCCGCCGGCAGCCTGCGGATCGAGTGGCTGGCGGACGGCACCGACGGCGAGCCACTGGTCGAGACAGTGCCGCTCGAGGCAGTCTCACTCGAGACGGCATCGCCTGAGTCGGGCGATACCGTGCTGAGCGCCGAGCTCATCGTGCAACGCTCCGGGTACTACCGGGTAGAGCTGAGCGACTTCGGTGGCACTCTGCACGAGGCATCGTCGGAGTACCTGATCGAAGCTCTTGACGATCAGCCGCCGACAGTCGCCTTCGACGCGCCGGCCCGGGACGTGAGCGTGACCTCGATCGAGGAGGTCTTCACCGAGGTCTCGGCGGAGGACGATTACGGGCTGGCACGGGTCGACGTGATCTACTCGATCAATGGTGGCGAAAGGCAGACGGTGCCCCTGATGCACGGCTCCGCCGCGGACCGGCGCGACCTGACTGCGGCACACACGTTCTATCTCGAGGAGGAGGAGCTCGAGCCCGGAGATTTCATCGTCTACTTCGCCCGCGCAGAGGACAATCGGGCCGCCGGAGAAGGGCAGGCGCGGAGCACGGACCTGTTTTTCCTGGAGGTTCAGCCGTTCGATCGTCGTTACCAGCAAGCCGATGCAGGCGGTGGCGGAGGTGGCGGCGGTGGGCAGGGTGGCGGCCTCGGCCTGGCCCGGCGTCAGCGCGAGGTGGTCTCGGCGACGTTCAAGCTCGCCCGCGACGCCGATAGCCTCCGCGACCACGAGGTGGCGGATGACCTGGAGTTCCTAGCTGGCGTCGAGGACGACTTGCGCGACCAGGCGCTACAGGCGCAGACGCAGTTCGGCGGCCTCGGTGGCGACGGAGAGTCGCTGCGCGGCATCGACTATCTCGCCGAGGCCTCGAAGGCCCTCGGTGAGGCCTCGGCGGAGCTGGTGGATCACGATGCCGACGGCGCGTTGCCTCCCGAGCAGCGGGCGTTGCAGTATCTCCAGCGCTTTGAGGCGCTGTTCCTCGACATGCAGCTGTCCTTGAACCAGAGCGGCGGTGGTGGCGGCGGCGGATCGGCCGCTGACATGGAGGCGCTCGAGGAGATGTTTGCGGATCAGCTGGACGAGCTCGACAACCAGTACGAGTCGGTGCGCCGCGAGCGCCAGAACGAGGTCGACAACACGGTCGATGAGGCGATGCAGCGGCTCACCGAGCTCGCCCGGCGACAGCAGCAGGAGATCGAGCGTCAGCGAGCGCAGGCCGCGAGGGGCTCCAATCAAGGTGGCGGCACCGCGCAGCAGCGCGAGATTGCCGAGCAGGCAGAGGAGCTCGCTCGTGAGCTCGAAAGGTTGGGCCGACGTAACTCGCAGCGTGACCTCGAGGAAGTTGCCAATCGATTGCGCCAGGCAGCCGACGCGATGCGTCGATCGGCAGCGAGCGGCGGTGATGCGAGCGCATCAGAGAGCGCCCGGGCATTGAACGACCTGCAGAACGCGCGTCGCCTTTTGGATCGCAACCGCGAGGGCCGCCTGAACCGCGACCTGCGGGACGCGCAGCAACGCATCGCCGAGATGCGTGAGAATCAGGCAGCGATTGAGCGCGAGGTGGAGGCCCTGGGCGGGGCTGGTGGGCGTACCCAGGAGCGCGTCGACGATGTGTTCGAGCGCAAGGATCGCCTTACCGATGAGATCCGTGGGCTCGAGCGCAACCTCGACGACATGGCGCGGGAGTCGCGCGGCGAGCAGATGGCCGCCTCTCGTGCCCTCCAGGAGGCGGCCGAGTGGGTGCGGGATGAGAAGCTGGCCGACAAGGTTCGGTATTCGAAAGGCGTTGTCCAGGAGCGCGATCCACGTACGGCGCGCGGATTTGAGCGCGAGATCAGCGACGATCTGGCCAGCCTTGAAGGGCTCATCGATACCGCCGCAGGCAGCGTCGAGCTATCACCGGGAGAGCGGTTGGCCGACGCCGTCGAAGACACCCGCGATCTGATTCGGCGGCTCGAATCGTTCGAGGATCGTGTACGGGACGCGACCGAAGGGGGCCAGGCCTCGCAGCAGGGTCAAGAGGGTCAGCCCGGGGAGGGGAGTGAAGCAGGTGGCCAACCGGGGGCCGGCGAGCAGCAAGGCGGCGGCCGAATCGGGAACCGCCTTGGTGGCTCCAATTCCGGAGTTCCCGGGACCCGGCAGTTCGCACGCGAGTTCCGCGAGCGGGTCGGCGACGCGGAGGAGCTTCTGGACCGCCTCGACAACGACGGTATGCAGACGACCGATCTCGACGCCGTGGTCAGTGCCATGCGCGATTTCGAGGAGGAATTCCAGGGCACGACTCGCGGACTCGATGAGCTCAGCCGCGATGTGATCGATGGCCTGAAGCTGTTCGAGTTCTGGCTGCGTCGCGTCGGCCAGGCCGAGGCCGGGACCCGGCCACAGCTCGCGGGCTCGGATCGGGTGCCGGAGGAGTATCGCGGTCTCGTCGAGGAGTACTTCCGCGCCCTGGCCAAGGAAGAATCGCGCTAGCGGGCAACCCTGCTGTCTGACTTCAGCGGCTGGCGGCTCACACGATGAGATCGTCGCTGTCCCAGCCGCGCTGGGCGATGAGCTGACGGTAGGCTTTCAGGTGCTTGAGCGCGTCGGGCTTACGGCCCATCCGCTCGAGCACGCCGGCGAGGTTGAAGTGCGCGTCGGCATGATCGGGGTCAGCGAGCAGGGTCTCCCGGTAGGCCGCACGGGCCTCCTTGAGTCGGCCCAAATCCTCGAGTGCGACGCCGAGGTTGAACAATGCCGTCAGATCGGTACGGCGCACCGCTAGCGCTTCCCGGTAGTGCTTCTCCGCAGCGCGTACGTCGCCCGACTCATGCAGCAGGCGACCCAGATTGACGTGGGCATCGGCCGACTCGGGGTTGGCCTCGAGCGCATGCCGATAGGCGTCACGCGCCTCGTCAGGGCATGTCATCTCGAGGTCGCAGCCGATCTCGAACCAGTCGCGAGACAGCAAAGCAGGCTCGACACCATCGGCCTGGGCGGCTGCGTCGAGTGCCAGCGGTGCGACCTGCCGGGCGAGCTCGGCGACCTCGAAATCGAGCAGTGACTGGTTGGACTCCGGGTCCCAGAGCTCGCCGTCATGCCGCACGACGACGCGAGCTCCGTCTGCCTGTACCCGGACACCGGTGAGCGAGCGTCCCTCTGGTAGTTGGTCCTGAAGGTTGGCGAGCGATCGGCGGACGCGCGCGAACGGCACTCCGGCCGCCAGCAGATCGCGGGCGGTACGAATGACCACCAGGTCGGTGAACGAGAACCGGTATTCGTGCCGCGCGCCGCGCCGCGGTTTGACCAGTCCGGCGCGCGCCAGTGCACGCACTCTCCGCGGCGCGAGGTCGAGCACACGGGCTACATCGTTGGTGCCGTATCCGCTTCGGGTTACCGGCTCGGTGATGGCTATTTCTTCTTCGCCCGCTTGGTTGCGGCTTTCGCCTTGGTGGCCTTCTTGCGGGACGAGGCCTTGCGCTTGGCCCCCTTACGCCCGGTGCCAGCAGAGCCTTCTTTGTCCGAGACCCCGGCCAGGCTGCTCTTGAGTGCCTCCATCAGGTCAATAATCTGGCCCTCCGGCTCTTCCTCAGGAGCGGCCGTGATCTCCTTGCCTTCGACTTTCTCGGCGATGATCTTCTCGAGCCGCTCGGTTGCCGTGTTGCGATACTGCTCGGGACGAAACTCGTCGTTGGAGATCTGGTCGACGATCTGCTTGGCGAGCTGCAACTCGCTCTCGTCGATCTCGGCCTCGCCGATTTCGATGTCATCGGCCGCGCGGATCTCGGTGTTGTAGCGCAGCTGCTGCATGACCAGACCGTCTTTGAATGGCCGCAACAGCACCAGGTAGTTCTTTCCACGCGCCGCGTACATCGCCAGCGCGGCGCGGTTCTTTTCGCGCATTACGCTTGCCAGCAAGTGATATGGCCGCTCGCCGCCGGTGTTCGAGCCCAGGTAGTAGGCCTTCTCGAAGTGGATCGGGTCGACCTGGTCGAGGGGCACGAACTCCTTGATCTCGATGGCGTGGGTCGCCTTGAACACGATCTCTTCGAGCTCTTCTTCGCTGAAGGTGACGTACTGCCCCTTGGCGAACTCGTAGCCCTTTACCAGGTCCTCGCGCTCTACTAGCTCGTCGGTCGTCGGATCCCAGAATCGCATGCGGACGCGGGACCCCGTTGCCGGGTTGATCCAGTTGAGGCCGATCTTGGCAGCGGTGATCGTGCTTGAATACAGCTTTACCGGAATCGACACGAGGCCGAAAGAGATTGTTGCTGTAGCCATAGCGCGCGCAACCATACAAGTACTATAGCATTCGACACGCGATGCCAGGCAACGACAAGGACGCGCACTCGCGCCTAGCAGAATACAGGAGCAAGCGGCGCCAGCAGGACACCCCGGAGCCGTTTCCGAACGGTGAGAATCGGCCCGGGCAGTTCGTGATCCATTTGCATGCGGCGCGCCGCCGACATTACGACTTGCGCCTCGAGGTTGGCGGGGTCCTCCGCAGCTGGGCGGTGCCGAACGGCCCGTCGCTCGACACGGCTGACAAGCGACTCGCAGTCCAAACCGAGGATCATCCGGTCGAGTACCTGGATTTCGAGGACGTGATCCCGGAGGGCAACTACGGCGCCGGGGCGATGATTGTCTGGGATCGAGGCCGCTGGGTGCAGCGCGAAGACGACCAGACCGGCGAGAACAAGCTGCTGTTCGACCTCTACGGTCACAAGCTGCGAGGTCGGTGGACGCTCGTGCGCACCAAGCGAGACCCCAAGGAATGGCTGCTGATCAAGAAGGCAGACGGCTTCGCACGTAGCGGTGCGGAAGCCGAGTTGCCTGAGGAATCGGTTTACTCGGGGCTCACCGTCGAGCAACTCGGTGATAGTGACGGCCCAGCCGAGGCGATCCGTCAAGAGCTCGACGGCGCCGCCGTACCGCGGAATCGGGTCAACGCGTCGAGCCTGGATCTCATGCTGGCGAGGACCGCGGATGCGCCGTTTTCGCGCGCCGGATGGCTATTCGAGCTCAAATATGACGGTTATCGAATGGTGGTCGGACTGGACGATGGCCAGGCCATGCTGCGATACCGCAGCGGCGGCGACGCTAGCGAGATCTACCCGGATCTGGTCCCCGCCTTGGCGGCGTTGCCTTACCGCTCGCTGGTGCTCGACGGGGAGGTGGTCGTGCTGGCCGATGACGGCCGGCCGAGCTTCAGCCGGCTGGCCAGGCGCGCGCGGCTGTCGCGTACGCCCGAGATCCGGGCAGCGGCGTTGCAACACCCGGCGACCTACTTCGTCTTCGATCTGCTGGAGCTCGATGGATACGACCTGCGCGGCCTGCCGTTGTCGGGGCGCAAGGAGCTCTTGAGCCAGGTGATTCCGCAACGGGGGCCGGTGCGTTACGCCGAGCACATCGAGCGCCAGGGAGCAGAGCTGTTCGAGCAAGTGCGCAAAATGGGCCTCGAGGGGCTGATGGCGAAACGCGGCGATTCCAAGTACCGCGCTGGACGCTCGGATCACTGGTTGAAGATCCGCGCCGACCGCATCGCCGATCTGGTGATCGTGGGGTTCGCCCACGGCAAGGGGTCACGCGCGACGCTCGGAGCTCTGTTGGTGGCGGTGCATCACGAAGGCGAGTTGGTGTATATCGGCCAGGTGGGTAGTGGGCTGCGCGAACGCGAGATCAAGGAGATCCGCGGACAGCTGCTCGAGCTCCGCGTCGAGCCGCCGACACCGCCGGTGGAGTTGCCGGAGTCGGGTACGCAGCGTCACGCCAACATCCCGAAGCCGGAAGAGACTGTGTGGGTTCGCCCGCAGCTCGTGTGCGAAGTCAGGTTCAAGGAGATCACGCCTGACGGGCTGCTGCGCCATCCGGTCTTCTCGCGCATGCGGGGCGATAAGCAGGCCGCGGAGTGCGATACCGACCAGGGCTCGCTGGCTCACGCCGAGTTCTTCAGCGGCGGCAACGACGTTCGGCCCCCCGGCCTGGCGGCGGAGCCGGGCGATGGCCGTACGGTCATCACCCGACCCGAGAAGGTGTTTTGGCCCGACGACGGGTATACGAAGGGCGACCTGATCGACTATTACCGGGCGGTGGCGGACTGGCTCTTGCCCTATCTGGAAGACAGACCGCTGGTGCTCGATCGGTTTCCCGATGGCATCGATGGCAAGTCGTTCTTCCAGAAGCACGCACCCCACTTCACGCCTGACTGGGTGCGAACCGTGACGATTCATTCCGGCTCCGGCGAGCGTGACATCGACTACTTCGTCGTCGACAGCCTGGAGGGTCTCATTTACATGGCGAACTCTGCCGCCATCCCGCTGCATATCTGGTCCAGTCGGACGTCAACCATCGACAAGCCCGACTGGGCGATCCTCGATCTCGATCCGAAGGAAGCGTCATTCGGAAGCGTGGTCCAGGTGGCTCGGGGCATCCAACAGCTGTGCCGGCAGATCGGTCTGAACGCCTACGCCAAGACATCGGGGAAGACGGGAATGCACGTGCTCGTTCCGCTCGGCCGGCAGGTAACGTACGAGCATGGGCGCATGCTGGCCGATTTGCTGGCGCTGATCGTGTCGAGGCGCTACCCGGAGCTGGCTACGGTCAACCGTTCACTGCATGCACGCGGCGGACGGGTGTACATCGATGCGGTACAGAACGGCGCCGGCCGGCTCCTGGTGTCACCGTTGTGCGTGCGGCCGTTTCCTGGTGCCACGGTGTCGACACCGCTGCGGTGGAGAGAGGTGAACGACAAGCTCGACATGCATCGTTTCACGATCAAGACGGTGCCAGCTCGGCTGCGACGGATGAAGCAGGAACCGATGCGCGCGGTGCTGGCTGATATGCCGGATTTGCTCGGCGCACTACAGCTCCTGTCCGAGCTCGAGAAGGCGGAGTGAGTGCTGCGCTCCGGCGACCGCGAGGTGCGAGCTTTCCGATCAGATTGGCAGGACCGGAGCGGCCAACGATCCGACGAATGCCGCCGCCACCTCGAGAGCCTCCTCGAGGTTGCCGGTCAGTGTGCGCCCGGACTTTACTCGCGGCTTGAACGAGTGGTCGCCGTCTTCCAGCCAGTGTACCGAAATGGCTGTCGATAAGCCGTAGTGCGACACCTCGTCGGGCGTGCCGAACGGGTCACGCGTGCCCTGGAGCATCAGCGTCGGTGTACGCAGGTCGATTAGGTGCTCGGTCCTCAGCTTCTCAGGCCGTCCGGGGGGATGGAACGGGTAACCCATGCACAACAACCCGCGTGCGCCCACCTCGTCGGCCACCATGCTGGCGATCCGGCCGCCCATGGATTTGCCGCCGATTACCAGCTCGCTGCCCTGGCCGAGAACGTCGATCGCCTCACGCCAGGCCGCGAGAAGCTTCGCTGGCCGGTCCGGTCCGCCGCGCTTTCCGGTCTCGCGTCGGCGCTGCATGTAGGGAAACTCGAATCGGGCAACCCGTAGTCCGTGCTTGGCAAGCCCGACGGCGAACTGGTTCATCCAGGCGGAATCCATCCCGGCCCCCGCCCCATGAGCGAGCACTACCGTGGCGGCTCCGGGCCCGCCGTCGAAGGCAAAGTCGTCGATCCTCATGGCGCGCATTGTGGGGTAGCTCGGAGGGCTCGTCCAGCGAGCCGACGTTGTGCCGAAACTCGATAATGCGGTTCAGCAAAGTCTAGGTGACGGTCCACACCGAGTGATCGCTTCCCGCCCTTCCGCCGCCGTCGGCTGACGACTACCGTACGCGAGGACGTCAAATGCAGGATCAAGCCATGCCGCTTTCCGAGTCCGAGGCACGTCATGTATCGGGCGACGCCTCCGGGGCCAGGTCGCCGGTGCCCTGGTTGCGGCTCGTGGTCGGGGTCGCGGCCGTCGGATTGCTGATGACCTTCGGCCGGGAGGTCGCCGGCTCGGTGCCGCTATTCGCCGAATGGGTCGAAGGGTTGGGAGTATGGGGTCCGCTGGCCTTCATGTTCGGCTACGCGATTGCCACCGTGGCGTTCGTTCCCGGCTCGCTCCTGACGCTGGTCGCCGGTGCGATCTTCGGAATAGCCCAAGGGGTGCTGTTCGTGTTTATCGGCGCCTCGGTCGGTGCGACGGCGGCATTCTTCCTGGCGCGCACGGTTGCCCGTCAGGCCATTGAACAGAAGCTCGGAGACAACGCGCGGTTCGCCGCAATCGACCGCGCGGTCGGGCGCCAGGGTCTGAAGATCGTCACACTGCTGAGGTTGTCGCCAGTGTTTCCCTTCAACATGCTGAACTATGCGCTCGGGCTCACCCGCGTACGTCCGCGCGACTACGTCGTGGCGTGTTTGGGGATGCTGCCGGGCACCCTGCTGTACGTGTATACGGGGAAAGTCGTTGGAGATGTAGCAGCGCTCGCCGGCGGGGCGGCGACCGAGCGCGGTGCCGCGTACTGGATCATTGCTGTTGTCGGGCTGGTGGCCACCGTGGTGGTGACGACGGTCGTTACCCGCACGGCCAAGCAGGCGTTGGGCGAGATAGCCGATGCCTGAGTCTCCGGCGACAGCGAGTCGCGGCCCGAACACGGCCGTCCGGATGCGGCCCGTAGATGTCCACAACGAAACGCTGGTGGCAAACGTTCACCCGTCGGATTGGACCAACCCGCAACCCGCCGGCCGTTACAACATCGTCGCCATCGGGGGCGGCACGGCCGGTCTGGTCTCCGCAGCAGGCGCCGCCGGGCTCGGCGCCCGCGCCGCCCTGATCGAACGCGACCTCATGGGTGGTGATTGTCTCAATGTCGGTTGCGTTCCCTCTAAGGGGCTGATCAGCGCGGCGCGCGCCTGGCATACGGCGCAAAGGGCGCGCTCGGAGTTCGGTGGACCGAGCTGCAGAGATGATGCTGACTTCGGGGCCGCCATGGAACGCATGCGCCGGCTGCGCGCCGGTATCAGCGAGCACGACAGCGTCGAGCGTTTCGCCGGCCTGGGCGTAGATGTCTTTCTCGGACAGGCCCGCTTCAGCGGTCCGGACACGATCGAGGTCGGCGATCGGCAACTGCGCTTCCGCCGAGCGGTGATCGCAACCGGCGGCCGCGCGGTTGCGCCGCCGATACCGGGCCTCGATCAGGTCGACTACCTGACCAACGAGACGATGTTCTCACTCACCGAGCTCCCTGCCCGGCTAGGGGTAATCGGAGGCGGCCCCATCGGTTGCGAGATGGCCCAGTCATGGGCGCGCTTCGGAAGCCAGGTTACGCTGTTCGATATGGCCGACCACGTGCTTCCGCGCGAGGATCCAGACGCTGCCGCCATAGTGCAGGCGAGCATGGTGAGCGACGGGGTCGCGCTGATGGTCGGGACGCGCATCAACGAGGTCGCTGCGGGCGCCGCGGGTACGCGCGTAAGCTACGAGCTCAGCGATGGTGTTTCGCGCCAGGTCGAGGTCGACGCTCTTCTGGTCGCCGTGGGCAGAAAGCCCAACGTCGAGAACCTCGGCCTCGAAGCTGCCGGTGTGCGCCATGGGGCGCGCGGCGTCGAGGTCGATGACTTCCTGCGCACCAGCAACCGGCGCGTCTACGCGTGCGGTGACGTGGCGTCTCGATATCAGTTCACGCATACCGCCGACGCGCAGGCCCGGATCGTTATCCAGAACGCGCTGTTCTTCGGCCGTTCCAGAGCGAGCAAGCTGGTGGTGCCCTGGTGTACCTACACCAGCCCGGAGATCGCCCACGTGGGAATGTATGAAGCCGATGCGCGCGCCGCCGGCCACGACGTCACGACGATCACCATTCCGCTGGCGGAGGTTGATCGCGCAGTCCTCGACGGTGAAGACACCGGCTTCCTGCGCGTTCACCACGAGAGCGGCCGAATTCTCGGCGCCACGATGGTTGCCGACCACGCCGGCGAGATGATCGGCGAACTGGCGCTGGCGATCACCGCGGGCGTCGGGCTGTCGAAGATCTCGGGAACGATCCATCCTTACCCGACGCAGGCGGAGGTCATCCGCAAGGCGGGCGATGCATTCCGCCGCACCGGCTTGACTCCACTGACCAAGCGACTGCTGCGGGGCTGGTTTCGACTCTTCGGCTAGCGCCGCGTCTAGGCGGCCACGTAGTCGGTGGCGGTAAGCGTTTCCTTGTGCATTAGCTCCTCTGCCTTCCATGCCTCGACCGGCATCGAGAACAAGAAGCCCTGGGCCAGCGAGCATCCTAGGTGGCGCAGGCGGTTAGCCTGTTGCAGCGTCTCCACGCCTTCGGCGATGACCGTAAGCTCGAGGCTCTCGGCAAGAGTAGTGATTGCTTGCACGATCGCCCGATCCTTCTTCTTCTCCTCCAAGGAGTTGACGAATGCGCGGTCGATCTTGAGCACATCTACCGGGAAGTCGCGCAGGTAGCTGAGCGACGAATACCCGGTTCCGAAGTCGTCGATGGCCAGGCGAACGCCGAGTTGCTTGATGTCGTGCAGGAGCGTGACTACCCGCTCGCCAAGGTCGGTCATCACGCTCTCCGTGATCTCCAGACACAGACGTCCTCGATCGATGTCGTAGCGCGACAGTCGACGCTCCAGTTTCTCGACAAACTGCGCCTCGCCGAGTTGCTTGTTCGAAACGTTGACGCTGAGCTTGAAATCACGCTTGCCAATCAGCTGCTCCCATTCCTGGAGCTGCTCGCACGCCTGTTCGATTACCCACCAACCGATCGGGATGATCAGCCCGGTATCCTCAGCGACGGGGATGAAATCGCCAGGCGACACCAGACCGATCTCCGGGTGCTGCCAGCGAATCAACCCCTCGCAGCCGACCATGCGCCCGTCGGCTAGCGACACGAAGGGCTGGTAGTAGAGGATCAGCTCGTCGGCGTCGATCGCCCGCCGGAGCATGTTCTCGAGCTTCAGCTGGGCGATCGCGTGCTTGTGCATGCGCTGATCGAAGACCTCGTAACCAGCCAGGTCGCGTTGCTTGGCGCGGTACATGGCGGTGTCAGCGTCCCGCAGGTAGTCTTCTGGCCGCGTTCGGCTGGGGTCGCTCATGGCAATGCCCATGCATGCCGAGGTGACGATTTCCTGCCCGTCTATCGTCAACGGCTGGCGGAGCGCGGTCTGGATCCGCTCGGCTGTGCGAGTTGCCTCCTTCACGTTCTTGATGTCGTCCACGATTACCACGAACTCGTCGCCGCCGAAGCGTCCGATCACATCGTTGCGTCGGACACACAGGGCCAGCCGCTTGCCGATCTCGACCAGGAACCGGTCACCGGCCAGATGGCCGAGGCTATCGTTGACCATCTTGAAGCGGTCGATATCGAGAAACACGAGCGCGAACCGATAGCGCGGATTGCCGCGCGCTTCTTCGATCGAACTCGACAGCATCTCCATGACCATCGTCCGATTCGGCAATCCGGTCAGGGTGTCGTGCAGGGCGTCGTGCTTCAGCTTTCCTTCGGCTCGTTTGCGTTCGGTGATGTCCATCACGTACACGAACACGTCGTCGCCGCTTGGATCTGAGTAGTACCCGAAAGAGAACACACGATCGTCGACGGTAACTTCGATGTCGCGATAACCGCCTCGCGTCTGCACACAATCGGCCACGATGTCAGCGTGCTTGGTTGGCAGGAAGGCCTCGATCGCGTCGATGCCGAGCTCCGCCAGGACGCGCTTCGCGGCCGGGTTGAGGAACTTGACGGCGCCGTCGGCGGCGAAGGTCATGAATGGGTTCGGGTTCTTGATCGGAAACGCCGCGAGGCGCTTGTTCTCCTGCTCGGTATTGCGGCGCTGGCGCTCGATGAGCTTCTCGTTTATCAGGGTCAGCGCTCCCAGCAAGACGAGGCCGAAGAACACGCAGGTCTCGCGTGCCGTCCGGGTGGCGTCTTCGAGCAACCCGAGCGACGAGAGGGCGAAATGGATGAGCGGCAGGGACGTCGTATACACGGCCAGGGGTCCGAATAGATAACGGATCTGGCGCGGGTTGCGTGCCGGTAATGCGGGCGCCGGCTCTTCGCTCCGACTGATTCCGGCCCGCCCGATGCGGGCCGCCACCGCTGCCAAGCCGAAGGGTACGAAGGCCAGGAAGTCATAGATCGTGCCGTACGGAATGCCACCCGGAATGTCGAGCCGCCCGGTTGCCAACATCAGCTCGACGACATCCGTTGCCAGCCACAGCATCAGCGAGACGCCGAAGAGACGATAGATCGTGGTCCAGCGTCGGCTGGCAGAGAACGAGGCGACGTAGAAGAACGAGAAGATCAGCATGGTGTCGAGCGCGATGTGCATCGACTTCGGCAGCGCGTAGTTGTCGGCGCCGTTGCCGTAATACGTCGGCAGGATCACGAAGTAGAAGAAGATCATGCTGGCGAAGCTGATCGTGCCGATTGACTCGAGACGGAAGCGAATGCTGTTGACACTCCAGCGGCGCTCGTCGGTATGGGGGTTCAACGAGATCGCCAGGAACATGAGAATGAACTGCATCAGGAAGACGAGATCTTCTGCGAATCGTCCGACTGCCTTCCACTCCGCCGCCGGGATCGCCAAGCGGAGCCAGGTCCCGCCCGTGGCGCAGACGAACGCCACGGTCATCAGCAGCCAGAACTGGCGCTCCTCTGGATGCAGATGGCGAACGCCCGAAAGAAACGCCAACACCGCCAAACAGATCAGGATGGGGTCGGCCCAGCCGACCACGAAGCTCACCAGTGTGGCGTAGCTGACGAAGGGCAGGGTATAGATGCCGATGAACCCGGCGAAAACAGCAGCGGTGCAGAGCACCAGAGGGTCCCGGAGCAGCATGGCTCGCGACGTGACCGACGCACCGGCGACAGAGCTCACGCCACTGCCCGGTGGGCTTCCAGTCCGCAAAGCTGGCTTGCGAGCAAACATTGGCGTTTGGACCCGAGTCTGTGTGATCTCGAAACTATGCTGTAAGAGTAATGAAGCGCCAAAGAGTCTCTCAACCCTTTTAGGTGATAGAAAAGAACAGAATTAAGCAGGATGTCGTCACAATGGACTCCCATGGCCGGTACTGGCCTCACCGCGTGACGTTTGATGTCGCAGCCCGCGCGGTGGAAGATCGGGCCGATGGTCGATTCACGTTCTGAACCCGTCGAGCCGATCGCGGCGAAGGCACGCGCAGGGCGAGAACCGGTGCCGGGCGCCGACGATTTGCCGGCGCTTGCAGCTCGGCTGGCGGCAGGGCTGCAGTTAGACAGGCCTCTGACGTTCGTCGACCTGGAAACCACCGGTCTCGACGTTCGCACGGATCGGATCGTCGAGGTGGCAGTGGTTCGCGTCGAGCCCTCCGGGTCGGCCAGCACCTTCACAACGCTCATCAATCCGCGGCTGTCGATTCCGCCGGCTGCGTCCCGGGTTCACGGCATAACGGACAATGAAGTGGCCGATGCGCCGGCCTTCGTCGATGTGGCCGGCAAGGTATGGGGATGGCTTGCCGAGTCTGATCTAGGAGGCTACAACCTGGCTCACTTCGATCTGCCGATGCTCCAGGCGGAGTTCGATCGTGCCGGCCATGTCACCGATTGGGCGACGGTGCGGATCGTCGACGCCTGTGCGGTATTCAAACGAATGGAGCGCCGGGATCTGGCCGCTGCGTATCGGTTCTACTGCGCCGCGGAGCTCGACGCTGCCCATTCCGCCGTGGCCGATGTTCGCACCACGATGGAAGTGCTGCTCGGTCAACTGGAGCACTATCCGGAGCTGCCGCGGGAAGTGGCGGCGCTGGACGCCATCTGGCGTCCGCGCGCCGCGTCCGAGTCCGATATCTAAGGGCACTCGGCCCCAACCGGAATAGGGCGCCCACCGTAGGGAGTGCGACGGGCGATTCTGCCTGTAGGTATGTATTTTAGCATGTTTAATTGATCAAAAACGTTTATTTACGACTATTAATATATTTAGTTTGCTTAATCATGTGTTCTAATAATAGATTACAGGTCAAAGACGTCCAACAGCATCATTCGATGGCCGATTCGGTACAACAGAACGCCTTGTTGGGAGAAACACCATGACCCACCACGACGCCAGGGCTCGGCAGCGGGCTCCAGAACCCGCACCGGCGCCAAGCGCAGATCTTGCGGAGGGCGACGCAACACTGGCCTGGCGCCCCCATTTGCCCACCCCGGGAGACCACCCGTCGTTGCGATCCGAGACGGTCGACAAACTCGTTGACCTCGGCGGCGTCAAGCTCCTCGGCCAGCTAATCGATCTCTTTGTAGAAGCCGCGCCGCAGCGCATCGGTGCTATTCGCGCCGGTACGGCTGACGGACGTGACGACGCTCAGATGGCGGCGCACACGTTGAAGTCCAGCGCCGGCAACCTCGGTGCAATGCGGATGTGGGCGGTCTGCCAGAACCTCGAGACGATGGCGTCCGAGGGTGTTTTTGGCGCACCGTACCCGGAGTTCACACAGCTGCTCGCGAGTGAGCACGCCTCGGTAGTGGAGCGGCTGCGACGCCGTCTGGAGGACATGCGATGACACGTATCGTGATGGTCGAAGACAACCCGGACAACCGTCTGCTGGTGGAGGCTATTCTCGAGGATCTCTTCGATCTGGTCGCCTTCGACAACGGTCCGGATGCCCTCGCGGCGCTGCCCGAGCTATCGCCGGATCTAATCCTTCTCGACATCTCGCTACCAGGAATGGACGGGGTCCAGGTGCTGGCCGAGATGCGTCAAGACGCGCGGTTGGCTTCAATCCCGGTGATCGCGTTGACCGCCCACGCCATGAGCGGCGATCGCGAGCGCTTCCTGAACCTCGGATTCGATGCCTATGTCACCAAGCCGCTGGTTGACGAGGACATCTTGCTCGACGCAATCGACGCACTTCTCACCGAACCGCGTCAGGCAGCGGCAGGAGGATAGGTCGGTGTTGCATACACGGTCTGGCATAGTTCGCTGGCGCACCCTTGTGCTGGCGACCCTGTTTTTCGGCCTTGCGGTCCTGATGGCCTTGTTACGAGGCGCGAGCTGGACGAGCGGACCGGGGTTGCACAGCACCCTCGAGGCTTGTTCGGCACTCCTGGCGTTGTGGATCGGTACCCTATCGTTGGTGCGCTACTACAGTGGCCGGATCACGCCCTACCAGGTGATCGGCGCGGGCTTTCTCGGCACCGCCCTGCTTGACGGATACCACCTGCTCGCGACCTCCGACTGGTTCGCTGCCAGCATGCCTTCGGCACCGGCATCGATCATCGGCTGGAGCTGGCTGGCATCGCGTCTGTTCCTGGGTCTGATTGCCTGTCTGGCGTTCTGGGCCTGGCGCGGCGAGCGCCTCGAAGGCGAGGCCGGACGGGTTGATGAACGGCGCTTGTACTGGGCGGTCAGTCTGCTGATCGTCTCGGGCTTCGTCGTCATCGCCACGGTTCCGGTTCCTCCTGTCGAGGCGGCGGGTGTCTTCAACCGGCCGCTGGAGATGATCCCAGCGGCACTGTTCCTGCTGGCCTTCGCGGGCTACCAGCGCAAGCAGAACCAGACGATTACCGGGTTCGATTTCTGGTTCATGGCCTCGCTGCTGATCGGGCTGGGCAGCCACGCGATGTTCATGTCTTTGTCCGAACGCGCCTTCGACGCGATGTTCGACGCGGCGCACGTTCTCAAGTTGGCTGGATACGGCACCGCGCTGACCGGCCTCATGCTCAGCGTGTATCGGACCTATCGCCGCGTCGATACGGCCGCCGCCAAGATGCGACGAGCCAACGGGTTGCTGCGCCAAGAGATGGTCGAGCGCGAGCGGCGCGAGCAAGAGCTGCGGGTTGCCAGGGACGAGGCCGAAGCCGCCAACCATGCGAAGTCGCACTTCCTGGCGAATATGAGCCACGAGCTGCGCACGCCCCTCAACTCGGTCATCGGTTTCGCCAACATTCTTCGCAAGAACAAGGCCGGCACGCTGCAGGAAAAGCAGCTCTACTACCTCGAGCGGGTGCTGGACAACGGCAAACATCTCCTCGGCTTGATCAACGATGTCCTCGACCTGTCGAAGATCGAAGCCGGCAAGGTCGAGCTACAGATTGCCGATGTGCAGCTCGCGGACCTGGTTCCGCAGGTCCTGAGTCAGTTCGAGGCGCTGGTCAAGGATAGTGGCGTCCAGCTCCGTCTGGACGTTCCCCGCCCGATGCACCCGATCCGTGCTGACGAGGCGCGGCTTGTGCAGGTGCTCGTCAACCTCATCGGCAACTCGGTGAAGTTCACCGACTCCGGCAGCGTTACTGTGCGCGTGCAACTCGCCGAGGGGTCGCGGCGTCCGGAGAGGATCGACGTGGTCGACACAGGGGACGGCATTCCCGCCGAGCGCCTCGACGCGGTGTTCGATAGCTTCACGCAGGCCGAGAGCGGAACAGACCGCAAGTACGAGGGGACCGGTCTGGGGCTGACCATTTCGCGCGCGCTGTGCCGTGAGATGGCGCACGATCTGGTTGCCGATAGCGAAGTCGGCGAGGGATCGACGTTCAGCATAGTGCTCACAGAGGATGCTTCGGCCCCGCGTCATGGGGACGATGCGGCGCGGCCGGCAGAGGTGTTCTGCGGCGTCCAGCCCGACCAAGACGACGAGGAGGATCCGCTGGCCGGAGGTCTCGTCGGTCATCTGGTGCTGATCATCGACGACAACCGCGATTGCCAAACCCTGATCCGCCACTACGCTGAGGAAACCGGTTGCCGAGTGCTGATCTGTGGCTCCGGCGAGGAGGGAATCGAGCTCGCCAGGCAGCACCAGCCCGATCTGATCTGTCTCGACCTGATGATGCCGGAGATGGACGGCTGGCAGGTGCTGGGACGGCTGAAGGCGGACGAAGACCTGCGGGCAATTCCGGTCGTGATCGCCAGCATTGTCGGGCGCGAGAACGAGCAAACCCTGACCGCCGCCGCCGAGGTCCTGAACAAGCCACTGGAACGTGAGGAGCTGTTCGGCGCCCTCAACCGTGTGCTGGGGCAATACGAGGTCGGCGAGTCCGCAGCAGGCGGAAGCAGATGATCAAGGTACTCATCGTCGATGACGATTCGGCCATCCACCTGATCGCGAGCGCCGCCCTGCAGCGTGCGGGTAGCTTCAAGATCACTTTCGCGCGGACAGGTCAGCAGGGCCTGCTCTACGCCCGTGGGGCGCGGCCGGACCTCATCCTTCTCGACCAGATGATGCCCGACATGCTCGGAGAGGACGTTCTGTACGAGATTCGCAAAGACGATGACCTGCGCGACATTCCGGTGGTGTTTCTCACCGGCAAGGACACTGCCAGCGGGCTCGACTACAAACGATTCGGGGCCCAGGGCTTGATTCCCAAGCCGTTCGATCCTGAGCAGCTCGCCAGTCAGATCCGCTCGCTGCTGGACCTGCCGGAGCCCGAGGAGAACCTCACTGTCGAGGCCACCGGAGAGTCATGCGCGATGCCGGCGGGAGGATCGCTTGATCGCCTGCGTGTCAGCTTCATCGAGCGTGGCCTCAAACAATCCGAGCGCCTGTTGGCAACCGTCGGGCCGCAGTTCGACGTCGATGCAGCGCGCCGCATCGCCCACTTGTGGCTGGGCCGCGGGGGCACACTAGGGCATCCCGGCATCAGTGATGCGGCCGCCGCTTTGGAAGGCTGGCTCGGCGTTGACGAGATCGACTGAAACGCCGTCTCGGAGGCGCTCCGAGCCGTACAAGGAGCGTTCCAGAAGGCCGAGCGCGATGAGCGCTGGAACGATCTGAACGCGAAGGAAGACGTCCAGGTCATGGATGTTGGCGACGGTGATACGGACCCGCCAGCCGAGCTGGCCTCGGACACTCCGGTACCAGCCGAGGAACCCGATTCTGAGCCGATCGCGCCCGTCGTCCTATCGGCGCCAGTATCTGAGTGGGAAATGCCCGCAGAGATCAGCGACGAGATCCGTCACCGAGCGATCTGGCTCGTCGGATTCGATACTGCCGGAGCGACGGACATGCAACGTGTCCTCGGTGCTGCCGGTGCTACGACACATGTCCGCTCGCGCTCGCAAGTGGAGATCGACCTGGCGCTTCATGGCATCGATCTGGCGCTTGTCAGCCTCGATGATGGGGACACCGTTGAGGGTTGGCAGCAGGCGAGTGCGCTGGCGCGGCGTGGCATCGGCGTGCTCTGCGCCGGTTCACCGTGCAACTTGGTCGATGGCAAGCGGCACAGAGGTGGCTGCGAGCTGCTGGTGCGTCCATGGACTGACGAGGAGCTGCTGCTGCGCTGTTTCCAGCTGATTCGCTCGGCGACCCCGCCCGAGACCTCCACCGATCGCGATCACAAACCGGGCGACAAGCACCAGGTTGTCCTCGCCGACGACGATGTCACGATCACTACGCTCGTTGCGGCAACTCTCCGGGAGGTGAACGTGGAATGCCACATCGCCGCCGGTGGGGAGGATGCGCTCGAGCTGATTCGCAACGTCCGTCCGAGCGCCGCCGTGCTCGACGTCAACATGCCACAGCTGGACGGGTTCGAGGTTCTGGCGGAGATTCGCAACAACGCTGACACGCGTGACTTGCCGGTGATCATGCTGACGGCGCTACGTCAGGAAGCCGACGTCGTTCGTGGTTTCCGCCTCGGCGCGCACGATTATGTGTCCAAGCCGTTCAACCCGATGGAACTGTCCGCCAGGCTGGAACGGTTGCTGCGCGCGCTCCCGGATGAGCAGGACGCATGCCAGCGCGCCGCCAGCTGACGTTCGAGGAGCGCGGACGGCGAACCGCGATCGCACGGACGATCAAGTTCGTGATCATGTTCCTGGCGCTGGTGGCCTGGGCCTATGTGGCACTCACGTCGCGCCTTTTCGATTCGGCTATGTTGGCGGCCGGGTTCGCTACGCTTGTAGCCCAGGGCGCCCTGGTTGTCATGATCACGGCGCAGGTCGTGCTCGGAAAAACGCGGCGCCTGCTGCGGCACCGTCGGATCGCACGGCAGCGACCGCTTTTTCAAGAGAAGCTTGCTGCTTATGTCGCTGGCCACGAGAACAGCTCGGCGGTCGAGCGGCTGGTGGAGCGCTGCCCGGCTGAGGTGGAGTTTTGCATTCTCGAGTTCCTGCCGGCCCTTCGCGGCGGCCAGCGCGCCAAGCTCGTTCGATTGGCCAACCGGCTCGGCTTCGTACAGCGCTGGCTGGACGAGTATCGCACCGGCTCACCGATCGTACGGCGTGCCGCGATCACCAACCTGGCCCTGGTGGCGGGCGGTTCAGCTCGCGACGAGTTGCTCACCGCGCTCGCCGATCGTTCACGTTCCGTGCGCGTCGAAGCGGCGAAAGCGCTGCTTGGCATAGGTGAGAGGGATGGAGCGATTGAGGTTTTCGAGTACGTCGAGGTATTTGACTTCATGCTTTCCGAGACGCCGCTTGTCCGCGCCGTCCTGTCCGACGAGCTAAAGGTGCACGCCTCCATTCTCGCCAACGAGGTCATACCGCGGCTCCTGGAGCACGGCCACCATGGCCGACTGCGCGAGGCCCTGCGCCTGTTGGCCTCCTGGCGCGTATGGGTGTCATGCGAAGCGTTGGAGTCGTTGCTGCAACGCCGGGAGCTCGACCTGGTGGCCCTCGCGCTCGGCGTCGTGCCCTTTGCCGCTGAGCGCGATCGACTGAAAGGCCACGTGCTGCTGGCGCTGGGGTCGGACGATCGCTCGGTACGCAGTGCCGCGGTCGAGTGCGCCGGCCGCATGCATATGCACGAGGCGGGTGGCCGGTTGTCGTTGCTGCTTAGCGGCGACGACCCGCGAATCGCGCATGCGGCGGCCCAAGCGCTAGCCCAGCTTGGCGAGACCGGGCGCGCACGGCTCGACGCGGCCGTCGTCGAGGCCAATCGTGTGGCGGCGGGCGCTGCGCTCGAGGCGCTCGAACGATGGCGCGTTGCCCACCTGCGGGTGGCGGCATGATCGGTACGGCCCCCGACTGGCTACGGACGGCGATCCTGGTCGCCGAGTACGGCATTGTGATCTACGTGCTGACGATCAACACCATCTACTTCGTGATGATGCTCCTTGGCTACTTCGTTCTGAAGCATGCGCACCATCCGTTGACTGCGTCCGAGCGACAGTCTCTCGTGCGCTCTTCGCTGGTGCCTCGGGTCTCTGTGCTGGTACCGGCGTTCAACGAGGAAATCACCATTTGCGACAGCGTCAAGGCAATTCTGGCGCTCAACTACCCTCGAATCGAAGTGCTGGTGATCAACGATGGGTCCACGGACCGGACGCTTTCGCGGCTTATCGACCGGTTTCGTCTCTATCGCTCGAGTCGCCGGATCTACGACGCGGTGGAGTCCGAGGAGGTACGTGCAATCTATGAGTCTCGCGACCCGATTCCTGTTGCCGTGATCGACAAGCCGCAGGGCGGCAAGGCAGACGCGTTGAACGCCGGCTTGTCGGCTTCACGCGGCGAGCTCGTCGCGGTTGTCGATGCCGACTCACTGCTTGAGCCTGACGCTCTGCTGAGCGTGCTCAAGCCGTTTCTCGAGGACGAACGTACAGTCGCGGCCGGCGGCATCGTGCGAGTCGTCGATGGCTGCACGGTGCGAAAGGGACAGATAGAGCGCGTCGGGGCGCCGACGTCGATCCTGCCGCTGATGCAGACGGTGGAGTACCTACGCGCGTTTCTGGGTGGCCGCGTCGCGTTCAGCTTCATGAACTCGCTGCTGGTCATCTCGGGGGCCTTCGGCCTGTTCGATCGGGGCGCCCTGGTGTCGGCCGGCGGGTTCTCGAAGACGACGGTGGGCGAGGACATGGAGATCACGGTGCGGTTGCACCGCCAGCGCCCGGGAGGCGAGCGTTCCCGCATCGTCTTCGTGCCCGATCCGGTGTGTTGGACCGAGGCGCCCGCCGACCTGCGGACGCTTTATCGTCAGCGCAACCGCTGGCAACGAGGCACGGTCGAGAGCGTGCTCACGCATCGCTCGCTGTTCGGCGACTTCCGCTACGGGGCTCTGGGGCTGTTCGGCTTCCCGTACTTCACCTTCTTCGAGATGGCTGGCCCGGCCGTCGAGCTCGCCGGCTACGTGCTCACCGTTGTCGGCTTCCTGATGGGGGTGCTGAGCATCGAGATCGCCGTACTGTTCTTCATGGTATCGGTACTGTTCTCGATCACATTGTCGATGGGTGCCGTATTGCTGGAGGAGCATACGGCTCGACGCTATCCGTCACCCCGTGACGTCCTCTGGCTGCTGCTCGGCGCCGTGCTCGAGAACCTGGGGTATCGACAGCTGATGACCGCGTGGCGCGCCAAGGGGCTCATTGACGCGCTGGCCGGCAAGCGTGGGTGGGGCCGGATGGAGCGTCGGGGATTCGGGGCAGCGTAGGGTTGCCAGGAGCCCTTGTAGCCGTCACCGCAGAAAAACCGCGCCGGTGTATGCCGGCGCCGACGCGAGCCGGTAACCTTAGCTGCGACGGGTCGCCACGGCCCGGAGTCTTCGGCACACGCCGATCCGATCCGATCCGATCCGCCCGCCTGCTAGCCGGAGCGCGCCATGATCTTCCGAATCGTACGATCCCGAACGAGCTGCCGACCCGCTGTCGCTTTCCTGGCCGTAGTGTCGCTGACGCTGCTGTCGGCGGCAGGGTGCGCCAGGGAAGTCGCTTCGCAGGAACCATCTGCAGCGGCTCCGAACGCTGCATCCGTTGGGCTTGACGCCGATGGTGTGCTGGCGACGATCGACGGCGCTCCGATACGTATTGCCGATCTGGGGGATGCGGTCAACGATCGCCTGGCGACGCTGGCGTTCGAATACGACACACAGCGATTCCAGCTGCTCGAGGCGGGGGTAAGGGATGCGGTGAGGCGGCAGTTGCTCGACGCCGAGGCCAGCCGTCGCGGAACTTCCACCGAGGAGCTGTTGCAGGATGAGGTCAACTCCGGGATCCAAGTGACCGCCGCCGAGGTCGATGCTTGGTACGAGGACAACCAGGGTCGCCTCCAGGGACGTCCATTGGACGCTCTGCGACCGGCGATCGAACAGTTTCTCTTCGAGCAGCAGCAAGAAGCAGGCATCGAAGCGTTCACCGCCGGGTTAGCGGCCGACCGCGACGTTGCCGTGACCCTCGAACCGGTTCGCGCCAACATCGAAACGGACGGCTACCCGACCCTCGGTCCCGGCGACGCGCCGGTTACGCTCGTCGAGTTCTCGGATTTCGAATGCCCCTTCTGCGGGCGCTTCCTACCAACGGTAGAGCAGGTCAAGGACGCCTATGCCGGCCGCGTCCGGCTGGTGTATCGCCAGTTCCCGCTGCGGGAGATCCACCCGAACGCACAGAAGGCCGCGGAGGCGTCTTTGTGTGCCGAGGAACAGGGGAAGTTCTGGGAGCTGCACGACCTGATGTTCGCCGAGCAGGACTCGCTAACGGTGGATGACCTCAAGGGGAAGGCGGAGCGGCTCGGAATGGACGGTCAGGCCTTTGCGGCCTGCCTCGATTCAGACCGTTACGTGGACAACGTCCAGGCCGACGTGCGCGCTGGTCAGCGGCTCGGCGTCGACGGCACGCCGGCGCTGTTTGTCAACGGCCGCCCGATTCCCGGCGGAGCCGTACCGTTCGATGCGATCGCCAAGGTCATCGACGAGGAGCTCGGCCGAGCCGGACGCTAGTGGCCTGTACAGAGGAATCAATAGTGCCGTGGTGGCGAAATGGGGTCGGATGCAAGGCGCTCCGACGAGTCGATGTTGGAGCATCTCCGAGGAGGAGCAACGGGGCAGACGGGCCGATTGCGCCACTGTTCTCTTGATTGGCCTGCGGACAGATGGGCAGTTGCGGGCGAACTCGGCGTTGCGACTCGTCGACGATGCGCCAGCAGACCGTGGTGAGAGTGTGATGGGTCTGGCAAGTGGGACTTACGGGCTGGGGCAAGGATCGACGACGAGGCGATGCTGACGCCATCGTGGAGGAGGAGAGACGCTGCCATCGCCCGTAACTCCCACTTGCCCGAAGGGTTACGCCGCCAAGGGCGCATCTCCAGCGTTGCCGCTCCTAGATGATGCGCGGTGGCATCACCGGCGTCGTGGCGCCTTGGATCTGCGTCCTTGGCGGCGCAACCAGACCCATCACACTCTCACCACGGCCTGCTACCATCGCCATCCTCGCCGCGCCTTGATCTCGCCCGCAAATCCCATCTGCGGCGCTATCGATTCCTCTGTTACAGGCCACTAGTGTCACGATCGATTCGGGTCATCGATTCACACACCGGCGGTGAACCGACCCGCCTTGTTCTCGATGGTGCCCCGGACCTCGGACCAGGTTCTGCGGCCGACAGGCTGGCGCGGTTTCGAGCCCACCACGACGACTTCCGTGCCACCGTCGTGAACGAGCCTCGCGGGTTCGACGCCCTGGTCGGCGCGTTGCTTTGTGAGCCATCCTCCGCCGACTTTGCCGCCCAGGTGATCTTCTTCAACAACGTCGGCTACCTGGGAATGTGCGTCCACGGCATGATCGGGATAGCCGTGACCCTGGCGTCCCTCGGCCGGTTGACTCCCGGTAGGCATCGCTTCGAGACGCCCGTCGGAGTCGTTGGGGTGGAGCTGCGGCCCGATGGCCGGGTCGCGGTGCAGAACGTGCTCAGCTACCGGGTAGCAAGCGATGTTGGCGTCACGGTTGCCGAGCTAGGGCGGGTCCGCGGCGACGTGGCGTGGGGCGGCAACTGGTTCTTTCTCGTCGACGGACACGGACAGCGCCTCGAGGCCGACAATGTGGTGGCGCTGACCTCGTACTGCTGCGCGCTTCGCGCCGCCCTGCGGGATGCGGGCGTCGTCGGCGACGACGGTGCCGAGGTTGACCACATCGAGCTGTTCGGGCCACCGACTACCGATGGCGCCGACAGCAAGAACTTCGTGCTGTGCCCGGGCCGTGAGTACGATCGGTCCCCGTGCGGTACCGGCACGAGCGCGAAAATGGCGTGCCTGTGGGCCGACGGTAAGCTGCTGCCGGGGCAGACCTGGCGGCAGGAGAGCATCGTGGGAAGCTGCTTCGTGGGCAGCATCGAGGAGGCGGAGGGCGGCGTCGTGCCGACCGTCGTCGGCGATGCCTGGGTAACTGCCGAAAGCAGGCTCGTTGTCGGCGATGACGACCCGTTCGGAGCCGGGATTCGCACCGCTGCGCCATGACGGTGTCGCGTGACGTCGTCGTTGTCGGTGGCGGCGCCGTCGGCGCCTGTTGCGCCTACTTCCTGAGCCGCGAAGGCCGCAGCGTCACGCTGATCGATCGCGGGGACGGCGCTAGCGGTGCCTCGCACGGCAACGCCGGCATGCTCGTCCCCAGCCACGTCGTGCCGCTTGCGGCTCCTGGCGTGATCGGCCAGGGGCTGCGCTGGTTGTTCAAGTCGGACGGCCCCCTGTATATCCGCCCACGCCTCGATATCGAGCTGCTCAGGTGGCTTTGGCGGTTCCGGGCCTCGTGCACGGATGCTCACGTCCGGCGGGCGGTGCCGGTGCTGCGCGATCTGATGCTGGCCAGCGTCGACCTGTTCCGCGATCTGGCCCGCCTGGAAGGCGTCGAGCCGCACATGCACGAGGACGGCATCCTCATGCTCTACGACACCAAGGCCGGCGAACACCACAGCACTGAGTACGCCGAGACGCTGAGCTCGGCCGGTCTGCAGGTCGAGGTGCTCAATGCGCAGGCTCTATCGCAGCTCGAGCCAGCGCTGCGGACGCGTGCGATCGGGGGCCTGTACTTCCGGCAGGATTGTCATGTCGATCCGTCGAGCTTCGTGCGGACCCTGACGGCCTACCTGCGGGCCCGCGGGGTGGAGATCATGTCGTCGACGGAGGTCGAGAGCTTCGACCGGTGCGGTGATCGGTTGCACGCCGTACACGCTGGCGGACAGCGGCTTGCCGCCAACTCGGTCGTGCTCGCGACCGGTGCCTTCAGCCAGCCGTTGGCGGCCAAGATGGGCGTGCGGCTGCCGGTGCAACCCGGTAGGGGCTACAGCGTGACCCTGCCACGCGGCAGTTGCGACCTGCGCATCCCTTTGTTGCTTCATGAAGCGCGCGTGACGGTGACGCCGATGGGCGATCACCTACGGTTTACCGGAGCACTAGAGCTCGTGGGTCTCGACCGCTCGATCGACCCACGGCGACTGCGTCGGATCTTCGAACAGGTATCGGCGTACCTGCCGGCGACCGATATCGACGCCATCCTCGCCGACACAGAACCCGACTCGGTCAGCCGCGGGGTCTGGTCAGGATTCCGCCCGTGCAGCCCGGACGGGTTGCCGATCATTGGATTGGCGCCTGGTCTGACCAACGTCACCGTGGCTACGGGGCACGGAATGCTCGGGCTGGCGCTGGCGCCGATTACCGGAAAGCTGGTCGCCAGCGTGGCAACCGGCGTGCCGCCGCCGGTGCGGTTGGAGCTACTCGATCCAGGCCGTTTCGTCTAGCGGTCGGACGTCGCAGTCGCACCGGGTCGCATACGATATTCAGACACGCGCCGAGTCGCATACGATATTCAGAACACAATGTCTCCGAGGCGCTCCATGGAGGCGTCCGGCCCCGATGGGGTTCCGCGGGAGAAGCGGTGAGAGCGAGCGCGGAACGTAGATCGGGTGAACTGAGACACGCTCTCGCGACGCTCGCGGTCTTGGCCTGGGCCGTGACTCCGGTCGGGGTCGCGGCCGTGGGGCTACAGGAGCCCGACGGTGATCCTTCACGGTCGACCCCTGCGCTGCGGATCTTCCTCGATTGTGAGCGTCGCTGCGATTTCGATTACATACGACGCGAGGTGTCGTATGTTGACTACGTGCTCGATCGTCGCGACGCCGACGTGCACGTGCTGGTAACGAATCGTCGCAGCGGGGCGGGAAACGAGTTCAGCCTCGAGTTCATCGGCATCCGGGAATTCGCCGACGAGGTCGACACCCATGTGTTCACGACCTCGGACACGGATACTGACGATGAAGTTCGGCAGGCGCTGGGCAGCGTGCTGTCGCTCGGTCTGGCTCCTTATCTGCTGCGCACTCCGCTGGCTACCCAGATGCGCTCCCGCCACGAAGCTCCGTCGGCACCGCGACCGGTGGCTGCGACGCCCGAGGAGGATCCTTGGAACTTCTGGGTCTTTCGCGTCGACCTCGATACCTCGCTGCGAGGCGAGGAACGACAGTCGTCACGCGAGATCGAAGGCGATGTCAGCGCTCGGCGAATTACCGACGGTTGGAAGATCTTCATCGGTCTCGATGGCGAGTACGACGAGCGCAACTTCGAGTTCGATGATGGCGAGCGGCTGACGAGCGTCGGTCGTGAGTTCGGGTTCGGTGGCCAGGTGATCAAGACGCTCGGCCCGCGATGGGGCATCGGCCTGGGGGTGGCGGGTGCGTCGTCGACGTTCTCCAACCTCGATCTGTCGACTCGCGTATCGGCAGCGGTGGAGCACAACTTCTTCCCATACGACGAGTCGTCGCAGCGGCTCCTGACCTTCACCTATTTCGCCGGGATGACGCGCTACGACTTTCGCGAGCAAACGATCTTCGGGCATACGGAGCAGACGCTGGCCGACCATGGGGTGGTCGTCGGGCTGGAACTGAACCGGCCGTGGGGCGAGGCCGGCTTCACGCTCGAGGCGGCACACCTCATCAACGACCCCGGAAAGCATCGGGCGGAGATGCGAGGCGATCTCGACTTCCGGGTCAGCCGCGGACTCCGGTTGAGCGTCTTCGGTAGCGCGTCGCTGGTGCGCGACCAAATCTTCTTACCGGCCGGTGGGATCACCGACGAGGAGATTCTCCTCGAGCGGCGCGCCGTCGAGACTGACTTCCGCTATCGCGTCGGTTTCGGGGTCAACTACACCTTCGGTTCGATTTTCAACAACGTCGTCAACCCGCGCTTCTCGGGCTCGAGTCGAGGGTTTCATCGGGTCCGGCGACGCTAGTGGCCTGTAACAGATGATCCGTTGGCCGCGCACCCAGAGCCTCCCAGTGGAAGCGGCGATCCGCCGTCGGAATCCGCACGTCGTTGATGCTCGCCTCGCGCCGTTGCATCAGGCCGGAATCGGCGAACTCGCACTGCTCGTTGCCGTACGCTCGATGCCAGAAGCCTGCTGTGTCGTGCCACTCGTACTGGAAGCGCACAGCGATGCGGTGAGAGCTATGAGCCCAGAGCTCCTTGATTAGACGGTAGTCGAGTTCGCGGGCCCACTTGCGGTGCAGGAACGCACGGATGGCCTCGCGTCCCTGGAAGAACTCGCCACGGTTTCGCCAGCTGCTGTCTTCCGTGTAGGGAAGGCAGACACGGTCGGGATCGCGCGTGTTCCAGGCATCCTCTGCCATGCGCACCTTGGCCACGGCGGAGTCGAGGTCGAACGGGGGAATGATCGGTGTCGGGGCCTTGGAGCCTCCGATTGTAGTGGCCGGTAACAGGAGATTTTCGATCGTGCCGTGGTGGCGGAATTTGGTTGGATGCACGGTGCTCCGACGAGTGGATGTCGGGGCATCTTAGATGAGTGGCGACGCTGCAGTCCCGCGGCGGGCGCAGCGAGGCGGGCACTAGGCTGCACTCTACTGCTGGGCCGCGTTTACCATGCATGGCCGTGGTGTCACCGCCGGGTCGGGTTCGAGCCCCGGGTGGCGCGGAAGCCCCGATTAACTCGCGCGTCTCGCGCTGCGAGACGCTGGCAAGACAGGAGTGTCTACTCATGAGGCGATTCACTCTGCTCGCGACCTCGGCTCTGGTGCTTGAGTTGGTGTTTGCGGCGCCCGTCGGCGCCCAGACGCACGACTACGACGACGTGGTGTTGGCCTCGGCGATCAGCAGCCACGGATTGTTCACTGTTCACCAGCTCGAAGACGACTTGCTGTTCGAGATTCCCGACGCGGTGCTCGGGCGCGAGATGATCGTCATGAGTCGCTTCGGCGCGGCGCAGCAGGGGCTGGCGACCGGCGGCTCGAACCTGGCGCGCAACAACATCGTCGTACGCTGGGAGCGTCGGGGCGATCGCATCCTCTTGCGCGCTGTCTCGCACCAGAATGTCGCTGAGGACGGCTCCTCGGTTGCTATGGCCGTGGAGTACTCCAATTTCCCGCCGGTACTGGCGTCTTTCGACATCGAGGCTCGCGGCGACGGGACTTCGGTTATCGAAGTCACCGACCTGTACCTCGACGACACGCCGCCATTCTCGCTACCGCGCGCGCGTCGACGGCAGCTGGAGATTCGCAGCCACTATCCGGATCGCAGCTGGCTGGAATGGGCCCGGGCCTTCCCGACCAACGTCGAGGTGCGAGCGGTGAACACCTACTCAGCGAGCGACGCGCCCTCCAACTCTCGCGGCGAGACGGTGTCGTACGAGGTCAACCACTCGATGGTGCTGTTGCCCGAAGAGTCGATGATGCCGCGCCTGTACGACGAGCGCACCGGGCTCATCTCGATGGGCGTGACCGACTACTCGCGGCCCTTTCAGGGGGTGCGAGGTCAACGCTATCTGATCCGATACCGTCTCGTGGATCCGTTGAAGCCGTGGGTGTGGCACATCGATCCGGCCACACCTCCGGAGCTTGTGCCGTACATCCGCGCGGGACTGCTGGAGTGGAAACGAGGCCTTCGAGCTCGCCGGCTTCAAGAACGTGATCCAGGTACGCTTGGCGCCGACCGAGACGGAAGACCCGGAGTTTTCGCTCCTCGACGCGCGCTACTCGGTGGTGCGCTACAACGCCTCGCCGATCCGGTCGGCGAACGCCGGGGCGGACGTGGTGGACCCGCGCTCCGGCGAGGCGATCCGCGCCCACATGAACATTTACCACGGGCTTGCCGAGCGCATGCGGTGGCAGCTGATCTCGCAGGTAGCATCTGCCAACCCGCAGTTTCGCACCGACGAGCTCTCGCCCGAGGATCTTGGCGAAGCGATCCGTTATGTCGTGTCTCACGAGATCGCCCACGCGGTGGGGCTGCCACACAACCAGCGTGCCAATTTCGTCTATCCCGTCGAGTCGCTCCGAGACGCCGCGTTCGTGCGCGAGCGCGGTCACTCGGCCTCATCGGTCGGACGCACGCGCTTCAACTACGTGGCGCAGGCGGGCGACGGCGTGCCTCCCGAGCGCCGCATCGGCGTGTGGGACAAGTTTGCGGTGATGTGGGGATACCGACCGATTCCGGGGGCAACGAGCCCGGAGGAGGAGCTGGCGATCCTCAATCAGTGGATCGTCGAGCGCGCCGACGAGCCCTGGTACCGGTTCGGCGCGGCACTGTTCGGTATGGATATCGAGTGGGACCCGCACCGGATGACGGAGGGCATCTCGGACGATCCCGTACAAGCAGCGGTCTACGGGATGCGCAACCTGCAGGGGGCTTCGGAGAGCCTGTTGGAGTGGGTGCTCGAAGAAGGTGATGACTACTACGAGCTCGAAACACATCACCTACAGCTACTCACCCAGTGGAATCGGTACGCTGAGCACGCCGCCGCGGCGGTCGGTGGCTCGTGGACGCATCACAAGCGCTTCGGGAGGAGGGGTGGGTGTACACACCCGTCGAGCCCGAGTATCAGCGCCAGGCGATGGATTTCCTGGACCAGTACGTCTTGCAGACGCCGGTCTGGGCGCTGGACCTCAATCAGCTTCGACGTCTGGAACATGCCGGCGTCGTCGAGCGCATCCGCGCCTATCAGGAGCTTGCCATTCAGCGACTGCTAAATCACGCACGGCTGGCTCGCATGATCGAGCACGAGGCATTCCTGGGGGACGACACCTACAGGCCAACCGAAATGCTCGACGATGCACGTGCCATCGTTTGGCGCGAGCTGGGCGAGGCGAGCGCCATCGATACGTTCCGCCGCAACCAGCAGCGGGCGTATCTCCAGCAGGCCGACTATCTGCTTCGCGAGGCCGAGTCGGAACACTGGACGCCGCCGAGCTCAGGCAACCTGCGGGTAGGCCGCAACGACGACCCGCCGTTGAACGCCGATCTTCACATCGCCCAGTCCGATATTCGCCCGCTGGTGCGCGATCAGCTGACGCTTTTGCGCGGCGAGATCGAGGCGGCCCTCGAGGCAGGTGTTGACGACCGAATGAGCCGTATCCATCTCGAGGACGCCCTCACGCGGATTCAGGGCAGCATCGGTCGGTGACGCATGAGCCGGATGGCATTTGACTCGGCAGCAGGCCCTGTTTCACAGGATCGGCGAAGCTGATAGTGTCGGTCCGCCTAAAAGCGATTCACTCGATTCGAGACAAGATCCACTCGCAAAAGCAGGAGGCAGCGCCGATGGCCACTCTTACGCCCGATCCCAGTTTCTACCCGTCGCCCAGGGATGCTGCGAAGGCTGATCCAGAGGGGATCGCATATGTTTCGATGCTGAATTGCAAGGACGACGGCAAGCCGGATGCCATCGGCGTCGTCGACGTCGATCCGGCCTCCCCGGACTACGGAACGCTGATCAACAAGGTCGAAATGCCGCACGCCGGCGACGAGCTGCATCACTTCGGTTGGAATGCCTGTAGCTCCTGCCTGAGCCCGTACGCGCCGCATCCGCATGTCCGACGGCGCTATCTCGTGGTGCCGGGGATTCACTCCTCGCGTATCTACATCCTCGACACCCAGCCCGATCCGCGCGACCCGAAGATCATCAAGGTGATCGAGGCCGACGAGCTGGCGGAAAAGACCGGCTACGCCGCTCCGCATACGGTGCATTGCGGCCCCGACGGTATCTACATCAGCGCCCTCGGCAACGCGGAGGGTGAGGGCCCCGGCGGGATCTTCACAATGGACCACGAGACCTTCGAGCTCGGTGGTCAGTGGGAGGTCGACCGCGGCCCGCAGGAGCTTGCCTACGATTTCGGCTGGCATCTCGGCCAGGACGCGATCGTCACGAGCGAGTGGGGTACCCCAAACATGGTGACCAGCGGAATCAACCCCGAGCTCCTGCTGGCCGGCAAGTACGGCCACGGCCTGCACATCTGGGATCTGAAATCGCGTTCGCACGTACAGGCGATGGATCTCGGCGCCGAACAGCAGATGGTGCTCGAGGTACGTCCAGCGCACGATCCAGCTCATGCGTACGGATTCGTCGGGGTGGTGGTGTCGCTCGAGGACCTCTCGGCGTCGATCTGGCTGTGGCGCAAGGGGGAGGGGAATGGCGATGCCGCCTGGAGCGTCAAGAAGGTGGTGACCATCCCGGCGCAGCCTGCCGACCCGGATGACCTCCCCGAGCTGCTCAAGGGCTTTGGCGCCGTACCGCCCCTGGTCACCGACATTGACCTGTCGATCGACGACAAGTTTCTCTACGTCTCGTGCTGGGGCATCGGGGAATTTCACCAGTACGACGTCAGCGATCCGGACAACCCTAAGCTGACCGGTAACGTCAAGCTCGGAGGCATCGTCAACAAGACGCCGCATCCGGCGAAGCCGGACCAGCCGCTCAACGGTGCGCCGCAGATGGTCGAGGTGAGCCGCGACGGCAAGCGCGTTTACTTCACCAACTCGCTGTACTCACCGTGGGACGACCAGTTCTATCCAGACGGTGTGCAGGGGTGGATGGTGAAGCTCGATGCCAATCCTGACGGTGGGATGGAGCTCGATCCGAAGTTCTTCATCGAGACCGGCGGCTTGCGAGTCCATCAGGTGCGGTTGGAGGGAGGCGACGCATCTTCGGACGCGTATTGCTTCAGCTAACCGGTAGGACCGCGGCTTGGCCTGGATGACGTTGTTCGCCCTAGGTGCGTTTCACGGCGTCAACCCGGCCATGGGCTGGTTGTTCGCCGTAGCGTTAGGTATGCAGGAGCGCCGCCGCGCCGCGGTGTGGCGGACGCTCCTGCCACTCGCCATCGGCCACGCCGTCGCAGTGGCGGTGGCGCTGCTGGTGGCGATCGCAGTCGGCATCGTGCTTCCTGCCGGAGCACTGAAGCTGATCGTGGCCGCGCTGCTGATCGGCTTTGGCGGGTACAAGCTTGTGCGCTCGCGACATCCGCGCTACGGCGGCATGAAGATGTCGCTCTGGAACCTGGCCGTGTGGTCGTTCCTGATGGCCTCGGCGCACGGGGCCGGCCTCATGGTGGCGCCTTTGCTATTGGAAACGAGGGTGTATGCGGGCGCGCCGATGCCGGCGACGGCGGGATTCGTCGCCGGCCTTATGGCGTCCCTGGTGCACACCGCGGGCTACCTGCTGGTCACCGGGTTGGTAGCGGTGATCGTCTACGAGTACTTCGGGGTGCTGTTTCTTCGCCGGGCGTGGATCAACCTCGACATTATCTGGGCCGCGGCGCTGGTGCTCACCGGGGTGGCCACCCTGGTGTTGTAGCCGAGCCGGCCGTGACCTGGGATGGCCCAGCGTTTAGAATTCGCAGCGGTTCAAACTCGAGGAGGAAGACATGACATTACGGATCAACGACGAGGCCCCTGACTTCACGGCCGAGACCACGCAGGGGAGCATCAGCTTTCACGAGTGGATCGGCGACAGCTGGGTGGTGATGTTCTCGCACCCGAAGGATTTCACACCGGTCTGCACGACCGAGCTGGGGGCCGCCGCCGGCCTGAAGGATGAGTTCGCTGCCCGCAACTGCAAGCTCATCGGCATCAGCGTCGATGGCGTCAGTGATCACGAGGCCTGGTCGAAGGACATCGAGTCCTCGCAGGGCCATCCGGTTACCTATCCGTTGATCGGTGACCCGAGGCTGGAGGTCGTCAAGGCCTACGACATGCTTCCGGGCGGCGCTGGCGACACCTCGGAAGGCCGGACGCCGGCCGACAACGCCACGGCGCGCTCGGTGTTCGTGATCGGGCCGGACAAGACGATCAAGGCTACGCTTACCTATCCCATGAGCACCGGGCGAAACTTCGCGGAGATTCTGCGGTTGCTCGACTCGTGTCAGCTCACCGCCTACCAGCAGGTGGCGACGCCGGCCAACTGGCAGCAGGGCGATGACGTGATCATCTCGCCGGCGGTCTCAGACGAGCAGGCGCGGGAAAAGTATCCCGACGGCTGGCAGCAGCCCCTGCCGTACATCCGCGTCGTGCCACAACCGAAGTAACGCGTCGCAACCGAAGTAAGAACGCAGCCGAGTTGGCGGCCGCAGTCTAGGCAGCGGACAGCCGCTCTCGGTGCTACCGGGTGGCGGAACCCAGGTCGACGAGCTGCGGGGCGTGCTCCTGTTCCTCGAGAAAGCGGAGCATGTCCTGCGGCTGGATCGACGTCGTCCTGGCGTTATCGAGCGGATGGAAGTTCCATGGCGCCTCGTCGAGCAGGCTGCGCTCGACGGCCACGCGCACGTTCTGCCCGTGATCGTTCAGCACCGCAAAGGGCGTCACGGCCCCCGGGATGACTCCGAGGTTCTCCATCAGCCGCTGGGCGCTGCCGAACGAAAGCCGCCCGCTCCCGATTACTGATGGCAGCTTTTTGAGGTCGATGCTGCGGTCCTCGCGGCACACGATGAGCCACATCCGCTTCTTCTTGTCGCGCAGGAAGAGGTTCTTGGTGTGGGCGCCCTGCAGCTGGCCGCGATGTGCCCGCGCCTCCTCGACGGTGAATACCGCCTCATGCTCGATTGTCTGTACGTCGATCCCGAGGTCGTTCAGGCGGCTCAGCAGGTCCTCGTAGGTCGCCGGCTCACTGCCGTCGGCGAGGGTACTTGGTGTCTCGGTCATGGTGTTCTCCGTACGACGAGCTTGCTGCAGATGGTCCGGTGGATCGTCCAGCAAGTAGACCACAACGGGCTGCAGGGTGGAGTCGGCGACGCCCGCGTGCGATCAAACCGGCATTTGACCGGCGGGTCGCGGCGAGTGTGGAGAGTCTGGCGTGACCCCTGGCCAAGGCCTGCTAGCATGCGACGTCATTCGGCGCGCCCTAGCCGTGGGCCCGAACGCCGGCAAAGGATCGGGCCGCCGAAGACGTCGACTCCAGCTGCCAGGGATTGCCATGAGATCTCGCCACGCCGCTCTTTTCGTGCTCGCACTGATGGTCGTGGTCGGAGGGCATGGCCCGGCCGCCGCGCAGGAGGACATGGCACCGCGATCGGCGCTTCCGGATCCGGTCACGACCGAGCACGAGGTGGAGATCGGCGGTGAGTCGCTGCGTTACACCGCGACGGCCGGGGCGATGTCGATGACCGATGAGGGCGGCGAGGTCGAGGCGGAGATCTTCTACGTTGCCTATACCGTCGATGGGGAGCCTGCTGACCGTCCGCTGACCTTCGCGTTCAACGGTGGCCCTGGCTCGGCATCGTTGTGGGTTCATCTGGGTGCGATGGGCCCCAAGCGCGTGCTCATGGACGACGAGGGCATGCCGCTGCCGCCGCCTTATGAGCTGGTGGTCAACGAGGGAGCATGGCTACCGTTCACCGACCTGGTGTTCATCGATCCGGTGGGAACCGGCTTCAGTCGCGCCGCCAGTCAGGAAGATCGGAGCGAGTTCCACGGGGTCGAGGAGGATGTCGCGTCGGTTGGCGATTTCATCGCCAGGTGGACCACGGAGTACGGGCGCTGGGGCTCTCCGAAGTACCTTGCCGGCGAGAGCTACGGAACCACGCGCTCGGCGGGCCTGTCGGGATACTTGCAGCAGCGCCACGGGATGTACCTGAACGGCATCGTGCTGATCTCCTCGGTGCTCGACTTTGCCACCCTGCGCAGCCGCGTTGGCAACGACCTACCGTTCATCGGCTTCCTGCCCACCTTCGCCGCTACGGCCTGGTATCACGGCAAGCTCGGGCCGCGGTTCGAGGACTTCAACGAGGCCATCGATTCGGCACGGGAGTACGCTATCGGCGACTACGCCAGCGCGCTGCTGCGCGGCGCCAGCTTGCCGGCCGAACGACGCGCCGAGGTGGTAAGACGGCTCGCCGAGCTCACCGGACTGTCTGCCGAGTACATCGAGCAGAGCAACCTGCGCGTCACGCCGACGCGCTTTCGCAAGGAGCTCCTTCGCGACGCCGGACTCACCGTGGCGCGCCTCGATTCTCGTCACCGCGGTCTGGATCGAGACTCCGTCGGCGAGAATCCCGAATACGACGCCAGCGACGCTGCCATTCGTGGGCCCTACAGCGCCATGATCAACTCGTACCTGCGCGACGAGCTCGGCTACGATCCGGCGCGTGTGTACGAGCGCAGCGGGAACGTGCGTCCGTGGAACTGGGGCTCGGCGGCACGGGGGTACACCTACGTCACCGATATCCTGCGCCGCGCCATGAGCGAGAACCCGGACTTGCGGGTGCTAGTGGCCAACGGCTACTACGACCTGGCGACGCCGTTCTTTGCCACCGAGTTCACCTTCGACCATCTCGGTGGTGATCCGGGGCTGCTGGATCGCGTCTCGATGGCGTACTACCCCGCTGGGCACATGATGTACGCGCAGGTCGCCTCGCTGATGAAGCTCCGCGATGACGTCCGGAGCTTCATCGTCGGCACCCCGGCGGCCCCCGACGAGGCCAGCGAGTGATTCGCGAGCTGGCCGGTCTCGCGCCTACTCGCCGGCGGTGATCGCCTCGGGCTTGAGGTGCTTCTCGTACCAGGCCAGGTAGCGCTGGTGTAGATCCTTGCGGTAGTAGGGCAGGTTGATGCCGTGGTGCATGTTCGGGTACACGACCAGCAGGGCATCCACACCCCGACTCTTGGCAGCCTGGTACATCAACTCGGAGTGGATGATCGGAACGTTCCAGTCTTCCTTGCCGCCCACCCACATCGTCGGTGTGGTGATCTTGTCCACGTCGTTGTACGACGACAGCTTCTCGTAGATTGCCCGTGCCTCGGGTTCCCAGGGGTCACCAAACTCGAGGCGATACCAGCGCTGGTAGTGATCGTGGCCGTAGCTGCTGATCCAGTGCGCTCCCGACGCGCCGGCGATCGCGGCGCCGAATCGTTGCGTCTGGGTGATGACGTAGTTGGTCAGAATCCCGCCATACGACCAGCCCCCGACGCCGAGTCGATCGGGATCGGCCCAGCCGAGCTTGATGGCGTGGTCGACGCCGGCGATCACGTCCTGGGTGTCTTTGTCGCCCCAGGATTGCCAGATCCCCATCTGAAACGCTTTGCCGTAGCCCGACGATCCGCGCGGGTTCGTAGTCACCACCAGATAGCCGTTGGCGGCGAACAGCTGCGCTTCGTAGTTCCAGCCGTAGGTGTATTGCGACACCGGGCCGCCGTGGATTCGTAGGATCGTCGGGTAGCGAACGCCCTCCTGGAAGTCGAGTGGCTTGAAGATGAAGCCCTCGATCTCGGTTCCGTCCGCACTTGGAAAATGGACGTTCTCGACATCGGCGAGGTCGATGCCGGTGAGCAGCTCGTCGTTGTTGCGCGTCAGCTTGCGCAGATCACCGTCGTCCTCGCGGACGTAGAGGTTGCCGGGCTCGTGTGGCTCGCTGATCAGGGCAACGATGGTGCCGTCCTCGGAGATCGTCACCGCGTTGACGCTGCGCGGTCCGTCGATGACCCGCACGACCTCGCCGCCGGCCGCCGGGATCATCGCCAGGTGGCGCTCACCGCTGTCGTCGACCTGGAAGTAAACGGAACTACCGTCGGCGCTGAACATCGGCCGCCGGGCACCGCGGTCGAGGCCCTCGGTGAGAATCATCGCCTCGCCGCCTGGTTCGATCACGGCAACTTTGGCGATGTCGTAGGGCGAGTGATCGATATCGGTCTCGGTGATGTGAGCGATGCGGGCGCCGTCGGGGCTGAACGCCGGGGACCCGTCGGAGCCCGGGTTGCTGGTCACCTGCGTCAGGCTCGCCCCCATGTCGGTGTTGGCTGCATCGACGAGCCAGATGTTGGTGTCGAAGTTGGCGTCGGCGTCGGCGGTGCGGTTGCTGACGAACGCGATCGTAGTGCCGTCCGGGGACCACACCGGCTGTGAGTCGTCATGGTCGCCGGAGGTGATCTGGACCGTCGCCTTGCTACCCAGATCGAAGGTGTAGAGATGCTCCCGACGTCGGTCCAGGTAGCCGACGTAATCGCGCTTGAACTGCAATCGGTCGACGACCCACGGCTCGGGGATATCGGCACCGCTCTTCGTCTTGGCCGCCGGGTTCTTCTCCGGGGCCGCGTCTCTGATGGTCAACACCAGCCGCCGTCCGTCCGGTGCCCACTCGTATCCCGACACGCCGTCTTCGACTTCGGTGAGCTGTACCGCCTCACCGCCAGTGGTGAGATCGAGCGCCCAGACCTGCGTACTGCCACCGTCACGTGCTGACAAGAACGACAGCCGTCGACCATCGGGGCTCCATCGCGGGCTGGAGGCCGAGCTTCCCGCTCCGGTCATCGGAATCGGGGCGCCGCCATCACGATCTACGACCCAGATCCGCGTCTCGGAGCTGTTGCTGTCGTAGTCGGTGCTGCCGATCGTGTAGGCGACTCGAGCACCGTCCGGACTTATCCGCGGCGAGCCCACCCGCTCGATAAGGAACTGGTCGTCGATGGTGAGAACCGGTCGCTGCGCGACCGCGCTGCCGGGCTGGATGGCGCTCGCGGCGAGGGCGGCGGTGAGCATTGCGCAGATCAGTCCGGCACGGGCGGGCACGGGGCTCTTCATCTCGGGTTTCCTCCACAGTTCGGAACAATTCTTCGGTCGCGAAGTTGCTGGCATTCGACCACACGCGCGAGGGTTTCTCAACGGACCATTCGCAGCCTGATCGAGCTCTTTCAGAAGCCTGGCCGTCGCTGTCCGGGGGGTCGGAGCGACGCTCCATGTTCGGGCAGCGCCAGCGCATTTTATGTGTTGTTATCTGCGTCCTAGTGAGTTTTGAAGCGCCATGATGCTTCATGGTGAGCAATCAGAAAGTCGCGAGGTCGTCGCGAAGTTGCCGAATAGGACGACACGGCAGGTAGCAACAGCGTCTGATCGTTTGCGCCTCGCGCGGCGGCGTCCAGGGTTGCGATCAGATCATCGGAACGCCGGGTCGCGGTCGGCCGATTGGAAAAGCAGCGTCGATCTGATCGAGATCCTCGTCCGCAAGCACGATGTCACCCGCGGCGGCGTTGTCCTCGACATGGGTCGATAGAGCGCTCTTGGGAATCGCGAACTGCCCCTCGCGTCGGCATAGAAACGCCAGGGCGATCTGGAAAGCACTGAGACCGTAGCGAGCTCCTATGCCGGCCAGCACTCTTCCGCCGGGGGAATCGTCGGCGGGGAACGATCCCGACCCGAACGGACTGTAAGCGACCACAGCGATTCCGTGCTCGTCGCAGAACGGCACCACCGCATGCTCGATGGCGCGTTCCTGCAGGTAGTAACAGACCTGATTGCAGGCGACATGTTCGGCGCCCGCCAGCGCGACTACTTCGCCGAGGGCGCGCTCATCGAAGTTGCTGACGCCCCACGCCCGGATCTTGCCGTCGCTTACCAACTTTTCGAACCCGGCGACCGTCTCCTCGATCGCGTGGGGTCCCTCCCAGTGCAGCAGGTAGCAATCGAGCCGGTCGGTGCGCAGCCGCCGCAGCGACCGCTCGCACGCGGCGACGACACCTTCGCGCGACGCGTTCGAGGGCAGCACCTTGCTCACCAGGAAGACCTCGTCGCGGCGCCCATCGATGGCGCTGCCGACAAGCTCCTCCGCGGCGCCGTTGCCATACATCTCGGCGGTGTCGATATGCGTCGCCCCGCGGTCGATACCACATTGCAGGGCCTTGATCGCGGTGCCTCGATCAGACAGCTCCATCTCCCAGGTGCCCTGGCCGATGACCGATACGCCGATGCCCGTGTGACCGAATTCGCGCCTGTTCATCGCGTGCAGCTCCAGACTCGCCCGTCTTGGACCGGTGGCGGGCTAGTCCGTGGCACCCGACGTCATCTCGAGTCGGCCGTCCGCGCCCTCGGTGACGCTGACGGCGCGTTCCAGGATCCGCTCGCCGGCGGCGCTCCACGTCGTCAGCTCGTAGGCGCCCGGCGGGATGTTCTCGATCCGGAACGCACCGCGAGTGTCGGTTATCGTGGCGTACGGATGCGACACCACGAGGATGAGCGCCATCATCGCCGGGTGGATATCGCAGCGCACCGTGTACGGCCCGGTGCGGTCCAGCCGATGCTCGACGGTCTCTCCCATCATTAGATTGGCGTTCACCACCACCGCCCGGGTCTCGACGTTTGTCACCCGGACGTTGTGGTCGACGTCCTCACTGTTGCCGATCCGAACCGTCTGATCCTGCTGCGCGATGAGCAACGACGGTTCGAAGGTGTACCCGAACTGATCGATGACCGCCGGTTCGCTGGGCGGCGGCGCGTCATGGTCGGTCTCGGGTCGCAGTGCGACGAGGGATCGGCCGACCCCGTCTGCCAGAGTTCCCTGCAGCACATCGGCGGGCGTGAAAGCATCCGCGTTCGGGGCACCGGCCACAGCCGGAGCCGGAGGCCGATCCTCGCCAGCGCACGCTGTTGTCGCGATGCCGGCGATGAGCAGCGACGCCAGTCGGCGCGCCGCGCGAGCGGTGTTGGAACTCATGCCGCCAGTCTATCGGGCGGCGAGCTCGCTTGGGCAGCTGACGCTCGCCCCCGGGGCACGGTTCAGCAACGGACACGGATCGATCGGGCCAGCGTAGTCATGTACCTCGAAGTGCAGGTGCGTGACGCCACCCGCGGCGTTGCCGGTGTTGCCTACCGTGCCGACCGGCTGACCGGCTGACCGGCGAGCACATACTGACCAGTCTGTACGGCGCGCGAGTCGAGGTGCGTGAAGACGAACTGGATCTCAGCGGCTGTATCCAGGAGCACGATCGTGTGCCCGCCCCGGCCACCCTGACGCGAGGTGATGACCTTCGCATCCACGGGGGCGCGAACGGGCGTACCGCGCGGCGCCCCAATGTCGATGCCAGCGTGACTTCGGGCGCCGCGATCTCGCGGGTCGCCGAAGAAGCTGATAACGGTGCTGTTTCCGACAAGGGCAACGGGAAGCTGCCAGTTGCGGGAGTCGGCCCGTTCCGAGGCCGGGACCGCTGGCGGTGGTTCGTAGCACTCCGGCATGAACAGCGGGTCGCCGGGCGTTGCCGGCGCAGAGGGGCTGCTCACTGCGGTTGAAGGGCGTGGTCTCCGACCGGTCGCTGTCGCGGGCGGGTTGTTCACCTCCGTCGAGCGGCCTCGGTTCGGAGGGCTTGCGGTTGCGGGCGCGTCGTCCGCCGTAGCCGTGGGGCGGCGGTTCGGACCCAGCGTCGCACCATAGGTACAGCTGATCGTCAGCAAGGCAACGAGTGCCACACACAGGTGCTTCACATATCTCACTGCGCTTGGGGAGGCGCTCGTGGCCGGCTCGACCAGCCAGTCTCGAGTCTAGGGAAGCGCAGATGTGTAGAGCAACACTTTTCGGTCAGCCAAGGCCAATTGTGGCCTCAGCAGCACCTAGAAAGACTTCATAGCATTACAAAACGCGCGATTAAACAGCAAAACGCGAACCGACTACTCGAACCTCAGGGCGCGGACCGGATCGACGCGTGTGGCTCGTAGCGCCGGCACCAGGCTGGCGACGCTGGCAACCAGCAACAGCACCAGCGAGGTGCCGGCGAAGGCGAACAGGTCGGTGCCGCTGATGCCGTAGAGCAGGCTTGCCATCTGCCGGCCCATCAACGCCGCCAGGCCGACGCCGACGCTCAGACCGACGACAACGAGCAGCAGCGCTTGCTGTACCACCAGCTTGAGCACGCCGGTGGAGTTGGCACCCAGCGCCATGCGAATGCCGATCTCGCGGGTACGCCGAGCCACCGAGTAGTTCATCACCCCATACAGACCGATCGCCGCGAGCGTCAGGCCGAGAGCACCGAACACCCCGAGCATGCCGGCGCCGATGCGGGTGGGAAAGAGTGACGCGTCCACTTGATCGCTGAGCGTCGTGATCCCGAAAATCGGCATCTCGGGATCGAGGGCGCGAATCTCACGCCGCACGGCATCGGCCAGCGCCATCGGGTCGCCCTCGGTGCGGGACATCAGCAACATCGTGCCGGAGTACTCCTGCTCGATGGGCATGTACACCAGCGGCGTGGGGTCCTCGCCCAGCGTCGACACCTTCGCGTAGCTGGCCACGCCGACGACGGTAAGCGGCCGATCGAGCTGGCCGTGGAACATGAACCGCTGCCCGATCGGGCTCTCGTCGGGCCAGAAAGTGTCGGCCATCACCTCGTTGATGATCGCCGCGCGCACACTGTCGGGGTTGTCCGTGACATCGAACGGGCGCCCGTCAACGATGTTGATACCGAGAGCGTCGAAGAACCCCAGCCCGATGCTGGTGACCCCGATGAGCACCCCGTCCTCCTCGTCGGCGGCCGCGTCGCCTTCGATGAAGGTGGTGCGGGTCAGCCCGGCGCCGAACAGGCTCAGCGGCAGAGATTGCGCCACCGTCGCCGCACGCACGCCCGGAATCGCAGCGACACGCTCGCCAAGCTGCCGCAGGAACGCCTTGCCGTCGTCCTCGCTGTAGCCCTCGAGTCCCAGGTTCATGGTGGCGACCAGCCCGCCCTCGACATCGAACCCCGGGTCTATGGTCTGCGCCGACTGCATGCTACGGATGAACAGCCCGGCGCCGACCAGCAGCATCAGCGAGACGGCGACCTGCCCGATGACCAAAAGATTGCGCAGGCCGAAGCGGCGGTCGGCGCCCATCGAGCCGGGAGTCTCGTTCTTGAGCGCGCCCAGAACGTCGGCCCGCACCGCCTGCAGAGCCGGTGCCAATCCGAAGACGAGGCCCGTGGCGACGGCGATGCCGAGCGTGATGAGGAGCACCGATCCATTCAGATCGAACGACAGCGCGATCGGGAACGGGGTAGGCGGAATGGACCGCACCAGCAGCCCCGTGGTCCACCGCGCCACCAGCAGGCCGAATGCGGCACCCACGAGCGCCAGCAGAACGCTCTCGGTCAGCAGCTGACGCACCAGACGGCCGGTGCTGGAGCCCAGTGCCAGCTTGATCGCCACCTCCTGACGGCGACCGGTGGCGCGTGACAGCAACAGGTTGGCGACGTTGGCGCAGGCGATCAGCAGCACCAGGCCGACGACGAAGACCATCAAACCGAGCGCCTGGACGAAGTTGTCGCGCACATTGGGGTTGACGCGTGCCTGCAGCGTAGGGATCAGGGTCAGGCGCCGTCCCGCGTTGTCGTTCGGATACTCCGACGCGAGATGCGCCGAGATCGCGTCGAACTCCTCTTGGGCGCTGGCGAGCGTGGTGCCGATCTCCAGGCGACCGAGAACGCTGTTGATCAAGCCGCGCCGCAGGTCGATCCATCCGGGCTGCGTCGAGACGCGCTCGTACATCATCATCGGCATCCAGATCTCGGGAGCGATGCCGATGTCGGTGCCGGTGAAATCCGGCGGTGCGATGCCGATGACGGTCAACGCGACGCGGTTGATGAAGATCGTCTTGCCGAGTAGATCCGGATCGCCGGCCGTACGCCGCTGCCAAAACCCGTGGCTCACTACGGCGACGGGATGGGACCCCGGCGTGCGGTCTTCCTCCGGCACGAAGGACCGCCCCTGGAGCATCTGTACGCGTAGCAGATCGAAGTAGTTGCCGGTGACCAGCAGCCCGATGGTGGCGTCGCCGCCGCCGTCCTCGCGGCGGTAGCTCATGGGCGCGAACTGGTAGGCGGCAATCTCGTCGAGCGCCGTCTGCCGATCGCGGTAGTCCTGGAAGTTGGGGTAGGAGACGCCGTGGAACCCGGGGTTCTTCTCGTCGAGCGTGAACATGCTGTAGACGCCTGATGCGTCCTCAATCGGCAGCGGTGGGAAGAAGATGCCGTTCACTACCGTGAAGATGGCGGTGTTGGCGCCGATGCCGAGCGCCAACGAGCCGATCGCCGCCAGCGTCAGCCCGGGGCTCTTGACGAGCATGCGAAGGCCGAACTTGATGTCCTTCCAGAGCCGTTCCAAGGTCCACTCCGGGGAGCGCACAGGGGGAGTGACGCCAGTCTAGCGCTCGTAGGTTCCTACGGCTGTGCAGCGCTCGGGTTTCGCTGTCGTTGACGTCCGTCGACCGTGGTCTAGCGTCGACGTCCCCTGATGAGAGTTCGCAGAACCCGGCAGCGATCAGCGATGCGTGTGCTGGTTGTCAGCCTGGTGCTCCGCGGCGAGGTGCTCCCGCAGCGGGTCGCGGCCGAAGTCGCGGTCGAAGTTCCGCCATACCGAGTGGACGTGGTTGGCGTCGTTCTGGGTGTTGTCGTACTCGACCACGAACGTCGGACCTTGAATGCGGTAGTAGTGCGGCTCACCCGCCTCGGCGCCGCCCGCCCATGCGAAGCGCAGCTCATCGAGCCCGCCGGCGCGGATTTCCGCCAGCTCGCTGGCGGCCAGCGATGCCTCCAGCCGGGTGGCGTACAGCTCGAGCAAGCTCCAGAGCGCTTCCTGCTGCGGCTGGGTCAGCTGGTCATGGCGAACCCCGGCGCTGGTCGGTCGGGCCGCCACCTGGTCGTTGCTCGTGAGCACGTCGTCGGGAGCCGAATCGGAGAACACGGCCGTCCGGCGCTGGGCCGCATCGAGGTTCTGCAGAAACAAGCGGGCGCGATCCTCCTCCTCGGCGAACGGTCGCAAGCCCGAATGCAGCCCTTCTCCGACGTATCCCGGGTTGCCGCCGAAGAAGGCCGGGGTGGTGCCGATCACGCGACCGTCGAGCAGGGTGAAGTTGATCGACAGATGATGGCCCTCGAACCGCCAGCCCCAGGTGCCGAGGCTCCCGGGACCGCCGAAAACCGAGATGAGGTAGTTCTCGGGGTCGCGGAAATCAGACTGCTCGGAGCGCTCGTACAGCACCTCCTCGAGCCGGATGATGTCCTGCGCCTGTTGCAGCCCGCGCTCGCCGAGCCCCGCGGCGACCAGCTTCCAGGTGAACTCGCGCTCTGCCTCGTTCATCTGTCGCAACGGGAACCCCTGACGCGGCACCGGGGTATAGGCCCAGTTGAAGCGTTCCTCGTCCTGGAACCCGGTGATGCCCCAACCGCGCCGGTCGCCCTCCGATGCGCCGAGCAGTCCGCGGGCAGCGTCGCGCATCCCGGGATCGGCGGGGAAGGACTCCTGCGCAACGCCGGCGCCCGTTCCGAGGATCAGCATTGCCATCGCCACGGTGCTGGCGACGGGTCGATTGATTGAGTTCGTTGACCAATGCGCTCGCATCTCGCGCTCCATCGGTTCGAGGGATAGCCGACGACCGAGGAAGCCTACTCCAGCCGCAGCGCGTTTACCGGGTCCATCCTCGCCGCTCGTAGCGCCGGGATCAGGCTGGCGACCGCGGTCGTCGCTAGCAGCACGATCCCTACGACAACCCCGGTCATCGGGTCGACGGTGCCGAGGTCTTGCAGCACGGAGTTCAGCACCCGGATGAGCATGAAGATGAACGGGGCGCCGATGAGCACGCCGATGACGCCGAGGGTGACGCCCTGACGGGTGATCATGCGAACCACGTCGGCCTCGCGGGCGCCGATCGCCACGCGTAGGCCGATCTCCTGGCTGCGCTGCGCCACGTTGTAGGCCAGCACGCCATAGGTGCCGATCGCCGCCAGCAGCAGCGCCAGATAGCCGAAACCCGAGAACAGGCCGTTCATGAAGTCGATGCCGACGAAGGCTCGGTCCAGAATCTCGTCGAGCGTCTCCATGCGCCCGACGCCCAGCTGGGCATGGACCGCCTGCAACGCCTGCCGCAACTCTGTGTCCGCGCTGTGGCCATCGTCGACGGTGCGCACGAGCAGGAAGACGCTGCCCCCGATGCGTTGCGCCAGCGGCACGAAGATAACGCTCTCGGCCCCTGGCGTCGCGGCATCGGTGGCGATCAGTGATTGCCGCGTATTGCCCACCACGCCGATGATCTCGCGCGTTTCGCCGCGGAAGTCGATGCGCGCGCCGAGCGCCCCGCCCTGGGGCCAGAACCGGCCCGCCAGCGTCTCGTTGACAACCGCCACGGGAGTTGCGTCCAGTCGATCAGCGTCGCTGAAGAATCGGCCGCGCACCAGTGGTATGCGCAGCCTGTCGAGGTAGTCGGGTGGCGTTGCCGCCCACAATGCGCGTGGTCGCGACTGGCCCGGGTCTACCGGCTGTCCCTCGAGCAGGAACGCGTCGCTGGCGGCGAACATATTCAAGGGCAGAGCACTGGCCACTGTCGCCTCGCGGACGCCGGGCGTGCTGGCGGCGGTCGCCTGCAGCTCGCGCACCATGTTGAGGCGCGGCTCCACGCCGTCGATCGGCAGGCTGATCGGCACGGTCAGCAGGTTGGTCTTGTCGAAGCCCGGATCCGCGTCGCGCAGTCCCACGAAGCCCTCGACCATCATGCTGGCGCCCGCCAGCAGCACCATCGACAGCGCGATCTCGGTCACCACCAGACCCCGTGACAGCAGCTTCTTGCGCACGTCGCCTGCGGTACCCCAGCCGCCTTCCTTCATCGTCGCGGCGAGGTCGAAGCGCAGCGTTTGGGTTGCCGGGATGAGACCGAACAGCAGGCCGGCCGCCACGGAGACGACCAGCGAGAAGACCAGCACGGTGGCATCCACTACCGGTATGTAGGCGCCTGGAGTCAGGCCTGCGAAGCGCGTGGCCATGAATCGTACGCTGGCGATCGCCAGCGCCAGCCCGAAGCCACCGGCGAGCGCGGCGAGCATGAAGCTCTCGACCAGCAGCTGGCGCAGGATGTGAAACTTACCCGCCCCGAGCACTACGCGCAGCGCCACCTCGCGCTGGCGTCGATAACCGCGCGCCGACAGCAGGTTGGCGATGTTGACGCAGGCGATCAGCAACACGAAGAACACTGCACCCTGCATGAGTCCAAAAAGCTGGCGTCCCTGCTTGTTGGGAATCTCGTGGCGGAAGTTGAGCACGTCGATCATGTAACCCTGGTTGGACTCGGGGTACTCGGCGACGAGCTCGTCCCAGACGCGCTGCATGTCCTCCTTCGCCTGCTCCATCGTGATCTCGTCGCGCAGGCGACCGAGCACGAACATGGTGCGCTCGTCGCGCGAGATGGCGGCCGGGTCGAGGGCCAGCGGCAGCCAGATCTGAATGCCGGGGAGGAGAAACTCGAAGTCCTTCGGCAGTACGCCGACCACGGTGTGCTGCTCGTTGTTGATGAGTACCTGGGCGCCGACCGGATCCGTGAGCTCGGGTAGCCGGGTGGCGATCAGCTCGTCGGTCACCATGGCGACTCGGTGCGCCCCCAGGGCGCCTTCCTGATGCGTGAAGGTGCGCCCCTGTCGCGGCGTGGCGCCGAGGATTTCGAGGAAGGCGGGTGACACTCGCGCCGAAGGCGCTGTGACCGGCCGGTCGCCAAGGCCGATCGTCGCCTGGCCCGGCTGGAACCCGGCCAGGTCACCAAATGCGCGGTTGCGCTCGTCCAAGTCGCGGAAGTTGGCCGCCGAGGCGGTAAGCGTCTGCGGCGCTCCGACCTCGCGCTCGCCCATCAGAACGATGCGCTCCGGCGCCGGGTAGGGGAGCGGTCGATACAGAATGGCGTTGACCATTGAGAAGACGGTCGTGTTGGCGGCGAGCGCGATCGCCAGCGACGCCCCGGCGATCAGATTGACCAGCCAGTCGCGGCGCAGCCCCCGCAGCCCAACTCGGATGTCGTGTCCTACCGTCGCCATGACATCGCTCTCGACGGAGCTCGTCCGCCGGGCGCCGGGTGGCCGTGCGAGCTAGAGCTTCCTGCCGAGCTCCTGTTCCCAGTGCTCGAGCAGCATCGGCATCTCCTTCTCGAAGAAAGTGTAGAAGGCGCGCATGGCTTCGAGCCTCTCACGACGCTCGACCGGCGCACTCTCCAATGCCTCCAACCCGCTCTCGGCAACCCTCCGCATGGCGGAGATCTCGGCTAGCCGTCCCCTGAGGTCCTGCGACCAGGCGTTGAGGTTCATCTGGTAGTAGGCGCGACGCTCCCCCGGAACGCCGATTCGCTCCACCAGCCCGGCCGCCTGAAGCAGCTTCAGGTTGGTGCTCACCGAGGCCTTACTCGATCCCGTCGCCTCCAGTATCTCGGCCGCGGACTGATGCGGCGGATCGCAGATCAACAGCCAACCGAACAACCGACCGGCGATGCGCTGATGTCCAGCGCTCGCGAAGATTTCGCCGACTTGTTCGACGAACGTATCCAGCTTGGCCGACAGATTGTTTTTAGTCAAGACTAAATCTATCTGGTCTGATTAGTTCAGTCAATACTGAACAGTATGGTCGTTTCAGAATCACCAACGTAGCAAGGGTCGGACGCAATGTCGACAGGCTGGCTCCTCCATCTGAGCGTCACCACCCGCATCGCCGAGGCCGTCTCATCCTGTCGTCAGGTTGGTGATCCAGGTGCTTCATCTCGAGCGCACGTTGCGTCGCCGTAAGACGGTTCTCACCACCGGGCCTCGTGTTGCAGGAGCTTCTGCAGGGTTTCCGCGGCCCGAAGGACGCCGACGCCATCGTTCTTCGCTTTGCCGCCCTTGCGTTCGTGCACCCGGATCGGGACGACCACATCAACGCTGCGATGGTTCGCAATCGGTGCCAACGTCATGGTATCCAGGTCGAGACCATCGACGCGCTGTTGGCGCAGCTGTGCATCCGCTACGAGTTGGTGATGCTGTCGACGGACCGGGACTTCCAGCGCATCGCGCGGCACACTAGGCTCGCGGTCTGGCGTCCCTAGGAGAATCCGGTGAGGGAGTCGCCTGGAGTTGACCCGGTTTCGTGGACACCTTATGGCTAGGGCCAAAGGAGTCCGCGATGCGAAGAACACGACCACCGTATCCGCCCGAGTTTCGCCGGCAGATCGTTGAGCTGGCGCGAGCAGGGCGCAGCGTGCAGGAGCTTGCCGAGGAGTTCGAGCCCTCGTACTGGACGATCCGCACATGGATCAAGCAAGCGGACCGAGATGACGGGCTCAGTGCCAACGGGCTGACGAGCGAGGACCGAGAAGAACTACGACGGCTACGCCGAGAGAACCGCCAGTTGAAAACGGAGCGGGAGATCCTGGCAAAAGCCGCGGCCTGGTTGTCTCGGGAGACCGGCACGGTACCCAAGAAGTCTTCGGGTTCGTGAGAGTTCGCCAGGCCTGCTACCCGATCGCCACGATGTGCCGAGTGCTGGAGGTCTCCACCAGCGGCTACTACGCGTGGCGCGACCGCCCGATCAGCGCTCGAGCGCGACGTGACGCTCAGCTGCGAGCTCGCATCGAGACGATCCAGCAGGCCAGCCGTGCCACCTACGGCATGCCCCGGGTGCATGCCGAACTGGCAGCCGACGGTGTCCGGGTGGGACGTAAGCGAGTGGCTCGTCTGATGAGCCAGGCAGGGCTTGAAGGCGTCAGCCGACGGCGCCGTGTTCGAACGACGCGTCGAGGCTCCGATGCACGGCCAGTACCGGATCTGGTGAATCGGGACTTCACGGCCGATGCGCCCGATCGTCTCTGGGTCGCCGACATCACGTACGTGTCGACATGGTCTGGGTTCTTGTACCTGGCGATCGTGATGGATGCCTTCAGTCGTCGGGTGGTGGGCTGGTCGATGGCCAATCACCTGCGCGCCGAGTTGGTGCTCGAAGCACTCAACATGGCGATCTGGCAACGCCGTCCTGACAGCGTCATCCACCACTCCGATCAGGGCACGCAGTACACCTCGATCGCCTTTGGCAAGCGGTGCCGTCAACTCCGCGTGCGTCCCTCGACCGGGTCAGCTCGCGACTGCTACGACAACGCCCTGGCCGAGAGCTTCTTCGCGACGCTCGAGACGGAGTTACTGTGGCGGGAGCGCTTCAAGAGCCAGGCCGAAGCGCGGATGGCAGTGTTCGAGTTCATCGAGGGGTTCTACAACCCGCGCCGTCGCCACTCCGCGCTCGACAACGTGTCCCCGATCGTCTACGAGAGGAGGTACTCCGAGACCCGATCTTCGGCGGTGGAAACTGCCGTGTCCATGCAGATCGCTTCGCGATCCGCACAGCCACTTGGAAGCCGCTCCGCGGCTCCCACAGGTTCCCACCGCACTACTGCTACGACCTCAAATCCAAGCGTTCAACTGTCCACCGAAACGGGGTAACTCCAGCCGTTGGGAAGGAGTGAGCGCCCGGATCCGATTCTCCTTGTCTAGACGGACCCTAGCATCGGGTATTGGTGTCGACTGTTAAGGGACTCCTGCTGGAATCGACGTCGAAAACGACACGACGTTAGGCGGGGCTACCGTGGCCGCCCGATCAGCGCCTCATCGCCAGGGTCAATCCGTCACTAAGCGGCAGCATGCTCAGGTCGACACGGTCGTCGTCGCGTAGCTTGGCATTCAGCGCGCGGAGGGCCACGACCTCGGGATCCGTGTCCGCGGGGTCGGCGACCGTCCCACTCCAGAGGACGTTGTCGATGGCGATCAGGCCACCTTGTCGAATTAGCATGAGGGCGCGCTCGTAGTAGGCGTCGTACTCCGTCTTGTCGGCGTCGAGGAACGCCATGTCGAAGGTCGCAGCTTGCCCGTCATCGATCAGAGCGTCGAGAGTCTCGGTCGCCGGTCCGAGGCGGAGGTCGATCTTGTCGGCGACGCCGGCGTCCTCCCAGTAGCGCCGCGCCACCGAGGTGTACTCCTCGCTGGTATCGCAGGCGACGATGCGCCCCTCCGGCGGCAGCGCCAGCGCTACGACGAGTGAGCTGTAGCCGGTGAACACGCCGATCTCGAGCGTCCGGCGGGCTCCCATGAGGCGCGCCAGCAGCGCCATGAACTGGCCCTGCTCGGGCGAGATCTGCATCACCGCGTTCGGGTGCGAGGCGGTTTCCTCGCGGAGCTGCCGGAGGAGATCGTGCTCGCGCAGCGACACGTCGAGCAGGTAATCGTAGAGCTCGTCGGTAAGGGTAATCGTGCGGTTCGACACCGTCTCATGTCTCCGGTGGTGTGATCGGCCCCGTATACACCATCTTGACTTATAATGGTGTATCAAATCGACAGATGGAGGACAACAGAATGGGGCGTACGAACATCTTCCTCGACGACGAGCTTGTCGAACAGGCGATGCGACTCACGGGGGCACGTACGAAGCGAGAGGTGGTGGAAATCGCGCTGCGCCGCCTGGTTGAGAAAGGCAGTCTGTATCGCGCTATACGTCGGCTAGAGGGCAAGTTCGAATGGCAGGGCGACGTGGCCGCCTGGCGAGCTGATCGGACGGTGGGTCGGTGACAATCGTCGACTCGAATACCTGGGCGGATTTCTTCAATGGCGTGCTCACTCCGCACACGCGACGGCTTGGCGACGCTTTGAAGGGTGAGGAGGATCTGGGCGCAACCCCGATCATCATCACCGAGGTACTTCAGGGGTTCCGAACCGAGAGCGGATTCAGGCGCGCTTGCGACGTCCTCCTGCGGCTCCCTATGATCCAGCCGGACTTGGACTGCTACGTGCGGGCCGCCCGGCTGTTCCGTTCGCTCCGAAGCCTCGGAGTCACGGTGCGAGGGGCGGTCGACTGCGTGATCGCCCAGATTTGTCTGGATCTAGACGCCGAGCTCCTGAGTCCCGACGCGGACTTCGAACACATCGCCCGCCATACCTCGTTGCGGCTGTGGACTGCGGGCTGATCGCCGCAGCTTCGGACTATACTCACCGTCCCGTCCCGGGGAGGAATCCTGCCGGCCTACGGTGGAGGCGTTGAGGTGGCATTGAGGCGACCAGCGGGCGATTCGCGCCGACCCCAGCTCTGGGGCTGTTTTCGCTTCGCGCTGGCCCTGTTGACGCTGACCGCCGGTCAGCTGGGCGCCGCGCCGTCGCAGGAGCCGGGTGCGACGATCGGCGAGGCCGGGGATGTCGTAGAAACGGAGGAGTATCGGGCCGGCCTGATCGCCGTCAAAGCGCGCGATCACGAGGCGGCGCTGGAGCAGTGGCAGAAGCTACTGGAGGCGAATCCGGCCTCCGGCATCGTGTTGCTGCGCCTGGCGGAGAGCCATCGAGCCCTGGGTAACAGCGCTGCAGCGGAAGCGGCGCTCAAGCGGATCCTCGACGCCGATCCTGAGAATGTCGCCGTGGCCTTCATGCTTGCACACGCGTACATGCGCACCGAGCGCGAAGATGACGCCGACCAACTGTTCAGTGAAGTGCTGGCGCGCTACCCGGGTGACGCCTCGATCCACGTGGGGATCGGCGATACCTACCTGAAGGAGCAGCGGTACGAGCCGGCATTGGCCGCCTACCTTCAGGCGCTGACGATCGATCCGGAGCTGGCCGTGGCACAGAAGCAGGTCGGTCTCGCACACATCCAGGGTCGCGACCTCGGCGCCGCGGCGGTGGCGTTTCAGAGATACCTGGTATTGGAGCCGGCCGACAGCGACGACGCAGAGATCGTGCGGCGGCTCCTGGAGGCGCTCGAGGCGCAGCAAGTCTCGGAGCAGTAATGGCAACCGGCGCCGGCGTTGACCCGTTCGAGGTGCTGCCCCAGTTCGAGCGCTTCAGCCAGCGCGACGACGTGTTCTGCCGCTCGTTCTGGGATCCGGCGGTGCGCTCCGATCGCAGCGACCTGTTCTACGACACCTATCGCAAGCCGCTGGCCAACTGGCGCAAGGTTGACGGGTTTACGCAGCGCGACTACGCGCTGCGCAACGCCTCCTGGCACGTCACCGACGTGTTCGCCGAGCTCAAGGAAGACGAGGATCGGCGCGAGGGCTACCTCGATGAGCTCACCGTTCTACGTGACGCACCGGACGAGAAGGTGCAGTTCGATACACCGGCCGCGGCCAGCGCCGAGATCAAGCGCATCGGCAAGCTATTCGGCGCCGACCTGATCGGCGTCACCGCCTACGATGAGCGCTGGGTCTACACCCACAAGTACAGCCGTCGGCTCGAGCACGAGAAGCCCAACGTCATGCCGGGAGGCCTGACCCACGTCATCGTCATTGCCAAGGAGATGGACCATGGGCTCATCGAAACGGTTCCGTCGGCGCTGAGCGGCACGGCGACCGGCTGGGGCTACTCCGAAGACACCCTGACGCTGCTGGCGCTGAGCCAGTACATCCGTAACCTCGGCTACCAGGCGGTGCCGAACTTGAACGACACGGCGCTGTCCATACCGCTGGCCATTCAAGCGGGTCTGGGCGAGTACGGACGCCACGGGATGGTGATCACCAAGGAGTTCGGGCCGCGGGTCCGGTTCGGCAAGATCTTCACCGACCTGCCGCTGGTCGATGATCGGCCGGTGAGCTTCGGGGTGAAGGAGTTCTGCGAGGCCTGCCGGCGATGCTCCGACGCCTGCCCCGTGCAAGCAATTCCCGACGACGCTCCCAACGCGCGCATCTACAACCGATCCAACCTCGTGGGGGTGCGCAAGTGGACCGTCGACGCCGAGAAGTGCTTCAGCTTCTGGACCCGGCAGAACAGCGATTGCTCGATCTGTATCCGGGTGTGCCCGTACAACAAACGCTGGTCGCCCGCGGCGTTCAGTTTGTGGCGTCGTCTGGCGGCGACACCGCTTCGGCGGCTGTTGCTGAGTCTCGATACCTGGTTGGGCTTCGGTGGTCGGCAGTCAGCCAGTAGTTGGTGGGGACGCGGCGAGGCGGTCTGATTCCTGAGTGCGGGTGCGGCATTGGCGTTGCTGCTGCCGGCCGCCGTCCAACCGTCGCGGGGTTGCGCGGCTGGCCTGAACCGCACGAGCCCGTGCCGTCTCTGTTGTCATGGATCTAGTCGGGGATTGTGATGCGTTCATAATTAATAGAAGATGAATGCATGAAGCATCTTACCGTTCGACGAGTGCCCGACCGGCTCGCACGTGCTCTTGAAGCTGAGAAACGCAGCCGCGGGACTTCGCTCAACCAGACAGTTCTCGATTTGCTCGCTCAAGCGCTAGGCACGGCGACGGCGCCGCGGTCGACGGGATTGTCGGCTCTTGCCGGGGGTTGGAGCGCCGCGGATCTGGCCCGATTCGAGCGTAACGTGGCGGTGACGGAGCAGATCGACGCTGCTGTCTGGGAGTGAACCGCTACTGCTTGGATACCTCGGCCTACAGTCGCTTCAAGGCCGGTGTTGCCGAGGTCGCCGCGCTCCTGGATGCGGCTGATTGGGTAGGCGTTCCGGTTACGGTGCTCGGCGAGCTTTGGTTGGGCTTTCGCCTCGGCCTGCGGACGCAGCACAACCGTCGGGATCTGCGCCGCTTCCTGGACCATCCGCTGGTGGAGATCGTGCCGACCGATTCGGCGACCGCCGAGATCTGGGCGGAGATTGTCGGGGACCTCCGCGATGCCGGGACCCCGGTGCCGATCAACGACGTGTGGATCGCGGCGACCGCCGTCCGTACGGCCAGCACGGTGCTCACGTTCGACAGGCACTTCAATGCCGTGCCGCACTGCAGAACGAGGGTGTTGTCAGATTGAGGGGTCGAGTGACGAGTAGCATGGTCGCGACGATCGAACCGAGCGACCCGCCGATCGTGGTGGATGAGCTTGATTTCCGATCGGTTTCGGATTCAGGAGGATGACGTGACAGATCGGTGGATGCTGCGGGGCGTCGAGTACGGCAACTGCAACTGTGACTGGGGTTGTCCCTGCCAGTTCGGCGCGCCCACCACATACGGCAACTGCGAAGCGGTGGTGCACGGCCACGTCGAGGAGGGGTACTTCAACGACACCCGCCTCGACGGGCTCAATTGGGCGATGATGGTCTGGTGGCCTGGCGAGATCGCCGAAGGCAATGGCCGCCAGCAGGCGGTCATCGATGAGAGCGCCACGCCCGAGCAGCACGAGGCGCTGCGCAAGATCCTCCACGGTGAGTCGACGGCGCCGGGATCAACCCACTTCTTCGTCTACAACAGCACCATGTCGGAGGTGCTCGAGACGCTGTCGGCGCCGATCGAGCTGTCGATCGATGTGGAGGCGCGCCGCGCCACCGCGCGCGTGCCGGGCCTGATCGAATCCGATGGCACACCGATCATCGACGCCTTCTCGGGGGAGGAGTCACGTTCGCGCATTCACCTGCCGAACGGCTTCGAGTACACCTATGCCGAGATGGGTAGCGGCCGTTCCAAGGTGACCGGCGCGATCGAGCTCGACCTCGACGGCTCGTACGCCCAGTTCAACGTCCTGCACATGAATCAGGACGGGGTGATTCGCTGAACCGACGCGATCGTATCGCGGTGCTAGCGTCGCTCGCCGGCGTCACCGCGGTAGCCTGGGCCTACCTCGTCGTCGGCGCCGCGGGCATGGAATCCACCGCCGTCAGCGGCATGGGCGGCATGCTCACGGTGCGCGCGTGGGATGCGTCGGACCTCGGCCTCATGTTCATGATGTGGGCCGTGATGATGGTCGGGATGATGGTCCCGACCGCCATCCCCATGGCGATGATCTACGCATCGGTGGCGCGCAAGGCGGCGAGTCAGGGCAGCATCCTGGCGCCGACCGCCGTATTCGTATCCGGATACCTGCTCGTCTGGAGCCTCTTCAGCATGCTGGCGACGCTACTGCAATGGCAACTGAACCGCGCCTCGCTGCTGTCGCCGATGATGGTCCTCCACAACGCCGAGCTCGGCGCCGGGCTGCTGATCGTCGCCGGGCTTTACCAGATGACACCCCTAAAGCAAGCATGCCTGCGCCACTGTCGATCGCCAGCCCATTTCATCGCTGCCCACTGGCGCCCCGGAACCGCGGGCGCCGTTCGTATGGGCGCCGAGCACGGCATCTTCTGCCTCGGCTGTTGCTGGTTGCTGATGCTGCTGCTGTTCGTGGGCGGCGTCATGAACCTGTTGTGGATCGCGTTGATCACCGCTTTCGTTCTGCTGGAGAAGATCAGCGTACGCGGCGAGGTTGGTGGCCGCGCGGCGGGCGTGGCGATGGTGGTTGTTGGGGCGCTGATGCTTTGGTCTGCGGGGGCAGGCTGAGGCGCTAGCTCAGGCAACGATCGAGCTCGTCGAGAGCCCGGTCGATGTCCTCGCCGGTGTTGTACAGGTGCGGCGAGAAGCGCACGAAGTCGTTGCGGCCCGAAACGATCACGCCGTTCTCGTTGAAGTGCGTCGCCACCTTGACCGCGTCGATCCCCGGAACGCGCATCGAGACGATCGATGACCGTTCCTCGGTGGCGCGCGGCGACAAGATCTCCGCGCCGCGCGCCTCCAGGCCGTCGATCAACCGTGTTGCCAGCTGGAGGTTGTGCGCCGCGATTCGATCCACCCCGACATCCATCAACGCCTGCATCGCTCGGGCTAGGCCGATTGCATTGCCGTAGCCCATGGTGCCGTATTCGAAGCGCCGCGCCGTGTCCGGCAGGTCCATGCGTACCGGCGCGAGATCCCAGAGCTGTTGATGGCTCCGAAAGCCGACGAGACCGGGGTCGAAGCGCCTGTGGAGGTGTGGCGCCAGCACCATCACGGCGGCGCCGAACGGCCCGCAGAGCCATTTGTAGCCGCCGCTGATTAGCACATCGACGCCATCCCGGAGAACGTCGATCGGGATGGCCCCCGCAGACTGTGTGCCGTCGACGACGAACAGCGCGTCGTGGGCGTGGGCCGCGTCCGCAACCCGCCGCAGGTCGTAACGCTGGCCGCTGCCGAACTCCACATGCGAGATGCAGACCACAGCAGTGTCGGCGTCGATCTGATCCGCCAGCTCGTCGGGGTCCACTCGCATGTCCCGGCTCGGGGTCAGGCGAATCTCGCATCCCGTCGTGCGCGCCACGCGCACCCACGGGTAGAGCGTGCTCGGGAAGCCGACGTCGGTACCGACAATATTGGTGTCGGCCGCTGGCATCACGGCCCAGGCGAAGGAGCCCAGGAGCTCACTGAAGCTCGCCGCCACCGCGACGTCATCGCTAGACGCACCGAACATGCGCGCTGCGGACTCGTGCAGATCGTCGTAGATCGTTTCCTCGACGACCTCGCCGAGGTTCACCGTGCCGTTGCGCGCCACGTCGCGCTGCCAATCGACGATGGCCTCTTCGGCGGCACGCGGCATCAGCGCCACGGACGCACTGTTCAGGTAGGTGCAGCTAGCAGGAAGGCGGAATTGGTCGGTGGTAGTAAGAGGATCTATCGACATGACCTCACGGCGGGTTCGGTGCGACGTGGATCGGTGCAAGGTGCTCGCCGGAAGGCTAGTCTGTCGCCGGTCGAGTCGCCAACGTGAGGTTCGCGCCCATCGCGTCCAGGAGTCGTCATGATGAAGAGATCGCCTGCCCGTCCTTGCGTCCAACCCTTGGCTCTATTTCGGTGGGCGCTTCTCGGCGGCTGTATTGTCGCGCTCGTGCCCGCCACCGCAGCGGCCCAGATGGATGCGCCGTCTGCGCTGCAGCCACTCCACTTCCGCCACATCGGCCCGATCGGCAACCGGATCGCCGCCGTTGCCGGCGTCGCCGGCGACCCTCACATCTACTACGTCGGTGCTGCGTCGGGCGGCATCTGGAAGACCGAGGACGGCGGCCTCGGCTGGCGGCCGATCTTCGACGACCAGCCGGTACACGCGATCGGGTCGCTGGCGGTGGCGGTGAGCGATCCGCAGATCGTCTGGGCCGGAACCGGCGAACCGCACATTCGATCCAACGTGTCGATCGGCAACGGCGTTTGGAAGTCGATGGACGGCGGAGACACCTGGGAGCACATGGGGCTCGAGGCCACCGGACGCATCTCCGACGTGTTGATTCATCCGCGCGATCCGGATGTCGTCTACGTCGCGGCACTGGGGCATGGACATAGCCCGCAATCGGAGCGCGGCATCTTTCGCACCACCGACGGTGGCTCGACTTGGGAACAGGTGCTGTTCGTCGACGAGAACACCGGCGCTTCGGATCTGGAGATGGATCCGAACAACCCGCGTATTCTGTTCGCCGGCATGTGGCAGGTGTCGATCAACACGTGGAACCGGGAGAGCGGTGGACCCGGCAGTGGGATCTTCGCCAGCCGCGATGGCGGCGACACCTGGACGAAGCTCGAAGGGCACGGGCTACCGAACCGACCGGTCGGCAAGATCGACGTCTGCATGACGGCAGCCGACAGCCGTCGTATCTATGCGCTCATCGAGACCGGCGACGGGGTCCCCTGGCACGGCGAGGAGACCGACAGCGGTGAGTTGTGGCGCTCCGAAGACGGCGGGCGCGAGTGGGAGATGGTCAATTACAGCCGCGACCTGGCGGGGCGTAGTGCCTACTACACCGTCTGCCATGTATCGCCGGAAGACGCCGACGAGGCCTACTTTCTGGCGGCGCCGTTCCTGTACACGCTCGACGGCGGGCGCACGTACTCCTCTGCCGGCTCAGCCGACGCCGCGATAGCACGGCCGGGTGGAGACAATCACGACATGTGGATCGACCCGGGCAACCCCGATCGCATGATCGTCGGCAACGATCCAGGCGTCGCGATCTCCACTAACCGCGGTCGCAGCTGGATGCGCATCCAGTTGCCGATCGCGCAGATGTACCACGTCACCGCCGACAACAACGTGCCGTACTACGTTTACGGCAATCGTCAGGACGGGCCGTCGTACCGTGGCCCGAGCAACAGCCGCACGGGCGGATTCGGTGGCAGCTCGATACCGCGAGGCATGTGGCACAGCATCGGCGGTGGCGAGAGCGGGTTTGCCACGCCCGATCCGGACGACCCCGACCTCATCTGGTCGAGTGCCTCGGGGGCCGGCGCGCGCGGCGGCATCGTGGTGCGCTATCGGGAGAGCACGCGCCAGTTCCGGCAAGTGGAGGTGTGGCCCGAAAGCACCGGAGGCTGGCCGGCCGCAGATCTCAAGTACCGCTTCCAGTGGACGTTTCCGCTGCTCATCTCACCGCACGATAGCAACACCATCTACGTCACCAGCCAGCACGTTCATCGTACCCGCAACGGCGGTCAGAGCTGGGACGTCATCAGCCCGGATCTGTCCACCAATGACAAGACCAAGCAGGGGATCTCGGGTGGCCTGACACCCGACAACATCGGTGTGGAGTACTGCTGCGTGATCTATGCCTTCGACGAGTCGCCGGCACAACAGGGAGTGTTCTGGGCCGGAACCAACGACGGGCTGGTACAGGTGAGCCGCGATAACGGCGCCTCGTGGAACAACGTCACCGACAATATCCCTGGGCTGCCGCCCGACGGCGTCGTGCGTGCTGTCGAGGCGTCGAAGTGGGACGCCGGCAAGGCCTACGTGGCGATCGAGCACCATCAGGTGGGCGATTTCGCTCCCTACGTGTATCGAACCGATGATTTCGGGCGCAGCTGGGAACAGATCACCGATGGAATCGCGCCGGGGCTGCTGAGCTACGCGCGCCACATCGAAGAGGATCCGGTTCGTCCGGGGCTGCTGTATCTGGGTACGGAGAACGCGCTGTACGTCAGCTTCGACGACGGCGACAGCTGGCAGTCGATGATGACCGACCTGCCCGCGTCGCCGGTCTACGGCATCTTCGTGCAGGAACACTTCAACGATCTGGTCGTCGGCACCTACGGACGCGGCTTCTGGATCATGGACGACCTGACGCCGTTGCAGCAGCTTACCGCCGAGATGGTGGCGGCGGTCCAGGACGGCAGCGACGGCGGTCCGGTGGCGCAGCTGTTCGAGCCCCGCCAGGCGTATCGCTTCCACAGCATCACCTCACCCGCTACCACTGCCGGTGATCCCGCGAGCGGCGAGAATCCGCCGACCGGGGCGTCGATCAGCTACTGGCTTGGCGAGGCGCCCGATGGGCCGGTGACAGTTCGCATCGACAACGCCTCCGGAGAGACCGTGCGCCAGCTCGAGGGCACGAAGTCGGCCGGAATCAACCGACTCTGGTGGAATCTCCGTGGCGAGCCGGCGGCGCAGTTGCGGTTGCGAACCCGTCCGCTAACGGCAGAGTGGTTCGATCTGGGCGCCGAGCGCCTACGCGAGGTGAACAGCCGACCCGGCATGTTGCAGCCGCCGGGTACCTACACGGTGATCCTGGAGATGGGCGACCAGACGTCGCAACAGACGCTTCGAGTACTCAAGGACCCGAGCTCCGAGGGTACCGAGGCCGATATCGCGGCGCAGACCGGCATGGTCGTCGAGCTGCACGACGCCCTCGAGACTACGGTGGGGATGATCAACCGCATCGAATGGCTGCGGCGGCAGCTCTACGATCTGCAGGATGTGCTCGCGGATACCGGTGACTCTGAGCGACTGATCGAGGCCGCTGGCGAGCTCGACGGGACGCTGCTCGCCGTCGAAGAAGACCTCTACCAGACGCGGCTGAGTTACACGGGTCAGGATCGGGTTCGCTGGCCGACGCGCCTCTTCGGACACCTGCAGTATCTGATCGGCGCCGTGTCGACCGTGGACTTTCCGCCGACCGACCAGGCCCGTGAGGTGCAGCAGGTGCTCGAGGAGCGGATGCTCGATCTCAGCGAGGAGCTCGCGCGGGTGATCGATCGCGACGTCGAGGAGTTCAACCGCCTGCTACGCGACCGTGGGCTGGGGCCGCTGGTGACGGGTGGCGAGTAGACCGAGCAGATCGCCGGAGTTTCTGGTCCGCGGGCACGCTGGCGGTTTGCTTTCCGCGGCCGCTGCTTGTCGGGTCGCCGGTGTCGCTGCGCTGGCGCTGGTGCTGTCGGTTGCGCTGACAGCGAGCGGGAGCGATGGGCAGCGCGGTGCCTCGGAATCCCCGGCAGAGGGGTCCGGTGACGCGTCCTGGTCGCGGTTCCGCGGCCCGAACGGCTCCGGCGTCGCCGGGGCAACGGCGCTGCCGGTACGCTTCGACGCTGGCAGCCAGCTGATATGGAAGACGTCGCTGCCCCCGGGACACTCTTCGCCGGTGTTGTCGGCGGATCGCATCTTCGCCACGGTGTTCGAGCTCGAACAGCTCTCGACGCTCGCTGTCGATCGAGCCACCGGCAAGATCCTGTGGCAGCGCCAGGCTCCGAGGCTGCGAGTCGAGACGCTCGATTCCCGCAACAACCCGGCGGCCCCTAGTCCGGCGACCGATGGGGAGCGCGTGGTGGTGTTCTTCCCCGAGTATGGGCTGCTGGCCTACGACGTCGACGGTACCGAGCTCTGGAAGCTATCGTTGGGCCCCTTCGACAACCTCTACGGTATGGGCGCATCGCCGATCATCCACGACGGCAAGGTGCTGCTGGTATGCGATCAGCGGACCGACTCGTACTTGCTGGCGGTCGACGTGACCAGCGGTCGAGAGCTGTGGCGCGTCGACCGAGTCGAAGCCGCCAGCTCGCATGCCACGCCGATAATCTGGACATCACCGGAGGGCGAGACGCAGCTGGTGGTCGTCGGATCGTTTCTGCTCAGCGGTTACTCGGTGCAGACCGGGGAGCGTCGCTGGTGGGTGCGCGGGATGATTCACGAGATGAAGTCGGTCCCTGTGATTGGTGACGGCGTGGTCTACGTCAACGGTTACGGCTCGCCGCTCAACGATCCCGGCAACACCATGGATGTGGGCCCGTTCGAGGACGCGCTGGCGGCCAGCGACGCCGATGACGATGGCCGGCTCACGTCGGACGAGCTGCCTGAAGGAAGGGCGAAGCGCCGCTTCCGGATGAGCGACCTGGATCGCGACGGCACGCTGGACCAACGCGACTGGGATTATTTCCGTAACTCGATGGCGATGACCAACGGCATGTTTGCAATTCGGCTAGGCGGCAGAGGTGACATGACCGCCGAGAGCTTCCTGTGGATCTACAGCCGGGCGGTACCGCAGCTACCGTCGCCGCTGCTGTACCAGGGGCTCCTCTACATGATCAACGACGGCGGTATCGTCACGATCCTCGATCCGGCCACCGGCGAGCGGCTCGACCAGGGCCGAATCCCCGGTGCGGTCGACAAGTTCTACGCATCGCCGGTCGCCGGAGACGGCAAGATCTACCTGGTAAGCGAGCTCGGCAAGGTCGCGGTCCTGGAGCCAGGCCCGGAGCTGAGGGTTCTGGCGGTCAACGATCTTGATGATCTGGTTTACGGCACTCCGGCGATCTCGGGTGGGCACATCTACATACGGACTCGTGCGACCCTCTATGCCTTCGGGAGATAGCCGGTTCACTCCGGCAGAGAGCTCCGCGATGAACGGTTGTCGGGGACCACGATGAAAACCTGCCCGGGGGCATGGTGCCGTACATAGCGAGTCTACCGACACCGCTGCTGATCGCGGGGCTTGTTCTCGCCCTCGTGGTCAGCTATCTGTTCGCCAGCACCCTGAAAAGGCTCGGGCGCGTCATCCTGGCGATCGCGGCCGTGCTGCTGGTTCTCTTACTGCTGGGCGGCGGCTGATAGGTCGGGCTCGGAAAACCGGAGTTCGCCATGAAGGTCGAGACGTTCGAGCTCGAGAGAGTTCAGTCCCTCTGGGAGAACCTCGTCGAGATCAACCTCACCGAGAGCGGTGTACATCCCTACACGCTCGAGGAGTTGCTGACCCCGGACGAGATCGAAGAGGTACAGCAGGTCCGACTGGGCTACGGACAGACCAACGGCTCCATCCCGCTGCGCGAGTGCATCAGCGGTCTGTACCAAGACGCCGATGCCGACAACGCACTGGTCACCACGGGCTCTGCAGAGGCCAACTTCGTCGCTGCGTGGAACCTGCTCGAGCCCGATGACGAGCTCGCGATGATGGTTCCGAACTACCTGCAGCTTCAGGGAGTGGCGCACGCTTTCGGGGTCGAGGTGCGTCCGTTCCATCTGCGCGAGGAGCTCGGCTGGGGACCCGACCTCGACGAGCTGCGAGCGGCGATCTCGCCGCGCACGAAGATGGTAGCGCTGTGTAACCCGAACAACCCCACCGGGGCCGTGCTCGAAGCCGACGCGATGCAGGTGATCGTCGATCTCGCCGCCGAGGTCGGCGCTTGGGTGTACGTCGACGAGATCTATCGCGGCGCGGAGCTCGTCGATGCGGAGATGCCGACGTTCTGGGGAACCTACGACAAGGTCGTGGTGACCGGCGGGCTGTCGAAGGCGTACGCTCTGCCCGGCCTGCGAATCGGGTGGTTGCTGGGCCCCCATCAGATGATCGCCGACTCGTGGGCACGTCACGACTACACCACGATCGCGCCAGCCATCATGAGTGATCGGATCGCCCAGATGGCGCTGACATCGCCGCGCCGCGAGCAGATCTTCGAGCGCAACCGGAGCCTGCTGCGACACAACCTGGTGATCATCCAGGAATGGGTCGATGGGCACACAGGCAAGCTCCACCTGGTACCACCGCGCTCCGGTGGCATGGCGTTCATTCGGTACGATTTCGACGTGAACTCCACCGAGCTTGTGACCCGTCTGCGTGACGAGCAGGGGCTTCTGGTGATCGCCGGCGATTGCTTCGGTATGGACTATCACGTCCGCGTTGGCATCGGCGGGGAGTCGGAGCAACTGATCACGGGGCTCGGTCGCATCGACGACGTGATCGGTCGTCTCTAGCGGGACGGTTGAACCCGAGCTGCCCGCCGTGGCAAGCTGGCGACCCCGGCGTCGGTCCACGCCGAACCTCGGCGATCCTGCTCCAGCGAGGGTCCTCGCGAGGCAAAGGGGGGCACACTCCCGGATCGGCATCGAGAGCCTTTGTGTCGCCGCACGGCGTCGCCGCTGGAGGGCGAGCTGCTGCGGCTTGACCGAAGGGTGTTCGTGATGCCGAAACAAAAGGACCTCAAGCGCCTCGTTCGTGGGCGTATGGAAAAGACCGGCGAGTCCTATACTGTCGCCCGTGCCCAGCTGGTAGCCAAGCTCCCGACCTTGCCTGCCGATCCCGCAGCGCTCGCCGGAATGAGCGACGATGCCGTTGCCGCCAAGACCGGAAAGACGTGGCGGCAATGGGTACGGGTGCTCGATCGGGCCCAGGCTGCCTCCATGCCGCATCGTGAGATCGCGCAGCACGTGCACGACAACTTCGAGGTGTCGGGCTGGTGGGCGCAGATGGTGACCGTTGGGTACGAGCGCCTGCGCGGGCTCCGCGACCCCGGTCAGCGTCGCGGCGGCAGCTACGACGTCAACAAGAGCAAAACCGTCGGCGTGCCGATCGAGACGCTGTACCGGGCGTTCAGCGAGAAGCGACGGCGGCTGCGGTGGCTGGACAACGACGCGCTCGAGATTCGAACCTCGACGCGCAACAAGTCGATGCGCATGTCTTGGGGCGACGGCACCCAGGTCAACGCGTACTTCACGGCCAAGGGCGACTCCAAGAGCCAGGTTGCAGTTCAGCACAGCAAGCTGGCCAGTAAGTCGGCCGCCGACGAGACCCGCGCTCAGTGGGGTGAGCGCCTCGGGGCGCTGGCCGAATTGCTGAAGCCAGCCCGCTAGCGGTCCGGTCGCGCCTTCGTGTTGCGGCGCGCCTCCGACCTGCTGCGAGCCTCAAGCAGTAGCCGGTCGGAGGTGTCGTCGTGGATATTGCCGAGGTAGTTGAGGCCCTCGCGCTTGCCTTGGCTTCGGCGTCGAGCGCCGCGGAAGTTGTCCTCCGGCACGGACTCCTGGATCATCAAAGATCCCTTGGCAGACGTGGCGCCGTCGACCGAGAAGATGGTCATCAGGTAGGAGTCGGCGCCCAGCCCGTGCTCACAAAGCTCGAAGGCGGTGTCGAATGATTGTCCGGCGCAGACGCTGAAGATCTCCCCGTTGGTAATGCCCTCGATGAGGATGTCGAAGTCGGCGTTCTTGGTCCACGCGACTTGCCAACGCATGAAGCCGAAGCCGATGGGCTGATAAGAGAATACGTCGCCGTCGCGGATCGTCCTCCGGACCCCACTCTGGGCGCCGGCCGAAGCGGCACCGACGAAAACCACGAAGACCGAGATCGCCAAGAGGAGCTTTCGCATGCCAGACCTCTCCGTTTCAGCGGAGGCGCGAAAAAGCGGCGCGCGACGCCGCGCGCGACTCCGGGGAGCAGCGTGCCGGCGGGTCGACAGGGGACGTCTTCATCGTAGCCCGTCGGGGGTCGTGGTTGCACGGACGACGTCCGTCTGCGAGCTTCCGACCATGACGACACCGTGGTGGAATCGTGACGGGCTCGAGGTGCGTGACGGTCGGATGATGATCGCGGGTCGCGACGTCGAGGAGCTGGCGCGTGCCAACGGCACGCCGCTCTACGTTTACGACAGCGCGCGCATGGTGACCAACCTCGCGCGCCTGCAGCGTGCCCTCGAGGCAGCCGGCGTGCGCCATCACCTGCTCTACGCCCTGAAGTGCAATCGCCACCCGGATATCGTCTCCCGGATGCGCGACACTGGCGTCGGCGTGGACGTGTGCTCGCCCAACGAGATGGACATGGCGCTGGGTGCCGGCTGGCGTGAGGAGCAGATCTCCTACACCGGAACCAACCTCAGCCAGCGTGACCTCGATCGGATTCTGGCGCAGCCGGTGATGCTCAACCTCGACTCGATGAGCACCATCCGCCACGTCGGCGAGCGTGTCCCGGGAAGGGAAATCGGGCTGCGGCTCAACCCTGGAGTGGGGACGTACTCGACGCGCACCACGGCAGAAGGCAGCTGGCCGTCGAAGTTCGGGATCTTCCCAGAGCAGGTGGACGAGGCGTTGGCTCTGGCGTCGGAGTACCAGCTACAGGTACGGGGGCTGCACTTTCATATCGGGTCGGGCTGGCTGCAGTCCGGCATCGAAGACTTCAGCCAGGCGGTGGTTGTGGTCGGTGAGATTGCCGCACGGCTTCAGCATCTCGACTACATCAACGTCGGAGGCGGCATCGGCGTGCCGCTGCTGGCGTCTGCAGATCCGGTCGATCTCGATGCGTACGCGGCCTTGATCACGGCGAGCTTCGGGCCACTCGACGTCACGATCATGTGTGAACCGGGCGATTTCTTGGCCCGCGACGCCGGCATCTTTCTGGTCGAGGTGGTCGGCATCGATGAGCGCCGCGGCCACAAGTTTGTCGGCCTTGACGGCGGCTACAACGCCTGCGGTATTCCCTACCTGTACCGTGAGCCCCAGGAGATCGTGGTCTGCCGGGCCGCCGACGCCCAGCCGACCGGGAGCTATGCCGTGGCCGGACACATCAACGAGGCGCGCGACGTGTTCGCCGACCAGGCGGAGCTGCCGGAGGTTCGTGAGGGCGACATCCTGGCGCTGCTCAACGTCGGCGGCTATGGTGCAGAGTTCGCCACCATTCACTGCGCCCGACCGCACGCCGAACGCCTGGTCCTTTGATCGGCGTGATTGACGCAAGCCCGAGGGACAGAGCTTCGGGGTTGTCCCGTCTCGATGCGGCAATACGCAACGGAACTTCCTTACAGTGCTCCTTTGCAGCGCTTGAACCGATGGAGCCAATCGTGCCGCGATCACCGATCATTCGAGTAGCGCGTCGCCGACGGGCGGGGCAGTTGCGATACCGCGGCTCGCTCTGTCTGGTGACGGCAATGCTGCTGGCCGCCGCGACCACGACCGCGTGCTCGATGTCGCCTGGTGCGGCCTCTGCGGGAGATTCGGGCGAGGAGACGGCAGCGGTCGAATCCGTCGAGATGGTCTGGCTCGGGGTGTCGAACTGGCTGGTGCGGGTGGGCAACACCACGCTGCTGTTCGATGCCTACTACAGTCGACCGGCATTCGGGGGCGAGCCTCACATCGATGGGATGTCACAGATCCAGCGAGTGCTGCAGGCCGCTGACGTCGAGCAGGTGGACGCAATCCTCATCGGCCACGCGCATTTTGACCATATCTCCGATCTCGGAGCAACGGCGCTGCTCACTGGCGCGCAGGCGGTCGGGACTCCTACCACCTGTTTCGTAGCTCAGGCCCAGGGGTTGGACCCAGAGCGCTGCACGGTAGTGGGCAACGGCGACCTGCTCGAGTATGACGACGTCAGCATTCGCGTCGTGCGCAACGGCCACTGGTGGCCGGTCGAGCGTGGTCCGGGGCCGCACGCCGAGCTCACCGAGCCGCCGGGCGCGGAACAGGTTCTCCGCACGCCGCACGGCGGCGCCATCAGCTTCGTGCTGACAGTGGATGGTCGGGAGGATCTGACAGTGTTCATGCAAAACACGCTGGCGGCGCTGTCGACACCCGCCGATGGCTCCGGCGAGGACTACACCGCCAACCTCGAGGCGGCGTTTCCCGCCGATGCCGACGCTCGCGTCTGGGTGGCGAGCGGCAATTTCCTAGCCGTGGCCGCGGACCTGGCTGAGCATCTCGATCGCATCCGGCCGCGATGGGTGGTGCCGCACCACTGGGACGGTGGCCGTCCGATCATTGAAGCGGGCCTGGCGGCGCCGCTCACACCGCAGGACTTCTACCTGGCGACGATACAGGCAGCGAATGCCGAGGCGATGATCGCGCAGCAGTACTTCGATCGCTTCGTGCTGACTGCCGATGGGTTCGAGCGCGCCGACTCGCCGGTGCAGCGCGAATTCGGCTTCTGAGGCCGAATCGCGGCCCTCATAGGCCCACCAGGTTCGGCCGCAGCTTGCGGTAGCCGCGCTCGCTGGCCCAAACATCTAGCGGCAACGCGGCGATCTCGTCGACATCGGGAACCGCATGTGCGTCGGCGACCATGCTGACAGTATGCAGGTACCGATGGCAGCTGTCGCAAGCGCGGACCTGAAGTTGCGGTAGATCGTCGGTTCCGTACCATGCCAGCCGGGAGTCATCGTCACCGCCGCAGGCAGCGCACCGGGCGCGCGGAAAATCCCATTCCGCCAGACAGAGGGAGCACGACAGGCTCAACGCCGTGCCATCGCCACTGGTTCGCGAACAGCAGGCTTGTGGCGCATGGCCGCACCGTGGACAGGTGTCACTAGAGCCGCCGGAAGCACTGCCGCTCCGGTCATGCGGCGATTCGGCGGCCTCCACCAGGTCGAACACGCCAGCAGCCGCCGCCGGTCCCAACAGGACACGGGCGAAGAAGCTCTGTGGCGATTCCGTGTCGACGCCGCGCCGATAGGCGCTGAGCGCAATCTCGCCGGCGGCGGGATCGAGATCTCGCGCGGCTGCTGCGAGTGGATCGGGCGCGATCCGGAGGACGAGGTCCACCAGGTCGGCGCGCGACTCCAGCGGAGACTCGGTCGAGACGCACGCCTGGAACGCTGCGATCTCAGCGTAGAACTCTAGCGCCTGGCGCGTCGCCGGGTGACGTTCGGCAAGCTCCCGAGCGCGGGCCTCACGGCGTGCGCACAGGGCGCCGAAATCCGGCTGAGCCGGCAGCGACGCGATCAGCGGAACTTCATCCGGCGGCAACCGCGCACCTTAGGGCGCTGGGCGCTCAGCGGCCGGAGATCTTGGCGTACCACTTGGCGTGGTGCGACGCGGCCCATTCGGGGCTCACCCAGCCGCGCGTCATCGCCCGGAGCGACCCCGGGATCGCCGCCACCGCCATGTAGATGTGGACGATGATGCCGCCGATGGAGATCACCGCCGCGAGTGGATGGATGAGCAGGGCGGCGAATGTCAGGTCACGCGGCGCGGTGCCGGGGAACCACATCACCAGGCCGCTGGCTAGGAGCGCGACAGTGGCCACTGCCTGAGCCCAGAACAACATCTTCTGCCCGGCGTTGAAGCGCCCGGCGTCCGGCAACCCGATAGTGTCGTTGGCCGCGTACCGATGCGACTGACGGAGCCAGCGACGATCGTCGGAGTCGACCCGCATCTGGCGTGCCCAGCTGACGAACAACGCACCGAGGATGGCGGCGAACACCACGCCGCCCCATGGGTGTCCCCAGCGGATGGCCTCCCCACCGCCGAACAGGGTCGACAGCCACAACAACTTGTGACTCCACAGCGACAGTCCCGTTAGCGCGGCGTACACGAAGCTGAGCGCCACCAGCCAATGGACCGTGCGCTCGCGGACCGAGAACCGTTCGATGCGCCCCTCGTCGTGCGGTGCGCTCACGCCTCACCCCCGTGCTCTTGACCCAGGGGCCCGACGCGAACGTAGTGCAACAGCACCCCGAGGAGGCCGCCGAAAAAGACCAGGTTGCCCAGCCACTTCACCGGCCCCTTCCAGAGCTTTACGGTCCAGTGCACCGCCGGGTCGACCGGCAGGCCGTAGCGCTGCGGTCGGTCGGCGTCCTTGAGGACGTACAGCACGTTGGTCCCGCCGACGCCTATCGGGTTGTAAACGCCGGCGTTGTCATGACCGGCACCACGAAGATCCTCGGCGCGGTTCTCTGCGACCTGCAGCAGATCGTCGCGCGTGCCGAAGGTCAAGCAGCTCGTCGGACACGCCTTGACGCAGGCGGGCTCGAGTCCCACGGAGGTGCGATCAGAGCACAGCGTGCACTTGTAGACCTTCTGGGTCACCGGGGACAGCCGCGGGATATCGAACGGACAGCCGGCGATGCAGTAGCCACACCCGATACACAGGTTGTGATCGAAGTCGACGATGCCGTTGTCGTGCCGGAAGATCGCTCCCGGAACCGGGCACACATCCATGCACCCGGGCTCGACGCAGTGCATGCACTGGTACTTGGAGAAGATCCAGTCGAGGGTGTTGTCCTCGTGCTCGATTTCCTTGAACTTGATCAGGTTCCAGAAGTCGTGGCGAACTTCCGGCATCGTCTGGTACGTACCGTCGAAGGTGCCGTACGTGGTGCCCTGGTCGTTCCACTGCTGACAGGCGGCCTCGCAGGCCTTGCAGCCGATGCAGGTCGAGGTGTCAATCAGCTTGGCGACGATCTCGGTCATGAGCTCAGAGCTTCTCCAGGTTCACCAGGAACCCCTTGTATTCGGGTGTGCCGGAGTTGGGATCGAGCACCGATGGCGTCAGATTGTTGACCAGTGGTCCGCGCACTCGGCCTACGAAGCCCCAGTGGATGGGTATGCCGAGCTGATACACCGGTCGATCGTCCACCTGAAGCGCGCGCAGCCGCTTGGTCACCAGCGCTGGCCCCTCCACCCGGCCTCGCGCGGCCGTAATTGCGACCAGATCGCCGTTGGCGATGTCCTTCTGGCGCGCTAGCTCCTCGGGGACCTCGACGAAGAACTCGGTCTGCAGCTGCGAGGTGGCGGAGACGTGCTTGGTCCAGTAGTGGAAATGCTCGGTGAGCCGGAAGGTCACCGCCACGTACGGGTACTCTTCGGCGTTGCCCAGAGGATCGAGATCGCCAGCCATGATCGTCGCCATCGGATTGCTGTTCACCGTCGGATGCAGGAGGTTGTCGACCGGTGACTCGACGGGCTCGTAGTGCTCCGGGAACGGCCCCTCCACGAAATCGGGCGCGAACAGCTTCGCCACCCCCTCGGCAAGCATGATGAACGAACCATACTGGTCGGGAGGCGCGCTGGCGCCGTAGTCGGCGACGTCACCGAGATAACGGCCGTCGTCCCAGCGGATCGGCGCGCGCGTCGCGTCCCAGGGCTGGCCGGCGGCGTCAGCCGAGGCGCGGTTGTATAGCACGCGGCGGTTGGCTGGCCAGCTCCAGGCGTAGTCGGCAAACAGTCCCAACCCGGTGGGATCTTCCTGTCCGCGACGGTCCATCATGTTGCCGGCCTCGGTGAACGAGCCGGAGTAGAGCCAGTTGCCGCAGAGCGTCGAGCCGTCGGCGCGCAGCTCACCGAATCCACCAACCTGTCGCGCATCGCCGATCGATCGTCCGCTGACCTCCTTGGCCACCTCGGTCAGCGACGGCGATACCGCGTTGCCGTAGTCCCAGGCGATGTTGAGCAGCGGCTCGGCGGCGGTACCGCCTTCCTGTCGGTATAGCTCACAGAGCTTCAGGAACAGCCTGGCGATGATCTCCTGGTCGTTCTTGGCGTCGCCAGGCGGGGGTAGGGCGGCGTCCTTCCACTGCAGCCAGCGTGAGGAGTTGACGAATGTGCCGTCCTTCTCGGCGAAGCAGCCCGCCGGCAGCAGGAAGACCTCGGTGTCGATGTCCTCGGGCCTCTTGGCCCTCGGGTAGTACTCGCCGGCGAGATCCTGCGCCTTCCAGAACGCTGCCGTCTCGGTCTCGAAGTTCTCGACCACGATCATCCATTTCAGCTTGCCGAGCGCCGCAATCATCTTCGGAGTGTTGGGTCCGTTGGCCACCGGGTTCATTCCGAACGAGATCAGGCCCTCCATCTCGTCCTCGTTCATACGGTCGAAAATCTGTCCCCAGCTGTGGTTGGCGCTCTCGTCGATCTTCGGCAGCCAGTCGTAGCCGAAGTCGTTCGATGCCTGGGCGTTGGCGCCGTAGTAGGCCTTGAGCAGGCTGGTCATGAAGCGCGGCGTGCTGCCCCAGTAGTTCATCGAGTTCGGGCGCAACGCGCGCGGCGAGTTGGCGGCGTTGTATTCGGCCAGCGATGTCTGCGGGGCCTTGGGGACCTTCAGGTAGCCGGGTAGCATGTTCCAGGCGCCCATGTCGGTAGCGCCCTGGATGTTGGAGTGGCCGCGCTGAGCGTTGACGCCGCCGCCGGGCATGCCGATGTTGCCCAGCAACAGCTGCAACATCGCGGCGCAATGGATCAACTGGACGGAGTGGCTGTGCTGGGTCCAGCCAAGGGCATACAGGACGGTCCCGGAGCGTCCGGCGCGGCCGGACGAGGTGATCACCTCGGCGGCGCGCTCGAATGCCTCGGCGCTGCAGCCGCTGATCGACGCCACCACGTCGGCGGTGTAGCGCTCATAGTGACGCGCCATGAGCTGGAAGACGCAGCGCGGATGCTGCAGCGTCGGGTCGACGCGCGCGTGGCCACGACCGTCGAGCTCGTAGCTCCAGGTCGACTTATCGTAGGTGCTGGTTTCCTCGTCCCAGCCGGAAAAGTGACCGTCCTCGAACCCGAAGCCGTCAGCGATCACGAAGGCGGCGTTGGTGTGCTGAGCCACGTACTCGCGATGGTAGCGGTCGTTGGTCAGCGCGTAGTTGATCAGGCCGCCGAGGAAAGCGATGTCGCTGCCGGCACGGATCGCGACGTACTCATCGGAGACCGCCGCGGTACGGTTGAAGCGCGGGTCGACGCACACCAGCTTGGCGTTGCGCTCCTTCTTCGCCTGCATGACGAAGCGGAACCCCACCGGATGGTTCTCGGCCGGATTGCCCCCCATGACGAGCACCACATCGGCGTTGGCGACGTCCGTCCAGCCGTTGGTCATTGCCCCGCGACCGAACGTGGCGGCCAGACTGGCCACCGTGGGGCCGTGTCACAAACGTGCCTGATTCTCGTACGGCAGGATTCCGAGGCCGAAGCGCAGCTTACCGAGCAGGTAGTTGACCTCGTTGGTGTCGGTGCACCCGCCAATCAGCGCCAGGTTGGTGAGCCGGTTGACGGTACGCCCCTGGGTGTCGCGCTCCTCGAACCCGGCGTCGCGAGTGTCCTTGATGCGCCGTGCCATGCGATCAAGAGCCTCATCCCAAGCGATGGCCTCGAACTCCGTCGCGCCGGGGGCGCGGTACAGGGGCCGCTCCAGCCGCCGATCGTTGTTGACGTAGTCCTTCAGGCTGATGCCCTTGGGGCACAGCGTGCCGCGGTTGATCGGGCTGTCGGGATCGCCCTCGACGTGCACAACCGACGGTTTCACGTTGTCGGCCCCATCGCCCAGCGTGTGGATGACGACGCTGCAGCCGACAGCGCAGTACGGACAGACGCTGTGCGTTTGCGTCGTGCGCGCGATCTTGAGCTGGCGCACCGCGGCGTGGGCCGGACGCAGATCGAAGCCGAAGGTGGTGGTCGCGATCGCCGCCGCGCCTGCCTTGAACAGCTGTCGTCGAGAGACGTCCATGCCCATGCGCTCTACCCCCCGCAGGTTGATACCACGGTGGTTCGCTGAGCGTCAATGAGCGCGGCAGCAGCGCTGCCGGAGCGGTCCCTACCCGGAAGCCCCAGGCTTCTCCTGGCGGCCCGGATCGACGCGGAAGATCGGAGTACCACGCGACTGGTTCTGTACCTGAACCGCCAGCGTCACTAGCTCTTCGACCGAGAGGCCGAGGTCCGCACGCCAGGCATCCAGCTTGTCTAGCAGCTCGAGCCGGCGCAGGAAACCGCTGGCGATGCCCAGTTTGGTGAGCGCCTGCCAATCGGCATCGGTGCTCGGGTGCGAGAACCCGTTGACCCAGCGGTTGAACGTGCTGGGGTCGCGCTCGAGCCAGCGGGCGACTTCTGCTTCCGAGGCGTAGCCCTCGTCGTTCACCAGCCGGGTCACCTCGCGCTCGAGCTGTTGACCCAGGTAGCGAGACTGGTAGCTGGCCTTTCGAGAACGCGTCGCACGCATACCGCAACGCTACCCCAAGTCGCACGACCCATCCAAGCCCAAAACTGGCCGCTCCTGGACTCGCATCATTGCAGTAGGTGTGCAATCCATTTGTTCGCCGAGCACGGCTTACTTACCATGCGGTTTCACCAGCAAATCTGTCGAATACGCACTAAAAGTGATTAATACTATGTATTAGCGGCTGAGGCGAGATCGACACAGGGAGAAACCTATGACTAACTGCCACAGTCGAAGTCGTTTTCGGCCTTTCACAATGCACCATCGCAGCAATGTGCCAATGGCGCGACACGAGAGAGCACGGTCGCAGATGGCGCTCCGATATCCTCCATTGTTCGCTGGTTTGCGATCCTGGCGCTCCTCGTTGCGCTTGTTGGAAGTATCGGGTGCGCCTCAATGGCGCCGCGCCCCAACGTGGCGCATATGGGCTACATCGCGGCTTCGGCCGGTGACGTCGCCTCGACGCAACGAGCGCTAGGAGCCGGCGGAGTCGAAACCAACCCGGTGCTGGGAAGCAACCCCGGTTTGGAGAAGCTCGTGGGAATCAAGGTCGTGGGCTGGGCCGGACTGCGTGCCCTCGAAGGCGTGCTGGAGCGCAAGGTCAGGCGACCGCTGAAGTGGTGGGAGCAGGCGCTTGTCTGGGCAGTTCCGATCGGTGTGTCGGCATGGGCCACGACGCACAACAACGGCGTGGCTCGACGACTCGAGTAGCAGCGACGGAATACGCTACACGTCCTTACAGCGAACGTACCCGGTCAAGGTATCGGAGGCTTGAACCAGACTATGAGACGTCCTGTGCCGCCGGTGATCGTGCTCGTAGTCGGGATGTGTAGCGCTGCAGGAGCATCGGCGAACGCCGCGTCGCAGCAGTGGTCGGCGGCCGATCGCGACTCGCCGATCCGACGTCAGGTCATCGAACCCATTGCGGCGATTGGCCACGCCAGAGCAGCAAGTCGAACGGTAGCCGAGACCATCGACTTCTGCCTATCCAACAGTGACAAGTGTGCCCTATCGGTAAACCACGTCACCGATGGGTGGGAGCGCCACTTCAATGCCGATCGGCTGCAGGCCACCGCGTCCACCGTCAAGACCCTGGTACTGATTGGCTATGCAGAGGCCGTTGCTACCGGGCGCGTCGCTTCGTCCGACCGCTGGGCTCGGAGCACGATCACTCCCCACAAGCTCATGCCACGTGACACTTGGGCGCGCTTCTGGAGCTCGCTCGACGGGGGAGCGCTGGAGGCGGCGTGGGAGGACCTGGGTCGGCCGTCCAAAGTGACGCCGGATCAGGTCGCGCGCCAGATGATCGCCTTCAGCGACAACGCAGCTCCCGACTGGTTCATCTCCGAGCTCGGTGACGCTGCGATGCAGGAGGTCGTCGATACCTACGTCAACACCGCTGGGCATCACGATCGCCCTCGACCCATAAACGCTTTCTTCAACACGTGGGTTGCGAACCCGGACGAGGAAGACATTGGCCCGCGCATGTTGGCCGACTACAGCGGCAACGACGTGGGTGGCTACCACGATGAGGTCGCGCGTGTCTTCGCCGACATGCACAAGAAGCAGTACATGAACCGGCTGCGCAAGGTGCGCTGCTTCGCGCCTCCCTGGCAACGGGCACCTGCTGGTTGCGCCCCGGTGTTCGGTAGCAGTGCCGAAGAGGTGACAGCTCTGACGCAGTCGCATTTCAGTCGCTCGACGAGCCGGACGTATATGAATTTGATGACCCGGTTGCTCTCCGGCGATCTGTTGGCTGACGACGTTGATGCGGTTGTACGGCGACACCTCGAGTGGGTTCTCGAGCTACCGAACTTCTCCGCCGTCTTCAGCCGCTACGGGCGCAAGGGCGGCAGCTTCGGTACGAACGTCCTGAACTGGACTGCCTACATGCACTCACGTGAAACGGGGGCGCAGATTGCGTTCACGATGATGCTGCAGAACCTCGTACCCGGGGACATCGACGCGATCGATATGATCCTCCTGGCCGAAGGTATCGCCCGCAATACGACGTCGGCCGCCCTGCTGCGCGACACCGTACCGGTCGAGCCGATGCTGCCGGAGATCGTTTCGCAGGTCGGGGACGTGGAGACCGCGGAGCGGCCCGGCGAGCGAGGCACGGACCTGAGCGTCGAGGTGGAAGTGATCAATACGAGCCCGCACCGCGCTCGTAAGAAGGTCGAAGTCGCGGCGTATCTCTCCGTCGACAGTGTCTTCCAGAAGAGCCGCGATGGGCTCCTGGACAAAACCAGAGTAGGCAAACTGGGTAGCTATGGTCGTCGGGTCGTGACGCTCTCGGGCACCGCCGGCACGGCAGTGGCCGGTAAGTTCCTCCTCGTGGTCGTGGATCCGAACAGCAAGCTAAAGGAGAGCGTCGAGGACAACAACGTGGCCTACCAGAGGGTCCGATAGTCCCTATAGGTCGTCGAGCTTGACTTATCGATGTTCAATGGATAGTTATTGTTTATCGATAACTAATCGCTGAATGTCGAGATGGCACGTCGGCCGCGACGTGAGCCAGCTCGCAGCGAGGCGCTGATGAAGCTGGACGAGCTGCGCGACACGGGGGACCGACGACTGGCGAGCATCAGGACGCTCAGCCGGCGGCTCCGGTTGGCCCTCCGAGCGTTGATCGGGCTGCTGGTGCTGGCTGCCGCTGCTGTGATCGTCAGCCTGGTGCTGGGCCTGGAAATGGTCAAGCCGATGGTCGAGGTCGCGGGGACCAGGATACCCGTCGAAGATCTCACCGGACGCGACGTCGCCGTGCTGATTCTGCTGGTGTGCCCGGGTGCCTTTCTGGTGGGCGCAATCCTCTACCAGTACGAACGCCTCCTGGCGCTATACGAGGACGGGGTGATCCTGGCCGCGGAGAACGCCATGCGAATCCGTCGCGCCGGCCAGTTGATGGTTGTTCTCGGCGTCCTCGGACCCGTGCTCGGAGTGCTGGCGGGAATCTTCGCTGCGCTGTTCGGTTCGACCCACGCCACCCTGGAGCTTGGCACCGAGGTGTCGCTGCTCCTGGCCGGCGTCGCGAACATCGTCATCGGCCACGTGATGAGCATTGCTTGCGACATCTCCGCCGACGCCGACCTGACCATCTGAAGCTGCCGATGCCGATCATCGTCAATCTTGACGTCGCGCTTGCCCGCCGCAAGGTGCGCCTGAAGGACCTGGCGGAGACCATCGGCATCACGGCACAGAACCTGTCGATCCTGAAAATGGGCAAGGCACGGGCGGTGCGCTTTTCCACGCTGGAGGCGATCTGCGAGGCGCTGCAGTGCCAACCCGCCGATCTACTCGAATACCGAGCCCCCGACGATCAAGAAGACAACGAGGACTGAGGAGCAGGACACGTTGAAGATCCGCAATCTGGTGAAGGTCTATCCGGGGCCGGTAAGACCACCCTGATGCGGATTGTCGCCGGTCTGCTCGAGCCGACCTCTGGCGACGTCTCATTCAACGGTGAGGACCTGCTCGCCGATCCGCAGACGATCTGGCGTCAGCTCGGCTACCTGCCGCAGGACTTCGGCTTTCCGCCTCACATGAGCGGCCAGGCGATGCTCATCTATCTGCTCAAGCTCAAGGGTGTCGAGGCGCCGGGAGGGCTCAAGAAGCTCGCTGGCGAGTTGCTGGAGCGAGTGAATCTGTCCTTTGCGGCGCGCCGCAAGCTCAAGGCCTATTCCGGTGGCATGCGCCAGCGGCTCGGCATCAGCCAGGCGCTAGCCGGCAACCCCAACCTGATCATCGTCGACGAGCCCACGGCGGGGCTCGATCCGGAGGAGCGCCTGCGCTTCTATCGGCTGCTTGCCGAGCTCGCCGAGGAGCGCACCGTCGTGCTCTCTACACACATCGTCGAGGACGTCGCGGTGCTCTGCCCGCGGTTTGCGGTGATTCGCGGAGGCGCACTGGTTGCCACGACCACTCCTGCCGAGGCGCGCGCGGCGATCCAGGGAACGATCTTCGAAGGCACCGCCACTGCCGATGAGCTCGAGGTCATAGATCGCGAGCATCGTGTCACCCAGGCGATCCTGTTCGAAGGTCGCAACCGGGTGCGCGTGCATGTGCCCGAGGGCGCGCCGCCTGCCGGCTTCGAGTCGGCGCCGCCAACCCTCGAGGATGCCTACCTCACGCTGATGCAGACGGACGAGGGACGGAGGGGGGCGGCGGCATGAGCTTTTCTCGCGTGTGGCAGGTGCTGAGGCTCGACGCTCTGCACAACGCCCGCCGGCCGATCTTCTGGGTGCTGATACTGGTCCTGACCCTGCTGACGTGGGGGCTGTCGAACGGCAACGTGCGTATCGGCTCCGGAAACTCCACCGTCGGCGGCACCGAGGCCCACATCACGTCGCAGTTCGCCGTCGCCCAGGTCATCGGGGTCACCGTTCTGGCTCTCTATGGCTTCTTCCTGGCAATCGCCGCCGGCATGACGGTGATCCGTGACGAGGAGCACAAGCTCGGCGAGCTGCTGCACGCCACCTTGCTGTCGCCGGCGGAGTACATCTGGGGGAAGTTCCTCGCCGTCCTCGGCAGCTTCGCGGCGGTGCTCGGGTTGCACCTGGCGATGTCGATGTTCTTCAACCATGCGCTGGCCGATGCCGCCACGCAGGAGTACATCGGGCCCTTGCGGGTAGCCAACTATCTTGTGCCGGCGCTGGTGTTCGGCCTGCCTATGATCGTCTTCCTCGCCGGCACCGCCTTCGCGATCGGCGAGCGTACGCGCCGCCCGATCCTCGTGTTCGTGCTGCCCCTGGCGGTAATGCTCGGGACGCTCGGGTTTCTGGTGAGCTGGACGCCCACTTGGCTGAGCCCGTCGATCAACCGGTTGCTGATGCTGATCGACCCGTCAGGCTTCCGCTGGTTGAACGAGACCTGGTTGAAGGTCGACCGCGGCGTGGCGTTTTACAACGCCGAACCGATCGGGTTCGATGCCGGCTTTCTGACCAGCAGGGCGGTGCTGGCAGCCATCGGTTTGATGGCGGTTTGGTACAGCCAGCGCAGGTTCAGTGCGACGCTGCGCGGTGCGGCGCAGACGAGCCGTGTGCGGTCCGCGGTCGATGCGATAGGTGCCTGGCTACCGCGAGCGGCGAAGCGGCGTGCGCGGCATCATGCGGCCGCGTCGACTGCTGCACCCGAGACAATCGGCACGTTGCGACCACTTCCCCTGGCGCCACTGCGGATGAGCACACTGCCACTCGGGTTCATCAGCGCGGCTTGGACGGTGGCGCGAGCCGAGCTGTGGGAGTTGCTGACCCGTCCGGGCATGTACCTGTTCGTACCGTTGGTGATTCTCCAGGCGACCGGCAACGTCGTCACCGTGGGTGCCTTCGACGCGCCGCTGCTGCTCACCCCGGGCCTGATGGCGGTGAGCATGATGAACGCGCTGACGTTGATGGTCTGCTCGCTGCTGTTGTTCTACATGGTCGAGTCGTTGCAGCGTGAGTTCAGCACCGGGCTCGCCTCCATCTACTACGCCACGCCGACGCCGACGGGCGCGATCCTAGCGGGCAAGGCGGTGGGGACGAGCATGGTCGGCGCCGTGATTCTGGTCGCGGCCCTGGTGGCGTGCGTCGTGATCCTGCTCGTTCAGCAACTGTTCTTCGACAGCCCGGTGAGCGTTTCGCTCGCCCCGTTCGCCGTTGTTTGGGGCCTGATTCTGGTGCCTACCTTCCTGGTGTGGAGCGCCTTCGTGATGGCGGTGTACGCCGCGACGCGGAGCCGCTACACGACCTATGGGATCTGCATCGGGGTGATCTTCTACACGCTCTACAAGATCGTCGGCGGCGATGGGCTCAATTGGGTCACGAACTGGATGGCCTGGGGCGTCGTGTCGTGGAGCGATATGGGGGCGCTCGGCCTCAACCGCGACCCGTTGATGTTGAACCGACTCTACGTGCTCGGTTGGGCGGTGCTGTTCGTAGCACTCGCCGTGCGCCTCTTCGGGCGTCAGGAGTTCGACGCTAACCGCGTTGTACATCGACTGCGACCCAAAGCGCTGGCGTGGAGCACGGTCAGCCTCTCGCCGTTCCTGCTGCTGCCGCTGGTCACCGGTCTGCCCCTATACAGCCGCCTGAACGCCGGCTACCAGAGCGAGGCAGCAGAGAAGCAACAGAAGGATTACTGGCGCAAGAACCTGACGACGTGGAAGGACGCGCCGACGCCCTACGTCACCCATGCCGATATCGACCTCGTGCTGCGTCCGGCGGAACGCGCCTTCACCGTTAACGGCTTCTACGACCTGCAAAACCAGCTGAACGTGGCGCTCACCGGCGTGCCGCTGACCGTCGGGGACTGGGGCGAGGTGACCTGGACGGTGGATGGGGCGGCGGCCGAGTCGGACGACCGCCAGGGGCTGCACGTGCTGTCGCCGCTCCAGCCCTTGCAGCCGAGCGACAGCGTTCGAATCGGTTTCGCCTACGAAGCCACGCTGCCGCGCGGATACACCAAGGGCGGTGGCGGAGCCGCGCAGTTCGTGCTGCCGGCCGGCATCGTGCTCGGTAGCCTGGGCCCGACGTTCGTACCCACGGTGGGGTTCGTCGAGGGCATCGGCATCGATGACGACAACAGCTACGAACCGCCCGAGTATCCCGACGATCACTTCGACGGCATCACGCCGCCTGCGTTCAGCAACGGAGGACCGCCGTTCACCACCCGGGTACGGATCGTTGCCCCTGAGGAATACACCCTCAACTCGGTGGGCTCGTTGAAGAGCGAGTCGGTGGCGGACGGATTGCGGCAGGTGGTCTGGGTGAGCGACTACCCGGTGTCGTTCTTCAACGTCGTTGCGGGGCGCTGGGACGTTCGACGGGGCGACGGGACGGCCGTCTTCTACCATCCAGAGCACACGTACAACATCGACGAGATTGCCGCCGCCCTCGATGCGTCGCGGCGGTTCTATTCGGAGTGGTTCTATCCCTATCCCTGGGAGGAGCTCAAGCTCAGCGAGTTCCCCAACCTGGCGCAGTACGCGCAAGGGTTTCCGACCAACATCACCTTCTCGGAGGGGATCGGCTTTCTGACCCGCAACGACCCGCGGGCGCGAACCGCCTTCCTGGTGACGGCGCACGAGGCGGCGCACCAGTGGTGGGCCAACCTGCTGATGCCTGGTCGCGGGCCGGGCGGCAACATCCTCTCCGAGGGTATGTCGCACTTCTCCACCATGCTGCTGAGCGAAGCGGTGGATGGCGTCGGTGCGCGCATCGAGTTCGCCAAGCGCATCGAGGAGCGCTACGGCGATCTGCGGCAGGTAGATTCCGAGCGCCCGCTGGTGAAGATCGACGGCAGTCGCGCCGGCGACACCACGGTCACCTACGACAAGGGCGGTTGGGTGGCCTGGATGCTGCTCAACCTCATCGGTCGCGACAACATGCTCGCTGGCCTGAAGGAGTTCATCGCCATCTACAACCCGAGCCCGGATCATCCAGGCCTTCAGGATCTGGTGGCGACCCTCCGACCCCGGGCACCCGACGCCGAGGCGTTCGACGCGTTCGTGCAGCAGTGGTTCTTCGACGTCGTGGCGCCTGAGTACGAGCTCTCGGAGGTACGCGTCGACCGAGACGGAACGGCGTGGGAGGTCACGGCGACGGTCGAGAACGTCGGCACCGGAACGATGTCGATCGAGGTCGCCGCATCGCGCGGCGAGCGCTTCCCGGATGACGCCGGCACGCCACCTGACGACCCCACCGGCGACACGGTCACGGCGTCGGGCGCCTCGACGATCCCGGAGGTCTATGCCGAGGCGCGATCCACCGTGGTGCTGGCGGCCGGAGAGTCTGCCCGCGTGGCGATCCGTTGCGACTTCGAGCCCGAGCGGCTCGTCGTCGATCCGGACGCCCTCGTGCTGCAGCTGCGACGCGAGAACGCCGTGTTCGTTTTCTAGATCCGGAAGATTCCGCGCCGAGCCGGTCCGGCGATCGGCGCTGGAGGCATACTCTCAAGAGCATGCGCCCGTCTCTGATTCCCGTCCCGCTGGCCGTTGGTCTCACCGTCAGCTTGTTCGCTGTGACGGCTGCGGCCCAGGATCGAGCCACGGTACGCGACGCGGTCTTCAGCATGGCGCAGGTCGAGGCGGCCGGGTGGGCTACCGCGCCGACTGCACCTCGTGCCACGGCGTCGGCCTGGAGGGTGACAGCGCCAGCGCGCTTGCTGGAGAGGGCTTTCTGCGCGATTGGACCAGTCTGCCGCTCCTGGACCTGTTCGAGTTCGTCCGCACCATGCCTCCAGAGGCCGAGGCGAGCCTCGGCGACCGGGCCTACCTGGATATCCTGAGCTACATCCTTCACATCAACGGGTTTCCGACCGGCGCGGAGGATCTGCGCATAGACGACCTCGCGGCGGTTCTGCTGGAGGGCGCCGAGGGCCCGCAGGAAGTACCCGACCATTCGTTGGTGCGGGTGGTCGGTTGTCTGACCCGAGGGCCGGACGATGCCTGGATCGTCACGCGTGCGAGCCTCCCCACACGCACCCGGAACCCCGACGCATCGACCGGCGAGGCACGGCGCCGCTCGATCACCGTGTTGCGCGGTGTGGCGTCGTTCGATCTCCTGTACGTGTTCCCGCGCCCGGATGATCTGGAGGGGCACCGCGTCGAGGCGAAGGGTTTTCTTATCCGCGGGGATCGGGACGCCCTCAATGTGACGGCGCTGTCGAGTCTGTCGGCCAACTGCCGCTAGCTCGGACGAGTACCGCGAGTCCGGTTGTCGCGCGAAGACGTCGTTGGCAGAATGCCGGCATGTGACAAAAGATGATCGGAGCCATCGGGCAAGGCCTCATCGGCGGGCTGCTGATCAGTGCGGCCACTGCCGCGCCGATAGCGGCTCAGGAGAACCTGCTTACGACATCGGTCGATGTCCGCATGGGCCGGCGCGTGTACCAGGCGCAGTGTGGTCGATGCCACGGGCTCGACGGAACCGGCGGCGGCGAGACCGCGGCGCCGGATCTGACAACCGGCACGTTCGCCACCGCAAGCACCGACGCGGGGCTCTTCGCCGTCATTCGGCACGGCATCGATGGCACCGCGATGATGGGGATCAGCCCGACCGCCCCCGACCAGACCGTCTGGCAGGTCATCGCGTACATCCACTCGCTGAACCTCGACCCTGGCGACTACGACCTGCCCGGCAACGTCAGCGCCGGGCAGGAGATTTTCGGCGACAAGGGGAACTGCGCCAGTTGCCACATGGTCGACGGCGTGGGCGGCCGGCTCGGTCCCGACCTGTCGACGGTGGCCAACCGCCGCGACCCGGGAGAGCTGGAGACAGACCTGGTTGCCCCCGACGAAGAGGTCGCCCCGCGCTGGTGGACGCTGCGGGTCACGCGCGGCGACGGCTCGGTTGTCGAGGGCCTACGCATGAATGAGGACACCTTCTCCCTCAGCATCATGGACGAAGGGGAGAACCTCTGGCATTTCGCCAAGAACCAGATCCAGGCGAGCGAGCAGGTCAAGACGTCGAGCATGCCGACCTACGCGGACACTCTCACGGCAGGCGAGGTGGACGACCTCGTCGCCTACCTCTTCTCGCTCCGCAAAGGGCGGTCATCATGAAACGACTCCCGTTCGTCCTCATTGCCGTCGTCTCCGTGCAGCTGGTAGCGGCCCAGGAGCCGGCGGTAACGAGCCAGGCGACGGTGGCGCTTTCACCGGTGACCTGGGAGCGACTGCTGAATGCCGCCGACGAGCCGGAGAACTGGCTGATGTACTCGGGGACGCTCGACAGTCAGCGGCATAGTCGGCTCGACGGTGTGAACACCGGCAACGTGGCGCAGCTCGAGCTGAAGTGGGTGTATCAGATTCCACAGATCGATCGTGCCGAGACCACGCCGTTGGTCGTCGACGGGGTCATGTTCGTCACCGAAGCACCGAGCAATGTGGTCGCGCTCCATGCTGCTACCGGCCGGCCTTTGTGGCGCTATGACCACGAGCTGCCGGACGATCTGCGGATTTGCTGCGGTCGTAACAACCGCGGCGTGGCGATCTTGGGCGAAACGCTGTACATGAGCACGCTGGATGCGCATCTCGTCGCCATCGACGCGCGCACTGGCAACTTGCTGTGGAATCGAGAGGTGGCGGAGCACAGCTCCGGATACAGCAAGACCGCGGCGCCGCTCATCGTCAAGGACCAGGTGGTCACGGGCATTGCCGGCGGCGAATACGGCATTCGCGGCTTCCTCGATTCCTACGACGCCGCAACCGGCGAGCTACGCTGGCGCGCCTGGACGATTCCCGGGCCGGACCACCCGGACAATGCGACCTGGGCGGGCGACTCGTGGCGAACGGGGGGTGCTCCGACGTGGATCACTGGCTCCTACGATCCGGATCTCGACCTGATCTATTGGGGCACGGGAAATCCCGGTCCTGATTGGAACGGCGACAATCGGATGGGCGACAACCTGTATTCGGACTCGGCCCTGGCGATTGACGCCGATACCGGTGAGCTGCGATGGCATTTTCAGTTCACGCCGCATGATGTCCACGACTGGGACGCGATCCAGATTCCCGTCCTCGGCGATGTCACCGTCGACGGCGAGACCCGCAAGGCGATGATGTGGGCCAATCGCAACGGCTTCTACTACACGCTCGACCGGCAGACCGGCGAGTTCCTGGTCGGCGAGGCGTTCGCCAAGCAAACCTGGGCCGAGGGCCTCGACGAGCGGGGCCGGCCGATCCGGTTCCCGGGCCTGGAGCCGTCGCTGGAAGGAGTCGTCGTCGCGCCCACCATCGGCGGCGCCACCAACTGGTGGTCGCCCGCGTTCAGCCCACGTAGTGGCCTGTTCTACGTCAATGCCTATGATGGTGAACAGGAGTACTTCAAGCGCGAACAGGAGTACGTCGAGGGCGAGTGGTTCTCGGACGGCTCCGGGCGACGGCTGGCACCGCCCGACGAGTACTACAGTGCTATTCGCGCCATCGATCCGGCGACCGGAGACATTCGTTGGGAGTTCCCGATTGCGCCGCGATCCACATCAGGGTTGCTGTCGACCGCCGGAGGTCTCGTCTTCGGCGGCACCGTCGGCGGCTACTTCTTCGCCCTCGACGCCGACAACGGTGAGGAGTTGTGGCATGTAAACGTCGGCGGGCACGTGCACGCGGGGCCGATAACTTACGCCGTGAACGGCCAGCCGTACGTTTCGATCGCCGCCGGGAACGCGGTCTTCACGTTCGGTCTCGGAGACTAGGGCCTGTAACCGGCAAACCCTCGATCAGCCCCCGCGATTCGCGGCCACCAGGCGCGACGCTCGCGGATGGCGGCGCTCCGGTCAGCGGCTCCCGCCAGGACGCGTTTCCCCGTCCGGATCGGTGACCGGATCGATGCCCTCACGGAGCATCACTTCACGGAATGCCGCCGCTGTGGGCCGCGAAATGATGATGTTCATGCCGCGGTGCACGCCTTCGGCGATCTTCAGCGGCGTCCAGCCCCGCGAGTTTTGCCGGTTCCAGATGGCGACGTCGGCCCCCTTGGTGGCGAGCAGCCGCACCACCTGCGGTACCGCCTTGTAGGCGGCCCCGTGCATCACGGTCTCGCCCTTGACGTCGACCGCGTTGATGTCGCCTCCGAGCTCGAGTGCCAGCTTGACCGCTTCGATCACCTCGGGCTCCGTTCCCGGGTCCTCTCCTGGTGAAGAGGTTCCGAGGCCGGCGGCGACCATCAGCGGCGTTGAGCCGTCGTCGTTGGTCAGCAGCGGATCGGCGCCGAGCTCCACCAGCAGGCGCATGTATTCGACATCTGCGGTGCGCGCCGCGAGCAGAAACGGAGTCCCGCCGGCGAAGTTCAGCGCCGTGATCCCGGCGGGCGGACGCTTCGTCACGCGTGCGTTGACGTCGCCGCCGGCCGCCACCAGCCGGCGGACAAAAGCGAGGCTCGTCATGTTGCCGGAACCCTCGGGCGCCGGGTCGTTGCTGCCGGCAATACCAGCCTTCCGTACCCAGGTGACCTGATGGAGGGCCGTCCAGCCTCGGGGCGCGACGTCGGGATCGGCGCCGCGATCCAGAAGCATGGCGGCGAGCTCGTAGTGTGCGTTGCCCACCGCAAGCAGAAAGGCGTTGACCCCGGCCTCGGAGGCCGGGTCACGCTCCAGCCCGCCGGCGGTGCGTCGGGCGTTGACCGTCAGCGACTCCTCCAGGCTGGAACCGGCATCGAGCAGGATCTCGGCGGCGGCTACGTGCCCTTGGCGGGCTGCGAACAGCAATGCCGTGAACGCCTTGTAAGACGCCACGTGCAAGTCCGCATCGTGCGCCAGCAGCGCCTTGACCACGTCGGTGTGGCCCTCGGCGGCGGCCCACATCAGCGCCGTCTGTCCGCGCCAGGTCTCGATTGCGTTGACGTCGGCTCCGTGTGCCAGCAACAGCTCGACCGCCGCCAGCTTGCCAGTGCGTGATGCTGTCATCAGGACGGTCTCGCCTTCCTCGAGCGTCGCGTTGGCGTCTGCACCAGCGGCCAACAGAGCCGCGAGGATCGACGCGTTGCCGTTGACGGCGGCCAACGAGATCGGTCGCACGCCATAGCGGTTGGTCGAGCGGACGGTAGCGCCCGAGCCGAGTAGCAGCGCGACCATCTCGGCGTCGTCTCGATAGGCCGCCCAATGAAGTGCCGTGGTTCCGTCCGCCTGCGGCTCGTCGATCTCCGCCCCGGCGGCGAGCAGCGCCCGCACGGCTTCGACGTCGCCGCGCTGGACGGCATCGACGAGCGTCAGCTCGCCTGCCGCCAGCGGACCGCCGACCGCGACCGCGACGATCACCGCAAGGTAGCCGCACCTTCGCGTCAAGGCGGTCAGCACATCGTTGGCAGACATCGGGCGGTCAGAGGCTCAGCGGCTCGAGCACTTCGCCGGCGCGCCCGGTACTGTCGACAAAGCTATCCAGGTGCACGCCGACGTGATCCAGCAGCGTCAGATGGAGATTGGCCAACGGCATGGGCTCGTCGTATCTGATGTGCCAGCCGCCCTTGACCCGGCCGGCGCCGCCACGGGCGACGACGATCGGCAGGTTGGTGTGATCGTGCACGTCCGGATTGCCCATGCCGCTTCCGAGCAGATACGTCGTGTGGTCGAGCAAGGTGCCGTCGCCATCCGGCGTCGACCGCAGCTTCTCCAGCAAGTACCCGAACAGCGACACGTGATAGGCGTTGATCTTGGCCAACTTGGCCAGCTTCACGGGGTCGTTCACATGGTGCGACACCGGGTGATGAGGCTCCGGCACGCCGATCTGCGGGTAGGTCCTGGTGCTGCCCTCGCGCGCCAGCTGAAACGTGATGATCCGCGTCATGTCGGCCTGAAGCGCCAGTACCTGCAGGTCGAACATGAGCTTGACGTGCTCCTCCCAGGAGTCGGGTACGCTGGCCGGCCGATCGAGCTCCGGCAGCACCGTGGATTCGACAACCTGCTCGGCACGTTGGATCCGGCGCTCGACCTGGCGCACGGTGTCGAGGTACTCGTCGACCTTGGCGCGGTCGCCGCCGCCGAGCTTCGATTGTAGGCGCGCCATGTCGTGCATCACCCAGTCGAGGATGCTGGCGTCAGTCTTCATCTGCGCCTTGCGCTGCTCCGCGGTGCCGCCGTCACCGAACAGGCGTTCGAAGACCGCCCGGGGGTCGGCCTCGGGTGGCAGCGGCGTCGTGGGCGACGACCACGACAGGCTGTTCATATATACGCAGGCGTATCCGTTGTCGCAGTTGCCGACCTGGGCGATCAGATCGGTACCCAGCTCGAGCGACGGAATGGGTGTGTCGCCGCCGATCTGTTGCGCGGCGATCTGGTCGACGGTGGTACCGAGCTGGTAGTCGCTGCCTTCGGTCCGCTTGCCTCCGGTACAGCTCAGGAACGCGGCGTTGGACGACGCGTGGTTGCCGGTCGTGTAGGCCTTGCGGAGCTCGGTGTTGGTGACCACGCTCAGGTGATCGAGGTACGGCGTCAGCGCGGCTAACGACGGCGACAGCTCCGTGATGGCACCATCGCCCTGCGGGATCCACGGCACCGGGTTCATCCCCATCGGAATGAACACGTACCCGAGCCGGCGTACGGGGCTCGCCGCCGTGCCGGCGGCGGCGGAGAGCGCTGGCACCATGGCGTCCAGCAACGGCAACGCCACGGTTGCGCCGAGGCCCCGCAGGAACGTTCGGCGCGGTAACGCCATCTTGGTGACGATCATTGCGACCTCCGCATCTGAAACGGACGACTCTTGGTAATCGCGAGCACCAGCGATGAGAACCTATAGTCATCCGGCGCTGCCTCTCGGACAACTGCGCGCACGGCGGGGGCATCGTGATAGTCGATCCCGCGACCGAGGGCGAACGTGACCAGCTTTTCTGTCAGCGTGCCCACGAACACATCCGGACGGGCCAGCAGCGCGGCGCGCAGTCCAGCGATGCCCTCGAAGGTTGCTCCACCCGGCAGGCTGCCGGATGCGTCGATCGATGTGCGGCCAGCTCCGTGATCGCGCCAGCGTCCGATGGCGTCGAAGTTCTCCATCGCCAGGCCGGCCGGATCCATCAGCTGATGACAAGCAGCGCAAACCGGGTTGGCGCGGTGCTCGACCATGCGCTCGCGCATCGACAGGACCCGTTGTCCGGGTTCGTTTTCCGGTAGCGGCGGCACGGTCGCCGGCGGCGGCGGTGGGGGCATCCCGAGCACGTTGTCGAGAACCCATTTCCCGCGCAGCACCGGTGAGGTGCGGGTCGCATATGAGGTCACGGTCAGGATGCTGCCGTGCCCGAGCATACCGATTCGCGGGCTCCCCTCGGGCAGCTGCACTCGACGAAAATGATCGCCATAGACGTGCGGGATCCCGTAGTGTCCCGCGAGCCGCTCGTTGAGATGCGTGTAGTCGGCCGTCAACAGATCGACGACGCTGCGGTCCTCGCGTACGACGCTGTCGAACAACAGCTCGGTCTCGCGACGGAATCCCTGCCGCAGGTTGTCATCGAAATCGGGAAACAGCCGCAGGTTCGGGCGTGCCGCATCCAGGTTTCGCAGATGGAGCCACTGCCCGGCGAAGTTCGTGCTGAGCGACTCCGCTCGCGGGTCCGCCAGCATTCGGCGCACCTGGGACTCGAGCACTCCGGGGCTTGAAAGCTCGCCGCGCTCGGCCACCGTCAGCAGCTCGTCGTCCGGGATGCTGCTCCAGAGGAAGAATGACAACCGGGTCGCCAGATCCAGATCGTCGAGCCGATACGCTGTACCGGCCGCCGAGTGATCGACGTCGCGCTCGATACGAAACAGGAACTCGGTGCTCGACAGGAGTGCCCGGAGCGCGGTTTCGATGCCGCCTTCGAATCCGGCTGTGGCGCCGGCGCGCTCGTAAAACCCCATGAGCGGCGAGATGTCGTCGTCGGTCACCGGGCGCCGATACGCGCGCCGTGCGAGGGTGGAGATGATTGTGCGTGCGCATGCCGCCTTGTCGTTTGCGGCGGCGCTGGGCGGCCGGCACACGAAGACTCGCTCGCGGCTAGGCGTCGATCCCGACCCGCCGGTCTCGAACGGGCCGGTGATTCCCACCGAACGCACCCCCGGCTGTATCCGAGGGTGTCGGTCCATATTGAAATGTGCCGCGAACGGCTCGCGCTCGGTCTCGATGAGCGCCGAGTTCTTCTGCAGGAACGTCGCGGCCACCACGTGCGGTCCGGCATCCACCGGAACCTGAACGACGAGGTTGCGGTCGACATCCTCGTCGGCGTAGTAGTCACCGAAACGATTGCGGTTCGGCGTGATCGTGAAGAGCTCTAGGCGCTCGCCATCCAGCGACAGCTCCATCACGTGCGGCTCCGTCAGGCCCTCGACGTTTTCGTTGCGGTTGCGGGAAAGCCGTACTCGGAGCTCGTACTCGCCCTGCAGAGGGAAGTTGTAGCTCACGGCCATTCCGCCACGCGTGCCGAACGGCAGGCCGTCGAGGTGGCCTTCCTGGGTGAGATCGGCCGGCAGCACCGCGACGTGACTCCCGGGGGCGGGCATCGGGCTGCCGACGGCTAAGCGGCTGACCTTGAGTGCGGCTGACAGATAGCGCTCCATGAGCATCGGCGACAGTCCCACGGAGCTAACGTTGTCGAATCCGTAGGCGGCGTCGTCGCGGGGCAGCAGCGTGGTCACGTCGACATCCAGCGCCAGTAGATCTCGTACCGCGTTCTGATACTCGGTGCGGTTGAGCCGGCGGAACGTGTCGGTACGCCCCGGGTTCGGGTTCGTCATCGCGACGCGGTCGAGCTCCGCCTCCAGGTACGTCAGCATTTCCTCATAGCCGGCTTCGTCGGGTCGCGCTGCTCCTGCCGGGGGCATCGCCCGGGCGCGAAGCTTGCGTACCACCTTTTCCCAGATCTGGGTATCGTCGCCGAGGTGATCGACGTGGACGCCTTCGAGCGCCAGTCCGCCGCTGAGGGTTTGCTCGTTGTGGCAGCTGACGCAGTAGGTTCCGATCAGCGTCGAGTGCAGCCCGAAGTCGGGTGCCGCCTGGCCCTCCGCCGGCGTCGCGCCCGCACCATCGGGCAGCCAGTACAGGACGGATAGCCCAATCACCGCGCCCAACAGCGCCCGTCTCGCGCTATCCGTCCACATACGCGCCTCCCGGCCCGACTCACGAGTCAGAGGGGGACCCGGAGAGATCCATCCGGGGTCTGGCGGATTATACGGCAGTCTCGGCTGGGTTCCACATGGGACCGGGGCGTAGGGCGACCCGCTCGCCGGGTGGTCACCCTGGCGGTAGGAGCGCCCGATTGAGGATCGACTCGAAGAGCTCCTGCTTGCCGCTGCGAGGCTCCGGGGCGCCACCGGCCGACGCGATCTGGTAAAGGTCGGCGAGGCCCAGCTCACCGGATGCGAACGCCGCCCCTGGGGCCGCGCTGAAGCTCCCGTAGCGCTCTCGGCGCAGCTGACGATAGTCCGATTCTTCGAGGACCCGGGCTGCTACCAGCAGGGCGCCGGCGAAGGTATCCATGCCGGTGATGTGGGCGATGAACAGGTCTTCTGTATCGGTGGAGTTGCGGCGCAGCTTGGCGTCGAAGTTGACGCCGCCGCTCCCCAGCCCGCCGGCCTCGAGGATCACCAGCATCGCCTCCGTGGTCTCATACAGGTCAACCGGAAACTGGTCGGTGTCCCAGCCGCTCTGGTAGTCGCCGCGGTTGGCGTCGATGCTGCCGAGCAGACCGGCGTCGGCGGCCACCTGGAGCTCGTGCTGGAAGGTGTGGCCCGCCAGGGTGGCGTGGTTGACCTCGATGTTGAGCTTGAAATCGTCCAGCAGATCGAATTCACGCAGAAAGCCGATGGCGGTCGCGGCGTCGTAGTCGTACTGGTGCTTCATCGGTTCCTGCGGCTTCGGCTCGATCAGGAACACGCCGTCGAAGCCGTGACCGCGTCCGTAATCGCGCGCCGCGTGCAGGAAATGCGCCATGTGCTCGCGCTCGCGCTGCATGTCGGTATTCAGCAGGCTCATGTAGCCCTCACGCCCGCCCCAGAACACGTAGTTGTTACCGCCGAGGGCGACGGTGGCATCCAGGGCGCATTTCACCTGCGCCGCAGCGTGGGCGACGACTGCGAAGTCCGGGTTTGTCGCGGCGCCGTTCATGTAGCGCGGGTGCGAGAAGAGGTTGGCCGTGCCCCAGAGCAGCTGCACGCCGGAAGCGCGCTGTTTCTCGGCCGCGTATTCGACGGCCCCCTGCAGGAGACGCTCTGATTCGCGAACCGAGCTGCCTTCGGCGACCAGGTCGACGTCGTGGAAGCAGTAGAACGGCACCCCGAGCTTGGTGAAGAGCTCGAACGCCGCATCCGTCTTCAGGCGCGCCGCCGCCAGCGGGTCCGGTTCTCTCGACCACGCGGGCTCGCGCGTCGGTGCCCCGAACGGATCGACGCCGCCGACGCCCAGGCTGTGCCAGTACGCCACTGCGAAGCGCAGATGTTCGGCCAGGGTCTTGCTGCCCACCACACGGCTAGCGTCGTAGGTCTTGAAAGCGAGCGGGTTGTCAGAGCTCGGCCCTTCGAACGGGATCTCGCCGATGTGCGGAAAGAACTCGTGGTCTCCGATCGTTACCGGCATTCTGATCGTCTCTCCGTGTCGTAATAGGCGAGCGCGCCCTCGAGCCGACGACACCAACGGCCATAGGCGTCAGCGTACTCGGACCGTTGCCCGTCGGGCTCGACCAGATCGCAGGCACCGAGCCCGGCGAACGCCTCCGAGGCGGATTCATAGATTCCTGCACCGATGCCGGCGCCGCGCGCTGCTCCCTGCGCCCCGTCGGTGTCGAATAGCTCGATCGTCGCGCCGGCGGTGTCGGCGAGCGCCTGACGGAAGATCGGGCTGGCGAACAGGTTTCCGGAGCCGGCCCGGATCACCCGTGGCTCGATTCCGGTCTGGCGCATGACGTCGAGCCCGTACCGGAAGGCGAAGGCGATGCCTTCCTGCGCGGCGCGCAACAGGTGGCCCGTCTGGTGTCGAGTGAAGCTCAGGCCGTGGATCTGGCAGCCCGGATCACGGTTCTCCAGCAACCGTTCGGCCCCGTTGCCGAACGGCAGCACGACGACGCCGTCGCTGCCGGCGGGAATTCGCTGTGCGGCTGCGTTCATGGCGGCGTAGTCGGTTCCCGGAGGACACACCTGCTGCCGTAGCCAGGCGTTCAGGATACCGGTGCCGTTGATGCACAGCAGCACGCCGAGTCGCGGCGCGGCGGGTGCGTGATTGACGTGCGCGAAGGTGTTCACCCGCCAGCCTGGATCCGACTGAGCGACATCGCTGACGCCGTAGACCACCCCGGACGTGCCGGCTGTGGCGGCGATGGTGCCGGGCTCGAGCACGTTGAGCGACAGCGCGTTGTTCGGCTGGTCGCCGGCGCGATAGCAGATCGGGGTGCCCGCCTGCAGTCCGAGCTCGGCGGCGGCTGCTTCGGTAAGCGTCCCCTGGGGTCCGAAGGTCGGAACAAGGTCAGGTAACAGGGCTGCGTCGAGCTCGAAGTGCCGCAGCAGTGGCACCGCGACGTCCTCGTTTACAAAGTCCCACAGGATCCCCTCCGACAGGCCCGGCACCGTGGTAGCCACGGTGCCGGTCATGCGCATGGCGATCCAGTCGCCCGGCAGCATCAGCTTGCGGGCTCGGGCGAGGATGTCCGGCTCGTGATCCCGTACCCAGGCGAGCTTGGAGGCGGTGAAATTACCCGGCGAGTTCAGCAGGTGCCGCTGGCAGTAGTCGAATCCGAGCGCCTCCATAGCAGCCGCACCCACGGGGACGGCACGACTATCGCACCAGATGATCGCTGGCCTCAGCACTTCCCCGTGCGCGTCGACCAGCACGAGCCCGTGCATCTGATAGGAGATGCCGATGGCGCTGATCTCGGTGGTTGGAACGGCGGCGGCCTCCACCACGGCGGCCGTAGCACGCACCAGGTGGTGCCACCAGAGCTCCGGATGCTGCTCGGCGTAGCCGGGCTGTGGCGCCTCGATCTCCATCTCGTCGTCCGGCGAGGACGCCGACGCGAGACAGGCACCGGATTCGGCATCAAGCAGAGCCGCCTTTACCGAGGAGCTGCCGATGTCGTAGCCGAGGAGAACCATGTGCCTAGCGGTCGCCTCCGGGCGAGTAATCGATACGCAGTAGACGCGCATCTTCGTTGCGCTGGTGCCAGATGTAGCCGTACTCGAGCATGTACATCACACCCTCGGGACCGAATTCCAGGTCCATCGGGCGATGGAACTCCGTCGAGGGCATGAAATCCTCGATTCGCAACAGGTCGCCGTCGTCGGTCAGCGTCACCACCTTGATCCAGTTTCGCATCCATTCATAGATGAACAGTTTGCCGTCGAAGAAAGGCGGGAAGGTCCCGGGCGCGGGGCGATAGTCGGCGCTGTAGAAAACCGGGCCGGCCATTGCCGTGCGGCCATCGCGCTCGCCGTCGTTGCCGGAGCTGCTCAGTTGCGGAAACTCCGCCGATCTGTCGTATGGGTACCAGATGAAGGCGGGTCGTGCCGGCGGCAGCTCGCGCCTGCCGGTGTTGTTGGGCGAGTCGTTCAACGGCCGCTGCGGGTCGAACCGTGCCCCCGACTCGCCGCTGGCGAAATCGTAGTTTCGATAGGGCTTGTTGTCGCCGACGAAGTAGGGCCAGCCGTGGAAGCCGGCGGCGCGGGCCTGATTGATCTCGTCGTGCCCCCTGGGGCCGCGGGCGATGTCGCCCTCGCCGGCGTCGGGGCCCACGTCGCCCCAGTACAGGAAGCCGGTGTGCGAATCGACCGAGATCCGGAACGGGTTTCGGCCGCCCATGATGTAGATCTCAGGTCGGGTGTTCGGCTCGCCCCGAGCGAACAGGTTGCCGTCGGGGGTGGTGTAGGTGCCGTCCGGTTCCGGGTGGATGCGGAGAATCTTGCCACGCAGATCATTGGTGTTGGCCGAGGACCCCTGGGCGTCGTAGCCGGCGCGCCCCGGACGCTCGTCGATGGGAGCGAAGTCGTCCGACTCGAACGGGCTGACGTCGTCGCCGGTCGAGAGATAGAGGTTGCCGTCGGCATCGAACGCGATCGAGCCGCCCGTATGACAGCAGACGTTGCGCTGGACCGGGATCTCCAGCATGACGATCTCGGTGTCGAGATCTAGCCGGCGATCGCGGAGCTCGAACCGTGAGAGCAGCTGTTTGGCGTCGCTTCCGGCCGGCGAGTAGAACAGGTATACGTGGTCGTTGGTGGCGAAATCGGGGTCGAAGGCCACGCCCATCAGGCCGTCCTCGCAGCCGGAACATCCCTCGGCGTCCTCGGCGGGCGGGATCCGGGCGGCGACCGTGATCGACCCGTCGGTCGGGTCGTAGAGCTTCACGGCGCCCTTGCGCTCCACGTAGATCACGGAGCCGTCCTCGGCGACCGCCAGCTCCATGGGCTCGGTCAGATCCGCGTCGAGCACGGTGCGCGTGAAATCGGCCTCGCGCGGCAGGCGCTCACGTCGTATCCGGCTGTAGTCGAGGCCGTCGTGCGCGCCGAGAGCGTATTCGATACCACCGGACAGGTGCTGGAGAAACGCCGCCTCCGAATAGCTCTCGTTCGTATGCCCCAGCGCGGTGTAGAAGGCGCGCCCGCCGTCGAACTCGTGCGACCACGCCATGGCATGCGGAGGCCCGGTGATTGCTCCTTCGTAGCTGTCCTCGTCGATCGCCAGGAGGACATGCACGCCTGGATCGGTGTACCGCAGGTCGTACCATTCATCGAACCGCACCCAGGCGGGCGCCAGATGTCGGGTGGCCGGATGCTCCGGATCCATCACTCGCAGGGTGGCTTCCTGAGGTATCGGATGGCTCACGAAGTAGGCGCCGACGAGTCGCCCATACCAGGGCCAGCGGTACTCGGTATCGCTGGCGGCATGGATGCCGACGAAGCCGCCACCGGCCTGAATGAAGCGCTCGAAGTCGGCCTGCTGCGACCCGTCTAGCACGTCGCCGGTGGTGTTCAGAAAAACCACAACGTCGTAGTTGCGCAGATTGTCCTCGTCGAACGCGGCGGCGTCCTCGCTCGCCTCTACGACGAACCCGTGTTCCTGACCGAGCTGTCGGATGGCGCCTACGCCGGTCTCGATCGAACTGTGTCGGAAGGCCGCGGTCTGCGAAAACACCAGCACCCGAGGTGCGGGCGCAGCGCAGGCGCTGCTCGCCAGCAACGCGAATATTCCGGCGATCAGTGCTCGCCTCGAGGGTCTGGTGCGATCCTGCAATCGAGTCCCTCTGTGCCGTCGCAGTGCCGGCTACGCGCCGGTGCTGTATTCCACGTCGACCTGACGACGCGACGCGGCCGACGCCAGTACCGCGTCACACACGACCGCCGCCCGATAGCCGTCGTCGAAGGTAGCCCCGTGGGGCGCGATATCTCGATCGTTGACGATGCAATCGAGCAGGTGAGCGAACTCGTGCACGAAGGTGTGCTCCCATCCGATGATGTGGCCATGCGGCCACCAGTGTTCCCAGAACGGGTGGTGCGCTTCGGTCACCAACACGTTATGGAAGCCCTGCGTCGCGCCCGGCTCGTCGCCGACCCAGAACACTTCCAGCTCGTTCAGTCGTTCGAGGTTGAACCGGATGCTGCCGAGCTCACCGTTGATCTCGACCACCTGGTGATTCTTGCGGCCGGCGGCGAAGCGGGTTGACTCGAGCGTACCCAGAGCCCCGTTGGCGAACTCGACGGTGGCAACGAAGGCGTCGTCAACATCGACCCTGGCGCTCCCGGAACCGTCCGGCAACGGCCGTTCGTCTATAAACGTACGGGTCGCGGCACCGACGCTGGCAATGTCTCCTACGAGGTAGTGAGCCAGGTCGATGATGTGGGCTCCGATCTCACCCAGCGCGCCGCTGCCGGCCTGTGTTTTGTCGAGTCGCCAGATTTTCGGCGTCCCGTGAGCGATCGGTACAGCGTTCCGGAGCCGACACGAATCTCGCCGCCGGTTTCTTTGTCGATCGCGTCGGCGATTCCGAGCCCATGCATCTGCCCTGGACTGAGGGCCAACAGGATGTGCAGCACGGCTGGTTTGAGCGGCGCGGTGTTCAGGGGCTTGCCGTAGGTCATGGTCGATTCCGTTGGTTCGCTGGCGGATCCGAACATTCTGTCCAAGTTAGATATATCCAAATCGGATAAATAGCAAGTCCGTCCCGGGCGCGTCTGTACGCTGCGTCGGCTCGCCTTGGCCCGCGCGCCGCGGTCTAACCGGTGCGAAGTCGATTCGATCTCCACCGTCTACTAGCATGGTCGAGCCATGAGCGAAGACCGTCGTCACGAGATTCCCGATTTGCTATACGAGGCCGGTGGCCTGACCGAAGGTACCGCCCGCCGGATTGCCGAGGAGACCGGCATTCCCGAGGCCGATATCTACGGGATCGGCAGCTTCTATCACATGCTGGCGCGGCCACATCTCAAGGTGCGCGTCTGCACTGGACTGTCGTGTCAGATGGCGGGCGCCGACAAGGTGCTGCGGGCCGCCGAGCTCGCAGGTTTTCCCGTCGAGGGCTGTTCGTGTCTGGCAGCTTGCGACGTGCCGCCGGCGGTGATGCGCGACCGAATCGTGTTGCCGCGCCTGACCATCGAGGATGTGCACGAGGCAGACGGCGACTGGGAGCGCCTGGAATCGGCCGGCAACGTGCCTGACGAGCACTGGCTGGGCACCGTGGGCCCGGAGATCGACGATCCGGAAACACTCGCCTGCAACCTCCTGGGCGAGCTGGACTACAGCGGCGGTGCTTTCGCGCGCGCCGTCGAGATGGGTCCCGAGGCGGTGATCGAGACGATCAAGGAATCCGGGTTGCAGGGCCGTGGCGGCGCCGGGTTCCCGGCCCATATCAAATGGACCGGCACCCGCGGACAGCAGGTTACCACTCGGTACGTGGTGCTCAACGCCGACGAGGGCGAGCCCGGGACGTTCAAGGATCGTGAGGTCATGCTGCGCCGCCCCGACAAGATTCTCGAGGGCCTGGCGATCGCCGCCTACGCGGTCGAGGCGACCGAGGTCTATCTCTACCTTCGGGGCGAGTTCCAGATTCCCTGGAAGGTCATCGAGGACGCTGTTCAGCGCTTCGAGGACAGCGGGGTGTTCGGCGACATCCGCTTCCACATGCACGCGGGCAACGGCGCCTACATCTGCGGTGAGGAAACAGCGCTGCTGGAGGCGCTCGAGGGCAAGCGCGGCATGCCGCGACTAAAGCCGCCGTTCCCGGTCGAGGTCGGGCTGTGGAACAAGCCGACGCTGATGCACAACGTCGAGACGATCGCCTGCGTGCCGTCGATCATCGAACGCGGCGGGGAGTGGTTCCGCGAGCTCGGCCGTGACGAGGCGGGCAGCAAGCTCTATTGCATCAGCGGCCACGTTGTTGAGCCAGGCACCTATGAGCTAGCGCTCGGGGTGACGCTCGACGAGCTGGTCGAGGCGGCCGGCGGCTACATCGGCGAGCTCAAGGCCTTCAGCCCCGGCGGCGCCAGCTCCGGATTCCTGCCGGCTTCGGAGCGCGGCCGGCCGCTCGCCTTCAAGCCTCTCGGAGAGGTGGGCTCGATGCTCGGCTCGGCCGGCGTGGTGGTGCTCAACGATACGGTCGACATGCGCGATGCGGTGCGCTCGCAGCTGGTGTTCTTTGAAGCAGAAAGCTGCGGTCAGTGTGCCCCTTGCCGCATCGGAACCCGCTATCTGCGTATAGGATTGGACAAGCACATGGACGGCAACGGCGCCTCGGCCGACGCACTGCTTCACGTCGCCGATGCGGCATGGCAGATGAACGAAGGGTCGATCTGCGGGCTGGGCCAGGCAGCCCCGCTGCCGCTGACGCTGGCGATGAAACACTTCCCAGAGGACTTCGAGGCATGAGCGACGACACGATCAAGCTCAACGGTCGTGAGTACCCGTTCACGCAGGGCGAGACGGTGCTCGACGTGGCGGCTCGTCACGACATCTACATCCCGACGCTGTGCCATGACCCGCGCCTCGACCCCGCCGGCGCCTGCCGCACCTGCCTGGTCGAGATCGACGGCTGGGGACGCCTGCCTCCCGCATGCGCCACCGTGGCTAAGGCGGGCATGGAGATCATTACCGAGAACCCGCGCATCGACCGCCACCGCAAGACGCTGATCGGTCTCTACATGACCGACCATCCCGAAACCCGCGAGGAGGCTGAGCCCGGCGTTCTCAACGAGCTGTTCGAGATGGCGGCGAGGTACGAAGCGCCGACCGATTGGGGGTACATGGCCCCGGTGCGTACAGCGCGCCCCGACGACCGTAATCCCTACGTCAACTTCGACCCGGATCTGTGCATTCTCTGCGCCCGCTGCGTGCGCTACTGCGACGAGATCGAGGGGGTCAACGCGATCACGCTGGCCAACCGCGGCTCCGAGACCACCATCTCGACGGTCGACGAGCTCTCGCTGATGGACACCAGCTGCGAGCTCTGCGGTGGCTGCATCGACGTCTGCCCGACCGGGGCGATGGGCGAGAAGATGCCGCTCATTCGCGGCCACAAGCCGGAGCGCGAGCTCACCAAGGTGCGCAGCACCTGTAACTTCTGCGGCGTCGGTTGCCAGCTCGACCTCAACGTCGATCCCGAGGGCCGCGACGGCTTGGGCAGCCTGGTCAAGGTCTCCAGCCCGCCGGTCGGTACGACGACCAACGACGGGAACTTGTGCGTCAAGGGTCGCTTTGCCTACGACTTCGTGCACCATGAAGACCGCCTCGACACCCCCATGGTTCGCGGTGATGACGGCCAGATGCACGCCGCGACCTGGGACGAGGCGCTCGCCGCGGCGGCCGCCGGCCTGATGGGCGTCAAGGATCGCCACGGCTCCGACAGCCTGGGCTTCGTTTCCTCGTCACGCTGTACCATGGAAGAGAACTTCCTGGTCCAGAAGATGGCCCGAGCGGTGTTCGGTACGAACAACGTGCATCAATGTGCCGCCACGTGACACGCGCCCACCGTGGCCGGTCTGGTCACAACGTTCGGCGCCGGGGCGATGACCAACTCCATCGGCGAGATTCGCGACGCCGACTTCCTGTTCGTCATCGGTAGCAACACCTCCGAAGCGCACCCCATCATCGCCATGGAGATGAAGCAGGCGGTGCGTCGCGGCGCCACCATGGTGGTCGCCGATCCGCGTTCGATCTGGATGACCTCGATCGCCGAAAAGCACCTGCAGCTGCGGCCGGGCACCGATGTGTGGCTGCTCAACGCCATGGCCAACGTCATCGTTACCGAAGGCCTGGTCGATCAGGAGTTCATCGACGCCAATACCGAAGACTGGGAGTCGGTGCGTGACACGGTGCTCAAGTACACGCCCGAGGAGGCCGAGAAGGTCACCGGCATTCCGGCCGAGGACATCCGCTGGACGGCGCGGCGCTACGCCACCACCGAGAAAGCAGGCATCTACTACACGCTCGGCATCACCGAGCACTCGCACGGCACCGACAACGTCTACTGCCTCGCCAACCTGGTGCTGATGACTGGCCACCTCGGCAAGCCGTCGGCCGGCATGAACCCGCTGCGCGGTCAGAACAACGTCCAGGGCGCCAACGACGCCGGGGCAACGCCGATCTACCTGCCCGGCTACCAGCGCGTCGACGATCCCGAGGTGCACGCCAAGTACGAGAAGTCGTGGGGCGTGAAGCTGTCGCCGGACCCGGGCATGAACCTCAACATCATGATGAAAGCGGTCGGCAAGCAGATCAAAGGCATGTTCGTGATGGGCGAGGACATCGTGTTGTCGGAGCCCAACGTCAAGCATCTCGAGGAGGGGCTCAACAACATCGAGTTCCTGGTTTACCAGGACGCTTTCCTCAACGAGACGGCGCGCTTCGCCGACGTCATCTTCCCGGCTGCGGTGTTCGCCGAGAAGGAAGGCACGTTCACCAATTCCGAGCGTCGCGTACAACGGGTACGCAAGGCGGTGGAGCCGCCGGGCATGGCGCTCCCTGACTGGGAGATCGTGCGGAATCTATCGAATGCCGCAGGAGCCGGTTGGGAATACGAGTCGGCGGCCGAGGTCTACGATGAGCTCGCGCGCGACACGCTCCAGTTCACCGGCATCAGCCACGCCCGCATTGACGCCGAATCGCACCGTGGGCGGACCGGCATCCAGTGGCCGTGTCCGGATTCCGAGCATCCGGGCACCGAGTTCCTGCACGAGGGCGGTGCCCTGCGCGGCAAGGCGCTGTTCGTCGCCGCCGACTACCGCCCGTCGATGGAGGTCGAAGACGAGGACTACGGCCTGCTGCTGTCGACCGGGCGCACGCTCTACCACTACAACTGCGCCACCCAGACTCGTCGCGAGACCGGGCTCGACATGAAGCAGTCGGACCCGTTCGTCGAGATCCACCGTCGCGACGCTCGCAAGCGCGGCATCGAGCACGGCGATCTGGTCGAGGTATCGACGCGTCGCGGCGAGATCCAGGTGCGCGCTATCGTCTCGCGCCAGGTGCGCCCCGGCTGTATCTGGATGCCGCTGCACTTTGCCGAGGCACGGGCCAACCTGCTCACCAACGACGCTGGCGACCCGGTCACCCAGACGGCCGAGTACAAGGTCTGCGCCGCCGAGATCGTCAAGGTCGAGTCAGCCACCGACTCGGAACGCGACGAGCTGTTCCCCGGCACGTACTACGGCATCCAGGGGCCCGGCTACAACGTCACCGAGTTCCAGGGTGGCGCCGCCGAAGTGGCCGTGCCGGTGCTGCACAGCCCGGATCGCGGCGGGGGCTGATCAACGCGACACTCCGGACGTCAGCGGTCGCGACGGACCGATCGTCGGATGTCGTAGCGGTCCCTTGAAGAAGGGAAGGGCGAGCCTCGAGCGGGCCGCAAGGTTCGGCGCCGAGCTGCTCGCGAAGTACAGCAACACACCCGAGCTCGCCGATCCGCCGCTGACACTCAGCTCGACCTGGTAGTGGTCCCGGGGCCCGCTCAGCGAGGCGAACTCGACGGTTGCACCGGCGTCAGCGGCGCTGATATCGACCCTTCGAGTCGCCACCTTCCGTCGCGTCCCTTTCTTGTCAATGTCGAATAGCGACGCCTCGAGCTCTTTCGGTGCTGTATCGGGCGGGCTGAAGTTCTGCTTCATGAGCATCAGCCCGACGCTTACGTCGGTTCGTGCGCCGCCGCGGGTAACACGCGTCGACGGAATGTCGGCGCTCCATTCGGGCAACTTCCCAGCGGGGGTCGTGCCTTTGACGTTGAACGAATCGCTTACGAACGTGAGCGTACGTACAAGCGGCCCGCCCTGGCCGGGTCGTGCAAGCAGATGCGCTCGGGGGTGGGAGGCGCGCATCGAAGCCGCGCGAAGGTCGTGCCCTCCGCCCGTGCCCGACCGGGTCTTTGCTCTACCGAGGATTGCTGCTCCGTAGGTCACGAGGCCGGGAAGCAGGCTGCCTCCGACGAATTCCAGCTCTACTCTGTGGTGGCTGTCAGCGGCAGGGACGTTCTTGAATTCGAGCTCCTGCGTTCCGTTCTTGGCAATCTTCCCGCTACGGGTCCCGACGGTCTCCTTTTCCCCTTTCTTGCCCACGGCGTAGAGCGTCGCGCTCATCTTCTTGGGCACGTTGTCGGGGGCGCCGAAGTCTTCGCCCGTGATGATCACAGAGACCAGGATGGAGCGGGAGCCAGAGCGGTTCAGCGTCTCGGGGAGGTCCGTTCGCCAAGTCGGGAGCCTCTTCCCGCTGGTCTTTGTTCGGATAGTGAATATCTCGGTAACGCCAGTGCCATTGCTGGAGGTGCCGGCTGATCGGGATGGCGGTTGCGCCGCGGTCCTGAGCTGTTCTGTCAGTGCCCCGTCCAGTCTCTCTAGGCACTTTTCCCGGACTTTCTCTTTGGCGCCCGGGTAGAGCAACCGATTGCACAGGATTGTGCCGAGGTAGACCCGGAGTTGGACGACTTCGTTCTCTTCCGCGGCGAGCGCAGCAAGGAAATCCCCGCAACCCGCAAGAGTCGACACCAAGATGGCGCTCATCAGCGCGCTGCAGATAGTGCGTCGCCGCCCGCCTTGCGACTTTGGTGTGGTTCCCCTTGATCTCACGTCACCTCCCGAGTCCGGCCGTCTAGGTGCGACTGACTCCGACCACCCTGTCAGGGTGATACGAAGACAGTCGAAGGCAATCAGAGAGTGGTCCCGACATGCTCGTCGTGGGAATACGCTCCGGGTTTGCGTCGAGGACAAGGGCCGCTACGCGTCGACAGCCCGCCGTTCTTCGCTTGCATGTGTCCACACAGGAAGAGCGGATACCAGAGTCGGACAAGAACTGGCGCAAGACACGAGAGCGAAACGACAACGAGGCGATAGTCGCGCCCCCCGCGGGTACCGGGGTGCTGCCGGCGGGTGCTACTCGGCCGCCAAGCGGCTCCGGGCATCGAGTACCGGCGGCAGGTCGGCGTCGGCATCCGCCCAGACTTCGAGGAACCGTCCGAAGGCGCTCCGGGCCGCGGCCCGATCACCGTCGCCGTCGTATGCGAGGCCGAGGTGGTAATGAGCTAGTGGATAGCGTGGGTTGATCCGGAGCACGCGCTCGAATTCGGCCACGGCCTCGTCGTGCTGGCCGATCTCAAGATACGCTCTTCCCAGGGCGTCCTCGAGCGGCTCGGTCGCCCATACCAGTGGCCGACGCTGCAGTCCCTCGCGGATGTGACCCAGACCTTCCTCGGCTCTGCCCTGCAATATCGCCAAGCGGCCTAAGAAAACCAGCAAGTGCCGGGTTACGGGACGGCGCCCACGGTCGCTCCAGGGCCAGCGGCCGATCCGGGTTTCAAACAGGCTCTCGGCGGTCGCGACGTCGGCTCGGGCGAGCGCTAGGTCGAGAGGTAGGAGGCTGGTGGGGCTGAGCCCATCCACCTGTAGCGCCAGCTCGGCGACTCGCTCGTACCTCCCGGAGCGAAGCGCGAGCAGGGCGCGGCGCTCGAGGCCAACCGTGCGCTCGTAGTCGGACGCAGCCTGTTCCGTATAGATGCGGAACTGGTCGTCAGCCTCTCGGTATCGGCCAGTCTGAAACATCAGGTTGGCGAGGTGACGGCGGGCGATTTCGAAGTCGGGTCGGAGCTCCAGCGCTCGGCGGTATTCCTTTTCGGCGTCGTCGTAATCGCCGAACCACTGCAAGCTCAGGCCGAGGCTATCGTGCGCATTGGAGTCGTCCGGCACCAGCTCCACATAGCGGCGGTGCTGTCGCTGAGCGGCATCTTTCTGGTAGGTCCAGAGGTAGAAGTTGCCGAGCGAGTTGTGCACCCACGGGTCGTTCGGCGCCAGCGCCGCTGCCCTCGACAGCGCGCTGATCGCGGCCGTGAGCTGATCTTCGCCGGAAAGCAGCTTGCCAAGGGTAACTAGGGCCTCCGGATCGTTGGGGAACCGCTGGGCCAGCTGCTCGAAGGTCGCCGTTGCCTCCTCGAACTCCAGCCGCGCGATCTGAAGCCACCCCTCCGAGAAGCTTCGTGCCTTGCTGCCAAGACCGTCGGGGATGCGCAAGGCGCGCTCCAGCGCTGCTTCGGCGTCGGCGGGGCGTCCCCAGAGCACAGCGTACGTGTACCCGAGACGCGCGTGTGCGATCGCGAAGTCGGGGTCCAGCTCGATTGCGGTCTCGAACTGCTCTACGGCCTTCGCGTTGAGGTAGCTGCGCCCAAGATCGAGCCCCCGTTCGTATGCGCGCTGGGCGTCGGACGACTGACTCGGCGACGATCTGAAGAGGCTGGGTTCGCGTGCGGCGGCCGCCACCGGCACGTCGACTTCGATGCTGTCGAGCGAGCTCCGCCGAACCAGCGCCGGGGCGGCGATGGCGGCTGCCAGAAACACGAACAGCAGCGCCCAGTGAACCGTCGAGCCCTCGTTGTCGGTTGAGCGCGAGCCGCCGACGCCGGCTACCACAACATCGCCGGGTACCGGCCCGATCTCGAGGTTCGCGACGAACCGGTACCCGCGGTGATGGAGGGTCTTGATGAAGCGCGGCTCGCGGGCGTCGTCGCCGAGCTCACGGCGTAGCTCGACGATCACCTGTACCAGGGTGTCGTCAGTGACGGCGGTGTTCGGCCAGCACGCGTCCATCAGCTCGTCGCGCGAGACGATGCGATCGCTATGCTCGATGAGATGAGTCAGGACCGCGCACGTTTTCGGGCGCAGCGTAGTGTCGTCGCTTTCGGTCCGGAGCGCAGCTGTGGCGGGATCGAAGACCATCCCCGCAAACGCGTACGTGGACCGATCCGACACCGCTTCTGACCTCCCGATGACGGTCTGAATGAATCACGATACCCAAGTCATCGGGGCATCGCTACGGGCACCACGCTCACGCCGATCGACCCGGCCCTCGTTCTACGCGTCGTCTTCGGTCGGTGCGTAGAGCTCTAGGCGACCGCATTCACGACAGCGGTAAACCTCGACTCGGTATCGCTCGCGGCCTTTGATCGAGCGGCCTACCACTTCTTTTCCGGCGCTTCGCCGGGTACCCAGCTGACTGGCGACGGCTGGGCATGGTCGAACTCGGGAAAGAAGCCGGGCTCCAAGCGTCTTCGACAGCGGCGGCAATCGGTGTCACGCGGGGGCATGCGACTCCTCAGCGCTCGAAGCGAACAGTACGTTGGCGACTGAACTCGAACTCCATCACGTCGCCCTCGGGTGCGAAGTACAGATCCATCTCGCCCTCGGTGTTGTCCATGAGGTTGAACGTCATGACGCTCTTGAAGGTGTCCTAGAGGTAGTCGCCCCACGAGCCGTCCACGCGCTCCATGGTGTTGATGGCGTCGATCATGCGCATGTAGACGACCTGGACGATGCTCGACTGGAAGCCGCTAGTGGGCGCCTGGCCGGTGGTCACCCGCGTGCCGTGGAGAGGACATCCGCTGGACGGCACGGCGATACGCCACCACCGAGAAGGCCGGTATCTGCCACACCCTCGGCATCACCGAGCACTCGCACGGCACCGACAACGTCTACTGCCTTGCCAACCTGGTGCTGATGACCGGCCATCTGGGCAAGCCCTCGGCCGGAATAAACCCGTCGCGCGGCCAGAACAACGTCCAGGGAGGACATCGTGCTGTCGGAGCCCAACGTCAAGTATCTCGAGGAGGGCTCAACAACATCGAGTGCCTGGTTTACCAAGACCCTTCCTCAACGAGACGGCGCACTTCGCCGACGTCATCTGACCGCGGCATCGCGGGCAGTCGTTGTCGAACGGAGGCATCGTCTTTCCTCGGCGGCGACAGACGCGATGTGACGACTGCGGTAGGCAAGTCGTTCCGGGTCAGCTACTGCGATGTAGTGCAGCGCCTCCCAGGAGGCAAGCCGGCTCGTCCGCCACTCCAGTCTAGCGTTGAGTCATGCGGGCACGTAGCAGCGCCCCGAGCGTTCCAGCAGGCAGTCTCAGGGTTCCGGGTGGGACGGCCGTGGCGAGGAAAGCCAGTCGGCCGCCGTTGACCGTGCCGCCGGAAGTGCTGACCTCAACGCGATAGTGGCTGCCCGGCATCTTGACCTTCTGGAAAACAATAGTCGCACCGCCGTCATCCTTGACCGCCTTGCCGCTCTTTCGCCCGATCTTCTTTTCCTTGCCCTTACCATCGACTGAGTAGACCGTCGCGGTAGCCGAATTGAACAAGTTCGTCGCCGGCGCCAGCTCGTCGGTGAGCGCGAGGATCCCGATCTGCAGGTCGACCGTAGCGAGACTGCGGGCTCGCGCGCCGGCCCCGAAGTCCGGATACAGCTCGGCCGACCAGATGGGCAGCTTGCCGCCACCCACCGTCCCCTGCACACGGTAGCCTCCGACCGTCATCGCCGCGGCGCTGGCAACCGTGGCAGCGCGTGGCTGCGGCGATGGCGACGGGACGGCAACGCGACTGAATTGACAGAGCTCCCGGCCTTCTTTGTCAGTGAAGCCGAGCGAGTTGTTGAAGGCCCTGCACAGAAGGATGAACCAGCCGAGCTCCCCGGGTTCGTCCCCCAGCTGCAACTGCAGCGAGCACCCCGCGAGCGGTTGTGTGAGCAATGCCGCTGTCAGGGCCAAGCAACACGCTGAGCGCAACAGGTCGGCGCGTGCCCAAGAGCGGTGTCCGCCACGAGAGACGGGCCGACGAGCGCTCACGAGCCCGATCCTTCTTGGTGGGCGGGCCGCGGCGAGGCCGAGCCGCGCGCTACTCTGCCTCCGCTGGACAAGCTCACGGTGCCGCTGAACATCAGCGAATCACTGCCCACCGAGCCGCCGACCAGTTTTGCCTCGGCCCGGAAGCTACTGGGCGGGCTGTTCACCTTGCGGAATTCCACCTCCGCGACTCCGGTACTGGCCTTGCGTTTCGCCTTCTTGGTGGCCACCTTCGACTCGCCGCCGTCGATGTCCACGGCATAGAGCGTTACCTCGACTTTGCCGAACCCGGTCTTGGCGGGCGCGAAGGCTTCGTCGAGGACCAACGCCGCGACTCCCACATCGAATCGAGCAGCGGCCTTCGCCGCCGGCGGCTGCAGCGGCAACGACACAACGGGGAGGCGCCCGGCACCTACGTTGCCGCCTACCGAGTACATCTGAAAGGCCATCGCGCCAGTCGGCTTGACGCTGCCGAGCCGCATCGTCGGCAAGCTGACGGCATCGACGCGAGCGACCGCGAAGCCAGCCGCGGCGGCAACAATCGCCGCCAAACCGATCGCTGGAACACGCAGGGTCTTCATGGGCATCGTTCTTCTCGCTCCGTCTGTTTCTGCCACCCGCTTGATAGGTGACCGTGGCTGGAACGAACACGTCCGCCGCACCCCCGAGCAAACGCCCGTATTCTACACGGCGAGCGGACCCTCATTGCGGCTCCATCAGCTCCAGCCCCAGCGTCTTGTCCTTGTCGATCGCCGGGATGCCCTAGGTCAGCCATCTAGGTGCCGGCCCTTTGCTTCAAGTAGTGGCTGAAGAACCGCTGCATGCGGTTGTCCAGTCGACCTTGTTGGCGCGCGGCGTCGGTCAGTGTGGCTCACCGTTGTCATTGATCAGCCAGGCGGGTGTGTACCCAGCTGTCGCCGGGCACGGCGCCGTCGTGTGACGACCGCAGTAAGCAAAGCGCAACCTCGAGCTTGCCGAAGCCGGTTTTCGGAGTTTCCCCGTTCGCGTCCGTCACAATCACGCTGACGTGGACATCGAGCCTCGCATTGGCTGTTGCCTCCGGCGGTCGCAGCGACATCGACACGACCGGTACTTCGTTCGCGGCAACCGTGCCGGTCACGTTGTAGAGCTGGGCCGCATAGTGCAGTGCCGGGGGAAACTGGGTGCAGTTTGCACGATTTAAACTCGTGTTTCACCGGTGGCGGCGGTACGTCCGACCCGGCGCGTCATGAAGTGGTAACTACCGGGCGTGACGCGGCAGGTGACCCGGTCACCCGGACCGCGGAGTGCAAGGTCGGCGCCAGACTCGGAACGCGCCTGACCATGGCCATCACCTCTTGACATGTGGGACACCCCTGAGCATGCTCATAACATGTCGATGATCCAGATCCGCAACGTGCCGGACGAGATGCACCGCCAGCTCAAGGCGCGCGCGGCCCTGGCGGGCATGTCGTTGTCTGACTACCTGATCCGCGAGCTGCGTCGGATCGCCGAGCGGCCGACCCGTGCAGAGCTGTTTGAGCGACTACGCAGTCAAGGCACCGTAGCGCTCAGCCGTCCGGCAGCCGAGTTTGTTCGCGAGGGGCGTTCCGACCCTTGATCGTTGTGGACGCTTCCGCGGTTGTCGAAGCCCTCCTCGGGACGGCCGCCGGAGCTGTCATCGCCGAGCGGATAGTTGGTCAGGACGTCGTTGTATCAGCGCCACATTTACTTGATGTGGAGGTGGCGCATACCGTTCGGCGCCTCGTCCGGTTGGGCGAGCTTCCGGCACACTGGGGTGGCAGGGTGATGCGGGGCCTGATGGATCTCGAGATCCAACGATGGCGGCATGATGTGCTCGTCGAGCGGATATGGGAGCTGCGCGATAACGCCAGCGCCTACGATGCCGTATATATCGCGCTGGCTGAGGGGCTGGGAGCCACCCTGCTCACAGGTGACGCGGCGCTGGCGAGAATCCCCGGTGTCCGTTGCCCCGTCGAGCTCGTGAACGCCTGAGCGCAACCACTATCCAGGGCTCAGGGCTGGAGTGATGCTCGCGGTAGCGGTGCGGACCACTCCTGCCAGTTGAGCGCTCCCTGCGTAGGCCCGCGACAAGGCTTCAAGCGAGCCGCTGCGCGCCGGCGTTGTCAGTGCGGGGTCAGTTAACCTGGCCAACCCGGGCGCTGCGCTGCTGGCGTAGTACATCAGCAGGCCGCTGCCTGCCGAGCCCTGCTCCAATGGATCCCCCCCTGATCAATGCACCTCAATCTTGCCGGCCAGCCGTCTCGTCCTCAACGTGGTAGAAGTTACTCATTAGTGGGTCGCACGAGATGCGCCCCGATGGGCAGCATTGGTAGGTCACAGAGATCTACACACCGGTACAGTCCGCTCCACCACTCCGCATCCAGTTCCGCGCCGCGCCGAGGCTCGCCTACCATCTTCGCCGGCGGCTAACAGGAAGCTTTTCGCATGGGCTCGTTTGTCGACAGAATCCTCGCTGACGTAAAGGCCACCAATCCCGCCGAGCCGGAGTTCCACCAGGCGGTTCACGAGGTTCTGGCGTTGCTCGAGCCGGTGCTCGAGCAACGCCCGGAGTACCGACGCTACAAGATCCTCGAACGGATGGTCGAGCCCGAGCGCGTCATCATGTTCCGCGTGCCATGGCTTCAAGACGATGGCGAAGTGCAGGTGAATCGCGGTTTCCGGATCGAGATGAACAGCGCCATTGGTCCGTACAAGGGCGGGCTGCGCTTTCACCCGTCGGTGAACCTCGGGATTCTGAAGTTTCTGGCCTTCGAGCAGGTGTTCAAGAACGCCCTCACGACGTTACCGATGGGCGGCGGGAAGGGCGGTTCGGACTTCGATCCCAAGGGCAAGAGCGACACCGAGGTGATGCGCTTCTGTCAGAGCTTCATGAGCGAGCTGCAGCGGCACATCGGTTCCGACACCGATGTTCCCGCCGGTGATATCGGCGTCGGCGGGCGCGAGATCGGCTTCCTGTTCGGCCAGTACAAGCGGCTGCGCAACGAATTCACCGGTGTGCTTACGGGCAAGGGCCTGGGCTGGGGTGGCTCGTTGATCCGCCCCGAGGCAACCGGATACGGGTCGGTGTACTTTGCTGCCGAGATGGCGGCGACGCGTGGCGAGACGCTCGAAGACAAGGTTTGCCTGGTCTCGGGCGCTGGCAACGTGGCGCAGTTCACCACCGAGAAGCTCTTGCAGCTCGGCGGCAAGGTGGTGACGCTGTCTGATTCGAGCGGTTCCATCTACGACGAGTCCGGCATTGACGGCGACAAGCTGGCGTTCATCAAAGAGCTCAAGAACGAGCGTCGGGGCCGCATCAAGGAATACGTCGAGAAGTACCCGGAGGCGGTGTACTCGGCGGAGAATCCCGACGACGACCACAACCCACTCTGGGATCATCCTGCCGATTGCGCCTTCCCGAGCGCGACGCAGAACGAGATCAACGGCACGGATGCCGCCAACTTGTTGTCGCGCGGCGTCTGGCTGGTTTCCGAGGGCGCCAACATGCCAACTACCCTCGAGGGCGTGGATGCGTTCACCAACGCCGGCATCCTGTTTGCGCCTGGCAAAGCGGCCAACGCCGGCGGGGTAGCCACGTCAGGGCTGGAGATGTCGCAGAACAGCATGCGCCTGGCGTGGAGTCGGAGCGAGGTCGACGGCAAGCTCCATGGCATCATGCGTGAGATCCACCGTGCCTGCCTGAGAACGTCAGAGCAGTTCGGGGCGCCGGGCAACTACGTGCTCGGAGCCAACATCGCGGGCTTCATCAAGGTGGCGGACGCGATGATCGACCAGGGGGTCGTCTAGCAGACCGTGGTGAAAGTGTGGCGGGTCTGGCCCCAACTCACCGTAACCAGACCCATCACACTCTTACCACGGCCTGCTAGCGCCGACTCCCGGATTCGGCAAGCAACCGGACGAGCCATTGATGCGTCAGATCTTTCCTGACCAGGAGCGTCAACCCGGCTTGGCGCCGGGTAGCTTCCAAGACCTGATGCAGTGGCGGGTCCGCCGCGTGCTGCTGGTCTCGAGCCTCTACGACTCGTTCATGTTCGCCGAGGACCGTCTCGCGGACGCCCTGGTGCTTGGCGAGTTCCTCGGGGTCGAGCTATCCACTCTGCCGGAGGTTCACCGGGTATCGACCGCCGCTGAGGCGCTCGAGGAGGTCAAGCGACGGCCGAACTACGACCTCGTGATCAGCTCACCGAAGGTTGGCGAGATGCACGCGCAGGAGCTGGCGCGCGGCCTACGCAAGGTGGGCGTCGAGGTGCCGATCATCATGCTCGCCTATCACGACCGTGAGCTCAAAGACTTCATTCGCGCCCACGGCCTGGCCGATATCGACCGTGCTTTTCTGTTCCAGGGCGATATTCAGCTCTTCCTGGGGATCGTCAAATGGGCCGAAGACCTGATGAACGTCCAGCACGACGTCGACAACATGGGCGTGCAGGTGATTCTCGTCATCGAGGACAACATTCGGTACTACTCGTATTTCCTGCCGGTGATCTACACCGCGGTGCTCCAGAACACGGCCAGCTTGGTGCCGGACGGCATCAATCTGGCCCACAAGATCTTGCGCGTGAAGGCCCGTCCGAAGATCGTGCTTGCCAGCGACTACGAACGTGCCTGGGACTACTTTCAGACCTACGAGGCCAACATCCTGGGGGTCATCTCCGACGTCGAGTTCCCCAAGGACGGCGAGCTTTGTGCCGACGCGGGGGTGCAGTTTGCGCGCGAGGTGCTGCGCCGCCATAGCGACGTACCGGTGGTGCTCGATTCCGGACGGCGCGAGAACGAGGCGCTTGCCGAGGCTGCCGGGACGTCGTTTCTGCACAAGTACTCGCCGACGCTGTTGCAGGAGCTGAGCCGGTACATGGGTCGGAACTTCGGGTTCGGCCATTTTGTTTTTCGCATGCCCGATGGCACCGAGGTTGCCCGCGCCAAGGATCTCCGGCAGCTGGAGCGCGCGTTGCATACCGTGCCGGCGGAGAGCATCTGGAATCACGCCGAGCACAATGATTTCTCGACCTGGCTCAAGGCGCACACCGAGTTCGACATCGCCTACCGATTCCGGCCGTTGAGGATCTCGGAGTTCGATGGTGCGGAGTCCCTACGCCGGTTTCTGATCCAGTCGATCCGCACCCATCGCGAAGAACGCCGCCGCGCTGCGGTGGCCGATTTCGAAGCTGGCCGCTTCAACCCGGAGCGCAGCTTTGCGCGTATCGGCGGCGGGGCTCTCGGGGGCAAGGCCCGCGGCCTGGCGTTCGCCCGACGGCTCTTGAAGGACTTCGACGGGGAGGATCGTTTCGAGGGTGTGCGACTCGCTGTGCCGCCGAGCGTCATCATCGGTACCGACGTGTTCGACGAGTTTCTCGACGCCAACGACCTGCGCGATTTCGCGCTGCGCGCCGAGGACGACGACGAGATCGAGGCACGGTTCGACGCCTCGTCGTTCCCGTTGCGAATCCAGCGTGATCTGCGCTCGTATCTGGAGCTGGTCGACTACCCCTTGGCGGTGCGCTCCTCGAGCCTGCTCGAGGATGCCAAGTATCAGCCGTTTGCCGGTGTCTACAAGACGCTGATGATCGCCAACAATCACGCCGACGTCGACGTGCGACTGCCACGCCTGGTGCAGGCTGTTAAACGCGTCTATGCCTCGACGTTCTCCCAGCGCGCCAAGCGCTACGTAGGCGCCACTACGTATCGGCTCGAGGGCGAGAAGATGGCCGTGATGGTGCAGCGAGTCGTCGGCGCCGCACATGGGGATCGTTTCTACCCCGAGCTTGCGGGCGTCGCTCTGTCGCAGAACTTCTATCCGGTCGATCCGGTCAAACCGGAGGATGGTCTCGCAGCGGTTGCGCTCGGCCTCGGCGAGGAGGTCGCCGGTGGTGGCGTCTGCCTGCGGTTCTCTCCAAAGCACCCGACACGGTTGTTGCAGATGTCCTCGGCGCACGACGCACTGCGCAACTCGCAGCGCGAGTTCTTCGCTCTCTCCTTGGGTGATCCCGGCGGAGCGCTCGAGGCCGAGATTCGTCGCTTCGGACTCGGGGTTGCCGAAAAGGACGGAACCCTCGCCTTCGTCGGGTCCACGTACTCACCGGAAAACGACGCCATCTACGACGGTGTGTCGCGCCCGGGAACGCGGCTTGTCACCTTCGCACCGCTTCTAAAGCACGATCTGTTCCCGCTGGCCCCAATCCTGACAGAGCTACTCGAGCTGGGGGCCTACGGCGCCGGTGGTCCGGTAGAGATCGAGTTCGCGGTCAATCTGTCGACGCCGCGTGGAACGCCGAAGGAGTTCGCGTTCCTGCAACTGCGGCCCGTGGCGCCCACGTTCGATCTGGCCGGTACCGATGTCAGCGGCTACCGGCAGACGGACGTTGTCTGTCAAAGCGATAGCGTTCTGGGATCGGGCCGACTGGACGGTATCCACGATCTCGTTGTTGTCGATGCCGACGCCTTCGAACGCGGACAGAGCCGTTTGGTGGCCGAGCAGGTGGCGGCCTTCAACCTGCGCTTGTGTGCCGCCGGGGTGGGATACGGGCTAATCGGTGTGGGCCGCTGGGGCTCGGCCGACCCCTTACTCGGGATTCCCGTGTCGTGGGACCAGATTTCGGGGGCGCGGGTCATTGTCGAGGCCGGGTTCCGTGACATCGCCGTGACTCCCTCGCAGGGAACGCATTTCTTCCAGAACCTGGTGGCGAATGACATTGGCTACTTCACCGTCAATCCGGAGGCCGGTGAGGGCTTGGTGGATTGGGAATGGCTTCGCAGCTGCCAAGCCACCGATGCGACGCCGTTCGTGCGCCACATCCGTCTCGAGGTCCCGGTCACCGTGCTGATGAACAGCACACGCCACGAGGGAGTCATCTTGAAGCCCGGGGTGGCTCGGCCCACTTGACCCGTGCGCCGGCGCGACCGATGATCGCGTCGATCCTGTGCACCGGGGGGGGGGGGGGGGGGCTCCATGAAGATCGCCGATGCAACGCGACAGGTTTCTGTCACCACCGGCGCAATGCCGGCATCCAGGAAGGTGTGGGTCGAAGGGGCGCTGCACGAATGTGTGCGAGTGCCGCTGCGCGAGATTGCCCTGAGCGCGGATGCTCAGGAGCCACCTCTTCATGTCTACGACAGCTCGGGTCCCTATACCGATCCCGATTCCGAGATCGACATCGAGGCAGGCTTGCTGCGCGGCCGAGAACCGTGGCTTCAGCAGCAGGACGATGTGAGTGAGTATTGCGGCCGCGATGTGGCCGTCGCTGACAACGGCTTCGTCAGCGGCGATCGGCTGGTGCCGGAATTCCCTGTTAGGTACCGTCCGCGTCGTGGCGTCGGCGGGCAGGCCGTCACGCAGCTCGCCGCCGCGCGGGCCGGCGTCATCACGCCAGAGATGGAATACGTCGCTATCCGAGAGAACCTCGGGCGGGCACGTTTGACGGCAACGGCCGAACGTGACGGGGTCGACTTCGGCGCCTCGATTCCGGCGAAAGTGACGCCGGAGTTCGTGCGTGACGAGGTGGCGCGTGGACGAGCGATCATCCCCGCCAACATCAACCACCCCGAGCTCGAACCGATGATCATCGGCCGCAACTTCCTGGTGAAGGTCAACGCCAATATCGGCAACTCTGCCGTCACCTCGTCGATGGCCGACGAGGTGGAGAAGATGGTCTGGGCAATCCGCTGGGGTGCTGACACCGTGATGGACCTGTCGACGGGCAACAACATTCACAACATTCGTGAGTGGATTGTGCGCAACTCGCCCGTGCCGATCGGGACCGTTCCGATCTATCAGGCGCTCGAGAAGGTCGACAAGGTCGAGGATCTGACCTGGGAGATCTACCGTGACACGCTCGTTGAGCAATGTGAGCAAGGCGTCGACTACTTCACGATCCACGCCGGGATTCGCCTCCAGCACATCCCGCTGACGGTCGATAGAGTCACCGGAATCGTGTCACGAGGCGGTTCGATCATGGCGCAGTGGTGCCTGGCGCATCATTGCGAGAGCTTCCTGTACGAGCATTTCGAGGACATTTGCGATATCGCCCGCCTCTACGACGTCAGCTTCTCGCTCGGTGACGGACTACGACCCGGCTCCATTGCCGATGCCAACGATGCTGCCCAGTTCGCCGAGCTCGAGACGCTCGGCGAACTCACCCGGGTTGCCTGGGATAGAGATTGTCAGGTGATGATCGAGGGGCCGGGCCACGTCCCGATGCAAAAGGTGAAGATCAACGTGGACAAGCAACTCGAGGTCTGCGGCGAGGCGCCCTTCTACACGCTCGGCCCGCTGGTGACCGACATTGCGCCAGCTTATGACCACATCACCTCGGCGGTGGGGGCAGCCATGATCGGTTGGTTCGGCACCGCCATGCTGTGCTACGTGACCCCGAAGGAGCATCTCGGGTTACCCGACCGCGATGATGTCAAGGAAGGTGTGATCGCCTACAAGATCGCCGCACACGCGGCGGATCTCGCCAAGGGTCATCCTGCTGCTCAGGCGCGCGATGACGCGGTTTCGCGGGCCCGCTTTACGTTCCGCTGGGAAGACCAGTTCAACCTGTCGCTCGACCCGGACACGGCACGCGCCTACCACGACGCTACGCTGCCCAAGGATGCACACAAGACGGCCCACTTCTGCTCGATGTGCGGGCCCAAGTTCTGCTCCATGAGGATCACACAGGATCTGTCAGCGTACGCCGAGCGCGGCATGACGGAGATGTCACGTAGTTTTCGCGCCGGTGGCAGCGAGATCTACCAGACGTCGGACGCCCTCGAGCAGCTCGAGGAGTCCAACGAGGCACTGAAGGAACCTGCCCACGTGGTGTGAAGCCGAGCGCTCTTGCTCCCTGGCAGTGCATCCAACTACCATGCCGGTCTGCTGTCGCCGCGTTCACCTACCGGCCTTTTTCCAGGCTGCCTGAGGTCGGCTGCTGGAGTCGCCGTGGAACTCCCGGAAACTATCGGCCGGTTCGAGATCGATCGCGTCCTAGGCCGCGGCGCGATGGGGGTCGTGTATCTGGCCAAGGATCCGGTCCTGGATCGCGAGGTCGCGGTCAAGGTTATCCAGCTGCACCCGGGCCTGGACGAGAAGGACGTCAACGAGCTCAAGCGCCGCTTCGAGGTCGAGGCCCGCGCTGCCGCGAAGATGTCTCACCCAAGCCTGGTGACGATCTTCGACGCCGGCCTCCAGGACGAGAGCCTATACCTGGCCATGGAGTACGTCCGCGGAGAGGCTCTGGACTCGATCATCGAATCGGACCGCATTCTGACGTACAAGGAAACCGCAGACATCTTGTTGCAGCTCGGTGGCGGCCTCGATTTTGCCCACGAGCGCGGCATTGTCCACCGTGATATCAAGCCCGCCAATATTCTCATCAACCGGCGCGGTCAGCCCAAGATCACTGACTTCGGCGTCGCCCGTGAGGCCACCTCGAACCTGACGACGACGGGGACCATCATTGGCACGCCAGCCTACATGTCGCCCGAGCAGATCACCGGACACAAGGTCTCGGGAGCCTCTGATCAATTCTCGCTGGCGGTCATGGTCTACGAGATGCTGGCCGGCAGAAAACCCTTCTTCGGCGAAGGCGCGACCACGATCATGTACAAGATCGTGCACGAGGATCCCGAGCATCTGGATAGCGTCTGCAAGACGCTCCCGGCCGGTATTAACGGTGTCGTGATGCGGGCGCTCGCCAAGGAACCCACCGATCGCTATCCGAGCTGCTTCGAGTTTGCCGAGACCGTCCGCGATGTGCTGGGTGCGGCGCCCGCGGACGAGGCCGTCGTTCTGGGCGCGACCGCCAAGCGCAAGGCAATGCAGGCGGACAAGAAGAAACGCGCCGCCAAGGCACCCTCGGCCGGGGATGCCACGCGGCTAGCGGCACCCGGTGCCGGCGCCCGCGAAGCGCCCAGTGAAGGCGGTCAGGCGGTCGCGGCATGGTTGGCGAGCGCTACCGAATTCCTGCAGACGACGAACGGCAAGATTGCAGCCGGCGGCGGAGCCGCCCTCCTCCTCCTGGTTCTGGCCATCGCCATGTTCACCGGCGGCGGCACGGAGTCGACGCCCGCCGACGAGGTTCCCGCTCCGTTGCCGCCGCTACAAGCGCCGGTCGCGGAAGCGCAGTCGGAGCTCGCCGTTGATGGGAGCGGCGTGGATCCCGAGACGCTCGATGTGGCGGCAACGGACAACGCTGTGCCGCCAACCGAGGCGCTCACCGCCGAGGCAGGCTCACCCCTGGAGGCAGCGCCAGTCGAGGTAGTGCCGGCGCCCGGTGGCGTGCTCTCGGAGGCGACACTGTTCGCGCTCGCAGAAGCGCGAAGCCAAGCAACAGCGAGCGAGGTCATCTATCAGTTGGTATCGCGCCCCAACGGCGCCAGCGTGCTCCTCAACGGACAACGACTCGAGGGCACCACGCCAATCGCCGTGCCGCTCGATCCGGCGCAGCACTACTCGGTCCTTGTCGAACAGCCGGATCACTACCCGGTGAGCTGGGCCTTCGTGCCAGCGGATCTGCCCGAAGAGCAGCAGCTCAGCCGACGACTCTTCTTCCCGATGCGGGCGGTGCCGGCCGCTCGTGTCGACAACGAGCCGGCCGCTACGCCCGCCCCGGTTGAGACGTCGCCCGTCGATCCGACGCCGGTTGAGCCGCAGCCGGTCGCCGCACCGGTGATCTTGCCGCCGGTGGATCCGGTACAGGTGCGCGGCAACGTCGAGGCACCTGAAGTGACGCAAAAGACGGACCTCGAGCTGCCGGACTGGGCCGCCGAGATGGACCTGCCGAACTACGTTCTTCTAGAGCTGGTGATTGACCGCGAAGCGCGGGTTCGCGAAGTCAAGGTGGTCCGTGCAGTACACCCGGAGCTGGAGCGTCTGGCGATCGATTCTGTCCGCACGTGGCAGTTCAACCCGGCGACCAGAGACGGTGTACCGGTCGACGTGATCTTCAACGTCGCGGTCGCGTTCAGCGAGCCGGAAGACGGCGGAGCAGGACGCCCCTGACGGGTGCGGCACGTAAGCCTCGTCGACATCGGTTCCAACAGCGTGTGCCACAGTCAGGGCGCCCCGGCTTTCAAGAACGCGTTAGCAGGCGCGGCGGCAGGAACCACCGTAGCCGGCCGCAGGCGGGCTCGACGCGCGACCAACTGTCCAGAGCCAGCTCGATGCAGGCAACCGCGGCCGTTGGAAAAGTCACTGCCGCGTCGCCCACCAGCAACGACAGGGTGGCCGACATCCCGGGCTCGTGGGCCACGACCATGGCGGTGGCGACGCGGTCCTGGATCCCGCCGATGACATGGAGAATCGTCGTCGGATGCGCCTCGTACAGCGCGTCGTCGAACTGAAGCTCGGCGTTCCAATCACCCGCCTGGTGGGCGATCTCGGCAGTCATTCTCGCCCGCGTTGCCGTCGAGCTGACCACGGTCTCGGGTGGCTCACCTGTGTCGCTGATCCAGCGTCCGACCGATCTCGCCGCCCTCCGCCCACGGTCATTGATCGGACGTCCGTGGTCGGATTCGAAGGCGGCCCCCCAGTCGGACTTCGCATGTCGCATCAAGTACAAGGTTCTCAATCGGTCCCCACCTGGCAATGTGATTCCGCTGGCAGCTCCTTATACTAGTGGCCTGTACCAGATGATCGTTGCACCCAACAGAGTTCCCACCGCGGCGCCGCTTCGCTGCCCCGCGCGCCGCCCGCCTACTCAGCCTCGATTGGCGCCGTCCCATGCTCTCCAAGTTGCCGGCCCCTCTCCAAGCGGACCAGGCCGCATCGGTGCGATCCTCCGAGATCGATCTCGAGCATCCCAGCCTGTACATAAACCGCGAGCTGTCGTGGCTCAAGTTCAACGACCGCGTGCTCGAGGAGGCCACGGATACCAGGCTGCCGCTGCTGGAGCGCACCAAGTTTGCCTCGATCTTCGCGTCCAATCTCGACGAGTTCTTCATGATTCGCGTGTCGGGGCTGCGACAGCAACTGCAGGCGGGCGTCGTGGCCACGCCGCCGGACGGCATGACGCCCTCCGAGCAGCTCGCGGCCATCCGTCGTGTGTTGTCACCGTCGCTCGAACGACACGTCGCAACCTGGGGCAGGCTCGAAAGCGAGCTGGCGACGCAGGGGATACGTCTGCGCGCCTACGGGCAGCTCGAGAAGAAGCAGAAGAAGCTCGTGAAGGGCTACTTCCGCGAGCAGATCTTTCCGACGCTCACACCGTTGGCGTTCGACCCAGGACACCCTTTCCCGCATGTATCGAACCTGAGCATGAACCTGGCCATCCTGGTCCAGGACGCCGCCGGCGTGGAGCGCTTCGCGCGTGTCAAGGTACCCGGCTTCTTTCCGCGGTTGCTGCCGGTGCCGAGCGAGGACAACGTCGACGATGCACGCGCTCTGGGATTGGTGCCGGGCGGAGCCGAGTGCAGTTTCGTCTGGATGGAGGACGTCATCGCCGTCAACCTCGGGCGACTGTTCCCGGGGCATGAGATCGTTGCGGCCTACCCGTTCCGAGTGACGCGCGACGCCGACCAGGAGATCGAGCTCGACGAAGCAGGTGACCTGCTGACCAGCATCGAGCAGGGTCTACGTAGACGCCAGTTCGGCTCTGCGGTCCGACTCGAGATCACCGACGAGGCTCCCCCAGGACTGCGCGAGGTTCTCATCCAGAACCTCGGGATTGCGCCGTTCCAGGTCTACTCGGTGCATGGCCGGCTCGGTTTGTCGGCCGTGATGGAGCTCGCCGAGCTCGATCGTCCGGATCTCAAGGAGCCTCCGTTCAGCCCCGCGGTCCCGGCCACGCTGCAGCCTGACGAGGACATCTTCGCGGCCATCGCGCACCGCGATGTGATGCTCTATCACCCGTACGACAGCTTCGATCCGGTGATCGACTTCGTGCGTGCCGCCGCCGAAGATCCCGATGTCCTGGCAATCAAGCAGACGCTCTACCGGGTGGGTCAGGATTCACCCATGGTTGCGGCGCTCGCCCGGGCGCGCGAGAACGGTAAGCAGGTCGCCGCGCTGGTCGAGCTCAAGGCGCGGTTCGACGAGGCCAACAACATCGTTTGGGCGCGGGCGCTTGAAGATGCCGGTGTCCACGTCGTCTACGGCGTGGTCGGTCTCAAGACGCACGCGAAGCTGTGTCTGGTGGTGCGACGCGAGGAAAGAGGCATCGTCCACTACCTGCACGCTGGCACCGGCAACTACAACGCCACGACCGCGCGTCTGTACACCGACATGGGTTTGTTTACCGCCGACCCGCAGATCTGCGCCGAGGCCGCACGCCTGTTCAACGCCCTCACAGGCTATGCCGGCGGTATCGAGTACGAGGAGTTGCTGGTGGCTCCCGGTGGAATGCGTGAGCGAGTGCTGGCGCTTATCGAGCGCGAGATTGCCAGCCACCGGCGAGATGGCGGCGGATATCTGGCGATGAAGATGAATTCGCTCGTCGACGCGGAGTGCATTCGGGCGCTGTACCGCGCCTCGCAGGCGGGCGTGCGGGTCGATCTGCAGGTGCGCGGAATTTGTTGCCTCCGACCGGGCCGGGAGGGCGTAAGCGACAACATCCGCGTGACCTCGATCGTCGGCCGTTTCCTCGAGCACGCACGGCTCTACTATTTCCAAAACGCCGGCGATGAGGAGTTGCTCATCGGTAGCGCCGATCTCATGCCGAGGAACTTCGATAGTCGCGTCGAGGTGCTGCTGCCGGTGCGCGACCCCGGGATGCGCGCCGGAATCCTGCAGCAGATTCTGGCGGTCCATTTGTCGGACACGGTGAACGCCCGGCGTCTGTCTGCCGACGGCGAGTATCTCCCGCCGGACACGGTCACCGAGCGGCTCGATTCGCAGCAGTGGATGATCGAGCATCGCGGCAGCTGGACGAGTTAGCCAGCCGGGCCGGCGGCGGGACGTGGCGCCGCGACGACAGCCGCGCCTGGCTGCTGGCTTGAAGCGCATCGGGGCCTCAGCGATAATCGCCCGGCGGCGACAACCACCCGGCCGCGAGGCTTTGCCACCGCCTGGTGGCGAATTCTCCGCCTCGGGCTACCGTCGCCAGTTCGCCCTGCAGCGACGGTCCGAGCGAGAGCATGCTTGCCGCACAGGCAACCTTCTATTACATGGCTGTAGCCAGCGTTGCGAGCGCGCTCCTCGCCGTGACCAGGAAGAACCCGGTTCACAGCATGCTCTGGGTGCTGGCGCTGTTCCTGCACGTGGCGGGTATCTTCCTGCTGCTCGGGGCCGAGTTTCTGGCCGCCGTGCAGGTCATCGTGTACGCCGGCGCCATCCTGATCTTCTATCTGTTCGTCCTGATGTTGCTCGACCTGCCAGGTGAAGAGGCGCGGCCACGATTCGGACGGCACTGGCCGTTCGCCGCCGCCGTGGGACTCTCCTTCGCGGCCCTGGCCTGGCTCGCGCAGGGCGAGACTCTTGACGTTGCCGCCGCCGCCGCCGTGACCCCGGTGACGACGGACACCTTCGCGCGTGGCGGGCTCGAGGACATCGGCATGGCGCTGTTCGGTCCGTTCGCGCTGCCCTTCGAGATTGCCGGGCTGGTGCTGCTGGCGGCCATCGTCGGCGCCGTCGTGCTGGCCCGCAAGCGGGAAGAGGCGTCTTGATCCCGGCCACCAGCACGATCCTGGGGTTGAGCGCGATCCTCTTCGGGATCGGCGCCTTCGGCTTTCTCGCCCGGCGCAACATCATCCTAATGTTCGTCTCGGTCGAGGTCATGCTCAACGCCGTGAACCTCAGCCTGGCCGGCTTCAGCCGTCATCTCGATGACCCCCGTGGCCAGGTGCTGGCGCTGTTCGTGATCGCCGTGGCGGCCGCCGAAGCCGGGGTCGGCCTGGGGCTGGTGATCGCGCTTAACCGGAACAAACCCGGGGCCGGCGTGGCGGATCTGACCGAGCTCAAGTGGTGATGCGGTCGGCATGCACGTGCTCCCGATAGTCATCGTTCTGGTCCCGGCAGTCGGGGCGCTGCTGGTTGCCTGTACCGGCGAGCGACGCGCCAACCTGCGCGAGTTCTGGTCGATCGCCGCGGGCGTCGTCATGTTCGCTCTGACGGCACTCATGATTCCGGAGGTTCTGGCCGGCGGAGCACCGGGCGGCGTGCTGTTTCGCCTTCTGCCGGGCGTCGAGCTGGCCTTCCGAGTCGACGCTTTCGGTCTGTTGTTCGCCTCCGGCGCGTCGCTGCTTTGGGTGCTGACGTCGTTCTACTCGATCGGTTACATGCGGACGCTCGAGGAGCACGCCCAGACCCGCTACTTCGCCTGCTTCGCGCTGGCGCTGTCGACCACCGTGGCGGTCGCCTTCGCGGCCAACCTGTTCACGCTGTTCCTGTTCTACGAGGGGCTGACGCTGGTCACTTACCCGCTGGTGGCCCACAAGGAAACCGACGAGGCAAGGGCCGGGGCGCGCAAGTACCTCATCTACCTGCTGGGCGCGGCGAAGCTATGCCTGCTGCCGGCGATCATCCTCATCTACAACATCGCCGGCACACTCGACTTCCGCAGCGGCGGCATCGTTGGGGCGGCGCAGGCTGCGGAGCAGACGACGCTGCTGTTGGCGATCTTCGCGCTGTTCTTGTTCGGATTCGCCAAGAACGCGCTGATGCCGTTGCACAGCTGGCTGCCGGCCGCGATGGTAGCGCCGACGCCGGTGAGCGCGCTGTTGCACGCCGTGGCGGTGGTCAAGACGGGCGTTTTCTCGACGCTTCGCGTCTTCCTGTTCATCTTCGGCGCCGACGCCATGCGCCAGATCGGTGCTGATCAGCTCGCCTTGACGGTCGCCGCGGTGACCATCCTGACGGCGTCGTTTCTGGCCCTCGGCCAGGACAACCTCAAGGCGCGGCTGGCCTTCTCCACCGTCAGCCAGCTGTCGTACATCGTTCTCGGAGCGGCGCTGTTGAACGCCAGCGGCGTTCTCGGCGGGGCGGCTCACATCACCAACCACGCGGTCTCCAAGATCACCTTGTTCATGTGTGCCGGTTCGATCTATGCCTCCACCCACAGGACCGAGATCAGCCAGCTGTCGGGCATCGCCCGCCGCATGCCGTGGACCATGGGGGCGTTTGCGCTTGCTTCGCTCAGCATCATCGGCATCCCGCTCACCAGCGGCTTCGTTTCCAAGTGGAATATCGCCCTCGGGACGGTCGACAGGGGCAGCCTGGTCTTGCTGGGTGTTCTCCTGCTGAGCTCGCTGCTGAGCGCTGCATATCTCGGGCCGATCGTCTACAAGGCGTATTTCGAGGAGCCAGATCCCACCAATGAGGAGATTCGCGAGGTTCCGTGGATGGTCGCCCCGCTGGTGATCAGCGCCGCGACGAGCCTGCTCCTGGGGATCTTCCCGGGTTTCGTCCTGGAATTGGCCGGCAGGGCGATGCCATGAGCTTCCTGGAGAGGCAGCTGGAGGATCCGGCACGTTTCGCCCGCATCAAGCTGTTGTTCTACGTCGGGCTGGGGTTGATCGTGGTGGCCGAGGTCGTGCTGCCGCTGATCTTCGGTCCCGGCCACCCTCACTTCGGGTTCGAGAGCTTCCCGGCGTTCGGCTCGATCTACGGGCTCGCCTCCTGTGCCGTCATCATCATCGTCTCGAAGCTCATTGGCAAAGCCTGGCTGATGCGCCCCGAGGATCACTATGAAGACTGATTGCCCATGAGTCTCGAGTGGGTACACCCCGGCCTGATCCTGATCTTCGGAGCGTGGGCCCTGCCCCTGCTCAGAGGTCAGATGCGGCGCGCGGCGATGCTGGCGTTGCCTGCCGCCGCCGTGATCGCCTGCTGGACCACCGAGCCGGGGACCTACGGTGTGGTGCGCTTCCTCGGCCAGGAGTTGGTGTTCGGCCGTGCCGACAGCCTGAGCCTGGTGTTCTCCTACGTGTTCTCGATCATGGCCTTTGTCGGCATGGTCTACGCACTACACGTGGACGACGACTATCAGCACGTCAGCGCCCTCACCTACGCCGGCGGTGCGCTCGGTGTGACGTTCGCCGGTGACTTTCTGTCGCTCTACATTTTCTGGGAGCTGATGGCGGTCTCATCCGTCTTCCTGGTGTGGCTGCGGCGGGATGAATCGGCGGTTGCGGCAGGATTCCGATATCTGCTCGTGCATGTGGTCGGCGGCCTGTTCCTGCTCGCCGGGATCGTGCTCCACTGGTCGGCCGCCGGCTCGCTGGCATTCGGAGATCTCAGCCTGTTCTCGGGCGGCGCGGCCTGGACCCTGATTCTCATCGCGTTTCTGATCAACGCCGCCGTGCCGCCGTTCGGCGCCTGGCTTCCTGACGCCTACCCCGAGGCCACGGTTACCGGCGGCGTCTTCATGACCGCTTTCACCACCAAGTCGGCGGTGTACGCGCTCATCCGCGGCTTTGCCGGGACGGAGTTGCTGGTGTGGCTGGGGGCGGCGATGGCCGTCTATGGCGTGGTTTACGCGGTGCTCGAGAACGACGCACGCCGCTTGCTCGCGTACCACATCATCAGCCAGGTGGGCTACATGGTGTGTGGGGTGGGTATCGGTACGGCGCTGGCGATCAATGGCGCCACTGCCCACGCTTTCGCGCACATTCTGTACAAGGCGCTCCTGTTCATGGGCGCGGGTGCGGTGCTACAGGTCACTGGTCTACGAAAGCTGAGCGAGATGGGCGGGCTCTACCGCACCATGCCGATCACGCTCGGGCTGTACATGATCGGCGCGTTCGCGATCTCGGCGGTGCCGCTGTTCAGCGGCTTCGTTAGCAAGTCCATGGTGGTCTCGGCAGCCGGCGAAGCGCACATGGCGGCGATCTTCCTGACCCTCACGCTGGCCTCGGCCGGGACCTTCCTGCACACCGGTCTGAAGCTCCCCTACTACATGTTCTTCGGCAAGGACTCCGGAGTGCGCGCCCAGGAGCCCCCCGGCAACATGCTCGCCGCGATGGGCATCGCGGCGGTTGCCTGCACCGTGATCGGTGTGTTCCCCGGCCTGCTGTACCAATATCTGCCCAATCCGGTCGAGTACCACCCGTACACGTTGGCGCACGTCACCAACACGCTGGGCATTCTCGGGTTCACCGCGCTCGGTTTCTTCTTGCTGCTCAAGCATCTCGACCCGGAGCCCAAGATCAGCCTCGATACAGACTGGTTCTATCGCCGTGGCTGTGCCGGGTTCCTGGCGTTGGTCAACCAGCCGTTGACGCGCTTGGAGTACGGCTTCGTGGGCGAGATCTACGAGTTCGTCATCCAACGGCCGGTTCTCGGCGTTGCACGCTTCTTGCGCGGTTTCGACAGTCTCGTCGTGGACTCCGGAATCGTCGGGCTGGGACGCCTCACGCAGCTGGTGAGCCGCGGTGTGCAGACCGCCGTCACTGGCCATGCTCAACAGTACGGGCTGATCATGGCGGCCGGAATCGTGGCGCTGCTTGCGTGGATACTGGCCCGATGACCGACTACCCGGTGCTGTCGGTGGCGACCTTCCTGCCACTGGTGGGTGCGGTGGTGATCCTGCTAGTCGGCGGCGGACGACGGGCGCGCTGGATCGCGCTGGCGACGACGGTGGCAACCCTGGTGGTCTCGGCGCCGCTGTATACGGGCTTCGACAAGAGCGCTGCCAGTCTGCAGTTCGTCGAGTCAGCGAACTGGATCCCCGGCTGGAACATCACCTACAGCATGGGGATCGACGGCATCAGCCTGCCTTTTATTTTCCTCGCGGCGCTGTTGAGCGTGCTCTGCGTCAGCGTCTCGTGGACGGCGGTGGAGTCGAAGCCGCGTGAGTTCTACGCCGCGCTGTTGGTTGCCGAGACAGCGATGATCGGGTTGTTCGCTGCCGCCAACCTGTTCCTGTTCTTCGTTTTCTGGGAGCTGATCGTCGTCCCCATCTTTCTGCTCATCGGGGTTTGGGGAGGTCCGGGCCGTGTCTTCGCCTCGGTCAAGTTCCTCATCTTCACGCTCACCGGCAGCGTGTTGATGCTGGTGGGGATGATCGCGCTGCACCAGGCCAGCGGTACTCTCGACTTCAGAGCGCTCGCTCTAGTGCGCCAGCAACTGGATCCGGCCACACAGGGTTGGCTGTTCGCCGCCTTCTTGGCGGCATTCGCCGTCAAGGTACCGATGTTCCCGGTGCATACCTGGCTGCCGAACGCGCACACCGAGGCCCCGACAGCGGGAAGCGTGATCCTGGCTGGCATCCTGCTGAAGATGGGCGCCTACGGGTTTCTGCGGGTATCGCTGCCCATTCTTCCCGAAGGCGTGCAGCTGTTCCTGACACCGATGCTGGTCGTGTCCGCAGTGGCGATCGTCTACGGCGCCTATGTGACCTTGGTACAGACGGATGTCAAACGACTGATTGCCTATTCCAGCGTCAGCCACATGGGCTTCGTGACGCTCGGCATCTTCACCCTGGAGCAGAGCGGTGTGGAGGGCGCCATCCTCCAGATGATCAACCACGGGATCATCTCGGCGGCATTGTTTCTCTGTGTCGGGATGATCTACGAGCGCACCCACACGCGTGAGATCAAGGATTACGGCGGGGTGGCTCACCTAGCGCCGGTCTACAGCACCCTGCTGGCGTTCTTCTGCCTCGCTGCCACCGGTTTCCCGGGGCTGAACTCCTTCGTTGGCGAGTTCCTCGTCGTCAGCGGCGCTTTCAAGACCCACACGTGGCTCGGGGCGGTCGCCGTCTGGGGCGTCGCGCTGGGCACCACGTACATGGTCTGGCTGTTCTACCGAGTGGTGATGGGGAAGCCCAATCCGGGTCTCGAGGGGCTCGCGCTCGAGCTCAACGCCCGTGAGCTCGCCACCCTGGCGCCGCTGGTCTTGCTTGCCTTGTGCCTGGGCCTGTACCCGGAGCTCGTGCTGTCGTATCTCCGTGTGCCGGTCGCCGAGTTGCTGGCCATCGGGGGGTTGCAGTGAGGGGTCCGGGTGCTGCGGATCTGGCCTTGCTGGTGCCGGAGCTGATCCTCGTTGTTGCCGTCCTGGTACTGATGCTCGCGGCGCGCCGGATCCGACAGGGGCCGGTAGCCTTCGCGCTCACCGCGGTGACCGGGTTGGCGGCGGCGATCGCGGCCGTGCAAGCACTGTCCGGTGGAGTGATCAGCGGCTTCGCGGGCATGCTGGTGGTCGACGGCTACTCGCAGTTCTTCAAGCTCCTGATCGCCGCGACGCTTGTGCTCGCCACGCTGTTGTCGGCCGGCCGCCGTACGGACGATGGCGTTCCACGCGGCGACTATCACGTCCTGCTGCTGCTTACCGCCACCGGAATGATGATCGCGGCTTCGTCGACCGATCTGATACCCCTCTACCTGGCGCTCGAGCTCATGACGCTCTGCTCGTACATCCTGGTCGGCATCCGCGTCGAGAGGCCCAGGTCGAACGAGGCGGCGATCAAGTACTTCCTGCTGGGCTCTTTCGCCTCGGCGCTGATGCTCTTCGGCATCAGCCTTACGTATGGGCTCACCGGCACGACTGCCTATGCGGACATAGCCTCGGCGTTGTACTCGCGAGGTCTGGTCAGCCAGCCGCTGCTGGCGGTCGCCATCGGGCTGGTGGTGGCGGGGCTGGCCTTCAAGATTGCGGCGGCACCGTTTCACTCCTGGGCGCCCGACGCGTACCAGGGCGCCAGCGCACCGGTCGCCGGGTTCCTGGCGGCCGGGTCCAAAGCAGCCGGTCTGGCGGCGCTGGGCCGTGTGGTGATGGTCACCTTCGGAACCGAGACCGTGGTGATGACCACGATCCTCGTCGGACTGGCGGGACTCTCCATGCTCGTCGGAAGCATCCTCGCCCTGTCGCAGACGGATATGAAAAGGCTGCTGGCCTACTCATCCATCGCCCATGCCGGCTACGCGACCCTGGGGCTGATTGCCGGCACTCCCGCGGGCGCTTCTGCCACCATGACGTACGCGTTCTTCTACGTTTTCATGACGTTGGGCGCTTTCGGGATCGTCATCGCGCTGGGTGAGCGCGGCGCGACCCTGGATGGCTTCGAGGGGCTGGCAACGCAACGACCGGGAGCGGCCGCCGTCATGTTGCTGTTCCTGATGTCGTTGACCGGTATTCCGCCGACCGCCGGATTCGTTGCCAAGTTCGTCGTCATCACGAGCGCGGTGCAGGCGGGCCAGGTCGTGCTGGCGATCGTTGCTGTTGGCTGCAGCGTGATCACGGCCTTCGTCTACATGCGGGTCGCCGTACGCATGTACATGAGCAACACCGTTGCGCCGGCCCCGGCGCGCTTTCCGCTCGCGGTGACGGCGGCGCTGGCGGTAGCAGCTCTGGTCACCCTGGCCGGTGGGGTTGTCCCGGCCAGCGTGATGTCCTGGGCGATCTCGCCATGAGCGGGGAAGCGTTGAAACATGTGGCTTTTCCACCCGTGCTAGCTTTGCAAGTGAGTCTCCAGCCGCCCGCAATCGAGGTTCCTGAAGCGTGAACGAATACATCGGGATTGCCGTCATCTTCGTGCTCGCCGGGGGTCTGGCAGGGCTCATGGTCTGGCTCGGCTCGGTGCTGGGCAAAAAGAACAGCACCGAGGTGAAGCTGGCGCCGTTCGAGTGCGGTCAAGATCCCATCTCCCTGCCCATCGGCAAGCTGGCGGTGAAGTTCTATCTGACTGCGATTCTGTTCATCCTGTTCGATGTGGAGCTTGTCTTCCTCTACCCATGGGCCGTGCTCTACCGCAGGCTCGGGTTGCTGGGGCTGACGGAGATGGGGATCTTTCTCGGCATCCTGATGGTTGGTTACGTCTATGCCCGTGACAACGGCGCCCTGGACTGGAAGTGACATGCAGAACGACCCGTCTTACTTCGGCCAAAGCGAACCGTCGTACTTCACCAGCCGCCTCGACGAGGCGATCGGATGGGCCAGGAAGTACTCGATCTTCCAGTACCCGTTCGTGACCGCCTGCTGCGGCATGGAGTACATGGCAACCGCGTGTTCCCACTACGACGTCGACCGTTTCGGCGCTGGCCTGCCACGATTCTCGCCGCGTCAGGCCGACGTCCTGTTCGTGGTCGGCACCATCAGCCACAAGATGGCGCCGGTTTTGAAGCGTATCCACGACCAGATGGCCGACCCGAACTGGGTCGTGGCCTTCGGTGTCTGCACTTGCACCGGTGGCTTCTACGACAACTACGCCACGGTGATGGGGATCGACACCATCCTGCCGGTGGACGTCTACATCCCCGGATGCCCACCGCGGCCTGAGATGGTGCTGGACGGGTTGATGAAGCTGCAGGACAAGATCCAGGCGCAGCATACGACCGGCAAGCGGGCCGCACCGGAACCTCGTCCGGACATCTTCTGACGATGGACAACGCCTCCTTGATCGGATCGGTCACCGACCGATTCCCCGACGCCGCGCTTGCCTCACACAGCTACCGAGGCGACGCCACGCTGGTGGTGCGCCCCGAGTTCCTGATGGAGGTGGCGCGCTTCCTCAAGGAGGACGCCGCGCTGCAGATGAACTTCCTCGTCGATGTGACAGCGGTGGACTACTCGATGTTCGGAAAGAGCCCGGCGCGCGCGTTCTTCGCATCCTCAGGCGTGTCGGTCAGGCCGTCGCCACAGATCCCCGATGCTGACCCTTGGCCGGGGCCTCCGAGCGCGGCGCGCTACGCGGTCGTTTACCACTTCTATTCAACCTCCCAGAAGCATCGGTTGCGACTGGTAGTCCCGGCGCCGGAAGACGCGCCGGAAGTGGATTCGCTGACCTCTTTGTGGCCCGGTGCCAACTGGCTCGAGCGTGAGGTCTGGGACATGTTCGGGATTCGCTTCAGCGGGCATCCGGATCTCCGCCGGATCCTCATGTACGAGGAGTTCGAGGGCCACCCGCTGCGCAAGGACTATCCGGTCAACAAGCGCCAGCCTCTGATCGGGCCGCAGAACTAGTGGCCTGTAACAGGAGAATCGATAGCGCCGTGGTGGCGAAATGGGGTCGGATGCAAGACGCTTCGACGAGTCGATGTTGGTGCATCTTCGAGGAGGCGCAACGGGGCAGACGGGCCGATTGGGCCACTGTTCTCTTGATGGGCCTGCGGACAGACGGGCAGTTACGGGCGATCTCGGCGTTGCGACTCGTTGACGATGCGCCGCGGCATCGCCATCCTCGCCGCGCCTTGATCTCGCCCGCAAATCCCGTCTGCGGCGCTATCGATTCCCCTGTTACAGGCCACTAGCATGACTATGCAGAAGAACCCCATGGTGGAGACGAGGTCGATCTCGGAACCGGACGCCGCCGGGCTCGAGACCCGGGACATGATGCTCAACATCGGTCCGGCGCACCCGGCCATGCACGGCATCATCCGCATCGTCGCCAAGCTCGAGGGTGAGCAGATCGAGAAGGCCGACGTCGATATCGGCTATCTGCACCGCGGCTTCGAGAAGATGTCGGAGACGGTCGACTACAACGGGGTGATCCCTTACACCGACCGGCTCAACTACGTCTCGCCGCTGATCAACAACATGGGGTACTGCATGGCGGTGGAGAAGCTGCTCGGCATCTCGGTGCCGGAGCGCTGCCACTACGTGCGCGTCATCATGTCAGAGATCTCGAGGGTCTCCGATCACCTAACCTGCGTCGGCGCGACCGCCATGGAGCTGGGAGCCTTCACGGTTTTCCTGTACATGATCAAGGCGCGCGAGTATCTGTGGGAGCTGGTGGAGAAGGTCACCGGGGCGCGGCTGACGATCACTTATTGTCGCGTCGGCGGGGTGAAGGCGGACCTGCCGGAAGGCTTTGCCGAGGCTTGCGCTGAGGCGTTCAAGGAGACCCGTACGGTGCTGGAGGAGTCGAACGCCCTCCTCACCCGTAACCGGATCTTCGCCGACCGCATGAACGACACCGGCGGAATCTCGGCCCAGGACGCCATCTCCTACGGCATCACCGGGCCTTTCCTGCGCGCCACGGGCGCCGAGTACGACGTCCGCAAGGACTGCCCGTACGCTGTCTATGACCAGATTCCGTTCGACGTACCGGTCGGTACGCGCGGCGACAACATGGATCGCTATCTGGTGCGTATGGAGGAGATGGAACAGTCAATGCGCATCGTGGAGACGGCGCTGCAGCAGATACCCGGCGGCCCGGTGTTGGTCAATCCGGAGACTGGACGCCCGATACCGGCGGCAGAGATGGTCGACCTCGCCAAGATGGGGAACATCGACGCTATCTCGGACGGCTGCGCGGTGGCTGGCCCGACCCTGGAAGGCTCCGGTCGTCTTTACCATCCCTCGATCGCCACCGACGAGAAACGGGCGTTCTTGCCCCCCAAAGAAGACGCCTACGGCAACATCGAGGGGCTCATGCAGCAGTTCAAGCTCGTCATGCACGGTCATGGCGTACGGCCCCCCGACGGCGAGGCCTACTTCCCGGTCGAAGGTGCCAACGGTGAGCTCGGCTTCTACGTGATCAGCGACGGCGCCGGTAACGCCTACCGGGTGCGCGTGCGGCCACCCTGTTTCGCGATCATGTCGGCCCTGTCGACGCTGCTGGAAGGCGAGATGATCGCCGACATGATTCCCACCTTCGGGTCGGTGAACATGATCGGCGGGGAGCTCGACCGGTGAAGTTGGCGGACCTGGAGGGACAGGCGCAGGAGATCGTGCGACGCTACGAGTACCCCAAGGCGGCGATGCTGCCGGTTCTGTGGCTCGTGCAGCAGAACCAGGGGTACATCAGCCAGGACGCGGAGGCCTGGGTGGGTGACGTGCTGGGCGTATCGCGCTCGCAAGTTCACGAAGCGGTCACCTTTTATAACATGTACCACACCCAGCCCGTGGGTCGGCGAGAGCTGCGGGTATGTACCAGCCTGCCCTGCCTACTGCGCGGCGGCGCAGCGCTCCTCGAGCGCATCGAGGACAGCTTGGGCATCAAGCCTGGCGAGACTACCGCCGACGGCGCCGTCACGTTGACCGAGACCGAGTGCCTTTGCGCCTGCGAGATGGCGCCGATGGCACAGCTGGATGAGCGGTTCGTCGGGCCGCTGGAAGGGGCCACGGTCGGCAACGTGCTCGACGACGCTCGTAGCGAGCCCGGCTCGGCGGAGATCACGCCAGACCCCGATCCGTATATCTGCGCCGACGGGCCCATCCTTTCGAACCGTTTCGGCAACCCGGAGGGGGCCTGGTTCGACGAGTTTGTCGCTGACGGTGGATACGTCGCCGCGACCAAGGTGCTCTCGTCGATAACTCCGGAACAGGTGATCGAGGAGGTCTCCGCCCCGAGCCTGCGCGGACTCGGTGGCGCCGGGTTCCCGACCGGTCGGAAATGGTCCTTCGTCCCCAAGGACACCGACAAGCCGAAGTTCCTGGTAGTGAACGCCGACGAGGGCGAGCCGGGCACCTTCAAAGATCGCTACATCATGGAGCGCGACCCGCACAACTTGCTGGAGGGCATGATCATTGCCGCCTACGCCATCGGTAGCCACAAGGCGTACGTCTACATCCGCGGCGAGTACTTCCTGTCGGCGCAGCGGCTGCAGCGCGCCATCGATGAGGCCCACGAGCGCGGCTGGCTCGGCAAGAACATCCAAGGGAGCGGCTTCGACCTCGACGTCGTGATCCATTGTGGCGCCGGGGCGTACATCTGCGGCGAAGAGACCGCATTGCTCACCTCACTCGAGGGCGGCAAAGGCTTCCCCAAGCTCAAACCGCCGTTCCCGGCCATCGAGGGCCTGTTCGCCAGCCCGACGATCGTCAACAACGTCGAGACGCTCGCCTGTGTGCCGTTCATCCTGCGCGAGGGCGCCGACAGCTTTGCTGCCATCGGCACCGAGCGCCAGGGAGGTACGCGGCTGTTCTGTGTCAGCGGCCATGTGGTGCGGCCGGGAGTGTACGAGGCACCGGTGAGCGTCACGCTGCGGGCGCTGATCGAGAACGAGGAATACGGTGGCGGCGTTCGCAACGGCAACAAGCTCAAGGCGGTCATCCCGGGCGGTATCTCCGCCAAGGTGCTAGCGGCGGACGAGGTCGACGTGTCGATGGACTTCGACTCCTTGATGGCGGCCGGCAGCATGGCCGGCTCCGGCGGCGTGATCGTCATGGATGACACCACCTCGATGGTCGATGCACTCGACTCCGCCTCCAAGTTCTTCGCCGACGAATCCTGCGGACAGTGCTCCCCCTGCCGCGAGGGGACCGGCTGGGTGCACCGGATCATGCGGCGAATCATCGCCGGCGAGGGCCGCCTGCAGGATCTCGACGATCTGCTGGCCATAGCCGGCGATATGGAGGGCATGACGATCTGCGTGTTCGCCGATGCTGCGGCGTGGCCGGTGCAGTCCTATATCGCCAAGTTCCGCGAGGAGTTCGAGCACTACATCAGCAGCGGCCGCAAGGCCGACAATGTGGAGGCCGTGCATGCCTAAGCTCACCATCGACGACCACGAGATCGAGGTCGCCGAGGGAACCACGGTCATCCAGGCCGCGGAACAGCTCGGGATCTTTGTTCCGCGTTACTGCTACCACCCCGGACTGTCGATCGCCGGCAACTGCCGCATCTGCCTGGTGGACGTCGAGAACAATCCCAAGCTGCAGATCGCCTGCAACCTACCGGTCACCGACGGGATGGTGGTGCATACCACCAACGAACGGGCCGAGAAGGGGCGGCAGTCGGTGCTGGAGTTCCTGCTCGCAAACCATCCGCTCGATTGCCCGGTCTGCGATCAGTCGGGCGAATGCGACCTGCAGAACTTCTACATGGACTTCGGGCTCTACGATCCGCGCTTTCGTGAGCACAAGGTCAAGAAGAAGAAGGCCGTCGAGCTCGGCCCGCACGTCATGCTCGATCAGGAGCGCTGCATCCTGTGCTCCCGCTGCGTCCGCTTCACCGACGAGATCACCCATACCGGCGAGTTCGGCATCTTCAATCGCGGCGACAGTGCTGAGCTGGGTATCTACCCGGGCGCCAGGCTGGACAACCCGTACTCGGCGAACGTCGTTGATATCTGTCCGGTGGGTGCGCTCACCGAGGCCGACTTCCGCTTCAAGGCCAGGGTCTGGTATCTGTCGAGCGTTCCCACTGTCTGCAATGGCTGCAGCCGGGGATGCAATATCGACATGCACTTCATTCTCGACCGACCGCACCTGAACGACGGTGCGCGGATGGTGCGAGTGAAGCCGCGCTATAACGCCGACGTCAACGAGTGGTGGCTGTGCGACGAAGGCAGGTACGGTCTCGGCTGGCTGGATGAAGATCGTCTCGATCTGGTGCGCGGGCCAGCAGGCGATGCCACCTGGGATGAGGCCATTGACACCATCGCGTCGCGCCTGGGCGAAGATGGCGCTCGCGTCGGCGTGGTCGCCTCGACGCAGCTGTCCAACGAGGAGCTCTTCCTGATCCGTGAGGTCTTCGAGGGCGCGCAGATCAGCGCCAACGTCCCCGAGCAACCCGGCTCCTCGGACGACTTTCTGATCATGGCCGACAAGAGCCCCAATACCTACGGTGCTACGCTCCTCGGGCTCGCCGGGCCCGATGCCCCGGCGGCAAGCGAGATCCTGGACGCAGCGCTGGCTGGAGAGCTCGATGCGCTGTGGGTCTTCGGGCACGACCTGGTCGACCTGTTCGGCGAGGACAAGGCCGCTGAGCTGGCGCAGAAGGTCGACCTGCTGGTGTTCTCCGGCACCAACGACAACGCCACCGCTGCGCTGGCCCACTGGACGCTGCCGACCGCAGGCTACGTTGAGAAGGATGGGACGTTCGTCAACTGTGACGGACGCATCCAGCGCGTCGGCCGGGTGATGCCACCGTACGGCAGGTCGCGCGAGGACTGGCGCGTGCTGGTTTCGCTCGCCGAGCTGCTCGAGCGGCCGCTCGGCGGCACCAAGCCGGAGCAGATCTTCAGGTCGCTCGCTGCAGTCGAGGCGCCGTTCGCCGGGTTGAGTTACGAGGTGATCGGGCAGGGCGGCGTTGCCCTGGTGTCGCCGCTCCCCGTTCCGGATCCCATTCCGGGGCAGCAGGCCGAGGCGGCGAGTCCGTGATCGAAGCCATCCTCATCAAGCTGGCGCTGGCCGGACTGGTGCTGTTCGGCGTGGTCAACTTCGCCGGCTTGCATACCTGGGTGGAGCGCAAGCAGTCGGCGCTGATCCAGGATCGCATCGGGGCAAACCGTGCCCCCATCTTCGGCTTTCGCATGCTGGGTCTGTTTCATGGCATCGCCGACGCCATCAAGATGTTCACCAAGGAGGACATCGTTCCGACGGGCGCCAACAAGACGCTTCACACGCTGGCGCCGTTCTTCTCGGTGTTCTTCGCGCTGGTAGCCTTCGCGGCGATTCCCTTCGGCGACCGGCTCATCTGGGGCGACCTGGTTATCGACCTCCAGGTCGCCAACCTCAACGCGGCGCTGTTGTATGTCTTCGCGATGCTCTCGATGGGCGTCTATGGCGTCATCTTGGCCGGCTTCGCGTCGCGCAACAACTACGCGATCATGGGCGGGTTGCGCGCCACGGCGCAGATGATCTCCTATGAGATCGCGCTCGGGGTGGCGATCCTCGGCGTTATCATGGTCTACGGCACCATGAACCTGTCGGAGCTGGTTCGGGCCCAGGGTCAGATGATCGGCGGGTGGATTCCGCTATGGGGAATCGTTGCCCAGCCGGTGGCTTTCTTCGTGTTCGTTACCGCGGCGCTGGCGGAGACCAAGCGGCTGCCCTTCGATCTGCCGGAGGGCGAATCGGAGATCATCGGCTACTTCGTCGAGTACAGCGGCATGAAGTTCGGAATGTTCTTCTTGACGGATTTCCTCGAGACGATCATGGTGGCGTGCCTGGCGACGACGCTCTTTTTCGGGGGCTGGCAAGTCCCCTTCTTGACGCCGGAGGGCTTCCTGTTCCCCTGGGGTAGCGAGATTCTGGTTTCCAACCTGGTCTACGTCCTACTCGGCGTCGGGGCCTTCACGGTCAAGGTAGTGGTCTTCTCCTGGCTGTTCATGCAGATACGCTGGACCCTGCCGCGGTTCCGCTACGATCAGCTGATGTCGCTGGGGTGGAAGGGACTATTTCCGGTCGCGGTGATCAACGTCGTGGTGACCGCCCTGGTGCTCATGTTCTTTCCCGAGGGGGCCTCGTGACCGTCAGAGTGATGCAACGCCGGGAGCTGACGTTCTGGGAGAAGCTCTACCTGCCTCAGATTATCTCCGGCCTGAGGATCACCTCCCGCCACTTCTTCCGGAACCTGTTTCTACACATGGCCCATCTGGTGGGCCGGCTCAGGCACGTCCGGGCGGCAGCGACGTACCAGTATCCCGAGGAGCTCAGGCCTCTGATGTCGCGGTACCGCAGCCGGCATCGGCTGACGCTCCGCGACGATGGCAGCCCACGGTGCGTCGGCTGCATGCTGTGCGAGACGGTCTGCCCCGCCAAGTGCATCACTATCGTCCCCGGTGAGCACCCGGACCCCCATGTGGAGAAGTATCCGGTGCGCTTCGACATCGATCTGGGTGTCTGCGTCTATTGCGGTTACTGCGTCGAGGTGTGCCCCGAGGACGCCATTCGAATGGATACCGGGATCCTGGACATCGCCGCGTACTCGAGAGAGGCGATGCGGCTCGATATCCACGAGCTGATGGACCCTGAGCTGCGCAAGCCGATTGGTGACTGCAGCCTGGAGTTCCCGCACAAGTGCGAGTTGACCGGCGGCGAGATGAAGGGCAGCTGGGAAGGCACGGCCGAGTCATAGGAACCGTCGTGCTAGCGGTGCTCGTAGCCGCGTGCGCGGCGGTGTCCGATCCGCGCCCCGGCGCACTGTTCACCGGCGCCACGATGGGGACTCGCTATACCGTCCGCGTCGACGATGACGACGCCCACGCGGTACGCAGCGCCATTGACGCCCTGATCATCGCGACCCTCGACGGGGTCGACCGACGGATGTCGACGTATCGAGCAGATTCGGAGATCTCTGCGCTCAATCGGGCGCCGACGAATCAGCCGGTGGGGCTGTCGCCGGAAACCCTCGAGGTTCTCCTGGCTGCCGTCGAGTTGGCGGCGGACTCCGGCGGCGCTTTCGATGTCACCGCCGGGCCGCTGGTCAACGCCTGGGGATTCGGGCCGCCGGGGCGAGTGGAGGAGCCGCCGTCCGACGAGGCGCTGGCAGGCATCCTGGAGCACGTTGGCGCCGAGGCGATCGCTTTGGATACGGCGGCCGGAACGGCGACCAAGCTCACCGCACACGCCTACGTGGACCTGTCAGGGATCGCCAAGGGCTACGCGGTCGACGCGGTGGTCGCCGCACTGGCAGCGGCGGGCTGGGATCGTGCGATGGTCGATGTGGGTGGCGAGGTGCGCGTGCAGGGGCAGACTGCTTTCGGTCGCCAATGGCGCATCGCCATCGAGGAGCCCGAGGCCGGGCTTGCTGGCGCCCCGCTCGTCGTGGCGCTTGCCGACGGCGCCCTCGCAACCTCGGGCAGCTACCGCAATGCCTACTTTCTCGGCGACGTTCCGGTTAGCCACACCATCGATCCGCGCACCGGTCGCCCCGTGGAACACGACGGGGTCTCGGTGTCGGTGCTGGCGGCCGACTGCATGACCGCCGACGCCCTCGCAACCGCTCTCATGGTGATGGGTCCCGACGAAGGAACTACCTGGGCTGCGCGACGAGACATCGCCGCCCTGTTCGTCGTTCGCTCCGGCGAAAGCTTCGTGCGTCGTACCACGCCGGCGTACCAGCGTCATGCCGCAGCCGAGCTACAATGAAGCGGGGTGAGGGAATGAGTCGCGCAGGCAAGTCGGCCGGCGGGAGCGCCGGGTTGGTGTATTCGACGGCACACGGCCAGATGTGCCCCCGCTGCAAGCAGCCGACAACCCGGTGCGGTTGCCGCAAGTCGGCGCTGGTCGCCCGGGGAGACGGTGTCGTCCGGGTCATGAGGCAGACAAAAGGACGCCGCGGCAAAGGGGTGACGCTCATCACCGGCGTCCCTCTGACGGACGCGGCCCTGATCAAGCTCGGCAAGGAACTGAAGCGTAGGTGCGGATCAGGGGGCACCGTCAAGGACGGCACCATCGAGATTCAGGGTGACCATCGGAACACGCTGGTCGCCGAACTCGAGCAGCGCGGCTGGGTGGTCAAGCGTGCTGGTGGGTGAGCCGCGGGCAGGTCGGCACAGGATCGGCGCACAACGGCTCCAGGGCCGAGGGGCTCCTATGAGAAGCGCACCACCACTCGTTGTCGTTGCCGCAGCGCTGCTGGCAGGCTGTTTGCAATCCCCGGGGCCGCCACCGACTGACGGGACGCTGTTCCGGAACGTAACCGTGATCGACGCGCTCGGCGGTCTGCGTGCGGGCATGGTCGTGCGGGTGGCTGGCAACCACATCGTCGAGGTGGCGCCCGACTCCGAGGGGGTCTCGGTGTCCGGCGCGCGCGTTGTCGAGGCCGAAGGTCAGTTTCTCATCCCCGGATTGTGGGATGCCCACGTTCATCTGACGTTCACCCCCGAGCTCGAGGCGGTGATGTTCCCGCTGTTTCTCGTCAATGGCGTCACCAGCGTACGGGATACCGGTGGCTTGCTCGAAGACGTGCTCGCCTGGCGCGCCCTGGCAACAGCGGCGGCAGGTGTGGCGCCCCGGGTGTTCATCGCTGGCCCGCTGGTTGACGGCCTGCCGCGGGTGTACGACGGCAGCCAGCCGTTCCGACCCGAGCTCGCGATCGGCGTCAGCACGGTGGAGGAGGGTGAGCGTGCGGTGGACGAGCTGGCGGCGGCGGGGGTCGACCTGATCAAGGCCTACGAGATGCTCGATCCTGACGTGTACCGGGCCGTTCTGCAGCGCGCCAGCCGGCGTGGGCTGCCGGTGACCGGGCACGTTCCCTTGAGCCTGGATGCCGGCGAAGCGGCCATCGAAGGTCTCAGTAGCCTCGAGCACCTCCGCAACCTGGAGCTGGCGTGTTCCTCCGAGGCTGAAGCCCTGCTGGTGGAGCGTCGCGAGATGCTTGCCGCCGGAGCAGGGGAAGACGGCGGGATGTTGCGCAGCAGCATCCACGCGGCCCAGCGCCAGCGCGCCGTGGAGACCTACGACGCCGACCGATGTGCGTCGATGATCGATCGCCTGGCGGCCAACAACACCTGGCAGGTGCCGACCCTGACGATCGTCACGCCGCGCGTCACACGGCTGTTCGCCCGACCGGAGTGGCGACAGACGTTCCGCTATCTCCCGGAACCGGTGCGCACGCGGTGGACGCTTGATGCCGAGGCGATGGCAGACGCGCAGCCCGAACCCGACGCCGCGACTGAGGCGCATACCGAGTGGGCCTTCGGGATGGTGGCTCGCCTGCAGGATGCCGGCGTCGGCATCATGGCGGGCACCGACACGCCGATCTTCTTCTTGACACCCGGATTCAGTCTCCACGAGGAGCTGGCGCTTCTGGTGCAGGCGGGGATGACGCCGATGCAGGTACTGCAAGCGGCGACTTTGCGGCCCGCTGAGTACTTCGGACTGCAGGACGAGCTCGGCACCATCGCCGCCGGTATGCAGGCCGATCTTGTGCTCTTGGACGCCAATCCGCTCGATGACATTCGCAACACGCAGCGGATCGCGGCGGTGATGTCGGCCGGCCGGCTTTATGACCGCATCGCGCTGGATCGCATGCTGGCACGACTGGAGTCACCTCCCGAGGATCGCGAGTGACCGAGACCGCGAACGGCCGTGAGGGTCACGATGCCGTCGCAGTGGTCGATTTCGGTGGCCAGTACGCTCACTTGATCGCTACCAAGGTGCGTCATCAGGGTGTACTGGCAGAGATCCGTCAACCCGACGATCCGCTCGAGGCGTTCACGGAGTACCGCGGCATCATCATCTCCGGGAGCCCCAGCCTGGCGTCGCAGGGTGAGGATTCCAGCTACACCAAGTCGATCTACGATCTCGATGTGCCGATACTGGGACTGTGCTTCGGGCATCAGGAGATCGCTCAGCACTACGGCGGCGAGGTGGTTCACGGTGGTCGTCAGTGGGGGCGTGCGGATCTTCACCTGATCGCGGATCATCCGCTCTTCGCCGGTCTCGACACGATCGAGTCGGTATGGATGAGCCACTACGACTCGGTGGTGTCGGTGGGGCCGGAGTTCATCGAGTTGGGCTTTAGCAAGACGGTGGACGGGTCTCCTGACCACCACTTTGCGGCGATAGGCTCCGATTCGCTGCGGCGCTATGGATTGCAGTTTCACCCCGAGGTCGACGACACCGTTCACGGTGACCGCATGCTCTCGAACTTCGTTCTGGATATCTGCGGCTGCGACGTGTCGTGGACCATGGACGGCTACCTCGAGGAGCAAGTTGCCTACATCCGCGCCCAGGTGGGTGAACGGTCGGTGTTCCTGCTGGCGTCCGGGGGCGTAGACTCCACCGTCGCTGCGGTGCTGCTGGGTCGTGCGCTGGGGCCCGAGCGTCTTCATCTGCTGCATATCGACAACGGGCTCATGCGACACGACGAGAGCCGGCAGGTCCTGGCGCTGTTCGAGGAGCTTGGAATTGCCGACAATCTCAACTTCGTCGACGCCAGCGATGTCTTTCTGGACGCGCTGCACGGTGTGGTCGAGCCGGAGGTGAAGCGTCGCGCCATCGGCAACACGTTCATCCACGTGTTCAACACCGAGGCCGAACGGCTGGCGGTGGGCGAGCTGATGCTGGGGCAGGGGACGATCTACCCGGACACCATCGAGACCGGGGCCAGCAAGCGCGCCGATACGATCAAGACACACCACAATCGGGTGCCGGTCATCGAGCAGATGATCGCCGACGGCAAGGTCGTCGAGCCGCTGGTGGAGCTGTACAAGGCGGAGGTCCGCGAGCTCGGCGAGCGGCTGGGCGTGCCCCACGATCTGATCTGGCGCCATCCGTTTCCTGGCCCCGGGCTCGGCGTTCGCTTGCTGTGCAGCGACGGCGGTGAGGAAGCTCTGCTAGCCACCGGGCAGTCGGATGAGCTGCAGGCGATCGGCGACCAGTTCGGCCTGAGGACGCTAGCGTTGCCGATGCGCTCGGTAGGTGTGAAGGCAGATCTGCGCGCCTACGAGCATCCGGTGATGCTGAGCGGCTCGGCCCCGTGGCAGGACCTGCTCGCGGCTACGTCGCAGATTACGGCAGGCGTCGCTGGCATCAATCGCTGCGTCTGGAACCTCGCCCCGGACGTTCCTGGCGGGGCGCGGGCCCTTCCGGCGACGGTTACCGCCGAGCGCTTGGACATCCTGCGCCGAGCCGACCACCTGGTAATGGAAGCGCTACGGCGACACGATCTCTGCGACGACGTGTGGCAATGCCCGACCGTCCTCGCGCCGGTCCAGCTGGACTACGGCGACGGACGCGCGGGAGAGCTCGTCGTGGTCCGCCCGGTGTATTCGCAGCGCGCCATGACGGCGCGTCCCGTGGAGTTCAGCACCGCCGTTCTCGATGACCTGCGCCGTGATCTGCTCGCGCTTACCGGCGTCTCCGGTCTGGCGCTCGACACAACGTCCAAGCCCCCGGGGACGATCGAGTGGGAGTAACAGGTTAGGCGCACGGCGCCACGTCCCGGCGGTTCTACTCTCCCGCGGGTGTAGTGGCCGCTGGAAGCGAGCGCGGCTGCTCGAAACCCTCCTGGATCAGCAGATGCTCGTTCGCCGACAGGTCGGTGAACGTCTGCATGTGACGGCTCGCCGGCCATACGATGTGCAGGCGGTCGACACGCGTCGCTGCGCCCAGGCCCAGGTGGACGCGGAGCGGGTTCGCCCCGAAGCTACCGCTCTGCCCGACAACCCGGTGCAGCGTCCGGCTGACCCCGTTGTCGACGATCTGCGCAGTGACCTTGGCGCCGACGGCGAACCGGTTCGCCGTCGGGCTTCGCAGGTCTAAGGTCAACCAGTTGTTGTCGAAGCCCGGATTTCGATACAGCGCATCGACGAACTCGTCGCCGGGTAGCAGTCCGCCCATGCGTTCGAAAATGTCCTGGTCGCCATCGTTGTCGTAGTCGGCGAAGGCGACGCCCTGGCCGCGCTGCAGATGCCCGAACCCGCCCGCATAGGTGACATCGACGAAGCTGGTTCCGCCGTCGCTGCGATACATGAGATTCGGCAGGAGCGCTTCGAAGCCCGGGTACCCGGTGCCGAGATAGAAATCCAGCCAGCCGTCGTTGTCGAGATCGCCGAAGTTGGCGCCCGTGGCGAGGTTTACCCTCGCCACGCCGTAGGCGGCGGCAACATCGACGAAGCCGCCTTCGCCGTCGCCCTTGTACAGCACCAGCTTCTCGGCCGGATGGATGTAACCCAGGAGGTCGGCAGTGTAGTACCAGAGATCGGGAACGGCGGTTTGCGGTGTTCGGTAGCTGTTTGCCAGCAGGTCGAGCGCCCCATCGTTGTCGACGTCCCAGAACCAGGCCGAGTAGCTGTGGTGCGGGCCGTCCAATCCCAGGGCGGTAGCGACGTCGGTGAACTTGCCATCGCCGTCGTTGCGGTACATGCGGTTGGCGCCCTTGAAGTTCGACACGTACAGATCGGGGTAGCCGTCGCCGTTGAAGTCGCCCCAGGCGGCACCCTTGGTGAGCGCCCGGTTGCTCACCCCCGCCGCCGCCGCCACGTCGGTGAAGGTACCGTCACCGTGGTTGTGGAACAGCTGGCTGGAGTGGCGGTTGTACTCGTCGCCGGCTTCGTTGCCGATGAACAGGTCGAGGTCGCCGTCGAGGTCGTAGTCTGACCAGGCACCCACCTGGGTGGGATAGTGGCGCTCGCCGAGACCGGCCTCGAAAGTGATGTCGACGAACGTCAGGTCGCCGTTGTTGCGCAGCAGCGAGTTCGGGTGCTGCCCGCCGCTGGCGAGCCAGCCGCCGCGAAGCACCAGCAGGTCGAGGTCGGCGTCGCCGTCGTAGTCCGCCTGCACCAGGTTGAGCCCCCCGGTGATCCCGGTTAGACCAGCGGCGTCCGTGGCATCCACGAACACTCCGTCGCCGCTGTTGCGGAAGAAACGCAGCTGGCCGCCGATGTCGGCGGAGGACGCCATGAGATCGAGCCAGCCATCGCCGTCGAAGTCGTCGACTGCAATGCCGCCGCCGGCGCTGAAGGTGTCGATATCGAGCTGTGGGCCGATGTCCTCGAAGGGCCGCATTTCCGCGACGTCGCCGTCGAAGTGGGCCGGATCGATCCGGTGCTCCGCCGGCACTGCTTGCGGATAGTCGCCCATCAACATGGACGCGACGTTGAGAAGCCACAGAGCCGCCAGATGCTCCGGCGCCTCCGGCTGCGTCAGGTTGGCGACCGTACGGAAATGCTCCATCGCCTCGCGTCCGGCCTCCTGGCTCTGGTGGACTCCGGCGGCAGCGATCGGCAGGGTACAGCGAACGGCGGCGGAGGCCCCCTGACAGTTGCCCAGCAAGGCTTGACGTAGGGAAACGACTCCGAGCCAGAAGCGCCCGTTCATCGTCAGCCGCAGCTGCTGACTGGAGCGTAGTAGCCGGACGCCGTGGATCACCTCGTCTAGGTGCTGGATCGCCGCGAGCGGCTCACCAGCGCGGATCTGGGCCTCGGCAAGGCGCTGGATCATCGCCAGCTGCTGGGTCAACGCGACGTCGTTCGGCAGCTGTTCGACGCGGTCGTACAGCCGGTCCAACGCCCGTTCGTACTCCACCCCGAAGGGTTGCTGCTCGCTTAGCTGCGCCAGCAGCGTCACCATGCGCACGTGGCCCGAGACCCCCTGTGCACTGGGCTGTGCCTGGGTTGACGAGGTGACCAAGCACAGAGTCAGCACGACGCTGCCGCTCAGCAAGACGATCTTGCGATGGCGCACGGCCGGGGGCATGGTGATCTGCATGGCTCGACGTCCGGGGAGGCGCCATTCTATATGCATTCTTCAGGAAACCGGCTGAGCGGCGCCGGCGCCAGCGACATCTCCGGTTCGGCGGCATTCTGGACTCCTGCCAGCAGATCGGGCCGCTCGCCAGGCGGGTAGACGACCAGTGGCGGTGCTAGTAGCCGGAATTGCCGAGATTGTCGAGCCGAGCGTCTCGATCACCACCCTCACTGACGAGGCTGACAACCGAATTCTCGAATGCGCCCTCGACGGTGGGGCGGAACTGGTCGTTACCGGTGACAAAGAAATGCTCGTTCTCGGGGACCACGAGGGAGTTCGGATCGTGAGGTTGGGAGCGTACCTCGAAGCCGCTGCAGATCCCTGTCTCTCCACCTGCAGGTGCGCTACCGTGCCTCCCTCAGTTGGTCACGGTATCCGTGCGGCCCGGGCGATGTCTTCATGGGTCGCGAACCACACCCCGGAGAACGATCGCATATATCGCACGAGCTCTTCGAGCACGACGATGCGCGAACGTCGACCGATGATGTGGGGATGGTTGGTCAGTAGGAAGAGCGTCCCCTCCTCGTAGGCGCGGTCGAACTCCAGTTTCCAGATCTCCAGCACCTCCGTCGGAGTTATGAACGTGCGTAGCGATCCCGCACCGCTCATCGAGAAGTAGGGCCAGTCGTCGAGGATCCAGGTCACCGGAAGCTCGACGATCGGAGCGGGATTGCCCTTGTAGACCAACTGATACGGCCGCTCGTCAGCCATCAAGCTGCTGTCGTAGAGCAGGCCGTATTCTTCGATGAGCTTCGGAGTGTTGGGACTGTAGTCCCACGAAGGCGTGCGGATGCCGACGACCTTCTCGGAGGTCAGTTCTTCGATCGTGCGGATCGCGCGCCCCATCAACTCGCGCTCCTCGGTTTCGCTAAGCTCGGAGTTGGCCTCGTGGATCCAACCGTGAAGCCCGATCTCGTGCCCCGCGTCGACAATGCTACGAACGGCGTCAGCGTTGAGGCGGGCTATCACGGCCGGGATAAAGAAGCTCGCTGGAATCTCGTAGCGCTCGAGCACGTCCAGAACCCGTGGCAGACCGGCCCGACTGCCATACGCGCCTTCGGCCATCAACGCCGGCGAGGTCCGACCGCTGCTGAGGAACATCGCCTCGTTGTCCAGGTCAAAACTCAACGCCACGGCAACGCGGTTGCCGCCCGGCCAGGAATCCGGGGTGAGATCCTTGCCTGCCGTTATGTGGCCGACGGCGTCTTCGATTCTCGCCCATGGCCATTGCCACGCGGGGAGCTCGGCACTTTGATCTTGTGAGCCTCTCGAGCCCTGACCCAAGGAGGCCTGAGTCGACGAGATTCCGAAGCCCAACAGAGCCAGGAACACGAACAGCACACCGCTTCTGAGGTTCATCTGGTATCACCTCCGGTTTTGGCCACAGTCGCTCTTGTCCATTCGGGCACCAGCCGGAAGCTCTGCCGCCTTCGGCATGACGACGCTCACCGGGCGGTTTTCCGGTCACATCGTACGTCGAACGTGGTCGCCTACGGGTGCGCGAGGAGCGGCTCAATGACGCGCCGGGCCGCCGACGATATGCTGGACTTCGCTATCGATCGGAATCGAGCGCCTATATCGGGAGCACCTTGATGCGTCGAACCTCGTTGCGCGCCTGCTTGATCAGCCTTGTTGTGATGATCTCGAGTAGCCTCGCACCCTGGCAACTGAGTGCCGCTTCGCCCTCAGGGGCGATATCTGCAGCGCCGGGTCCCGGTGGGACTGTGGCGCAGGGCGGGCGGATCACGCTCGAGTCGCTGTACAGCCCCGACGCTGGCGAGCGCGTCAATTACAGCGGATCGGTGCCCTCGCTCACCTGGGTCGACGACACGAGCTACGTCGAGCGCGATGCTCGCGGCGACTGGAGGAAGATCGACGCAGCGTCGGGGGCCTCCTCGGCGGCGGTGGATACGGACGCTATACGCGCGTCCCTCGGTGAGCTGGCGGATCTGATCGCCGACGATGTGGCAACCCTCGCCGGGCGCGCTGCCGACGGTCTCGCCCGCGGGCGAGATTCCGTGCTGCTGAACCATGCCAACGATCTGTTCGTGGTGTTCGCTTCAGGGGCGGCGAAGCGGCTGACATTCGACGCCGATTCGGAGGTAGGGGAGGAGCTTTCACCCGACGGCCGCTTCGTCTCGTTCGTGCGCGATTACAACCTTCATCTAATCGAGGTGGACTCGGGTCGCGAGCGGGCGCTGACCACGGATGGATCCGACGAGCTGTTCTACGGACGCCTCGACTGGGTCTATCAGGAGGAGATCTACGGGCGCGGCAACTTCAAGGGCTACTGGTGGAGCCCGGATTCGAGCGCGCTGGTGTTCCTCAAGCTCGACGAGTCGCCGGTAAACGAGTTCACTGTAATCGACCACATTCCGTCGACACTGGATACGGAGGTCACCAACTATCCCAAGGCCGGCGATCCCAACCCGAAGGTGTGGCTCGGCGTGGTGAAGGCGGTTGGTGGCGAAGCGGTGTGGGTCGACACCAAGAAGTACGAGCCCATCGAGCATCTGATCGTTCGCGTCGGCTGGCATCCGAGCGGCGACCGTGTCGTTTATCAGGTGCAGGATCGCGAGCAGACGTGGCTCGAGCTCAACATGGCCGATCCGAGCTCGGGCAACAGCACGACGCTCATCCGGGAGACCACCGAAGCGTTTGTCCAGGAGAGGGGCGGGCCGAGCTGGCTTCCGGACGGCAGCTTCCTGTGGTTCTCCGAGCGTACGGGCTTCAAGCACCTGTATCACTACGCGTTCGATGGCTTCGATGTCCCGGTGATGAAAAACCAGGTGACCAGCGGCGACTGGGAGGCGCGCACGTTGCATGGCGTCGACGATCAGGGTCGGGTGTATTTCTCGGGTACCGAGCACAGCCCGATCGCCAACCACGTGTACCGGGTGGGCACCGACGGCTCGGGGCTCGAGCGCCTGTCGTCACGCGAGGGCGATCACCGGGCGGGCTTCAACCCCGCCTTGACGCGCTACCTCGACACCTGGAGTGATGCCACGACACCGTCCCAGGTACGGCTGCACGCCTCAGACGGCACGGTGGTGCGCACCATCACCGAGAATCGAGTCGCGGCGCTCGGGGACCTCGATCTCGGCTCGGTGGAGTTCCTGCAGGTGCCGACGCGCGACGGATTTCTGATGGAGGCGATGGTCATCAAGCCGCCGGACTTCGATCCCGGCAAGCGCTACCCGGTGCTGCAGTACAACTACGGCGGTCCGCATGCCCCTGTGGTGCGCAACGGCTGGGGCGGCTCGCGCTACATGTGGCACCAGATGTTGGCGCAGCAGGGATACGTGATCTGGATGTGCGACAACCGCTCGGCTTCGGGCAAGGGCATCCGGCCCACCTGGCATGCCTACCAGCAGATGGGAATCGTGGAGCTGCGCGACATCGAGGACGGGCTCGACTGGCTCAAGCAGCAGTCGTGGGTCGACGGCGATCGGCTCGGTATCTGGGGCTGGAGCTACGGCGGCTTCATGGCGTCGTTCGCGATGACGCACTCGAAGTCGTTCAAGGCCGGCATCGCCGGCGCTCCGGTGACCGACTGGCGGCTGTACGACACCATCTACACCGAACGCTACATGCGTATGCCGCAGAACAATCCCGAGGGCTACGACTCCACCTCGGTAGTGAAGGCGGCTGGCAACCTGCACGGCAAGCTGCTGATCCTGCACGGGACGATGGACGACAACGTCCATTTCCAGAACTCGGTGCAGCTGGTCTACGAGCTGCAGAAAGCGGGCAAGGACTTCGAGTTCATGATGTATCCGCGGTCACGGCACGGCGTGCGCCAGCGCGAGCTCGTCTGGCATCTGCAGCGCACGATGACCGACTTCGTGCTCGAGAATCTCTAGCTCTACTTCGCGACAGAGCCTGTATCCAAGTCGCGACGGACGGGCCTGTATCCAAGAGGGGACCAGCTGACCCACGGCGGTTGCCGGCGCTTGGGGGACGGCGGTCGGCGCGGCAGCCGTCAGTCTCCCACCGAACCCGCGCGAATCACCCCGCATCGTTGTCAACTCTTCGCCGAGCCAGCTACCATCGCCGACTCCTCCTTCTCAACGACGCGGATGGAACATGGCCCAACGATATTTCACCCCTGGAACCTTCGCTTTTCTTCGAGCGCTGAAGCGCAACAACGATCGCGACTGGTTCAAAGCCAACCAGGCCCGCTACGAGGACAAGGTACGTGAGCCGGCGCTCGACTTCATCGCCGATTTCGAGGCACCGCTGCACGCCATCAGCCCACACTTCGTCGCACTGGCGAAGAAATCGGGTGGCTCGCTGTTTCGCATTTATCGCGACGTCCGCTTCTCGAAGGACAAGAGCCCCTACAAAACCCACACCGGCGTCCATTTTCGACACGAGCAAGGCAAGGACGCCCACTGCCCGGGATACTACCTGCACGTCGAGCCCAAAAGCGTCTTCGTCGCGGCAGGCATCTGGCGACCCGACGGACCAACCGTTCAGGCGATCCGCGAGCTCATCGCTGCGGACGCTGCCGGGTGGAAGAAAGCCGTCGGTGGCAAGCGCTTCAGCAACCACTTCGCGCTGGAGGGCGCCTCTCTGAAACGGCCCCCGCGCGGCTTCGACCCCGACCATCCGGCGATCGATGACCTGAAGCGCAAGGACTTCATCGCTGTGGCGCGGCTCGGAGAGGGTTTCGTCACCAGCGATGGCTTTCTGAAGGACGTCACCGCCAAGTGGCGGGCGGCGACGCCGATGATGCGGTTTCTCTGTGACGCCATTGGGGTGCCGTTCTAGCGGGTCAGCTCGACTTGGAGGCGGCTGCGAAGGCGCGCACGTACCTCTTCGAGCCGGCCCCACGAGCTTGGTCGCCTCACACGTCGCCTCGGAACCCCGTGCCCGTCGGGATGCCGTCGCTCACACGAGGCTCGGGACTCGGGCACGGGTTTCCTCGGTCGACGGGTCGTCACGAGAATGAGGATTGCCCGGCCGCTCCGTCGAGGGGGGCACCTATGTCGGCAACTCCGATGGTCGCCGGCTGCGGAGGCGCGCACGTACCTTTTCGAAAAGGCTAATCCGGAAACGGTCTCGAACCGTATGGAAGCAGATTGTACGCGGTGCCGCCGGGCGAGCGGGACTTTGGCGCGCAAAACGGCTAGCTGCAGGAATCCGCGGCTACTCAGGACACACGGCCGACGCTGCGCTCGCGGCAAAGGCTGATCGAGATTGTCAGCCGGCCACGATGCCATCAGTCCGACCCGAGCGCGTCCATTGGATCCGCCTGGGTCGCGCGCCGAGCCGGGAGCCAAGACGCGGCTAGCGCGATGGCGGCGAGGACCGTGCTGACGACGAGGAACGTCAGGGGATCCGTCGGTTCCACTTCGAAGAGCAGCCCGGAGAGAAGGCTCGATATGGGTCGTCCGCCTGCTCGGCGATTATGTACTTGACGGAACGGATGGGCGCCGATAGCATGGCCGGATGCTGCGGAAGGCGCGGAAGCTGTACAGGGCGCTCCGAGAGGTCGAGTGGATCTCCAGCCTCGTACAATATCTCTGGTCTGCGTTCAAAGAGTTTGGTGGCGGAGTATGGGGATACCTACAGATCGGAATCACCGCTGCTATGAGCGCGGCGGTGTTCTTATCGTCGATTCCGACCTGGGTCGGTTGGGTTGTTGTTTTGCTCGTGGCATACGCACCTAATATTCGTCGAACGATTAGATTTGTTAAAACCCACGAGTTTCCTTCTGGTGCGCCTAGACTGGCCGTTCGATGGATCAGTAAGGGGGAGATTCTGAAACTAATCGCTGATGGTCCGTTGGTTTTCGAGCAAAGCCATCGCAGACAGGCCGTCGTCGGTCCTTCCCCTAATCTGGATCTCCTTACAAGAATTCTGTCTCCGCGCCCTGTTGGTGAGGAAGAGTACGGCAGAATGCGGGACCGGACCTTAGCCGAAGGAATTCTGGATCAGATCATCGAGCGGAATCCAGAATGCAGGAGGATCTCTGACGACACAGAGGAATACGACCAAGAGGCTGTGGATCGGGAGATACGGACGATGATTCGTGTTCGTGAGCTGGGATCCTAGAGTGGCTCGACTAGTCGCAGAGTTCCAGGCCCGCATCGATGAGCGGGCTGATGCTGATCCGAGTGGGAGAGTCTGGGGGCCATCCGATCCAACCACCCTCGTCGTAGATGCGGTCCTGCTCGCCTGGGGCAAGGTCGTAGTCCGCATCGAGTGCTTCACTGCACGCTTCGTCCCCGGCCTCTCTGGCCGTGGTGGCGAGTTCGCGCCCTTCCCGCGAAAAGTTGTGGGCCTCGTAGATGGCTTTGTAGAGGCCCCATGCGCTCTGATTGCAGGCTCGCCCTTCGGCGAAGATCTGCTTTCGCATTCTCTCGTTGAACCGGGTGACGGGGTCGCCTGGGAAAACGAGAGAATCGGGGTGAAGGGACCAGATCGGACTGATGTCCGCGGCTCGATGCCGAGGACTTTTCGCGGTTCCATTGACGGCGTAGACCGTACTTCCAACCTGGAACGTGACGGCCATCTGGTGGCAGCGCAAGATCCCTCGATCAACCGTGAAGGGCCACTCTTGACCCCAGGAAGCTCGAGTGGCTAGCCGCTCGTTAGGTGCTAGTCTGCGCCCAGGTTGCTGTGCTGCTGCTAGCTTTACCGAAGTCATGCAGCACAACGAAACGAGAGTTACTACGAGAAGGCGGCGTCCCATCAGGGTGACCTCCTGGTGGATGTGTCCGGCGAACAGGCGTGGGCCTCCCCCGATTTCCCGGACACCTTTGGAAGCCCGATAAAGGGCTCGGAGGTGAAGCATGGGGTCACGACGGCGGTACAGTCGCGAGTTCAAGATTGAGGCAGTGAGGATGGTGACGCAGCTGGGCCATCCGGTGTCTGAGGTGGCCCGGGATCTGGGTGTTGGCCGCGGCATGTTGACCAAGTGGCGCAAACAGCTCCAGGAGCAGGGGGTCACGGCGTTTCCGGGCGCGGGGAAGATGCCCGACCAGGACCTGGACGGGCAACAGCTACGGCGGGACGTGCGGCGAGTACGGCAGGAGCGCGACATTCTAAAAAAAGCGTTGGCGATCTTCTCGGAACGCCGGCGATGAAGTACCCGATCATCAAGCAACTGTCCGGCAAGTTCCCGGTGCGGCGGTTGTGCAAGATGCTCGAGGTGTCTCACGGCGGTTACTACGAGTGGCGAGGAAGGGGGCCGAGCCCGAGAGCGCGAGAAGATCGCCGTCTACGTGTGCAGATCAGAGCTGCATTCGGAGAGAGCCGCGACCGTTACGGAAGTCCGCGTATCCACAAGCAACTTCGGCAACGAGAGATCCGCTGCTGTCGCAAGCGGGTAGCTCGGCTGATGCGCCAGGAAGGACTTCGAGCTCGCCAACCCCGTCGGTTCCGGGTGACAACACGGCCCACACCTGGGCGGTCAGCGGCGCCCAACGTGCTGGCACGGCGCTTCACGGTGGATGCCGTGGACAGCGTCTGGGTGGGCGACCTGACATACCTGTGGACGCAGGAAGGATGGCTATACCTGGCCGTGCTGATGGATCTGTGCTCGCGACGGATCATCGGCTGGGCGGTGAGCGAGACGATGACGGACGATTTGACGCTGGCGGTCCTGGATCAGGCCTTGGAGCAACGCCGTCCCGGTTCCGGAGTGCTCCATCACAGCGACCGCGGCAGCCAGTACAGCAGCGACGATTACCTAGACAAGCTGCGTGACCGTGGCTTCACCATCAGCATGAGCAGGAAAGGAGACTGCTGGGATAACGCGCCGATGGAGAGTTTCTTCTCTACCCTGAAGTTCGAACTCGGTGGCTGCTTCAGTTCCCGGGCGGCGGCCCGAGCCGAGTTGTTCCACTACATCGAAGTGTTCTACAACCGGGCTCGCATGCACACCTCGATCGGAGACCAGAGTCCGGCTCAGTTCGAGGCGGCAATGCGGCGGCCAGGCCAGAGCGGCCAATCAGCTGTGGAAGCTGACGCGCCCGTGGAAATCGACTCCCGATTTCCACCGTCGCTTGGACAACGCTCCGCGTTGCCAACAGCTCCCACAGCCGCTAATACGACTACGACAATGGATCTTAACTAAGTGTCCGGGAAAGCGGGGCAAGGTCAGCGCCGGGCCCTGCACACCACCGATAGTCATCGGACGGTTCCCGCGTATTCCCGTGGAGTCCACGGTCTTCTATTCAGCGGGAAGCCCGGCTCCACGAAAGGGAACCGGACTATCGGTAGTGTGCGGCGCCGAGCCTACTGGACGCTCAGGAAAGCGTCAACCAGGACACAGGGGGCTCAAGCCATCGAGATGGAGGGTGCAGGAGATGAGCGTTGACGAGTCTGTCCTTGAGCGATTGCAGGCCCAGCAGTTGCAGATGTTTCAGGTGTCGGATGTGCTGGACATGAAGGCCGGTATCTTCCTGGTGTTCGTGACGTTCCTGGCTACCCAGACGGCGGGATTCTTCAGAATGGAACATCTCCCTACAGCTCTGTGGTCGCTGCAGTTGGTGTCGGCCGGAATGATTGCGACCGCCGGAATTCTGGTAGCTATGGTGCTCCGAACACGGACCTTCCCCACATTCGCCTCCACGGAGTTAACCGGGTGGGTGGAGGAGTTGCGCGAATATGTCGGTGATGCCGACAACGCCGAGCAGCAGGTAGAAAAGCTCTTTACGGAGGGCAGCATCGATGGCATCAAGGAGAGGATAGAGAACACCATTAGCCATCGACAGGAAAAAGTCGAAGCTTATCGGGTGGGTTTACTTTGCGGCTATCGCCGCTCTGGCGGCGAATCTGATCACTATCGTGGGGACCGCCTTTGCCTAATCGCCCTTCTCGATCGATGGTGGTGGCGGCTCCGGTGGCGGTGGAGGTGGCGGCTGTGGCGGCTGCTGCTTGTCTTCCGTCATTAGGCCACCAGATCCTTGTACTCCAGCGGATCGGTGTTCACGATGCGGGCCAGCGTGTCGCGGAAGATGTGCGGGTTGTCGCGGTTGTTGAATCGCCACTCGAGCTCTTCGAGATAGCGGTCCATGTGCTTGACGCTCATCTTGTGGAAGGTGCCGACGATGGAGCGCTTGAACAGCGACCAGACGCCCTCGATGCTGTTGGTGTGCACGTCACCGACGACCCATTCTTCGGCCGAGTGGTTGACCGTCTCGTGGCGCGTGTCGTCGTCTCCGATGCCGATGTAGGAGCGGAGGTCGTCGGTGTAGATGGCCTCGGCCTCGTCGGCCACGGAGCGCTCGATGAAGTCGTGCAGTGTCCCGCGCTTCACGTCGGGGATGCGCTCGATGCGGACGCGGCCGCCGCGCTCGATAGCGCCGGCGACCCAGTGCTTGTTGTCGCGCCAGTTGGGTCCACGCTTGCGGCCACCGACCATCGTCTCGTCTACCTCGACGATGCCGACGAGAGTTGGACCGGTGAGCGGATCGTTGCCCATAGCCTTGCGGATGCGGTGGCAGAGGTACCAGGCCGTCTTGTAGGCGACGCCGAGGGTGCGCATGAGTTGGTGGGCGCTCATGCCCTTCTTGGAGACGCACATCAGGTAGATGGCCAGGAACCACTTACGGAGTGGCAGGTGGGAGTCGTGCATGATCGTTCCAGCAGTAACGGTGAATTTGTACCGGCATGAGCGGCAGTGCCACTTGTGGCCCTGCGGTAGCTCGCCCACGTTCGTATCGCCGCAACGGGTGCAAGCTACGCCTGTGGGCCAGCGAACACCCTCCAGGGCCTTACGGCACGTCACATCGCTGTTGTAGCGGTCCATCAATTCAACGAGGTTCATCATGGCTCAGACTCGCAGGCGCAAGAAGCCGCCGAAGATGCTCCAGCTGACCGACCACGAGCTGATGGAGAAAATCTTCGGCAAGAGGGTCATGAAAGAAGTGGACCGGATCGTTGAAGATCGGTCTAAAGACCCTGTGGACAGTGACTTACCTAGCATGAAGGAACTATAGCAGGGCTACTCGTGTTCCGTCAAGTACATAATCGACGCCTGCTCTGCGTCTTGCCCTTCCTCAACGAAGAAGGCCGCGTTCCGTCGCTGTCCACTGATGGGAGAATTCCGGAGAACGTCGAGTACTTCTTTTCCACACTCATGGCCGTCGTCACGTTCACAACGGTTGCCGCGTGCTGGGTCCTATTCTCGCGGTCGGTCGGCGGCTCATCAACGAGGCAAGGCGTTGTTATCGGCTTCTCACTGGCCGTGGTTCTTTCCGCGTTAGATATATCCTTATCGGCGGTGACGGGCCGCGCGCTGTCCAACTGGCTCTTCAACCTGGTTCCCGACTACTCGCCGGTTCTCTTTGTTCCCATCGGCGTGGGGATGGTTCTCGACCGGCGATTGGGAGTTGGGGGCCTCGAGTAGGCGCACGTCCTGCCAAGCTGCAGACTGACAAGCCGTTGCATCGGACCAGCAACAGCTCGGTCCACTCGCCCGTGGCAGCGGTCCGGCACCATACTGTGTCGGCAGGATCTGGTCTGGTCAGCGCTATTGCTGGCCGCTGAATGCCAATCCGTTAGCCAGCGAGATCGACCAACGAAGCGAGAGCACGTGATCAACACCGGGCTCGTGACACTCGGGCTTGCTGCGGTGATGCACCTCACCGAACTGGGTTACGAGATCGAAGAGCGTGAGGGCGCCACGGTGTGTACCGGCGTGGAAAACGTGCTGGAGCTGACGTTCGCCTTCGGCGCCCGCAGCTTATCGCGAAGCCGTTAGGCGCATCTTCCGGCGGAAGGAGCTAATGGGATCATGAATCTGAAGCTCATAGAACTCGACGGTGTCGGGAACCTGCTGCTGGGCCTGCCGTTGCTGCTGTTCCCCAAGCTCGTGTCCGCGCTGCTGGGCTTACCTGCCTCCCAGACCACGCTCTACCCGGCGATACTCGGAGCGGTCTTCGTCGGTATTGGGGTGGCTCTCTTGCTCGAGAGATTCAGGCCATCAGTTGGAGGTCTCGGTCTTGGCGGTGCCATCAGCATCAACCTGATCTTCGGGATCGTCCTGAGCCTGTGGTTGTTATCCTCGGCCCAAGAACTGCCGCTTCGTGGTTTCGTGCTGTTGTCCATGCTCGCGGTGATTCTGGTTGGTATAAGCACCGTGGAGGTGGTCTCGCTGTTGCGGAGCAAGGAGCGCCTAACAAGCGCTAGCAGCTGACCGCGGCCCGACCTCCGCCGGTGGCGCCGGAAAGGCGGCGTCGACTTGATTCCAACGACGGAACCTGCCGCCGCGGCAGCAGAAGCGCAACGACGTTGGGCAGCCAGGCGGAAGTCGGAGAGGATTTCAAAGGAGCGGGCGGAATGCTCTATCGCACCCTTGCCGATCTCGTCCTCGTTCTCCATCTCGCATTCATCTTCTTCGTCGTAGCGGGCGGTCTCCTCGCTCTTCGCTGGCGTTGGGCACCGCTCGTGCATCTGCCCGCTGCCCTGTGGGGTGTGTTCATCGAGCTCTCGGGGGGCATCTGCCCACTCACACCGATCGAGAACGCCCTCCGTCGCGCGGAAGGCACATCAGGCTACTCGGGCGGTTTCATCGAGCACTACGTCGTTCCGATCATCTATCCGGCTGGGCTTTTGCCCTCCATTCAGCTTCTGTTGGCGGCCCTCGTCGTGCTCGCAAATACGCTCGTGTATTTCTTTGTCTGGCGTAGCCTCAGATCATCCGGGCGGCTGGCTGCCTAACAAGGCATTGCAGCTGACAGGCCCGGGCTCATTTCAATCGGGATTTGGTAGCCTGTTGGAATGAAAGCAGGCGCTCAGCTCACGGCCTGCGGCCGGCCAGCAGCCGAATGCCGTGTCCGTCATGTGGGCAGGAACGTCAGCGGCTAGTAGCTATGTCAATGAACACCGACTTGGACCGTCTTCTGGAGGACCTCTGCGAGGCGACTGGTCGTGTTGAGGCGATCTACTTCCAGCTACCCGTGGTGGGACAGGAAGCTCCGATCTATCGGGAGCGCGTGGACTGCTACGAGCTCTACCCGCTGTGACCCCGAAACAAGGACTGGCATTCGTCAAGCGTCACGGAGTCGTACTCCAAGCGGCGCGCGGACCTGTCCCAAGCCTTGCGGAGGTGATCGCGGGCGAGCGGATTCGGGGTAGCTGGTGGAGCCATCCCAAAAGTCACGAGATCTTCAGCGTGGCAGAGTTTGTCAGTGAGAGCGACGAGGTCCTGGTCTGCAAACTGGTCGACGGCAAGGTCACGTACATCCACCGGCGGTTGTGGCCGGCGCTTGTGAAGCTTGCTTCGCGGTTTCGCAAAGATCAGCTTGCCAAGGTCTGGAGCGAGCACACTCCGACCGGTGCGCACCGGTCCCGGAGGATACTCTATCCAGAGTGGGTGCCCACCGAGGTCATGGCGCACGCAGAACGGCTATCGATCGCGGATGCGGAACGAATCCTGTCGCCGTGGCCAGTGCTCGGCGGAAAGCGAGGGAAAGGTGGGCGTTGAATAGGACGCCGCCGAACAAGCTGATCAACGGACCGCCTTCGGCGGCCGCTGATCGGCAAGACGTTGGGCGCACGTAAACCAGAACACCGCGATTCGGGTGTCGAGGTTCGGCCGCCGCCCAACAAGGCGCTGCAGCTGACCGGCCACAGCGCGCCTCAATCGACCTTTGGTAGGGTTTGGCAAAGCAACCTGGCGCTCGCCGGCCACCATCGGCGGCAGGCAGGCTGCCCGTTCTGGTGGCGCGTCCAGAACCGCCGGCCCTCGCTGAGGCTCGACTTGCACTGACGCAGGATCAGTAGAGCTGGCGGCTTTCGCGGAATCATACGCAACAGGCTACGGATACAGCATCTCCCGCTGCCACACGTCATCCCCTGACCGCGTGTACTCGGTGCGATCGTGCAGTCGCCCGAGGCGCGATTCCCAGAACTCGATGCGCTCGGGACGGAGCAGGTAGCCTCCCCAGAACTCGGGGCGCGGGATCGTCTGACCCAGCCGGCGGGCCTTCTCGGTGAGATAACGTACGACCAGCGCGCGACGGCCCTCGAGGGGCGCGCTCTGCTTCGAGGCCCACGCGCCGAGCTGACTCTGCCGGGGCCGGGTGGCGAAATAGGCGTCCGCTTCCGCCTCCGGGACCCTGATGATGCTGCCCTCGACACGCACCTGAGTGGCCAGCGTGGGCCAGTAGAAGACCAGCGCCGCGCATGGGTTGGCCTCCAACTCAACCGCCTTGCGGCTGGCGTAGTTGGTGTAGAAGGCAAAGCCGCGTTCGTCGGCACCCTTGAGCAACACCATGCGCGCCGAAGGCTGACCGTCGGACGTTGCGGTCGCCAGCGTCATGGCGGTAGCGTGCTGCGGCTCGCCGTTGCGCTCTGCGCGTCGTTGAAGTTCGAGGAACCGAGCGATGGGATCTTTGACGCTCATGGAGCGATTATCGCTCGGAACTCGGGACGGCGCGTCGCGCCGCTGGCCGGCGAGTCATCTCGCGGCGTGCGACGATCTCTGCCGCCTCGAGGTTTCGGTGTTCACCAAACATAGTCGCGACTTCGGCGGGAGTTGCAAGGTATTGAAACGATGGAGCTTAGGGACTTTCTCTACAATGGACAAAGAAACTTTTGTCGTCGCGCTTGCCGGAACGAGACGTCCATAGTTTGATCGCTCGGGTCCGGATGATTGCCCCGGCCAAACGGGAGATTCGGAACCTGTTGAGGTCGCGAAACGACCTCGAGTGGAAAACGGCTCGACGAGCCTGGAAGCGGAACCGCAAGGGGAAGTGAAAGGGTTCGGGGCTTACCGGGGGCTCGAGAGGGAGCCCGGGACGCCCGGGGAGGCGCTGGAAGCCCGCAAGGGTGGAAGGCGACTGCCCGAGAGAGGCGGACCAGACGTTCGCAAGGACGAGTGGGAAACCTTGACGGAGCTGGAAGGCGAACCCGCAAGGGGGAGCCGGAGAGCAACGGAGTTACCGGCACGTTCGTCAGAGTGATGTCGGTGGCAGGGTCGACGGAAGGCTCGCAAGGGTCGGAAGTCGAGCCATAGAGCCGAAGGAAGCTCGAGAATACGCCGCGACGGAGGGTTCCGGACCCCACGGGAGGCCGTCGCGGCAATCATCCGGGCCTTTTTTTTGGTACCCGGAATGGCCCGAGGGGTGCGAGGCGAACCTGGCAGTAGCTGGCTTCGCCTCGCAGGGGCGCCTTCGCCGGCCGGTCCGGACTGCTGTCAAGGCTGCCGCTTGGCCCGCTAATCGCGTGACCGTCGCAGGGATCCGCTATCCGCCGTCGAGCGGCAGCGGGTCGACGATCAGATTGCGCCAGATACAGGCGGGGGCGATGGGTATCCGAAGCCGCCAGCGTGCGGTGTCTTCGATCTGAGGTGCGTCCAGCTGCACCTCGTACAGGCCGACCGGCAGACGGTCGATCTCGAACCAGCCATCGCTGTCGCTCACGTAAGTTTGTTCCTCACCGGCGGCTACTTCCAGGCTGATGCGCACGTCGGCGACCGGACCGCCTGGATCCAGTCGCATGTCGAGGCTGCGATCGGTACCGGGCGGCAGCTGCTGACGCTCCCGATAGACCATCCCATAGAGCGAGACCACCTTGTCGGCCGTTTCGAGTCCGCGCAAATATGTCAGATCGAACTCCGCATCCCGGGCCAAGGTCGTGCGTGAGCAGATTCCGGTCTCATACCGGCCTGTTCGAGACGACTGGTTGGCGTAGACGAGATAGGTGCGGTTCAAGGCGAACTGGAAACCACAATCCCCGCCTCCGGCGCCCGTAGCCACGACAACGTCACGTTGGCCTTCGGTGCCACGCCAGCGTTCCTGCACTCGGATGGTCGCCAAGATCTTGATCTGGGTCTCGCCGTCCACCTCTTCCGTGACGGTGTCCAGGCGAGTCACACGTCCGACGAAGATGGCTGCCGTTTGCCACCAGACCTCGCAGGCGGGACGCTTCGGCGACATACAGGTGCATCGAGCCGCAGCCGTCCCGTCGACGCCGGGTGCGCCGAATCCGATCGAGGCGGGCGTAAGTCCCAGCAGGGCTGCTGCCAGCAGTGGCCGCAGTCGCTTCATTATCGGATCCTCAGGGCGACGGGGGATTAACGCTACAAGCATACACAAACAGGGCCAGCAACGGCCGACGCTGACTCCATGCGAGGCGGCGCCGCCGTTGATCCGCTAACCTGATTGTTGACGAATTCAAGTTTCGAGCGGTGACGAATCGGGAGGTTCCCGCGTCTCACGTTCCGAGGACACTTTCTCTGAGGAGAGCTTCGATGAAGATCCGTAATGTCCTGTTGCAGACGGTTTCGATGACGATCGCGGTGATGGTTGGTGCGGCGTTGCCTTTGAACGCGCAGAACGCCCCGTCCGGACGGATAGTGGTCGTCAACGGTGAGCGGGTCACCGCCGAAACGCAGGTCGGACGCGAAGTGCGAGCCCAGGTCGAGACCGCCGCCACTAACTGGCAGGCGCAATCGGACCAGCTGCAAGCCGAGCTGCAGACCCTGCTGACCAGCCGGCAGCAGCAATCGTTGACCCTCAGCGGCCAGGCGATGGCGGCGCTAAACACGGAGATCGAGACCAAGCAAGTAGCCTTGGAGCGGCTGCAAGACGACGCTCGACGCCAGCTCGATCGCCTGCAGACTGACGGTCAGCAGCGCATCAATCAGGTTTTGATCCCGGTGCTGGAAAGGCTCGCTGCGGAGCAGGGGTGGGATCTGGTCTTTGACGCACGGCTCGTGCAGACGGGCAGCATGCTTCACTATTCGACCTCTCTCGATGTGACCGACACGTTCATTGCCGGCGTCAACGCCGCCTCCGGGGGCTCTGACTGACCGCGGCGCGGTCGGGTCCGAAAAGCAAGGTCGGTCAGGGCAGGCAGGCCGTCTGACGGTCGGCTACGGGGCCATCAGCTCTTTCAGCCGTGCGATCGGAACGCCCAAGTTCGAGCCGCTGAACTCGGGTAGCACGGCGGCGTTGACGGCCACCACGGCGCCGTCGAGCGTCAGCACCGGCCCGCCGGAGCCGCCGTGCGTGGTCTCGGCGTCGTAAACGATGGCGCCCGCGCTGATCTGCCCTATGCTGCCCACCGTCGCGAGCGGGGCGACGTAGCCACCGCGCGCCAGTTGACCGGCGAGGTCCCAGAACCCGACTGGGCCCTGCCCCAGCAGGCCGGCGACGAACGTCGGATCGGCGCGCGCCAGCAGCGCTCGGATCCCGGTCGGGTAGCCCAACACGAGAACCTCGTCGCCGATCTCCGGTGCCTCCTGCGCGAGTCGGAGACCGTCGACCCGGATGGCCGTACCGCTGGTGCCCAAGATGGCGACGTCGGCCTGCGTGTGGCCGGCCACCACCGTCAGGTTGAATGACTCGTCGAGCTCAGGGAGGTAGCCGACAAGCCGTCGCATCCTCGGAGTGAAGCCTTGCTCGACGAGGCGGCGAGCGGCGGAATCGAACTCCCACGGCAGCGCAACGTGGCGATTGGTGGCAACGAGGCCGGCTTCGGCGAGCAGAAATCCGGTACCCGTGTAGCGCAGCTCGAGGGGCGGATCGTCGCCACCCGGGTCGAGCGTCGCCGGGGTGTCATCGCCGGCCGCGCCCGACGACCGCAAGATCCGCCCGCTACGCGGCTCCACGAAACCGTAGGCCCCCTGCACGAAGACCACCGCCGCCGATGCCTCCGAGATCACGCGGCCGCGGGCGGTGGCCCGGTTCTCCAGTGCCTCGATCCTGGCCAGGGTGTCGTTGATGCGAAAGTCGAGCTGCGACCGCACGTCGGTGAAATCCTCGATCGTGAAGGCGTCTCGCTCGGAAGCCTCGAGCACCTCGGCCAGCCCCTCGATGCGCTGCAGCTGGTCGTGGAGCTGGCGCTCGAGCCGCGCGTTGCGTGTCCAGAGCAGCCCGACGCCCGCAACGAGCGTCGCGGTGCCGATCGCGACAGACAGGCGAACAATCGGGCGCACTTGGGTAGCGAGCTCGTGCAGCGCCCCCCAGGCCATCATGCCAATGCGGTCGACAGTTCCGCCGCCGCCGTGCTTGACGCAGTCGACGCAGTCGTCGAATGCCTCGCGCATGCTCTTGTAGGCGTCGCCGGGAGTGCGTGGACGGAAGCGCAGCAACAGGCCCCGGTCGCCGATCTCGATAAGATCGCCAGTGTGCAGCGCGCGGTTTCCGGCACGGGTGCCGTTCACCCAGGCATCGGTATCGGCGGCAACGTCCAGGTACCACTCTCTGCCCTGGGCCCTCAGCGAGGCAATGGGCTGCTCGTCAATCTGAGGCTGTCCGTATACGAGCTTCAGCCGCCCGCCACGGGCCGGAACCAGGTGGGTGGTGCCGAAGACCCGACGCGTGCGACCGCGGTCCGGACCCGACAGGTGGACGAGCTGTGCCGCCGCGGCAGAAAAGCTCTGTGTCATCGTCGCCCGGCCTCCTGATCGGAGGCAGGGTAGCATCCACACTTCCCCGGGGCCTGAGGGGGATCAGCTTGCCGTGATGCGCCGGGGTCGGATGCTGGCGTTCGACGTCTACAGCGTCAGATGCGGCTTGAGCGCCAGCCAGTCATCGCTCGAATAGATGCTCGGGGCGACCTCGATGAGGCGCGGGAGCATCTGGAACACGGACGTCTGGTTCCACTCGCCACCCTGCCGCGTCCGGAAACCCGACTCGTTGAGCTCGCGGGCGATGTGGCCGAATCCCTTGTCGTCGACGATCATCTTCAACATATGGATCATCGCCTTGATCTCGTCGACCGCCGGTTCCAGCGTCATGCAATCTGCCGCTACTCGTAGTCCGAACGGCACCGCCTGGATAGAGGCGTCTTCCTCCTCGCCCTCTACAGTGCGTTCCCAGACGACCGCCAGGGCGCGCCAGCCCTCGTCCGCTTTGGAACGCAGCAGTTGCTCGGTCAGCGGACCGTTGATGACTTCGTGTTTCCGTTCGATCTTGGCCATGATTCCTCCGTGGCTCGCTCGGTGACTGCTACCCCCAGGGCGCAGACCAACCCACGGACGTGCTCAAGGAGAGCGAGGCAAGTATCAAAGCGGCGTCGGCGGAATGGAAGGCCGTGTCCCGGAAGCGAACAGTAGTCGTCGTAGGGGGCCCGTAGCAGATGGTCGTCGAAGGCCACTAGGTGCTGCCGTCGCCCTCCAGCGGTCGATGCTTGCGCCACCATTCGCGTGCTTGTGGAGGCAGCCACCCGGTGGCGTCGCTGCAGGCAGCCAGGTCGTCAGCGAGGAGCTCGGCGCTTTGGGGTCGGGCGGCAGGGTCCTTCTTGAGGCACTGCATGATCAGTGCTTCGAGGTCGGCAGGCACGGCGATCTCGGTGCGGCGCGATAGGGGCATCGGCGGCGCCTTGACGTGTGCCACTGCCATCGCCAGCGGGCGGTCGATGTCGAATACGGTGTGGCCACTCAAGAGCCAGTAGCCGACGCAGCCCAGGGCATAGATGTCGGCGCGCTCGTCGATGGTGGTGTCGGCAAGCACCTGCTCCGGCGCCATGTAGGCCGGAGTCCCGGCGAGGCCCTCGGAGCCCTCGAGCCGGAGATCGCGGGCCTTCTCGCTTCCGGCCCTGGTCACCAGACCGAAGTCGAGAACCTTGAGCACGTCGTAGGTTCGACCCACACGGCATGCGAACAGATTCGACGGTTTCACGTCGCGGTGGACCTGACCGAGCGAGTGGGCTTCAGACAGCGAATCGCACGCCTGGGTCATGAAGTGAATCGCGCGGCCTGGCGTCACCGGCCCGTAGCGTTCCACCATGAGCTCGAGGTCGAGGCCCTCGAGCAGCTCCATGGCGTAGTAGAACTCGCCGCCGTCGGTACGGCCAAAGTCGTAGATGCGAACGGTGTTCAACGACTCCAGTCGCGCCGTGGTCTGGGCCTCCTTTTCAAACCGTTCGAGTACCTTCGCGGCGGGGTCGCCGCCAAGTGGGCTGACCTTGTCGGGGTGGATCACCTTGATGGCCGCGGGGCGCGCCAGGAAACGGTGGCTGGCGCGCCAGATCTCGCCCATGCCGCCACTGGCGATGCGTTCCTGTAGCTGGTACTGGCCGAGGTCGCGCGCCGCGATTGCCGCTCGACGTAGCGAGTAGATGATCTGTGTGCCCGTCGCTCCCCCGAGCACGGCAGCGACCAACGCCATGCCGAGGTCGGTGACTGTTTCGAAGCTGAGCACGGACTTCACGGTGGTGGCCGCCGTAGGCTCGAGGCTCGACATGATGGCCAGCATGGCCATGGGAGCCGCCGCCATGGGAACCGTGAAGGCGAGCGTCGCGCGCCAGGTCTTTGGCAGCAGCATGCCGTGCGCGACGATCAGCGCGCTCGTGGCGATCACCAGATTGTAGAGCTGCGCCTGCACGAGAAGCTGGTCGCCGGCCACGGCGCGGTCGCGCACCAGCAGATAGGCGTGGGTCGCGATTCCGCCGGCAGTGAGAAGGAAGACAGCACCCTCGGCAACCTGCAGCCAGCGCCGAGACAGGACGATGCGTGACCAAAGCAAAGCGGTGACCGACGCAAGGGCACCGATCATTGCTACTTGCAGCTCCGGGTACACGCGGCCGGCGACGAAAGGTCCGCGTAGCAGCCACAAAGTCAGCGCTGCGAGGATCAGTAAGGCGACGGTCCGTAGGCGGGTGCGGAGGAGGTCGGAAGCACGGGTGGTCCCCGCCCCGCTGCTTGCCTGGACGAGGGTTACGCGCGTATTCGCCTTGCGTTCGTCCAGTCCCGCCGGACGCTCGGTGCCCATGGCCCAAGAGTAATCTGCGCGCCGCCGACGCGCATAGGTCGCGCCGGCCGTCTGTCCGCCACCGGAGTCGGCCGCTGTCCCGACACGCGGGAGCAACCTCGGCTACCCTAGCAGGCCGTGGTGAGAGTGTGCTGACCCGGCGACCGGGTCTCGCCAGGCGGAAGCGGCACGGCGTCGAAACGGGGGTGGCGATCGTAGTGAGCAAGCACGAGCCCTCGAGCGACGGTCTGGTGCGGAGCCTGGGTGCCGTGGGGGCGGGCGCCTTCGTGGTTACCAACATGGTCGGCACGGGAATCTTCACGTTGCCGGCGTTTGTACGCGTCGCCGCCGGCAGTGCACCGGCGGCCCTCGGCGTATGGGCGGTGGCCGGCTTGCTGGGCCTGTGTGGCGCGCTCTGCTACGCCGAGCTGGCTACCCGCGCCGGGCGCTGGCGGCGAGTACCGCTACCTGGCTCGGGTCTTCGGTCCCCTGTGGGGTTTCCTCAGCGGGTGGACCTCGTTCATCGTCGGATTCTCGGCCGCAGTCGCTGCATCGGCGCTCGGAATGACCGCCTACGTGGCACCGCTGCTTCCTGCCTGGGACCCCAACGCGGCGTTGATTGCCGACGTCGACGTTAGCCAGGGCGCTGCGGCCGCAGCGCTTCGTCGTGCTCGTGCTGACCGTCGTGCACAGCGTCGCGGTGCGATCGAGTGGCCGGTTCCAGACGATGCTGGCAACCGTGGTGGTCGCAGCCATCACGCTCTTCGTGCTGGTGGGATTCGCCGGGGGGCGGGGTGACTGGAGCGGTCTACGCTCGGCCGGTGTTGCCAGGGGTAGCTGGTGGGCCGCGCTGCTACCGGTGAGCTATGCCTATGCGGGTTGGAATGCCGCCGCCTACATGGCGGGCGAGGTGAAACGGCCGGGACGCAATTTGCCGCGGGCGATCGTCGGCGGGGCGCTCGCCGTCATGGCGCTGTATCTGGCAGTCAACGCGCTGTTCTTCTACGCCATTCCGGAGGCCAACTGGGAACCGGTGATCGCTGTCGGCCAGGTGGCCGCGGCGCGACTGCTGGGCGACGGCGGGGCGCTGATCGTCAGCGCGATCATCGCGACGGCGATGTTCGCATCGGTAAGCGCGATGACCGCCGTAGGGCCACGGATCTACTTCGCGATGGCGCGCGATGGCCTGGCCCCGCAGCCGATGGGGCGATTGTCTGCGACGGGGCGGGTGCCGGTGATCGCGATCGTGGCGCAGGGTGTGCTCGCGGCGTTGCTGGCGCTGACGGGAGCGTTCGAGGCGCTGCTCATCTACATCGGATCGTCGTTGCTGCTGTTCAACGCCCTGACGATCTCGACGCTGTTCGTCGTGCGGCGGCCCGGTGATGCGACTCCGACGGACGCCTTCGTGACGCCGGGGCATCCGGTCCCGGCGCTTGTCTTCGTCGCGATAACGATCGCCGCCTGGGCGCAGGGTCTGATCTCGACGCCGGTTCCAACCACGGCTGCTCTGGCCACGCTCATCGTCGGAGGGCTGGTCTACGCGTTCGCTCGTGGCAAGGGGTGGCTTCCCGACGCCCCAGCCTGACCCCTTACTGAAGCAGCTGTGTCTCGGGGTTGTTCAGGCTCCACGTATACCAGAACGTGTCGAACCCGCCGAGTCGGGCGACCGTGCCGTCGAAGTCCGCTCGTTGAGGATCGAATGTCTCGCCGGTGACGTGGGGCCATCGGTCATCGTCGATAATAAAGCCGTCTCCGGAGCGTGTGGCATGCCTTACAGGCGGGTCCCACCGGGGTCGCGGTCAGGCGGCGGCGCTGTCGCGGGTCGTGATGCTGCCGAGCGCGTCGCTCAGAACGGCAAGACCGGCCGAGCGATCGACGCAGGACACGCCGAATGTCTGCTGCAGCTCTTTCATGTGGGTGGTCATTTCGCCGTTGCTATAGAGCAGGACCCGGCCGGCGAGGTCGGCGTCGATCGCGTTCAGCCCGCCAATGAATTCCGGCAGATCGGTGCCGCCGACCGCAGCGTCAACCACCAGCCCGCAATACGCACGGTGGGTACCCAGCATGACCTCGGCCTCGTCTAGGCTGGCCACCACGTCGACGTGCAGCCCCGCGTTCTGAAGCACGCGCAGCATGACGTCGCGAACCAGATCGTTGGCCTCCACCAGCAGGACGCGCTGGTTTGCCGCCGCCGGCTCGTCACCGGCGCCGGGCGTCGTGCTGTCTGCGTCAACCGTTTTCGATGACGCCGGTAACGTCAGAGCGAAGCAGCTGCCAACTCCCTCGCGGCTTTCAGCGGTGAGCGCTCCGCCGTGGCGTTGAGCAACTGATTGAGCTGTCGGGAGCCCGAGACCGGTGCCCGCCTTGCCCTTGGTCGTGAACAACGGATCGAAGATGCGCTCGAGAGTCTCGGCGGACATTCCGGTCCCCGTATCCTCGACTTTGAAGACTACCTTGTCGTCTACTTCCTCGAGGCCGAGCGTCATCGTGCCGCCCTTGGGCATGGCGTCGACTGCGTTGATCATCAGGTTGAGCAGCACTTCGCGCAGCTCGGCGAGATTACCCTCGACGGGGCGAGTTTCCTCGACGTTGAGCCGCAGCTCTAGACCGCGCGTTACCTCGCGCCGCGCCCAGTGTGGGCGAGCGTACCTCCAGGCCTCCTCGAGAATGGCCCGCGGCTCGATCGCCTGGCTACGGATTTCTTCCTCCACTACGCTGTCGACCTGGGTCCAGGCTGCGAGACGCTCGACGATCGTCAGACCCTCCTTGACCGACAGCTCGATGGTCTCGAACCGACCCATGGCCTCCGCGTCAAAAGGGCCATCGCCACCGGATGTGGCGTGACGAGTGGCCTGCTTGCGTAAAGATTCGGCCGATAACAGCACGGTCGATAAGATGTCATTGAAGCTATGAGAAACGCTCATGGCGATCTGCGAGACCATCTCCATCTTGTCGGAGCGCTCCATCGCCTCGCGCATCTTCGCCTGCCGGAAGACCGCACCGATCGCCTCGGCCACATGCTGTGTGGTGTTGACAATGCTGGGGCTGAAAGCGCCGTTCTGGCGCGCCACGCGAAGGACCACGTGGCCGATGGTCGGATCCTCCAGGTTCACCGGACACAGCAGCAGGGCTTTGAACGGCAGGTCAGAAACCAGCTCGCGGACGGACTCTGTCAACGAGTCGCTACGGAGGTCGTCAATGACGATCGGGTCACGCGTCTCGACCGCCTGCATGAGCTCGGGGTAGCGCTCGGCCGATAGTTCCAGCTCGCGCACCTTCTGATCGTCACTCGACGAGATGACATGCAAGCTCCCATCGCCCAGCTGCACCAGTGAGGCTCGGACGTTGCCCGGGTAGACGCTCTGAATGTCGACCAGAACGTGGCGGATCACATCGGTGGCGTTGAAGTCGTCCGAGAACGCCGAGCGGAGCTTGTCGACCCCGCTGAGTAACTGTTGCTGCAACAACGTTTCGCGCAACCGTGCGCGACTCGCCTCGATGAGCCCGCCATAGCCGACCCCGATGCTGAACAGGAATCCGAGACGGCCGATGAGACCTGGGGTCTGAAACAGGACAATACCGTGCTCGAAACCGAGGATCGCCCCGTATCCTGCCACCGCCATCGTGGTGCCGACCACGGCCCATCGCAGGCTGCTGGCCATCCCGACCACCGCCAGGATGATGAAGTAGGCGAAGAAGAAGTCGCGCGCGAACCCCGGGCCAGAGACCATCGCCCCGAGCAATACGCTGATGTCTACCGTGGCGACGACGGGCAGCAGTGCCGGGTGTTCCCAAGTTGACAAACGCAGCCGCGACAGCACGATGTTGGATAGTGCAACGACCCCTAGAAGCCCGGCTCGCAGGGCGACCGTGCCTTCGCCACTCGCCCACACCAGGTAGGCAAGGGCGATGAACATCACCCAACGGAGCAGCGTCACAATCCGGCGGCGACCTTGGAGTGTCGAGTTCATGATGAAGCATCCTCAGTAGGTTCAGAACAAGTAAATTATAGGGATGCTTATCAATAGACCGAAGAAGAAAGGAATACATTCGTAAATTAAGTAAAGGACATGATTGGCTGCTATTGATCAGTGTTGTCGGGGCCGAAAGCGCTATAGCTGGACCCCGAGCCCCGGCCCGGGACTGGGTGCGAGTCGCCCGTTGCGCAGGCTGAGCGCCGCCGCGGTGGGATCGTCGATCAGGTCGAGGTGCCCGTCGAGGTCGACCCAGCGGATCGTCTTGGCGGCCAGGGCGAAATGAAGCCCGGCGGCGATGCTGAGGGCGGCTTCGTCCATACAGCTCAGCATGCATGGGAGGTCGGCAGTGGCGGCAACCTCGTCGATCGCTTGCAGCGCTGTCACACCGCCGGCCTTCATGAGCTTCATCGTGAAGCCATCGACGACGTCGCCGGCCACCAGCTCCAGCGCATCGGCGACGCCCAGCAGGCTCTCGTCGGCCAGCACGAGAGGAATACCCGGCACCTCCTTGCGCAGGGCGCCGAGGGTGACGGTGAGATCCGCCAGGCCGCGGCTGTCGGCCGCCGCGGTGGGTTGTTCGAAGACGACTACGTCCGCTTGCGCCACACCGCGTGCGAATCGCAGCGCAGCGTCGGCGTCATAGCCCTGGTTGGCGTCGAAACGAATCTCGATATCCGCTCCGAGGACCTCGCGCAGGCCACGTATGCGGGCGACATCCTCGTCAACATCGGTTCCCCCTTTGACCTTCAAGGCACGAAAGCCCTGTGCGACCTGATCGCGGCCACGCTCGAGGGTCGCGTCGAGAGAATCGATCCCCAGCGTCACGGAGGTGATCAGGCTTCCCGGAGCGCCGCCGAGCATGACGCACAGGGGCACATCGGCGGCGCGAGCTCGGAGATCCAGCAGAGCCATGTCGACGGCGGCAACGGCGGCCGGCGTGCGAGGGCTCTCGCTACCCAGCTTCGGTCCCCGCCCCTGCCGTGGATCGAGGTTGATCGTGCCGCTTGCCAGGAGCGCCAGGGCTTCCTCGCAATCGGCGATCGACTCGCCGGTTATCTCCGGGGTCGGCGAGGCGCAGCCGTAGCCGCTGAGGCCGGTGTCGGTATCGAGCCGGACGAAGACGTTGGTGGCGCTGTCATAGGTATCGTAGGCGATGGTGTACGGCTCACGGAGCGTGAAGTCGTTTCGCCAGGTCTCAGCGTGACGGATGCGCATGGGGCCAGATCATAGTCCGCCCCGGATATCCTTGTGCCATGCTGAAGATCAATGAACGGGTGACTATTCCCGCTGAGGAGCTGAGCTTTGTCGCCTCTCGCGGCGGTGGCCCCGGCGGCCAGCACGTGAACAAGGTGTCTAGTCGGGTCACACTGCGGTTCGACGTCACGGGCTCTCCGAGCCTTGGCGAGGAAGACCGCGAACGCCTGTTATCGACGCTGGCGGCGCGCCTATCCAACGACGGTGTATTGCAGATCTCGTCACATGCCGCGCGCTCGCAGGCGGCGAACAAGGCCGAAGTCATCGAGCGTTTCCGATTGCTGCTGGAAAACGCCTTGCGGCGGCCGAAGAAGCGTCGACCGACGCGGCCCAGCGGTGCGGCCAAGCGCCGTCGGTTGGACGACAAACGACATCGGTCCAAGGTGAAGCGCGACCGAGGTTCGGTTCGCGGTCGGGAGGATTAGCGCTGCCATGCGTCTCGCCCCGAGGTTCTTCTCGCGTCGGCTGACCCGTCGGGAGCGGCGCGTCTACCGGGCTGCAACCTGCTGGTTCGTGATCGTCTCGGCGGCCCTTGTCTGGCCGCTGCACGTGCCGTTCGCTCGTATCCGTCCGTTCGTGTTCGGATTGCCGTTCGCGTTGGCGTTTCTTGCCGCAGTGGTAGGGGTCTCGTTCCTGGCCGGCCTGACGCTGTATCGATGGGAGGTTCGTCAGGGATTTCTCGACCCGAACACTCCCACCGAAGGCACCCCCGACCAGGACCTCGCCGACTGATGCCGGCCTGGGTGGTGGTCTTCAGCGTGACGTTCGGCTACCTGCTGGCGTCGCTCGCCGTGGGGCTGATCTCCGGGCGGCGCGCGAGCAGAGGCCCCGAAGGCTATATCGCCGGTGACCGCACACTCGGCTTCGTGCTGATGTACTTCATCATGGGCGCGTCGATCTTCTCGGCGTTCTCCTTTCTCGGCGGGCCGGGCTGGGCGTACTCGCGTGGCGCGGCCGCCTTCTACATCCTGTCGTACGCCACCGTCGGGCTGATCCCGTGGTACGCGTATGGACCGCGAGTGGCCCGGCTCGGGCGGCGGTTCGGCTACGTCACCCAGGCCGAGTTGTTCGCCCATCGGTTCGACAGTCGCTGGCTGTCGGCGGCGCTGGCGTTGCTCAGTCTGGTGGCGTTCATCCCCTACCTGGTGCTGCAGATGCAGGGCGCCGGCTACGTCTTCAGCGTCGTCACCGAGGGAAGGATTCCCCACTGGCTCGGCGCCGCGATTGCCTACGGCGTGGTGCTGATCTATGTGTTGGCCAGTGGCGTGATGGGGGTCGGTTGGACCAATACGTTCCAGGGTGTGTTCATGATGGTGCTGGCCTGGGGCCTGGGGCTGTATCTGCCGTATCGGCTCTATGGCGGCGTTGGACCGATGTTCCAGGAGCTGGTCGCGGCGGTGCCCGAGATGCTCACCCCGCCAGGGTTGGATGCGGGCGGGAGCCGCTGGACATGGGGTGGCTACTCGAGCGCCATCGCCGTCTCGGCGATCGGTTTCAGCCTGTGGCCGCACTACTTTATGAAGATCTACACCGCCAGCAGCGAGCGCGTGCTCAAGAAGACGATCATTTTCTACCCCACGTTCCAGGTGTTCTTGATTCCGATCATCTTCATCGGGTTCTCGGGAATTCTCCGTTACCGCGACGTCGTCCCGGCCGACGCCATCTTGCCGACCATCCTGATGTCGATGGACCTGCCGGCGTTCATCGTCGGCCTGTTCTGCGCCGGCGCGCTCGCCGCATCGATGTCGACCGGCGACGCGCTGCTGCACGCCGCCGGGTCGATCATGGTGCGCGACTTCGTGTGTGCGCTGTCACCGCGGGCGCTCAGCGAGCACCAGCAGACTCGTCTCATCCGCACGCTGGTGCTGGTGATCTCGGCTTTCGCCTACTACTTCGCGGTCGTGTCGGAGCTCTCGCTAGTGGCGTTGTTGCTGCTTTCGTACGGTTTCCTCGTGCAGATCGCACCGGTGCTGGTGGCGACGTTCTACTGGCCGCGCGCGACGCCGCAGGGCGTGCTGGCGGGCCTCGCGACCGGCTGCAGCGTCGTCGTCCTCTTCTACTATGTACCGGCGCTCCAGTGGCAACAGGTGCAGCCCGGTATCTTCGGCCTGGCTGCCAACCTGGTCACGCTCGTGGTCGTGTCGCTGCTCACCCCACCGATGGACGAAGCCCACGTCGACCAGTTCGTCGTCAGTTAGCGGCGCGCGGTGTACCGGTCGGCCGGGCTTGTGCGGAGGTGGTTTGGTGCAGGCTGGCTCCGATCGCGCCGCTATTCCGGCAGCGACGGCGGCGGGTCGTCCGCGGACGGTGGCTCTGGCCCCCGTTCCTTGCCGCGCGTCGCCAGTAGCAGCGTTGTCAGCCCCAGCAGGAGCTCGTCGGCGAACGGCAAGATGTCGGGCACGATCAAATCCACCACGAACAGCGCGGCCGTCAGCGCGAACAGCCACGGGTAGCGTAACCCCGAGAAATAGCGCAACAGAAAGGTCGGCAGGGGATTCATCGGGCTGACTCGGTGGACCTGTGCGGCGAGCTGTCCTGCGCCTGTGTCGCCTGCTGCGCCAGCCCCCACGCCAGTGCTTCGTTCCCGTCGAGGGCGACGCCGAGTGCATCGATCTCGATATGCTCGCTCAGTGTGTGGGCCAGCAGCTCATCGCCCGGACCGAAGCCGACGCAGGCCACGCCGGCCTGTGAGAAGTGGCCGCCGTCGGTGGCGAAGCGCCAGGTCCCGACTTCACTGACAGCGCCGATCACCGGCCCCAGGGCTTCGCAGGCGGCGCGCACTGCAGGATGGCCGTCGTCCAGAATGTAGGCTGGATGCTCACCTTCCAGAATCACCTCGATGCCGGTGTGCGCCAAGCGGCGATCTCGGGGAATCGTGACCTCCGCGGCGGTGCCTTCAATCAGGGACTCGGCGGCGAGCTGCTGGAGCTTGGCCCGCGCTGATTCGGCACTCTCGCCGGGTACCAGGCGCCAGTCGCAGGTAAGCCAGACCTCGGCCGGAATCACGTTGGCGCTGATCTGATCGGTGCGAATCAAGGTTGGCGCCACGGTGCTTTGACCGAGATCTGTCTGCGCCGCCATTTCCAACGATCCGAGCCCGACCAAGAACCGGGCAAGGACCTCGAGCGGGTTGCTTCCCGTGTGTGGCACGCTGGCGTGGGCCGAGCGGCCGGTGATGTGGACGATGAGCTCGCAACGGCCCCGGTGGCCTCGACGAAGCGTGTTGCCGCTCGGCTCGCCGATGACCGCGATCTCCGGTACCAGGTAGGTGTTCAGATGCTGCGCGCCGGCGCCGCCGACCTCCTCCTGCACGACCGCAGTCACCCAGACATCGCCTTCGGGCGCCGTTGCCGACTCGAGCAAGCGGCCCACCCCGTAGACCTGCGCCGCCAGCGGCCCCTTGATATCCACCGCGCCGCGGCCCCAGATTTTGCCATCGTGGATCTCACCACCGAACGGAGGATGCGGCCAGCGGGTCGCGTCGCCGACATCCACATGATCGAGATGGGTGTTGAACATCACCGTTGGCGTCGGGCTCGATCCGGGTACTCGCCCGACAACGTTCCCCACCTCATCCTGTGCGACATCGGCGTAGCCGAGGTGGCGCATCTCGGTGGCCACGAGCTCGGCGATGGCGCCTTCCTCACCCGGCAGGCTCGGCGTACGGATCAGGCGCTGCGTGAAGTCGACGCAGCGCTGCAGATCGGAGCTCATCGACGCGCGATGGCGACGATCACTGGTCGCGACTCAGCCGCTCGACCGATCGCACCGTATCGGTGCCAAGGAGCTCGTCGTTGTCGTTCTTGTACCAGGAGCGCACCTTGGGAAGGCGCACGCCACCGCCCTCGGTGATTCGATCCAGGATGATGTACTCCCCGTCGTTGGCTGCTTCGTCGTGATAGAAGCGATAACCGACGAGCGCGAACGACCAGGGGTCGATGTAGAAATACCAGGTATCGCTACCGACCGCGGGGTCGTAGGTGATGCGGACCTCCCAGACGTCCTGGCCTTGGAATTCTGTGCGGATAGCCTCCGGACGAAGCAGCGTGCCACGGTCGCGGAGCTTCATCGGCAGCCCGTACAGGTAGGTGTAGTAGTCGCGCTGGCTGCGCATCTGGTCGCATCCCAGGCTGAAGCGTTCCGCCTGCTCAGGAGTGAAGTCCGTCGAGCCGTCGAGCTTCGTCCAGCACTCGTCGCCGGTGACCGCGGTCTCGATCAGCTGCCCGTAACGATCGCGCTCCATCGTGAACCGTCCTGCCGAGTTGTCGATCACGATCTCGGTAAGCGTCGGCCCGGCGATCGGGCGCGTGCCGGCGAGCCGGATGCGGAACGAGTTCCAGGACCACAAGCCCTCCGGGTCGTGGTAGTCGATGCTGTGCTGCAGGATGTCCGCCGCCGGCGGCATTTGCGCGCTCGTGCCGCCGATCGTTGTCATCGCCATCAGGACGGTGGCCGCCGCCCGGCGCAGAATCGTGGTCGCTACTTGCGGGGTGTTCATGGCGTTGCCCTCGAGATGTTGGAAGCAGCCGTCGGCGATGACGATCGCTCGTCGCGGGAGTGCGCAGCTCGTGCGCGGCTCCGCGTCTAGTAAAAAGCAAGAGTGTGCCGACGGCAACGCCCACGCCACTTCGGCTCGAAGCGAGGTGCCGACGTCGTCATCAGGTTGCTGGCGTCGTCGTCGGGCTCTTCTTGTAGCCCGCGTCGTCGCAGACTACCGTGACGGCATTGTCCCGCTCTTCCCTGAGACCGAGATGAACGAACAGGACTTCTTGCGGCGCGCTTTCGAGGCACGGGCCACGGCGATTCTGCGGACCGACGATCAGGAGACGGCGGCGCGCGCCATGGAGGCTGCGGTACGCGGTGGCTTCCGCCTCATCGAGTTCACCCTGGGCTGTCCGGGTGCCTACGAGCTCATCGAGGAGTTCGCCCGTCGCGAGGATCTGCTCGTTGGTGTGGGCACGGTGCTCGAGCCCCGGCAGGCGCGTCGTGCGGTTGATGCGGGTGCGTCCTTCGTGGTCTCGCCGGCAACCGACGAGGCGGTTATCCGGACAGCGCTCGAGCTCGGTGCGGTGGCCATGCCGGGCGCCTACACGGCCACCGAGATGGTCCTGGCACAGCGCAGCGGTGCCCAGCTTCAGAAGCTGTTCCCGGCGCCGGCGAACGGTCCGGAGTATGCCCGCATGCTGCTCGGCCCGCTGCCGGGGTTGCGACTGGTACCGACGAGCGGCGTGACGCCCGACAACGTCGCCGACTGGTTTGCTGCCGGAGTATTCGGGGTCGGGTGGGTGGCGAGCCTGTTCGACGCCGACGACCTGCGAACCGGACGCTTCGACAACGTCGAGGAGCGCGCCAGGCAATGCCTCGCAGCAACACGCAAGGCCACGCGCCCGCAGCGCGACTGGGGCCTGATCGTCGCATCGGCGATGGCGTGATGACCAGCACACGCTCCTTCGTGCTGTTCGCCGCCATCGCGACGGTGGCCTGTGGGGCGAGCGTGAGCGTCGATTTGCCTTATGACGCCGAGTCGCACCGGCAGGCAGTGGAGTCGTGGAGAAGCTGGCGCCACGATCAACTCGTTCGTCCCGACGGTTGGCTATCGCTCGTCGGTCTGTACTGGCTCGAGCCGGGGGATAACTGGCTCGGCTCGGGGGATGACAACCAGCTGATCTACGATCGCGCCGGCGTGCCGGCGCGCCTCGGGGTGTTCCGCGTCGCCGGCGATTCGGTGACGTTTATTGCTGCCGACGGCGTCTCGCCGGCCGTGGAGGGCGAGCCGGTGCTGGAGGTTCTGGCGCGCGACCGGGCTGAGGATTCCGGTCCGGTGATCGCCTGGGACACGTTGCACTGGAACGTGATGATGCGCCAGGACCTCTTTGTCGTTCGACTCAAGGACTCCAGCAGCCCCGTGCTTACGGGGTTCGACTCGATCGACAACTTCGAGCTCACGGCCCAGTGGCATCGCGCCGGGCGGTTCGAAGCCTACGAGCCGGCGAAGATTATCAAGGTGCCGAACGTGCTCGGTACCGTCGCCGATGTCGAATCACCGGGCGCGGCGATTTTCGAGGTCGGCGGCGAGACGCACCGGCTTGACCTGTGGAAAGACTCGGACGACTCGGTGAACTTCTTCACCGCTTTCGGGGATCAGAGCAACAACGACTCCACCTATGGAGCCGGCCGTTTCCTGTGGATCGACGCGCCCGACGAGGACGGCCGTGTGGTGGTCGACTTCAACCGCGCGTACAACCCGCCGTGCGCCTTCACCGCCTTCGCTACCTGCCCTCTGCCGCCGTCGCAGAATCGTCTGCCATTGCGAATCGAAGCCGGCGAAAGGACGTTCAAGTAGCGGCAGTACCGTGGTTCGAGGCGCGGTCGGTGTCGAGTGTCTCGGCGATTCGGTAGGGTGTCTGGCCGGCGGTTTCGTAGTACGTCCGCATGGCCATCTCCGCTAGCAGGCCGGTGCTGATGATCTGAATGCCGATGAGCAGTAGCCCGAACGCTACGATGAGCAGGGGGCGATTGGCGATTGGCTCGAAGATCACGAAACGTACGTAGGCGAGGTATGCCAGCAGCGCTCCGCCGGCTATCGCCAGTCCACCCCCGAGCGCCCCGAAAAACAGGAACGGGCGCGTCGCGTAACCCAGAAGGAAGCGCACCAGCAGGATGTCCAGTACGACTTTGAAGACCCGAAACAACCCGTATTTCGTTGTCCCGGCGACTCGCGCCCGGTCGTTTACGCGGATCTCTGCGATGCGTGTGCCCTGCCAGCTAGCGATCGCCGGAATGAAACGATGTAGCTCCCCGTAGAGCCTGATGTTGCGCAAGATCTCACGGCGGTAGCCTTTGAGCGAGCAACCGTAATCATGTAGCGACACGCCCGTCGTCTTGGAGATGATGATGTTCGCGATCATCGAGGGCAGGCGCCGAGTCAGGAACGGTTCGCGGCGCTTGACGCGCCATCCGCTGACGATGTCGAAGCCCTCGTCCATCTTGGCCAACACCAACGGGATGTCGGCAGGATCGTTCTGCAGGTCTCCGTCCATGGTGACGACAAGCTCACCGCGAGCAGCCTCGAAGCCGGCCGAGAACCCTGCCGTTTGTCCGAAGTTCCGTCGTAGCCGGATGATGCGCCAGCGGTCATCCCGCCGATGCACATCGCGCAACTTCGCGAACGTGCCGTCGCTGCTGCCGTCGTCGACGATCACCACCTCGTAAGTGCGCCCCAGCGGCTCCAGTGCGCTGGTCAGCTGATCGTAGAGTGGCGCGACGTTGTCGACCTCGTTGAACATCGGCACCACCACCGTGAGGTCGACGACACCACGCGGACGATCCGGCCTGTCGATGGCATCACCCGGTCGGGAGTCGGCTTCGAAAACCCGGCTCACAGCTTCTCTCCGCGGCGGAGCTTTTCGAGCGTCTTGTCGAGTCGCCGTTGGCGCGTCTCCTCACGCTTGGCGTCGGCGATCCAGCGGGCATATTCCTTGCGATACGTATACGCCAGTCCCTCGAACGCGGCTGTGGCAACGGCATCTCCCGCCAGGGCGTCACGAAGCTCGCGCGGCACTTCCACCTCACGCGGTGCCGTATCTTGCTGCACGATTACGTGGACGAGATCACCGATGTTCTTGCCGATGCTGGCGCGGATCGCCTTCGCGATCCCCAGCATGTGGCGGCCCCCCATTGGCGCTATCGAGCCGCGGTACGGCTCGCCGTCGAAGGTCGCCGTCACCCGTACCTGGCCGCGGGTTCCGAATTCCTCCTGCACCGAGAAGGGGATCTCCACCAGGGCGCCGCCGCCGCGGCCCGGCTTGATAACGGCGTCGAACTCGTGCGTCACTCGATCTTCCAGATGGCGATTCCGCCGGCCTGTTTGGCGATGTCGATGTTGCCGACGCGCTGCAGTGTCCGCAGATCGTAGGCCTCGACCGACCCGGGCTCGCCGCCGATGCCTTCGATGGTGACGAACGCGTATAGGCCGTCGGGGGAACAGACTACGCCGTGGGGGATCGGCCGCAGCGTGTCGATTTTGGCGATCTCCTCACCGAGCTCGAGGTTCCAGATGCCGATCGACTTGCTGCTCTTGTAGGTAGCCACCAGAAGCTTGCCGTCCGGTGTCACATCCAGGTTGTAGGGCCCCGCCGCAGTGGTGAAGGTTCGTTCGACCTTCCAGTCTTCGACGTCTACTTCGAGCAGACGGGCGGATCCGTTGCCGGCAACGTACACCTTGCCCTGAGGCGTGACTTGCGACACCCAGGTGGGCTTGATCAAGGGGGGCCTCGTTGCCATGTCGCTGTCGTGGCTCATGTCGCCCATGCCGTTCGTGGAGTTTGTCTCGCCGTCCTCCGCTGCGAGGCCGTTGCCGGTCTGGCGATAGCGTTCCCACGAGGGCGCGTTCTCCGAAAGGGGCAGGATGCGACGGTTGCGGAGCTGGTAGGCGTCGATCTCGCGCAGCTCATCGTTCATCATGGCGACGCTGTACTGCCGACTGCCGCGGGCGTTCATGCGCGACCCATGCGGCATCACCCCGGTGGGGATCTGGGCCACCTCGGTCATCGACTCGGTCTCCACCACCGAGACCGTGCTCGGCACGTGGTCTCCGTGGAGGTTGAAGTTGACCGCGAACAGCAGCCCGGTGCTGGGCGAGATCACCATCGACGCCGGGAACAATCCCAGGGTCACGTCGCCGATGTACTCATCGGTCTCGGTGTCGTACTTGAACAGCATCCCGAACGGGTTGCCGTGGGCGATGGTGACGTACCAGTAGCGGCCGTCCGGCGAGATGGACATGCCGTGGGGGCCTTCTGTCTCTGTCGGCCAGATGCCGACCGGAATGCTGCGAACGAGTCGGAACCCGTCCGGACCGAAGGCGATCTTCTCGACGATGTCGTCGGACTCGGCAGCGACGTACAGGTAGTAGGTGTTGTCGGGCGCGGCTGCTCCCGGTGTTGGCGCCACTAGCGTGAGCAGTGCAACCAGCACCAAGATCAGAATGCCGAACCCGACAAGCGGAAATCCGGGAATCGGTCGCCGCGGCGCGACCCGCCGAGTCTGCCGCGAGCGCGCCAACCGCAATCTGTGTTGATCAGCTGCCACCAGCAGTCGCTTCCTCGTCCTCGAGCGGCTTCAATCGCACTGCCCACAGGCCGGAGTTGTAGTCGGAGAAGAAGATGTTGCCCTTGTGCGGTTGCGGGCCCCAGGTGAACGGCGCGTTGGGCACATAGCCCTCCGGATCGAATGGCAAGAAGTAGGCGATCTCTCGTCCCTGGCGATACAGGTCACCGAGGAGCTCACCCGAGATGTCGACCACCCGTAACCCACCCTGATAGTAGGCGACGTAGAGGACCTCGTTCTCCTCATCCACCCAGAGGTTGTGGGTGCCGGCTTCCGGCACTTCGTATCGAGCGACCTCCTTGGGCTCGTTCCAGTCGTCCCACTCGTAGATATGAACCCAGCCCTGGTATCGCTGAGGCTCGCCCGGATATCCCGGTGTACCTCCACGCAGGCCCGCCTCGTCGCCTCCGATCATGTAGAAGCGCCCGGTCGATGCAGATCGAAACGGGAACGCCGCATGGTTCCAGCCGTTGGGGTAGGGGGTGTTTCCGAGGAACACCGGATTGCGCGGTGAGCCACCCTGGCCGCCGCCGCCGACGTCGACCGCGACCACGCCATCATTCCAGTTGGATGAGTAGGCGATGCCGTCGGTCACCCAGACGTCATGGATCGAGTGGCCTGGCGTGTCCATCTCGAACGAGCTCACCCGATGGGGGTTTTGCGGATCCTCGATGTTGATGATGTCGTAGCGCTGGCCGGCGCTCAGCGCATACACGTGGTCTTCGTACATGAACACGTTGTGGACGCCGCCGGTAAGCTGGTCGTCGTAGCGCGCCAGTACCTGCGCGCCCTGGTTGTAGAGGTCGGAGACATCCAGGATGAGCAGCCCGTTGCGCTGGTTCGAGGCGCCCTCGCGGCTGATCACGGCGATGCGGCCATCCTCCGATACCTTGACGTCGTTGACCGTCCGGGCGTCGACCTTGATGGTGTCGACGAGCTGCATGTTCGCCGGCTCGGTGACGTCCCAGAAGTAGGCATGACCGTCGGCACTGTGGGTTCCGGTGACGGCGTAGTCGCGCCCGTCCGGTCCTTCCCAGATCCAGAGGTCGGAGGTGGCGCGGTCGCTGACCCGGCCCTGCCCGAGGACCTCGATCTCACGCCGGATCGCGCGTGGCTCGATCGCCACCGTCACCGACGTCGTGTGCCGGCCGCTCGCTGCCACGATGGTGTACTCACCCGGCAGGTCGGCCACGAATCGCCCATCCGGCGTGACCAGGCCGGAGCCTGGGTCACCGAGACCGTACTCGGCGTTGCGCGATTGGAAGGCATACTGCACTGGGAGGCCGGCGATTTCCTTGCCCGAGCTGTCTCGCGGTGAGGCGGTGAAGTGGATGACATCGCCCGTACGGGCGCTCAAGGTGCTCGCTTCGAGTTGCAGCGACGCCGTGTTGTTGGCCGCTACGCTTAACTTGAGCTCGCGGCTGACGTCGTCGGCGGCGACCGTGAAGGTGACATCGCCGGGCGTCTTGAGCGTCGCGGTGCCTAGAGCGTTGATCTCGGCGACCTCAGGATCGCTGCTGGTGAAGCGCAGCGCGACGTCGGAACGCTCGGCGCCGGAGGCGTCGACAACCCGGGTCTGCAGACGTACACGCGTCTCGGCGTAGAACCGCGCCGGTAGCTTGAGGAACTCCGCCGTCGCCAGCGGTGGCGCCGGGATAGTTACGCGCACCGTGGTGCTCACGGTGTCGTCGAGATTGCGACGACTGAACGCCACGCCGGGCTTCGGTACCAGCGCGATGATCTCGAAGGTCCCTGGACGATAAGCCTCGAGCTCCCCGGTGCCGCTGACGCCGACGCTTCGGCGGGCCCTGGAAAAGTAGATGACCGGGGATTCGATCACCTCACCCGCCGCGTCCCGTACGGTTGCCGAGAGCTGCTGCTTCTGTCCCACCTCGAGCGTCAGCGACGACGGTTCGACGGAGATCTCGGCGGCTTCCGGTGGCTCCTGGGCAGGCGCTCCGGCGGGGAGGGCGACGGCGAGCAACAGCAGCAGCAAGCCTGAGAGGCTCGATCGCTTCATTGGGTACCTCGAGACGTAGCGGCGGTATGGCGGAAGGGTGGTCCGTCGCCGATGGCGACAGGGTCGGAAGCTGGTGCGAGACCTCTAAGCTTGCCACCCGTCGGGGGCGGGCTCAACGGCCGGCGGAACGGCACCGAACCGTGTTAGATAGAGTGCTGAAGGGGGAACGCGCCAAGCAACTTCAGGGAGAGCCGATGCCGACGCACATAACGGCGCCGAGTCGCCCGCCGGCGGCGGGGAACTTGCCGAAGGTCATCGAGGAGTACGTAGGCCACATGAACACCGAATCGGGCGACGTCAGTATCGCGAAGATGCATAGCCCCGGCGGCTGGCAAGAGCCCGGACAGACGCCGGAATTCGACGAATACACGCTCGTGCTTGCCGGGATCTTGCGCGTCGAGCATCGCGACGGCAGCTTCGACGTGACGGCCGGTCAGGCAGTACACGCCCGCAAGGGCGAGTGGGTTCGCTACAGCACACCCGGCGTCGGGGCCGAGTATGTGGCGATTTGCGTGCCGGCCTTCTCGCCGCAGAGCGTGCACCGGGACGAGAAGCAGTGACTCCCGCTGCGATCAAGCCGACGATTTCCTTCGCCGATTTCGAGAAGCTGGACGTCCGCGCTGGGACGATCCTCACGGTCGAGGAGGTTCTCGGTGCCGATACGCTGATGAAGTTGACCGTCGACCTGGGCGACGCGACGCGCACGGTGCTGGCCGGGATCAAGGGCGAGCGTGAAGAACCGCAGGAGATCGTAGGCAAGCAAGCACTCTTCGTCGTCAACCTGGAGCCGCGAAACATGATGGGGCAGGTCTCCGAAGGGATGTTGTTCGACCTCGGCTACGCCGATGGCATCGGGTTCTGCCTGGCAGTTCCCGAACAGCCGGTGCCGAACGGCACGAGGGCCGGATGATCTGGCCGCGTCACTCCACCGGAGGACTCTGGCGGACCCTGCCGGCGGCGCTGATCGTTGGTCTCGCGGGGGGCATCGTCTCTGCCTGCATGGAAGACGACATGCTGGACCCCGAGCTCCTCGTTGATCCGGAAGATGCAGTCATCTACTTTCCGGCCCGCGGTGATGTGTGGGAGCGTCGCGAGCCGGCGGAAGCGGGCTTCAGCCCGGTGTTGTTGGAGGAGGCCATCGATTACGCGGTGGCGAACGAGAGCGACATTCCCACCGACCTGCGGGCCTATCTCGAGGGCCGATCCGAGGGGCGCGAGGATCAAGAGATCATCGGCGTCGTGAAAGAGCGCGGGTCGATGAATGGCCTCGTGCTACATCGCGGTTACATCGTCGCGGAGTGGGGTGATACAGCCCGTGTTGACATGGCGTTCAGCATTACCAAGAGCTTCTTGGCGACGCTCATCGGGGTGGCCGCGGACCGCGGCTTGATCGATGACCTCGAGGCCCGCGTTGCCGACTTCGTTGATGACGGAGGTTACGACTCGGATCACAACGCACCGATCACCTGGCAGCACTCGTTGCGTCAGACGAGCGAGTGGGAAGGAGAGCTGTGGGGCAAGGCAGACACCGCCGACCGGCGTGAGGGTGTCGATCGTCAGCTACGGGTGCCGGGTGAGTTCTGGGAATACAACGACGTACGGGTAAATCGCATGGCCCTATCGGCGGCGCGGGTGTGGGAGCGGTCGCTGTCCGACGTGCTCGACCGCGAGATCATGACGCCGCTTGGCGCCAGCCGGTCGTGGCGCTGGCACGGCTACCGTAACTCGGCGGTCGAGATCGCCGGTCAGGAAGTGGAATCAGTGAGCGGCGGGGGGCACTGGGGTGGCGGCTTGTGGATCTCCAGCAGGGATCTGGCGCGGTTCGGGCTGCTTTATCTGCGCCGTGGCGTATGGCGCGAGGAGCAACTGCTGTCGGAGGAGTGGATCGACGCGGCCACGACTCCCGGTGAGCTCAACGCGACCTACGGCTACATGTGGTGGGTCAACACCGCCGGCGAGCTGTGGCCGAGCGCCGCCGAGAAGTCGTTCGGGGCGCGTGGAGGCGGTGCCAACCTTTTGTGGATCGATCCCGACAACGAGCTTGTCGTCGTCGTCCGGTGGATCCAGCCAGGCACGGAGGACGGATTGCTCGAGAGAGTGATGGCGGCGGCGGACTGACTTGTCTGAGCCGGCTCGGGCAATGGTGGTATTGCGGGATCTGGTAAAGGACTACGGCGAGTCCGGTGTCGTACGTCGGATACTCGACGGTGTCAGTGCCAGCATCCGGCGCGGCGAGTTCGTCGTTGTCCTGGGACGCAGCGGCTCGGGAAAATCGACGCTGGTTGAACCTGATCGCTGGTTTGGACTCGCCTACTAGCGGCGAGGTTCATGTGGGCGGCTCGCGGATCGATGCGCTGAGTGAGCGCGATCGAACACTGTTTCGGCCGCCGTCGCGTCGGATTCGTTTTCCAGTTCTTTAATCTGCTTCCAACGTTGACCGTCGAGGAGAACGTTCTTCTCCCGCTCGAGCTTTGTGGATCGTTGAGCGAGCCGGGGCGCCGAGCCGCACGCGATTTGCTCGACGACGTTCGGCTGGCCCGACCGTATGGACAGCTTTCCCGACCGCCTCTCGGGCGGCGAGCAGCAGCGCCTGGCGATCGCACGAGCGCTGGCTCACGAGGCCCGAGTTGCTGCTAGCTGACGAGCCGACCGGCAACCTCGATATCGAGACCGGAGAGGAGGTTCTCGGTCTTCTGAATCGGCTGGTACGGCAGCGTGACCGCACGCTGATCATGGCGACGCACAGTCGCGAGATCGCGGCATCTGCCGATCGGATGCTGGAGATCCGTGACGGACGATTGGAAGAGTTGCCGCAGACGCGCGCCGGGAGCGATTGAGCGATGCCTGCAACCGGCCGGCTGCTACGTCGCAGTAGCTACCGGTATTTGCAGACACATCGTTGGCAGCTCCTGCTGTCAGTGCTTGGTGTTGCTCTCGGCGTCGGGGTCGCCGTATCCGTCGATCTTGCCACCGGATCGGCGCAGCGCGCCTTCGAGTTGTCGACCGCAGCGCTTACCGGGACCACAACCCACCAGATCGTCGCTGGCAGCGGCGGCCTGGATGAGGCCACCTACCGACGCCTGCGCGTTGATCTGGATATCCGTGCGGCTGCGCCCATTGTCGAGGGCCGTGTTGCTCTCGCCGCCGACCCGACGCGGGTGCTGCGGGTGCTCGGAATCGATCCCCTCGCCGAGGGGCAGGTGCGGACCTATCTCGCCGGGAGCCTGGCGGATGGGCCAGCGTTCGGCGGGACGGAATCCATACCGTTGGGGGCGCTGATCATCCAGCCCGGCGCGGCGGTGGTCACCGCACCCACTGCGGCGGAGATCGATGTATCAGCTGGCGGGGTGCTCGATGTCGTCGTGGACGGCCGCGGCGAGCGGTTATCAGTGGTCGCGGTACTGGGCGGCACCGACGATCGTGCCGGTCTACAGGACGTGCTGGTGACGGACGTCTCCACCGCTCAGGAGCTCCTTGGCATGGTGGGCCGCCTTACGCGCGTCGATCTACGACTCGACGATGGGCGCGAAACGACTACGCTGCAGCGGATCGAGCGGCAGCTTCCCCCCGGGGCGCAGATTGTCGTCGCCGGGGCGCGCGCCGACTCGATAATGCAGATGACACGCGCGTTCCGGACCAATCTGCGTGCCATGAGCCTGCTTGCCATGGTCTGCGGCATGTTCCTCATCTACAACACGATGACGTTCTCGGTGGTGCAGCGGCGGTTGTTGATTGGCGCCCTGCGCTCTCTCGGCGTCACCCGGGGAGAGGTCTTCCGCCTGGTCATTGGCGAGGCGGTGGTGGTCGGCACCGTGGGCACGGTGTTGGGGTTGGTCGGTGGCATCGCGCTCGGGCGTCTGCTCGTGGCTCTGGTCACGCGCACCATCAACGACCTCTATTTCGCCGTCACGGTACGCGAGCTGACGGTGTCACCGTTAAGCATCGTCATGGCCTGTCTGCTGGGTCTCGGCGCCACACTGGTCGCGGCTTTGGTGCCCGCGCGTGAGGCAGCCTGGACGGTGCCACGAAAGGCCCTGGCGCGCTCCGAGATCGAATCTCGGACGCGCGCACTTACGCCGCGTCTAGCGTGCGCGGCGGCGCTTCTGTGGGTACTTGGGGCCGCTGCCATCGCAGTTCCGTCGGCGAGCCTGGTACCGGCTTTTGCCGGGCTGTTCGCCGTTCTGCTAGGGGCAGCGTTGCTGACCCCGCTGGCGACGCGAGCGCTGTCCGGTCTCGTGCATCGCCTGCTGCTTCGCCGCCTCGGACCGGTCGGTAGGCTGTCGGCGCGCGGGGTTGCGGCCGGGCTCAGTCGCACGGCGGTCGCGGTGGCGGCCCTGATGATTGCGGTCTCGGTTGTCATCGGCGTCGGTGTGATGGTCTCCAGCTTTCGACTCACCGTGGTGCGCTGGCTTGACTACACGCTGCAGGCGGATCTCTATGTGTCGCCGGTCTCGGCGCGCGGTGCGGCGCTGGATGAACCGGTGCGTGCGGCGCTCGAAGCACACCCGGCGATCCTCAGGATCGGAACGATTCGCCATGCGACGCTGCCCGTTGGCGCTACTCAGGTCTTGCTCATCGCCATCGAGGATGGCGTCGACGATGGGTCCGCCTACCGATTGAAGGCGGGCGACCCTGATGCCTGGCAACTGTTCGTTGGCGGCGAGGTGTTGGTATCGGAGCCCTACGCTTGGCGCCACAGCACCGAGGTCGGCGATGAGCTCGCCCTGCCGACAGACCGCGGGCAACACAGCTTCCGCGTCGCCGGAATCTACTACAGCTATGCCAGCGACCGGGGCGCCGTGTTGATGCACCGTGCCACCTACGATCGCTGGTGGCTTGATCGCGGTGTCAGCGGGTGGGCGGTTACCGCGCAACCCGGAACGCCCCTCGACGCGCTGGCCGAGGACGTGCGCGGCACCTTCGATAGTGAGCGCGTCGTCATCATCAGTAACCGGGAGCTGCGCGAGCGCGCCATGCAGATCTTTGATCGCACCTTCCTGATCACCGGCGTACTGAGAGTGCTGGTGATGCTGGTGGCGTTCATCGGGGTGCTCAGCGCGCTGATGGCGATCCAGCTCGAAAACAAGCGTGAGTATGGCGTGCTGCGCGCTACCGGCCTGACGCCGGCGCAGTTGTGGGCGATGGTGACCTCGCAGACCGGGCTCGTCGGTTTCATTGCCGGCACGTTGGCGATACCGCTCGGGCTCGGCCTCGCCTGGGTCATGATCCATGTCATCAACAAGCGATCATTCGGCTGGACGCTGCAGATGCATGTACCGCCAGAGATCCTGCTGCAGGCCCTCGGGCTGGCGGTCATCGCGGCTCTGTTGGCGGGGCTATACCCGGCCGCAAGCATTGCGCAGCTGCCGCCGGTGGTGGCGTTGCAAGAGGAATGATCGTGCGCCGCTCGGCTGCCGGAGGGCTGTTCTTTGCGGTCCTGTTGCCCATGGCCGCGTGCTCTCGAGAGGCACCGCCGGTGCCACGTGGACGACTCTCGGTGACATCGATCCTCGCCGGGGAGGTCGGCAGCTTCGCGCGCGCGGAGAGGCCGAGAGCTTTCGTTTTCCCTCGAGATCACGCCGAGCATTCCGACTTCCGCAACGAGTGGTGGTACCTGACCGGGCATCTCAGCAACAGCGAGGGCGACGATTTCGGCTACCAGTTGACCTTCTTCCGCTCTGCGCTCGCCGCCACGCCGCCGCCACGGCGGTCGGCATGGGGAGCAAAGAACCTGTACATGGGGCACTTCGCGCTGAGTGACGTATCGGCTCAGGAGTTCCATTTCGCCGAGCGCTTCGCTCGCGGGGCCCTCGGGCTGGCCGGCACGACAGTTGATCCGTTCTCGGTATGGCTCGAAGGATGGAACCTGGAGGCTGTTTCTGCGGCGTCGGACACTACGCCCGGGGACCTGCCGGAGCTGCGGTTGCTGGCAGCCGAGGACGACTTTGCCGCGGATCTCCGACTGCAGCCCATGAAGCCCGTCGTCGCACAGGGCGACAACGGCCTCAGCCGCAAGGGCGCAAGTGCCGGCAACGCATCGCACTACTACAGTGTCACCCGGCTGCGTACGACGGGCGTCGTGCGCCTTGGAGCTACGAGCCACGAGGTCCTGGGGTCGAGCTGGTTCGACCGCGAGTGGAGCACCAGCGCGCTCGAGGCCGACCAGGTCGGCTGGGACTGGTTCTCGCTGCAGCTGTCCGACGACCGCGAGCTGATGCTGTACCTGATGCGTCGCGTCGACGGTACCAACGATCCGGTAAGCAGCGGCACGCTGGTGCGGGCGGATGGCTCCGCCGTTCACCTTCGGCATATCGACTTCGACGTGCAGGTCGTCGATCGGTGGCGCAGCCGTGAAGGCGTGTCGTATCCGTCACGGTGGCGAATCCGCGTGCCGAGCATCCAGCTCGAGCTCGACGTACGGCCACGGGTAGCAGATCAGGAGTTCGCCGCTACGTTCCGCTACTGGGAGGGCATGGTGGGTGCATCCGGCACCGCGGCCGGGGAGGCTATTCGCGCCCGCGGCTTCGTGGAGCTGACGGGTTACCCCAGCAGCTGATACTGCAGGTGGATCACCCCGCCTGCAGGATCTCGATGTCGTACCCGTCGGGGTCCTTGACGAAGATGTAGCGATTCGGGTCGGGCTGCGAGCGCCGGTACCACCAGCCGCGCGACTCCACATCGCTGATCACCGCCTGCAGGTCGTCGGCGTGGAACGCCAGGTGCCCGAATTGGTTACCGGGTTCGTAGTCGCGCCCATCATGGTTGTAGGTGAGCTCGACGTAGTGGTGCGCCTCGGCGTCGGCCAGGAAGACCAGCGTTGCATCGTTGAGGTCCTTGCGCCGAACCTCGTTCAGGCCGAGGAAGCCGGTGTAGAACTCGGTTGACGCTTGCAGGTCCCGGACCCGGATCATGGTGTGGGCGAGCTTCATGGTTCCTCCGCGAAGGTCGGCTCGGTGCGTCCGAAGTCGATTTGCTGTCTGCTGTCCTCGTCTATGATGCCGCCATGCCTGATCGTTGGCGAGTCTTGCTGTGGCTGTCCCTGGCGGAGCTACTGGCGATGTCGCTGTGGATGTCGGCATCGGCCGTGGTTCCGGCGCTGACTGCCGAGTGGGACCTCGACGCCGGCCAGCGGGCGTGGCTCACGGTCAGCGTTCAGATTGGCTTCGTGGTCGGGGCGCTGGGATTGGCGATCACAAACGTCGCCGACCGGGTGGCAGCACATCGTCTCTTCCAGCTGGGCGCCCTGTTCGGCGCTGTGCTCAATGCCGCCATTCCTGTGCTCGAGCCAGGTCTATCCGCCGGCCATGAAGCTGATGGCGAGCTGGTTCGCGCGCCGTCGCGGGCTGGCGATCGGCGCCCTGGTGGCCGCCACGACGATGGGAACTGCGCTGCCGCACCTGTTCTCCGTGTTGCCGGTCTTGACGTCGCCCGACGGTCTGCCGCCATGGCGAGTGGTGATGCTCACGGCTTCGGTGTCGTCGTTGGCCTCGGTGGCGATTATCGGCTGGTCCGTCCGTCCGGGCCCCCATCTGCCACCGGCGACCCGTTTCAAGTGGCGGCAAGCGGTTCGTAGTCTGAGTGACCGGGCGAGTCGACGGGCCAACTTCGGCTACCTGGGCCACATGTGGGAGCTATACGCGATGTGGGCGTGGGCGCCGATCTTCCTGCTGGAGAGCTACCGTGCTGCCGGGTACGGAGAGCCTGCGGCGCGCGTCGTCGGCTTCGCTGTCATCGCCGTGGGTGGGGTAGGGTCAGTGCTTGCCGGGGCGGTGGCGGACCGCGTCGGTCGAACCGCCACCAGCAGCGTCGCAATGGGGATATCCGGAGCCTGTGCCCTCCTCGCTGGCTGGCTCGGCCCATGGCCTTTGCTGCTGACGGTGATCTGCCTGGTGTGGGGGTTCACGGTTGTCGCTGATAGTGCGCAGTTCAGCGCGGCGGTCACCGAGCTGAGCGATCCAGCCTACGTTGGTACGGCGCTCACCATGCAGACCGCCATGGGGTTCCTGCTGACCACAGTCACCGTCCGCCTGGTGCCCTCGATGGTGGATTCGCTCGGGTGGGGCGCTGCGTTCGCCCTGCTGGCGGCCGGGCCGGCCTTCGGTATTGCCAGCATGACCTCCCTGCGAGGTATGCCGGAGTCCATGCGCCTCGCCGGCGGCAAGCGCTAGGGGCTAATCAACCCCGAGCCTGACTTTCAGCATGATTTCGTGGGTAACGACCACCGTTAGAGGTCATCTGCGGCCAAGGGATGCTGGCATTAATTAATTTCTAGTTCTTTTTCTTTAGTTTAGTTATTTAATAATGATTAAATAGAGTTAATAAATTGTTCTAACTTGTTTTACTAACTAATAATGACCAATAAGATCGCCATGATCGACTCGAATCCCGGCCGACCGACGGTGCTGCTGGTCGACGACGGACGCGCAAATGCGTCTGTTCACAGCCACCGCGGTAGCGCAGATTGCCCGGGTGATCGAGGTTTCCTCGGCAGAGAAAGCCCTAGCCGAGCTTGAAAAGGAGCTGCCGGACCTCATTCTCACCGACGTCTGCATGCCGGGAATGGACGGCCTGGAGTTTTGTCGTCGCCTGCGGGCCGACGAGTCGACACGCGATCTGCCGATACTGGTGATGACCGGAAACGGCGACGAGCAGTCGCTGGATCGGGCCTATGACGCGGGGGCGACGGATTTCGTCGACAAGCCGATCTGCGCCAAGACCCTGCACCATCGCGTGCGCTACTTGCTGCGGTCGGGCGCCGCGTTCAGAGAACTTTGCGAGGGCCGCGCCAACCTGGCGACGGCGCAACGCATCGCTCACGTGGGCAATTGGACTTACGTCGCAGGGCAGCAGACCTTTGCGTGGTCCGAAGAGATGTTTCACATCTTCGCGATCGATCCCCGCCCCACCATCGACCTCGAGACATGGCTCGAACAGGTACATCAGGACGACGTCGACGGTGTCCGTCGCGCGCTGCGGCAAGGCATGGAGGGGAAGGCCTCCGAGCCCTTCGGCTACCGCACACGGGAACGTGACGGAGCGGTTCGACACGTGTTCCAGCAGGCCGAGATCACGCCTGATCTACGGGGTGACGAACGGCTGATCGGCACCTTACAGGACGTGACGGAGCGCAAGGCTGCCGAGGCCGAGATCCGGTTCCTGGCGTATCGCGACACGCTCACCGGCCTGCCGAATCGGCGCCTGTTTGCCGATCGGCTGGAGCGCGCGGTCGAGGACGCCCGGCGCACGCAACGGCGGGTAGCCGTGCTCCACCTGGATATCGATCGTTTCAAGACCATCAATGAAGGGTTCGGGCACGACTTCGGGGATCAGCTGTTGCGGCGCGCCGCGGAACGGCTGGCCGGCTGCCTGCGGGTCGATGACACGTTGGCGCGCGGGGCAAACGAAACCGACCCGACGCTTTCGCGCCTCGCCGGCGACGAGTTCATGGTGGTGCTCTCGGCGCTCGGAGACGCGACGGAGCCCCGCGATATCGCCGGCCGGCTGCTGGAAACCCTGGCCAAGCCTTTTCAAATCGATTATGCGGAGCTACTCGCCACTGGCAGCATCGGCGTAGCAGTCTTCCCGGACGACGGCGAACAGCCGGAGGTTTTGATTCAGCGCGCCGGAACGGCGCTGGCCCACGCCAAGGAGCAGGGTGGGAACTGTCACCTGTTTTACTCCGATCGGATGAACACGGATGCTGCATCCCGGCTAGAGCTGGCCAGTCGCCTGCACCGAGCTCTCGCGGCGAAGCAGTTCGAGCTCAACTACCAGCCCATCTTCGAAACCGCTTCGCGACAGGTGGACAGTGTGGAGGCTCTGCTTCGCTGGCAGGATCCGGAGCACGGGGCAATCTCGCCTTCGCGCTTCATTCCGGTGGCCGAAGAGACCGGACTCATCCTGCCGCTGGGCGAGTGGGTGATCGAGCAAGCGTGCAAGCAATGGCGCGCGTGGCTCGATACCGGTGTCGGGCGCGTCGCCGTGGCGATCAACGTATCGGCGCGCCAATTCCGGCATGCCAGCTTCGTCGACCGGGTGCAGTCCATCATCGATACGCACGGTGTCGACCCATCCAACCTTCGTTTCGAGATCACCGAGGGCGTACTCATGCGCGCTACTCCCGGGACCGTGGCCAACACGCATGCGCTCCGGGCCATGGGTATCGGCTTGTCGGTCGACGATTTCGGGACCGGATACTCGTCGCTCAGCTATCTGAGACGCTTTCCGGCCGAAGTTCTGAAGATCGACCGATCGTTCCTGCAGGGTATTCCCGAGAATCAGGAGAACTGCAGCCTGGTGTCGGCGATTGTCGCGATGGCGCACAAGCTTCGCCTGCGCGTGGTGGCGGAAGGCGTCGAGAACGAGGCCCAGCTACGCTTCGTGCGCGCCTTGGACTGCGAGTCCGTCCAAGGCTTCCTGCTCGGCAAACCCATGCCCGTCGAGCAGCTCGAGCCGCTCTTGCGAAGCAAGCTCAAGCGGTCGACTGGACCGTCGGTAGTGCCGTTCCGCAGTCGCACGGCCTCCTAGCGCGCATCTTGCGGCGGAGCTGACGCCGCGCTCCGATGTCACCAATCCTGCGCGTTGCCAATCCGTTCGGCTATGATCCTGTCGCGCCGACCCGATGTCAGGCGCGGCTCGGACCTCGGAGCATGCGTGCCGGCAATGCCAGCAAGGCATGCAGGGTTTCGAAGATTGCCGAGACACCGATGCCTATGAGCCTGAACGGCAGGGTCAGCAGCCATACGAACGGGTAGACGATCAGCGCCAGCAGCGCTACCGGCCAGCTGATCACCAGCAGGATCAACCACAAGAAAAACGTCCACATACCGACCTCTCCTCCACTCCCGCCGGCGGCGTCCCACCTCGCGCAGCCAGCGCCGTTGCCTGCCATCTTAGACGCAGTGACGGCGGCGGAGTTTCATCAACGCGGAGATCGCCGTGCCTCGACGACTGGTAGTTCTTGCCTGCGTATTGTCGTGCCTCAGTGCCCTGATCCCGGCCAGCGCCAGCGCCCAGGAGGCCAGGCGACGTTGGGAGCGCATGGCCCAGATCCGGCGCGACAAGTTCGACTACGTGCTGCCGGAGGCGATGCGCGAGAATCGCGTCGACATGTGGATCACCGTGGTCAAAGAGGGCTCGCCGGATCCTCTTAGCGACGACCTGGGACGCGGTTACGTCGGCAGCACCGGTTACTACATCTTCACGGATCGGGGCGATGCCCGGATCGAGCGCGCGGCGCTCGGCATCGGCGGCTATCTGCTGGAAGAGAACGGCGCCTATGACATCGTCGCCGGCACGGAGATCCGCGAGTTCGTCCGGGCGCGGGACCCAGAGCGGATCGCTGTCAACATGTCGCACCAGATCGGCGGTGCCGACGGGCTGTCGCACAGCAGCTACGTCCACCTTCTAGACACCCTGGGCGAGCCCTACGCCGACAGACTGGTTTCGGCCGAGAAGCTGATCTCGGATTTCCGTTCCCGCCGCGTAGCGAGCGAGATCGCAGCTTTCGCAGAGGCCGGCGAGCTGTCGCGTGAGATCGCCGAACGCGCGCTGTCGAACGAGGTCATCACGCCAGGCGTGACGGCGCTGGAGGACGTAGCGTGGTGGATCATGGACGAGCTACTGGAACGAGGGCTGGAAACCTCCTCGACTTTCCGTCCATCTACATCACCGGCCCCGATGGGATCGCCGCGACATCCAACGCGCGCATCATCCAGCGCGGCGACCTGCTGATGATCGACTGGGGTGTCGGATTCCTGAACATGTACACCGACATGAAGCGCATCGCCTATGTGCTGCAAGACGGAGAGCTGGCGGCGCCGGCGGGCATCCAGAACGCTTTCGACCGCGCCCGCGAGGTGCGCGACATCATTCGGCGTACCATCAAGCCGGGCCCGACGGCGGCCGACATGCTCGAGCGCCTCAACGACGAGATTGCCGCCGCCGGCTTCCAGATCATGAAGGAGTTCAATGTGATCTCCGATAGCGACAAGACCGAAGTCATCATCGGTTGCCACTCGGTGGGCAATCTCGGCCACGGTGTCGGTCCGTCGATCGCCTGGTTCAACCCGCTGCGCATGAGCTTCGAGATCCGGCCGACGAACCTCTTCTCGATCGAGCTGTTTGCCTATACCGCCGCACCGGAATGGGGAGGCGCGAAGGTCCGCATACCGCTTGAGGACGACGCTATCGTGACCGAACGCGGCGTCGAGTGGCTGTATCCGGCCAACGATCGCGTGCTGCTCGTTCGTTGACGTTCTGGTCTCCTGATTCAGGACACTACGGATGGGCCTCGCCCGGCAGGTGTAGACTCCGCCGGTCGTCAGACCCGTCGCCCGAGGTACCGGATTCGTGAGCTTCGTTCGTGTCGTTGACGCGCTCAACGAGTGGATCGGGCGCGCCGTAGCCTGGCTCGTCTTGGCCATGGTGCTGATTGGTGCCTACAACGCCATGGCGCGCTACGCGGGTCGGTGGATCGGCATCAACCTGAGCTCGAACGCGTACCTCGAGATGCAGTGGTATCTGTTCAGCCTGGTCTTCCTGCTGGGCGCTGCATACGCCCTGAAGGGCAACGATCATGTGCGCGTTGACGTGCTCTACACGCGGCTTCCGGAGCGCGCCAAGCTGTGGATCGATCTTGTAGGAACAGTCGTCCTGCTGGTGCCATTCGCGCTCTTCTGCATCTGGGCGAGCCTGCCGACGGTGTTCAACTCGTGGTTGATCCGCGAGACCTCACCTGATCCCGGTGGGCTGCCACGCTACCCGATCAAGGCGATGATTCTGGTCGCCTTCGGGCTGCTGCTCTTGCAGGGACTGGCTGAGATCGTTCGCAAGGCAGCGTTGCTGCGGACCGGGTCGGGCGCCGATGACGCCGCACAGTCGGGGCCAAAGCCGTGAGCGGCGACTGGCTGCCGATTCTGATGTTCGTGGTGCTCCTGGTGTTGATCTTCACCGGGTTCCCGGTAGCGTTCGCGATCGGCGGGACGGCGGTGATCTTCGCGTTCGTGGGCGTTACCGCCGGGTTCTTCGACTGGCCATTGTTGCTGGCCATGCCGGAGCGCATCTTCGGCATCATGTCGAACTTCGTCCTGCTGGCGGTGCCGTTCTTCATCTTCATGGGAACCGTGCTGGAGAAGTCCGGGCTCGCGGAGGACCTGCTGAAGACGATCGGCAAGCTTTTCGGGCCGCTGCGGGGCGGGCTCGCACTGGCGGTCGTGTTCGTCGGGGCGTTGTTGGCGGCCGCCGTCGGCGTGGTCGGGGCTTCCGTTGTGGCGATGGGGCTTATCTCGTTGCCGGTGATGTTGCGGTATCGCTACTCACCGGAGCTCTCAGCCGGCGTCATCGCCGCCTCCGGCACGCTCGGCCAGATCATTCCCCCGAGCGTCGTGCTGATCGTTCTCGCCGACCAGATGGGAATCTCAGTCGGCTCGCTCTTCGTCGGAGCATTGCTGCCCGGCCTGCTGCTGGCGGGCCTCTACGCAACCTATGTGATTGGAGTGGCGATTGTCCGACCGGGCGCCGCCCCAGCGCTGCCGCCAGAGGAACGCGAGCGATTCGGTTGGCGGCTGCTGCGCGACGTGGGGCTGGTGATGGTGCCTCCGTTGACCCTCATCCTTGTCGTTCTGGGGAGCGTCTTCGCCGGGATTGCCACGCCCACCGAGGCCGGCGCACTGGGCGCTGTTGGCGCCATGGTGCTCGCCTGGTTGAACGGGCGGCTGTCTATGGATGCTGTCAGGAAGGCGCTCGATCACACCACACGGCTGACGTCGATGGTCCTGTTTCTCCTCATCGGCTCCACCGCGTTCACCCTGGTGTTCCGCGGCGCTTATGGCGACATCTGGATCGAGGAGTTGCTCACCACCCTTCCGGGCGGTCCGCTCGGCTTTCTGGTGGCTGCCAACCTGACGGTCTTCGTGCTGGGATTCTTCATCGACTTCTTCGAGATCACCTTCATCATCGTGCCGTTGCTGGTGCCAGCCGCCGCCCTGCTGGGGTTCGATCTCGTGTGGTTCGCGGTCATGATTGCGGTGAACATGCAGACCTCGTTTCTGACGCCGCCGTTCGGGTTCGCGCTCTTTTACTTGCGCGGGGTGGCGCCACCCGAGGTGCAGACGATGCAGATCTACCGCGGCGTGGTGCCGTTCATCGTCATCCAGCTCGTCGGGCTGCTGCTGATCATCCTCTATCCCGAAATCGTCACGACGCTGCTGCGCTGAAATAACTCCGCCGGCCACGAGCCTCGCGACGGCTCAGTTCGAGCGGACGACGAACAGCCCGCGCTGAATGTCCGAGACGATTACGTTGCCGCTCGGGAAGCCGGCGTAGACGCCCCAGGCGCCGTTGAAGGTGGCGCCCTCGCCCTCCGGGTGGGTATCGAAGTAACCACGCGCCGCGGGTTTGCGAGGGTTCTGGAGATCGATCACGTGCAGGCCTCCCTGATAGGCCGACATGAACATGCGGTCGCCCTGGATCATCGAGTTGTGATCGATAGCCGGCGTGTCCCATACCATCGTGTTGATGAGCACCGGATGCTCGAGGTCGCCGACGCGCACGACGTAGGTGGTCATGCGATCGACGTTCGGATTGCTGCGCTCGTCGAGCTCGTCGTTGATGTACAGAAACCGACCGTTGGCGCTCAGGGCGCCACTATGCCCGTAGGTGGCGTTGTCGTAGTCCAGATGTGCCAGCGTCGTGGGGTTGGCCTTGTCGGTTACGTCGATGATGTGAAGTCCGAACACGCCGGTGAAGGCGAAGGCGATCTCGCGGCCCTTGTTCCTGCCTCTCTTGTACGTCGTGACGTGGACGTCATGGACGTACGTGGCCTCCCAGTTGACCGGTTCCAGACGCGGGTTGGCGGGGTCGCTGAGATCCACTGCCAGCAGACCGCCACGGGCAATGTTGGAGCCCAGAACATAGGCGTAGCCGCTGTCTTCGTTGACGTAGATGTTGTGGCCGCGGAACAGACCGGCAGCGGTTACCTGGTTTACCAGGGAGATGACACCACGGTCAATCCGCGACAGGTCGATGACTTGAATGCCATCGTTGCTCTCATTGATTGAGTAGGCATGGCTGCGGTAAACCGCCATGTCGCGCCAGTCCGAGGTCGAGCCGCTGATTACGCCGACAACCCGCGGGTTGACCGGGTCGGTGATTTCTACGAACGCGGTGCCGATCTTCAGGCCGACGATGGCGTATTCGCGCCCGCTCGGCGAGGTATACCCCCATATGTCGTTGGCGTTCGTCGGCGTACCGGTCATGTCGGAGCTCGACACCCACGAGAGCATCGAGGTCTTGTGCGACGTGAAGACCGGGTCGGCGGATCTCGAGTAGGCCCGCGCCGAGCGGCCCGTTAGGCCACCGCCGGCGTAAGGCTCGGGTATTCCATCGCGCCCATACCCACACCCGCCGATCAGGCAGTACGGGTTGGACGGCAGCGCCCGGCCCGATGGGCCGGCGGACAGCTGGCCGACGGACGGTGCGGCCACCGACGCTGCCGTGACTAGCAGGCCGGCGACGACCAGAAGGCGGCCTCTGAACATGGATCCAGTCTCGACTTTCCCAGGGGCTGATTCGAGTGTAGCAGGCGCCGGTTCGTCGTTCCCGGCGCGGTGACGCCCTCGAGCAACCCGTTCGGCGGCTGTCGAGGCCCAAGTGGGGGACTGTGTTCCGCCTCAGGCGCTGTGATCGTAGACGAATCGGGTGTAGTCGGCCTCGGCGGTGTTGAACCATCGATCGGAGATGGCGCGATACTGCAGCCACTGCTCGTAAATCTTGCGATACCCCGCGTCTGCTGCAGCGTGCTCCTCGAACAGGTCGTACGACGCCTCGTAGGCAGCTTCCATGATGTCGCGCGGGAACGTGTGCAGCTGCACACCGGCGGCGAGCAAGCGATCCAGGGCGAGCGGGTTCAGGTGGTCGTAGCGAGCGGTCATGCGGGCTGCGGCTTCCATCGTGGCGCTGCTGAGGATCTCACGGTAGGTGAGCGGGAGTGATTCCCATGCATCGCGGTTGACGTAAAAGGAGATCGACGGGCCGGGTTCCCACCAGCCTGGCGAGTAGTAGTTGTTGGCGACCTGGTGCAGGCCCAGTCGCTCATCATCGTGTGGCCCGACCCATTCGGTCGCATCGATAGCGCCGCGCTCCAAGGCCTGATAGATCTCGCCCCCGGCGAGCACTTGGACTGCAACACCCAGGCGACTCATCACCTCGCCGCCAAGTCCCGGAATGCGCATCTTGAGGCCGCCGAGGTCGGCCAGCTCTCGGATCTCGCTACGGAACCAACCGCCCATCTGACAACCAGTCGATCCGGCCGGGAAGTTGATGATGTTGAAGTCGGCGAAGAGCTCGCGTAGGAGCTCCAGTCCACCACCCTCGTACATCCAGGCGAAGTGCTGACGCGCCGTTAGGCCGAACGGGATACCGGTGTCGAGGGCCAGCGCCGGGTTCTTGCCGATGTAGTAGTAGCTCGTCGTCTCGCCGAGCTGCACAGTCCCTTGTTGCACCGCGTCCAGCACCTGCAGCGCCGGGACGATCTCGCCGGCGGGGTACGGACGAATCGTGAAGCGGCCTTCCGACATCTGGCTCACGCGCTCGGCGAGATAGTCGTTGATCCCGTAGAGAGTGTCGAGGCTGCGCGGGAAGCTGGCAGCCAGACGCCAGCGCACGTTCGGTTGGGTGTGGACGGCAGGACCGCCCTCGTCGTCCCCCGAACAGGCGCCGAGTGCGGCCGCCCCGGCCAGGGCACCCGTGGCGCGCGTAACGAACTTGCGTCGATCGATGCCGCTGTTCTTGCTCATGTCAACTCGGTCGGGGGTGGGTTCGAGAAGGAGGCCCAGGGTATCACCCGGCGATAAGTGTTCCCGTGCGCCAGGGATCCACGGGAGCGCCCAGCATGGTCAGCAGTTCCGCCAGAACCATCGCGGTTGCTCCCCATACCTCGAGGTCGTCGACGGCGAACGACGGAACCTCAGCGGGCTCGTCGCCGCGCTCTGATTGCCGACGCCGCCAGTTGCCTGGCGACGCCAGACTGGCGAGCGAGGGTTCCAGCACGCGGGCGACCTCGTCGTCGGAGGGGGTCACCACCGGGCGCTGCTCCGCATGGCCAACGATCGGATGGAGGATGAATCGGCTCACGGGAATGTGCAGCGCGGTCAGGTTACCGACCAGCGTGACCTGCGCGCGGCTGATACCGACCTCTTCCTCTGTTTCGCGCAGCGCTGCCTCGGAGCTGCTTTCGTCGGCGTCAAGCTCGCCCCCAGGCAAAGAGACCTGTCCGCCGTGTTCCGTCAGGTCGTGTCGCCGCTGGGTGAGCAGAAGATGGGAGCGCCCGTCGATCGGGTAGATGAGCACCAGCCCAGCCGCGTGACGGCACCCGTCCGGTAGCACGCCCGGCTCCCAACCTGTGCGCGGGCGTGGCGACATGGCCGCTTGCGCCGAAGGTCCGGGCAGCTGACGGTCGAGTTGCCGGCACAGGCGCCGGAGTAGAGTGGCGTGATCTTCGATCATGATGCGGTTTGCGGAGCCATAAGGCCGAGAGGAAGCACGAGATTGCGTCGCGTCGTGCACGTGCTCCGCGAGCGGCAGCCTGAATAGAATAGGGGAGGGCCCTTGACTCCGCTTCCAAGACTATGCGGGCACCGCCCGGACGCCGCCGACAGTGGCGCCGCAACGGATCGACGCCCGCGCCACGATCCCATGCTCGTTCGCTGCCGCATCTGTCTGGCTGCCTTCATCGCGACCGCGATGGCGCTGGCGATCGTGATCCCCGGCCCCGAGGCGCGCCAATCGGAGGCGCCGGCGCCGTTGGCCGATAAGCTTGCCCGAGGCGATGACACCCTCGACGTGCCGTTCGGCTCGCCGTCGGCGGCGCAGCGATATCAGATCGGCAAGCGCTTGCCGCTAGACCGTACGATCGACATTCGTTCGGCGTATCGACAGGCGGCGGCGCACGCTGCCCGAATGCCGCTGTATTCCAGCGCCCGCGGGCGCCATCTGAGCACCGTCGAGGCGCGCCGATCGCAGCTGCGCGGCGGCAGCATCAAGGGCAGGTGGAAGGCACTGGGACCGGGCAACGTAGGCGGCCGCACGCGCACGCTGGTGCTCGATAGCCGGCGCCCCGAGACCATGTATGCCGGGGGTGTCTCCGGAGGCGTGTGGAAGACCACCGATGGCGGCGCCGACTGGGTCTCGGTGGGGGATGACCTGGCGAACGTCGCGGTCAACTCCATGGCGATGGATCCCGCCGATGCCCGCGTGCTCTACGTCGGCACGGGCGAGGGCTAGTTCCGCGAGGACGTGCGCGGCACCGGCCTGCCGCTGCGCGGCGGCGGCGTGTTCCGCACCACGAACGGCGGCAAGTCGTGGTCGTTGCTGGCGGCAACCGAAAACGAGAATTTCTGGTTCGTCAACGACCTGGTGTTCTCCCCCTCCGACTCGCGCACCCTGTACGCGGCGACGCGCACCGGCGTGCTGCGGACATCTGATGGCGGTGACAGCTGGGACCGGATCCTCGACCCGGCAGTCACCGGCGGATGCCTAGATCTCGAGATCCGCACCGATCGTCCGACCGACGTGCTGTTCGCCTCGTGTGGGACATTCGAGCAGGCCACCGTGTATCGGTCGAACGACGCGGCGGCGCGCGGCGCCGGTGCCCGAGGCAGCTCGGCGCCGAGCGGCGGGGCGCGTTTCGAGATCGTGCTGCGCGACCGCGGCATGGGCCGCACGTCGATCGCGCTGGCCCCGTCGGATCAGAACGTGATCTACGCGCTGGCGGCAAGCAACGACGGCGGCGCCTACGAACAAGCGCTGCACGCCGTGTTCCGCTCCGACGACGGCGGCGACGCCAGCAGCTGGATCGCGCAGGTGCGCAACACCGATCCCGACGCGTACAACACATTGCTGCTACACAACGCCGTGGTGGCGCGTCTCGACGCCTGCGGCTTCGGGGACTCCAGCACCTTCCTGCCCATGGGCTGGTACGTGAACACTATCGCCGTCGACCCCGTGAGCCCCGACATCGTCTGGGCCGCTGGCGTGGACTGGTTCCGCTCCAGCGATGGCGGTCGAACCTGGGGTCCGGCGTCGTTTTGGTGGACCGGCGGGGGAGAGCCGACCGCCAGCCACTTGCATGCCGATCAACACCGGATGGTGTTCCACCCGTCCTACGACGGCGTCGGCAACCAGACCCTCTTGGTAGCCAACGACGGCGGTGTGTGGCGCACCGACAACGGCCGTGCCACCGTCTCCATCGCCGAGGAAGCCCTCTGTGATCCCAGCGCCGGCCAGGTCGCCTGGCGGTCGCTCAACAACGGCTTCGAAGTGACACAGTTCTACCAAGGGCTGCCGTTCCCGGACGGCAAAGCGTTCCTGGGCGGCACCCAGGACAACGGGACCAACTTGCGGAGTCCCGGCGATGGCTCCAACGGCTGGGTGGAGGTGTTCGGCGGCGACGGTGGTTACGTCGCCATCGATCCCCGCGACCCCCGTGTGCTCTACGTCGAATCGCAGAACGCCAACCTGCAGAGGTCACGCGATGGCGGCGCCAGCTTCACCTCCGCCACCAACGGCCTGCCCCCGGGCAACGGCGCCTTCCTCGACCCTGGCGGTAACTTCGTCTTCATCACCCCGTTCGTGCTCGACGCAGCACGCCCAGACGTGCTCTGGATCGGCGGCAAGGTCATGTACCGAACCGTCGACGGCGCCGCCAGCTGGCAGGTCGCCAGCCGCAGGCTGCGTGGCCGAGCCAGCGCCATCGCCGTGTCGCCCTCGGACTCCCGGCGGGTCGCCGTGGCCACCGAGCTCGGCTTCGTGCATACGACCGACGACGCGTTTGCTGCTGGTCCCGCAACCGCCTGGCCGCGCCGTCGCCCGAGCAAGGCGTGGGCCACCTGGGTCACCTTCGATCCGACCGACCCGGACGTTCTGTACTTAACGTACGGTGGTTTCGGCGGACCACATGTCTTCCGCACACCCGACGGCGGGCGCTCGTGGTCCAGCATCGACGGCGTCGGCGAAGGCGCCCTACCGGATATCCCCGTGCACGTGATCGTGGTCGATCCGGACAACCCCGCCCGCCTGTTCCTAGGCACCGACCTGGGTGTGTTCGTTAGCACGGACACCGGCGCCTCGTGGGCTCAGGAGAATGCCGGTTTCGGCAACATCGTCACGGAGTCGCTGACGCTGCAGCGCGAGGGTGCGCGGAGGATGCTGTATGCGTTCACCCATGGTCGCGGAGCGTGGCGGGTGCGGGCGAGGCCGGCCAACTAGCGTTCTGGAGACGCAGGACGTCGCCTGGACAACCGCGACCCGAGCATCGTCTGCATCTTGCTGGTCGAGGTGATCGGCGGGGTAGCGACACTGCCAGCCGCCGTGGGAGAGTCGGGGGCACGGCAGGGCCGAACGAACCCCGCCGCCTGCAGCACGACCGGATCGCCGCTGCATGGCGAGGGTGACCAGGCGCAGGTAACGGTAACGGAGCCGGGTCCGATGAGAAGGAAGAGCGATAAAGCTGCCAACCTCGAGCGTCGTGGCGCACTGCCTGGCGAACGGCATCTCGCAGCAGTCCGCCTAGTGAGCCCGACGACCGTATGGAAGCGAGCGCGCGGCGTGACCCTGTCGGGCAGCGTCCCGTTGATTCTGTTGGGAACGATCGCGCTGACGGTGAGCTGCGACGCCGGGGACGACGGGAGCGGTGGATCTGCCGCCGGCGCCGACTGGGTGCTCACCGGCGGCGACATCGTGACGATGGACGACGGCAACCCGGCGGCTACTGCGGTCGCGATCGAGGACGGCGAGCTCACCTACGTTGGGGACGACGCCGGCGCCGCGGCCTTCGTGTCGGAGGCGACGCGCACGGTCGATCTGGCCGGCCGCCTGGTAATTCCGGGTCTGATCGACGGCCACACGCATCCGGGTTACATCGACCTCGAGGACTACGACGCGTTCCTCACCGGCTCGAGCCGCGAGGAGTTCCTCGAGGCGGTGCGCGAGCACGCCGAGAGCCATCCCGGCGAGGGGTGGATCCGACTCTACGGCTGGCCCAACGGCGCGTTCGTCGACGGGCCCAGCGGGCCGCCCCGACGCGACCTCGACCGCATTGTTGCCGATCGGCCGGTGTGGATCGCCAGCGGCGCCTGGCACAGCTACTGGCTGAACTCGAAGGCGCTGGAGGTGCTCGGGGTCGACGCCAGCACGCCCGACCCGCGACCCGGGCTAGCCACCTACGCTCGCGACGCTGACGGTGTCCCCACCGGTTGGGTCAAGGAGGGAGCGGGCTGGCAGCACCTGGCGTCGCAGTTCGATGTCGATGCCGAGGTACATGAGGCCAGCGTGGTGGCGTTTCTGCAGATGCTGTCGGAGAACGGCGTTACGACGGTCTACGACGGGGGGAACTTCGGCTACGAGGACCACGTCTACGGCCTGCTAGCGCGTCTCGAAAGAGAAGGCAGGCTGCCGCTGCGCTACGAAGGCACGTATCAAGTGTTCGTTCCCGAGCGCCGCGCTCTAGCGATCGACGAAATGCGACGACTGCGGCAGCAGTACGGCGGTGAGCGATTGCGTTTCCGCACCGTCAAGCTGTTCATGGACGGCATCAACGCGAACCGCTCCGGAGCCTTGCTCGAGCCCTTCACGGACGACCCGAGCTTTGCCGGCGATACCATGATGTCGGTCGCCGAGCTGCGCGATTTCTTGCTCGAGCTGCACGAAGCGCAGCTCGACCTCCACGTACACACCATCGGCGACCGCGCCGTCCGCACCGCACTAGATGGCGTGGAGGCGGCGAGAGCGGCGGTTGCGGGCGACTTCTATCCCCGGGTCACTCTGTCGCACCTCCAGGTCATCGATGGCGCCGACATGCCGCGCTTCGCGGCACTCGACGTCTCCGCCAACTTCACGGCCTGGTGGTTTGCCGGCGCTGGCCCCTACCCCAGCAGCTCGGGGTCGTTGGCGCTGGGACCGGAGCGAGCGGCGCGTACCTACATGGCCAAATCGCTATTCGACGCCGGCGGCCGCGTGACTTACTCGAGCGACGACTGGCGGCTGTCCGTCATCAGCCCGTATTTGACCATGCACGGCGCCCATACGCGGGAGGGCCCCCGGGGCGAGGACGACAGCCCGCCACCTCCGGCCCGGTCGCCGACGACCGAGCGCATGGATCTGCACACGATCCTGCGCGGCTTCACCCTCGACGGCGCCTATCCGTTTCGAATGGAGGACCGCATTGGCTCCCTCACGGTCGGCAAGCTTGCCGACCTCGTAGTGCTCGACGAGGACCTCTTCACGCTCGATCCTGCCGACATCCCCGAGGTGCAGCCCACGGCGGTGATGATGGACGGCGTGCTGGTGCACGGCGAGCTGCCGGGTGCGTCACCGGCGGCCATAGAACGGTAGCCAGAAGATCCAGGCAAGCCGACCGCCGCGACCCACCGGTTCCGTGCGTCAGCTCGCCGAGACGTGCGTGACGGCCTCGGCCGTGATGGTCGGGATCCTGTCCACTTCACCCAGCTCCCCTGTTACCTCGACCGTGTGGCTCATGTGTGGCACCAGGGCGGCGTTGTTGTCGGCGGTGACGGTGCCCGCCAGCCTGTAGACGGCGCCGCTATCGGTCACGAGCGCTACCGGCTGCCCGTTGCTGGCGCACGACTTGGCGCAGGCAGCGTGGTCGGGGCCCGCACCGCCGTCGGCGCCGCTCCGGGCGAAGCACACGCTGTCGACGAGCTCACCGGTGACCGTAACCTCGCTGGCCAGAGCCGGTGTCGCGGTCAGGAAAACAACTGCCGTCAAGACGACTACGAAGCGTCGCATGCTACCTCCTTGATTCGTTTTGAGATCACGGCTTGGCAATGTTCCAGTACACCCCCGCTCCTCCCCCGGCGCTGCCGACAAAGCCCAACCAGGTGGCTCGCTCGAGGTTAATGGGCGACTCGTCGAGCTCGACGAACGAGTATGTGGCGTGCCCCCGGTGCTGCCCGGGGGCCTCATCGCCGGAAAACGTATACAGGGCGAATCCCTTGTACGCCCACTGTCGGGTTCCGTCGCGACGGGTGATCACCTCCCAGAACCCGTTAGATTCGGCCTCCGCAGGGGCCGGGAACGGACGCCAGGTCTCGAGGCATTCGTCGCCCACACAGGCGCCGCCGCCCAATCGCTTGCCCCTGGAGTAAAGGACCTTGAAGCTGTCGCGCATGCTTCGTCCCCCCCAATACTTCTCGAACGCCGTACCCATGTACAGGGTCATGCCGTCGACCGACAGAACGTCGCCGTAGCCCTCCAACGAAGCGACCACCACCTGCGGCGGTCGGAAGTTCCGCGTCAACACGGCGACTTGCCACCGGGGATCGGCGTTATCTCCGTGGACATCTCTCGGAAGCAGGTCGCCGGCGTACCGATACAAAGGCTGTTGCCTGTAGGCCCACTGCCGAGACCCATCGCTCCGGGTGACGACGGAGAAGTCGCCGACCTCCATGGCGAGCTGCGCCGCGGCCACGGAAGACCAGCGAATATCGCAGCCGTGATCGGAGCACGTCTGACCATCGGCGGTGGCATCGCCGTCGAAGGCATAGAGCGTACGACCATTGAAATCGGTCAAGATGACTGCGTGGGCCGAGGCAACCAACCTCACCTCGATGCCGTCGGGCACAGGCGTCGACACAGCCGGGTCGAACCGGGCCACCTGCCATCCCACTGGCGGCATCAACGTGCCGGCCGGAATCAGGCCCTCCGACACCTTCGAGCCGGTCGTCTCGGCGAGCCCGACGTTGGTCGCGACCTCCCCCGGCTCCTGCTCCTCGGACCAGGTGTAGAGCGGACGCGAGCGATACGCCCATTGCATCCGCGCGTCGAGCCGCCGCACCGACGACCAGTCCCCGAACGCCTCTGCACCGTCAGGCGCCAGCAGCGGCGGAAACTGCGAGGCACAGTCGTCCACACAAGTTGCAACACCGGGCGGATCCGCGTCTCTGAACAGCAGGGTCCGCCCCTCGGCGTCGCCGAGCCGCGTCCACAGCAGCTCGTCCGAAGATCCGATCAAGTCGCGCCTCACCTCCACGAGCGTGATGCCGGCCGGCACGGTCGGAGGCACCACGATGTCCGGGCCCGGCGGCGCTGAAGGGGCAGCAGCAAGCGAGGCGACGGCGGCAGCCGCGACCAGTGGCACGGCCGCGTGGCGCCCCGACCGGAACAAACGACTCCGCGTCCCGGTACCCCCCTGCCTCATGCCAGCACCTCGCCAAAGGGCCTCGACACCTCGTTGGACTCGGTCCCCCAGGCCCCACTCACCACACCGAACGCATTCTGCAGCGTGTAGCCGACGCGTGTGGCAGCGTCGCCCTCGGCCGCCATGTGCAACCCGGTCCTCATCCTGCCGCCGCCGCTGCCAGCGGTCAGAATCGGGAAGCGCTTCATCGAGTGCATCCGCGCCTCGCCGTGGTCGGTGAACGCGAACACCACGGTCCGGTCCAGCAGCGTGCCGTCGCCTTCCTTGATCGAGTCCAACGTCTGCACCAGCTCGGCGAAGAGGGCCATGCACTGTTCCGCCAGCCACTTGCACTTGGGTTGATAGCCGCGTGCGGTATCGATGGGCTCCTCGTGCGTCAGCGAGTGGTAGCCACTGGGTTCCCCGGGGATACGGAGCCTCGAGAACGCATTGCCCATCGTCAGATTGAAGATTCGCGTCTGGCCGCAGGCCAGAGCGTGTGCGGCCAGCTGCGCGAAGTGTCGGTGCGTTTGCCCGACCTGGCCGAGGAGCGGGCCGATGTCGTCGGTGGTGGCTTCCCCCGGGACCGCGCAGGCGGGCAGCGGCGCGGGTCGCTCGAGCTCGAAGGCCAGCTTCTGCTCGAGATCGCGCAGCGACGTGAAGTACTCGTCCAGTCGCGCCCGGTCCGACCCGGAAACCGTGGCCATCAGGCTCTTGCGCTGGTCGGAAACCGCAGAAAGCACGCTTCGACGCACCATTACGGCCGGATCGGGCCTGAAATCGGCAACCCCGGGATCAACGAACCCATCGCCAAAGATACGTGCGTACAGCTGTAGGGGCGAGATCTCGGAGGGGTTCATCCCATTGGAGCCGCGGGCGCTCCAGCCGGCCTGGCCGTCGCCGTCGCAGGCCATCTCGATCGAACGGAACCGTGTGCCCTTGCCAATCGTCTCGCCGATGACGTGGTCGATGCTCGTGGTGTAGTCGCTGCCGTTCCTGGAGACCATGCCGGTGGCCTGGCACTGGGCGCCGGAATAGTGGTTCTGATTGGCCTTGCCATCGAGGAACACCTGCATGCCGCTGAACAGGTTCATCTTCTCTTTGATGGGCGTCAGCGCAGCGAGGTGATCCGGCAGGTCGTAACCGGCCCCCGTGGTCGTCGGCTCCCAGTGTCCGGGGGACAGCCCGAGACCCCAGAACCATGTCCCGAAGCACGGTGGCAGCGATGCGCCGGTGGCCGCGTAGGCGGTGCCGTTGGTGTTCAGAAAGCACTCCAGCACCGGCAGCCCGACGGCAACGGAGGCTCCTCCGCCCAGAACGCCCCGCAGCACGGTGCGCCGGCTAATCTTGTCGAATTTGCTCATGTTTGGCTCCTTAGGCGTCGGTGCTGAGCGTGTAGAAGTCGGGCTGCTGCGTGATTCGCTGCATGAGATCGCGCCACCTCACGCCGTCACGTCGCAGCTCCGACGCCAGCTCGTCAAGCCAGGCACGCTCATCTCGGGTCGGTCCTCGGGCAGCGCCGTAGGAAAAGGCCCGGTTGATCAAACAAGACGTTACTGCCGGCTCTTGCCGGAGAATCTCCACGAGACCGGTGATCTCCTTGTACGGCGTTCCGTTGAGCTCGCCGCCGGCGTCGATGGGCGCTCCGTTCTCGGTCGTGCGGTAGACGCCGGAGGTATCGAAGACTTCGAGCGTCAGGCCGATCGGATCGGTGAGGCTGTGGCAGCCGGCACAGGTCGGATTCTCGCGATGCACCGACAAGCGTTGGCGCACGGTCTTGAAGTCGGGATTGTTGGTGTCCTGCACGAAGCTGAAATCGACGTCCCCGGGAGGCGGCGGCACGATCTGGCACAGGAGGTTCTCGCGCACCGCCTGGCCCCGCAGCGTCGGCGACGAGGTCCCAGGATGGGAGTGCAGGGACAGGAAGCTCACGTGCGTCAGCAGGCCGGCGCGCGGGTCGTCATCGGCAAAGCGGTAGGGAACCCAGGGAACAGCCCCGCCCATCTCCTGCGACCGTGCCAGCGGTACACCGTAGATGGCGGCGAGCGAGGGCGTCAGGAAGGTCTCACGGGTAACGAGCAGCTCTCGGTAGTCGCGGTTCTTGTGCAGAAGCTGGTCGACGATCGTGCGCAGGGTCTGTTCTCGGGCGTCGTCCTCGACGTTCTTGGTGAACTTGGGATAGAGGCTCGAGTCGATGGTCAACGTGGCGAACTCGTCGAACCCCAGCATGTCCGAGAAGAACGCGCGCAGGCCATGCTCCAGGCGCGGCGAGTTGAGCAGCCGCTCGACCTGTCGGCTCAATCCCTCCGGCGTGAGCAGCTCGCCGGATCGCGCCGCCTCGATCAGCTCCCCGTCCGGTGCGCTGTCCCAGAGAAAGAAGCTCAGACGCGCGGCCCGCGAGTAGGCGTCCAAACGCATGCTTCCAGGTCGGTCGGGGTCCGGCTCCGAGCGCTCGAGACGAAACAGAAAATCAGGGGCGACGAGCATCCCGGCCAGCGACGCACGCAGGCCGGTATAGAAGTCGTCGAGGGTGCGCGTCGCGGCGTTCGCCATGGCGACGTAGGCGCCGACCTCGGCGTCGTCGAGCGGACGGCGGAACAGGAACAGCCCCACCCTGGTGACGAACCGGGTGGCGCAGGCCGCATCCGGCCGACCGACGTCCTGCGGCGTGCAGGGAATCAGGGTGGCCCGGCGTCGCGGATCGGTCACTTGCTCGGCAATTCGTTGCGCCAGCGTCTCGGCACGTTCGAGCTCGGCGGCGCTGAGCGTCAGCTTCCGATCTCCGATCGCCAGCAGCCCGCGTTCACGGGCGCCGCGATCGACGGCACTGTCGTCGACACGGATGCTCTCGCCGAAGATGTCGTGGATGGCCCGACGGTACTGCGATTCCGTCAGGCGAACGAAGCTCAAGTCTCCGGAGAGATTCGGCGCCGGGGACGCAGCGGGGGCCACGAGCAGAAACCCCAGGGCGAGCGGCAACGTGCGCCGTATCGACAGCCAGCGACGGTGTCGCCGCCGACAAGGTACGGGGGGGCAGCGTCCCGGAGGTGTTGCAGCGCGACCTGCCGCCGCCGAGTCGGTCGTCACTGCTGCGCTTCCGTCTCGCCCGACGGCGCCACGATCTGGGTTGCCGCCGGGCCACTGAGCTTCGGCCCCGGGCCTACCGCGACGCTCACCACGCCGCCCGACGTGTCGGTGTGGAACGCCGGTACCGCCTCCAGCCAGTAGGTGGTGGAGATGGCGGTGTTCTCACCGGTCGCTGGATCGGGCACGCTGTCGGCGAGGCGCTTCATGGCATAGTAAACGCCCGGCAGATCGATTTGCCCGTCGGTCTCTCCGCGAACGGCCAGCCACTGATAGTAGTCAGACCAGGGCTGGTAGCCCCCGAGGAGTCCCGTCACGCTCCCGTCGGGGAGCATCCGGAGACGCAGGTGGGCGTTCGCGAGACGGAGAATCGCGTAGAACTGCGACTCCCCCTGCATCGAGAAGTCCCCCGGCTCGATGGTCAGCACCTGGTTGTCGATGCGGCCCCGGAACACGCTGTGGGAGCGTGGATCGGAATCGATTGTGTAGGTGGCGCCGGACAAGAGACCGGCGGTGGCGTCGCGCAGGGCGACGTTCAGGGCCCGGTCGAACGTCACCGTCACGTTCCCGTCCTTGCTGAGATCCTCGCCGGAGACCGAAAGCAGCCACGCCGGCATCCCGTCGAGCACCGCGTCCCAGGTGATGTTCTCGTTGTACGCTCGTACCGGCTTTCTGACATGGAACGTGTCGAAACAGCCGATGACCTGCCATATTCCGTTGTCGACGCCCTTCTCGTGGGTATCCGGGTCTTCGAAGTCATCGGGATCCACCCGGCCGTCGAGATTGAAGCCAGGCGCGAACCGGCCCTGCGCCGTTTCGATGTGTGGGTCCGGTAGCAGATACGGGGCGTTGCCCGGGTTGACCTCGAGATCACCCCAGCGTCGCCCGCGGCCAAAGCTGCCAAACAACTGCGCCGCCTCTATCGCGTTGCCCTCGTCGTCCCGACCACCGTTGGCGATAATCTCGAGGGCCTCCGACTTGCCGTAGCCGGCGCCCATCAAGCGTCGCGTCTGTAGCTCGACCGGCCCCCCGTTGCCGCCCATGGGACAGGTGTCGGCGTCCGCGTAGGTCGCCGTGTGAACCATCGCGATCACGTAGCCGCGCGTCTCGGGGACAGCGCTGGCGGGATCCGTGAGAAGGACGAGTGCGAGGCACAGGCCGACGGTGGCCGTCTTGACGAAACATCCGCGGCGCGCTCCTCGAACGATCATCGACCCTCTCTCTGGCCATCCCACGAGGCTGCAGCCTCCGCGGTGGAATCATTCCGGTTCCGAGCTTCATCGACCGGCAGCAATCGGTCCGCGGCACCCGGGCAAGACTAACCTACTCCGCTCTGGTGCCGAACGACAGGGGGAGTTGTGGCCAGTGTTGCAGAACCTCATTCGTAGGGCGGCGCGTGACGCCAACCTCGAGAACAAGGGGGTACGACGGAAATTGAAACCGCCTCTCAATCTTGTCGCAGTGCCCGTACCGGATCGGCCATTGCCGCCCTACCAGCCGGGAGGGCGGACGCCGCAAGCGCCAACAAGACCATCCCCGCGCCGATTGCCGCCAGGGTCATCGGGTCGTTCGCAGCGACCCCATACAGCATGCTCGCAAGCAGCCCGCCGGCCGTGATTGTCAGCGCCGCGCCGACGGCCACTCCGGCAGCGGCGATTAGCAGTGATTGGCGCACGAACAGCAGTACCACCTTCGTCGCGTTGGCCCCGAGCGCCATGCGCACGCCGATCTCGCGGGCGCGGCTGGAGGCGACGTAGGAGACCATCCCGTAGAGCCCGACGGCCGCCAGCGCCACTGCCAACAGCCCGAAGATCGAGGCGAGGCGGCCGATGGTGAGCGTGTCCTGGAGGGAGAGGGCCATGCGGTCGTGCAGAGTGCCCAGGGTGGAGACGCCGAGGTCGGGGTCGAGATCGGCGACGGTCGCCCGGAGGGATTGCGCCAAGGCTTCGGGCTGCCGGGCGCTGCGCGCATAGAGGCTCATGCGGCCGGAGTACGTTTGCGGGGCGGGCAGGTAGATTGACGCCCGCGGCTGCTGCCGGAGCGATCGTGCACGGATATCGGCGACGATCCCGATGACGCGGGCCGACTCCTCCGGAATCCGTGCCTCGCTGAACGGCAGCAACTGGCCGAGCGCGGTTTCCTGTGGCCAGAGCAATTGGGCTGCGGACTCGGAGATCACCACCACGCGGGGCATGTCGGCTGATGCGTTGGCGGCCGTGAAGCCGGAGCCGGCCAGTAGCGGGATTTGCAGCGTAGACAGGAAGCCATTCGACACGAGGCTCGTGTCGAGCTGGATGAATTCCTCCTCGAGGTCCGGTCGAGGTTCGGGAAAGAAGGCAGACTGACGGCTCCAGCCGGCGAACGGGAGGTTCGACGCCAGGCCCACCGCTTCGACATCCGGTAGGGCGGCGGCCTTCTCGAGCAGTCGCGAGTACAGGGCAGCGCCGCGCGTGGCGTCGTAGCCGGCCCGGTCGAGGTCGAGCGTCAGCGCCATGACGTCGCGGGTGTTGAACCCGGGATCGGCGGAGCTCGCGGCGGTGAGGCTCTTCAGCATCAGACCGGCGGCGGCGAGCAAGGTGAAGGACAGCGCCAGCTGGCCCACGACCAGGCCGTTGCGCATCCACGTACCGCGGCTGCCGCTGAGCAGAGATCCGTCCTTGAGGCTGTCGACGAGGTCGGTTCGCGTGGCGCGCAGCGCCGGGGCGATACCGAAGAGGATGCCGGCGAGTAGGCTCACGGCGAGCGCGTACCCGAGCACGGTGGCATCCGGCCGAAAGCTGACGCCGAGCCGGATGGGAAGCACGAGGGGCATGAGCCGCGCCGTCCACACCGTGAGCAGCAGGGCGCCCAGGCCGCCCCCGACGGCGAGGATCAGACTCTCGGTGAGCAGCTGTCGGACGAGCCTTGTGCGCCCGGCGCCGAGGGCGGCGCGCATGCTGAGCTCGGGGCCGCGGGCGATGCCACGCGCCAGCAGTAGGTTGGCCAGGTTGGCGCAGGCCACTGCCAGCACGACCGCGACCACGATTGAGAGCAGCAGGACGATCTGGCCGATGGCCCCGCGCTCGTCGGGCCGCAGCCCGACGCCCTGTACGACGCCGAGTGTGTGATCCGGAGCCTCGCCCCAGGCCACCTCGAACGAGGCCGCGTAGAGGGCGTCGACCTCGGAGTCGAGCGACGCTGCCGAGGCGCCCGGCGTAAGACGGCCGACCGTCCACAGCCAGCTGAAGCCCGGATGGTCGTAGTCGGCGTACTGCGAGCCGAGCGCCGTGGCCGCCATCGACAGCGGGATCCACACGTCGGTCTCCGACATCACCACGTCGGTGCCGCGGAATCCGGGTTCCGCGACGCCCACGATGCGGTACTCAGAGCCGTTGATGAACACGTCGGTGCCGACGACGGACTCATCGGCGCCGAACCGGGTCGTCCAGAACGCCTCGCTGAGAACGGCTACTGGGTGGGCGCCGTCGGAGACCTCGTCGTCACGCCCGAGGACCCGCCCGGGCCGCGCCGACACCCCGAGAAGCCCGAAGTAGTCGCCGGTCACGAGCTGGCCGGTGACCACTTCCACATCGGCACCGCGTCCCACCTGCATGCCAACCGGCGTGTACGCCGCTAGCGCTGCCAGGCCCTCGGCGTGGTCGCGGAGCTCCCGGAAGTGCGGATAGGCGAGGTTGTCGAATCCCTCGTCCGGCCGGTCGCGCCCGATCTGAACCAGATCCGCGGGCGAATCGATGCCGTCGGGGCCCCGCAGCAGCGTCGCGTTGGTGAGGCTGAAGATCGTCGTGTTCGCCCCGATTCCCAGCGCCATCGTCACCATCGCCAGGAGCGTGAAGCCGGGGCTGCGAGCCAGTACCCGCAACGCGAAGCGAACATCCTGCAGCATGACTCCCAAGGTCCACTCCTTTCGCTCCCACAGCGAGTGGGAAATCGCGCCCAGGCTCAACGCGAGGGGGCCCGGCGCGCGGTGATCGACCGACCGGGGATCGGCGGGCCACTTGTTCTCGAGCTGCCACAGCTCGGCCTCCCAGGCCTCGAGCCAGTCGCGACGATCGGCGGCGGGAACGAAGCGGCTGGCAAGCTTCAGAATCCGGGCCGCGGTGCTCCCAGTGACAGATCGTGAGGGTCGTGACGCCACGTCTCAGGTCCGCCCCGACTTGGCTGGCGCGCTCTCGGCCAGCGCCACGTACCTCTCTAGTGCTGCGTCCAGCTGATGCCGCCCGGTACGCGTGAGCCGGTAGTAGCGCCTACGCGGGCGACCCTCGCGGTCCGCAATGCGCTGGTCCTCCCACGACGCCGACACCAGCCCCCGCTTCTGCAGACGCCCCAGGGCGACGTACACGGTTCCGGTCGCCAAGCCGGTAGCGGCGATGATGTCGAGCCCGTAGCGTCGGTCGTCGGCGATGGCGCGCAGGATCGATACGGTGGCGAAACCCAGGCGTCGTTTCGGCATTCAATGTGCTCCGGCAGCAGCTCGGCGTGCGACCTTCGTCGCCCCTGTTCAGCGAGTACGGTGCCACTATCTCAAAATGATAGGTACCTTACAATACGATCTAGGGAAGTTTCATTCGTCAGCCAGAGGGGCGGGGATGCCGGGATGGTGCCTGTTGCACGGCGCGGGGGATGGAAGGATAGTCCAGCCATGCACCGGCACACGGAGTTCGATGCCCGCTTCGGCACCGATACCGACGGGGAGATTCCCGTCGAGCTGCTGGATCACCCCGAGGAGGTGGCCCGGCAGGCCGTCTCCTACGAGGCCACCGAGCCCGCCGCGTTCCGCCACATCCTGGGCGAGCTGTCAATACGGCACCGCGACTACACTTTCATGGACCTGGGCTCCGGGAAGGGCCGTGTGGTGCTGCTTGCGGCCGTTCATCCGTTCCGTCGCATCGTCGGCGTCGAGGCGTCGCTGTCGCTACATACGGTTGCCAGCAGGAACATGCGCGCCTGGGCGAGGGCAGGGAACGACACACGGCACATCGATCTGGTGCACGCTGACGCCTCGCAGCCGGACATTCCCGAGGAACCGTGCGTGATCTACCTCTTCAACCCGTTTCGCGATCGCGCCCTGGCGCGAGTATTGCTCCACGTCAAGTGGACGCTACAGCGCTGCCCGCGCGACCTGTGGCTGATCTACTACAACCCGCAGTTCGGCTACATGGTGGAGAACTCGCCCTACCTGTCGCGGGTGCGGAAGGGGCGTGGGTTTCATCAGGGCGACTATTCGATCTGGCGTTCGCATGGAGCCTATGGAGAGCCGGGAAAGGACGGCGGTGGCGCATGCCGTCACGCTCCGGCCGCCAGCGAACGCCGTGCTTTTGCGACGCTCCGTTCGGGGACGGTCTCTTCGTTCGTCGACGGAGTCACCCGCCGCCCTCCGGCCGTGCCGGGGCTGTTCTTCTGAACTCGATGGTCAGGGGAGTAGGCGCACAACCCCCTCAGAGAACCTCGCCACCTCGACGTGCATCAACCGCCCCCCAAGGCGCGTAAGCAGAAGAGCTCACCAATCACCAGGCGGTTCTCGCGAACGGCGGGGGTTGTGCGCCTACTCCCCATCCTCCACCCATTCATAAAATCCACTCCCCGACTTCTGCCCCAGCTTCCCCTCCGCCACCATGTCACGCAACAGCTGCGGCGGCTCGAAGGCGTCCGAGCCGAGCTTCTCGTGCAGGTGATCGGCGATGCCCAGCCGTACGTCGAGGCCGACCAGATCGGTGAGCTTCAGTGGGCCCATCGGATGCCGGTAGCCGAGCACCATGGCGGTGTCGATGTCCGCGGCGCTGGCGACGCCTTGCTCGAGCATGCGGATGGCCTCCATGCCGAGCAACACGCCGAGACGACTGGACGCGAAGCCCGGTACGTCGCGTACGACGATCGACGTCTTGCCCATGCTCTCGCCCACGCACCGCGCCGCGGCCAGCGTCTCCTCGGAGGTCTCGGCATGGACGACCAACTCCAGCAGCTTCATGACGTGCGCCGGGTTGAAGAAGTGCATTCCGAGGCAACGCTCGGGGCGGTCGGTGGCGGTGGCGATTTCGCCGATGCTCAGCGAGCTGGTGTTGCTGGCGAAGATGCAGCCCTCGGGAGCGAAGCGCGATAGCTCTTCGAACACCAGCTGCTTGACCAGCATGCGCTCTGGCACCGCCTCGATGACCAAGTCGGCGGCGGCTGCCTCCTCGATCTGCGTCGTAGTGCGCATCAGGGCCAGGGTGCGATCTCTGGCGGCCTCGTCGAGCTTGCCGCGCTTGATCCCCGCTGCCAGGTTGGTCTCGATGCGTGCGAGGCCGGCATCCAGCAAGTGCTGCTCAATGTCGTACAGGGCCGTCTGATAGCCGGCCTGGGCGGCGGCTTGGGCGACGCCATGGCCCATCGTGCCGGCGCCGAGAACACTGATGCGCTCGACGAGTGGGACGGCGTCTGTAGACATCGGGACCAGGGGCGGCGGATGACTGAGGATGACGAATGCAGGGTAGCAATCCGGCGGTGTGTACGCTCGACGGCTGGATGGTGCCGCACGAAAACGCGATGATGGACAAGCTCGACACACCGATCGTACGATGCGCGCTCACGTCGACGCCGGAGCCCCAGTGATCACGGCAGCAATACCCCAGGACGAGACCGAACGGTTGGCAGCGCTATATGCGCTGCAGATCCTCGACACCGAGCCGGAGCAACGATTCGACCGTATTTCCAGGATCGCCTCCCAGGCTTTCGGCGTGCCGATCGCATACATCGCATTGGTCGATTCGGACCGACAATGGTTCAAGTCATCTTGCGGGCTCGATGCCACACAGACCGCGCGCGACATCTCGTTCTGCTCGCACACGATCCTCCAAGACCAGCCGTTGATCGTCCCCGATACTGCTGTCGATCCGCGCTTTCGGGACAGCCCGTTGGTGGTCGGCGCGCCGCATCTGCGCTTCTATGCAGGGCATCCGCTGGCAACGGCGGAGGGGCACCGCGTCGGTACTCTGTGCATCGCCGATCGCCGCCCGCGCGAGTTCGGCGCGGACGAGCTGGTGGCGCTCGGAGATCTGGCGCGGCTGACCGAGGACCAGCTCAACCTGCGGGAGGTAGCCGAGCTTCAGGAGAGCCTGCTGATTGCCAAGCGCCGCGCCGAGGCGCTGAACGAGGACCTCGAAGTGCGCAACTGCTTCATCGAGGACACGCTCGGTTGTTTCCTCACCGAGGAGGTGGCCGACAGCGTGCTTCAGTCGCCCGGACGGCTGGAGCTCGGCGGCGCTAAGCGTACGGTCTCCATTCTCATGGCCGACCTGCGTGGCTTTACGCCGTTGGCCCAACGGCTCGAACCCGAGCAGGTCGTGGGTCTGCTCAACAGCTACTTCGGAGTCATGGTGGGAGTGATCGAGAACTACTGCGGCACGGTGGACAAGTTTGTCGGCGACTCGATCATGGCGCTATTCGGCGCGCCGACCGCCGGTACTGACGACTCAGCTCGGGCAGTGGCCTGCGCCATCGACATGCAGCTGGCGATGTCGACAGTCAATGCCGCCAACCGCGCCAACGGGTTGCCGGAGATCGCAACGGGGATCGGGATCGACACGGGCAGCGTTATCGCTGGCACGATCGGTTCGGAGCGGCGCATGAGCTACAGCGTCATCGGTAATGCGGTGAATCGGGCAGCGCGCCTGGAGGCAACGGCAATGGGAGGCCAGATCCTCGCGTCGCAGGAAACGCTGGATCGTATCGACGCACCGGTGCGCATCGACGGGGCGTTGAAAGTAAAGGTAAAGGGCGTCGATGATCCGGTCTCGATCTTCGACATCGGCGGCATCGGTGGGTCCTACGATTGCTACCTTCCCGAGGATCGTGTCGAGCGCGTCCTACGCTGAGACTCAGAGACGACGCTGGAGCGTCTGCCGGTTTTCTCGTCCCGTTGCGCTGCCTCATGTCGGAGCTTTGACAGCTGTGATGGCATGCGGTACACAGCCTCGGCTATCGCCCATGGCGGATTGTCTCGCGCCATCGGCAGAGGCGACGGTGGACATGCCCTCGTCCACCGTTAACGGCTTGCGGACCTGGAGACGGCATGGCGCCAGAGCTTCACGACGGCTTGAGCACTCTCTGGGTGTTGATGGCGGCGATCCTCGTCTTCTTGATGCAGGCGGGCTTCGGCCTGGTCGAGGCGGGTCTGATTCGTGCCAAGAACGCCGCAAACGTCCTGATGAAGAACCTCATGGACTTTTGCTTTGCGACGTTCGGCTACTACGTATTCAGCTACGCGATCATGTACGGATCGGCAGGGCTGTTCGTCGGTACTGCAGGCTGGTTCATGGTCGGTACGGAGAGTCCCGTAGACACCTTACCGTTGGCAGCTTTCTGGTTCTTCCAGGCCGTGTTTGCGGGAACCGCCGCTACGATTGTCTCGGGCGCCGTGGCCGAGCGCATGCGCTTCGTTGCCTATTTGGCGTACTCGTTCTCCATTACCGCGTTTGTCTATCCAGTGGTAGGACACTGGGTATGGGGCGGCGGCTGGTTATCGCAGCTGGGCTTTTACGACTTCGCCGGGTCGACAGTGGTGCATGCCGTCGGCGGGGTCGCCGCTCTGATTGGGACTCGGATGCTGGGTCCCCGCATCGGTCGATTCCCAATCCCGACGGATCGGCGAATTTCATCGGCGGGCACAACATCCCGCTGGTGACACTGGGGGTCTTCATCCTCTGGTTTGGCTGGTACGGGTTCAACGCCGGCTCCACCCTGGGGATGGAGGATCCCGATCTGGTGGCGCGGATAGTCATGAATACGACCCTCGCGGGCGCAGCGGGATCGATGGCAGCCATGTTCACTGCCTGGGTCAAGTTCGGTAAGCCCGACCTGGCGCTGGCTCTGAATGGCGGGCTCGCGGGGCTGGTGGGCGTCACTGCACCGTGTGCCGTAGTGAGCGACGGAGCGTCGATCTACATCGGCGCTGCAGCCGGAGTGATCGCGATATTCGGAGTCGATTGGCTGAACCGACTCCGGATCGATGATCCCGTCGGTGCCATTCTCGTGCATGGCATGGCCGGCATCTGGGGCACCCTGGCGGTCGGCGTTTTCGGCCAAGCCTCGCTGGGCGCGCCGAGCGACGGCCTGTTCTACGGTGGCGGTGTCGGCGGGCTCGGCATTCAGGCGATCGGCATATTGGGCTGCGTGGCCTTCACTGGAATCGCCATGTGGGTCGTGTTCCGCTTCATAGATCTGACCGTAGGATTGCGGGTCTCGCGGGAGACCGAGCTGCGTGGACTCGACCTGGAAGAGCATGGCGTCGAGTCCTACAGCGGCTTCCAGATCTTCATCACCGACTGACACCGGGAGCGACAGCGATATGAAGATGGTCGTGGCCATCGTCCAGCCGCAGCAGTTTCCGGCGGTGAAAGAGGCCCTGTTCGAAGCCCAGATCAAGCATTTGACGGCAACGAATATTCTCGGCACCGCCCCCGAGGGGGCGGAGGCGCACTCGTTCCGTGGTGTGGTCCCGAGGTGTCGCTGTTCCAAAAGGTCCGCATCGAGATCGCCTTGCGCGACGAGCTCGTAGAGGTGGCGGTGGACGCCATCGAGCGGGCGGCGCGCGATACTGGCGGTTTCGGAGTCGTGTTCGTCACCGCCCTCGACGATGTCGTGCTGGTTGCCACCGGTGAGCGTGGCAACCGGGCGTTGGGCTGACCCGTGCCACGCGACCGAGCGACCACAGCGCGGGACGTATTCCGCTTCGCGGAGGAGCACGATTATCGAGTTCGTCGATGTGAAATTCGTCGACCTGTTCGGAACGCTTCACCATCTGACGCTGCCGATCGATGAGATCGATGCTGGTGTGTTCGTCAATGGCCTAGGCCTCGATGGCTCGTCTGTGCGCGGCTTCCAGGCGATCGACAACAGCGACATGATCATGGTCCCTGATCCGGGCACGATGATGCGCGACCCGTTCTTCGACGACCCGACCCTGTCGTTCTTCTGCAAGATTGTCGACCCGAACGGATTCAAACCCTACACGCGGGACGCGCGTGGGGTTGCCCAAAGGGCGGCACAGCTGGTGCGATCGCTGGGCATCGCCGATGAGGTCTTCTTCGGGCCCGAACTGGAGTTCTTCCTGTTCGATGACGTGCGCTACGACCAGACTACGCAGCACGGCTTCTACTTCGTCAACAACGACGGAGCCTTCTGGAATACAGGCGACAACGCTAGCGACAACTTGGCGCATCGGGCAGCGCAAAAGGGCGCCTACTTCGCGGCGCCGCCGGTCGATCCTTACCACAATCTGCGCTCGAAGATGACGACCGTGTTGCGCAGCGTCGGCGTGCGGGCGGAGCTGCACCACCACGAGGTGGCGGCGGCAGGCCAGAACGAGATCGGGATCCGGTACGCTCCGTTGATCCAGGCGGCCGACAACGCCGTGAAGTTCAAGTACGTCGTCAAGAATGTTGCGCGTCGCTATGGCAAGGCCGCCACGTTCATGCCCAAGCCTTTGTTCGAGGAGAACGGTTCCGGAATGCATGTACACATCAGCTTGTGGCGGAACGGCAACAACCTGTTCTACGACGCTGACGGATACGCTGGCCTGAGTGGCCCCGCGATTCACTTCATCGGCGGTCTCTTGCGCCATTCGCCGGCGCTCTGCGCCCTGTGCAATCCGACGACGAATTCGTACCGGCGCTTGGTGCCCGGCTACGAGGCGCCCATCAACCTGGTGTATTCGCGTGGAAATCGGAGCGCCTGCATCCGCGTGCCGATGTTGGGATCGAGCGCGGCTGCGAAGCGCATCGAGTACAGAACGCCCGACCCGTCGGGCAACCCGTACCTGGCGTTCTCAGCGATGCTGCTCGCGGGGTTGGACGGCATTCGCCGCCAGATCGAGCCGCCGGCGCCAGTCGACAAGGACATTTACGAGCTCGCCGGGACGGAGGAAGGCGAAGCGATCCAGAAGACACCCGGGTCGTTGGCAAACGCGCTCGACGCTCTCGAGAGCGACCACGAGTTTCTCGTAGCCGATGGCGTGTTCACGCCCGATCTGCTCGAGACCTATGTGGCGCACAAACGCACGCACGAGGTCGACTTCGTGCGCCTACGACCCCATCCGGGCGAGTTCGCCCTCTATTTCAACGTCTAGTTTCAACCTCTAGCACGGCTGGCTGGTGATCATGGAGCAGGCACAGATTCTGGGCATTGCGTTGGGGCTTGGGGCGCTGGGTATCCTCCTGATGCTCATCTTCGTCAAGTCGAACATCGTTATCTGCCAACCTAATGAGCTCGTAGTGCTGGCCGGGCGTCAGCGGCGAACTGCCGATGGCAAGACGACCGGATACCGCTGACCAGCCACCCTGTCCAGTTGCGTTTGGACAAAGCGATGTGCGCCGGCATGATCCCCGTCAGCATCGAGGGCCACGCCAATATCAAGCTTGCCGGCCGCGAGGAGGAAGGGCTCGAGGCAGCAGTGGAGCGCTTCCTGGGCAAGAATTTCGACTCTGTGGTGCGCACGGCCGAGCAAACGATCGAGGGAGCGCTGCGTGGCGTGCTGGCGACCGTCAGCCCCGAAGAGGCCAACGCCCAGCGATTGGAGCTAGCGGAGCAGGTAACGGATCGGGCTCGCGCGGACCTGAGTCAGCTCGGCATCGTCCTGGATATCTTCCAGATCGAGAGCGTCTATGACGATCAAGGCTACCTCGAGGCGATTGGCCGCAAGAAAGTCGCCGAGGTCAGTCGCGATGCGCGAATCGCAGAAGCGCGCGCTGAGGCGGAAGCTCGAAGCGTCGCCGCCGAGCAGGAGCGTGTCGGGCGCGAAGCCGAGATCGAAGCCGAGTTGGCTGTGGTCGATTCCGAGAAAGCGCTCGCCGTCCGGCGCGCTGAGCGCAAAGCCGAGTCGAACCGGGCGGAGCAGCGTGCCGAAGTTGCCGGGATCATCGCGCGAGCCGAGCAGGAAGTCGAGCTTCAGGGTACGCGCGCCGAGCTCAGTGCCCGGCGCGAGGAGGCCGACACCGTTGCGCCGGCGCGGGCGCGGCGGCAGGCGCTCATGTTGGAGGCCGAAGGGCACGCGGCGAGAATTCTCGAGGACGGACGGGCCACGGCCCAGGCCGTCGAGTCGATGCGGGCACAGTGGCAGGACGGGGAGACCCGCGACCTGTTCCTGATCCAGTTGATGCCAGAGCTACTCGACAAGGTCACTCGGGTGATCGCTGACAACCTTACGGTAGACAAGCTGACGATCGTCGACAGCGGCGATGGCAGCGGGATTCCCAAGTACATCAACAACCTCACCGGCAGCGCGGTGGCGATGCTCGAGCAGCTCAAGACGGCAACCGGCATTGATGTCGAGAAGATGACGCGGCAGCAGGCTCATGATGTCGACCTGCCCAAGGCGCCGGATTGATATCGGCGCGGCCCGCTAGCGGGATGATAGGCTCTCGGGCCGATCGAGGCGTCGGTGATCGAGGCGTCGGCCGCGGCGCGCGTCTTGCACGTGCGCAACGACCCCTGGAGTCACAAATCGGAGGGCGATTTGAGCACTGAAGCTGTCGGAGGGACGTTCTTCGGGCATCCCCGCGGTTTGTCGACCCTCTTTTTCACCGAGATGTGGGAACGGTTCAGCTTCTACGGGATGCGCGGGCTGCTGATCCTATACCTGACCGACTCCGTTCGCGGTGGCTTCGGGCTCGACACGCCGACGGCAGCGGCGATTTACGGGCTCTATGTGTTCGGCGTCTATGCCCTGGCGTTGCCCGGTGGCTGGATCGCCGACCGCCTGATCGGACAGCGGCAGGCGGTGCTATACGGGGGCGTGATCATCGCGCTCGGCCATTTCTTGATGGCGATTCCGGCGGTGCCAGCCTTCTATCTCGGGCTGATCCTGATCGTAGTCGGCACCGGCCTGCTGAAGCCGAACGTGTCGGCGATTGTCGGCGACCTGTACCCGGAAGGCGGCGCCCGGCGCGATGCAGGCTTCTCGGTCTTTTACATGGGGATCAACATCGGCGCAGTTCTAGGTCCGACCATCTGTTCGTTCCTGGGCGAGGGGTACAACTGGCATCTCGGGTTCGGTGCTGCCGGCGTTGGCATGACGTTCGGCGTCATTCAGTACGTCCTCGGCAAGGACCACCTGTTAGGTTGCGGCGAGCTTCCGGAAGCGGCTCGGCCGCAGGAGGTTCGCGCCGCGTCCGTGCGCCAGTTCCTTGGCGGAGTCGGCCTCGTCGTGGCGCTGATCGTAGCGATCACCCTATTGAGTGCCGGCGGCCTGATCGCACTCACGCTGGTGGGGTTCGCGCAGGTCACAGGGCTCCTTATCACCGGTGTTTCCGTCGCCTACTTTGCCGGGCTCATCGGGTTCGTATGCCGCGATCGTACGGAGCGCAAGCGCGTCTTCGCGATCTTCTTGCTGTTCATCGGGGCAGCGATGTTCTGGTCCGGATTCGAGCAGGCAGGCTCGTCCCTGAACCTGTTCGCACGCGACTTCACCGACCGAATGATCTTCGGCTGGGAGATGCCCGCGTCGATGCTGCAGAACATCAACCCGACGTTCATTATCCTGCTGGCACCGGTGGTCGGTGGGCTCTGGGTGCGGCTCGGCGCGCGCAACCCGTCGATTCCGATCAAGTTCGGCCTCGGCCTCGTGTTGCTGGGCGTTGGCTTCCTGGTGCTGTCCTGGGGGTCGCAGTTCGTGACCGAGGGCCAGGTGAGCCCGATGTGGTTGGTGACTACCTACTTCTTCCACACCGTCGGCGAGCTTTGCCTGAGCCCGGTCGGCCTGAGCTCGACCACCAAGCTCTCGCCCCAAAGACTGCAGGGCCAGATGATGGGGCTGTGGTTCATGGGCACCGCTTTGGGCAACCTGATCGCCGGGCTGGCTGCCGGTTATATCGACACCTTGCCGGTCGCCGAGCTGTTCAGCACGGTGGCGATGATCGTGATCGCCACGGGGGCGCTGTTCTTCATGTTCGCGATTCCGATCCGCAAGCTCACGGTGGGCGTGAGCTAGCCCGATCCCGCTGCGTCCGCCCGGTTCGGCGACGCTATCCGAGCTGCAGGCGCAACAGCGACACGTCGTCGTCGAACGGCCCGCCGCCGGCGTACTCGCGCAGACGCCCGATGGTGGCATCCAGATCGGCGCCCTCTGGTGACGTGAGGATCTCGGCGAACCCGTCGTAGCCGAGCATATGCTCGCAGTCTTCATCCCCTGCCGGGAATATCTCGTAGACGCCGTCGCTGAACAGGTACAGCGAGCACGGTTCCGTTATCGAACGCGTGCTCGACATGTAGCTTGCCTGCGGCAGCGCCCCGACAATGAGGCCGGATTCCTCCAGCTTCGACACGTCGCCGCCATTGTCTCGGTCGCCGACCAGGAGCGGAGGTGGGTGCCCACCGTTGGCATAGGTGAGAGTCTGCGCCTGAGCGTCGTAGAGCCCGTACCACATGGTGAAGAACTTGTTGTCGTGCTCCGCCATGCGGAACTCGCGATTCAACCCGCTGAGCACCTCTGCGGGTTTAGTGAAGTCGACTTCTGGGAGCGAACGCGACCGCACCACGCTCATCACCGAAACCGATAGCAGCGCCGATCCGACTCCGTGCCCGGCCACGTCGAGCAGGTACATCGCCGTTCGGTGATCGTCGATCGGGTAGTAGTCGAAGATGTCGCCGCCGAGTTGAGCCGACGGCAGGTGGCGCCAGTCTGCCGAGATGACGCCCTTCGCCGGCGCTGGCAGCAGCCCGCGGACGTAGCCGGCCGCCTTGGCGAGCTCATCGGCCATATGCTGGCGGGTCTCGGCCAGAGTGGTCTGGATCTCGAGCAAACGCTGCTGCGCGTCGATCACATCGACCAGCTGCAGCTCGCGCTCGACCAGCGCGGCAAGCTCCGCGAGCAGCTCCAACGAGGTATCCGACATGCTGCGGGGTTGGCGATCGGCAACGCAGAGCGTGCCTACTTTGTGACCGTCAGCACTTTTCAGAGGCACGCCGGCATAGAAGCGAATGAAGGGGTCTCCGATGACCATCGGGTTGTCGTGGAAACGGGGATCTGCCGCAGCGTCCGGTATCACGAGCGGACGATCTCCCAGAATCGTGTGGCCGCAGAACGAGATGTCTCGATCCGTCTCGCATAGCGGCATGCCGACGTTTGCCTTCAGCCACTGACGGTTCTCGTCGACGAATGACAGGTAAGCGATGGGCATCTCGAGCGTCAGTCCGGCGACCCTGACGATACGGTCGTAGCGCTCTTCGGTCGGGGTGTCGAGAATCTCCAGCGCCCAGAGCGCGCGTAGCCGGTCGCGGTCGTCGGTTGGTGTCTCGGGTCCGATCACGTCATGCTCCGCGTGTTTCCTCGATCCAGGCCACGACGACCTCCTCGAGAATGGACAGCGGCAGGGCGCCGTTTCCCAGCACCACGTCGTGGAATGCGCGCAGATCGAACCGGTCGCCAAGGTGCTCACTGGCGCGCTGCCGCAGCTCTGTGATCTTCAATTCGCCGAAGGTGTAGGCGAGTCCCTGGCCGGGTTCGGTTATGTGCCGATCGATCTCTGCGGTGACCGTATCGAGTGCCATCCCGGTGTGCTCGGCCATGTAGGCGATTGCCTCCGCCCGCGTCCAGCCGAGGGCGTGCATCCCGGTATCGACGACTAGCCGACAGGCGCGCCAGATCTGATAGCTCCACATACCGAAACGATCGTAGGGATCCTCGTAGAGGCCTACCTCCATGCCGAGCTTCTCCGCATACAGGCCCCAGCCCTCGGTGAACACGGTGATGCCGGAGCTGCGCCGAAAGTCGGACAGACGCTCGTTCTCGCGTGCGAGCATGATCTGCAGGTGATGACCGGGAACGCCCTCGTGATATGCGAGCGCACGGGCTACGAATAACGGCCTGCTGGTCAGCTGGGACGTATTGATGTTGATCCAGCCGGCGCGCGTTCCGTCGTCGCCACCGCGATCGTAGTAACCAGCCGAGTGACGTGGGGCCACGTGCGCCGGAATCGCGCGCACACCGTAGGGTGTCCGCGGCAGCAATCCGAAAAGCTCGGGTAGATGGCCCTCCATTTGCTTTGCGGCGTAGGCTACGGCGGCGAGATAGTCACGCGCCGTGTCGACGTAGAAGCGTGGCTCGGTCCGCAGATGCTCGACGAACTCCAGGTAGGTTCCCGTAAAGCCGACCTCGCCCATGATCGCTTCCATCGCCGCGCGGATCGTGGCGACGCCCTGGAGGCCGATTTCGTGCACCTCGCGCGGCCTCAGGTCGAGGGTGGTGTACATGTGTACCCGATGGGCGTAGTAGGAGCGTCCTCCGGGCAAATCCGTCACCCCGAGTGTGGCGCGGCCGGCGGGGACGTACTCGTCGCGCAGGAACTCGAACAGTGCCCGGTAGCCCGGGATTACCGAGTCGTCAATCGCCGCTTCGCCGTCGCGGCTCAGGCGCTGGCGATCTGCAGCGTCGATCGAGTCGGGAATGCGCTCGAACGGCGACCAGAAGCCGCTGTGGCGCGGATGGTCCGCCAGATGCAAGCTCGCGGTGTTTTCGTATCCCGTCAGGACGGCAGACGGAAGGACCAGTCCGGCGGCGATGCCGGCGCGCATCAGCGCGATCTGGCCGCGCGCATGGGCCTCGAACGATTGCAGGCGCGCGACGTAGCGATCGTAGTCCTCGACGTCGCGGAACGTGCCGCTTTCGGGGGCGCCGGCGAAGCCGAAATGAAACCCGTAGCGGCTGCCAATGGGCATAAGATGCCCACGGTGGAGCAGCTCGTTGGCACGGTCGCGCAACTGGATGGAGAGGATCAGCGCATCGATGGCCGTGTCGGCTTCGAGATCGTCCGTGTCGATGGCTCGTAGACGCATGCGGAAGTTCTCAATCGCCTCGAGCTCCTCGTCGTATCGTGCCAGCGAGACGTCGTCCAGGCGTTCCTCGTAGCGCGAGTCCTCGCCCTCCGGAAGCCGCAGGCTGTGGCCGGCGCTGCGAAACGCTACGACCTCCTCGATGAGCTCGGCGAGATCCGACTCGGCATCGGCCGCGGGCCCAGGACGCTGCGGCGATGCCGCCGGAGGGACGGCGGACGCACCCAACGGAACGGAAAGTGAGAGCGCCACCGCCATCAGCAAGCGGGACAGGCGGACCGAAATCGCAGTTCGGTGCAGCACCGGCCTCATGGCACTGTGCCGGCCGCCACCGTGCGGAAGTAGCGCGCCAGTCCCCACCAGGAGTCGACGGCGCCGCTGTTGGCAATGTAGGTATCAGCGTCGCCTGGCAGCGCCGCCTCGAGGTCGTGTTCTACTCGCTGCCGAAAGCGCGCCGCACACGCCTCGTCGTCCACACCGGAGTCCAGATCGGCTTGCACGATCGCGGCCCAGTCCGCCAGTCGCCGTTCATGCTCATCGATGTGCTGTTGTACGGGCCGCGCCGGGCCGAAGTGTGTCGGACACAGCAGGGTCGGGTTCCAGGCGCGGATCCTGGCGGTGGCCTCCGCCCAGCCGGTCAGATCGACGTCCGGTGGTGGGGTCGCCGGAATGACATAGGGACGGTTGTCGATGCGGACGCCGAGCGCGTCGCCGACGTAGGCGAGGCCGGTGCCGGGGTCGAAGTAACTCACATGGTGCTTTGCGTGACCCGGGGTGTGCTCGACGAGCAGTCCGCGGCCTCCGACAATGATGGTCTCGTCACCTTCTACCGTTGCGACGTTGCCCGCGGGAACCGCCACGATGGGGCCCCACAGTTCGTCCATCCGATCTCCGTAGAGACGTGCGGCGCTGGCCAGCAGTCGCTCCGGATCGATCATGTGCCGAGCGCCGCGCTGATGCACGTAGACTTGGATCGACGGATTTCGCGCCACCAGCGTGCCTGTGGCTCCGGCGTGGTCGAGGTGAATGTGGGTCAAGAGAATCGTGCTTACGTTGTCGATCGACAGACCACCGAGTCGCAGTCCGTCCTCCAGCTCAGCCAGGGTCGACGACGGGCCGGGATCCACCAGGATGACGCCGGCACCGGCCTCGACAACGTAGCAGCCGAGATACTCCGGGCGGCCACGAAAGTGCACGTCGATCAGATGCGTGCCGGCAGCGACAGGCCTCACGAGTCGAGCACGTAGTCTTTGTAGGTTTCGCGCAGCACCATTTTCTTGAACTTGCCGGTGGATGTTCGCGGGATCGAGTCGGTGATCTCCAGGGCGTCAGGGAGCCACCAACTGGCGAAATGCGGCCGTAGGTAGTCGAGCACTTCGTCCAGAGTGATGGTCGCGCCCTCAACCGGGATCACCACGGCGATCGGGCGCTCGCTCCACTTCGGGTGTGCCACCGGGATCACCGCCGCCTCGGCGATGCTCGGGTGGCCCATGAGCGCATTCTCGAGCGCGATCGAGCTGATCCACTCGCCGCCCGACTTGATGAGGTCCTTGGAGCGGTCCTCGATGCTCACATAGCCCTGCGCATCGATGGTGACGATGTCGCCGGTGCAGAACCAGCCGTCGTCGGTGAAGTTGTCGGTGCCCTGCTCGCTGTCGTGGTAGGCACTGGCGACCCACGGGCCGCGGACCTCGAGCTCGCCCATCGTTTCGCCGTTCCAGGGAACCAGCCCCGCGTCCCCGCGAGCGCGCAGCTCCACCAGCGGTGACATGCGTCCCTGCTTGGCGCGTAACGCCAGGCGCTCGTCGGCACCCAGATGGTCGTCCGCCGGGCCGATCTTGCTAACCGTTCCCAGTGGCGAGGTTTCGGTCATGCCCCAGGCGTGCATCACCTGCAGGCCGTGACGCTCCTCGAAGGCCTGGATCATGGTGGGGGGCGCGGCGGCACCGCCGACGATCATGAGGTCCAGCGCACTGAGGTCGTAGCGCTCAGGGTCGGCGTCGAGATGCTCGAGGATTCCCATCCAGATCGTCGGAACACCGGCCGTGGCGGTTACGCCCTCATCGGCGAACAGCTCGCAGAGGCTCTCGGGGTCGAGATGTGGACCCGGGAACACCTGCTTGGCGCCCAGCATCAGACACGCGTAAGGGGTGCCCCAAGCATTGACGTGGAACATCGGCACCACCGGCAGCATCACCGTGCGCTCGTTGATCGCGAACATGTCAGCCAACCCCAGCGCCATGGCGTGCAAGATCATGGCACGATGGGAGTAGACGACCCCCTTTGGCATACCGGTGGTCCCCGACGTGTAACACATTGCCGCGGCGTCGTTCTCGTCAAGGTCGGCGACAGCGTAATCGCACGGGTTGGCGCCGGCGATGAGCTCCTCGTAGTCGATCATGCCGTCCGCCAGCTGCGGCGCCGGAGCTCCCTCGCGTAGCTGTGACATCACCACGATGCGGTCCGCATCGATGCGGTCCATCACCTTCTCGAGTAGCGGCAGCAGGGTGGCATCGACCAGGATCAGCCGGTCATCGGCGTGATTGATGATGTAGGTAAGGTCGTCGGGGTGGAGTCGGAGGTTCAACGTGTGCAGGACAGCGCCCGTCGCCGGAACCCCGAGATACGCCTCGAGATGCTGGTAGTGATTCCAAGCCAGGGTGCCTACTCGGTCGCCTTTGGCTATCCCGAGATCGCGGAGGGCGACGGAGAGACGTCGCGCCCGCTGGGTGAAATCACCCGTCGTGTAGCGGTGAATCGACTTGTCTGGACGGCGCGAGACAATCTCGCAGTGCGAGTAGAGGCACTCGGCGCGCTCCAGGAGACTTGGCAGCGTCAGCTGATAGTCCATCATCAGACCGCGCATGATCGGCTCCGGGAACGGTAGGTTTTGTGGGCTGAGGGCGCGCGTTCCGGTCGCTGCTGACGACTCGGGCGGCGGACGGCCGCACTGTACCGCGGTCCGGCCGTGTGGCCCGGCGAGCGGCCGGGGATCGCGACGGCCCAAAGCATATACTTCGGCCATGAGCCTGCAGAACTTCCACCCGGCCGTAGAGGCCTGGTTTCGGCGCACATTCGACGCCCCGACCGAACCGCAGAAACGGGGCTGGCCAACGATCCAGGCATGCCGCCACACGCTCATAGCCGCCCCCACCGGCTCGGGTAAGACGCTGGCCGCCTTCCTGGCCGCCATCGACGATCTCGTGCGCCAGGGTCTTGACGGTGACCTCGACGACGCCACGCAGGTGGTCTATGTATCGCCGCTGAAAGCACTGTCCAACGACGTGCGCAAGAACCTGCGGCTGCCGCTGGAGGGGATCGCCTACGAACTGATGGAGCGCGGCCTGCCGAGCCCCGAAGTACGTACCGCCGTGCGCAGCGGCGACACGCCGTCGTCGGAGCGGCAGCGCATGCTCAAGACTCCGCCACACATCCTGGTGACCACCCCCGAGTCGCTCTATCTGCTACTCACATCCGATGGTGGTCGGGGCATGCTGTCACGTGTCAAGACCGTCATCGTGGATGAGATCCATGCTGTTGCCGACGATAAGCGCGGCTCGCATCTGTCGCTGTCGCTCGAGCGCCTCGAGGCTCTGGTTGACGGCCCGCTTCTGCGCATCGGACTGTCGGCGACGCAGAAGCCGATCGAAGAAGTGGCGCGGTTCCTGGTCGGGCAACGCCACGTTGACGAGCGTGATCGGACCGACTGCGAAGTGATCGACGCCGTCGGTCGTCGGGACATGGATCTGGCGATCGAGATGCCCGGGTCACCGCTCGAGGCGGTCATGGCAGGCGAGGTGTGGGACGAGATCTACGATCGCCTAGCGGCGCTCATCGGCGAGCATCAGACGACGCTCATCTTCGTCAACACGCGGCGGATGGCAGAGCGCATGGCCAAGCACCTGAGCGAGCGGGTCGGTGAGGACGAGGTCACCTCGCACCACGGCTCGCTATCGACGGAGCAGCGTCTAGACGCCGAGACACGCCTCAAGGAGGGACGTCTTTCGGCGCTGGTGGCGACGGCGTCGCTGGAGCTCGGCATTGATATCGGTGCGATTGATCTGGTTGTCCAGATGGGCTCGCCGCGGGCCATCAACACGTTGCTGCAGCGCGTTGGGAGAGCCAGCCACCACGTCGGCGGCGTCCCCAAAGGCAGGCTGTTCCCGCTGTCACGCGACGAGCTCATCGAGTGTATCGCGGCCATAGATGCGGCGCGGCGTGGCGAGCTCGACCGTCTGGTGATACCTGACAAGCCGCTCGACATCCTCGCGCAGCAGATCGTCGCCTGCGCAGCGGCAGAGGAATGGTCCGAGGACGAGCTGTTCGAGCTCGTACGCGGCGCCTATCCGTTTCGCGATCTGTCGCGCGCGGAGTTCGACAACACCATCGACATGCTTGCCGAAGGCTTCAGCACGCGGCGCGGACGCCGCGGACGCTACCTGCACCTGGATGCGGTGAACGGCCGTGTCCGAGGACGTCGTGGTGCTCGGCTAGCGGCGATCACCTGCGGAGGGGCGATACCAGACGCTTTCGAGTTCAAAGTCCTGCAGGAGCCGCAGGGAATCCAAGTCGGGACACTAGACGAGAACTTCGCCATCGAGAGCCTGCCGGGAGACATTTTCCAGCTCGGCAACACCTCCTGGCGAATCCTGCGCGTCGAGACTGGCACCGTGCGCGTCGAAGATGCCAAGGGACAACCTCCGAACCTGCCGTTCTGGCTCGGCGAGGCCCCAGGCCGTACCAAGGAGTTGTCGGAAGCGGTCTCGCGCCTGCGCGCCGATATCGACGCCAGGTTGGGACCCGTGGCCGGCGATCTGGATCTCGATGCCTTGAATGCGACGATCGAATGGCTGCGCGACGAGGTCGGAATCGGCGAGGTGGCGACTCGCGCGGCGATCGAGTACTTGGCCGCCTCGCGGACGGCGCTCGCCTCGATGCCGACGCGCGACAACATCGTCATGGAGCGCTTCTTCGACGAGGCGGGCGATATGCACGTCGTCGTGCACTCACCCTACGGTATGCGGGTTAACCGGGCCTGGGGCCTGGCGTTGCGCAAGGTGTTCTGTCGCACGTTCAATTTCGAGCTCCAGGCCGCCGCCAGCGACGACGCGCTGATCCTCTCGCTCGGGCCGACGCACAGCTTTCCGCTCGAGGAGGTCTTCCAGTACCTGCAGCCGGGAAGTGTGCGCGACAAGTTGGTACAGGCGTTTCTGGACGCACCGATGTTCCCGGTCCGCTGGCGGTGGAATGCTGCGCGCTCGCTGGCGGTGAAGCGATGGGTGGGCGGCAAACGGCTGGCACCCGCGTTGCAGCGAATGGACGCCGAGGATCTGCTGGCGGTTATCTTCCCCGACTCTCTCGCCTGCCTGGAGAACATTCAGGGAGCGCGTGAGGTGCCGGATCATCCACTCGTCGAGCAGACGATCCGCGATTGCCTCCAGGAAGCGATGGACTTCGACGAGTTCAAGTCGCTGCTAACGGACGTCGTCGGCGGCCACAAGCAGCTGGTAGCGCGCGACGTGCGCGAGCCGTCGCCGCTGGCGCACGAGATCATCGCCGCCAAGCCTTACGCCTTCCTGGACGATGCTCCGCTGGAGGAGCGTCGCACGCTCGCGATCCAGACCCGCCATCTGGCCGATCCACAATCTGCCGACGACCTGTCGGCGCTTGATCAGGCAGCGATCGACCGGGTTCGCAGTGAGGCCTGGCCCGCCGCCGAGGGGCCTGACGAGCTGCACGACGCGCTGCTGCTGCACGGGTTTATCAGCGAGTCGGAGGGCGTCGAATGGTGCGAGTACTTCGAGGCTCTCGTGCGCGACCGGCGCGCCACGACGCTGATCCTCGGGGGCCGCGGTGACGGCTCCGAGGATGGTCGCCGGATTTGGGTGGCGGCGGAGCGGTTACCGCTCTTTGACGCCGTGCTCGGATTGCTGGCGACCGAGTGGGACATGGTCCCGGAGATCTCGGCGCCAGAGCGTTCATCCCGCCGGGAGTGGACGGCGGACGAGGCGCTGATCGAGATCATTCGAGGACGACTCCAGGCACTCGGCCCGGTGACCGTCGCGCAACTGGCCGGTTCATTGCAGCTGGACGAGTGCCGGATGGATGTCGCGCTGCTTGGCCTCGAAGCCGAGGGGTTCGCCTTCCGTGGTCGATTCAGCGCCGGCCTCGATGCGATCGAATGGTGCGAGCGTCGGCTGCTGTCGCGGATCCACCGCTATACGCTGAACCGGCTGCGAGCCGAGATCGAGCCGGTGATGGCACGTGACTTCATGCGCTTCCTGTTCGCCTGGCAGCGTGTCGCACCCGGCGAGCAGGCCGAGGGCCCCGACAGTCTCTTGACGCTTCTGGAGCAGCTCGAGGGGTTCGAGGCACCTGCAGCCGCGTGGGAGTCCGAGATCCTGCCTGCCCGATTGCTGCAGTACGACCCGGTGTGGCTCGACACGCTGTGCCTGTCCGGTCGGGTGGCATGGGGAAGGTTGACGCCGCCGGGACAGGGGCCGCGCACCAACCCGCGATCAGGACCGATCCGCAGCACGCCGATCGCCCTGGTGACGCGTGACAGCCTCGATCTTTGGGAAGAGCTCGCCCCCGGCGCCGAGCCCGAGGAGCTCGAACTCTCGTCAGCGGCACGGGAAGCGCTCGCCGCGTTGCGCCGGGACGGTGCCAGCTTCTTCGGTGACCTCGGTCGCGCCACCGGACAACTCGACAGCCAGCTGGAGGATGCGCTCGGGGAGCTCGCGGCGTGGGGTCTGGTGACGGCCGACTCGTTCACCGGCCTCCGCGCCCTGCTCGTACCGTCGAGCCGCCGGCCGAGCCGGGGTGGCCGGCGACGAGGCCGTACGGCCATTTTCGGCATGGAGAACGCAGGACGCTGGTCGCTGGTGCGGTCAGGCGCCGATGGACCGTCAACCGACGGTGCCGAAGGTAACGGGGCAAGGGCCAGCGGTGCTCGCGTATCCGACAGCAGGGACCGACTCAGTCCCGACGCGGTGGAGGGAGCAGCACAGCTGTACTTGCGGCGCTACGGGGTAGTCTTTCGTCGTCTCCTGACGCGCGAGGGCAGCGCGCCGCCGTGGCGCGACCTGGTGCGCATCTACCGCCGCATGGAGGCGCGCGGGGAGATTCGGGGCGGTCGCTTCGTTGCCGGTTTCCAGGGCGAACAGTTCGCGCTGCCGGAGGCCGTCGGACGTTTGCGGAAGATCCGCCGGCAGGAAGATGATGCGCTGGTCTCGTTGAGCGCGGCGGACCCGCTCAATCTTGTCGGCATCGTTACGCCCGGTGGCCGCGTGCCCGCCATCGCGGATAACCGGGTGTTGTTCCAGTCGGGAGTGCCCGTGGCGGTCCGAGAGGCCGGCGAGGTCCGGTTCCTGGTAGAAGAGGATGCTGCGGTCCGCTGGCAGCTGCAGAGAGCGCTGGTCCGCCGGAGCGTGCCGCCGCAGCTACGTGCTTATCTCGGTCGCCCCGCGTGATTCTCGCCGAAACATGCCGTCATGGCGAGTCGCAGGCCACAGGGCTCAGGTGCCAGCGTCGGGGGGTGGCATCATCGGCGCCGCCGTCGATCTGAGCTGCGAGCGTTCCGTCGCCGTGGGCGGCGTAGACGATTCGCTTCGGGAAGTCGTGCTCTGGCGCCTCGAAGATCGCCCGCCCATCGACCAAAGAGGTCAGGCGAAACGAGCTCGGCGACTGCCTTCCATTCGGGTAGGGCGTCAACACGATGCCGTTATTCGTTACCTGAATACGGGCGAACTCGAATTGCACCGCGGTGCCATCGCGAATGTACCGCGTCGTCCCCAGGATGAGGTTCTCGGTGGGCGACGTGTAGTGCTCCGAGATGGTGCCGCGCCCGCCGCCGAAAGATCCTTCCCAGCAGCCGGCCATGAACGCCAAGGCATCGAGATCGTTCGAGGGTGTTTGTCGCCCAGGTTCGGCGAGAGTCTCCCGTAGCAGTCGGGCCAACCGGCGTCCGGCCAGCATCGCCCGCCGCTCGGCGATCGGCTGGATATCCTCGAGGTATCCGGCGGGCAGCACCGCGCCAGCCTCCTGCGTGCCGCCGCGCAACTTCCCGTCCAGGTACACGTGCTCGACCGCAATGCGCGCCCCTTCCGCCGCCCAGCGCTCGAAATCCCGGCCCGCGGTGCGTTCCTTGTCGGCAGCGGCGCGGCGCTGGCGGATCTCCACGGCTCGATTCCGTACCTCCTGGAAGCGATCGGTTCCGATGACCAGCGTGTCCCAGAGTTGGTGCAGGTTGATGGTCTGTGCGTTCGGTCGGGCACGAATGTAGAAGAGGTTGCCGCCACGATCACCGTCCGGGTAACGCTCGGTGGTAAGGGCAACGGAGTGCAGCGGTTGGTGGATGTCGCCGACGAGGTGAAACAGCCAGGTCAGCGCCACGGCGCGGTCCGCCGCCCGGTCGCTCGTAGCTAGCGTCGCGGTGTTGTCGCGCAGCGCGTTGAGCAGCTCACCGTCGCCGCTTCCCGCCGGCGGCGTCAGCGCGTTCGGTGGCGAATAGTGAAAGTTGACGTAGTGCCATGTCGGTCGGCTATAGCTCTCGTGGCGTCCGGAGCGGATGTCGTCGGCCCAGCGCGCCGCGCGCATAAAGATGGCCTGTTCGCGGTCCTCGTCGTCCAGGTTCCAGCTCCGGGGTGGTGCCAGCTGGTCGGCGAAATGCGGATGGTGCTCGAGTAACTCGACGACGGCACGCAGCGCAGCCGGGTCGGACTGGCGCAGTTCCTGGTAGGCGATCGCGGCGGTGACCATATGCCCCTGGCGGCTCCATGCGGCGGCGTCGCCAGCCAGACACAGCAGCAGGGCCAGACACGAGGCGGAGAGCAGGATAGGTCGTAGGCACATGGATCGCTCCGGGTCAGTCATCGCATCACCAGGACATAGTCTAGTCGTCGATGGGACAGCCGTCTGGGACGTGCTACCTTCGGCCACCGTGTGTGGCGCGGGTGAGATGAGCGCCGGCACCCGATTACACAACTCAGGCCTGCGTAGGCTCCCGCAATGACCGACCCCACGGATCCGACCGCGCCCCCCGATCACCCGACAGCGGCCTCGGTGTCGCCGCCCCAGGTCCCGGAAACGATCGGACCCTACCGGATCCTGCAGAAGCTCGGCGAAGGCGGCATGGGTGACGTCTACCTGGCCGAACAGCTGGCGCCCGTGCGCCGGCGTGTGGCGCTGAAGACGATCAAGCACGGCATGGACACCAAACAGGTGGTAGCGCGCTTCGAGTCCGAGCGGCAGGCGCTGGCGATGATGAACCATCCCTGCATCGCGAAGGTGTTCGATGCCGGAGCAACCGAGGCCGGGCGACCGTACTTCGTCATGGAGTACGTCGAGGGGATCCCGATCAACGAGCATTGCGACCGAAACCGCTTGAGCGTCAGGGATCGACTGGAGTTGCTGCGGCGTGTATGCGACGGCGTTCAGCATGCGCACCACAAAGCCATCATTCACCGCGACATCAAGCCCTCCAACGTGCTGGTGGCGATCCGGGACGGTGAAGCGGCTCCCAAGATCATCGATTTCGGCGTTGCCAAGGCGATGGCTCAACGCCTCACCGAGCGCTCAGTGTTCACCGAGCTCGGTCAGCTCATCGGCACCCCGGAATACATGAGCCCAGAGCAGGCCGAGATGAGCCCGCAGAGTATCGACACGCGGACGGATGTCTACGCGCTTGGGGTGGTGCTGTACGAGCTGCTCGTCGGGGCGTTGCCGTTCGATCCGCGCGAGTTGCGCGAGGCCGGGCTGTTGGAGATCCATCGACGCATCCGCGACGAGGAGCCGTCGAAGCCGAGCACGCGCGTGAGCAGCCTGGATGACGCGTCGGTGACCGCCGCCGCTCGACGCCAGACCGATCCGATGCGGCTGGTTGGCGAGCTGCGCGGGGATCTCGACTGGATCACGATGAAGGCCATGGCCAAGGACCGCTCGTGCCGCTACGGCTCGCCGGCCGACCTGTCCGCCGACATCGGCCGCTACCTGGCGGACGAGCCGGTCGAGGCGACGCCACCGAGCGCCGCCTATCGTCTGCGAAAATTCGCGCGCCGACACCGAATCGGCGTCGCCGCCACTACCGTGCTGACCGTCATGCTGATCGGATTCGGGATCGCCATGGTTGTGCAAACCGCCCGCATCGCGCGTGAGCGAGATCGGGCGAATCGCGAAGCCGAGGCGGCCCGCGAGGTATCGAGCTTTCTGACCGGGTTGTTCGAAGTCTCGGCGCCGAGCGAGGCGCTGGGCAACGCGATCACGGCGCGAGAGATGCTCGACGAGGGTGTGGCGCGGATCTCGACCGAGCTGCGCGGCCAGCCGCTTACACAAGCGCAGCTGATGGCGACGATGGGCGACGTGTACTCCAGGCTAGGGCTGTACGAGTCGGCGGCTCCGCTGCTCGAACAGGCGCTGTCGTCGCGCCGTGACTTGCTGGGGGTAGACGCCCCCGAGACGCTTGCCTCGATGGGCGATCTGGTTGCGCTTCACGTCGAGAGAGGGCGCTATGAGCTTGCCGAGCAGCTCGCAGCCGAGACGCTGGAGCTTCAGCGGACCGCGCTGGGAGATGATCACCTCGAAACGCTGGAGTCGATGCGCTACGTAGCGCTGGCGCAGAGCGGGCAGGGTCGGTACGACGACGCTGCGGCGGGCTTGGGGAGCGTTGTCGAGACCCTGCTCCGAGTGGTCGGCGATGATCACGAGGCCACGCTGAGAGCGATCAACACCCTGGCGGCCGTGAATCAGAATCAGGGGCGGTTCGAGGATGCTGACCGCCTGTATCGGCAGTCGCTGGCCGGGTTGCGGCGCATCGACGATGCGGACCGCCCCGCGACGCTGACGCTGATCCACAATCTGGCATCGGTGAACAACAGCCTCGGGCGGTATGAGGAGGCCGAGTCTCGCGCTCGCGAAGCGCTCGAGGGGCGCCGGCGCATCCTCGGGGCGGAGCACCGCTACACGCTGACCACGGAGGACGTCCTGGCGCTGACGTTCTTCTATCGTGAGCGCTACGACGAGGTTGCTTCGATCATGGTGCCGAGCATCGCGGTAGCCAGGCGCACGCTCGGCGATCGACATCCGGACACGCTGGAGTCGATGAACCTCCTGGGGGAGGCGTATCAACGGGACGGTCGCTATGACGATGCCGAACCGTGGCTACGAGAAACCCTCGAGCTTCGTCGCGATGTCCTCGGGGGGGAACACATCCGCACACAGTGGTCGATGTACAACCTGGCGACGTTGTTTCGCGATCAGCGTCGGTTCGATGAGGCCGATGCCCTCTATCGGCAAACTCTCGAAATCGAGCTACGTCTCCTCGGCGAGGCGCATCCGGACACCGTAGATACGGCCTATCAGCTAGCGCGCCTCGAGGCGAGGCGGGGCGATCATGATGCTGCGCTCGACTGGCTGGGCCGGGCAGTGCAGTACGGGCTCTCCGACACCGCGTTGCTCACCGACGAGCCGGACTTCGCCGCCCTTGTTGGCAGCCCCGAGATCGCCGCCTTGGCGGATGCGATTCAGGACTAGTGGCCTGGCATACGGCCCCGTTTCGTCGTCACGATCTGCGACGATCACCTGTTCACAGGCCACCGGCGGCTCACAGCCGGAGTCGGCGTCTCAGCGCTTGGCGTGCTTGCGCAGGGCCTGCGGTCCGACCTCGGCTCCGTATACGTTTCCGGCGGAGTCGACGCCAACCCCCTCAGCGGCGCTCGTGCCCAGGCCGTCCTGATCGGCTTCGGGATCGGGGATGAAGGCGGTCACGAAGCCATCGTTCACGCTGCCGATTCGGATGCCCCGCTTCCAACCAGGGTTGGCGCGCGCGTTGGATTCGGAATCGGCCGAATAGAGCATGTCGTTGGCATCGATGAAGAGGCCGCTTGGGCGCCCGAACTGCGTCCATGTGGCGATATGGGTACCGTCCTGATCGAAGATCTGCAGGCGGGCGTTGCCGCGATCGCCGACGAACAGCCGGCCCTGCGAATCCATCGCCAGGGCGTGAGGATCTCTGAACTCGCCGGGACCGAAGCCCGTCTGTCCCCAAGCCTTGATGAAGGTCCCGTTGCTCGACAGCTTGACGATCCGATTGTTGCCGCCGGCGCCGTGTCCGTCGGCAACGAAGATGTCGCCGTTGGGAGCCACCAGAACGTCTGACGGCTGGCGGAACGTATCCTCACCGTCGCCGGCTATTCCCTTCTTACCGAGGGTCATCAACAGCTCACCGTCGGGGCTGAACTTGTACACCACGTGCCCCAGCCCCTCGGGCTGATCCCCGAAGCCAACGGCGTCGGTGACCCACACGTTACCGTCGGCATCCACGTGCATGCCATGCGGCCAGGCAAACAGACCACCGCCGCCGAAGCTCTTGAGCAACTCGCCTTCAGGCGAGAACAGGAAGATGGTGTCCATGTCGGTGCCGACACAGGTGTTAGCCCCACAGCGCTCGCCGACCCAGATATTGACGCCATCGACGTCTGGGTAGACAGCGCTGGTGGCGCCCCAGGTTCGACCGTCGGGTAGCTCGCCCCAGACCCCATCAAGCGTGCGGTAGGGGTTGGGTGAGTTGTTCTGGATACCGGCGTTGGCCAGTGCGGCCGTCGCCACCAGGAAGATCACGAAGCCGAAACCGGCGCGAGCTGAACGGGTCATTGTGGATCCTCCATGGCGTGATGGCGCCGAACGATCGGTGGTAGCGCCGAGCGGACGCAATCCTATCCGCTCAGGGCTCCGGAGTCGCCTTGACCCCGGTTTGCGGCCCGAGTCCCAGCTGCCTACTGAACATGCTGCTCAACAGCCAGACCACCTGCACCGAGGACCGCGAGGAGCGTCGCCCATCGCAGCATGTCGGCGAGCCGGCGCTGGTGCGACCCTGGCCGCCGCCGGTGATTCGCTGAACGCCCGCGTCAGGCGCCTTCGGCGGCTGGCTAGCGCGGATTGCCGGACTCCTCGAATGGTCCCTCGATGAGAACCTCGTCGAGCTGTCCGGCGTCGTGTCCCAGGTCGTGCTCGCCGGCCGGCGCCCCGTTGATGCGTAGCAGGTAGGCAACGACATCAGCGTACTGCCGGCGGCTCAGATCACCCGGGTTGTCCTCCGGCATGGTCATGCGGATAAAGTCGTAAAGAGCCCCGATCGGCTGGCCGTCCCAGTCGATCATGTAGTCAGGACCGAACTCCGCCTCTGCATGGCAATAAGCGCAGACGCGGTCGTAGAGAGCTCGTCCGCGCGCCGCCTCGCGACTGGAGTAGACCCCGTCGCGAGTCGATCGGGTCGGCCCGGATGCCGCGCTCTGAGGTGCCTCGCCGCCGACGCCAGCCCGAGTCCCGCCCAGGTCATCGGACGTTGCACTCCGGCTGGCCGAGGCGGCGTCGAGGCCAATCGGAGCCGCCAGTGAGGTCAGGGCGAGCACCGATACAGCCGCACGCGACCATCGCAAGGTGGCCGGTTGAGCCAGGCTGTGCATCGAAGCTCCCGTTCGCCTAGTGGCGGCGGCGATCCTACGCGGCAGCCACCTTCTTGAGCTTCAGCACGCGCCCGAACACCTCCGTGGCCCGCTGCATCTCTTCCATCGTGCCGAGCGAGATGCGGGCCCAAGAATCCTCGAACGGCGGGAAGTCGCGCCCCACGAGAACACCGTGTTCGGCACAGTCGGCGCGGAAGTCGGCCGCCGGCCGCCCGATGCGCACGAACAGGAAGTTCGCCTGGGTGTCGGTGAGGTGGAGTCCGCGCGACTTGAACCAGTCGACGGTAAAGCGGCGTACCGCGGTGTTGCGTGCGGTCTCCTCGGCGATGTGGTCTGCATCGCGCAGGGATGCCGCCGCACCGGCGATGGACGCGACGTTGAGGCTCATGCCGTATTGCCAATCTTCCATGGTCTCGATGGTATCGACGTGCGCCACACCGTAGCCGATACGCATTCCGGCCATACCGTGCGCCTTGGAGAAGGTGCGCGCCACCAGGAGCCGTCGGTTGTTCACCGCACGAGTGATCTCCGACCGGTAGCCAGGATCCGTGACGTAGTCGTGATACGCCTCGTCGATCAGGATCACGGCCTCCGATTCGCTCATGACGCGATCGATGAACGTCCCGATGGCGTCGGCGCTGCGCAGCCTCGCCGTCGGGTTGTTGGGGTTGTCGACGAACACCAGGCCGGCGTCCTGTGCGGCGTCGGCCATGGCGTCGAGATCGAGGCCCATGGAATCGTCCACCGGCACGTACTCGATCGGCGTTTCGATGAGCTCGGCATACCCCGAACACTCGCCGTACGAGGGCGCGCCGGTAACCAGCGGACGGGTTGTCGACGTGAACACGTGGGTCGCTGTCCGGAGGATCTGTGTGGAGCCGTTGCCGATGCTGATGTTGTCGGCCGGCACTCCTTGCGTGCTGGCGATCGCGTCCACAAGGTCGGCGGTGCTGATGCTATAGCGAGCCGTCGGGTGGTTACCGGCGGTGATACCGGTCTCCAGAGCCTCCAGCGTCCGCCCACCCGGACCGAGAGGGTTCTCGTTGTAGTGCAGAAGCAGCGGTCGCTCTTCCTCCGGCAGCGACAGCGACCAGGCTCGCGCCAAGGATCGCGGACCGTCGTAGGCCATCATCGCGGCGGCGGCGGAACCGACGCCCACCCGCTTGACGAACCCGCGTCGTGAAACCGTCATCGCCTTGTCCTCCCTCGGCGCTCCGCTCATGCCAGCACCTCGGTGAATATCTCGGTGGCCCGTTGCATCTCTTCCATGGTCCCGATCGAGATTCGCGCGTGCGTTCGTTCCATTGGCGGGAAGTCGCGACCGATACGAATGCCTTGCTTCATGCAGGCGTCGCGCATCGCCTGTGCCGGTCGGCCGATGTTCACGAAGATGAAGTTAGTATTGGACTCGAACACCTCGAACCCGCCCTTCCGGAAGAAGTCGACGGTGAACTTCCGGGCCTCGGCGTTGCGCTGGATCTCGCGCTTCAGCCGTGCCGTGTCCTGATACGTCGTGTAAGCGGCGGCGAGACCCACATTGTTGGTGTTGACGGGTAGCCCGTAGCTCTTCAACTTGGCGACGACGTCGCGGTGGCCCACCGCGTAGCCGATGCGCAGCCCGGCCATGCCGTAGACCTTCGAGAACGTACGGCTGACGAAGATGTTCGGTGTCCACAGCGCCAGCGACAGCGCCGAGCGGTAGCCCGGGTCGGTGACGTAATCGTGGTAGGCCTCATCGAAGTGGATCACGGTGTCCGGCGAGATCCGTTGCACGCGCTCGACGAACTCGGCGATGGCTTCCGCCGAGTGCACGGTTCCGGTCGGGTTGTTCGGATTGCACACGAAGATCAGACCGGCTCCCCGGGACGCGTCGGCCATGGCGTCGAGGTTCAGCTGCCCTTTGGCGTTGACCGGGATCGCCTTTACGTCGGCGCCGAGATACTCCGCCACCCGCTGCGATGTTGAATAGGTCGGAGTCGCGGTGACCAGATGCTTGGTCTTCGAGGTAAACGCCTGAACGGCGTTCTTGAGGAACTCTCCCGATCCGGCGCCGAGTACCACGTGCTCCGGACGGGCGTCGTTGGCCGCCGCTAGCGCGTCCAGCAGATCGTCCATTCCCGGGCTGGTGTTGTCCGGGTATCGGCTGGCGTCATGGAACGCCTCGCGAACGGCGTCCAGCGCCCGTTCGCCAGGCCCCCGCGGATTCTCGTTGCTGCTCAGCCGGAGCTCGCCGTTGGCCGGAGGCGGCACGACGGCCGCATCTCGGGCCCGCGGCCAGAGCTCATCGACCAGGGCCTCGCGGCCACGGGCAGCGATCAGCGCGCCCGCCGGGCCACCCCCCGCTGCTGAGTGGCCACCCAACAGCGCACGACGCGAGAGCGACATGAGTGAGTACCTCCTCGATTCGAGAACCGAAAGCCTACCGAGTGTCGCCTAGGCTATCGCGATTCGCCGAGGAGCGGCAATCGCCCGCGCGGCGAGTGACGGGGATCGTCGGCGCGCGCGGTACATCGACGGACTGCTAGACTCCCAACCTCCAGCCGGCGAGGATCGCAATGGCCCTTTTCCCCCTCTGGTCCAAACGGCGTCAAGCGCTCGTCAGCGCGCTCGTCGTGGCCGCCACATCCATGGCGCCAGGCAAGACGACGGCGGCTCCGGCGTTGCCGGGGCAGGCATCACCGACAGGGGTAGCGCGTTCGCAGGGGAACACGGAGACGACGCCTCTGTGGCGCGGCGCTGATGGGCAACTGCTGCCGTTTCGGAGTCATTCCGAGGCGGTGGAGTTCCTCGAGCAGGCAGAGGTTACCTCAGCACGGGCGTTCGGTGCGGGGACCACCGGACTGCAGCGAGCCGTTCTCGAGCTCGGAGCCGTCAGCGCGCGTGCCGCGGTTCACTACGTCGACGAATCGAGCCGCAATCAACGCATGTTCGGGCGTCGATTCCGCTTCTACCACGATAGCTACAAGAGTCAATGTGCGGCATACGAGCTGGCGCGGTTGTTCCGACTCGAAAACGTCCCACCGACGGTCTGCCGCATGATCCGTGGCCGCCCTGCGAGCGTGCAGCTCTGGGTCGAGGGGGCGATGTCGGAGGCAGATCGTCTGGAGCAGGCGATCGAGCCGCCGGTGGCACGGATCTGGATTCGTCAAATGCAGGCGATGCGCCTGTTCGACACGTTGATCTTCAACGACGACCGCAACACGGGAAACCTCCTGTTCGACGCCGAGTGGAGGTTGTGGATGATCGATCACACGCGTGGCTTTCAAGAGCATACCGACCTGCGCGACGCCGACGAGTTTTACTCGTGCTCGCGCGAGTCCTGGGAACTACTGCAGACGCTGACCGACGCCGAGATGCGCCGAGCGGTGCAGGCGTATCTCAACTCCGTGCAGGTCGAGACGCTGCTTTCTCGGCGAGGCGATCTCGTGGTGTACCTCCAGCGTCTGATCGATGAGCGCGGCGAGGCCGCCGTGCTGCGCGACGTCCCGTAGTCTCAGGGCACTGGCCGGCCTGCTAGCATCAGCGAATGATCCCGATACCCGATCTGTTGCACGGCCGTGAGCGTGCGTACCCGGACAACGGACTGCTCGAGGATCTGCTCGAGCTGGCGTTCCTCGGGTCCAATGAGACGGCGCGAATTCACCAGCACATCGGTCAGTCGCCTCTGGAGACTTCGCCTTGGGATCCGGCGCTGTTCGCCGAGGACGTGTTCCTCACCGAGTTTGTAGAGGACTCCTCGTGCATAGAGATCGGTGGCACCGAGTACCACGCTCACCCTGAGTTCCTGCAAAGGGTTCTGGCGCGTCCGCCAGTCGATCTCGAGACGGTCCATTTCCGGCAGGCCATCTTGCGCGAGCTCGAAACCGACGCCGACATACGAGATCGTACCGAGCAGCTCTACGTCGAGCTGATCGCCTTGCTCGATCTGATCAAGTCGGCGCATACGGTACGGACCGTCGACAACACGCCACACCGCCTTGGCATGCTCGGACAGGCGCGCCACGTCATCAACCTGATGGTCAACGATTTCGACGCGTGTTCCTCAGGTTTGCGCCGAATCCACGAATCGGGTGTCGGCATTCAGGCGACGCGCGACTATCTCATCCTTACCGACCTACTGGCCTACGAAGACAACATTGCCTCGGTGAGCGTGTCACTGCAGCTCGGCGCCGATGGTCGGATCAAGAAGCTCCAGATCGAGGACTTCGAGGAAGCGCGGGACAACCGCTTCTACAAGTCGGCATGGCGTCGTTGGCGCGAGTTGTTCGACACCTATTGGCGTGGTTACAACCTCAGCTCGCGCGAGATGGTCAACCGCGTGATCATCGACGTGTACCAGCGCATCGCGCCGTCGCTGGCCCGCGTGTTGACGCTCGTCGGCCATCTTGAGTTCTTTCTCACCAGCCGCGCCTTCGCCGACAACTGTCGAAAGCAGGGGCTCGATGTGTGCATCCCGACGGTGGTCAGCAGGGGCTCACTGCGGTTGGGTCAGGCATTCAACCCGCTGCTACTGAGACAGGATGCGCCGCCTGTCGCTTGCGACATTACCGAGGACGACGACGAGTCGATCACCGTGGTGACGGGGCCGAATTCGGGGGGCAAGACACGTCTGCTTCAGGGCCTGGGGTTGGTGCAACTGATGGCGCAGTCGGGTATCTACGTCGCCGCCGCCGAAGCCTGCGTACCGATGCGAAGCGGCCTGTTCGCCTCCATCGTGCAGACGGATTCCGCCGATCAGCTCGAAGGGCGACTCGGTCAAGAGCTGGTGCGCATCCGCACGCTCTTTCAGCACATACGACCGCGATCGATGGTTCTCCTCGACGAGCTGTGCTCGGGAACCAATCCGTCCGAAGCGGCTGAGATCGTTCTGATGGTGCTCGAGTTGCTGAGCGAGCTGTCGCCGAGGGCGTTCATCACGACTCACTTTCTCGACCTGGCGCGCGAGCTAGACCACAAACGAACTCTACCGCACCTCGATTTTCTGCAGGTCGAGATCGAAGGCGGCGAATCGACCTATCAGTTCCTTGCCGGGGTGGCCGGAACATCGATGGCGACTGAGACAGCGCGCAGGCTGGGTGTAGATTTCGAGGTCCTGTCGCAGCAGATCCGTGCTCGCCTGGAGCGCGACGGAGTGAGCCCACATCCCGTCGTCGAAGGGGAATCGACCGAGTAGGTAAGGTAAGTGCTAGGCGCTGGGACAGTGCACGACGACCGCCGTGACGTTGTCGGTGCCGTCCTCGGCGCAGGCAGTGTCGACGATAGAGCGCGCCGTATGGTCGGCCCGGGCACCGTCGGAAGCGAAGGTGCCGATGCGCTCGGCATCCATCACCTGGGTCATGCCGTCCGTGCCGAGCACCCAGATATCCCCGGCAAACGCCTCGCCCTCGATCACGTCCACCTCCACGTCGGGTGTGTTTCCGATGCTTCGTGTCAGCACGTTGCGCATTGGGTGTCGGGCGGCATCTTCCGGGGTTATGACACCCAGGCGCACCTGTTCGGCAAGCACTGAGTGGTCGTCGGTGATCTGGCGGGAGACGCCGTCGCGTATCAGCCAGGCGCGCGAGTCGCCAACGTGCGCCACCCGGTAGTCTCCGCCGACGAGGAGCAGTGCGGTTAGCGTCGTACCCATGCCGCTACGCTCCGCGTGCTGTATTGACTCCTCGTAGATGGCGGTGTTCGCCTGTTGGAATGCGCGAGTCAGCTCAGCCGCCCCGATGGCCTCGTCGGTGTGCTCGGCGACGAATTCGTGCAACACCTCGACGGCCAGGTGGCTGGCGCGCTCGCCGGCGTTGTGACCGCCCATGCCATCAGCGACGATGAACAGGCCCAGGTCGCGGTCTACCTTGAGCGAGTCTTCATTGTGATCGCGGACTCGTCCGACCAGCGTGTAGTACCCGACGTCGACGGGTGGGCGGGACGGGGCAGCTGGATCGATCATCGTGCTCGAGGTTGCCGGGTGCCAGGACCGGGGGATTGTAGCCGATGCGCCGGTCGTCGACCGGTGATACGCCTCCCAGATGTCCGTCGGTGAAGCCTTTCGAGACGATCAGGGCACACCTGTCACCGGGTTTCCGCGCCTGGACACGCCGTTGACGGACAAACGGGTACACGCCTTGCCCCAGAAACGCATCAGCGGCAGGCTCGATGATGGTGATTCTGGAGGATGGCATGAAGCGTGATCGAGGGGCTAGGATGCCCACTGAAATGGGTACCCTTCCCCGCTGCGGTCGCTACGAGTTGCTGGCGGCGATCGGCAACGGATCAGGTCGAGAAGTCTGGCGGGCGGTTGACCCGCGTAGCCAGCAGTGTGTCGCGATCAAGAGGTTCGCGCCGATCAGCCGCCACCCGCTTGCCGCCCATCGGTTGCATGACGAGGTACAGGCGATTTTTGGCGCTGCCGTCGAGCACGGTGGAAACGAGCTCGTGCAGCTTCTTGACATGGGGCTCGAGCGGGATCGCACGTGGGTTGCGGCCGAGCTCCTGGAAGTTCCGACCCTGACCGACGTCCAGGCAGATTCGGGGCTGACTCCGAAACAGGTCGCTGATTACGTTGTGGCGGCCGCCGCCGCCGTCGACCAGCTCAACGGGCGCGGTTTTGTTCACGCAAATCTGAAGCTGTCGAACGTCTTCGTCGATGTTGCCGGTGAGGTCAAGCTCGCCGACCCCTTTCTGGTTGAGGTGCTGGGGCCGCGACTGCTGGAGGAGGAGCTGCCGGAATCCCTCGTCAGCCATATGGCGCCGGAACTGGTTAACGGCGCCCCGGTGAGTCCGTTGTCGGACCAGTACGCGCTGGGGGTGATCGCCTACCGTTTGCTCGGCGGCGCAGCGCCATTCGACGGCGTCAGCTCGCTAGAATACCTCTACGCCACCGTTTACATGGAAGCCACAGCTCTCTCGGTACACATGGCGGGTCTGGGTACCGAGGTGGATCGGGTCGTGCGCCGCGCCATGGCGAAGGCACCCGGCGACAGGTTCGCGGATTGTCGGTCGTTCGCGCGACAGCTGGCGGCGGTGATCAGTGCGCGTACGGGTGAACGGCTCGAACCGGCACGGAAAGCGGAAGCGCCGACTGTTCGGCTCCGCCCGGCTACGGACACTGCCGGGTGGCCCGGCCCGCGCGCCACGGAGTCTCGGGCCCGTGACTCCACCGGTGCTCGGTTCCCGGTGAGTGGGCCATCCCCAGTCGATGAGCCGGAGGACAAGATCGAGCTTCAGGCAGTGGATCAGGACGGGAATGTCGCCGTACCGTCGGAAGAGCGGCGGCCCGTTGACGAAGACGCGATCTCGGAGGAAGCCGCCGACGAGGATCTGCCGATCGCACAGATCCGCATACCAACAAGCGCGCCGGCCGATGACACTACCGAATTCGAGGCGGCGGAAGATCCGAAGCTCCCTGTGGCCGGCTGGGCGATCGCGCGGCGGCGGGGGTGGTGGGATCCAGGTGCCGTTTGGCGTTCGATCTCCGGCCTGTTGCACGGAAGTCGACGCCACAACCGTAGTGGTTCGGCTGTGCGCGAAGACGGCATCGACTACTGGAGGCTCGACTCCCACCGATCCGCACTCGACACCGATGCTGCGCACTACTACTCCGCGCCATCGCTCGATCCTGAGTGGGAGCTACACGTGCTCACTGACCGCCTCGGTTCCCAGGTTTGGGTTAACGGTGTTTAAGCAGCCGAGGCACCGGGCGCCCTGCTCGTGCGCGGTAAGTCGAGTGAGGTGGTCAAGCTCGAACTGCGCTGTGCAGACGATGTGCTGGCCGCCAAGGAAGTGGTGTTGCACCCGCTCATGTCGAAACGCTGGGATGCCGACACAACCGCAGAGGCTGCGGCGCTGCCGGCGGCATCCGTCGATGATTCGGAGGACTCAGAATAGGGTCGTCAGCACCCCGTCGACCGCTTGCTCGTGTGGCATCCACCCGAGCGCCAGGGCCTTGATCTCGATGTCGGTCTTGCGCGGCTTGAGCGCGATGACGTCGAGGGTGAGGCGAGCCGGGTCGTGCTCCGAGCGGATCTGATCTACCGCCGCTTCGAATTCCGCTTCGAGAGCCATCAGCTGCTCCTCGGCCGCCTCGACGTTGGCGCGCGCCCGACCCACATCCTGAGCCTGTGCCATCGCGCGCCCGGCTCCGCGTGCGGCTGTGGTCGCTTTGCCAATCGTTGCCGAGCCGACCTTCCGGCCGAGGAGGGCGGACAGCACCGTGGTGCCGATAGAGATCGCCGTTTGTAATGTGGCGCCGCGCGCCTGCTCACGTTCGCGTTCGACAGACTGCTCGGCCCTACGTATGCGCTCGCGAATCGAGTTGAACCTGCTGGCGTACTTCCTGCGCAGTTTCTCCACCTCGAGGTCACGTGCCTCGTGGGCTCGCTCGCTGAGACGGATGCGGAACTCGGCCTCGGATTCTCCTGGTTCGGAGTACTGCTTGAGTGCCGGGCACCGGAACAGCTCGAAGCGACGGGTGCGATACAGCCAGGCGGACAGCGATCGCTTCCATGTCGCGTAACTGCGGGCCTGCGAGGCAGGGCCGAATATATCCGCGAAACGTCCTGGCACCGGGGCGCTCGAGAGCAGATCACCGTGCCGAATCGGAGTCTCAGTGGCATGATCCCAATCGAGTGCTGACGCCGAAGCTACATCCGACGATGCCACCAGCGTAACGGTCTCCTCGGCATCGAGGCCGCGGCGTGAGTCGACGAAGTGCACTTGCGCGCGCGCCACCACGCGCGGCAGGTATACCACCTGAGCGGTGGTCATCGCGCCTCGGATCGGCAGGTGGCACTGAGGAACGCCGGGTGGGAGCACCGGACGTTCGTTTGCCGTCTCCGCGTTGAGAGCCGTCGGCGCCGACGGTCCGGTCGTGTCGCGACGGACCGTGGCCGACGAGTCGGTGATCGGCGCGGGCGAGGCGATCGCTTGTCCGTCAGCATCGGGGGTCAGGTGGCGAATCTGCGACCTCGTGAGGGGGCCGCGGAGATACGACATTGCCCAGCGTGTGTGGAAGACGACTGGGCCGTCTTCGTGCACGTTGTGCATCAGGAACACGCGTTTGCCCAGTCCGGCCAGGGTCTCGTTCATGGCGCCACGGTCGAAGCGCGTTGCGGCTGTTGCCGAGACTCCCTCGAGGCCGTCGAGCATCCTGCGCTTGTCGCGCTCGGTTTGCAGGCGACCGAGAAACCAGGTCCCGGTGTTCGAGAGCCCCTTGTAGTCGAGGTCGACAGGGTTTTGCGTCGCCATGACGACGCCCACGCCGAAGGCGCGAGCCTGTTTGAGCAAAGTGAGCAGAGGCTTCTTGGAGGGCGGTTCTGCCACCGGGGGCATGTAGCCGAAGATCTCGTCCATATAGAGCAGAGCGCGCAGGCTCGTGGTACCGGATCGGGTCCGCATCCAGCCCAGCAGCCGGTTCAGCAGCAGCGTGACCACGAACATCCGCTCTTGGTCCGACAGGTGGGCGATGTAGATGATCGACACTCGGGGCGTGCCTTGCGCGCCATACAGCAGGTGCTGGGGGTCCATGGACTCGCCAGTCAACCAGGCGCCGAAACCCGGAGCAGCCAGCAAGTTGTTGAGTGACAGCGCCAGGTCGAAACGGTCCTTCGGTGGGAAGAACGAGTCCAAATCCATCACGCCGACTCTTTGAATCGGTGGCGATTGGATCAGCTGGATAAGCCGGCCGAGGTCGAGATCCTGTCCCTGGCGCCAGGTGTAATCGATGATCTTCGCCAACAAGATGTGCTGACGTGAGCGGAGGGGGTCGGCGTCGATGCCCATGAGAGCCAGCAAGCTCGTGGCGGCCGTGCTGATCTGCTCGCGGTACAGATCGGCGTCGGCGATTACCTCCGCGCCCGGCGCCGCGAACGACGACAGAATCGACAGCGGACGCCCGGACTCGGATCCCGGCGTGTAGACCGAGAAGTCGGCCGCCGACCGAAGGCGTCGGATGCGCTCGCCGTCCTGGCCCCACGAGCCGAGCCCCTGGCGCCATATGTTTGCCTCAGCCTCGGCGAACTGAGCGGGGGTCATGCCGTTGCGCTGCGCGTCGTCGGGGTTGATCCACGGCGCGAAGTCCTTCGGCCGGAGGTCGGGGAACGTCAGTAGCAGGTTGGTGAGATCTCCCTTGGGGTCGATAACCAGCGCCGGGACCCCATCGATCGCGGCCTCCTCCAGGAGACTCACGCAAAGGCCTGTCTTGCCGCTGCCGGTCATGCCCACACACATCGCGTGCGTGGTCAGATCCTTGGAGTCGTAGAGCAGCAGCTCGTCCTTCATGGCGCCGTGCTCGAGGTCGTATTCGCGCCCGAGGTAGAACGCTCCCAGTTTTTCGTAGGCGTCAGGGGACGGGTTCACGTGTCGTCTCCGCGATCCTGTGGCCGCTATACACGGCTGTTGGCATACGGTTTCGGTGGGTGGCTCGGGCAATGTCGCCCGGTGGCCGGGAGGCGACTATTCTTGCACAGGATATCGCTGGCTCGGGTCCGTCTAACCCGCTGTAGGACCGCGGCCGGATAATTGAACAGGGTCCCTCAGCAGGCCTGCATGGAGGAGCCGCGTTGAGCGCCGGGTACTCGGGAACGCCGCTGCTGAAGAAGCTCGGCATCAGAACGGGAATGAAGGTCGCGTTCTTGGGATCTCCGCGCCACTATCCGGAGCTGCTCGGACCGCTGCCGGATCAGGTGCGCGTTCTGCAACGGTTGGGGAAGCGGATGGATTTCGTACACTTCTTCACAGCCAGCCAAGCGGAGCTTCGCCGACGCTTCCCGACGCTGAAGCGGGCACTGGCGAGCGACGGCACGCTGTGGATCTCATGGCCGAAGAAGGCGTCCGCCCTGCCGAAGGACCTGACCGAGTCAGATGTCCGTCACGCCGGTCTGGACGGTGGGCTCGTCGACGTGAAGATCTGCGCCGTCGATGAAGATTGGTCCGGGCTCAAGTTCGTCTACCGGTTGAAGGACCGGCCAGCCAAGAGGCGAGGATGATGTCTCGTCCGGCGGCCCGCTTGGCGGTTGGCGTCTTGCTGCTGGCAATCTCGACCGTACCGCTAGGGAATGCGAGCTCGGGCCTGCTGACCCGTGAGTCTGTCCGAGCCGGGCATCCGATGCGCTACATGGTTGCCGATCCGCTCTTTAGGCTGGAGCAGCATCGCCTCAGCCACGCGGGCGAGGCCATCGATCACGAGGAGGAACTATCAGGGGCGCTCGTGCCCGGGGTCATCATCGCGCATGGTTTCGCAGCCTCCGAGCGCCTGATGCTCGGGTACGCGCACACCCTGGCACTCGCCGGCTATGCCGTCGTTCTGATGGATTTCGCTGGACACGGCCGCAACGCGCTGATCTTCGATCGTGACGCTCTGCAAAACGGCATCGACAATGCCTACGAGGTTCTCGTTGCGCAGCCAGAGGTCGACCCAGAGCGCATCGCGCTAGTGGGACACTCGATGGGCAGCGGCGCGGTCATGGCGGCCGCCCGCCGTAACCCGGAGCGCTATCGGGCCACAGTGGGCGTATCGCCAGTTACGGCGGAGGTGACCAGCTCTACGCCGCGAAACCTGCTTCTCCAGGCCGGAACCTGGGAGCCATCCTATCTGCGCAACGCGGAGTTTCTGCTGCAGCGGGCTGGTGGGCCGAGCGACGATTTTGCTAGCGGCCGAGCTCGGGCTCTGGTTCCGATCGCTGCCGCGCAGCATCTCTCGATTCTCTTCAGGAGCGCCAGCCATCGCGGTGTGGTGCAGTGGCTCGACCGGGCGCTGGAGTTCGCGCCGCTGGAACGCGTCGAGTACCGCGACCGACGCATCTTTTGGTGGTTCGGTCACGTGGCCGGCTGGCTGCTCATCGTCATCTCGATGGCGCCGGTACATCGACGCGACGCGGACCGGGAGCGGCAGCGCGTACGCCGGCCGATGCAATGGGTGGCGGTGGCCGGAGCGCCTGTGATTGCAAGCCTGTTGGTGGCCCTGCTGGCGCCGCTGATCGACGTTGGGGGCCTCGGCGGCATGATGGTCGCCGCCGGGCTCGCCCTGTGGCTGTCGATCGCTGGCACGATGGCATTGATGCTGGGATTCCGCCCAGGTCCGCCCGCTGGGCGCGACGTCTTGTGGGGTGCCGGCCTGTTCGCCTTTCTGTGGTTTGCCGTCGGGGCAACGTCCGACTACGTCTGGCTGAACTGGCGGCTGGTGTCGCCGCGGCTGGTGAGCTTCCCGATCTTCGCCCTGGCGTGCATTCCGTGGTTCACGGCGACGGAGCTGTTACAAGGCGATCCCGGCGGCCGCAGTCGCTGGCCGGCCTACCTGACGCAGACGGCGGCACTCGTTGCCGGACTGCTGGTGATAGCCGCACTGGTTCCGACGATGCGGGTGGTGACCGCGATGTTGCCGGTACTACCGTTCTATCTCGGCGTCCTGTCGATCGTCGGCAGTCGGTTCAACCGACCGTGGGGCTATGGCATCGGCGCCGGGATGTTCTTCGGCTGGCTGCTGGCGTCGGCGTTCCCGCTGGTCGGTTAGTTGCGGACACCCGAGATCATGCGGGCGCGGGATCCTGCACCGTTGGCGCGAGCCCGCGACCGAGCACTTGTTGCAGGTGGCGGACGTATTCGCGCACCTCTGCCACGCTCACCGGAAGCCTGCCGTCTTCGATGCGCGCCCTGATGGGAGTGAAGGCGAAGAAGAAAACCAGGCTACCGAGCAGGCTGATATGTGTCAGGTAGGGGTTCACCGCCGAGAAGGTGCCCTGCTCAATGCCCTGATCGATGATCTCTTGCACCAGGCCGAAGATGGCCAGGAGCTTCGGCAACAGGTCCTTCTCGATGTGCAGTCCGCCTGACATGACTTCGCGCAGGACCATCGCCGGAAGGGCTGGGCGCCGCAACGCAAGATCGGCGAACGTCTGGATGAACGCACGTAGCCGCTCGTCGGCCGGAGCGTCGGAGTGGCGAATCGCTTCGAACCGCCGGTGTGCATCGGCGAAGGTCTCACGCAAGATCTCGTTGTACAGTGCGCCCTTGCCGCCGAAGTGATAGCTGATCATTGCCTTGTTAACGCCAGCCGTCTCGGCGATCTGGTCCACTCGCGTCCCCTCGAAGCCGCGCTGCGCGAACAGGTCGGTGGCGGCGTTCATGAGCGCTTCGCGCGTCGCACCGGTGTTGCGTGCGCCCTTCCGCGGCGAGCCGGGTTCGTTAGCCATGGCGTGAACCTACCATCAGGGACTCGGTTGTTGAGCTAACTAAACATTTATTTAATAATAAAACAGAATGCGATGAAAGCGGACGGTTGGTCGCCGATCCGCCACGACCAGGACAGTTGCTGGCGGGACAGACAGCATGCCGCGAAGCGTGACGGTGTACGAGGTAGGGCCGCGCGACGGCTTCCAGAACCTCGCCCGCTTCATCCCCACCGACACCAAGGTGGCGTTCATCGACGCCCTTGCGGCCACCGGATTGTCGGTCGTCGAGACCACCAGCTTCGTGTCTCCGAAATGGGTGCCGCAGCTGGCCGATGCCGGCGACGTAATGGCGCGGATCAAGCGGCGTAAGGGCGTGCGTTTTCCGGTGCTAGTACCCAACGGCTTCGGGCTGGAGCGCGCGCTGGCGGCTGCGGTCGATGAGGTGGCAGTATTCACCGCTGCCTCAGAGACGTTCAATCGCCGCAATATCAATGCCTCCATCTCAGAGTCCATCGAGCGCTTTCAACCCGTCGCCGAGCGCGCTCGCGAGTGTGACGTTCGGCTGCGCGGCTATGTGTCGACGGCGTTCGGGTGCCCGTACCAGGGTGAGGTCCCGGTGGACGCCGTCATGCGGGTTGCGGGCCACCTTTTTCAGCTCGGATGTGCCGAGGTCTCGATCGGAGACACCATCGGAATCGCCGATCCTGGCCAGGTCCGCATCATGGTGGAGCGCTTGGGAGCCGAGTTCGATCTGTCGGTGATCGCTCTGCACTTGCACGACACGTACGGACGCGGGCTGGCGAACGTGCTCGCCGGGCTCGAGGCGGGAATCACCATCTTCGACGCGGCTGCCGGGGGCCTGGGTGGCTGTCCGTACGCCGCGGGCGCTACCGGGAATCTCGCCACCGAGGATCTGGTTGCTATGCTGCACCGGCTCGGAATCGACACCGGGGTCGATCTGGAAGCGCTGGTAGAAGCGAGCACGCGCTTGGCGGAGGCTACTGGCCTGGCGCTTCCATCGCGAGCGCTGGCGGCACTGCGTCCACGTCAGCCAAAAGTTCCGGTGTCAGCGTAGCTCGGATGGTCCACAGGTCGGGCCGCCAGACGAATCTGGCTCGGTCGGGCAATCGTCGGGCGCCTCGACTCGGAGAAGCTCGCGGCCCGCGACTACGGGGTCACCGACCGTCAGATCGAGCCGCCGGACCACGCCAGCGTGCGGTGCCTTAATCTCCAGCTGCATCTTCATGGCGGAGATCACCACGACCACCTGCCCTGCTTCGACAGCGTCGCCGTTTCTGACTGTTACCTCGGCCACCGTCCCCGGGATCGGTGCGGTGAGATCCCCGGCCGACGGCGCGGCTGTGCGGGGGACGACCAGCTCTAAGTCATAGGTACGCCCACCCACATGCAGCCACCAGTGACCGCCGTCACGAAGCGCGAAAACGGTGCGATGCCGCGGGCTGGCACTCGCCTCACGTACGCCAAATTCTGCTACCCCCAGTCTTCGGATCTCCCATGCCTGGGTCTCGCCGGCGCCGCGACGCAGGCGGATGGTCGAGCCCTCACGCGATGCATCGATGCTCAGCTCGACTTTGCGGCACCGGAACAGCCTGGCGCTCATGAGGTCGCCTTGCCGGCGACGCGAAAGCCGCTGAGTGTTCGCCAGGGGTCGTTCCTCAGCCGGTCGCTGAACGACTGATCGCCTGTTTCTCGGCTGGCGGCCACAGGCTCGGCGAGCGCGGTGGCCGCCAGCGCCAGCGCCGGAACGTCGGTCTCGGTCGGCCATGCCGGCAGGTGTTCGTCCAGAAACGCGGTGGAGAGATCACCGTCGAGGAACGCCGGCAGCGCGAGCACATCCTGTAGATGGTCGAGGTTGGTTCGGATACCCAGCAACACGAAGCGGCGCAAGGCCTCGCGCATCCGCTCGATGGCCACCGCGCGGTCGCGGCCCCAGGTTGAGACCTTGGCCAGCATCGGGTCGAAATGGACCGAGATCTCCTGTCCTTCCGTGAGCGCCGAGTCGACTCTTACGCCCGGTCCCGTGGGCTCGCGCAGCAGCAGGATGTGCCCGGATTGCGGCAGGTAGCCGGCCGCCGGATCCTCGGCGTAGACGCGACACTCCACCGCGTGCCCGACGCAGCACGACTGGATCGCCTCGGCCGGCAGCGGCCGACCGCAAGCGACCTCGAGCTGCAGGCGCACGAGGTCGAGACCCGTGACCCACTCGGTCACCGGATGCTCGACCTGCAACCGGGTGTTCATTTCCAAGAAGTAGAAGCTGCCGTCGGCGGTGAGCAAGAACTCGACCGTCCCGGCACCAACGTATCCGACGCTGCGAGCGGCATCGATTGCTGTGGCGCTCATGGACTCGCGCAGCTCGGCATTCACGCCCGGAGCCGGCGTCTCTTCAATGATCTTCTGATGGCGGCGCTGGACCGAGCATTCGCGCTCTCCGAGCGCCACCGTGGTTCCGTGCGAGTCGGCGAAGATCTGAACCTCGACATGGCGAGGACGCTCGATGAGCTTCTCGATGTACAGCGCCCCGTCGCCGAACGATCGCCGGGCTTCGTCGGTCGCCTGGCGGTAAAGGCGCGTCAGCTCGGCGCCGTCGCGAACAATGGACATCCCCTTGCCGCCACCTCCCGATACTGCCTTGAGAAGCGCCGGGTAGCCGAGGGCCTCGGCCGCGCTGGCAAGCTGCTCTGCGTCTCCGGGAACGGACCCAGGGACAACCGGTACACCGGCTTCCACCATGACGGTGCGTGCCTTGGTCTTGGCGCTCATGGTCTCCATCGCCGCCGCCGGAGGGCCGATGAACAGGAGCTCTGCGGCGGTTACCGAGCGGGCGAAGGACGGGCTTTCGGAGAGGAAGCCATATCCCGGATGAACGGCGTCACAGCCGGTTGCTGCCGCCGCCTGAACCAGCGCGGCGGCGTCGACGTAGCTCGGTATCTGGACGGCCTGATCCGCAATGGCGATGTGCGGCGAGTTCTCGTCCTCGGCGGGGTAGACAGCAACTACCTCGATCCCAGCCGCGTGGCAGGTGCGTGTAATGCGAACCGCGATCTCGCCGCGATTGGCGATCAGCACCCGCTCCGGTAGCGGCAGCGATTGAGCCAGAGGCGTGTTACAGACCACTAGTCCGAATGGCTCCAGGGTGGTCGGTGCTTTGCCAGAAACGCCGACATGCCGCTCCTGCCATCATCGCTGGCGCGCGCTTCGACGATCGCCTTCACTGTGTGATCGGCCGCGGCCTCGAGGCCGAGATGGGCAACGTCCCCCACCAGGCGTTTGACTCGCGCTTGCGCATCCGGGCTGCAAGCGAGCAGATCGTCGATCACTCGATCGACCGCCGCTTCCAACTGCGCCGGCTCGACTACCTGTTGGACCAGCCCGAGCTCGTGCGCCCGTCGGGCATCGAATCGGGCTCCGGTAAGGAACAACGCCTGCGCCTGCCCCTCTCGGACGTTGCGCAGCACGTACGGCGAGATCACCGCCGGTAGGATTCCCAGTCGAGCCTCGGTGAAACCGAACGTCGCGGCGGTCGACGCTATGGCGATGTCGGCCGCCGCCACGAAGCCTGCGCCGCCCCCGAGCGCTGCCCCTTGAACCCGCGCCACGACCGGCCGCGGACAGGTGGCGATGGCGCGAAACATGCTCTCCATGCGGCGCGCATCATCGGCGCTCTCGGACTCGGAGCAGTCCGCCATGCGCTGCATCCAGTTGAGATCAGCACCGGCCGAGAAGTGCTTCCCCGTCGACCTGATAACGACGACTCGCACCGTAGTGTCGTGGGCGACGGCGCCGAATACCCGGGTCATCTCGGCGATCATCACCTCGTCGAAGGCGTCGTGCACCTGCGGTCGGTCGAGCACCACAGACAGCACGGCGTCCGAGCGTTGGAGCTTCAGCCTGGTGAGCGCTTCTTCGGGCATGTCCTCGATTCGGTCTGCGCCTCGTCCGGTCACATCCTGAACACGCCCATGCGCGGCTCCGCCATGGGGGCGTTGTAGGTCGCTGACAGCGCCAGCCCCAGCACGTCACGAGTTTGGGCCGGGTCGATGATGCCGTCGTCCCACAGGCGTGCAGTGGCGTAGTACGGGCCGCCCTCTTGCTCATAGACGTCGATGATCGGCTGCTTGAACGTCGCCTCCTGTTCCTCCGACCAGTCAGTTCCGTCGCGCGCCAGTTGGTCACGCTTGACCTGCGCCAGCACCATGGCGGCCTGCTCACCGCCCATGACCGAGATCCTCGAGTTGGGCCAGGTGAACAGAAACCGCGGATCGTAGGCTCGACCGCACATACCGTAGTTTCCGGCCCCGAACGATCCTCCAACGATCACGGTCAGCTTCGGCACTGTGGCGTTCGCCACCGCGTGCACCATCTTGGCGCCGTCCTTGGCGATGCCGCCGGCCTCGTAACGGCCGCCGACCATGAAGCCGGTGATGTTCTGCAAGAACAGCAAGGGAACCCGGCGCAGATCGCACATCTCGATGAAGTGGGTCGCCTTCAGCGCGCTTTCGGAGAACAGCACGCCGTTGTTGGCCAGAATCCCGACTGGGAACCCATGTAAGCGTGCGAAGCCAGTCACGAGCGTGGTTCCGTAGTTCGCCTTGAACTCGTGCATCCGGCTACCGTCAGTGATCCGCGCGATGATCTCGCGAACGTCGTAGGGCTTGCGCAGATCCGACGGCAGCACATTGTAGATTTCCTCGACCGGGTAGGCCGGATCCTCGGGCTCTGTCAGCTCGGCGTCGATCCGCTTCACCAGGTTGAGGTTCTCCACGATGTTCCGCGCGATCCGCAGCGCATGGTCGTCGTCGTCGGCCAGATGATCCGCGACGCCGCTCTGACGCGTGTGGACATCGCCGCCCCCGAGGTCCTCGGCGCTGATCTCCTCGCCGGTAGCTGCTTTCACCAGCGGCGGGCCGCCGAGGAAGATGGTGCCCTGATTGCGGACGATCACGACCTCGTCACTCATGGCCGGTACGTAGGCGCCGCCGGCGGTGCAGCTGCCCATCACGATCGCGATCTGCGGAATGCGGGCGGCGCTCATCTGTGCCTGGTTGTAGAAAATGCGACCGAAGTGGTCGCGATCCGGGAATACCTCGTCCTGCATCGGCAAGAACGCGCCTCCGGAGTCGACCAGGTGAACGCAGGGGAGCCGGTTCTCGAGTGCGACCTGCTGAGCGCGCAAGTGCTTTTTCACTGTGAGCGGAAAGTAGGTGCCGCCTTTGACGGTGGCGTCGTTGGCGATGATCATGACCTCGTGGCCACACACGCGCCCCACGGCGGTGATGATTCCGGCACTCGGGGCCCGTCCCCCGTACATCTCGTCGGCAGCCAGCGGTGAGAGCTCGAGCAGGGGACTGGAGTCGTCGGTAAGCCGGTCGATGCGGTCGCGGACCAAGAGCTTTCCCTGGCCGACTTGACGTTCGCGGTACTTGTCGCCGCCACCCTCGCGCGCCGCAGCGACACGCCCCTGCAACTCCTCGGCGAGCTGGCGATGGTAGATGGCGTTGTCCCGCGCCGAGGCGCTATCCGGCTCGAGTTTGGAGACGATCGCGTCCATGAACAGGGTTCCGGAGACGGAGCGGGAGACGTGTGGCGAATCGAAGCGGTGTCGACCGATCCTACCGCAGTGTTCCGGACCTGGCAGGTTCGCCGGCGTCGACGTCTGAAGCTCTGTTGAAGGACGCTAGCTCAAACGGACGCCGACCTCACCGATGCCGAGGTCGATGCGGATTTGAGCCTCACCCTTGCCCTGGTCCCATCGGAGCTCGCGGGTGAACAAGCCGGCGCTCTCGGAGCGGCCAGTCGGCGTCACCAGCGACGATTCGCCGATTCCCGTGTCCATGCTCAGACGACCGACATCCGCCTCGCGCATACGCAGCGAGACTTCGCCGATGCTCATGTCCACGGTGACGTTGCCGGCAAGCTCCCGGAGCTCGAGCTCGCCGATGCTCATGTCCACCGCGAGGTCGATCGGTGCCGGTAACCGTACGGTCATGTTGATGTGCATGCCGCGATTGCGCCACTTGCTGAAGCCCGCGAACGACAGCTGCAGCCGATCCTCGTGGCGGTCGAACTCGAGCTCGACGTCGTCGGCGCGGTCGCGGCAAGAGCGAGCCCGCCAGCCATCACATTCGATTCTCACGTCGACTTCGATTCGGTCCGCGTTGGTCCCCTCGATCTCGAGCTCCCCGATGGGGAAGTCGATGTAAACCTCGTCGAGGTTCGAGGCATCAAAGCTGCGGGCGTACTCTCGCGCTTGGCCCGATGACGCGGGCGTGGCCGGGGGCGCCGCTACCGCGGCGATCAACATTAGCGACAGCAGGCTGGCCTGCATGGCGACTCCTCCGTCACAAAGCTCGGGCGTGCGTTCGATAGTACAGCTACGGTCGGAAGACGTGTGGGGTTTCGTCGCCAACGAGGGATCCCGATCATCTGCCTGCGTGCGGGGTCAGAAACTGACCGAATACGCCAGGCTCAGGTTGATGCCCATGGCGTCGAAGCCTGAACCGTGCATCCGATAGTTGGTATCGGTGAGGTTGCTGAGCGCGAACACGAGGGTCTGGTTGTCGGCCAGCGCGTACGAACCGCGCAGCCCGAGAGTTGCCCAACCGGCCGTGGAGGTGAAGAGTGGTGCGCCGGTATGATCGGCACCGAGGACACGGTCGATGACCTCATCGAGCGTCTCGCCGGTGGCGAGCAGGATGCCGTTGGCCACTAGCCCCAGCCGCGCCCCATGGCTGTTGAAGAAGTCGGTGATGTCGCCGGCGTCGCGGAAGGCGCCGATGCGCGCGTCCTCCAGGTCACCAGGGTTCAGACGCGCCTGCCGCCGCGCCCCCTTGACGACCGCCTCGATCGATAACCGTCCGGATGTGGAACGCCAGCGCAGCACCCCGGTCAAGTTATCGGGAGCGATCCGGCGGGCAAAGAACCCGGTGCCGATCTCACGCCCACGTTGCAGGGACGCTTTCAACGTTGCGAGCCATCGGGCGTCCCACGATTTCTGCGCCAGAAGCTCGATGCCCCAGATCCTCAACCGCCCGACGTTGGCACGCGAGACGATCGGGTCCGGGTCGGCGCCGACGAACACGCGTCCTTCGGTGTCCTGGCCGATGATCGGCTCACCGCCGATCACTTGCCCGACAACCGGATCGTCAATGATTACGGTCCGCCGCGAGATCGCATCCGAGAACTCGTTGTCGAAGGCGGTTATCTCGACGCGAACGTCGTCGTCGAACCACCTGAGGCCGACCTCATAGCTCCAGAGAACCTCCGGCCGCAACGACTCCCAGCTCTTGTCCGTGCGCCGCGCTGTCCGGCCGGCCGAATCCGCCACCACGGCCCCGAAGCCGACAGCCTCGTCGGGAGCAACCTCGAAGCCACCGCCAGTAAGGCCGATCTCGCCGAAATCGAAGATCGACGGGGCGCGGAAGCCGCGCGCCACGCGACCCCAGAGCCCGAAGGTGTCGGTCGCCGCATAATTGGCGCCGAGGTTGAGGGTGAGGTCATCGAACGTCGCTTGCGTATTGGGTACCAGCGCCTTGCCGGCGATGGTGTTGTCGGCAGATCGGACGCGGTATCGGAATGCCGAGTACCGGGCGCCGGCGGATACCAGAAGCCGATCGTCGATGCCATGCCACTCGTCGAGCAGGAAGAGGCCGACTGAACGGTAGGCGGCACCATTCGGGACTCTCGGCCGTACGGCTATCGTGCCGTCGCCACTGGTCTCGGTCCGCGAAGCGTCGACGTCCTCGTCGTAGATCTCGATTCCGCCGCTGAGCAGGTGATTTCCGAACGTCTTGGAACCGATCACCTCGATCCCGATCGCAGTATCCTGGTTGCGTTCGGCGCGTAGGCTACTGGATGGTCGGCGCTGGTCACGCCGACCGTCGGTCTGCCGATTCAGCGACAGCGTCACTTCTAGAAACTCGCTGGCGAAGAAGCGTGAATAGCGCAGATAGCCGAACGTGAGCTGCTGGGGGTCGAAGTCGGCGACCAGGCGACCATCGCCGCCCAACAGGCGATCGTATCGACGCACGTCGTATTGCTCGGAACGCACCAGGTATGCGGAAACAGTCCCCGTGCCAGCCTGCACGCTGGCCTTAGCGGTCAAGCCGGCGGCCGAGTAGCCCGTATCGCGATAGCGGCTGCCGAAGGCATCGCGCACCTGTTCAGGCTCAAAGCCGAGGAACCGGACGGAGGCGTGGTGCGAGTCGCGGCCACCGCCTCCGCGCAAGTCGTTGTGAAGGCTGGCGTTGGCGGCGACATAAGCGGCCCAGGTCCGGCCTGAGCCGCCGAGCGTCGCGTTGGCGCCGCCGCCGCTGGAGGCCGATTCGCCGAACACTCGGACATTCCCAGACCAGCGGGTTGTCTCTGGCGCGAACCCGGGCAGCGGCTTACTGATGACGTTCACCGCACCCCCCAGCGCGTCGCTGCCATAGTTGACTCCCGCCGGGCCGAGGAGCACCTCCACCGAGTCGACTGCGACGTCGGGGATCCATGCCAGGTACTGGGTGTTTCCGGCGCGGTAGGTAGCATTGTTGTAACGCACGCCATCGAGCAGGTAGAGCACCGCCTGGGCGCTCTGACCACGCAGGATCGGCGATCCTTGCCCTGGGGTTGTCTGTTGCGTCAGGATGCCGGGCTCCTCGTCGAGCATGCGGGGAAGCAGGTCGACGGCGCGGGCCTTGAGTCGAACCTCGTCGAGCGAGCGAACGGTGGCCGGGATCCGGGTTTCTTCCTGCAGGGTTCCTCGTGCCGCGGTCACCGTGACGCGCTCCTCCACGCCAGCCGGCAGCATCGTCACCTCGATGACCAGCTCCGCCTGCCGGAGATTGAGCACGCGGTATACGTCGGCGTAGGCATTGCTGATGATGCGCAACTCGTACGAGGCGCGACGCAGCTCGTGCAGCAATGCCAAGCCGCTGGCGTCGGTGCGTGCCTCGCGCACGACCTGGCGCGCCGGTCCGAGGACCTGCACCAGGAGTCCTTCGATCGGTGCTCCGTCGGCGTCGAGCGTATGTATGCGGATCTGCGCCGCCGCGGTCTGCTCACCTTGCGCCGCCACTGCAGTAGGCACCGCGGCGATGACGAGGGCGGCCGCAATGGCGAGTCTCATGTGCGTGCTACCGGCGTGAGACATGGTCTACTTAGGGTCTCCGGAGTGCCGCGGCGAGGGCGCGGATCATCGAGCACAGATTCACCGTAGCAAACGGGACTCTGCGTCGCGAGGCATCCCGGGCCAGATCGCTTGTCGTACCGACGGTTCGCGAGCAGAGGAGGCAGACATGTACGAAAGATGGCCAATCGATGCCACCGGCGCGGCGGTCGCGCTAGCGGCGCTCCTCCCAGCGGTGGCGCATGGTGTGGCTCCGGCGCCCAACTCGCAGGGACCCAAGATCTACATCTCTGCCGATATGGAAGGCGTAACCGGGGCCGTCACCGATCAGCAACTCAGTCCTGCCGGATTCGAGTACGAGCGCTTTCGACGCTTCATGACCGAGGAGGTGTTGGCGGCCATCGACGGCGCCCGCGCCGCCGGTGCGGTCGAGATCCTGGTGGCCGACTCCCACGGCAATGGCCAGAATCTGTTGATCGACGAGCTCCCCGACGAGGTCAAGGTGGTGCGTTCGTGGCCGCGGCGACTGGGCATGATGCATGGGCTCGACAGCAGCTTCGACGGCGCCGTGTTCATCGGCTACCACAGCGGCACGACCAACCCGGATGGTGTTCGGGCACACACAAATTCCAGCGCTACTCTTGCCGACGTGCGCATCAACGACCGCTCGGTAAACGAGACGATCTGGAACGCAGCTATCGCCGGCCACCTGGGAGTACCGGTGATCGCGATATCGGGTGACGACGCCACCATTGCCGAGGCCCGGACGGCGCTAGGCGACGGGTTCGAGCCCGCGGTGGTGAAGTGGGCACACTCATTTCACTCCGCCACGACGCTGACGCCCTCGGCAGGACAGGCAGTGATCCGGGAAGCCGTGGAGCGCGGTGTGCGTCGCCGCGAACAGATCGAGCCCTATCGAGTTAGAACGCCCGTGAGTGTGACGGTGCGGTTCAAGAACTACCGACCGAGCCAGCTGCTGGCTTTCTTGCCGCTGTTCGAACGCGTCGACGCTCACGCGGTAGGCTTTGAGGTCGCAGAGATGACCGAGGCGGCCCCGATTCTCGCGTTCCTGACCAGCTATCGCGCCGACATCACACCCTGATCCGCGGGGCAGCCGGAGATTCAGCGTGCGAACTCGCCCAACGACTCTCGTACTCAGCGCGGTAGGATTCGCCGGCATTGTTGCCGGCGGCGCCTACGGCCAGGACGATGCCGCGTCGGAGCTGGCTACCCGTGTGCGGGCCCGGATTGAAGCTGCCGGACTGCGCGCCCAGGTGAATGCGATCGTCGTACATCCGCGGCCATCGGGGAGCCTGGGGGAGAGCGCCGCCATCGATCACATCGTCGACACCTTGCGTGGCGCCGGCGTTCCGGCTGAGGTGCACGCCTTCTGGGCCTACGTCAGCGATCCGGTGTCGGCGTCGGTCAGCGTCCCAGCGGTTGGCTTCGAGCCGGAAGCGATCACGGCGGCGTACTCCGGATCGGTGGAGGGACTGGAGGCTCCGGCCGTCGACATCGGCACGGTCGGCGACCTGCCCCGCATCGATCGTACGAGCGGTGAGCTGCTCGATCTGGTTGCGCACGATGGTGTTGACCTGGCCGGCAAGATCGCCCTGGTCGAAGGGTTGCCGATGCCGGAGGCGGCATGGGCACTGCAAGAGATGGGCGCTGCGGGTGCCGTGTTCATCAACCCACGAGAACGCCTCAACGAGCTCATCACGACCACTGTCTGGGGAACGCCCTCGAGCCGGTCGGCGCACCGTGACCCCAGCCTTCCGGTGGCGCAGGTACGCGCTTCCGACGGAGAGCGCCTCAGGGAGCTTGCCGGCGGCGGCTCGATCGTGCGCCTCGATGCGACCACCCAGACCGGATGGAAGGAGCTGCGGCTGGCGGTGGCCCGCATCGACCCGCCCGAGGTCGAAGATGCCCCGTATGTCTTGCTCGGCGGACACATTGACTCGTGGTATTACGGTGCCACCGACGAGGGTGCCTCGAACGCCGCCATGGTCGAGCTCGCACGCGCCTTCTGGGCAGAGCGCGAGAGCCTGCGCCGCGGCCTCGTCGTGGCCTGGTGGCCGGGGCACAGCAACGGTCGTTACGCTGGATCAGCGTGGTTCGCCGATCAGTATTTCGAAGAGCTGACGGCGCGTGGCATTGCCTACATGAACATCGACGGCATTGGGCAGATCGACGCGCAGAATTTCTCCGTTGTCGCCAGCAGGTCGCTCGCCCGGCTCGGGGGCGAGGTGGTCGACGAGCTGTCCCGCGACGAGCCCAGGATCTCGTTGCCCGGTCGCGACTCGGATCAGGCGTTCAACGGAATCGGCTTGCCCCAGTTGCAGTTCGGGCACTCGCGGTCGGCCGAGGACGGTGGCTATTGGTGGTGGCATACAGCCGAGGACACAATCGACAAAATCGACCTCGAGGTCCTGGAGCTCGATGCGGAGATGTACGCGGTCGCGCTGTCGCGACTTCTTGCCGACGAGGTACCGCCCTTCGACGTGGGAGCCGAGACGGCGGCAATTGTCGAACGCCTGGTCGAGCTGCAAGCAATCGCCGGCATGGACTTCGACCTGTCGCGAGCCGTTGACACCGCCCGGGTCTTGAACACACGTGGCGAGGCGCTGGCGACGCGGATCGAGGAGGTTGCGCTGCTGCCCTGGCGTGCTCGGCGTTGGTTCCGGAGGATGGAGATCGATCGTGCTCTCGTACGCATCATGCGTCCGTTGCACCGCGTCATGCACACGCGGTCCGGAGCATTCCATCCGGATCCGGCGTTGAGCGTCGGAACGCTTCCGGGACTTGCGCCGGTGAGCGAGCTCGGGCCGCTCGAGGTCGACAGTCCCCGCTACGGGTTCCTGCTCGTCGATCTCGTGCGTGAGCGCAATCGACTGCAGGCTGCGCTCCTGGAAGCGATGCGAGAGATCGATGCCCTGATCGAGTCGCGTCTACGCTAGGCGGGCGGACTCAAGGCGCCCGACCGCCGCGATTCAGCGCCAACCGAGCTGACGCGAGATCTCTGCCGCTGTTCGGAGTGTCAGCGCCACGAAGGTGTTGGTGCCGTTGGTGCACCCGCCGCTGACGCACGTCGGCGCACCGGCCACGAACAGATTGTCGTGGTCCCAGCTGCGACCGTGAGGGTCGGTCACGCCGGTGGCCGGGTCGGAGCTCATTCGGCACCCGCCGCACGGGTGGTCCAGAAAGCGTCCGGTGCTTGTGGTCAGGATCTTCCCGCCTCCCGCCTCCACCAGGCGATCGAAAACGGCGCGGATACGCACGTGAGTGTGCTCGCGTAACGCGACGGTGTCGGGGTGGTCCACCATCTCGATATGCGGCATCGGATCGCCCCAGGCATTCGTGTTGCTTGCGTCGAGTTGCAAGCGGCTGTCTGGAGAGGGGATCACGTCGTAGTAAGCCCGCAGCCGGGCCGTACCGACCTCGGTGCGCGCTCGCCAATCCTGCATGACCGCGTCGCCGGTCAACGGTCGGCCCTCGTCGTCGCGCAGGCGCGGCTGACGCCCGTAGGTGGATTCGAAGATCCGCAGATCGTGGCGCACATAGGGCTCATCGGGCGGCGGCCGCATGAACATGCGGCTAACCAGGGTGTTGAAGCCGTTGACCCCCGGGTACAGACGATGCGGAATCTCGATCATCGCGCTCACCGGTCGGTGGCCCGCCATGTGTCGGCCCAACAACCCGGAGCTGTTTGCCAGGCCGTCGGGAAATCTGGAGTTCGCCGACAACAACAGCAGATGTGGTGACCACGCGTAGCCCGCTGCGAGCACGAACAGGTCCGCTTCGAACACCAGCTCTTCGCCGCTATCGCGGTCAACGGCTCGCGCCTGCGTGATGCGGGCACTGGTGGCGTCCATATCCAGCCGCCGGACGAGGGTGCGCGGTACCAGATCGATGGCGCCCTCCGCGAGCAGCCGCTTGAAGGTGAAGTCAGGCGAGTACTTGGCCCCGGTCGGGCAGATAATGCAGGTGTCGCACCGCTGGCAGATCATGCGGCCGTCGTACGGTTCGGTGTTCTTCGCCGCCGGCATGGTCGAGAACGGGATTCCAACGGCTGCGGCCCAGTCGCGGTAGATGCGCAGGTTGGTGTTCATCGGGTGCGGCGGCATCGGGTAGGGCTCTGAGCGCGGATCCTCACCGGCGCTGCCCTGCTCACCTGCTACGCCCATGCGGCGCTCGCCCTCGCAGTAGAAGGGCTCCAAGTCATCGAAGCTGATGGGCCAGTCGTAGCCGACCCCGTGGATCGAACGGACCGCGAAGTCCTCGCGGGAGAACCGCGGTACCACACCGCCCCAGTGCAGCGCCGAGCCGCCTACAGCCATCGTGCGCGAGATGACGCCGGCGCCAGCCTGGTCTGGAATGTGGTCGCCGGGCCACGCATTCTCGCCATAGTTGAGGCTCCGCTGGCGATACTCGAAGCGGTTCTCCAGGTCGAATAACTTCGAACCGGCCTCCACGATCGTGATCGAGGCGTCGGTCTCGGCGCTCAACTTGGCGGCCGTCATCGCACCGGTAATCCCGCCGCCGATAACGCAAACATCGGTCCGCCGCACCTGCATCAGTCGTCCGCTCGTGGCTCGAGGCCGTCAAGGTCGGTGAACAGACCGCGGCAGATCTCCCGCCGGATGCGTACTCCGTAGCACCGATCGGCGGCCTCGGGACTGCGGAAGTAATGTGTCATCAGCGCGACGAGAACATGGGTGGTGTCGGGGCGTGCCGGCATCCGGCCATCGTCGGGCGCTGCCGTGTCGATGGTGTGGCTCAACAGGGGTCGCAACCGCTCCTCGTCGAGCGATGCGACGTCACCGCCGTGGTCACGCCGAGCCACCGCTTCGAGTGCTGCGAGATCCTGCGCGTAGCCGCCGGCAGGGGAGGGTTCAGTCTCACGAAGGCGAGTGAATCCGTAGCCGTGGTCCATCTCGGCAGCGGAACGGTAGCCACGCACCCAGCGCAAGAACGCGTCTACGGCGGCGTTGCGCTCCAGTGTCGACAGCTCCGCCGGCAGGAGTATCTCGGCGCATCGGCGGAGCGCCGCGCGGTCGAGCGCTCGCGTCATCGTGGCCTCCCGCCTGCCGGGCTGCGCCCCCGTGGACAGCCGTGGGCCAGCACCTTAGCAGGTCGACAAACCGCTTTCTGCGGCGCGGCGTACTAGCAAGCAGGGGGTAAGTCGTTGCCGTCGACCCTGCACGTCTTTACAGTCCGATCGGCGCGGCCGTATGGTTGCAGTCGGTCGTAAGGCGAGCGCGAGCACGACGATGGGGCACCCAACCGAACTGGAGAAGCTGTCCGACACGGAGCTGGTGGTGCGCGCAAGCAATGGAGACGATCTGGCGCTGGGCCGCGTCTACGATCTATACGGCGTCAGCGCGTACTCGATCGCCTTCGGCATCCTGCGCGATCATCAGGATGCCGAAGATGCTGTAGCCCGAGCTTTCGCCCAGGTCTGGAGGCAGTCGGAGCGCTTCGAGCCGGCGCGCAGCAGCGTCGCCGCGTGGCTCCACACGATCGTTCGCAGCCGCGCTTTGGATCTGCACCGCGCCCGCCGGCGTCGGCTCCGCGCAGTCGAGGCCGCCGGCGAGTCACCCGAGCCGATGGGTTGGTTCCCGGCGGGTCCGGAGGAACACGTAGCGCACGCGGAGCAACGGGAGCTGGTCAGCCTGTCGCTGTCGGAGCTCTCGTCCGAACAGCGTGAGGCGGTGGTCTTGGCCTACTACCGCGGCATGACGCAGAGCGAGATCGCGGCGCAGCTCGGCGAGCCGCTCGGTACGGTGAAATCGCGCCTGCGCGCGGCAATGCAGAAACTGCGTGTGTCGCTGAGCGGGCTTCAACGGCAGCAGGTGGAGCGATGAGCGAGCGCCACGACTGGCTGGATTCCGCGGCGGCGTATGCCCTCGACGCGCTCGACGGCGACGAGCGGTCGAAGTTCCAGGACCACCTTGCCGAGTGTGCGGTCTGCCAGCGCGAGGTAGAGGAGCTTCGAGCTACTGCCGGGTCGCTGGCCTTCGCCGCTCCGGAGGTTCGCCCTGATCCGGCGCTTCGTCAACGTATCCTGGACGAGGCGGTCGCAGCGCGGCCGCCGGCCGGCGAGGCGGACCTAGCTGTATCGTCCGCCGGTCTCGGCGTCTCGCGCTGGCTGCTCGCGGCCGCTTCCGTGGCCGCTGTCGCCGCCGGCGCCGGCTACTGGTTCGAGCGCCAGGCACGGCTCGAAATCGGATCGGCACTCGACGGCGCCCGGCAACAGCTGACAGATAGTCAGCTGGAGGTCGATCGCCAGCAAGCGCTTCTCGACGTTCTGGTCGATGCCGATATTGTCACCGCGACGTTGAGTGCGACCGATGCGGCACCGTCCGCACGTGTCTTCTGGAATCGCCGCCAGGACGTTGCGGTGGTGACCGCGTTCAACCTCGCGCCTGCCCCGGCCGGGCGTACCTATCAGATGTGGGGCATTGATACCGTCGCAGGAACGGCCCCGGTAAGCCTGGGGATCTTTGACCCGGACGCCGCGCAACGAGCGGCGCTCGTCGTCGCCATGCCGGCAGGAGCGGCGTTCGACCTGGCAGCGGTAACCGAGGAGCCAGCGGGAGGCTCGCCGCAGCCCACCACGACACCGTTCCTCGTGGGCAGCTTCGGCGGCAACTAGCGGCCTGGTAGCGAGTTTCAGCTACCGACAACTCGCGCTCCGAACGGGCCGCTGATGTTGGGCACCGCGTTCGAGGTGCTGTCCCGGCCGGCTTTCTCGCCCGCATGACGATCCGATCGTGGATCGGCGGCGTACAGGAGGTAGGAAGCACTTCACCCACCTCCAGAAGAGGAGCACCCCATGCGCAAGCTCGCCTTGCTTGGTGTGGCCGTTGGCTTGATCTTGGCGGTCGTCTTATTCGTTCTCGCAGGGCTGTCCTCGACCGAGGCGGCCGATCATCTCGACGCTCCCGATTTGTCGCCGCCGGCGGGCAACCTGATGGCCGATCTGGCCGATCTGTTCGTGTTTCCGCCCGGGGGTGGGGCGCAGGTGACGATTGCCACCACCTACAACCCGGCGGCCGGCGTGTTCGGCCCGGCGGGCTTCGATCCCTCGGTCGACTACACCATCCTGGTGGATAACGACGCTGACGCCCTCGCCGACATGAACTTCACGTTGCGCTTCGACCCCCCGAACGCCAACGGTCGCCAGACATACACCGTGACCCTCGACGGCGCCGCTGTGGCGTCCGGTAACACCGGCGCGCCGGCGAAGTTCGCCAATGGCGGCGGCCGAGTCTTCGCGGGGTTCGTTGACGATCCGTTTTTCTTCGATCTCGATGCGTTCCTGGGAAGCGGTGGACGCGGATTCTGCGATGGCGGGGAAACGGACTTCTTCGCCGGGCTCAACGTCAACGCCATCGTGCTGCAGATGCCGTCGGGTGATCTGGGTGCGGGCGCCTTCGGCGTCTGGGCAACAACCAGCTCTGGCGGCGAACGCATCGATCGGACAGCGTTTCCGGCCATCAACACCGTCTTCATCCCGAGCAACAAGAAGAACCGTTACAACGCTGGAGACCCCATCGATGATCCGGCGACGTTCAGCCGCTTCCTGCGCAGGGGCTTCAAGGGAGGAGGCAACACGACGCCGACCGCCGTGGCGCTCGCCGGTGTCCTGCAGCCGGACATCATGCCGTTCGACCCGGCCGCTGCCGCCGGCTTCCTGAACGGGCGCCGCCCGGCTGACGACGTCATCGATGCCGAGCTCGGATTGCTGACCGCTGGCGCCCTGACGGGCGACTGCGTCGATGCCAACGACGTGCCGTTCCTGGCGACCTTCCCGTACCTCGCCCCAGCCCACTAGGCCACTCCCGGTTGTCGGCCGATCGGCGACCTGGCTGGCGTGGGGTAATCCCGCGCCCACTGGGGTCGCTGGTCGGCCAACCGGGGCCGCGATCAAATCGGAGAAGCAGATGACGTCGCCGAATCGAGCTGCGCTCGCCCTGGTGACCACCGCCGCCGCCGCCGCACTGGCCGCCCTTCTTGCGGACGCTGCGGGTTCGCCGACGCTGGCGACGGTGCTGGAAGAGGTCGCCGGTTCGGAGTCCTCTCGTCTGCCGCGCTTGGCGCCTGCCGCCGAGCACATTGGTGCGTTTGAACGTCGGGTTGCCGAGCGTCCCATTAGCGCCAACAGCCGCTACATGCTTGCTACGCTGCAGGCTCGTCACGCCCGAGAGACCGGCGACGAGTCGCGCTATGGTGCCGCCGAGGATGCGCTGCGGTATGCGCTCATGCTACGCCCAGACTACCCGGAAGCCGAGCTGGCACTGGCGCGCGTGTTGGGCTCGCAGCATCGTTTCGCCGAGGCCGCGTCCATCGCCAGGTCGCTGATCGAGCGCTGGCCTGAGCGCCGCGGAGCCCGGGCGGTGCTGTTCGATGCGCTCATGGGGCGCGGCGACTACCAGGAGGCCGCCGAGCTTGCCACCGATCTGGCTCTCACTCATGCGGGGCCGCCGGTGCTCGTGCGACAGGCCGTCCTCGCCGAGGTCCACGGCCAGGACGGTGTGGCGTTAGAGTTGTTGCTGCGCGCCGCGCGCGCCGCCAAGGCGCGGTACGTCCCGCAGTCCGAGATGGCCTGGTACCTGTTCAGACTGTCGGAGTTCCATGCGCTCCGGGGCCGCCGTCAGGAGGCGCTGGCTGCGGCTGACGCCGCCCTTCGTCTGGAGCCGGCTCATCTCGGCTCTCGACTGGCTCGGGCGCGCTTGCTGGCCCTGGACGGCTCGCTCGCGGAGGCGATCGACGCCTACGAATCGATCGTCTCGCAAGTCCCACATCCGGAGCACCTGGCAGCGCTCGCCGACCTGTACCGAGGTCAGCGCCGAGAGCGCGAGGCCGATGCACTCCTTGCCGCCGCTCTCGAAGCCGGAAGGATCGGCGGAGCGGCCGAGGACCGGCCGATGGCGCGGTTGCTGGCTGAGCGGGGTCTGAATGCCACGGAGGCCGTTTACCGGGCGCGCCGTGACCTCGAGACTCGGATGGATGTGGAGGCTCACGACACGCTGGCCTGGGCCCTGTTCGCCGCCGGAGAGGTCGCGGAGGCTGCCGATGCGATCACTGCGGCCCTTCGACTCGGTACCCGGCGGGCGGATTTCCACCTGCACGCAGCCGCGATCGCGGCAGCTCTTGGACGGCAGGAGCAGGCCCGTCGCCACCGTGAGGCCGCGCACGAGATCAATCCGAGCGCCGAGTTGCGGTCGAGTGAGATTCTGGTGCCCGCTGGCTGACTCCAACTGGTCAGCATCTCGGGACGCCACCGGGGCGCTGTTCGTCGTGCTCGTCGCGTAGGTGCATGCCGGCAGTTGATCGCCTAGAATCAGGTCAGGATTGTCCTGTTTCAGCGCGCTGGCGACCTCCACCACCACCGCCGGCAGCGCCACTGGCGTGAGTCCGACCCGCACCATGCCTCGTCCGTCTAGTAGCTCGACCTGGATATGTTCCGCCGCCTCGCTGCTGTTGCTCGCCCAGGCGGCTGATGCCGTCGATCTGCCGGCCAGTTATGCGTTGGCGGGTGGCCTCAACGGCGGTTTGAGCTGGCCATCGTCGGGCTATCGTTGCGACGATTGCAACGTGATCCTGATCTCGATTGACACGCTCCGCCAGGATCACGTCGGCGCCTACGGTTACGAGCGGGACACGACTCCGAACGTCGATGCGTTTGCCAGTGTCGCGGTGCGTTTCGATCACGCGATCGCGATGGCGCCGTCGACGCTGCCGTCGCACGCGTCGATCTTCACTTCGATGATTCCCGAACACCATCGTGCGTTTCGCTCTACCGAGCGACCGTTGCCCGATGAGGCCGTCACCATGGCCGAGATCTTGTTCCAGGCCGGGTACCGCACCGGCGGTTTTACGGCCGGTGCGCAGATGCACCAGAAATACAACGTCGACCAGGGCTTCGACGTCTACGAATCGTTCGAGCAGGAGATGACACACGCGTCACACTTCAGCGACATCGTCGAGAAGGGAAAGGGATTCCTCGACGAGTACGGCGACGAGCAGTTCTTCTTGTTCCTGCACACCTACGAAGTGCATACGCCGTATACGCCACCGGCGGAGCATCTGGAGACGTTCGATCCGGGCTACGACGGTGATCTCGGCGACGAGATCACGCTGCAATACCTAAAGTCCGTTTTCGAGAACCCGGTGCGCCTGCGCGTCTCCGAGAAGGATCGCCGCCACATCGTTGCCGCCTATGACGGCGAGATTCGCAACATGGATGCGGCGTTCGGTGACCTGGTGGCCTATCTGAAGGAGCGCCAGCTGTTCGACAACACGCTGATCGTCTTTACCTCCGATCACGGCGAGGAGTTTGGCGAGCGAGGGCGACATGGATGGCACTCGTGGACGCTGTACGACGAGTTGCTGACCGTGCCGCTGCTCATCAAGCTGCCGGGCTCGCGCTACGGTGGCAGCACAGTGGGCGAAGTGGCGCGCGGGATCGACGTGCTGCCGACGATGGTAGATCTGCTCGACATCGACACCGCACAGCCTTTCGAGGGTCGCAGCCTGATGGACCGGGTGCTCAATCGTCGTACCGATGTGGTGTTCGCCGTTAGCCAGCGAGACTACGTCGGTGAGCTGCCGACCTCGATCCGGACCGCTCGCTGGAAGCTATACGACGGCGCGCTGTACGACCTTGCAGCGGATCCGATCGAACGCGTGGATGTTTCGGCTCAGTACCCACACGTCAAAGCCGCGCTGGACGTCAATCTCGCTGTGATTCGAAGCCACAGCGCGCTTGCGGATGCAGATCCGATCGAGATCGACGAAGCCCTCCGACGTGAGCTCCGAGATCTCGGCTACATTCAGTAGCCGGACCCCAGCAAATACGGCCTGTTTTTCGGGGCTGTAAGGGCGCGGAATCGCGTTCAAACGCTCGTTCTTGGCACTTTCTTAGCACCGGTGAATTGTGGGGGTTGGCGTGATGCGCATTCGGTGTCGCGTCCTCGATTAGGGAGTAAGTTCCCGCGCATGAAGCTCGCCCCGCCCACCCGGATAGCCCACCTCGACGGCATCCGGCTCGAGACATCGTCAGCCCTGCGAAAGTGCGACATCCGCACGCTGGCCGACTTCACGCTGGTGATCCTCGCCATAGCACCGACAGCGATCTCAGAGCAGCAGCTAGCGTTACTTTTGGAGGTTGCTGAGGTGGCCGTGGTAGAGCACCGGGAGGGGTAGCGGGGCGGCACTCCGCTCGCCTTATCGTTGCCGGTCGCGACGCCAAATCCAGCCGTAGATCACGACGTTGAGTGCGATTACAACCATCCCCAGACCGATTTGGAGTTCTCGCGTTAGCTCGGCGGGATAGAGCATAGGTATCAGGTAGTGCTCGATGAAGCTTCCTTCGTATCCGTGCAGGCCGGCTTGCCGGCGCCACTGGTTCTCCAGCGGCGTGAGGGGACAGATCCAGCCGCCGAGCGAGATGAGCGCACCCCACGCGGCACACGGAATATGTACCCAGGCGAAGCGGCGCCACCGCAGTACCAGGAGCCCTCCGGCCACCACGACCGTCACGAAGCCGAGGTGGATCAGAACGGTCCGTGGGCTAAAGCGAATCCTGGGGGCGCGCGCCTGCCCCTCGGCCTCGGCAGCACGAGCGCGGATCGTGCGTAGGAACCTCCGCAGGGGGCGCGTCTCGGGGTCGGCAATTCGGAGCTGCGCAGTGTCTCCCGGCACCGCGCGCGGCACGTTCCTCGCCGGTAGCGGCATCCCGCTCGATGCGCCACTTGCCTTGCCAGTGCGCGGTTGTATACAGCGTGTTGTCGCGCGGACGCACCTCGAGAAACAGAACAACGCGCTCACCGACACTGAACGTCGGCTGACCGGCGACCTGGAGCACCCGACCTCTCGCCTGCCCACCAAGTTGCTTCAGGGTGATGCGGCGACGCGACACGTTCCCCTTCAGAACTTCCTCGATGCGCACCGTCACGTAGGTGTAGATACCGTCGGCCGCGTCATCCCAGCGCGAAGTGACGCGGGTCACCTCGGCCATCACGACGACCCTGGAGAAGCCCACCAACTCGCCGTCCGTCCATAGCGGGCTGATATCTGCCAAGGCGGGTAGCCCATAGGCGATGGCCCCCGCGAAAACTAGACAGCCTACCGTGGCGTGCACCGAAGTTCGGCGACGCATCAATGCCAGGCAGCCTTGGCTGTTGCTCGACAGATCTGCAGAAGTTCCCATGCTGTCCTCGGCTGCTTCGGAAGCCATAGCCAGTATCCGCGTCAAGGACTGCGTGCATATCGACGGGAATACGTCGATCCTACTCGGACACAGGACCCAGATAAGGGTAGGCAGCGACGTGCCGCCTCGCAAACGAGCCTACAATCGGTGGGGGCTTCAGTTCACAGCGGCGTAGGAGCGCATGGTCCGACGTGTGGGGGAGGCCGCCGACGGCCCGTAAGAGCGCGACAGACTCAGCTGCGCAGTCGCTCGTAAGCGGCACCGTCCAGTTGCTCGCGACCGCCGAGATCGGCCTCGACGTCGCTGGCCCACTCTCCGAGCATCGCCTTGGGGCCGGCGTGCAGCAGTAGCAATTCGGCGCCGAATCCCGACCCGTAGGAGAACGCCGCCAGTCGCTGGCCCTCTACCAGGCCGCGGAGTGCATTGGCCACCGAGATCCACAGGCTGGCGGTGTAGGCGTTGCCGCACAGGCGATTCCAGAGCATGGTCGGGCCGACCTTTTGCTCAAACAGCCGCTCGATGTCCTCGAGGCTCCAGCCGAAGTGCTCGCCCACCCGGTGCACCGTCTTGCGGACCATCTTCGGGAAGGGCACATGGAAGCAGATTGCCGCGAGCTCTGCGAAGACCTTCTCCGGATCGCGCTCACGTACCAGGGCGCGGAAGCAGCGTTCCGCAGCGCGTCGGTAGCAGTCCAGGCTCAGCGCTCCGTCGACCCGCGGGAAGGATTCGCCGACTGGGCGGAAGAAATCGAACTGGGGCTCGCTCCAGGCGTGTGATTCCTGCTCGATAGACGCCACGGTCGGTTCGCCGATGACCATGGCGGCGGCGCCGGCGCCTTGCGTCGGCTCGCCGGGATCACCGGGCTCGTACAGTGACACGTCGGCGGCGATCACTAGCGCCGCGCGATCAGCGGCGGCACCGGACATACGCCACTCCGCTGCTTGGCGTACTGCGAGCGTACCGCCATAGCAGGCATGCTTGACCTCGTAGGAGCGTACGGCGCCCCCGAGATCGAGTCGATCGGCCACGAAGGCGCTCAATGGGCGACTCATGTCGACCGCGGTCTCGGTGCCGACTGCGAGCAACCCGATCTGCGATCGGTCGCCCTCCCACCGGTCGAGGGCGCGCTCGGCGGCCTTGACGGCAAGATCGACTACGCCGTACCCGGGCGGGCACAGCGACATCTGATCGCAGCCGAGCCCTATCTTGTACTTGTCCGGATCGACACCGCGTAACCGGGCGAGGCTATCGAGGTCCATCGACAGCGGTGGCAGGGCCAGGCCGATCGAGGAGATTCCTGTATCTGGACGCTGTGCGTGCACTGCACCTGCTCCCGAGGACGTCAGTTGGAGGGGTAGCCGATCCCGCGGCGGGGACGCGGTTGGACGTCCGACTCCAACCCCACTCCGGTAGTCACCAAAGTGTAGGAGCGGACCTATACCGCCGGCAAGCCACGCGGGTGCCTGTTGTGGTCAATGAACCGAGTGCATTGCGGACGTTATGCTAGTGTCTGTCGCCAACTACTGCGACAGGACACTACCGTAAAGTGCCCTTCAGACGGTCCCCTCCTGGTCTCATGCCCGACTCCACATCGATCGTTCGTTTGCTGCGCGATCTGACGCGCAGAGCGCGGACCAACCGCGTGCTTCAGGAGATCGCCGACGCGCTCGGCGGTGTGCTGGCGGCATGGCTGCTGATCGCGTTATGGAACGCGACGATGCCGCGTCAGGTCATCGTGGGCTGGCTGTTGTTCGCGCTGGTGGCGGTCGCCGCGGCAGTGCGGGCCGTAGTGCGCCTCGCTCGTCCGACGCCGCTATGGGAAGCCGCTACCCACGCTGACGAGGTTGCCGATCTGACCGACGAGCTCACGTCGGCGTACTGGTTCGTGCGCCACCCGCAGGAGGACGACTGGGTCGGTACGCATGTCGAGCGCGCCGCGGACACCGCCCGTACGCTCGACGGCAGCAAGCTGGTTCCCGTCCGCCGCCCGCAACGCCTGGGCGTTGCCGGTGGTTGCCTCGCCGGCCTGATGGCGGTGGCGCTGCTCCCCGTGCCGCGGGTGTTCGAAACTGTCGTCGACCGGTTGAGCGATATCACGCTGTCAGAGGAGCCCGACGATGAAGGTATGGGTCCGTTGGCGGCGTTAGAGGACGCAACCGAGGCCGCCCGGGCCAATGAGGCGGAGCCACCGGTCGCCGACGACCAGCTGCTCATACCGCAGCCGGGCGACGAGCAGGTGTCGGACAGCGCGCTCGAGGAAGACGGCGCGCTCGAGGAGCAGGAGCCGGATCCCGAGGGAGCGTTCATGGAAGGGGACGAGGCCGGTGAGGAAGGCGAGGCCGGAGAAGAGGGACAGGAGACCCAGGTCGAGAACCCCGAAGATCTCCCCGCCGACACCGAAGGTGAGCAAGCGCCGGATCCCAACGCCAGCCAGCAGGAAGGCCAGGGCGAATCTACCGAGGAAAGCGGTACGACGTTGCCGGGCGGCGATGAGGTGTTCCTCCAACAGGGCACCGACGAAGCTGACCAGTCGCAACTCGGTGAGGAAGAGGTGGGGCACGCGACGCGCGAGGGAGGTGAGGAGCAGGAGCTGTTCCAGGGCGAGCTGAGCACGTTGGAAGTGGAGCTGCAGCGCGAGATCCTGGCGCTACCGGAGGAGGAGGGAGAGGAGGAGCCGGAAGAACTGGAGGAGCTGGTCATCAAGGCGGAGGAGTCGCGGCTGGCTTTTCAACAGGTCGAGACACCGAGCGAGTTCGCCGAGCAGGAACTGTTGCAAACCGAGATCGTGCCTTGGGCCTACCGGGACCTCGTGCGGCTGTATTTCAAGAACCTGCGTGAACGCGACAATCAGAAAGAAGACGAAGGCCGATGATCGAAGTCGAAGAGAGCATCGATAGCTTCCAGGGGCGGTTCGGGATCGTCCGTGATGAGATCGGCAAGATCATCGTCGGCAACGACGAGGTCATCACCGGCATCCTCACCGCCTTGCTGGCCGGAGGACACGCGCTGCTGGAGGGGATTCCGGGCCTTGGCAAGACCAAGCTCGTGCACACCCTGGCCGATGTGTTGCACCTGGACTTCCACCGCATCCAGTTCACCCCCGACCTGATGCCGGCCGACATCGTCGGGACGAACGTCGTGCACGAGACACCGGACGGAGCTCGGCACCTCGATTTCCAGCCGGGCCCGATCTTCGCCAACATCATTCTGGCCGACGAGATCAATCGCGCTACCCCGAAGACGCAGTCGGCACTGCTCGAGGCGATGCAGGAGAACAGCGTCTCGGTCGGGCGCGAGACCTACTCGCTCGAACAGCCGTTCTTCGTGCTCGCCACTCAGAATCCACTCGAGATGGAGGGAACATACCCGCTGCCGGAGGCGCAGCTCGATCGTTTTCTCTTCAAGCTCAAGCTCGATTTTCCGAGCGTCGACAACCTGCACGAGATCATGGAGCGCACGACACAGGTCGACGAGCCAACCGTGGAGCGGGTGCTCGACGGCGAGCAAATCGTCGAGATGCGCAAGACGGTACGGTCGGTGCCGATCTCCAAGCCGGTGCAGGACTACGCCATTCGGCTCACTCTGGCCACGCATCCTGGCATGGAGCACGCCGTGGACGAGACCGAGCGCTATGTGCGCTACGGGGCGGGTCCGCGGGCGATTCAAGCGCTCGTCCTCGCCGGCAAGATCCGGGCGCTGCTGAAGGATCGCGTGCACGTTGCGGCGGAGGACATCCGCGCCATGCTGATGCCGGCGCTGCGACACCGCGTGCTGCTCAACTTCGAGGGCGAGGCCGACCGCGTCGACACCGACACTATCCTGGCGGCGATTCTGGAGAGCCTGCCCGGGCCCCGCGAGTAGAGACCCCGTGATCGCGCGAGCGCGCTGATGAGTGCAGCCACGGCCGAGCCGCTGAGCGACGGTGGCCTGGGACCGTTCGACGAGGAGTTCCTGCGCAAGCTCGAGCTGCTCAGCGTCGTCTCCAAGCGCTTGCTGTCAGGCCAGTTCAAGGCTGAGCGGCGGGCACGCAAAGTAGGCGCCGGAGTGGAGTTCGCCGACTACCGTGGCTACGTGCCTGGCGACGATACTCGGGCAGTCGACTGGCGAGCCTACATGCGACTCGACCGGCTGATTCTCCGGCTGTTCGAGGAGGAGACCGACCTTCCGATTCATCTCTTCGTCGACGCCAGTCGGTCGATGGGGACGGATGGCGGCAGGAAGCTCGACTACGCCAAGAAAGTGGCGGCCACCCTAGCCTATATTGGCCTGTCGAATCTGGATCGGGTCAACCTTGTCGTCTTCGCTGAAGGCATCATCGAGGAGCTACCGGCGCAGCGCAGCAAGGGCCAGATCTTCAGCATCCTGCGGTTTCTGTCACGCGTGCGCGCCAGCCACGAGACCAACGCCGGCGAAGCCTTCCATCGCTTCTTTACCGCCAAGCGCCGTCGCGGGATGACGGTGGCGATCTCCGACTTCTTCGATCCGCACGGCGCTACCAGCGCGTTCGACATCGTTCGCTATCGCCGCCAGGATCTGCTGGCCGTGCACGTAGTCAGCCCACAGGACATATTGCCGGCTCTGAACGGCGAGGTCACTCTGATCGATTCCGAGACTCGCCAGCCGCGGGACGTTACAGTAACGCCAACGCTTCTACAGGCCTACGAAGAGGAGTTCGGTCGCTACGGCGATGAGCTCGAGCGATATTGCGCTCTCTACGGCTTCAGCTACGTGCGCACGGTGACCGAGCATCCGTTCGAGGACCTGATCTTGCAGGTGATGCGGCAAGGGAGGTTCCTGTCGTGAGCGCGCGATGACGTTCCTGGCGATGGCGCAATGGCAGGCCTGGGTACTGCTGACCGCGACCGCGGTGGCGATCGTGGTGATTTTCTTTCTGCGGATTCAGCACCGTCGGGTGGTGGTCTCGTCCTCGTTCTTGTGGGATCGCGTGCTGGAGCGGCGCAAGCGGCGCTCGTGGATGGAGCTGCTGCGGCGGTTGATCTCGCTGCTCATTGCGCTCGCCATCGGGTTGTCGCTGGTCATGGTGCTGTCCGAGGCGGAGCTCGGGGGGGCTGGCCGCACGCCGCGGGATGTCCGGCTTGTGATGGATATCCGACCGCACATGGCGGCGCAGATGGGGGACGGGCGCTCGCGCCTGCAGGCGGCGCGAGATCGTGTTGCCGAGCTACTCGGAGGCGGCTCTGGAGCCGACAGCTTCACTGTCTATGACACCGACGGCCGCTTGATCTCGGCCCGCACACGGGATCGACACGCAGTGAGCGAGGTTCTCATCGACGTTCGGGCGATCGGCTCGCGCTTCGTGTTGCCCGACCCGGAGCCCGACACCGAGACCTGGGTGGTAACCGACGGCGTAGGGATCGTGTCGTTGCCGCCGGATTATCGCGTCGCCTCGGTTTACGAGCCGGCCGTGAACGTCGGCGTGACGTCCTTCGAGGTGCGCCCGTGGCCGTCTGATCCCTACCGTTCCGAGGCCTTTTTGGAAGTAGGCAACTTCTCGCCGTCGGCGCAGGAAACGACGATCGTTTTGCGCGACTCAGGCGGCGTACAGTTCCGCCGCACCGTCGAGTTGCAACCCGATGAGCTGTACAGAAATACCTTCGATCTGAGCCCGCTGGAGGGCGGTGTGCTGGAGGCCGAGGTCCGAACCGACGGGGACGCTCTCGACCTCGACGACAGCGCCTACCTGCTGGTGGCCGAGCAACGCGCTCAGCAGATCGCCGTGGTCAGCCAGCGTCCTTCGTCGCTGTCGGAGCTTCTGCTCGAGTTGCCGCACCTTGAGCTCACGGCGATGACGCCGACGCAGTACGAGGATTGGAGGATTATCGTCGGCAACGGTGGGGTTGGCGGGATGGCACAGACGTCTGCGCCGCAACCGTCGTTCGACGGGTTCATCTTCGAGGGCTATGCGCCAGGAGATCCGCCGCCGACCCCGGCGGTGCTGTTCGCCCCTTCAGATGTCAACTGGCTACCGAGGGCCCAGGGAGCTGCCCGCGATCTCGCCATCACGAGCGCAGATCCGACATCCAGCGTCATGCAGTTCGTGGACCTGCACGACGTCAAGGTAGAGCTGGCGGTACGCGTCGATCCGGGCGCCGCGACGACAATCGCCGGCGACGCGAACGTGCCGTTGATCCTCAGCGGTCGCAGCGAGATGGCTCCATGGATCGTGACCACCTTCGCTCTCGGTGACTCGGACTTCGACCAGAGCCTCGGCTTCCCCATCTTCGTGAGCAATGTGCTGCGCTGGTTTCGGCCGCACGTTGCCACGCGCGGCGCCGACCTCGGAGAGGTCCTGTTGACCGCCGTCGGCGTGACCGTGGTCGACGTTCTGTCGGCAGATGCGGTGCCATTGCGCCGCTCCGGCGAACGCAGCTACTTTACCGCCTTGCGGCCGGGTCTCTTCATGGCCACCAGCAACGAGGGGCGGGTGCCGATCTCGGTCGGTGCCGGCGGCCGCGATACCTCGGCGATCAATCGGAGCGCTCTCGACGCCGACGCCGCGACCCTCGAGGTACCGGCGATGGCGCGTAGACTCTGGCCGGCGCTATTGGCGCTGGCGGCGGTGTTGCTGGCGCTCGAGGCGCTGACCTACCACCGGAGGATCACGGTCTGATCTCGTCCCGGAAGTACGCCACCGACGTCGGTTCTAGGGCACGAGTGTCCGGCGCGTCAACCAGGCAGACCTGAAGTAATGCAGATCACCTTCGAACAGACCTGGCCGCTGCTGTTACTCCCCGTGGTGCTGGGTCTATGGTGGGTGCGCAAGCACACCATCATCGAGTTCCACCGGCGCCAGCTCGACCTGATGCTGCTGCTGCGCGGGGTGGCGCTGGTGTTCGTAATTCTGGCAATGAGCCAACCGGTCTTGCATCGCTCAGGCTCCTGGCTGTCGGTCGTTTATCTGCTCGACGTTTCGCACAGCATCCGGCCACGGGCCGTCGACGAGGCGATCACCTGGGTACAGGAGGCCGTTGATACCGGCGAGGCGGACACCTCGGGCTTCTTCGCCTTCGGCGGCAACGCCATCCAGGCAGACGACGCCGCCGGTCTCCGTGAGGTTCGGGTGGCGGACGGCTCCGTACTCGGTGCCGTCGATCGGTCGGCGACCGACCTCGCCTCGGCAATCGAGCGCGGTCTCGCCGCGTTGCCGCCGCACCATGTGCCGCATCTGGTGCTGCTGACGGATGGCCAGGGAAACCGCGGTGATTTCGACCGCGCGGTGGATCGCCTACGACTCGATGGTGTGCGCACGTATACGCGCACCACGGCGGCGCGAGACCGCGCCGACGCCTGGATCGACGATGTCGAGTCCGTCGACACCGTGACAGCCGGCCTGCCATTTGCACTTCGCGTGGAGCTGTTCGCGCAGGTGGCGGTGGAGGGGACGCTGATCGTGGCCCAGGATCGCCGCGTGCTGTCCTCGGAGGTGCTGCAGCTGTCACCGGGGCCGACGGTGGTCGAGCCACGACCGGTTCTCGACGACGGCGGGCCGGCCATCATCGATGTGTTGTTGCAGATAGAAGGGGACCCGGAGCCGCAGAACAACGCCGTCCAACTCGCAGTCCACGCCGCTGAGCGGCCGCGCCTGATGTACGTCGAAGGGCGGGGAGATACGGCCGACTATCTGCGGGATGCGCTCCAGGAGGGGGGCTTCGACGTCGAGATCGAGCTCGCCTGGAACCTGCCAACCGACCCGCGACGACTCGAGCGCTACGCTGCCGTGATCCTGAGCGATGTCGACCCGCGGCTGCTCAGCGTCCCGGCCATGAACGCTATCGAGAGCTACGTCTCCGATCACGGCGGCGGCCTGGTGCTGGCGGGTGGAGAGTCGGTCTACGGCGAAGATGGCTATGCCGATACGCCGGTCGAGCGCGCGCTACCGATTTGGTTCAAGGCGGAGCGCAAGCCAAAGGACCTGGCCCTGGTGATTGCGTTGGACAAGTCATACAGCATGGTCGGCGACAAGATGGCGCTCGCCAAGGAGGCGTCCAAGGCCGCCCTCGACCTGCTGGAGGAGGAGCAGCAGTTCGGTTTGCTGGCCTTCGACTATCATTTCTACTGGCCGGTGCCGATCCAGCTGGCACGTGGTAAGGATCGCTTGCGCGAGCGCATCGCCGCTATCGAAGCCAGCTCTCCGACCAATATCTACCCGGCCATGCAGGACGTGTTCCTGTCGCTTCAGCAGACCGAGGCCGAGGTGAAGCACGTGATCCTGCTGTCGGACGGGAAGACGTACGAAGACGACTACGAGGGCCTGGTCACCGAGATGACGGAGGAGGACATCACCGTCTCGACGGTGGCCGTGGGTGGCAAGGCCGATCGTGAGCTGCTCGGCAACATCGCCACCTGGGGGGATGGACGCAGTTACTTCATCGAGGACCCGTCGCGGGTGCCCGAGATTTTCGTCGAAGAGACACAGAAGGCACAGGGGATAACGCTCGAGGAGGACGACGAGGTTGCCCCCGAGGTGCGCAAGCCCATCGAGGCGCTGGCGGGCCTCGAGATGGACACCGCCCCGGCGTTGCTGGGCTACGTCCGCACGATGTCGAAGGACAACGCCGAGATCGTTCTCGACACCGGCGACGATGGCGACCCGATCTTGGTGCGGTGGCAATACGGTCTCGGTCGTGCAGTGTTCTTCGCTGCAGACGTCAAGAACCGCTGGTCGGCGCCTTGGTTGGAGTGGGAGGGCTACGGCAAGTTCTGGGTACAGCTGGTGCGCGAAGCGATGCGCCAGGACGCGTTCAGGCGCCCGAGCTTCACGGTCGCTCGCGATCAAGCCGGGGCTCGGCTGCGACTCGAGCTCGTCGATGGAACCGGTCGTTTCCGAAACGCCTTGCGCCCGACGGTGACGGCCGCCGTTGGCGACGATGAGTCGGAGATCGAGCTGGCACAGGTGGCGCCGGGACGCTACGAGGCACGCCTACCGTTGGCGTCCGATGCCGAAGCCAGGTTCCTTTGGTCCGACCGCGATGACGCGATCGAGCGTACTCTCGTTCCCGTAGTCAGCGCGGAGCGACGCTACCGCCCGGCCGATGACGAGGCTCTGCGCGGGCTGGCCACCGCAACTGGCGGGGTACACGAGCCGGCGATGGCCGACTTGTTCGACCCGGGAGATCAGACCGTCACCCGGCCGCTGCGGCTGTGGCCGGGCCTGGCCGCGCTGGCGTTGTTGCTCTACTTGGTGAACATGTTGCTGCGTCGAGTTCGTGTGTTTCGCGACGACGGCAGCCTCATAGGCTCAGCCGCCGCATGACAGCACGCGGCAGCGCGCGTATCACCAGCAATACATAACGCCCGAGTTGCTTGCCGCGGTCGGTCCGGTGTCTCCTATTGTCGCCGGATGCGCACCGCTCCCTGCAGAGTCTCGATGCTGATGTCGGCGTCGCCGCCACCGGTGCTGAACGACAACTCCTGTGACGGCACCCAGCGGCTCGTTTGTCGTGGCTGCTCGCCGAAGTCGTTGACGATCTCACCCATCATCGTCTCGACATCGAAGCTCGCCGATACGTCGGCCGGGAACAGCAGCTCGACGCCGCCGTTCACGGTCTCGAAATCGAGATCGGCTCCCGCAGCGACACCGCCCTCGAAGCGAATCTCACCGTTGACCGTTTCGAAGTTGCCCTCCATCAGCAACCCGGCGGTGGCCACGATCGATCCGGTAACGGTCGTCAGATCGACCGACGATGAACTACCGGAATACTCGATCGCGCCGGTGATGGTCTCGATTTCGATGGATCCATGCACCTGGTCGACGTGTACCGATGCCGTAACTCCGTTAATCTCCAGCCGGGCCCCGTGCGGCACTCGAATCTCGAGCTCGACGTCCACTTCCTGGCGGTCGCGGCCGCGCCACCGGCGGCGGTGATCTTCGCTCTCGTTGTCGTTGTCCCATTCATCCCATTCGGCGTAGATCTCTACCGACTCCGGACCACCTTCGATGACGAACTCGTCGACGTCCGCACCGATGGTGCCGGTAACCAGCAGCTCGTTGTTGTCCCACCCAACGACGCGGATATCTCCGACGATGATCTCGTCGATCTCGAGCGATAGGTCGGAGGCTGCCGGCCGCCGGTCGTCGATCTCCTGTTGCGCCAGCGCGGTGCCGGGCAGCGAGAGCCCGATGAGCAGGGTAGCGAGCGGCAACAGGAGGCTGCGGGAACCGATTCGGTGGAAGCAAGATTGGGCTCTCATCATGGTCATCCCTCGTTCAGATGCGACTGATTTCCATCAGGAAGGTCACTCGCTTGCGGTACATATTGGTCAGCTGATTGAGCAATCCGACGTTCGCCGGGTCACGCTCCAGGGCGGCGCGGGCACTGCTGATTGCCTCGTCGATCAGGCGCAGGTTCTCCTCGACCACCCGAACGGTCTCGGGCGACAGTTCCGATCGATGCTCGTCCAGCGCCAACAGGAGCTCGTCGGTGATCTCTCGATAGCTGCGCTCGGCGGCCTGGAAGCCGTCCCAGGCGACGGTGAGGAAGTCGTCGGCTGGCACTGGCGGAGCCTCGCCCGGGGCCAGCGGCGCGCGCACCAGGTACGCCGTGATACCCGACGACACCGCCACCAGGAGCATGGCAGCCGCGGCAATCGAGCCGACCCGGCGCCAGTTGACCAGCGTCCTGTCGGAGGCAGAGTCCAGGGTGCGATGCATACCGAATCGTGGCCGCACTACTTTGCGCTGCTCGATGCCGGCGGCGATTCCCGGCCACAGGTCGGTGGACGGGGCGATCTCACGTCGAAGGGACGCCGTCTGCGATTGCAGATCGCGCATGCGTGCCAGCTCGGCGCGCAGCTCGGGCGAGCTGTCCAGCAGCAGCTCCAGTCGGGCACGTTCCTCGTCTGAGATCGTGCCGTCGATCAGGTCATCCAGGCTGCGAATCGTCTCGTCTCGGCTCATTGGTTCAACGCCTCCCGCAGCAGCTTCCGGGCTCGGTGCAGCTGTGCTTTCGATGTTCCGATCGCAACCCCGGTGAGCTCCGCGATCTCGTCGTGTCGGTAGCCTTCAATGTCGTACAGCACGAAGATCGTCCGTGCGCCGTCGGGCAGCGCGGCTACGGCCTCCTCGAGGTCGACTGCCGGGCCACGATTGGTGCGGTCAGAGAGATCTGCGTGATACGAAAGATCGTCCTGCTCGACGATGCGGGCACGGCGGCGCATCTCGCTACGCCGGTGGCTGAGCACGACGTTGGCGGCCAGCCGATGCATCCAGGTGGAGAAGCTGGCGTCTCCGCGAAAGGTGTGGAGTTTCTCCCAGGCCCGGATGAAAGCTTGCTGGGTGAGCTCCTCGGCCTCGGCGGGCCTGCCGGTCATGCGAAGACAAAGAGCGTAGATACGGCCGCTCGTCTCGCGGTACAGCTCTTCGAAGGCGGCTGTATCGCCGCTGGCGGCGCGATCTACCAGCGCGTTCGCCGGGCGGGCCATTATGGCGGTTGGTTTGTGGGTGGCTGCCTGCATGGGACGTCCCGAGTGCGTGCTCGCGGTGCCTTCACGGTCTTAGATACACGGAAACGTCGCCGGGTTTGAACGCCGATTCGCGTCGCCCAGTAGCAGCCGGTGGGGATCGCTAGTGGCAGGCCGATCGATGCCCTCGAGTCGATTGTAAAGTACGGCCCACGGCCTGCTAGGCAGCCCGAGCTCGTCCAGCGGGTACGGCGCGGCCATGAGCCCACGTCCGTAGCTCGGCGATGGCCTCGGCGCGCGTCACCGCCAGTGGCACGGTAGCGCGGATCTCCAGCAGGATGAATTCGGTGGTGAGATCGGTGCCCTCGGCGAAGGCGGCGTACAGCGCTGCCACGACGACGCTCTCGATCTCGGCACCGCTGAACCCTCGTGCCGCGGCCGCCAGCTCCTCGAGGTCGAAGGTGTCCGGGGCGCGTCCCCTGGCGGCCAGATGTGAGGCAAAGATCGCAGAGCGCTCATGCCCGCCAGGCAGGTCGACGAAGAAGATCTCGTCGAATCGCCCCTTGCGCATAAGCTCAGGTGGGAGTGTGGTGGCCGAGTTGCATGTCGCCACCACGAAGACGCCCGCCGGTCGATCCTGCAGCCAACCCAACAGTCGCGCCATCAGGCGGCGGGATAGTCCGCCATCGGATTGACTGTCGCTGGCCGACAGCGACTTCTCGATCTCGTCGACCAGCACCACGCACGGTGCCATCTGCTCGATGCCGCTGAGGGCGCGCTCGAGCCGCTGCTCGGTCTCGCCGATGAACTTGTCGTAGAGCCGTCCGGTTTCCAGGGCGAGTAGCGGTACACCCCATTCGTGCGCTACCGAGCGCGCCGCCATGCTCTTGCCGCATCCTTGCACGCCGAGGAGCAACAGGCCCCGCGGTGGCTCCAGGCCGAACTCCGCGGCTCCCGGGGTGAAAGCCAGCTGCCTGCGGTCGAGCCAGGCACGCAGATTGTCCAGACCCGCCGGCATCGGCGCGTCGGCGATCGGTATGACCTGCACTAGCCCTTCGTCTGCCAGGCGCTTGGCTTTGAGCCTGGTGAGCTCGCTGGCCGAGTCGACGGTCAGTGCTCCATTGCGCAGCGCGACCTCGGTGAGCGCGCGCTCAGCTTCGAACAGGGTCAGGCCGACGAGCGGCGCGACCAGCTGTTTCATGCCCTCGCGGTCGACCTTCAGCACGACTCCGTGCTGCTGTTGAAGTCGCTCTACGACCGAGCTTGCAAGCTGTCTGAGTGCGGCTCGATCGGGCAACCCGAGATCGAAGGAGGCGGCGAAGCGGTTCAGCTCTGACGGTAGTTCGATCGACGGACCCGACATCACCAGCGCCCGCCGGTCACGGGAAAACGGCTTCAAAAGATCGAGCACACCACGAAGCACGGCCGGTTGATCCAGCACCCGCTCGAGGTCCTTGAAGAAGAAGACGCCGGCGCTCTCCAGCCCGCCGGCTGTCGCTAACGCGCCAGCCGGCTCATGCGTATCGTAGATCGCCGCCTCCGCATCGTGCCGGCGCAGCCCCTGGCTCATGGTCCAGGTGAAGAGCGGTAAGGACATGCGGCCGGTTACCCGACGTAGCGCCTGCTCGACACGATCTTCGTCCAGCGCCGCCACGGCGATGATCGGGTAGCGTGACTCGATAAGCAGCTGTAGATCGCGGAGCGCTCGCACGGTTCTCTCCGGCGGTGAAACGGTTGCCCATCAGGGTACGACTGCGGCCAGGTCGGTCCGAAGCCCTTTCTTTCGGCGCGCGCTCGAGCCCCGCGGCTACCCGAGGAGGTCGTCGAGCGCCGGTCGCAGCTGCGGGAAGCGGAACACGTATCCAGCCGCCCGAAGCGCGCGGGGGAGCACTCGCTTGCTGCCCAAGAGCTCAGCGGCGAACCCGCCGAGCACGATTCTGAGCGCTAGCGCCGGCGCCGGTACGAATGACGGCCGGCGCAGCACGGCGCCCAGCGTACGGGCGAACTCGTGCTGTCGCACGGGCACCGGAGCCGTCGTGTTGAGCGCACCGTCGATCTGTTCATCAAGGCAGTAGTCGATGATTCCGAGCACGTCGGCAATGTGTATCCACGACCACCATTGACGCCCGGAGCCGAGCGGACCGTTCATTCCCAGTCTTGCTGGCAGGAGCATCTGCTCCAAGGCCCCACCTCCGTGACCCAGGACGATTCCGGTGCGGAGTCGAACGACGCGGGTTCCCAGGTCTTCGGCTCCCCGGGCGGCGGTTTCCCAGTCGGCGCAGACTTCGGCCAGGAAATCATCCCCGGCGGGGTCGGCCTCGCTGAGCTCGGCGTCGCCTCGGACACCGTAGTACCCGATGGCGCTGGCGCTGATCAACAGCGGCGGAGGTGACGATGCCGACCGGAAACCCTCGATGAGATTCCGAGTGCCGGCGACGCGACTGTCGTAGATCCGCCGGCGCTGAGCTGCGCCCCAGCGTCCGGCGACCGACTCGCCGGCAAGGTGTACGACGGCGTCCAACCCGTCCAGTGCCGCGCTCGGCGCCGGCCCCGCGTCGGGGTGCCATTCTTGGACCTTGCCGAGCATGGGGAGCCGTCGCCTGGCAGCATCGGGGTTGCGCGATAGCGCCGTGACCGCATGATCGGCGCCGGTGAGCTCTCGACACAGTGCAGACCCGACAAATCCCGTCGCTCCAGTTACCAAGATGTTCATCTGTTGGCCTCGGGCTGTTCGGTACCGACCCGCTTGTCGGGCGTGCGGCGTTTGACGGAACGATCGTCGCTGATAGATGTTAGGCGCATGACGGCCCAGGTAAAGGATAACGTCGAACGTTTTTGCCAGGCGCTGGGCTCACTGGGCGGTACCGCACGGGTGCTCGAGGGCGGGTCCGCTATCGGCGAGGCGATTGACACCATCGTCCGTGAGCAACCAGGTCCACCTGCGCTGCTGTACGAACCGTTCGCGCTTGCCGACGAGATGGGCTTGCAACTGGCGCTGCGCGCCCGTGGTGTCGATCTGGTTCCGGTGCCGCAGGCCGGTGCCCGCGCCGCGGAGCTGTGCGTCGGGCTGACGGTCGCCGAGCTTGCCATTGCCGAGTCGGGAACGCTGCTGGTGGGCGGCGAGCCTGGTGGCTGGGGGCTGGCGACCATTCTCCCGTGGGTACATATCGCCGTGCTGCGGGCGCGTGATATTGCCCCTGATATCGCCACCGCGTTCGAGGAGTTCGGGCTGCGATTCGCCGCCGGGCAGCGCAACTGGGTCTGGATCAGTGGGCCATCGAGAACCGCCGATATCGTCCAGCAGCTGGTGATGGGGATCCACGGTCCCAACGCGCTGCACGTGATCATCGTCGGCGATGAGGCCAGGTAAGCGTGGGATCACGTGATCTGCAGGCAGAGATCCGCGCCGCGCTGCTCGATCCGTCGTTGCAGCAGGCCGTACCGACGGGCACGCGTGCGGCCGCTTCTCGGCGCCGCCAGGCGGTCAGCCGCTTCCCGGCCTACGAAGCCAGCCGCGACCGCGCCAGGGCGATAAAGGAGGATGCGATCGAGCGTCTTCCGGAGCTGATCGAGACGCTGACCGAATCGGTTACGGCTGCTGGAGGCGTTGTACACCGTGCCGATGACGCCGAGGCTGCTTGCCGGATCATCGTCGAGATCGCACGGCGCGAGGGGCTGACCGCGGCCGTGAAGTCGAAGTCGATGACCTCCGAGGAGATCCACCTCAACGCGGCGCTAGAGAGCGCCGGGGTGCAGGTGCGCGAAACCGATCTCGGTGAGTACATCGTGCAGCTCGACGACGATCGACCCTCACATGCGATTGCTCCCATCATCCACAAGAGTCTCGAGGATGTACGGGACGCGTTCCGGCGGGGGCTCGGACGTGAGGATGTGCCGGAGACCGCCGAGGGGCTCACCCAGCTGGCTCGACAGCAGCTGCGTCGCGATTTCCTCGACGCCAACCTGGGGATCACCGGCGCCAACTTCCTGATCGCCGAAAGCGGCACCGTGATCGTTGTCGAGAACGAAGGCAACGCGCGTTTGAGCACCCAGTTGCCGCGCGCCCATGTGGCGCTTGCAGGAATCGAAAAAATCCTGCCGCGGATGGCAGACCTCGAGCCGTTCATCGAGCTGTTGCCACGCTCCGGAACCGGGCAGCTGCTTACCAGTTACCTGTCGGTGATCACCGGGCCCGGGTGGGGGGCCTCGCCGCTGGTCGAGGGTCAGCGCAGCTTCCATCTTGTCCTACTGGATAACGGGCGAAGCGCCATGCGCGACGACCCGGTGCTGCGCGAAGCGCTCTACTGCGTGCGCTGCGGCGCATGCATGAACGTGTGCGCTCCGTACCAGGCGGTCGGTGGACACGTGTTCGGGGGACCCACGTATCAATCTGGTATCGGGGTTGCCTGGGAGGCCGGGGTAAGCGGCCTGGAGACAGCGGCGGAGTTCAACGAGCTGTGCACCACCTGCTCCCGTTGTCAGGACGTATGCCCGGTGCGGATCGATATCCCGTGGATGACGTCGACGGTGCGCGGGCGCGTCCGTTCCCAGCGAGCAACGCCTGTGGGCCCGGGCGCGGCGCTGCTCGTCGAGCCACGCCGGCTCTACCGCCTCGCGCGGCGTGCCGGACGGCTCCGCGGGCTCGCTCAGCTGCCGCCGGTGCGTTGGGCGATGGAGCAGTTCGTGGGGATCGATCGTCGCCGCCCGCTACCGGAAATGCCGGAGAGGACGCTGGCCGATTGGTTCCGCCTCCGCGGTGGCAGGGTGGTCGGTGAGATCGGCGCCGACGCCGATCATCTCGACGACTCTGCGGAGGCAGGCTTGGTCGTCTTCTGGGCCGATTGTCACTCCAACTACGCGGACGTTGAAGCCGCCGAGGCCGCCATTCGGGTCATCGAGCAACTCGGTTTCCGCGTGATTTTGGCCACCGGCCCGTGTTGCGGCCGCGCGGCGCTCTCGCAGGGCGCTCTCGAGATAGCTCGCGAGCAAGCGTTTCAGGTATCTCGGTTGCTGGCACCATTCGCTGACCGCCAGATTCCGATCGTCGGACTCGAGCCTTCGTGTCTGACCTGCGTGACCGATGATCATTCGAAGCTCTCGCCCTCCAACGACGATGCGTTTCTCGTGAGCCTGAACGTGCGAGAGATCATGGTGTTCCTCGAGGAACACTCGACGCTGCTCGGGACTGCCCTCGCTCACCATCCGCACCGCGGGCAACATACCGTCGCGCTGCATGGACATTGCCAGCAAAAATCAGTCGGATGGTTCGATTCGAGCGTCGGCATCCTGACGAGATTGCCGGGCGTCGAGGTCCTCGCTACGACCGCCGAATGCTGCGGTATGGCGGGATCCTTCGGCTACAAGCCGGAGGGCTACGCCGTGAGCCGCGAGCTTGGTAGGCGTCTGGTTTCTGAGATCTCGGAGCTGGAAACTCCGACCGGAGTCCCGATCGACGAGGTGCTCGCCAGCGGCACCTCGTGTCGCGCGCAGCTAGCCGATTTCGGCGGTCGACGGCCGCGCCATCCGGTCCAGCTCGTGGCCGACTTCATCGGAGCAGCTACGAGTCCGGCGGATGTCGAAACTGCCGCCGACGGAGCGTCGCGTTGAGCGCCGTCGTCGCCCGACTGCGCGGGCTCCTCGTCTCTCAGTTCTTCGGCGCCTTCAACGACAACGCTTGGCGCGTGATCGTCACCCTGCTTGCGATCGATGCGGTTCAGGGCAGCGGTGGCGCCGAGGCGGCGGCGCAAGCGCGGACGACCCTGGCAACCGTCGTGCTCACCGTGCCCCTCATCGTCTTCTCGCTCCCGGCCGGTCTGATCTCCGACCGATTCAGCAAGCGCACGGTGATCGTCGCCATGAAGGCGGTGGAGATCGTGCTCATGGCAGCAGCGGCTTGGGTCCTGTACATCGAGCCGCAGGGCGGTGGGCTGGCGCTGGTGGTTCTCGGTTGTATGGGCGCTCAGAGCGCACTCTTCAGCCCGGCGAAATACGGCATCCTGCCCGAGCTCCTGCCTCACTCGAGCCTGTCGCAAGGCAATGGGGTGCTCGAGATGTGGTCGACGCTGGCGATCATCGGCGGCACTGCGAGCGCCGGGCTCTTGCTCGGTGTCGCCGGTGCGCCGTGGGTTGCCGGCGTCGCACTATGCCTGCTTTCGCTGGCCGGTTTCGGCGCTGCCCTGACGGTTCCATCGGTGCCCAAAGCGCGCTCGTCGGGCGGCCTGATGGCGAGCCTACGCGACGGTTGGGGCGCGATCCGGAAGGATCGCGTGCTCGGGCTTGCGGTCGTTGGCTCGATCTTCTTTTGGCTCGTGGCGAGCATCTTCTTCCAGGTCATCGTGGTGTACGTGAAGACCCATCTCGGTTTGGCGAATGCCCCGGCTAGCCTTGCGCTCGGCGTGCTGATGGCCGGTATCGCCGCTGGCAGCATCCTGGCCGGTCGGCTATCGCGTCGCCGGGTCGAATACGGCTTGATCCCGCTCGGCGCCACAGGGCTCGCAGTGTTCACGCTGCTGTTCGGCGTGCTGATGCCGGGCTTCACCGGAACCCTGGTGTTGCTGCTGATGATGGGGTTGTCCGGTGGGCTCATCAACGTGCCTCTGAATGCCCTCAAGCAGTGGCGATCCCCGGCCGACAGGCGCGGGTCGGTGCTGGCTCTGTCGAATCTGTTCGTCTATGTCGGCATCCTTGCGGGATCCCTCGGTACGGGTCTACTGGCGTCCGCCGGGTTCTCGAGCCAATCGATCCTGTTGCTGACCGCCGCCGGCGTTACCGCCGGCACCGCCTGGGCGCTGTGGCTGTTGCCCGACGCTCTTGTCCGGCTGGTGCTGGTGTTGAGCACCAACACGCTGTACCGCCTCGAGGTGCTCGGGGCGGAACGCATCCCGTCCACGGGCGGTGCCCTGCTGATCCCGAACCACGTCTCGTTCATCGATGCCTTCCTGCTGCTCGCGAGCACCGATCGACCTATCCGTTTCCTCGCCGATGTCACGTACTACAACCATCCCCTGCTGCATCCGTTCATGAAGTCACTCGGTGCCATCCCGATTGCGGCCTCAGGGGGGCCCAAGCTGATCCTGCAGGCAATGCGCGCCGCCGGCAAAGCAATCGAGAGCGGCGAGATCGTATGCATCTTCCCCGAGGGTCAGATCACGCGCATCGGCATGATGTTGCCCTTCCGGCGCGGCTTCGAGCGCATCGTCAAGGGGCACGACGTACCGATCGTTCCACTGTTCCTCGACCGCGTCTGGGGGAGCATTTTCAGTCGCTCGGGCGGCCGCTTCTTTACCAAGGTGCCGGCGCGGATTCCCTACCCGGTGACCATCAGCGTGGGGACGCCGCTGCCGTCCGACACTCCGATCCACGAGGTGCGCCGCGCGGTACGCGAGCTCGGCACCGAGGCCTGGATGACGCGGATCCGCGACAGCGCGCCGTTGCATCACAGCTTCGTGCGGTGCTTCCGTTCGCGGCCGTGGAAGCTCGGCTTTGCTGACGCGACACGTCCGCACGTCAGTCGATTCAAGAGCCTGGTGGGCGCCATTGCCCTGGCTCGCGCATTGCGCAAGCACTGGGATGGCCAGAAGACGGTCGGCATTCTGTTGCCCTCCTCGGTCGGCGGAGCTCTGGTCAACATCGCCGCGGCGCTGGCGGGCAGAGTCTCGGTGAACCTGAATTTCACTGCCGGCAAGCGAGGCATGGAAGCTGCGGCCCGCCAGGCGGGGCTGAGCACCGTGGTCACCAACGGCCTCTTCATGGCCAAGGCGGAGCTCGAGCTTCCCGAAGGCGTCAAGCCGATCTGGATCGAGGAGGTGGCGGAAGAGATCGGCACCGGCGATCGGGTCGTCGCCATGTTGCTGGCCCTGATAGCTCCGATTCGCCGGCTGGAGCGGGCCTGTGGGGCGTCGCGCCCGGTACAGCCCGAGGATGTGGTGACCATCATCTTCAGCAGCGGCAGCACTGGTGAGCCCAAAGGCGTGCCGCTGAGCCACTTCAACATCGACTCCAACTTGCGCGGCTGTCTACAGATCGTGCCGATCTCCTCGCGCGATCGGCTGCTCGGTGTGCTGCCGTTCTTCCATTCGTTCGGCTTCATGGCGACGCTATGGATGGTCGCCAACATCGGGGTGCCGATCATCTATCATCCGAGCCCGCTTGACGCGATGGCGATTGGTGACCTGGTGCGGCGCTACCGGGCAACGATCATGTTTGCCACGCCGACGTTCGTTCAGCTCTACACCCGCCGCCTAACCCCGGGGCAGTTCGGCTCGCTGCGGCTGATGGTGGTCGGAGCCGAGAAACTACAGCCAGCGATCGCCGAAGCCTTCCGGGATCACTTCGGCTTCGATGCGCTCGAGGGATACGGAATTACCGAGACTGCGCCGGTGATCGCAGTCAACGTCCCGGACTTCCGCGCCGCCGGCCTGTATCAACCAGGCTGGCGGCGCGGCACCGTCGGCCAGACCGTGCCCGGAGTGTCGGTGCGTGTGGTTGATCCGGAGACCGACGAGATTCTGCCTCCGGATGAAGAAGGGATGCTGCTGGTGCGTGGTCCCAACGTGATGAGTGGCTACCTGGATCGCCCCGACCTCACCGCCGACGTGCTCCGCGACGGTTGGTATGTCACCGGCGACATAGGCAAGCTCGACGAGGATGGCTTCCTGAAGATCACCGATCGCTACTCGCGCTTTTCCAAGATCGGCGGCGAGATGGTGCCGCACGGTGTTGTCGAGGAGGCGCTGGAGCGCTGCTCCGGCATCGAGGACCGAGTGTTCGCGGTGACCGCGGTCGTGGATACTCGCAAGGGCGAGCGGCTTGCCGTTGTCCACACGCTCGATGACGAGGCGATTCCGGACGTTCTCGAACGCCTACGCGCGTCCGACCTTCCCAACCTGTTCTTGCCGCGCAAGGACGATTTTGTTGGCGTCGATGAGATCCCGTTGCTGGGTTCCGGCAAGACCGATCTCAAGTCGGTAAAGGAAATTGCACGAGACCGCCTCTCGACCGGGACCAGCTGACGCACGGACACCCCGGAGAATCCCACGGTTCCGGCCTCGAGCTTCGGTGCGACGCGATTTCTCGAGGCTGAGGATGCCGCGGGATTCTCCAGGGTGTCCGGTCAGTGGCTGGTCAGGTTGGTGGATGGTGGCGCTCGCCGCCCGGCTCGTTCACCCCGTTGACGCCGGGCGGTCGAGCGCCGTCCCCCACTCGTCAGAGCTGGCTACGAATCCATTACCGATAACTCGGCGTCCGGTACGTCGGATGCGGGCGTCGCTTCGGGGGTCGCGACGTCCCACTCGCCGCCGCTGGTCTCGACGACCAGCGTGACCCGACGGTTGGTCATGCCGCTCTCTCCCGGCCCCCAGGCGCCCGGGCTGACCTGCCGGTCCTCGGATTCGCCGTAGCTGACAGTGCGCACTCGGTCGGCGCTGAGGCTGCCGTGTGCCATCAGGAAGGTGCGGACCGCGTCAGCACGTGCCTTGCCGAGTGCCAGGTTGTAGGCCACCGGGCCGGCCGAGTCGGTGAAGCCCTCGACGGTAATCAAGCTCGCCGGGTAGTGCTCGGTCATGACGGTCGCGAACCGCTCCAGCACCGGTAGATCTTCGTTGCGCAGCTCGGCGGAGTCGTACTCGAAGTGCACCGGAACGTTGAACGCCAGGGCGTTCTCGATCCGGTCCACCGAAGCGCTGAAAGCCACTGCCAAGGCGCGTAGGTCAGACTTAAGCTGTGCCGTGCGGGCGATGTTCTCTGCCGCGCGCCGATCGATATCGGTGAGCTGGCCGTCCATACGGCGCAGCTCGCCATCCACTCCATCGATGCAACTGCCGAGCGCTGCATCGCCGGTGGTCGACTCGGCGCGCAGATCCTGCTCCAGGCGCGCCATTTCTGTCTGGAACTCCTGCCGCTTGACGTGCGCGCAGGCGGTCGACGCCAGCAGCGTGGCGACCGCGAGGGCGACGAGGCCGCTTGGCGTTGTTCGGATCGACATGGAGGTTCTCCTCGGTGTGGAAGGTCGGAGCTTTCGGGGACCCGTTTGGTGGCCAGTTTGCCCTGGCCGTGTGCCTAGCGAATCTGTTGATTGCACGGCAACTGACCCGGAGTAGAGCAAGGCCCGTGCCAGCCGTGTCGCGCCCCCGACCGAACACCCGGGTGGCGCGAATCGGCCTGTGTCACACGGCGTTCCCGGCCTGCGATCCGGAGGGCTCCGTGGAGCGGAACGTGCCGCCGCCAGGAGGGCATGGGGCATGATTTACAGTCGAACCATGTAAGATTTACAGGCAAGGTGAACCGCTTGCTCTGCAGCCTGGTGAAAACGACCGGCTGCCGTCTGACCGCTGTTCGGACCGGGGGTCGAGTTGCCGACCGCACTAGTCGTAGAAGACGACCGCGATTCGCGCGACATCCTCATCGAGCTGGTGCGAGACGAGGGGTTTCGGGTCGAGGGTGCGGCGACTCTTGCCGAGGCCCGACTGGCGATCGAGCGCGAGTCTGCAGATTTGCTCTTGCTCGACATGCGGCTGCCCGATGGCGACGGCAGCGACCTGTTGTCCACCGAAGAAGATGTGGCTGGTGACGTCATCGTGGTGACCGGGCACGCTTCGGCGGAGTCCGCTCTGGCGGCCCTGAAGTCCGGGGCGGTGGACTATGTGGTAAAGCCGATCGACTTGCAGCGGCTGCGCACTGTCCTGCGGCACGTGCGCCGTCAGATCGAGTTACGTCGGGAGGTCGGCTCGCTTCGCGGCACCCTGCGCTCGCTCGGCCACTTCGGCGAGATGGTGGGGGTCTCTTCGTCCATGCAGCGCGTGTACAGCCTCATCGGCCGGGTCGCCCCCACTGACGCCAGCGTTCTGATCACCGGACAGACCGGAACCGGCAAGGAGCTCGCTGCCCGTACTATCCATTCCTTTAGCCGTCGACGGGGCGGGCCCTTCCTGGCGCTGAACTGCGGAGCGGTGCCGGCGAACCTGATCGAGAGCGAGCTGTTCGGCCACGAGCGCGGCGCGTTCAGCGGCGCTAACCGCCGCCACAACGGGTACTTCGAGCGCGCCAGGGGTGGCACCTTGTTGCTCGACGAGATCACTGAGACGCCGCCCGAGCTGCAGGTGAAGCTACTGCGAGCGCTGGAAACCCGCACGATCACGCGTGTCGGGGGTGAGCGCGAACTGCCGCTCGACGTGCGTACGCTGGCGGCTACCAATCGCACGCCGTCGCATGCGGTGCGCGACAATAAGCTACGCGAGGATCTGCTGTACCGCCTGCGAGTGTTCCAGGTGGACATGCCGCCGCTAAGCGAGCGCGAGGGCGACATAGAGCTGCTGTCGCGTCACTTCCTGGCCGAGCTCGCTGTCAGCGAGGGGGTTCAGAAAAATCTCGCTGCCGAGGCGGTCCAGCGGCTCGCTGACCACGGGTGGCCCGGCAACGTACGCGAGCTCAAGAACGTCCTCTACAGTGCTTTCGTGCTGGCGGGAGATGCGATCGAGGTCGACTGCTTGCCGGCCGAACTGCGTCAACCGGCGGATGCTCCGTTGGCCGCAGACGCGCTCGGGATCCGCGTGGGCATGTCGGTTGCGGCGGTCGAGAAGCGGCTGATCCAAGCCACGCTCGACGCCGTTGGTGGAAACCGCGAGGAGGCGGCGGCGATGCTGGGAGTGAGCCTGAAGACGCTCTATAACCGGCTCCGAGACTACCGATCCGCGGACAGCTGAGCGGCGGCTGCGCCGGGATGATCTCACCGGCGAATTCGATCCGCGATGACAACTACCCACCGACCGCCGGTTGCTGCCCGCTGGTTACCGGATCCAGTGGCCAGGTGAAGACGAATGTCGCTCCGGGCCCCGGGGGTGATTGCACCCAGATGCGTCCGCCGTGGCTCTCGACCACTCGCCTGCAGATCGCCAGCCCGATACCGCTACCGGCGCTGCCGCCGCCGCTCGTGAAGAGCCCGAAGATCTGCCCGGCCTGCTCAGGACTGACTCCAGGGCCGTTGTCGCGCACGCGGAACAACCAGTGCGACGATTGCTGCTCGCCGGCGACCGTGATGCGCGGCGCCGTCTCGCCGCGATGTCGGATGGCGTTGCCGATCAGATTCTGAAACAGCAGCGTCAGGTGATCTCGGTTGCCCCGGATGTACGGCATAGGGCCGACTTCGATCTCGGCGCCGCTGTTGTGGATCGTGGCCTCCAGGTTGGCCAGCGCGGCGCGCACGACCTCGGTCGTGTCGATGTTCTCCACAGCTTCGGAACCGCCGACCTTGGCATACCGCAACAGGCCTTCGAGCATGGAGGCCATACGCGCCGAGGCGCGGCGTGCCGGTTTCACGTGGCGCTCATCGGCGCCCTCGAGGTTCTGCTCCTGCAGCAGCTGCAAATGCATGTCCACTACATTGAGAGGCTCGCGCAGATCATGGGATATCACGTGCGCGAAACGCACCAGGTCGGCGTTGGATCGCTCCAGTGCGCGCGCCCGATGCTCGAGCGCTTCCTCGGCGCGCAGCCGGGCGTCGGCCTCACGCTCGACCTGAGCCATCATCTCCGCCTGCTTGGTGCGCAGCCCCTCGGCCTGTCCGAGGCGCACCGCGCCGCCGAGCAATACTGCGAACGCGAGTCCGCCGATGAGCACGGTGCTTGGTAGCGCCGACCGCAGGCTGGCCAGGGTCGGTGGCGTCGGCCAGACGTCGATGGTCAGCTGCACCGCCTGCAGATCGACGTGCCGACGACGGACCCATTCAGACATCGATCCGTTCGGATCGCCGTCGCGAACGAAGAAGTGCCCGCTGGTGCTCCCTATCGCCAAGGCGTAGTAGTTGCCGAGCCCGGAGGTTGCCGCCTGGGCCAGCGCCACGGCATCGTAGATGCAGATCATCACTCCGGCGGCGCCGGTATCGAGGATCACCGGCACCCGCACCGGTACCACCGGGCTACCCAGCGGCCCCTCGGTAACCGCCATCACGCGCACGGACGACAGGCCGCCCCCCGGCCGCCAGGAGGCGGCGTGTCGCATGACCCAGGCGTCGACGACGGGTGTGCTCTCGGCACCGCTGGTGCCGACCGACCACAGCAGCTGTGCGTCAGGCGACAACCACAGAACACGCTCCACGGCGGGGGTTCGCAGGAGCACCGCGCTCTCGACCTGGGCCATCGTCTCGCTCAGGCGCGTTAGCCCGATCCATCGCACGGTCGTGCGATCGAGCCCATCGCGGATTTCTTCCAGCCGGATGCGGACGTGGGCCGCGACACTGTCGGCCTCGGCGTCGATGAGCCTGACGATGCGCTGGCGCTCGCGCTCCAGCGCCGACTGCCACGCGACGACGGTGAGCCCCGTCACCACTCCGACCAGCAGGATCGGTAGCCACGGCCAGCGCCGGGTCGGCGCGGCACTTGCCATGTCGTGTCCTCAGTGCCCGCGGCGCATCATCGCCACACGAATCGCCCAGCCCAGAAGCACCCATACGCCGAGCATAGCCCAGGCGTGACGGTGCGCGTAGCTGAGGGTGGGGAAGTGGTTGCTCAGCATGATCAGCAGCACCGGCAGCACGATGAAGGTGTTGTGGCGCGAGCGTTGCTTGGCGCCGAAGCCCAGCGCCGGGTCGAGCGGCGTGCCCGCGGCGACCGCGGCCACCATGCGTCGCTGCGGCGGCAGAATCCGCATCCAGACGTTGCTGGTCATCAAGCCACCCAGCATCGCACCGACGTGAAACCATGCTGCCCGCGCGCTCAGGACCTGCATCAGCGCCCAGGCCAGGCCGATCAGCAACAGGAGAGAGATCGTGGCCGCGAGCGGTTCGCGGCGGCCCAACGGGGAGCTCCAAAGGAAGTCGTAGACCAGCCAGCCAACGACCAACGAGCCGAGGCTCAGCGCCATCGCCATGGCCCAACCTGTGCTCGACCCGGCGGGCAGCAGCAAGCCGCCGAAGGTGTACATCAGCAGCAGCAGCGCGAAGCCGCTGACCCAGGTGAGCAGCGACTCCCAGCGCGTCCAATGCAGCGGATCGGGAAGCCGGTCGGGTCGCACGATCTTCTCGACCCGATAAAATCCGCCGCTATGCACCATCCACACAGGCTCGTCGGCCGCACGGTCGGCGCCGGCGGGGCGACGGAACTGCGCGTCGAGCCAGGTAAACAGAAATGTCTGGCCGACCCAGAGTACGGCGGTGAGCACATGCGTCCAGCGCAACGCCAGGTTCAACGCTTCGTAGAGCGTCGCGTTCATGGGTGCTCCTCTGATCGAAAACGCGCGTCGCCTTCTGACCTTAGCAGCCCGGACCGTCGCACGGCGCTTGTGCTCGCTTTGCCGACGGCTGTGGCGACCGCGGCCCCGGGGCCACGCCGTTGAGACGCGTCGAAGGCGTCGGCAAGCTCACCGGCGCCGAGCGCTACGTTGACGATCTCAGCATCCCGGGATGCCTATGGGGTATGACGGTGCGAAGTTCGGCGCCCCGTGGACGCGTGCGCGAGGTGCGCTTCGGCGACGGCGTCGATTGGTCGGAGTTCACCATCGTCGACCATACCGACATCCCCGGTGGCAACGCGGTCAAGTTGCTCGAAGTCGACCAGCCGGTGCTCGCTGCCACCCACGTACGCCATGTCCACGAGCCCGTCATGTTGCTGGCGCACGAGTCGCGGCAGATGTGTCGGCGTGGGGTGGCGGCGATCGAGGTCGTGGTCGAGCCCGAGAACCCGATCTTCGACTTCACCATGCCGCCGGCCGCAGATCAGATCCAGCACGGGCTCGACAACGTGCTCAAACAACTGAGCATCGTGAAGGGGGATGTGGAGGCGGCGCTCGTGGCGGCGGTCCATGTGGTCGAAGGAACGTACGAGACCGGGGCTCAGGAGCACGTCTATCTCGAGAACCAGGGGATGGCTGCCTGGGTTGATGAACAGGGCGTGGTCGTCGTGCAGGGCAGCATGCAGTGCCCTTATTACGTCCACGCCGCCCTCAAATATGCGCTCGGGTGCGACGATTACGCGGTGCGGGTCATTCATGCTCCCACCGGCGGCGGATTCGGCGGCAAGGAGGAATATCCGTCGAACATCGCGGCGCATGCGGCGTTGTTGGCATTGAAGGCCGGCCGCCCGGTGAAGATCGTCTACGACCGTGGCGAGGATATGGCCGCAACCACGAAGCGCCACCCGGCGCGCGTGCGCCATCGCACCGGCCTCGATGCCGAAGGTCGACTCGTGGCCCAAGACATCGAGGTCGACCTCGACGGCGGCGCCTACGTAACCCTGTCGCCGGTGGTCTTGAGCCGCGCCATTATCCATGCCGCCGGTCCGTACGCCTGCGAAAACGTCCGCATCGTCGGTCGAGCAATGCTCACCAACTCCGTTCCTTTCGGGGCATTTCGGGGCTTCGGGGCGCCGCAGTCGCAGTTTGCCAACGAGCGTCACATGGATGTAGTTGCGGCGCGCATCGGCATGGATGCGGTCGAGCTACGCCGCGTAAACCTGCTGCGCGACGGCGACACGACCGCCACCGGCCAAGTGATCCGCGACGGCGCCGATCGGGTCGAGGTACTCGAAGCGGCGCTGCGGAACGCCGACTACGCCGAGCGCCAGGAGCGGCATGCCGCGTTCAACGCTGAGCACCCCTATCTTCGACGTGGCGTGGGGTTGGCGAGCTTCTACCACGGCTCTGGCTTCACCGGCGCCGGAGAGGTTTATCTGAGCTCCCGCGTCGGGCTAGAGGCGCTGCCGGACGGCAGCGTATCGGTGCTCGCTGCATCGACCGAGATGGGGCAGGGCACCACAACCGTGTTCACCCAGATCGCAGCCGAGCGGCTGGGATACGTCCACACCGACGTTGCCATCGCCGACCCGGACACCGCCGAGGTGCCCGATAGCGGTCCGACGGTGGCTTCACGGACGGTGATGGTGGTCGGACACCTGCTGGAGCGCGCCTGCGATGATCTCCGAAGGCGTCTCGATGTCCCCTCCGACCTCGCCGGCGACGAGCTCAAGGCGGCGATTTGGCGCTGGCACGCAGACAACCCCGGCGTGCCGCTGGTCGCCGAAGCGGAGTACCGCAAACCCGAATGGGTGGAGTGGGACGATCGGACCTACCGCGGCGATGCCTACGCGGCGTTCTCGTGGGCGACGTACAGCGCCGAGGTCGAGGTTGATCTGCGCACCTGCGACGTTCGCGTGACCGACTTCGTTGCCGTGCAGGAGGTCGGCCGGGTAATGAACGAGACCTTGGCCCGTGGCCAGGTTCAAGGTGGCGTCGTCCAGGGGATCGGCTGGGCGCTGATGGAAGAGTGCGTTCTGGAGTCGGGCGCGATGCGCAACAACCAGCTCACCAACTACATCATTCCGACCGCGGTCGATGTCCCGCCGGTGCGCGTCTTCTTCTTGCAGGAGGCCGGCGCCCCGGGCCCGGGTGGGGCCAAGGGTATCGGCGAGATGCCCATCGATGGCCCCGCTCCGGCAGTCATCAATGCGGTTGCCGCGGCCCTGGCGCACCAGCCGACGTCGATTCCTCTGACGCCCGAGCGTCTGTTCGACCTGCTGGAGAGCACCCCGTGACGCCCAGACAGGTCGACTCGATCGAGATCGCCTTCAAGCTCAACGGCAAGGCGGTCAGCGTGCAGACGAAGCCGACGGCACGATTACTGGATCTGCTGCGCTACGAGCTCGCCCTGACGGGAACCAAGGAGGGATGCGGAGAGGGCGAGTGTTGTGCCTGCACCGTCTACCTCGACGGCGATCCGGTCAACGCCTGCCTGGTGCCGGTGTTTCAGGTGCGCGGGCGCGAGGTGATCACGATCGAAGCGATCGATAGCGGCTCGCTTGAGCCCCTGCTGCACAGCGGCGCCACTCAGTGCGGTGCTTGTACGCCCGGGGTGGTAATGACGGCCAGCTGGGTCAGAACGCAGCCCGGCTTGCTGGAACAGTTCTCCGCCCGCGAGCTGATGGCCGGCAACCTGTGCCGGTGCACCGGCTACGACGGGATTATCGAAGGACTGCAGGCTGCCCTGGACGCCGATCTGGCCAAGGACGGAGCGTGATCCCGTGCGCGTATTGATGCCCGAGACGCTCGAGCACGCCCTGGAGATGAGGGCATCCGAGCCGGCGGCAGAGCCTATTGCCGGCGGCACGGATTTGATGGTCGACTGGCCGCTGAACCTCGACCTGGGTGAGCGCGTGTTTCTCGATCTGAGCGCGGTGCAGGAGTTGCGGTCGCTGGTATGGGATGAGGACACGCTGAGCATCGGCGCGTTGACCACCTACTGGGACGTGTTGCGGGACCCGCGCGCCGGCGCCGAGCTGGCGTTGCTGCAAGCCGCTGCGCGCACCGTCGGCGCCGTCCAGATCCAGACGCGTGGAACTTGGGCGGGCAATATCGCCAACGCCTCGCCGGCGGCTGACGGAGTGCCGGTGCTGATGGCCTACGACGCCGACGTCGAGTTGACAAGCCGCGGCGGCACCCGACTCATCCCGCTAAGCGGGTTCTACCATGGTTACAAGCAGTTGGAGATGAGGCCTGACGAGCTCATCACCCGGGTTCTGCTGCCGCGGCGTGAGCATCGTTACGAGGAGTTCATCAAGGTCGGGTCACGGCGCGCGCAGGCCATCACCAAAGTGGGCGTGGCGCTGGCACACTCAGACGAAGGGTGGCGCGTGGTCGCCAACAGTGTGGCGGCAACGGTATGTCGGTGTTCGTGTCTGGAGAAGCTGCTCGACGACGAAGCCGAGGTGCGGTCGCCGAATGACCTGTTGGATGCCATCCGCGTCGATGTGTCGCCGATCGACGACATCCGCTCGACGGCGCGCTATCGCGAGCAGGTGATGGGCCGCATCATCTACTACGCCCTGCGCCCCAGGTATGAGCAGGTCCACTGATCGATCCGACCCCGAGCCAACCATGAAGCGATCATTCGACGACCACGTGCTCGACGACCTCGGGCAACGAGTCCAGCCGCTGGTCGAGGAGATCGCCGAGCGCTACCCGGGTGAGCCGAGCAACCGGCAGCCGGTGCACACTGTCTACGGTGGCGCGCAGCTGTTCCGTGCGGGCACCGCGCGTCACCTGGGAGACCTGGCGCTGCGTCAGCTGGATGTCTATGCGCCCGACGCGACGACCTTTGGCGACGCCGTTGGGCTGACGGCCGACGAGTCTCTGCGCCAGACAATCTACGCGCGCGTGCGGACCAAGCTAGAGATCGAGCCGGTAGAGGATTTCCGAATCGACTTCGAAGACGGCTACGGAACGCGACCCGACGACGAGGAGGACGCCTGTGCCGCGTCCACCGCGGAGGCGGTCGCCGAAGGCATGGCCGACGGGTCGCTGCCGCCGTTCATCGGCATCCGCATCAAGTCGCTGGCCGACGAGCTCTATCGTCGCAGCATATCGACGCTCGACATCTTCGTGTCGACGCTACTCGATCGAAGCGGCGGGCAGCTCCCCAACGGATTCCGGGTGACGCTGCCGAAGGTGATGGACCCCGAGGAGGTTGCGATCTTTGTCGACGTGCTCGAGCAACTCGAGCTCGCGGCGGGTCTGGAGTCCGGGACGCTCGACCTGGAGCTCATGATCGAGACCCCGCAGTCGATCTTAGCCGGCGATGGCTCGTCGATGTTGCCGGCGCTGGTTCGGGCGACGAGAGGCCGCTGCGCGGGCGCGCACTTCGGTGTCTACGACTACACGGCGGCGGCCGGAATCAGCGCGCAGTATCAGGTGCTCGATCACCCGGTCTGCGATTTCGCTCGTCACATGATGAAGGTCGCCCTCGCCGGAACGGGCGTGACGCTGTCTGACGGTGCCACCAACGTGATCCCGGTGCCGGTATACCCGCCCCGGCAAGATACGGTGCTCACACCGGCACAGGTGGACGAGAATCTGCGCTCTGTCCACTCCGCCTGGCAGCTGCATTACGAGCACGTTCACCACTCGCTGCGCCACGGCTTCTACCAAGGCTGGGACCTGAATCCGGCTCAGTTGCCCACCCGCTACGCTGCGGTGTATGCGTTCTTCCTCGAGAGCGTTGATGCCGCCACCGAGCGGCTGCGAAACTTCGTCTCGGCAGCGGCTCAAGCGACGTTGGTGGGCGAGGTCTTCGACGATGCCGCGACCGGCCAGGGCCTGCTGAACTTCTTTCTGCGAGGCCTGAGCTGCGGCGCCTTGAGCGAGCGTGAAGTGCTGGCTACCGGGCTATCGCTGGAGGAGCTGCATAGCCGCTCCTTCGCGAAGATCCTCGAGGGTCGGAGCGGTGGTGGAGCGCGAGCCTAGTGCTCCTGATCGTAAGTACGGTGACGTTTGTGGCGAGCGCGACCGAGGCGTTTTGTAGGAGCGGCGACCAGGTCGATGCCATGTGTATCGTCGAGGAGCGGCGACACCCAAGGCGACCGGTCCCGCCGCCACCCGCAGGGCAGGAGCGATATGCGGGCGAACTCAGCGTCAGCGCTCGTCGACGATGAGTCAAACATCGCCTTCCTCACCCTATCCTTGATTTCGCCCGCATCTCACTCCTGCAAACGTCACCGTACTTACGATCAGGAGCACTGAACGTCACCGCACTTACGATCGGGAGCACTACCGTTACGGGAAACTAGCTGCCGCGGTACGTCGAGAACCCGAAGGGGCTCAGCAGCAGCGGCACGTGATAGTGCTCGTCGGGCGAGCCGATCGCGAACACTACGTCGATACGAGGGTAAAAACACGCCGTCTGCCTGGCGTCGTAGTACGCACCGGTCGCGAACCGTAGGCGATAGGTACCGGGGGCCAGTTGAGCACCCTGATCCAGGAGACCTGTGGCGCGACCGTCGGCGTCGGTCGCACCGGTGGCAAGTCGCTCCCAGCCGTCCGCTTGACGCCGGTAAAGGGCGATACGCATGTCGGCGGCCGGTCGACCGAGCGAGGTGTCGAGGACGTGTGTGCTCACGGTGCTCATGGACTCAACAGCTTACTCAACCGCAGGCGGATGATGCGACGCTGCTCTTCGGCGGCGACTCCGAGCTCGGTCTCGGGCTCGTTGTGTAGCCGCCGGTCGGCCTCCTTCAGCATCTCCGCGGCGTTCTTGCCGGTCGCACAGATCAGGAAGACGTAGCCGAAGCGCTCGTAGTAGGCGTCGTTAGCAGCGCGCAGCAGTTGACGCTCCGACCCGGCCGCCGAATCGATGCCGGCTTGCTCGCTGCTCGACCAGCTGCGGGTGGATCGGAACTGCTCCCGCTGCGCGTCGTCACCGCCGATGCGGGGATGGTGGCTGAACGCCTCCAGCCACTCGTCGCGTCCGAGGGCCGCCCAGATCTCGTCGGCGGCACCGAGTAGCTGTTCGAGGTCGGCGAAAGGCCGTCGGGCGAGCATACCGTCGCTCCATTGGCGGGAGCCGCAACAGCGAAGAAGCGCGCGCGCTGCGTCGTCCGGGGGGAGATCGTTCAACCAGTCCAGGCGCGACGCCATCACTCGTCAGGCCGACCGAACACACGCAGGCGAGCCACGCCCCCATCGGGGAAGATGTTCAGCCGCACATGGGTCGCGATCCCGGCCTCGTCGACGTCGAAGCGTTGGGCGCCATCGGCCTCGAGCTTCGACTCGGACACCAGCGGTCGCCAGGCGGTCGCCGGCACTGGAGCCAGCGGATCGTCGACCGACTGGCTGTCCGCCATGTCGAGGCTGCAACGGTCTGGATAGTTGCCTTTGAAGTGAGTGGTCTCCACCACCACGGCTTCGACGGAGCCGCGCTGTCCGAGCCTGACGATGCACCAGTCGTGTCCGGGCCCCCGTCGACGACGCGTTTCCCAACCGTCGTGCATACCCTTCGAGGCGCCGGGGGCGATGAGATTCTGCGGCGCCGAGAAGTACATGTCGCTGCAGTCGACAATATTGGCCCCGCCGGTCGCTGCTGCCAGATCGGTGGGCGCCGCCGAGCTGCCCCCCGGACCGGGCACGGGGGTTGCGATGCCGTAGAGTCGGAGCCGCGCCACGCCGCCGTCCGGATAGATGTTGAGGCGGACGTGCGTGAGCGCCTCAGGCGATGCGAGACGGAAACGATTCACCGCGTCGCCGTTCAGCGCCGATCGAGCCAGGATCTCCTGCCACTCGGTGCCGTCCGCCGGTATCTCGTCGGTACTGCGGCACGCCTCGATCGAGCAGCTCTCCGGGTGGTTACCGCTGAAGTGGGTCGTCTCGACCCCGACGCCGATGATGCGGCCCGGCGCGCCGAGCTGCACGATGCACCAGTCGTTTCCCGGCGTGCGCCGCCGTCGCGACTCCCAGCCGTCCATCCACTTGCCACGGTCGGTGTATTCGCCCGGCAGAAACACCGGCGCCGTGTCCTTCACCAGGTTCTCCTTGGGAGCAAAGAACTCGTCGTTGGTGAGCACTGCGCGACCACCGAGCCGCGCCGCGGCGAGATCGGTGAGTCGAGTGAAATCGTCGGCTTCAAAGTCGTCGTTCATCTTGGTGCGTCGATCCATTGGCCGTGCGCGCGCTCTGTTGCCCCTCGGCCATGGATGCACCGGCCGCGCAGGAACGTGGCCATTACCGTGCCACGCAGCTCCATCCCGGCATAGGGAGTTTCCGGATGGCGGTGGAGCAGCTCGGTGGGCTCGACGCGAAACGTCGCGTCCGGGTCGAAAACCACCAGGTCGGCGTCCAGCCCCGGGGCGATCGAGCCCTTACGGTGCTCGATTCCCGCCAGGCGCGCCGGCGCGGTGCACATCCAGGTGCGCACCTGGTCGAGGCCATGCCCGCGCTGGCTGGCGCATGTCCAAACGAGCGCCAGGCCGAGCTGCAGGCTCGCAATCCCGCCCCAGGCGCGTGAGAAATTACCGCTCTCGATGCACCGCATATCGGTCGGGCAAGGCGAGTGGTCCGAGGCGATGAGGTCGATCGTACCTGCCTCGAGCGCGCCCCAGAGCGCTTCGCGGTTGGCCCTGCCGCGGATGGGGGGTGCACATTTGAACGGCGTGGCGCCGTCGGCAACGTCCTCGGCCGCCAGCGTCAGATAGTGCGGGCAGGTCTCGACCGTGATCGGTACGCCGGCGGCGCGCGCCGCTTCCAGCATCGGAACGCAGCTGGCGGCAGACAGGTGCACGACATGGGTGCGACAGCCAGAGGTCTGGCTGAGATCGATCAGGCGGGCTACGGCGGCGCGTTCGGCGGCCTCCGGCCGCGAAGCCAAATAGGCGTCGTAGGTTCGCGGCGACTCCGGCAGGCCGGATGCAGCGGCGGCGCGCTGGAGCTCGCTCGGATCCTCGGCGTGCACCAGCAGCGGTTTGTCTCGGCGTGCGAGCGCGGCGGCGGCCGGCGGGAGGTCCGCTGCTGGAAGGGCCGGAAAGTCGTCCAGGCCCGACGGGCACAGAAAGCACTTGAGCCCTCGCGCTCCGGCGTCGAGCAGATCTTCGAGATTGTCCTGGTTGCCGGGTACCAGGCCTCCCCAGAAGCCATAGTCGACGCGGCACTTGCCGGCAGCCGCTTCCACCTTGGCTCGCATAGCCTGAACCGTCGTGGTCACCGGGCTGCTGTTGAGTGGCATGTCGATGATCGTCGTGACGCCGCCTGCCGCCGCCGCCAGCGAGGCGGTCTCGAACCCCTCCCAGTGCGCCCGGCCAGGCTCGTTGACGTGTACGTGAGAATCGACGAGCCCGGGGAGCAGCCAGTGTTGGCCGAGCTCGGAGTGTTGAGCTGCGTGCAGCGTTCCGGGTGCTTCGACGGCGACAATGCGCCCGTTCCTCACGCCGACGTCGGCCGCTCGAACGCCGTCGGGCAATGCGACGTGCGCGCTGCTGAGAACGCTGTCCAGCTGCATCCAGGCAGGGTACAGTTCCCGGGATCTCGATGTCCCCACCAAGGAGCTCGAACGATGAAGCTGCATCTTGCCATGCTACCGCTGCTGCTCGCCGTTGCCTTTTTCGGCTGCTCGACGAGCGGTGAAGATACCGTCGACGCTGGCCACGACGAGGCTACTGCCACGGATGACCACGAGGGTGGCGACGGCGCAGATGGCGACGATCACCATGGTGAGGGGAAGCTCGACCGCGATCATTTCTCGAAGCCGGACCAGGTGTACGCCTTCCTCGAGATCGGCGCCGGAGATCGCGTGGTCGATGTCATGGCCGGAGGTGGCTACAACGCCGAACGGATCGCGCATCTGGTGGGAGAGACCGGATTGGTCGTGGCTGACGGCGGCAGCGACGACTTCCGCGGCCGCTTCGACGAAGGCGGCGATCTGGCCGCGGCGGGCAACATCGGGTTCGTCGAAGGCCTTGGCGAGCTGGAGGATGCCAGCGTCGATACGGTGGTCGCAGTGCGCGCCTACCACCTGTTCCCGGATGTGCCGGCGTCGCTGGCCGAGCTGCATCGTGCCCTGGTACCAGGTGGCATTGTCGGTGTGGTCGAGGTGCGGCTGAACGAGGCCGAAGGCCACAACATGGAGTCCCATCGCCTCGGTGAGCAGACGGTCATCAGTGACTTCGAGGCGGCGGGATTCGAGTACCTCACCGAGTCGGATATCTTGCGGCGTGATGACGATGATTATTCGGCGTTCATCCAGCCGGGCATGACGCGCTACATGACAGATCGCATGTTGCTGAAGTTCCGCAAACCTCAAGACACGACCAGTTAACAGGCGTCGTCCGATCGTCTCCGGCAGGTTCCCGTGACTCCGAGTCTCGCCCCCCGTACACGACCCTCCCTGTTGGAGGGCACGGTTGCCTTCATCGTGGCACTCGCCGCCACCCCGGCGGTCGCGCACGCCCAGGCACCGCCGCAAGTGCCGAGCGTCGTTGCTGGTCGGTCCGGTGTCACGGTTGGAGATCGCGACCGCTGGGACGAGCTGGCCGTGACGGAAGCCGATCGTCAGCATCAGATCGTGGCGGTGCGGGCGTCCAGTCCGCCGGACATCGACGGCCTCGTCGACGATGCGGTTTGGGCCGCCGCGACGCCGCTCACTATGTTCGTGCAGTCGCAGCCTGACGAGGGCGCCGAGGCCACCGAGCGAACCGAGGTTCGTCTTCTCTATGACACCGATGCGATCTACATAAGCGCGCGCATGTGGGATTCGAACCCCGCCGGTGCGGTTGCGACGGTACTGCGACGTGACGAGACCCACAACAACAACGATGCTTTCGCGGTGACGCTCGACACCTACCACGATCACCGCAACGGCTACTTCTTCGAGACTAACGCCCTGGGGGCCCGTTTCGATGCTCAGATTATCGGTGAGGGTGGAACGGCGCGGCAGGGATTCGGTGCCACCTTCAACGCCGATTGGGACGCAGTCTGGCGGTCGTCGGGTCGAGTTCATGCCGATGGCTGGTCGGTGGAGATCGCCATCCCGTTCTGGGTGCTGCGCTTTGACCGCACCAGCATGGATGCCTGGGGGATCAACTTCCGGCGCACCCTGAAACGCAACGCCGAGCAGGACTTCTGGGCGCCGATCCCACGACAGTTCAACGCCACGCGATTGTCGCTGTCGGGCATGCTGGTGGGCATGGAGTCGGTGGCGCGGCCGCGGAACCTGCAGATGAAGCCCTTCGCCCTGGGCGACATCGGGCAGGTGCCGGTGGGGCCGGACGTTGCCCCGTACTCCCGCCATGACACGCGCTCGTCCGGCGACCTCGGTGGCGACATCAAGTGGATCATGACCCCGAACTTGACCTTCGACGGCACGATCAACACCGACTTTGCACAGGTCGAAGCCGACGATGTGCAGGTCAATCTGACCCGCTTCCCCTTGTTCTTCCCGGAAAAGCGCGAGTTCTTTCTCGAGAACGCCGGCCTGTTCCAGTTCGGCAGCAGCAGTGGCCGAGACGGGCCGCGGGTTATCGGTTTCCATTCACGCAGCATCGGCATCTTTCAGGGGGGCGAGGTGCCGATCCTCGCTGGCGCGCGGCTTACAGGAAAGGCGGGTGGCTGGAACATCGGCGCCCTCAATATGCAGACGGGCGGCGTCGACAACCTCGGGTTGAGCTCGCAGAACCACGGGGTGCTGCGCGTGCGCCGGGAGCTCGGTAGTCGTTCCAATATCGGAATGCTGTTCACCAACCAGCAGGAGGGCGGCTCGCGCTACAACCGATCCCTGGGCTTCGACGGTCGCTGGGCTGTCGGCGGCGCGACACTCGATGGGTGGTGGATGAAGACCGAGGTGCCGGGGGCCGAACAGGGCTCTGATTCGGCCGGCGCGATGCGTTTCGAGTGGGCCAACTCGCGCTTCTCGGCCAACGCTTCGGCGATGGATGTCAGCGAGTCGTTCGATCCCGGGTTGGGGTTCGTCAACCGAGTCGGTCTGCGCGCCTACTCCAGTACGGTCATGTGGACGCCCTTCTTCCCCGATTCGCCAACGGTGCGCAACCTTGCGCCGCACGTGGCGTTGTCGTATGTCACCGACCGCAAGAACCGTTTGCTGACTCGCCGCGAGCACTACGACTTCGATCTGTTCCTGCGTCGCGGCGACAAGCTCAGCATCGAAAGCAACCGGTTGTTCGAGCGGCTCGACCTGCCGTTCGAGATCGTGCCGGGGGTCATCATTCCGCCCGGCGAGTACCAGTTCAACGCTATCAAGCTCGAGGCGCAGTCTGACCGGAGCCGTCCGGCGTGGGGGCTGGTTCATCTGGATATCGGCGACTTCTGGGACGGCAAGCAGAAGGTCTGGCGCTTCCAGGCCGGCCTGCGAGCCGGCGCCCGGTTCGCGGCGTCGCTGCAGTTGGACCGCAACGACATCGATCTACCCGGCGGCGACTTCGTGGCCGATATCTGGCGTGCCCGACTTGCCTACGACTTCAACACCCGCCTCTTTCTGTCCGGCCTGTTCCAGTACGACAATATCTCCAATCAGTTTCTCAGCAACGTGCGGCTCAACTTCATCCACACCCCTGGCGCCGACCTGTTCCTAGTCTACAACGAACGCCGCCTCACCGAGGATCCGACGCTGATCGATCGCTCGATCATCCTCAAGATCACCCAGCTGTTCCGCCTCTAGTGGGCTGTTACAGGCCACTAGTCGCGCCTGGCGCCGCTGCTCTTCGGGTCGCTACTGAGGCTGTCTGACGATCGGCTGCTCCAGCCGCAGCCCGACGTCCTGTTCGGCGGCGTGCCCTTGCAGGCGGTAAAAGGACGGCGGCGGCAACGACATCAACGACAGGCGCACCGGCGCGGCTGCATCGACGTCGATCGGGATGTCGATGCCGGTGACCGGGACCTCGACGATGTGGTGCTCCTGCCGATCGTCGGCGTCGATGTAGACGTGCAGCGTTCCCGTCTCTGGCAACGGGCGACCGTAAGCCTGGATCTGGCGGATGTGCACAACCGCGCCCGGCAGTAGGTCGAGATTGAAAATGATCCCGGACAGGTACGGGAGGAGGAGGCCCTGTTCACTGCTCGCCTGTTCCAGGCGCGGCAACGCGGTCACGGTGGCATCGAAGAACCTGATGTGGTCGAAGGCGAATTGCAGCGATGCGCCCCGCGACGGCTCCTCGGCTGGTGGTTGGTCGAACCCGAAGGTGAGCAGATTGGCCCCGATTTTCAGGAACCGGGCGGGCAACGGCACCACGTAGTCTTCCCAGCCCGCCACCACCTCGACCGCCGTCGGTAACGTCACACCGTTGAGTCGAAGGTAGATTCTCGACACCGACGTTTCCCCGCCCGAAACGTCGGGGCGGCCCCGAAATCGAACGCGTTGCAAGCGGGATTCGATCTGGAAGAACCTGAGCGCGGCGTGGGTGCCCCGCGACCAGACGAACGTCTCATCCTCACGCTGCGCCCAGCGCTCGTCGAGCGGCGACCAGCCATCAACCAGGTGGCGGCGAGCGGCGCTATCGCCAAGGTCGATCGTCCCGGTCTCGACGAAGATCTCCGAGTGCTCGAACGCGGCAGTCAGATCGACAACAGATCCGGCGGCGCATCCAGCCGATAGCAGAACGCCGCAGACGACGATGGCCGGCCAGCGACCAGCGGAGTTTCGCAGCATGCGACATCGTAGCCACGCTCCGGGGCCAGGCGCAATTCCGAGCTCCGCTGCCCTGCAGCGGGGTAGCGACCACCGGGCTCGTAGCGCGAAAGCGCCCCGGAGTTTCCTCCGGGGCGCCCACGAGCCTCAGCCGCTGAGGCCGGACGATTCCAAGCGCCGATCACCACATGCGGATACGGACTTCCTCGTCGGAGTCGATCACGTGCACCAGCTCGCCGCTCGGCGCCGCCTTGAGAGCGCCGATCAGGCGGCTGGTCCGAATCGTCTGGGTATCGGTGTCGTAGGCGTCAACCATCGCCGCGAGCGACGCCAGCGGCACGGACACCCGCACCATCTCGTCGCGTCGCTCGTCGACCTCGACGCGCAGCACGTCGCCGCGCTTGAAGATCTTGACGTGATCGCCACCGTCTTGCACCTCGACAAGCAGCGCGTCCGGAACCTCTCGTAGCTCCTGCACAATCCGGTCGAAGTACGGTAGGTACTCGGCGATTTCGGGCACGTGAACGTACCTGGCCTCGTCCGGTGCGAATGCCAGCACGACCTGTGCCAGCGACAGCGGCACCGGGACGACGATCCGAACGTCGTCGGTGTCGACGTCGACCAGCATGATCGACGAGTTCATCACCACGCCACCCACCATCAGCATGGGTAACAATGTCAGAGCAGCGAGCTTGATCAGCATGGTACCAGTCCGTGGTGGAAGTGTGGTGGGTCTGGTTACGGCGAGTTGGGGCCAGATGCACGGCGGCCCGTCACTAGCCCTGTGGGTTGGTGTCGATCCAGATGTTGACGTTCGTGTCGCCGTCTTGCACCTGGAGAATCTGGCCGTCGTTGGCGGTCGCCATCTCGCGCAGGGCACCGACCAGGTTGAGCTCGTCACCCTCGCCTTCGAAGAGCACGTCGACGACCGAAAACGGTACCTGGAGGCGAACTTTCTCGTCGCCGTCCTCGTCGACCTCGATATGCACGGCGTCACCCTGCCGGTAGATGCGAACGTGCTCATCCTCGTCGTCGACGCTGACATACTCGGCGTCGCCGGCCAGGCGAAGCTCATCCCACATACGCCGCAAGTCGGCGAGCTCCAGGTCGTGATGGCGGCCGATGTCGATGCCGTGTTCGCCGTCGAAGATCTGGTCCTGGGCCACGTCCATCGCCACTTCCACCAGGGACAGCGGCAGGTTGACGTTGACCTTGGCGCCGTCGGTCTCGTCTACGCGAATGTGGATCCAGGAGCTGTCCTGGGCTTCTACGGCTACGGCTGTGCCGGTCAGCACCACGGCTGCGGCGGCCAATGCAAGCAATCTACGGTTCATTGCCGTCTCCTGTCGGCTATGTGGAAGCTCGATGTCGCCCTAGCAGGTTCCTACGGCGCTGTCGGCGGTGGGTTTCGCCGGTAACCCTAATCTAGTGACGTGTGGCGTCAGACTTTGGTTTCATGTGCCTAACCAGCTTCGACTTGGCACCGTCCAAGAGAGCAGATGAGCCAGACCGACCCGGAGATCGTCGCGCGCGCCAGCGCGGGCGAGGAGGAAGCGTTCAGAATGCTCGTGGAGCTGCACAGCCGAAGTGTCTTTCGCCTCGCGTACCGGCTGACCGGCAACGAAAGCGACGCTGAGGAGGCCGTGCAGGAGACGTTTCTCCGTGTCTTCCGGCGATTGAGCACATTCCAGCAGAGCGCCAGGTTCGAGACCTGGTTGTATCGCGTCGCATCCAACGCCTCGATGGACGTTATCCGCCGTCGCCAGCGGCATCACACCCGCCAGACGCCGCTGGAGACGGAGCAGGGCGCTCCGCGGCCGCTCGAAGCGCCGACGCCGGCACCCGATCGTGTTGCCGTGGCGGGCCAGATCGGCGACCGGGTTGCCGCGGCGCTCGACTGCCTCACACCGGGAGAGCGCGCCGCCTTCACTTTGCGGCATCTGCAGGGGTTCTCGATCAACGAGATCGGCGAGGCTCTCGGACTCCGATCCAATGCGGTCAAGAACGCCATCTTCCGGGCGGTCACCAAGATGCGACGCGAGCTGGCGCCACTCGCCGGGTCGACGCGATGAAGCACCTGAGCGAGCACGAGTTGGTGATGGGGTTGCTGGGAGAGGCCGCGGAGCGAGATCGGGCCGCACGACACGTGGCGGCGTGCACGCCGTGCCGCGAGCAGTTGGAGGAGATTCAAGCTTCGCTCGAGGCGATCGGTGACATGCCGGTTCCGGAGCCTGACGCTGGTTTCGAGCAGCGCATCTGGCGGCATCAGCGCCGTCACCTGAACGATGTGCTGGCGACGCCGCCACCGGCCTCGGAATCAATCGGCGGGCTTGGCACCGCACTGTGGTCAACGCGGCGGCTGGCGTTGGCCGGGGCGTTGGCTGCCAGTCTGGTTCTCGCGTTCGTTGCCGGGCTCTACACTCCGCCCCCCGGCATGGACATCGTTCCACGTGGGTCGGCAGCTGGCGGCAACGCCGAGCGGCTGTTGTTGGTCGCGGTGGGCGGGCACCTCGAGAGCGCCCGGATGGTGCTCATCGAGCTCGCCAACGACGAGATAAGCGGCACCCACAGCACGCGCGCTGAACACCTGCTCGGAGACAACCGGCTGTATCGGCAGACAGCCGCCCTCAATGGCCAGACGGTGCTGGCCGAGGTGCTCGAAGAGCTCGAACGAGTCCTCCTCGAGGTAGCCCGAAGCCCGAGCTCGCTACCGGGGCAGGATCTCGAATGGTTGCGAGATCGTATCGAGGCGCGAGACCTGCTTTTCCGAGTCAGCGTGATCGAAGGACAGGCTCGGAGGGCCTTCGACAACGCCCCGACCGGGGGCACACGAAGCAACTTATGAGGAGCTGAAGATGAAGATGATGAGACCCGTCCCATTGCTCTTTCTGGTCCTGTCGCTGGCCACCCCGGCGGCGGCGCAGACTGCCGCTGGGATCCAGGCGCCGCTTGTGGAAGGCGAGCACGCCGCGCCGCAGGACGATCCGATCTACGAGCGCGCCACCGAGGCGCTCGACGGGGAGCGCTACGAGGAGGCCATCGAGCTCTACGGCGCGGTGGTCGAACAGGGCGCCGCCCGTGTCGATGCGGCCCTGTATTGGATCGCCTACGCCCAGTCCAAGGCGGGCCGGGCGACGGTTGCCCTCGAGACCATCGCGCGATTGCGGACCATGCATCCGCAAAGCCGCTGGCTCAACGACGCCGGCTACCTGGAAGCGGAAGTGCGCGGCGCCGCCGGCCAGGCGCCGAGTGCGGAGACGGGTGCCGACGAAGAGATGCGGCTCTACGCACTGAACTCGTTGATGCACGCTGATAGCGCGCGTGCGCTGCCTCTGCTACGGGGCATTCTCCAGGGCGATGAGGCGCACGAGATGAAGGCCCGGGCGCTGTTCGTGCTCATGCAATCGGACGACGACGCGGCCTTCGATATCGTCGCGCAGGTGGCGCGTGAAGATTCCGACCCGAAGCTGCGTCTGCAAGCGCTTCGCAACCTGGGGATGCACGGCGGTGCCAGAGCCGGGGAGCTGATGTCGGAGATCTACGCATCGACCGACGACGGAAAGCTCAAGCGCGCGATCCTGAGGGGCTACGCTACGTCAGGCGACTCCGAGCGCCTGCTGCAGATCGCACGCGAAGAGACAAGCGAGGAGCTGCGCATCGCGGCCATTCGCCAGCTGGCGATGACCGGCGCAGCGGAGGAGGTCTGGACGCTCTATCAGGGCGAGTCGTCGAAGCAGGCAAAGCGGGCAATCCTGCAGTCGATGTTCGTGACCGGCGAAGCCGGTAGGTTGCTCGAGGTGGCCCGCACCGACCCGGACGACGACCTGCGGCGCGCGGCGATTCAGGGTTTGGCGATGGTCGGCGGCGACGGGAACGATGACTCTGAGATCAGCGCGGCGTTGGTCGAGCTGTATGGAACCGAGACCGATGTCGAGATCCGCGCCGGCACGCTGCAGGCGCTGTGGATGCGGGGCGAGGCCAGCGCCTTGATCGCGCTCTTCGAGCAGGAGCCGGATCGCGAGATGCGACGCCGGATCGTGCAGGCGCTGTCGATGATGGAGTCGGAAGAGGCCATCGAGTTCCTCATCCGCATTATCGAGCAGTGAGACGCACAATCGTGGGAGCCCTGATCCTGCCGGTGCTTCTGATCTGCGTCGTTGTTGCCACCGCGCAGGAGCAAACAGAGCTGGTAGGGACTGAGTTGGAGCGACGCTCGGCGGCGGGTGGATTCGAGGCTGCCGTCCGGTCGGCGATCGGTGTCGACGAGATTGCCTGGATTGCCTACCAGGTCCCAGCGGCGGAAGGCGATCATCACGTTTGTTGCCGCTCCGGTAACCGGTCATGGTCCGGCTGCAGCCTGCATGATCTCGAGACCGGCAGTTTCTTCGCTCGGGAAGCTCAGTCTGTTCGACTGTCCGAGCGGTCGGGGGTGTGGGTGCTGATGCGTGCCGAAGCGGGGCGTATTCATCGCCTGCGAGTCTTTTCGAGCGATTGTGAGCTCGATGCCACCGACCAGGTGGTGGTCATGCTCACCGACGTGTCGCCGGCTCAGAGCGTTGCGTTTCTCGCGGCGATTGCCGAGCAGCGCGGTGGTCCGGCTGCGCTGCTGGCGGCCGGCGAGGTGAAGCGGCTGACCACCGAGGCGGTAGGTGCGATCGGCATGCACGCGGCCCCGGGCGCGATCGATGTGCTCATTCAGATCGGCCGCGGCGACGGACCCAGGCGCGTTCGCGGCCAGGCGCTGTTCTGGTTGTCGCAGGCAGCCGGCGCGCGTGCCGTGGCGACCCTGGAATCCGTCATCGAAACCGATCCCGACGTCGATATCAAGAAGCAGGCGCTGTTCGCGCTCGGTCAGCTTCCCGCCGACCGCGGCGTACCACTGTTGATCCGCATCGCCGGCACCCACGTGAGCGCAGCCGTGCGCAAGCAGGCAATCTTCTGGCTCGGCCAGTCGGAGTCGCCGGCGGCGTTCGATTTCATCGTCCGGCTACTGGACTCCGACGAGAACTGACCGGCGCCGCCTGCTCCAGGCTTTGGCCCCAACGAACAACGCCCCGGGACGCCGGTGCGTCCCGGGGCGCGTGTCGATGGGACGTATGTGATCAGGCGACGCGGGCGATCTCGAGGTCGATCTTGCCGTCCTCCTGGTCGAGGCGCTCGCGGATGAGCTTCGGCGTCACACCGACGTAGTCACAGACTTCCTCGAACCAAGTGCTGCCGAAGAAATCGCGTGGATCGCCATCCTCGGTCATCTGACGCAGTTTCTTGCGATCGTAGCGCGAGGTCTGCGCCTGCTCCTTCATGCGCTGAAGGAATCGGTAGTCATGAACGGCCAATTCGATCATCGAGAGGTACAACTGCCGGCAGGAATCGACATCGTATTCCTCGATTTCCGCAGACAAGCGACCGAGGATCTCATCGTCGTTTCGGGTATTGAGAAACTCGGCTGTGGTGGTAGCCATCGTCTTTACTCACTTTTCCAAAGATTGTGCAAACGTGATTTCTTACTTATACAAAGCATCTGCAGAAGAAAACAACCCCCGTTGCGCAATTTTTGCACAAGAATTACGCTTCTTCTCGATGAACTACTCGATCAAAGCCGCGGCGATGGCAACGGGCGTCAGCGAGAGTCGCCTGCGGACCTGGGAGCGGCGCTACGGAATCCCTCGTCCAGATCGGTCCGCGAACGGCCAGCGGCAGTTCGACGACAGCGATCTGACGGTGATCCGGCGCATGTCTTCACTGATCCAGTCGGGGGTTCGCGCCTCGGATGCGGCCGACGTCGTGCTCATCGAGGGACCCGGGGACATCCCCGAGCCGGTCACCCCGAAGCGGGCTCATCCGCTGGTGGATCTGCTGGTGCAGAAGGCGGAAGCGTTGGACGGCGCATGGGTGACGCGGATCGTGCGCGACTCGGTGTTCTCGACCGGCTGGGCTCCGACGATGGAACGCGTGGTGTTCCCCTCGCTCAGCCGTTTGACGCGGTACTGGGGCGAAGCCCGGACGACGCAGGCACACGTGCGGTTCACGCACGAGCTGATTCGCGCCGAGATTGCTGCCGAGATCGTCAGGCTCGGACCGCCGCAAGGACGCCGTCCGACCGTGATGCTGTCGTGTGTGGAAGACGACGAGTACGACGTCGCCGCCATGTCGCTGGCGCTGCTGCTGCGCCTGGTGGAGATTCCGGTGATGTACCTGGGTCGATCCATCCCGTGCCATGATCTCATTCAAGCGGCAAAGCAGGTGAAGCCCCAGGCCGTATGTATCATCGGTACTCGCCGCGCTAGCCCCGGCGTGCTCAATCGATGCTCCCGGGCATTGGTGGCCAGCCGGCTGCAGTCGCAATTGTTCGTCGGTGGCTCGGTGCTGACACGTCGCGACGCGCCCGAGATTCCGGGCATGCACCTTCCCCAATCGTTGATCGCCGCGGCGGAGCGGATCGAGCAATCGCTCAAACGCGCCTGAAGCTACCGGAGCGACGGGCGAACAGCCGGCGGCAGAACCGTGCTGTCTAGCGACCGCGCCCTGCTGCCGCGGATGGGAACAGTCGTAGCGTCGATACCGTGTTGGCGGCGATTGCCGCCTCGCTCCAGTGGACCGGTCTCAGAACACCGGCGAGATAGGCCGCCAGCTGATCGTCGTAGTGGCGATCTGCCGGATGTCCTGACTGACCGCTGGGCAGGATGGCCCGCGAACGGCCGGGGTCGTCGAGATCGGAGACCCAGCGCATCGACGGTCCATAAGTTACGGTCTGGTTGCCGTTCGACCAGTAGCCTCCGAAGGCCGCGATGGTGGTGGCGGAACCGGGAAGCGGAATCGGTCCGCGGTTGAACCAGCCGCCGATCATCGGCACCGAGCCCGCAGGGTTTCGCAGCCAGAGGTGGTGGAGCTCGGCGTAGTCCCAGTCATCCGGTCGGGTACCCCAACGCGTCGCGACCTCTTGCCAGGCGCGCTCCAGGGCGGCCGATACGATGTCGCGGCGAGTCTCGCGCTCGGGGGTGCTGACGTCGTCGAACCATTCTGCTGACAGATTGCCGCGGAGCGCGCGCAGGAGCTGCGCTCGACCGCCGATCCGCCGCAGCCCGTGTGCCCGTGCCTCATCGTCGAACGCACCAAGCGTCAGCTCGCGATCCAGTATGAGGAACAGCGCCCCGGCCCCACCAATCGCCATTGCGCCGTCCCAATCGGCCAGCGTCTGGTAGGCAGTGGCGGCGTCACCGACGTAGTCGTCGCCAAGCAATCGCACCAGCTCCAGCGCGTACGACGAGTAGATGTCGGCCTGCACCGACTGCATGTCCGCGACCGTCCACTGATCGCGACGCTCGAGCAGCTGGCGGATTCTGTTGGCGCGGTGGGGCGTATCGAAGTCGGCGGTGAGCGGCGTCGGCAGCGACGATTCGGTACCGGTCCGTATGTCGTGATTCGCGGTCACGATCACGTCGGCGTCGGGGCGCAACAGGGTGGGGTTGTGGGCCTGCGGCACGAGGCCGTCCCAGCCGTACTCCCGATCCCAGGCCGGCCCCGGCATGCGGCCGTCTCCGGTGCGCCGCGCCGGAACACGGCCGATCGCGGTGTACAGCAGGCCGTTGTCGCGATCGGCAACGACGAGATTCTGCGCCGGGGCAGCGTAGCTATCCAGCCGTCCGACAAGGTCGTCCACAGAGCCGGAGCGTGCCAGCCGAAGGAAGGCGGCCGGTGGATCGGCAGCAACGCCACCGGTCCAGGCCATGCTACGTGCCGGCAGTCCGCGCTCGGGATCGGGCTCCAGCAGGACGCCGAGGTCGGTGTAGCGCACCGTCAGCGTCAACGCGTCGGCGCCGGCAACCTCGATGCGCTCCTCGACGGTGTCGAGCGCCAGCCAACCGTCGCCGCGCTCCACGCTCGAGCCGGCGGCGTCCAGACGCTCGAAGAAGATGTCGTGATCGTCCAGCATGACGTTGGTCAATGCCCAGGCCAGCCGTGGTCCTCGTCCGATGACCACGAACGGGAAGCCGGGCAGCGTCATCCCCGCCGCCTCGTAATCCGGTGCCCGCAGAACGATCTGGTACCAGAAGCCGGGCAGACTCAGCGGCAAATGCGGGTCGTTGGCGATCAGCGGACGTCCAGAGGCGGTGCGCGAGCCACCGAGCGCCCAGTTGTTGCTCCCCGGGCGGCCGAAAAGCATGCCTGCAGGAATCGACCGCGCGTCCAGCGGCGCGCTGACTGCCGAGATGGCGGTCGGTGCCGGCGCCTCTCGGGCCAGCGTCGCGATCGACTCGGCGATGTGGAGGTCAGGCTCGCCGAGCAGATCGCCGAGCCGCTCGCGACCGTATGCGCGCAGCCACTCGTAGCGATCCTCCTCGGGTCGCCCCTGCCAGAACGAGAGCTCATGTGCCATCTGCAGTTGGAAGTAGACGCTGTGGATCGGCTCCCACGGCTCCGGATCGATGCCGAGAAGCCGCAGCTCCGGCGGCAGGTCCGATCCGCGCTCGCGCAACCAGGCGTTCACGCCGTTGGCGTACGCTTCAATCAGCGTTCGGGTCTCGTCGGACGCGGCTTCGAGCATGGCGGCGGCGTAACGGCGCATGCCCAGCGACCGGAAGTAGCGATCCGAGGGCAGCGCCACCGGCCCCACCACCTCGGCCAGCCGACCGGCAGCGAGTCGCCGGCCGAGCTCCAGCTGCACGAGGCGGTCGTTGGCGTGCAGGTAGCCCAGCGTGGTTGCCAGATCGACGGCGCTCGACGCGATGACGTGGGGCACGCCCCAATCATTGAAGCGGACGGTCGCCGGCGACCGGAGCCCCTCTAGCACCGCCTCTCCGGAGCGCCGTGGCATACCGCTGCGCGAAATCCACCAGAAGACCCCCATGGCGACGATGAGCAGCACCATGACGGTTGCCAGCGAGCCCAGAACGATCCGGCGAATCATTCGGCGAGCCTCTGATACATGCGCGCATGGCGCAAGCGGGCGCCGTCAGAGCGTCCTCGGGGACCGTGTCCCCAGGACCGCAGCGGTGGTCTAGTGGCCCGTGGGGCTATGTGCCGTCGTGGGCTTGATGGTGGTGTCGGTTGACACCGTCCAGGCCGGCGCGGCGCAAACGGAAGAGAAAGCGAAGGAGGCCGCAGAGTTGGCGCGGGCCAAGGAGGTCTACGCCGAACATCTGCACAAGGCCGTTCAGGAGGCCCGGCGGGCCGCCGAGGTCGGGAGGTTGCACCTAGCGGAGCAATTGGCGCAGGCCAGGTCCCACTGGGCCGAGGCACGACGTCACGGCCTCGAGAGTGCGCTCGAAGGTCTCCAAGAGCGCCGCGAACGGGTGCGCGTTTCGCCACGCATCGCAATTCGGCGCCATGGGTCGGGGCGCGGCAATATCGCCGAGCGTGTCCTCGGTATGGCCGACGATCTGGAGCTCACCGAGCAACAGGAAGACGAGATCCGCGAGATGCGGCGTCAGGATCGCCGTGCGTCGATCGAGCGTGACGCTGCCATCGAGGTCGCCGGCCTGGATCTCGAAGAGCTGATGGAGGATCCGCACGCTGCGGATCTGGGCGCTGTCGAGCAGCAGATGCAGGCGATCGGAAACCTGCGTATCGCCAGTCGCATCGCCGGTCTGCGCCTGTCTCAACAGGTGTGGGCGATGCTCACCGCTGCGCAGCGTGAACAGCTCCAGGATGATCGCCACAACGTCTTCATGCTCCGCCGCGACGGCCCCCACGGCTGGGCCTTCTCGGGCGATGACGGCGGAGACTTCGTCTTCGACCTCGACAGCAACGACTTCATGCCCGAGGAGTGGATGAATGATCTCGACTTCGATTTCGATTTCGATTTCGGATCTGATGGAGACCTGCCGTTCGGGCTGTGGCGTTTCCGCGACGGGTTGCACGAGGATGGTGAGGTACACGAGGACGACAGCGAGGTGAAGACCGAGCCCAGCGGCTCGAGCACAAAGACCCAAAGCGTCGGTACCCGCACCCTGTTCTGAGCTAGCCACACGATCAGGCGACGCAACGTCGCCAACGGCCCGGACCGGAAAACTCCTCCCTCGGTCCGGGCCGTTGTCCGTCCGTCGCCTGCGAGCGTCCGTTTCGGACAACGACAGGGCGCGTGGCGGTGTATACGGGGTCGCATGATGTCCGTGCCGCCCTCGCTGAGCCGTCGTTTCTTCAGGCTGGCAATCCCGAACATCCTCTCCAACGTCACCGTGCCGTTGGTGGGTCTGGTCGACACTGCCCTCCTCGGGCATCTGTCGAACATCGATTTTCTTGCCGGCGTGGCGCTCGGAGCGGTGATCTTCGACTACTCGTACTGGACATTCGGGTTCCTGCGTATGGGCACGACCGGAACGACGGCCCAGGCGGTGGGTCGCGACGACCAGCGGGAGATCTATCACATCCTCTATCGGGGGCTGGCGGTGGCGCTGACCCTGGCCCTCGGGCTACTGCTGGCGCGGGATCTGATCCGCGAGATCGGCTTTGCGGCGCTGTCGGGCTCGCCCGGCGTCGAACTAGCGGGTGCCGGCTACTTCGACGCTCGCATCTGGGGCGCCCCGGCAACGCTGAGCAACTACGTGTTGCTGGGCTGGCTGCTGGGACGGGAGCGCGCACGCGAGGCACTGCTCGTCGTCGTGGTTGGCAACCTCGCGAACCTGGTGCTCGACTACGCGTTCATCGTCCAATTGGGCTGGGCCGCCTGGGGGGCGGGCGCGGCGACGGCGCTGAGCCAGTACCTCATGCTTGCGATCGGGGCGGCGTGCGTCTATCGCCTCGGGCGCCTGGAGACCATCACCAAGGCCGAGCTGTTCGATCGCGATCGGCTCACCGAGCTGTTCCGACTCAATCGCGACATCCTCGTTCGCACGCTGGCGCTGATGACCACGTTTGCTCTGTTCACCAACTTCGGTGCCCTTATCAGCACCACCGTTCTGGCGGCCAATGCAATCCTGATGCGGCTCCAGCTGGTGGCCGCCTATCTGATTGACGGAGCGGCGTTCGCCACCGAGAGCCTCGCGGGCATCTACTACGGTCGGCGCGATCTCCACCGGCTGCGGCAGGTTCTACGGCTTGCCATGTTCACCGGTCTGGCGTTCGCGGTTGCGGTGGTGACGGTGTTGCTGCTGGCGCCCGGGGCGATACTCGGCATCATGACCTCGCACGCCGCCGTCATCGACACGGCCCGCCAGTACGTTCCGTGGATGGCTCCGGTGCTCCTGTTCGGTGCGATCGCCTACATCTACGATGGCTTCTTCATCGGCATAACGGAGGGCAAGGTGCTCCGCAACCAGATGGTCGTCAGCGCCCTGCTGTTCCTACCGGTCGCCTGGTTGGCGGTGCGACGCGGCGACAACCACCTGCTGTGGGCGTCGATGGTGCTCTTCATGGTTGGGCGCGCGGTGACCATGAAACTCGGCGAGCGGCGCGTGCTCGGCCGCATGGAGCGGCTGCAGTGATCACTACGCGCGACAACCTGCAGGTCGTGCTGGTGGAGCCTGAGATCCACGGTAATACCGGCAACGCCGGGCGCACCTGTCTGGCCGTAGGGGCGCAGCTGCACCTTGTGGGTCCCCTCGGGTTCGAGGTCGACGACGCCAGGGTTCGGCGTGCCGGCCTCGACTACTGGCCGCGGGTGGCGCCGCAGCTGTGGGATTGCTGGTCGGATCTGGAGCCGCAGCTGCCGGACTTCGGGCAGGCGTACCTCTTCTCCGCCGAGGCCGAGCGTGAGTACTGGGATGCTGATTATCGTCGCCCGGTGACCCTGGTCTTCGGGCGCGAGTCCGTCGGCCTGTCGGACGCCGTTCGCGACCACTATCAGGATCGGCTGCTGCGATTCCCGATCGACGCCCCGGGAGTGCGCTCGCTGAACCTCGCCAACTGCGTGGCGTTGGCGTGCTTCGAGGTGCTGCGCCAGCGCCGGCGTGAGTGAACCTGCTGCACGAAGGATCCGGCGGCTGTGGTCTGTCCCGTCGAACCCGCCGCTACGCGCCCAGCGCCTGATCGAGGTCGGCGATCAGGTCGTCGGCCGCCTCGATGCCTACGGACAGACGGATGAGGCTTTCGGTCACCCCGGCCGCGGCGCGTGCCTCGGGCGTCATGCCGGCGTGAGAGGTGGTCGATGGTCGGGTGATCAGCGTCTCGACGCCGCCCAGGCTCGGCGCCTCGATGGGTAGGCGCAGGTCCTTTACGAGCTGGCGCGCAGCGTCGACGCCGCCGGCGACCTCGAAGCTCAGCATGCCGCCGAAGCCATCGAGCAATCGCGCCGCACGTTCGTGGTCGGGGCTGCCGGGCAGTCCCGGGTAGCTCACGGAAGCTACACGCGGGTCCGTATCGAGAAACTCGGCGATGCGGAGCGCGTTGGCGTTCTGCTGCCGTACGCGCACGGCGAGCGTTTTGACGCCGCGATGCAACAGGAAGCAGGCGTGCGGGTCTAGCGAGCCGCCGAGATGATTTGCGGTCCGACGTACCTTCTCGACCAGTTGCCGACTTCCTATCACCGCGCCAGCGGCTAGATCGGAGTGTCCGTTCAGGTACTTGGTGGCCGAGTGCAGCGACAGATCGAAGCCCCACTCTGACGGACGGAAGTTGTAGGGACTGGCGAACGTGTTGTCGATCATCGACACCAGGCCGCGGTGCTTGGCGAACGCCGCGATGGACTCGAGTTCGGCCACCTGGACAAGCGGGTTAGTGATCGTCTCGGCGTAGATCACCTTGGTTTCGGGGCGTACGCGATCCTCCCACGAATCGGCGTCGGTGGGATCGAATGTCTCGGCGGTGATGCCCCAGCCGGGCAGGTCATCGAAAACGAACGCGTGCGTGCCGCCGTAGAGGCAATCCTGCACCAGGATGTGGTCTCCCTGGCGCAGGACTGACAGCAGCGCCGTCGTGATCGCGGCCATCCCGCTGCTGGTGGCCAGCGCCGCCTCGGCATTCTCCAGCGCCGCCAGCTTGGTGTGCAGCGCGGTATGGCTCGGGCTGTTGCTGAGGCGCACGTATCGAATGTCGTCGTACGACTGGGCGCCGGAATACTCGAACGTCGACGACTGGAAGATGGGAGTCACGAGCGCGTCGCAGATGCGTGGCTCGGGCTCGCCCGCGTGGATGAGCTTGGTGTCGATGCTCGTGTCGTTGTCGGCCATGCGATCTCCTGATTGACAGCGTACGGTCGCTGGTGGCGACGCGTTGTTACTGTGCCCGATGGCTCGCGGGCGCGCGAGCCGACTGCCGTCGCCAAACGCGCGCGCATCGGCGGGAGGGCAGGGCGCGCCACGCAGCTGCGTCAGGGTGTGCTATTTTTCCTGCACCTACGAAACCCACGGCGATTCTACGGCGTCGTATTTGCAGCAGGATCCGACAAGAGCACCCCTCCCCCGAGCCGCCTTTGCCATGCAAGACATCCGGCAAGATCTCAAGTTCGCCGTACGAGCACTTCTGCAATCTCCCGGGTTTGCGGCGGTTGCCGTGCTGACGCTGGCGCTCGGTATCGGTGCCAACTCGGCCATCTTCAGCGTTGTGAACGGCGTCGTTCTGAAGCCGCTGCCGTACCACGACCCGGAACGACTTGTGTTCGTTACCACGGCGTTTCCGACGATGGGATTCGACAAGTTCTGGATGTCGCAGCCCGAGTACCAGGAGTATGCCGAGTGGAGCGAAGCAATCGTCGACTTGGGCGCGTACAACACTGGTGAGGTCAGCATCACCGGCGGGCAATCCCCGGTGCGCGTGAGCTCGACCACGGCGACCCGCTCGTTCTTCACGGTGCTGGGCGTGGAGCCCGTCGTGGGGCGTATCTTCACCGCCGAGGAGGATGCGCCCGGAGGGGCGGCGACGGCAGTATTGTCGTGGGAGCTGTGGCAGCGTGCCTTCGGCGGGCGTGCTGAGGCAGTCGGCGAGACCGTGGAGATCAACGGTCAGACGACCGCGATCGTCGGCATCATGCCGGCGGGCTTCGACATCCACGACAATCGCACCGAAGTGTGGACGCCGTTGCAGCTCGATGCGGCGGCACCGCGGCCGCGCGGCAACCATTTTCTGTTCGCGGTCGGCCGGCTCGGCGACGACGTCACCGCCGGTGAGGCATCAGCGGAGCTCAACGGACTGGTGGCGCAGTGGCGCGATCGAGTTCCTGACGGCCACGTTCCCAGTGCCGAGGGGCACCCGCTGCACAATCAGGATCTCCGCGACGAGATGGTGGGCGAGGTGCGGCCGGCGCTGTTGTTGTTGCTCGGCGCCGTCGGCTTCGTGCTCCTGATCGCCTGCGCTAACGTCGGCAACCTGCTGCTGGCGCGCGCCGAAGCGAGGCAGAAGGAGATCGCCATTCGCACGGCATTGGGCGCCGGTCGCGGCCGTCTGATGCGGCAGTTCCTCACCGAGAGCGTGTTGCTGGCGCTCGCTGGCGGGGCTGCCGGCCTGTTGCTGGGCACCTGGGGGCTTCGGGCGCTGCTCGCCACCAGCCCCGAATCTATCCCGCGCATCGGCGAGATCTCGCTGGACGGCTCCGTATTGGTGTTTACCAGCGCGGTCTCACTGCTTACTGGTCTGCTGTTCGGGATGGCGCCGATGATGCACTTGACGGTGCGGAACCTGGCCGACTCGCTGCGCGAAGGTGGTGAGCGATCCACCAGCGGGTCGGCAAAGCTGCGCCTGCGGCGGCTGCTCGTGGTCAGTGAGATCGCGCTGGCGGTGGTGCTGGTGATCGGTGCCGGCCTCATGCTGCGTAGCTTTGGCGAGCTCCAGAACGTCGATCCGGGCTTCGACCCCGACGGGCTGCTGACGTTCCGGCTCTACCTGCCGATGGCCGACTATGCCGACGGACGGGCGCAGATCGCTTTCTTCAACCAGCTGGTCGACGAGCTTGGCGCGATTCCGGGAGTCGCCAGTGCCACGGCGATGAGCGGGCTTCCTCCGCGCCGTCGCCTGAACGCCAACGACACCGAGTTCGAAGGGCTCGAACGCACCGAGGACGGTCCGCCGCATAACGTCGACTTCTACCAGTGGGTGACCGACGGCTATTTCAACACCATGGGAATTCGCCTGGTAGACGGGCGGCCGTTCAGTGATCAGGACATGGGCGACGGCGCCCAGCCGGTGGCAATCGTCAATGAGACCCTGGCGTCGGTCTTCTTCTCGGGGGAGAGCGCTGTCGGACGCCGCTTGCGCCCGTGTTGCGGCGACGGCAACCCGTGGATGTCGATCGTCGGTGTGGTGGCGGATGTGAAGCAGGACGGCGTCGAGAACGAGACCGGCACCGAGCTTTATTTCTACACGCCGCAGGTGGCCGCGGTGGCGAACTTCGCGCCGCGGAGCATGAACGTCGTTCTGCGAACCACGGTGCCGCCGATTCAGATAGCCGGACAGGCACGACAGGCGGTCTGGTCGCTCGACGGAACGTTGCCGCTAGCCGATCTGCAGACGATGAGCGGCGCGCTGCGTTCGTCGGTGGCACGGCCGCGGTTCCTCACGTTGCTGCTCGGAGTATTCGGCTCCGTGGCGCTGGCGCTGGCGGCGGTCGGCACCTACGGCGTCATGTCGTACTCGGTGGCAGAGCGCAATCGTGAGCTCGGAATCCGCATGGCTCTCGGTGCCGAGGCCGGTGGCGTATTGCGATTGGTCCTCGGCCAAGGGCTGAGTGTCGCCGGGGTAGGGCTCGGACTCGGAGTTGGTGCCGCGCTGTTCTTGACGCGGTTCATGGGGTCGTTGCTCTACGGGATTGGAGCCACCGACGTGGCCACGTTCGTCGTCGTACCGTTGTTGCTGGTGGCGGTGGCGGCCTGCGCATGCCTGTTGCCGGCGCGGCGAGCAACGCGGGTCGACCCGATGGTCGTGCTGCGCGAGTGAGCCGCGGGGATTGGCGGAGAATCGGTCGAGGTCAAGGCGGCCAGGATGTGTCCGCGGTTACATCGAGGTCGCCAGACCTGTAGCGCCAGGCAATCCGCAGGCAAAAGAGCCTACGAACAATCCCCTGGTGGAGCTATCACCATGCGCCGTCCTGATGTTGTCGACATTGTTCCCGTCCTGATTCTGCTGACCCCGCTCGTTCTGCTCGCGGGGCTGCTGCTTCGAAGGCTGATCTGAGACTCCCGACCCTGCGCGGTCGTCGAAGCGGCCGCGCGAGTCGGCGCCGCTGTCAGCCTGTGCGCAAAGGGGACCAGGGTAGGGAAGCCGAGCACGACCGGCCATCCGGTCCGTGACCATGCCGGCGCGGCACAGGATGCGGAACGGGACTACTATCGATTCCCCTGTTACAGGCCACTAGAATGGGCAGCACCCATGAGGAGCTTCCGGGTGCTTGTTCACGTTCTCGCGCTGGTTGGAGTGCTGACGCTGTTGTGTGTGACGACGACCACGGCGGCGGAGGATCGTGCGCTAGTGTCGACGGACTGGCTGGCGGAGCACATCGACGATAGCGACGTCGTGGTGTTCCAGGTTGCGATGGCGTCGGCTGGCGCCCCGGTGGAGTACATCGCCGGATCCGGCTTGCTCGACTATCACGCCGTCGCCGCGATGGAGCGCAGCGGCCTGATCGTCGAGATGCAGCCGGTCGAGGATATGGTGGCCGCTCTGCGCCGGGCCGGCGTGGGGAGCGACCGTCACGTGGTGCTGTACGGCACGCCGGCCCACTTTGCGGCGCGCGTCTACATGACGCTCGACTACTTGGGACACGACCGCGTATCGGTACTGGACGGCGGGCTCGATGCCTGGAGGGACGAGGGCCGTGCAGTGCAACCCCGGCCCACCACCTTCGGTGTCGGTGACTTCACCGCGGCCCGGCGAGATAACGTGCTCGTGACGCTCGATTGGGTGCGCGATCACCTCGACGACAGCGCCCTGGTGCTGGTGGATGCTCGACCGGCCGACGAGTTTCGTGGCGACGCTCGCTCCGGTCGGATGCGGCCCGGACACATTCCGGGCGCCCAGAACATCTACTGGATCGACTTGCTCGAGTCGGAGGAAATGCCGCGCCTGCGCGACCTCGAGGACGTGCGGCAGCGCTACCAGGCCGCCGGCGCAACGGCTGACAGCGTCGTAGTGAGCTACTGCTATATCGGCATGCGCGCCAGCTACACATATCTGATCGGCAAGCACCTGGGATTCGACACGCGGTTCTTCGACGGCTCATGGAACGAGTGGGCCGCGCACGAGGACCTCCCTGCGGAGCTGGGAGAGTCTCGCTAGCGGGGTCGGGCCACCAGAGTGGTGCCGAACCAGAGTTCCACGGCGGTGCTGGATCGAGATATTAAACAAGTGTAAATTAATCGCTAGCTCAAGCGATTCCCCTCTGGAACAGGTCCCATGGAACCACTGATACCTCGACGTCATGTCCTGTCTGCGGTACCGGCTCTCGGAGCGCTCACCTGGGCCGAGCTCATGTCGCTGCCGCAGCCCCGCCTGCCGTCAGAGTCCGACGGCGTGCCGGACGTATTTCCATCGCAAGATCCGGCGCGCGTGCGCGAGATGGTCGGGGTGTCGCATGGAAACCTCGCCCGCGTCCGACAGCTGGTGGAGGAGAGCCCGGCGCTGGCCAAGGCGACCTGGGACTGGGGTTTCGGTGATTGGGAGAGCGCGCTCGGCGCCGCCGCCCATACTGGCCGACGGGAGATCGCGACGCTGCTGGTGGAGAACGGTGCGCGCCCCTCGCTGTTCTCCGCCGCAATGCTCGGCCATCTCGAGGTCGTGCAGGCTTTCGTCGACGCATCGCCGGGTGTGCAGCGCATTGCCGGTCCGCACGGCATCACGTTGCTCTCGCATGCGCGCGCCGGTGGCGATCCGGCACGCGAGGTGCTGGCGTATCTCGAGTCACTAGGTGACGCGGATACCGGCGCGGAACGCCAGCCCCTGTCCGACGCAGATCGCGAATCCTATCTCGGGCGTTACGGATTCGGTCCGGGCGAGGAAGACTGGCTCGATGTGTACATCAATGACCGAGCCCAGCTGATGATCCGGCGCGGCAAGCGCACCGCGCGCGGGCTGTCGTTCGTCGGCGACCATCAGTTCCGACCCGCTGGGGCTGCCGCGGTGCGTATCCGCTTCGCCATGGAAGGCAATCGCGCCACCGGTCTGACGGTTCTCGACCCCGAGGTCATCGTCGCTGCGACGCGGATCGACCCTGGCGCCTAGCTCGTCGACGAAGCGTCATAGGTCAGCCGCGCTGGCGCGGTCGGGGTTCCGCACATCGTTGTTTCGAACGTCGCCGCACCGTACGCCCGTTTGCCCTCGAGAGCGCTCAAACGCCGTGGTGGCTCCGGCACTGGAAACACGGTCCCGTGACGTGCTAGCGTCATGCTAACTGTAGTTAAGTTAGCTCGATTGACGTTAGGAGGGAATTTTTCCATGGCGGCGGAATCCGGACGAGCAGGGGTAGGCGGGGTGGCGCCGCCCACGGGCGAACCCGAGGATGTCCAGGGTATCGACACCCTCCTACCGCTGCCGCAGCTGGCCTTCCAGGTGTTGTTGGCGCTGGCGGCGGGGCACAACCACGGCTATGGCATCGCCAAGGAGATCGAGCTCAACACCGGCGGTCGCACGCGACCCGGCACCGGCTCGCTGTATCTGTCGATGGCGAAGCTGAAGGATCAAACATTGATCGAGCCGTGCGATCCGCCGCCCAGCACTGGGCGGTCGGATGCGCGCCGCCGCTACTATCGGTTGACGACGGCTGGCCGCGCCGCCGCCGCTGCCGAGGGACGACGGCTGGCGCGGTTGGTGCGGCTCGCGCGCCAGCGAGACTTGCTGACCGCCGGGGAGTTGGCCGCGGAGGAGGCCTGCTAACCGTGCGTGCACCCTCGCGCGTCTACCGGCTGCTCGTCGACTGGGCGCTTCCGCGCTGGATGCGCAGTGCCTGGGGCGACGACCTGATCGCCACATTCGAAGCACGCCGTGGCGAGATCGGTGGTTGTGGTTGGCCGCGGCGCCTCTCGTTCTGGTTACAAGAAACGGGCTCCTTGGCACGCGTTGCTGCTGCTGGCAGGGTTCGGCGGCGACGGATCCGGATCGACGACAGGTATACCCAAACGCCTGAGGGGAAGCCGTTCCGGATTCGTCGTCCGCCGCATGACACACGGTCGTTACGCGTCGCCTGGGTAATCGCCATCAGCGTCCACTTCGGCCTCTTCACAGCCGTTTGGCCGGTTGGCGACCGGGTCGTGGAAGCGCGGCCGCGGCACGCCCTGGTGGTCATCCGCCGCCTTCCGCCGTCGCCACCACCGGAGCGTAAAATCGAACGGCGGCCGGTGCGTCGCGACGCGCCGCTGGTTCCGATTCCGGACCCGACGCCGGATGAGCCCGAGATCATCATCGAGCTACCGGATTTCGAGCCCACGCTCACCGATGTTGCCGATCTCGTTTTTGTCGGCATTCCGGTTCCGGTGCCCCCGCAGCCGGCTCCGGAGCCAATCCCAGAGCCGGTCCCCGAACCGAGTGTCTATCGCGGTGGGGTAGACGTAGAGCGGCCGCGGCTGGTCGCCAGCCCGCAGCCGCAATACTCCGACCTGGCCCGTTGGGCGCGCCTGGAGTGCACGGTTGTTCTCGAGGCAATGATCGGTGTCCAGGGCCGCGTCGCCGATCTGCACGTCGTTGAGCCCTGCCGGCTTGGGCTCACCGATGCCGCCGTGGTCGCGGTATCGCAGTGGCGCTATGAGCCGACGTTGGTGAACGGTAGACGTGTCCCCGTAAGCGTGCGCGTCACGGTGCGTTTCCACCTGGATTGAGCTCCAGCAGGTTGTGACGGAATTATGTGATCTAAACCTTGACCGATCGTTCTGTGTTTGCTATGTTGGGCACCATGACACGCGGACCGGACAAGCAATTCGATCGCGACGAGGCGCTCGGAAGAGCCATGCAGCTGTTCTGGACGAACGGCTACGAGGCCACCGGGGTCACCGAGCTGCTCGACGCCATGGGCATCGGTCGCCAGAGCATGTACGACACCTTCGGCAACAAACGCGACCTGTTCGTGGAATCGCTGAACCTGTACGTCAGCCGCCAGGTGGGGCAGATGCGCTCGATTCTTCGCGCCCCCGGATCGGGCCTGGCGAACCTCCAGCAGCTAATCGGCCTGTGGGAGCAAATGGGTCGCGAGCAGGATTGCGGCTGCCTAGTGGGCAACACCGTGGCTGAGCTCGGACCCCACGACGCCGAAATCGGTTCCTGTGTCGGTCGCGCCTTGGAGTCACTGCGAGGAGACTTCGTCGCGACCGTGCAAAGGGCGCAGGCGGACGGCGAGATCGCCGGCCATCTGGATCCGGAAGATCTGGGGAATCTGATGATCGTGGCGGCGCAGGGAGCCGCCCTGTTAAGCAAGGTGCCGGAGAAGAAGGACCTCGCCATTGGCGCCATGCGTGGGCTGCTGAGCGCGCTTCAAGCGGCGTGAGCTTTTTTTCGTTCTAAATATGGACTGATCGTTCCAAGTAACCGCGGGCAACCGCACGAACAGAAGGGAAGGTAGCAATGTCGCCAGGTAAGACGGGAATCATGGACCGCGTGGCGCTGCGTCTCGCGGATACGGTGCTGGCCCACCCGTGGAAGGTCGTGCTGATCACACTCTTGTTGGTCGCGGCGGCCGGCGGTGGAGCCCAGCATCTCGAGTTCGCCAACAACTATCGCGTCTTCTTCAGTCCGGAGAACCCGGAGCTGGTGGCCTTCGAGGAGTTCCAGGCCACGTACACGAAGAACGACAACATCCTGTTCGTGCTGCAGCCCGCCGCCGGCGACGTGTTTGCTCCCGAGTTGCTGTCGGACATCGAGTGGCTTACCGCTGAGGCATCGCGGATTCCCTACGCCATTCGCGTCGACTCGGTGACCAACTTTCAGCACAGCTGGGCGGATGGCGACGAGCTGACGGTCGAGGACCTCGTTCGAGATGCACCCTCAATGGCGGTTAACGAGCTGTCGCGCCGCCGCGAAATTGCGCTCGCGGAGCCGCTCCTGCGCGACAACCTGCTGTCGCCCGACGCCCGCACTACCGGCGTCAACGTAACCCTCCAGTACCCCGAGGAGAGCCTTACGGAGGTGCCCGCTGCGGTCTCCCATGCGCGTGATCTCGCCCAGCAACTACGGGCGCGGCAGCCTGGCCTGACGGTTGCGCTCAGCGGCGTGTCGATGCTCAACAACGCCTTCGCAGAGGCCGGCGAACAGGACGCCATGTCGTTGATGCCGGCAATGTTCCTGGTGCTGGTGATATTCATGCTGCTGGTGCTGCGCAGCCTCGCCGGGACCGCCGGCACGCTCGCCGTGATCGCGTTTGCCACCGTCACGGCCATGGGGCTCGCCGGCTACGCGGGGCTGAAGCTCAATCCGATCTCGGTGACCGCGGTGGTCATCATCATGACGCTCGGTTTGGCCGACAGTGTCCATGTGCTGGTGACGGTTCGCCAGACGTTGTCGGAGGGGAGGTCCAAGATCGATGCGTTGCGTGAGTCGCTGCGCGTCAACCTGGTGGCGCTGATCGTCACCAGCGTCACCACCATCATTGGCTTCCTGGCGCTCAACTTCTCGGACGCCCCGCCGTTCCGGGACATGGGGAACATCACCGCGGTCGGCATCGCGGCGGCCCTGTTGTACTCAGTGGTTTTCCTGCCGGCGTTCCTGAGCCTGGTTCCGCTCCGCGCTCCGGCTCCGTCAAGTGGGCAGCACGGCATGGCAGCGCCGCTCGGCGCGCTCGCTGAGCTCGTCATCCGAAGGCACCGCGCGGTGCTCACCACGATGGTCATCTTGGCGGTGGCGCTGATGGCGATGGTGCCGCTGGTCGATCTGAACGACGAATTCGTCAAGTATTTCGATTATCGCGTCGAGTTCCGTGGCGATGCCGAGTGGGGCATGGAGAACCTCAACGGTATCTACCTCATCGAGTACTCGGTGGAGGCCGATGGCCCGGAGGGGATCAGCGATCCGGTCTATCTGGAGAACCTCGAGCGCTTCACGGGTTGGCTGCGACAGCAGCCCGAAGAGCAGCACGTGTACAGCTACACCGACGTCATCAAGCGGCTCAACAAGAACATGCACGGCGACGATGACGGCTGGTACCGGATGCCGGACGACAGGCAGCTTGGTGCTCAGTACCTGCTGCTGTACGAGCTGTCGTTGCCGTATGGGCTCGATCTGAACGACCGCATCAGCATCGACAAGTCGGCCACGCGAGTAACCGCCACGGTCGGTGACCTACCCACCAGCGCGATCCGCGAGCTACTCGATCGATCCAAGAACTGGCTGCGGGCCGAAACGCCGGCGTACATGCACGCAGAGCCCACCGGCGCCTCGGTGATGTTCGCGTACATCTCACAGCGCAACATCGAGAGCATGCTGGGCGGCAACGTGGTGGCGGTGCTGTTGATCTCGGCAGTCATCATGCTGGCGTTGTGGAGCGTATCGATCGGCGCCCTCAGCCTGATCCCCAACGCGGTTCCCATTCTGATGACCTTCGGCGTGTGGGCGCTGTTGGTGGGGCAGGTGGGAATGGCCGCCGCAACCGTCTCGGCCACCTCGCTGGGCATCGTCGTCGACGACTCGGTGCACTTCCTCACCAAGTACTTGCGAGCGCGCCGCGAGAAGGGCCTCGATCAGGCCGACGCGGTGCGCTACGCCTTCGATACCGTCGGCCGCGCCCTCGTCAGCACCACGGTGATCCTGTCGTTCGGGTTCGCTGTACTGGCCTTCTCCAGCTTCCGCATCAACGCGCAGATGGGCCTGCTGACCGCCATCGCGGTGCTGCTCGCCCTGGTAACCGACCTGTTGTTACTTCCGGCCTTGTTGTTGATCGGCCACAAATCCACTGCAAAGGAGACCGACATGACCATCTCATCGACGAACTGGCGTTTGGGAGGAGCACCGACGGCGCTCGCTCTGGCCGCGTTGCTCGGCGCTGGCACTTCCGTTGCCTACGCTCAGAGCACCGCAGACCCGATCAACGGTCCTGGCCGAACGCCGACCGCGGCCGAGAAGGGTTACCAGATCGCGGCGCGGGCCGACCGCAGCGATCGAGGCTATCTGGACAGCGACGTCGAGCTGACCATGCTGCTGCGCAACGCTGCCGGCAAGGAGACGACGCGAGTGCTGCGGATTCTTACCCTCGAGGTCCCGCAGGACGACCTCGGCGATCGCAGCCTAGTGGTCTTCGACAGCCCGGCCGACATCGAGGGCACGGCGTTGTTGTCACACGCCAAGATCCTCGATCCGGATGACCAGTGGCTCTACTTGCCGGCGCTCAAGCGCGTGAAGCGGATCTCCTCGGTGAACAAATCCGGTCCGTTCGTCGGCAGCGAATTCGCCTTCGAGGACTTCACCGCACTGGAGCTCGAGAAGTACGAGTACCTCTTCGTTGGCCAGGAGCCCTGTGGCGAGCTCACCTGCGACGTTCTCAAGCGCACGCCGCGCTACGAGCACTCCGGCTATACGAAGCAGGTCTCGTGGGTCGACCAGCGCGATTTCCAGATCCGCAAGGTCGATTTCTACGGACGCCGCGGGGAGTTGCTCAAAACCCTCGAGCTGACTGACTACCGGCAGTACGACGGTGCGTACTGGCGACCGCTCCTGATGCGGATGGTCAACCACCAGACCGGCAAGTCGACCGATCTGAACTACACCGACTACCGCTTCGGCAACGGGCTCGGGGAGTCCGACTTCGTTCGCGGCGCCCTGCAGCGGTTGCGATAGCAGGGCTCCGAGCGAGCACATGCAGCAGAGGGTTCGTACGATGCGATTCGCGACACTCATGGTCGCCGCCGGCGCCGTCCTGCTGGGCGGCGCCGGTGAGGCGGCGGCACAAGGGTTCGATCTCAGCGGCTTTGCGGCCTTCGAGCCGCGACTGTTCGTGCAGTCGCCGCAGATCGAGCGCCAGTTCTCGGGCCTGCAGCTGTCGGGGCTGCTGGCGCCGGAGATCGGCTATCGGACCACCGATCGTCAGCACCAGTTCAAGCTGTCGCTGTTCGTTCGTGTTGACTCACGCGACGACGAGCGTACGCACTTCGACCTGCGGGAGGCCTACTGGCGCACCGTCCAGGGTAACTGGGAGGTCCTGGCGGGCTTCAACACCGTGTTCTGGGGCGTTACCGAGTCGCGCCACCTAGTCGACGTGATCAACCAGACGGACGTGCTCGAGGACATCGACGACGAGGACAAGCTCGGCCAGGCGATGGTGAACGTCGGCTGGCAGCGCGACTGGGGTCGGCTCGACGCTTTCCTGCTGCTGGGTTTCCGCGAGCGGAGGTTCGCAGCTCCGGAAGGCCGTCCCGGGCTCCCGCTGCCGGTCCGTCGGCGGGGGCGCTTTTCGGATAGCCGGCGCGATGTCGATCTGGCGTTGCGCTATTCGCACTACCTGGGTGACTGGGATGTCGGTGTGCATCTGTTCCGGGGCACGAGTCGCGAGCCCGCCTTTGTTGTCGGCGACAACGGTGACTCGTTGGTGCCGACGTATCGCAACATCAACCAGGCAGGGGTGGATCTGCAGTACACCCGGGGCGCATGGCTGTGGAAGCTGGAGAGCATCGTTCGCGAGGGTGAGGGGAGGACGTTCGGCGCAGCCGTGGCCGGTTTCGAGTACACGCTGTATCAGCTCGGCGCTGGTGCTGCCGACCTCGGCCTGCTGGCGGAGTTTCTGGTCGACGGCCGCGATGCCAGCGCCCCTGTCACGCCGTTCGATCACGATCTGTTCGTCGGCGGACGCCTGGCACTCAACGACGTGCAGGACACCCAGGTGCTCGCCGGCGCGGTGATCGACGTTCAGGACGGCTCCACTGCGGCGCGTGTGGAGGCGGAGCGACGTATCTCCGATCATCTGGATCTGGAGCTCGAAGGCCGCTTCTTCATTGCCGTCGACCCGTCCAACACCCTGCGGCCATTCCACCGCGACAGCTTCTTGAACCTCAGGCTGTCCTGGTTCTTCTGATCCGCTGGCGGCCTGGCGCGGCATCCACGACATATGCAGTCGTCGCCGCCGCGCTGATGACCACCGCCTGGTTGTTGTCACTGTTCGCCGGGGTTGCGATGTTGCTCGGGGCTTTCCAGGCCAGCTCGCGGACTTGCCTTGCGGCGCGCCTGACTGTCCTGCGCAGCGCGCCTGCCCTGGGGCGCGACCTGGCCCCGGACGAAGACGATCCGAGCAACTCTGTGGTCGCCCTCATCAGTGACGGGCTCGCGACCCGCCGGTTCGGTGCGCCGTCCGCCGCCCTCGGGCAGGAGATCGTGCTGGACGAGCGCCCGCTGACAATCGTAGGGGTCATGCCGCCAGGGTTCGGGTTCCCGACGGGGACGGACGTGTGGAGGCCGTGGGACATGCGGCCGGTGGATGGCGGGCCACGGTCTTCGTACTGGGTACGGGCGATCGCGCGCCTGTCACCGGACGTGACGCTGCAACAGGCGGGTGTCGACTTGAATCGAATCATGTCGGCTCTCGCTGTCGAGTACCCCGAGTCGAACGACACCATGGAGGGGTATGTCGAGCCGCTGCTACAGAGCTCGGTCGGGTCGGCGCCGCAGCAGCTGATGATCGTTCAAGGAATCGTGGTGCTGGTGCTGCTGATCGCCGCGGCGAACGTTTCGAACCTGCTGCTGACCAGAGCATCGGTCCGTGGCGGGGAGATGGCACTACGGGTAGCTCTCGGCGCCTCCCCCGGACGCGTCGTACGCCAACTCATGACCGAGAGCGTCCTGCTGGCGCTGCTCGGCGGCACCGCTGGGCTACTGTTGGCGCAAGCGCTGATTGGCCCGCTCGTGCGGCTGGGGTCGTCCGCGATTCCGCGCTCCAGTGAGGTTGCGCTCGATTTCGAGGTGGTGGTGATGTCCATGGTCGCCTCGACGGTTGTCGGCATCGCCTTCGGGCTCGTGCCGGCGTGGAAGGCAACACGGAACAACATCTCCGATGCGTTGCGATGGGGGGCGCGGTCCACTGTCGGTGCCGGTGCGGATCGTGTACGGCGTGTGTTCGCCGTCGCGCAGATTGCGATAGCTGTCGTCGTTCTCGTTGCCGCAACGTTGCTACTGCGCAGCTTCTCGAATGTGGTAGCGGTCGACGCCGGCTTCGATGTGTCCGAGCTGTTGACCCTGCGCATCGAGCCGCCGATGTTCTTGTCCGCCGACCTGGAACTTGAGGCGCTGATGGCGAGGCTCCAGGCCGAGCGCGCCGAGGTGGGCGAGTTCTATCGCGAGCTGACGGTGCGGGTCGAGGCGCTCGCCGGCGTGCGCAGTGTGGGTGTGGTCAACCGGCGTCCATTCGGCGCAAACAACATGTGGAACGGGCGATTCAGCGTCGAAGGTATCGCGATGTCGCGCGACGACCTGCCCCCGACTTCCGCGCGCGTCGTCCTTCCGGGTTACTTCCGCACGCTGGGGGTGACGCTGCGCCGCGGTCGCGCGCTGCGCCCCGACGACGATCTGGGCTCAGAGCGGGTTGTTGTGCTCAGCGCCTCGGCTGCCGAGGCCGGGTTCGGCCAGCAGGACCCGATCGGGCGCAAGGTCACGATGGAGGACGCCGACGACCCGTCGGCGGCCTGGTTTACGGTGGTCGGAGTGGTCGACGATGTTCCGTCGACGAACCTGGAACAACCGACCAACCCGGTGATCTACACCACCCTGGCTCAGGCGCGCTTCGGTCACTTCGGGGATTGGGGCATGGACCTGCTGGTGCGTACTGAGGGCAACCCGATGGACGTGGCGGCCCCGATCCGAGAGGTCGCCCGCGAGCTCGACCCGGAGCTTCCGCTCTTTCAGATTCGGTCCATGGAAGGGGCATTCGACGCCCGACTGGCCTCAAGACGATTCAGCCTCACGCTGCTGACGCTTTTCGGTGTGCTGGCGCTGGTACTCACGGGCGTGGGTGTTTACGGCGTCATGGCCTACACGGTGAGCCAACGGGTGCGCGAGATCGGTGTTCGCATGGCGCTCGGTGCGCGGCGCGACACCATCCTGCGCATGGTGCTGGCGGACGGATCTCGCCTCGCCGCGTTCGGTTTGGCGGTGGGTGCTCTGGGCGCCCTCGCCATGACCGGGGCGATGGAGAGCATGCTGTTCGGCGTCGCGGCGCGCGATGCGCGCACGCTCGCCGAGGTGGCCGCCGTGCTGGCCGCCGTGGCAGTGCTCGCCTGCGTCGTGCCGGCGTGGCGCTCGGCGTGGCTCGACCCCTCGCGCGCGCTACGCGAGAGCTGACCGGCAGCGCGTGCCGGCGCACTCAGCTCGCGCCTATCTCCCCGGGCCGAGCAGCACCGCGTTGATGAACAGCAACTGTGTGGCCTCTGCGTAGGCGCGGTAGTTGGGGTCTTCGGCGAAGGCGATGATCTGCCCGCGTCCGACCGGTTGATGGATGAGGAACGCCTTGCTGGCGAGCTGCGGACGGGCCTCCTCCCACACCATGCCGCTGAGCACGAGATCGTCGATCTCGGCGTAGCGACCAACGTTCGTTCCCTCGTCCAGCTTCACGGGGCGGAACACCCGCGTACCCTCGACGACAACGCCAATCTCTCCTTCGGTGCCGGCTGTGAGCCAGTGGTCGGTGTCGAGGATCACCTTCAGAATCGCTCCCGGGACGGACTCGGGCGACTCGTCTTCCGGCACGATCTGGTCGAGATAGTCGATCGGCTGGTCGGGGGTACCGTCGTCGGATGGATCGTTGCCCTCGGCGCGGCCGCCGCGGCGCTCGGCGACCGAAGCCAGCAGCTCGGCGCTCGACGCCCAGCGGCTGGCTTCCGCCAGCGTGACGATGGTTCCTCCTTGACGCATCCAGCGGCGAAGCGCGTCAAGCAACCCCGAGCCCACCGAGCTTCCGTAGTTGCCGCTGGGAAAGACGACGACATCGAAGTCGTCGACCAGGACGCGTCCGAGGCTCGAGGCTCGCACTGCCGTTGTGCGTACCCCGTAGCGGCGCTCCAGGACGTAGCGTGCCCAACCGGCCGAGAGCGTGCTGGCAGGACGATCGTAAACCAGCAGCACACGCGGATGCCGTAGCGCCGAGACCCGACGGCTGCCAAGGGACATGCCCTGGCGCACATAGGAATCGTCGATCGCAACGACCTCTGCGTGGTTATCAGCCGCGATCCGCCCCAAGCGTTGTCTGAGGTCCGGTCCGTTCTCGGTCGTCCGGACGATGGCCGTTCCGACCGGGTAGTCGCGGTCACCGAGTGTGAACGTGCCGCCGGCCGAGCGTATGCGGATGCCTTCGCGCAGCGCCTCGGCCACCGTTGACGCGGCGTTCGTACCCCAGGGGATCAGGTACCCGACCTGGGCCGGCGGTAGCGTCGCATCGGTTGCCGTTGCGACTGGCTCCCGGGGGACCACCGCCCCAGCCGCGTCGGTCGTCTCATCCGCCTCCAGCACCTCCACATCCCACAGCAACGACTGGCTCCATGCCGTCAGGTCGTAGATCTCGTCGCGTTGTCGCCGGGCACGACGCTGCAGCTGCCGGGTGATGAAGTCCTCGTCCATCGGCACGTGAGCAACCAGCAGATTGTGTGCGAAGCGATGCGTCGGGAGCGCCATAGGCACGATGTAGGTACCGGTCGCCGGTAGCGTCCGGTCGCCCACCGTGACTTCCCTGGCCGCCTCGTGCACCTCAATTCCATTGCTTGCCAGCATCTGCGCGAGGCGGGCCGCCATGCCGGGGTCATGCGCCGAGTGCAGCACCAATTCCGCCGGACCCTGCCGGCCGAGCTCGATTCCCTCGCGACGGAACTCCAGATAGTCGCGCAGGATCTGCTCGCGATTCGTCGCTGCAGTCGCGGCGCTGGCGATCGCAGCGGTGAAGTGGTGCAAGACCCCGTCGCCGTAGGTGAGCAGGTCGCCGTCAGACCGTTTCAGGACAAGCGAGCGCGCCGACGCCTGCTCATACGTCATCCCGAGCGCGCCATGGTTCATCGGCCACATGTCGACGTAGCCGGGATAGAACAGGTCGTACACGTTGCGGTTGAAGTAGGCGAAGCCGCGTCGATCGAAGGCGGTCGCGTTGCCGCGGCCGAAGACGTCCATCAGGGCTATCTGACGCTCGCCGTACCACGGGTTGGACGGCGGTGCGGTGGGCGGGAAGAAATAGGTCGCATCGCCGCCCATCTCGTGCAGGTCGACGACGATCTGGGGCCAGAACTCGAGGAACATGCCCACCTTGCCGCGGGTCTCGGGCTGGCTCTGGATGAACAGGTCGCGGTTGAGGTCGAACAGGTAGTGGTTACCGCGGCCGCCGGGCCAGGGCTCGTCGTGCTCGGCAGAGTACGGCGTCGGATCCGGCCAGCGTGCCCCTCCCATCTCGTTCTGATGGACGAAGCGCGCCCGCCCGTCCGGGTTCTCGGCCGGATCGATCAGCACCAGCGACTCCGACAGGATCAGGTCGACGGTGGCATCGCCCTGCGCCGCCAGCAGGTGGTAGGCCTCGGCCATGGCGGCGCCGTTGGAGCTGATCTCGTTGCCATGTACGCCGTGCATCAGCGCGGTCACTACCGGCAGCCGGGCGATGAGCTCGGTAGCCTCGGCCTCTGACAGATCACCCGGGTAGGCGAATCGCCGCAGGTCGGCCTTGATCTCATCGAGGCGCGCGATGCGTTCGGGGGAGCCGATTACCATGACGACCAGCGGCCGACCTTCCCAGCTTTCGGCGTACTGGATCAGCCGCGTGCGCTCCGGCGCCACCGCGGCGAGCGTCTCCATGTAAAGCAAGATGTCGTCGGGAGACGTGATCTCCTCTCGGAACTCATGCCCGACGACGTTTTCGAGCGCCGGGATGCCGGGATCGTAGCGCGTGCCCGGGGCAAGCTCTTCCTGGGCCGGGGTGATGATCTGGAGGGCGGCGAGGAGGGCGAGCGCTCTGGACATGGTGATTTCACTCGGTTGACGTGGAAAGTTCGGCGGTGCGCCCGACAGCTGCTTCGTCGGCGGGCGCCCGCCCCAACGTAGCGCACCACAGGGCGCGCCGCAGCGACCGGAGCGGGTTCGGCAGGCTCAGGGCGCCTCTACGGTGGAGACGATGCTCGGAGCGGGTTCCTCCAGGCGCCCCGAGAGGTCACGTAGGTACGCTTCCATGGTGGCCGTGTAGCCGATCAGATAGCGACCGACGACGCGGAACAGCGCACTGTACACCTCGCCATCCTCGGTAATCCGTAGCCGCGTTCCGGAGCCCTCGGGCTGCAGCTCGTAGGTCCAGGCGCCGCCGAACGGGGGCCCCTCATCCACGATCCGCATGACCAGACGGGTAGGGGGCTCGAAGGTTTCGATCTCGAAGGTCATCGCGCCGTTGGCGCCATGCTCGCGCAGACGCGGCATTCCGTCCTCGGCGGGCAACAACTCGACGCGCTGAAGATCGCGGCGCCATTGTGGCGCGTCACGAAAGCTCGTCATCGTTGACCAGACCGTGTCGATTGGAGCCGCGAAAACAGCCTCGCTGGTGGCGGTGTGCTCCACCGGCATCGCCATTCCTACCGCCAACAGCAGACCGATGAGGGCAATGATCGCGACCAGGCCCATGCCTGCGAGCTGGATCCACTTCATGTGACTTATCTCCCGGGGTTTCTTGAACACTCGGCCTGCGACATGCGAGCGCGATACGTTGCATCTGGCCCGCGGCGGACCATCGAGCGGTTCGCCGCTTCGGCCAGCAGCCTCAGACCGCGCAGGGCTGTGGCGCGATCTCGGGCCGACAGCTCGCTGAGCATCTCGGCGACGCGTTCGGCGTCGAGCACACTCGATGCCGATTTCATCCGCGCTCCGGCCGGGGTCAGCCGAAGATGGACCCGCCGACCGTCGTGCACGTCGCGCCGGCGCTCGACATAGCCCTGGACGGCGAGTCGGTCCAGCGCCAGCGACATCGTCGAGGCGGTCACGCCCATGTGGTCAGCCAACTCGCTGACGCCGGTGGGCTCAACGGTGTCCAAGTGATCGAGGATGCTGGCCTGGTGAGCGCTGAGCTCGGCTCCCGTACTTTGATCGCGAACGTGACGCGTATGGCACGCGAAGTAGATCTTCGGGTACGCCTCCATCAGGGCCCTGACCTTGTTGTCCATACAGGTTGTGTCCGAGCTCGAGCCGCAATCTCGTGCCAGTCAGGCTTCGTAGCCTGCTGTGCGCAATGAGTTCGCAGGTGGAGGCTATAGATGATAATTTGTTTTGTCAAACCAAAATATAATAAGCACCGATCACGCGACGTTTGACCCCATGAACCAGCGCCGGGGACGGTGACGCTACGGATCAGCCCTCTTCACGTAGCGTTGTCGCCGGATCGATGGACGCTGCGCGGCGCGCCGGCAACCAGGCTGCGAGCATCGCGGATGCGGCCAGCGAGACGACCACGGTGAGCATCGTGAGCGCATCGGTCGGCGCCACCCCGACGAGAAAGTCACGTAGCAGCGGGCCCAGTAGGGCCGACACCAGCAGTCCCGCGGCGCTGCCGGCGAGGACGATGCCGAGGCTGAACTTCATCATCAACGATCTGACGTCGGCTGGCCGCCCACCCAGCGCCATACGGATACCGAGCTCGCGCCGTCGCTGCCCCAGGGTGTAGGAGACGATGCCGTAGACGCCCGCCACCGCCAGTACGAACCCGAGCGCTCCGAGCGCGCCGGCCACCCGGCTGGCGAGCCGTTGCGGCAACAGGAAGAACTCGATCACCCGCGCCAATGGCTGTAGCGTCGGAACGCTCAAGGTGGCGTCGGCGCGCTCCACGTGTTCCGCAACCAGACGCTGCAGCGCCGCCGGCTCGCCGTCACTGCGGATCACCAGGCTCATCCGGCCACTCGGCCGCTGCGCGAATGGCAGATACAGCAGCGCGTCGATGCCGTCATTCTGGATTACGTGGCGGGTGTCGCTGACGACGCCGATAATCTCGATCTCTTCGCCGGCAATTGCGAGACGCTGGCCGACCGCGCCACCCGGCCAGAACTGCGATGCCATGCGCGCGTTCACTACGGCGACAGGCGCACCATTGGCGTCATCGATGGGGCGGAGCGCGGTGCCCTGTTTGACCGCGATGCCGACGGCGTCGAAGTAGCTCGGGCTCACGATGTGCGCGTCCACGAAGAAGGCGTCCTGCCCCTGCGGGGGCTCGCGCCCGGGAATGTTCATTGCCACAGGGCTGCGTGCCACGCCGAGGGGGGTGTTGGCGGTAAGCCCCGCGCTGGCGACATCGGGTTCAGCGGCGAGGCTGGTGGCCAGGTCGCGGAAGAACACACGCGCTTCCTCCTCGCTGTAGCTCTCCGGCGGCAGCCCCACCGTTGCCATGCTCAGTCCGACGGTGGGGAACCCGGGATCGAGCTCCTGGCCACGCTGGAAGGCGCGCAGGAACAGCCCGGCGGTGATGAGCAGGACTACCGATACCGCCACCTGGCCTACCACGAATATCTGTCGGAGCCTGGCAGTGTTCGAGGCGCCGCTGCGCGAGCTCCGCATCGCCGTACCTTGCTCACCACGGATCGCCTTGATTGCCGGGCTCAGGCCGGTGGCGAGCGCTGTGATCAGGGCCACTGCCGCGGTGATGCCGAGCACGCGGCCGTCGAGCGCCATGCTGAAGCCGAGAGGTATGGGCAGTGATTCAATGAAGGCCCCCAGAAGGCCGCTGACCTGCAACGCCACCAGCACCGCCGCACCGGCGCCGAGCGCGAACAGCAAAAGGGTCTCGGTGAGGATCTGCCGTACGACGCGTGTCGGTGTAGCGCCCAGCGCCATGCGGGTGGCGATCTCGGCGCGCCGACTGTGTCCACGGGCCAGCAACAGATTGCCGACATTCAGGCACGCCGCCAGCAGCACCAGTGCCGACAGCGTCAGCAAGATCCCGAGGAAACCGATCACCGGGGCGACCAGACTCTGGTCGAGGCCACTAGACGGAGATAGCGTAACGCGGCGGCTCCGGTTCATGTCAGGATGCTCGCTCTCCAGCTGCGCCGCAATGGCGTTGAGCTCATCGCTGGCCGCCGTGATCGTCTCCCCGTCGCCGAGTCGTCCGAACATCTCGAGGGCCTGCTCACCACGCGAGCGCAGCTCGGTGCCCGGTCGCAGTCGATCCATCACTGCCAGCGGTAGCCACACTTCCGACGGGAAACCGATGAACCGCCCGGTGAACCCCGCCGGCAGGATCCCCACGACGGTGAAATCGATACCGTCGAGCTCGATGTCGCTGCCGATCAGGTCGTCGGCGCCGGCGAACCGCCGCTGCCAGAATCCGTGGCTGACGACGGCGACGTTGCCGCCGCCATCGATCTCGGCCTCACGGGAGGTGAACGTGCGGCCGCGGGCCGGAGTCACACCCAGCACCTCGAAGTAGTCGGCCGAGTTCAACTGGCCCCGGATCCGCTCACCCGTTACCCGATCGCCCAGGCGCAGCCCGACGCCGCTGTGTGCCACCAGCCCTTCCAGCGAACCCTGTCGAGAGCGGTAATCGTCGTACTCCGGAAACGAGAAGCCGAGGAAGCTGTTAGCCCCGGGCTGATCCAGATGCACATCGATCAATCGCCCGGGCTCGCGAACCGGCAGTGGGCGCAGCAGGATCTCGTTCACCAGCGTGAACACGGCGGTATTGGCGCCCATGCCGAGGCCGATGGCCGCCGTGCACAGCAGCGTCAGAGTCGGAGCGCGCATCAGCCCGCGGGCGCCGTAGCGTATGTCTTGTAGCCATCCATCCATTGCAGGATCCTCTTGACCGTGTCGATGCGACCGGCGAGTAGGGATTATGCGTCGTACGGTGTATGCCCAGGCCGGCAGCAAACCGACCAGCACGTCGAAGATGGCGTGCAGCCAGAACCGCCAGGCGGGGGCGGCCGCGCCCGAGTCGTCCCACGCCGAGGCAAGCGCCTCGTCGATGGCGGCGCGGTGCCGAGCACGGAAGCCCGGCGGCAGGAGGTGCAGCAGGGCGCGATACGTCCAGGGTTTGCTCATGCGCCCCGGTGCCCGAGATTGCGACGCGCCACCGCAGCGAGCTGGCCGAGCCGATCCGCCTCGGCAGCCAGCCGGTCGGCGCCGGTATCAGTGAGACGATAGAAGCGTCGCCGCCGACTCTCGCCCTGCGGATGGCCGCTGCCGCTGAGCTCTTCGACCAGCTCGGCATGGCGCAGCTCGTCGAGCGTCCGATACAGCGTCACCGGCCACAGCCGTACGGTGCCGTCGGTGAGTTCCAGTACCCGCCGCACGATACCGCTCCCGTGTCGATCGTCATCGGACAGCGCCAGCAGAATCTGGAAGCCGTGCGTGGTCAGGGTCGTCACTGCGCCCTCCTTCCGGCGGTTAGTTGCTACACAGTTGTATCATACATACATGTAGCATATGGCGAGATCTGCCACCCCCGGTGCCGCCCCGTGGCACGATTGCAGCCATGGAGATCAGCCTGGACCAGTCCCCCTACGCGCGCTTCCTCGGCGCCGAGATGGTGCGCTCCGAGGAAGGCCTCGTGGAGATCCGTCTTCCGTTCAGGGAGGAGTTCCTCAGGATGGAGGGCTCGGACTGGTATCACGGGGGAATCATCAGCGCGATCGCAGATATCGCGGGCGCCTTCGCGGTCTTGATAGCGGCGGGCGGTGGGAGCGGCGCGACCATCGACCTGCGCATCGATTACTTGAAGCCAGCCCGCCGCGGTGACCTCGTGGCGATTGGTCGGGTCGTGAAGGTCGGCCGTCGGATATGCCGGGCCGACATGGAAGTTCGCGACGCCAGCGACGATATGGTGGCCGTCGGTCGTGGCGCCTTCGTGGGGGCCGGAACCAAGTGAAAGCGGCGATTCTCGAGGGGCACGGTGATCGCGACAAGATCGTCTACCGGGAGGTCGACGATCCCGAGGTCGGCTCGGGTGAGGTTCTACTGTCCGTAAGGGCGACCGCGGTGAACTTCCACGACATCTTCACGCGGCGCGGAATGCCGGGGATCACGATCAACCTACCGCTCATCACCGGATCGGATGTCGCCGGTCAAATCTGCAGGCTTGGCGACGCTGTCGATGGCTGGGAGGTGGGTGATCGTGTGCTCGTCGACCCGGTCGACTGGGACAGCGATCGCCCCGGACTGATCGGCGAGACCTCGGATGGCGGTCGCGCCGAGCTGCTGGCAGTCAACGCGGGGCAGCTGGTGTGTATGCCCGACGACGTCAGCTTCGAGGCTGCTGCTAGCCTGCCGCTCGCCTACGGCACCGCCAACCGGATGATGATGACTCGGGCCCGAATCAAGCCGGACGAGAAGGTCCTGGTGCTCGGCGCCAGCGGCGGTGTGGGAACCGGATGTGTTCTGCTGGCCAAGCTGGCCGGCTGTGAGGTGATTGCCTGCGCCAGCTCCGACGACAAGCTCGAGCGTCTCCGTCAGCTGGGTGCCGACCACCTGATCAACTATCGTGACACCGATTTCCGCAAGGAGATCTATCGCATCTGCGGCAAGCCGCGTGTGCGCGGCGGCGGCGGCGTCGATGTGGTGGTCAACTTCACCGGCGGGGACACCTGGGCACAGTCGCTCAAGTGCCTCACGAAGGGAGGCCGATTGGTGACCTGCGGCGCCACCGCCGGATTCGACCCCAAGACCGACCTGCGCTATATCTGGACGTTCGAACAGAACATCCTCGGGTCCGACGGCTGGAGCCGCGAGGATCTCGAGAAGCTCCTGGCACATGTTTCCGAAGGGAGGCTGACGCCGGTGATCGACAAGGTGTTGCCGCTGTCTGAAGCGCGCGAAGCGGAACGTCTGCTGGAGGACCGCGAGGTTTTCGGCAAGGTCGTCCTGGTCCCGTGACCGGCGGCGACCTACCGTCCGACCCGGATCGCGGCGCCAGCGACGACCTTGGTCGCCACTCAGCCGAACGTCACGCACCCGAACATCGATACCCACTCGCCGAGCAGATCCCGACCGAAGTCCTCGATGCCGAGGTGCACCGGCTCGAGCGCCTGCGGCAGAAGTCGCTGCCGGTTCGTCTGGTCGGTTATCTGCGCCTCGGTGGTCCGGGGTTCATGAACGCCGCCCTCACCCTGGGTGCCGGCACGCTCACCGCGACCATGCTGTCCGGCGCGATCTTCGGTTACCGACTGATGTGGCTCACCTGGGTCTCGATGGGGCTCGGGGTGTTCATGATGGCGGCGATGGCACGGTTTACCTGCCGCGGCGGCTTCGCCGTCGTCGAGGTGCAAAACCGGTACCACGGGTGGATCGTAGGCTCGCTGATGACCGCCCTCGTCGGCACCGTGTTTACCGCGGTGGTCTTCAACTTCGGCCAGTACAGCCTTGGCACCCATTTGCTCGAATCGCTGACGCCGCTGCTGGGATTCGAACTCCCTCGTCAGCTCAACTGGATCCTCTACATGGGGCTGACGAGCTGGCTGGTGCTCAGCTACGGGCGCCGCGCCGGACGTGGGGCGAGGTTCGTCGAGACGTTCATGAAGCTCGGGATCGCGGTCATGCTGGTGTGCTTCGGGATTTGTCTGCTGGTGGTCGGTGTGGACTGGCGTGGGGCGCTGCAGGGGATCTTCGTTCCCTGGTTGCCGTCCGGCGGGCCCGGACTCGATCTGTTCATCGCCTCATCGGCGGCGGCGATCGGGGTAATGGACTGGTTCTTCTTCAACTACGCCGGGCTGGCGCGTGGCTGGGGTCGCCGGCACGAGTCGCTGGCTCGCTTCGACATTGCCTTCGGCCTGTTGGTGCCCTTTGTGTTGGTGAACTTCATTGTTGCGAGTGTGTTTGCTGCCACGCTGTTCAAGCAGGGGTTACAGCCGGCGACCGCTCAGGAACTCGCCGGGTCGTTGGTGCCGCTACTCGGACCGACCTGGGCTCCGGTGCTGTTCTACATCGGCTTCCTCGCCGTCCCGATCACCACCACTGTCGTCATGAGCATCGCTGGCGCCATGGCCCTGCACGCCGCAATGGGCTGGGATCCCGACACCGATTCCTGGCGCTGGCGGCTAAGCGCCTTGCTGCCACAGGTCGGCTTCGTAGCCGTGTGGTACCCGAATCCCATCGCGCTCATCATCGTACTCAGCGCCTTCCTGGCGCTGAGCAATAACATCGTCGGATGGTCGTTCTTCCTCTTGTTGAATGACCGACGCGTGCTCGGTGCGGACCGCTCGCGCTCCTATCTCTGGAACCTCGGCATCCTGCTGCAGATCACGCTGCTCAATTCGGTCGCCATTCTCTACGTCTTCAACCGACTGGGGTGGTGGGCATGATCGACCTCGAGCGTCGTGCCGGGCCGCTGTCGTTGCGTGTTTGGGGGCTGATCCTCAACTTCGTCGGCAACACGATGGCTCTTTACGGCACGGCAGGCGTGCTGCGCGACGGTAACGGCTGGCCGGTGCTTGCGATCGGCCTGTTGGTGACTGTGACCTGCGTGCTGGTGCTGGCGATCCCGAGCCCGGACTCCGAGATCGATTCAGGCAGCGACGGGGGCTGAGGGGGCGCGCCTTCAGTTGCCCACGCCGGCCGCCTGTCGGGCCAGCTCCGCCCGATCGACCTTGCCGGTACCGCCGAGTGGTAGCGCATCGAGGAAGAAGACGCGTCGCGGATGCGCGTACGGCGCCCCATGCTCGAGGGCGAACTTCTTGAGCGTGGCCTCGTCGACGAGGTCGCCGCCCCGCGCCACGACGAATGCGGCGGGCACCGTTCCCTTGACCTCATGCGGCATCGCTACGACACAAGCATCCGTGACCTCCGGGTGTCGCAGCAGCAGGTCTTCGACTTCCTTCGGGTACACGTTCTCGCCAGCGACGTTGATCATGTCGTCGCGCCGGCCCAGAAAGAAGTAGTAGCCATCGTTGTCACGTCGCATCAGATCGCCAGTGTGCAGCCAGCCATCGCGAAACTTCCCGGCCGTTGCCTCCGGTCGCTTCCAGTAGCCGGCTGCCAGGCCCGGGTTGCGAGTGATCAGCTCACCCGGCTGGTCGTCACCAACCTCCGTTTCGCCGTCTGACGCCACCAGCCTGACGTCGCAGCCGTCGAACGCCGTGCCGCAACTGCCGTTCTTCAACCGCGAGCCACGACGGTTGATGATCGGCACCGGCCCGCCCTCGGTGAGCCCGTAGCTCTCCGCCATCGGGGCGCCGAAGACGCGTTCGAACTCGCCGGACAGCTCAGCCGGCACCTCGGCCGATCCGCAGATCACGTAGCGCACCGAGCTCACATCGTGACGGGCCAGCGCCTCATGCTCCGCCAGGATCATCTTGAACATCGCCGGTACGCCGGTCATGAACGTCACGGCGTGGCGCTCGATTGCCTCGATAACCTCTACCGGGTCGAAGCCGTTGAGGATCACGAACGAGCCACCGCCGAGCAGGAACGGCTTCACCGTGCCGATCATGGCGTTCTTGTGGTACAGCGGCACCGCCACCAGGCCTACCTCGTCTTCGGTGGCGCCGCATGATGCGCGGATGATCTCGGTGTTCCAGACCTGGCCGTGATGGGTGAGCAGCACTCCCTTCGGCTTGCCTGTCGAGCCCGACGTGTATGGCTGCATGCACACTGACTGCGGATCGATCGCCTGGCGCGCCAGCTGCGGCGAGGCGCTCGCCATCGCGGCGTCATAGGACACGGCGGTCGGCGATGCGTCGGCCGGCGATGCGTCGTCGACCAGGAGATCTCGCACCCGCGCAACCCGCGAAGCCAGCGCCCGCGCCCGCGGTGCCATGCCGCCGCTGGCAACCATCACCGCGGCCTCACAATCATCGAGCACGAAGGTCAGGGCCTCGTCGCCCATGCGGACGTTCAGCGGCACGGGAACGGCTCCGATGCGCATCGTACCGAAGCAGCACTCCAGGAAACGGAAGTCGTTGTCGAACAGCAGGGCGACCCGATCGCCGGCGTCCACATGCAGGCTGCGCAGCACGTTGGCGAGTCGATTGCAGCGCTCGTCGAACTCGCCGTAGCTCAGGCATCGGTCGCTCTGGATTACCGCGATCGCGGAGGGGTCCTGCTCCAGCGCACTGTCGAACAAGTACCCGAGCGAGTCGGGAAGCGACGTCATCGCGCCCCGGTCGAGTCCCGGTCCGTGCTCGCGCCCAGCCTGACCGGACCATTCGGGCTCTCGAGATCGATGATCATCGCCGCGGATCCGCGATTCACCGTCAACGGAAACCCGAACAGCCCCAGCAGCCGCCCCAGATCCCTGTCGTCGGGCGAGCGCGCCGTGAAGGACGCCAGCGAGCAGCCGGCTGGCGAGCTGAGCGATGGGTGGCGGGTGTCGGCCGTCCACTGGATGCAGAACGGCGCCACCGCAGGGGCGGCATCGCCCATCGTGATCATCGACCAGCGGATCGTGTCGCCGTCGTCGGTGCGGCGCGATCCGAGCGATGGCTCGGAGGCCGCGAATCCCGCCGCCGTGATCGACTGATACACAGAATCGAGATCGTCGGTGGCGACAGCCCAGAGGATCGGGGTCAGCGTCTCATAGCGGCTCGCGGCACCGAAGAAGGGGTCCAGCACCGCCCCCGGGCGCGGCGCGAGAATCTCCAGGTATCGATTCGCTCCGAGCGACACCAGGGCATTGTGCGTGCCCAGGGAGGGGTGTTCGCCGCCATACGCCGGGCACACGCCGGTGAGCGCCTCGAAGGCGCTCATGCCGGTGTCCAGGTCTCGGATCGCCACCACGAAGTGGTCCAGCCACACAGCCGGCGGGCGCTCTGCCGCGGTCATCGCGTCACTCCGCCGCCACTGAGCCGGTGGTACGGAAGCCCGGGTCGGCAGCGACGTCGAGCTCGAGTGCTCGGCGGTCGAGAAGGCGGCCTCGCTGGATCACGGCGATGATGTCGCGGCTGGCGCCGACGTTCTCCGCCGGGTTTCCCCGCACGATCAGCAAATCGGCAACCATTCCCGCGGCGATGGATCCCCATTCGTGGTCGGCACCCATGAGCTTGGCGGCGTTGTGGGTCGCGGCGCGGATCGCCTCGAGCGGCGACAGCCCGGCCTCCACCAGCAGCTCGAGCTCGCGGTGAACGCCCTCTCCCTGGAACACCCCGGGATACGGCGCGTCGGTACCGGTGACAACGGTGACTCCGGCCGCATGCATCCTCGCGACGTTGCCCATTGCCACGGCGAGCCGCTCCGCGACGCGCGCGGCGCGCTCTGCCTGGGCGTCCGAGAGGTCTCGGTCCGCCTCCGTTGTCAGATCATCGAGAAACCAGGGCGGCGTGGTGAGCGCAATGAGGGCGTTGTCGAGGAAGGTGAGGTCGCCCAGACGCCGGCGCGAGAACGACTCGGTGACGGTAAGCGTGGTGATGACGGCGGTGTCGCGCTCGACCATCGCCGCGACGTCCTCGTCGGTCCAGGCACCTCCGGGCGAGTGCGCCAGCCCGGCGACGCCCGCGCGTACGGCGGCTGCCTGGGCGCGCACATCGACGATGACCGGCAAGGAATACTCGCGCGCGATGCTCACGAGCGCCGCGATCATGCCCTCGTTCAGGCCGGCGTACCCCTTGATAGCGTCCACTCCGGCGGCACTCAGCTGTTCTACATACGCCCGCAGTGTCGCCTCGTCGTCGGCGGCGTAGCTCAGCGGCGGCCAGATCGGTTCGGGTCCGTCGACCAGCGGGCCCACCATGTAGATCCGCGGACCGGCGAGTCGTCCGGCGTTGACCTCGGCGCGGATCTGCTGGACGAACGGCAGCACGTTGCCGACGTCCAGAACCGTCGTGACGCCGGAATAGAGGAGCGCGTTCAGGTAGCGCTGATAACCGAGCATGTCGGTACTCACGCCGTCCCACCCGCCACCCAGATGCACGTGCATATCGGCGAGCCCGGGCAGCACGGCGCCGCCGCCGGCATCGACGAGGCGGGCCCCATCCGGGATGGTTACCGCGTCCGCCGGTCCGACCGCGGCGATGCGCTCACCATCGACCAGCACGATACCGTCGGGAATAGGGTCTCCGTCGAGGCCGTCGATGATCATCGCGCCGGTCACCGCGATGACGTCGGACGCCGGCTGCGGCTCTGAGGAGTCGGCTGAGCAAGCCGCGCCCAGTAGGGCAAGGATCAACATGGCTCGCGATCGGTTCGACATCACGTCCTCCCGAATCTGGCCTGGCAGGTTACGACTTGGTCGGGTCGTCTCCCACCTGCACCAACATCTTGCCGGTGTTGTCCCCCTGCAGCAGCCCGATGAACGCCTCGGCGGCGTGGTCGATCCCGTCGACGATCGTCTCGCGGTACTTGACCTTGCCCTCGCGCATCCAGCCGCCGACGTCGCGGAAGAAATCACCCATGCGGTCGAAGTGATCCGTGCAGATGAAGCCCTGCATCAACAGCCGCTTGAAGATCACCGTGACCAGGTTCGTCGGCCCCGGCTCCAGCTCCTCGTCGTTGTAGCGGGCGATCATGCCGCAAACAGGAATTCGGCCGTGCCAGTTCATGTGCCCCAGCACTGCTTCCAGCATCGGGCCGCCGACGTTCTCGAAGTAGACGTCGATGCCGTCCGGGCAGCTGGCCGCCAGCTCCGCGCGCAGGTCGGCGCCTTTGTAGTTGAACGCCGCGTCGAAGCCGAGCTCGCCGGTGAGCCAGTCGACCTTTGCTTGAGAGCCGGCGCTGCCCACTACCCGGCAGCCCTTGATCTTGCCGATCTGCCCGACCAGGCTGCCGACGGCACCGGCGGCGGCGGAGACGAACAGCGTCTCGCCTTCCTTCGGCTTGCCGATATCCAGCAACCCGACGTAGGCGGTGATTCCGGGCATGCCGAGCACGCCCAGATAGGTCGACAGCGGTGCGACCTCGGCAGCGACTTTGATTTGGCCGGACCCGTCCGTCGTGTAGTGCTCGCGCCACCCTTCCATGCCGGTCACGAACTCGCCGACTTCGTAGCCAGGGTGGTTGGAGTCCACTACCTGCCCGACGCAGCCGCCGAACATCGCCTCGCCGAGCTCGAAGGGATCGACGTATGACTTCACGTCACGCATGCGGCCGCGCATATACGGGTCGACCGACATATAGATGTTGCGTACCAGGAACTCGCCCTCACCGGGTTGGCGAATCGCCGCCTCGACGAGCGCGAAATCGGAGGGCTCAGGGAGGCCCTGCGGGCGGGCGACAAGATGGACCTCACGGCTCGTGTCGGTCATCGAGGCGGGCTCCTTTCGAAGAATGGGTCGGAGCCCGGCATCCTAGCAGCTGACGCCTGGTGCCGGCCGGTCAGCCAGGACGACCTCAGTCGTCGCGCAGCGCTTCGATAGGGTCGATCCGCGTCGCGCGTCGCGCCGGTACTGCACTGGCGATGAACGCCGTCACCAGCAGCAGCGATGCCACCGCCGCGAACGTCGCAGGGTCGGTGCTATCAACGCCGTATAGCAGGCTCGACATCAACCGCGTCAACGCCAGTGCACCCAGCACACCCAGGGTGATGCCCGCGCCGATCATCAGGCCGGTGCGCGCCAGGATCATCCACATCACGTCGGTACCGCGGGCGCCGAGCGCCATCCTGACGCCGATCTCGCGCGTTTGTTGGGTGACCCAGTATGAGATCACACCGTAAAGACCGGTGACCGCGAGGATCAGCGCGATGCCCGCGAACAGTCCGAGCAAGGTCAGGTTGAAGCGGCGCGCTCGCGTTGTCCCTTGCACGTGCTCGCCGAGTGCCCCGAGAGACGCGATCGGCAGGTCGGCATCGATGGCCCACAATTCACTTCGCGCCGCCGGCGCCAGCGCCAGCGCATCACCTTTCGTACGCATCACGAACGACAGCGTGCCGCGCGGGCTCTGGTCGTACACCGTGAACACTTCCGGTTCGATGGGCTGGTCCAGCCCGCGGTGACGGTTGCCGGCTACCACACCGATGATACGGCCCCATGGCAAGTCAGGGTCGGGGTCTTCTTCGGTAACGTAGTAGTCGGGGATTCCGAACAGGAAGCGGTGTCCCACCGGGTCCTCGCCGGGGAAGTAGGCGCTTGCAAGCGCGTCGTTGATTACCACGACGAACTCCGCATCGCGCGTGTCGTTGTCGTCGAATGACCGCCCGGCGACCTGCGAAATGCGCATGGTGCGAAAATAGCCGGGTGTGACGATGTTCATTTTCACTTCCCGCAACTGCGACCGGTCCTGTGGCGGACGGCCCTCGATCGTAAACGGGCCCGAGCTGTAGTTGACCCCGAGCGGCAAGCTGCTGACACCGGCCACCGAATCGACGCCGGGCAACGATCGCAGACGCCGGAACGCTTCCTCGAAGTAGCCCCGGGCGTCGTCGCCCGACTGATAGTTCGGACCGCTCAGCGAGACGCGGAAGGTCAAAGCGTCCTCCGTGTCGAAACCGGGCCCGTGGTCGATGAGCGCCGAGTAGCTGCGCAGCAGCAGGCCGGCGCCAGTGATGAGCACCAGAGCAAGGGCGATCTCGGCCACCGCCAGGCCGGTCCGCAGACGACCCACAGAGCGGCTACTGTCGGTCCCACCACGGTCGCCGAGCACGCGCGCGAGATCGGTGCCGGCGGCGTGCAGCGCCGGAGCGAGTCCGAAGACAAATCCGGTGAGGGCGGCGGCCGCCAGCGTGAAGCCGAGGACGGGCCATTGCAGTCCGATCTCTGCCAGCCGCGGCAAGTCGGGTTCCATCGTCCGCAGCAGACGCACGCCGCCGTAAGCTACAACCAGCCCGAGGAGGGCTCCGGCGAGCGATAGCATCATGCTCTCACTCATTACCTGCCCCAGCAGGCGTCGGCGTCCGGCGCCAAGCGCCGCGCGAATGGCCATCTCGCGCCGCCGTGTCGTCGCCCGCACCAGCATCAGGTTGGCGACGTTGGCGCAGCAGATCAGCAGCACCAGGCCCACAGCGCCGAGGAGCACGAGCAACGCCGGGCGAACGTCGCCCACCACCTCCTCATATACCGGCACGATGTTGACGCCATAGCCGCTATTGCTGTCCGGGTACTCCTGTGCCAGCCGCTCGCCGACGCGGTCGAGATCGGCCTGAGCTTGGGCATGGGCGACGCCTGGATTCAGCCGCCCGACCACCTGCAGGAACAGCTGCCCACGACCGGATTCCTGGATCTCGCGCCCGAACAGACGCCAGTGCTGAGCCTCCTCCATCATGTAGTGAAACCCGGTCGGCATAACGCCGATGACCGTATGGGCAATGCCGTTGAGCTCGATGGTCGTTCCGAGGATCTCGGTGTCAGCGGCGAATCGGCGCTGCCACGAGCCGTGGCTGAGCACCACGACACGCTCGTCGGTGTCCCAGTCGCTGGCGGCGAAGCCGCGGCCCATGCGGGGCTCGACCCCGAGGATGTCGAAGAACGTCGGCGAGACGACTTGCGAGCTCACGCGCTCCGGGTCGCCCGATCCGGTGAGGTTGTCGTCAGTGGGAACGATCGCCGCCATATCGGCGAACGTCGTGTTCATCTCGCGCCAGTCGACGAAGTTGTCCCAGGACGTGACGTCCTGGTGCCAGCCCTGCAGATTGTTGTCGAGCCAGACAGTCATCAGCTCGTTCGCCCGCGGGTAGCCCAGCGGGTTGAGCAGTACCCCGTAGACGACGCTGAAGATCGCCGCGTTGGCGCCGATGCCCAGGGCCAGCAGCGCGGTGAGCGTCACCGCCGGCTGCTTGAGCCAGGAGCGCAGAGTGAAACGTAGGTTCTGTGTGGCATTGTCCATCAGGTTTCCGCGTCGGGGAGTCTCGGGCGGGAGAGTGGAGGGGTGTGCGCGCGTCTCGCGCAGCGAGCCGAGTACGTTGCGCCAGTACCGGCGCCGGGCCGGGCCGTATCCCAGCCGCGGCAGGTGATCGTCGTGAAACTCCTCTTCGATGTCGCCGAGGATGAACTCGCGCGAATCCGTGCGCACTAGCAGCCGAAAAAGCACTCGCGCCAACCATGGAGGCTGCTTGTCGGAGGCCGACACCTAGTCCTCCGAGTGCGAGTCGGAGGCTGCCGCCAGGGCCGCCAGACGGCCCGTGAGCCCGCGCGACATGTCGCGCACGTTGACGTACGTACGCTGCAGCGCGGCAGCCCCGGCTGGCTCGACGCGGTAGTACTTGCGACGTCGCCCGCCGCGCTGCGGCGCCGTCTCACCGATGCGCGAGGTGACGAACCCTCTGGCCTCGAGTCGTCCTAGCGTCGTATACACCGCCCCGGAGGTCACCGGCCGCCCTGTGCGCTCCTCGATCTCCTGGCGTACCGACACGCCGTAGGCGCGCTCGCCGAGGCGCAGCAACGCGAAGAGGATTAGCTGTTCAAATTCGCCAAGGTGGCTGGACACGGGGATTCTCCACAAAAACCACAGTGTGGTATTCGAACAATAGTCACACTGTAGTTTTTGATCATGCGTTGCGCAAGGGGCACCTACACCAGCGCATTCTTCACTACATAGACGGCAGCGTGCAGTGTGCTAGCCATCCCGTGACTGGTCGTCGACGCCCTCCCAATGGGCACCGCGGCAACGCTTGACGTGGCCGCTGTCGAGCGTCACGCTCGCTCGGGCAACTCGACGCAAGAAGCGAGATCCGACACCCGGCGAAGACGAGGCGATCCGTGGGAAGAGCTCTGGATGGTGTGCGTATCCTCGATATGACCCATGTGCAGTCGGGACCGACGTGCACGCAGATCCTGGCGTGGTTCGGCGCCGACGTCATCAAGGTGGAGCGACCCGGATCCGGCGACGCGACCCGAGCCCAGCTGCGCGATATCCCCGACGTCGACAGCCTGTATTTCACCATGCTCAACTCCAACAAACGCAGCATCACGTTGAATCCGAAGACCGAAGCCGGCAACGCAATCTTCGCCAGGTTGATCGAGGAGTGCGACGTGCTGGTGGAGAACTTCGCGCCCGGCGCCATCGATCGCATGGGTTTTCCGTGGGAGAAGATCCAGCAGATCAACCCGCGTCTGATCTACGCCTCGGTGAAAGGGTTCGGCCCCGGCCCGTTCGAGGAGTGCAAGGTGTACGAGAACGTCGCCCAGTGCACCGGCGGCGCAGCCTCGACCACCGGCGAGATCGATCGCGTGCCGACGGTGACCGGCGCCCAGATCGGCGACTCGGGCACCGGGATGCACCTGGTGGCGGGGATCTTGGCGGCCCTGTTCCAGCGCGAGACGTCGGGTAGGGGACAGCGCGTCTCGTGCGCGATGCAGGATGCGGTGCTGAACCTGTGCCGGGTCAAGCTGCGCGATCAGCAGCGACTGGCGCACGGTCCGCTCAAGGAGTACCCGCAGTATCCGGCGGGGACCTTCGGTGCTGCCGTGCCGCGCGCCGGCAATGCCTCGGGCGGCGGCCAGCCCGGTTGGATTCTCAAGTGCAAGGGGTGGGAGACCGACCCCGACGCCTACATCTACGTGATCACCCAGGCGGCGGCGTTTCCGGCACTTGCCAAGGCGATCGGTCGTGAGGAATGGAACGACGATCCGGAATGGAACACCCCGGCGGCGCGCATTCCGAGGCTCGACGAGATGTTCGCCGAGATCGAAAAGTGGACCATGACCAAGGACAAGATGGAGGCCATGGACATCCTCAATCCGCTCAACGTTCCCTGCGGTCCGGTGCTGTCGATGAAAGAGCTCGCCGATGAGCCGACGCTGCGCGACACCGGAACCGTCGTCGAGGTCGACCACCCGGAACGCGGCCCCTACCTGACGGTGGGCAACCCGATAAAGCTCTCCGAGTCGCATTCCGAGGTCGGCCGATCGCCGCTGCTGGGCGAGCACACGGAGGAGATCCTCCGGACCGTCGTCGGCCTCGATGACAGCGATATTGACGCGGCACGCGAACAGGGCGCGATCTGATGAAGCACGACGTGCTCATTCTCGGCGCTTCGTACGGCTCTCTATTGGGCACCAAGGCGTTGCTGGCCGGACATTCCGTGACGCTGGTCTGTACCGCGCCCACCGCCGCGCTGATCAACGATGCCGGAACCACCGTCCGCTTGCCGATTCGCGGCCGCGAGGGATTGGTGGAAATCTCCTCGGCCGGCTGCAGCGGCGAGCTGTCGGCGAGCACGCCCGACGACGTCGATCCTGGCGCGTTCTGCCTGGTGGTGCTAGCCATGCAGGAGGCGCAGTACGGGGCGCCGGGGGTTCGTGAGCTCATGCAGCGCGTCGCCGCGGCGCGGGTCCCGAGCCTGGCGATCATGAACATGCCGCCGCTGCCCTATCTCGAGCGCATTTCCGGCCTCGATCTCGGGCCACTCGTGCAGTGCTACACCGACGCCACCGTCTGGGAAGGCTTCGAGCCCGGGCTGGTGACCCTCGCGAGCCCAGATCCCCAGGCGTTCCGCCCGCCGGACGAGCCCAAGAACGTCCTCCAGGTCGGCCTGCCGACGAACTTCAAGAGCGCCGCCTTCGAGGCCCACGGGCACACCGCCATGCTGCGCGACATCGAGGCCGATATCCTCGCCATCCGCCACGATCCCGGCGACGGCGCCATCGAGTTGCCGGTGAAGCTCCGCGTGCACGATTCGCTCTTCGTACCGCTGGCCAAGTGGCCGATGCTGATGGCCGGCAACTACCGCTGCATCCGTCGCGACGACATGATCTCTATTCGAGATGCGGTGCACGGTGACCTCGAGCTGTCGCGCCAGACCTACGACTGGACCCGGCAGCTGTGCACCAGCCTGGGAGCGGCGGACTCCGACATGGTTCCGTTCGAGAAGTACGCCAGAGCGGCCGAAGGGTTGCTCAAGCCCTCTTCGGCGGCGCGAGCTCTGTTCGGCGGCGCCAAGCACATCGAAAGGGTCGACTGCCTGGTTCGCCAGATCGCCCAACAGCAGGGTTTGCAGTCCGATACGGTCGACGAGATCGTGATGCTGGTGGACCAGCGCCTGGAAGCCAACCGCGCCGCCGAATGAGGGCCGTGCTGCTGGATGGGTTCGGCGGCACCGATGTGCTGCGCGTCGGCGAGACCGAGCGTCCCGCCCCGGGGCCTGGACAGGTGCTGATCAAGGTCGTGGCCAGCTCGGTCAATCGTCCCGACATCATGCAGCGTCAGGGTAGCTATCCGCCGCCGGCAGGGGAGTCGGACATCCTCGGGCTGGAAGTGGCCGGTACGATCGAGCAGGTTGGCGCCGGAGACGACGCCGAGGTCGGCGGCTGGAGCGTCGGGGACCGCGTCATGTGCCTGGTTGCCGGCGGTGGTTACGCCGAGTACGTGACCGCCTACGCCGGCCATCTGATCGCCATTCCCGAAACCATGAGCTTCGAGGAAGCGGCCTGCATCTGCGAGACGTACATCACCGCGTTCCTCAATATCTTCATGATCGGCGGCCTCACGGACGGTCAGACCGCGCTGCTGCACGGCGGCGGCGGCGGCGTCAACACGGCGGCGATCCAGCTCTGCCGAACGCTCACGCCGAGCTCCGAGATCATCGTCACTGCTTCGTCGGGCAAGATCGAACGGGTCGAGGCGCTCGGTGCGCATCGAGTGATCGACTACACCGCGGACGACTTTGCTGCCGCGGTGCGCGAGATCACCGACGGCGTGGGAGTCGATCTGATCCTCGACCACATCGGTGCCAAGTACCTGGCCTCTAACCTGAAAGCCCTGGCCGTGGGCGGCACGCTGATGCTCATCGGGATGATGGGGGGCATCAAAGCGGAGCTCAACCTGGCGCGCATGATGGTCAAGCGCCAGCGCATCATCGGCTCGGTGCTGCGCTCACGCCCCGTCGACGAGAAGGCCCGGATCACTGCGGAGTTTGCGCGCACGGTGGTGCCGCATCTGGCGGACCGCACCATCGTGCCGTTGATCCACGAGGTCTTCCCGCTGGACAGGGTTCGCGAGGCGCACGAGACCATGGAGCAGAGTCGTCACTTCGGCAAGATCGTGCTTGGTGTCGCTCGCTAGGGGCTGTTCGTCGATCGTTCATCGCAACCCGGTACCGCAGCAAGCGCGCTTCTCTCGGGCTCCTTTTCATGCTGTGGGGAATTCTGTAGGGTTCCGTCATCCACCCCGTCCATTGATCCTGCTTGGCCGGTGATGGTCCCGGCCGCACCGCGCCACTACGTAGGTCTGCCGACCTTGGAGGTCGGGTGTCTGACACGCCCCGACCAGGGGCGCTGCCCACGCGGCCACTGTCTCTTCGTCGGCAAGGAGCTCGCGATGTCCATGCGCACGGAAGCCGCCCGGCTGTTTGTCGCGGTGACGGTGCTGGCAGCAGCGGCTCTACCCGGTGCCAGGTTGCTTGCGCAGGACATCACGGGCTCGATGTCGGGAGCGGTTACCGACCCTGACGGGGCGTCGCTCCCGGGCGTGTCGGTTACGGTGAACTCTGGCCTGGTCCCGACCGCGACCCTCTATACGCAAGCCAACGGCGTCTACCGCTTCCCCACGCTGCCGCCGGGCGACGATTATCAGCTGACGTTCGCGCTGGAGGGCTTCACGACCGTCATCCAGGCTGGCCTTTTGGTCCGGGTGAGCGGCGATACCCGTATCGATGTCGCCATGACCGTGTCGAGTATCCAGGAGACGGTCACCGTTACAGGCGCCACGCCGATCGTCGACGTCAAGGATACCGGCATCAGCACCAACCTCACCGAGCGCTACATGCAGTCGATTCCCTCGGCTCGCGACCCGTGGGTGATGCTCGAGCACACGGGCGGCATGCAGATCGACCGGCAAAACATCGGCGGCTCGGAGTCGGGCCAGCAGTCGGGTTTCAACGCCTACGGGTCGATACGCAGCGATACCGTCTGGTCGTACGACGGTGCCGTGATCACCGAGATGACCGCCTCGGGCGCCTCGTCGATGTACTACGACTTCGATGCCTTCGAGGAGATCTCGATCACCACGGCGGGCAACGATCCCTCAGTGCAGACCGGCGGCATCCACATCAACTTCGTCACCAAGCGAGGTGGCAACCAGTGGCGGGGCTCGGGCCGCTTCTACATCACCGACAGCTCTCTACAGTCGGATAGTGTCTCCGACTCGGAGGGTAATCTCACCGGCAACTTCTCCGAGGAGGATCTGTTCCCCGGCTACATCGGTAACTCGATCGACAGCATCAAAGACTTCGGAGTCGAGGCAGGAGGCCCGGTCGTTGGTGAACGTCTCTACGTCTGGGGTGCCTACGGCAAACAGGACATCGCGCAGCTCGTCGGCCGGACGCCGGATGCCACACAGCTGACCAACTGGCACGCCAAGGTGAACTGGCACCTCGGCGATCGAGCCGTGGTGAACTACACGTTTCTGCACGCGGAGAAAACCAAGCAGGGCCGCGGCGCCGGGCCCAGGCGTCCCCCGAGACGACGTTCATTCAGGGCGGTCCGGCACCGATCCACACGGGCAAGGTGCAGTACACGATCAACGACAACAACTACGTCGAAGTTACGTTCAACCATCGCGACAGCAAGTTCTTCCTCGAGCCAGCAGCCGGCCGCGGTCCGCAGGTCAGCTTCGATCTGGGCACCGGCGTGTGGGGCGGCAGCTATTTCTTCTACGCCCTGGGCAGCCCGACTTGGAACGCCAAGCTCGACGGCAACGGTTACATAGCCGGCGCCGGGGTCGATCATGAGCTCAAGTACGGCTACAACTTCCGCGATGTGACCGCGAGCTCGATCTGAGGTCCGGCCGGTGGCGCTCTGGCGACGTTCTTCAACAGCGCGCCGATCGAGGCCTGGCTCCTCCAGGATGAGCAGTCCCGTTACCAAGGTCGGCAGCACAGCCTCTATGTGGGCGACACGCTCAGCGCCGGCGGGCTGACGATCAACGCCGGTCTACGCTACGACCGCCAGACGAGCACGGCGTTGCCCAGCTCCGCCCCGGCGCACGCACTGGTGCCGACGACCTTCCCCGCGGTCTCGTTCAATGGCTTCGACGCCGGCTTCGCCTGGCGATCGGTGTCGCCGCGATTGGGGCTGACTTACGACCTGAGCGGCGATGCTCGCACCCTCGTTCGATTGAACGCCGCACGCTACTACTCGCCGATGCCGGCGCACGAGTTGGCGTTCCCCAAGATCACCACGTGCTGCCGGCGGATGGACTTCGAGTGGACAGATGGGAACGGCAACGGATCGGTCGACTCCGGCGAGACCGGTGATCTGCTCTTCGTCACGGGCGGCTGGGATCCGGCTAATCCGAACGTCGAGTCCCCCAACTTGGTCACCGAGACATCGCCGCCCGTCAGCGACGAGCTCATTGTCGGCATCGAGCGTGAGATCGATCCGTCCCTCGGCGTCGGAGCCAACTTCGTATACCGGCGGAACGGCAACTTCACCTGGGACATACGCGAGGGTGAAGAGGACGATGCCTTCTGGACTCCGGTCACCCAGGAGATCGCTGGCTTCGGCCCTCTCGAGGTCTACCAGCCCGTGGGAGTGCGCTCGAACCGCAACGCCTACCAGCAGCGGCACGATTACCACACGCGCTACAGGGGCGTGGAGCTATTCCTGACCAAGCGATTCGCGAATGGCTGGATGGCGAATGCCTCGCTGAACCTCGGCAACAATACTCAGCACTTCGCCGGGACCCGTGGCTACACCGACCCGACAAACGTTGGCGCCACCGACGGGCGCACCCTGGCCCCGGTGGCGGGACGCCTCGGTACCACCCATCTGGGGGCCACCTGGTTCTTCAAGAGCTCGGCGATGTATCAGTTCAGCGACTCGGGTGTGAGCCTGGCGGGCTTCTTTCAGGTACGGCAGGGCAATCTCAACCCGCAGCTGGTGCGATCCAACCAGCGCGCTTTTGGCGCCGGTCGGGCGCTCGCCTGGATAGAGCCCATCGGCGAAACTCGGCTGGGGACCTACTGGAACCTCGATCTGCGCGCTGAGAAGACCTTCGACCTGTACCAGCGCGGCCGTGTCCACCTGATCGTCGACGCCTTCAACCTGACCAACAACGACACCGCGCTGGAGCGGTTCAACCAGGTGAACTCCCCTGTCCACGATCGCATCACCGAGGTGGTGCAGGGTCGAACCATCCGCCTCGGGGTGCGATTGTTGCTGCGATAGGGACGCGAGGAAGGATCGTGGAGACCGGTTCCACCCTGGGACACTTCGAGATCGTCGAGCCGCTTGGCGCCGGCGGTATGGGCGAGGTGTACCGGGCGCGCGACGGCAAGTTGCAACGCGAGGTCGCACTCAAGCTGCTGCCAGCTGACCTTTCGGCCGATCCGGAGCGCCTGGCTCGACTGGAGCGCGAGGCACAGCTGCTGGCGGCCCTGAACCACCAGGGCATCGCTGCCATCTACAGCCTCGAGCAGGACGGGGAGCGCCGCTTCCTGGTCCTCGAGCTGGTCGAGGGCGAGACCCTGGGCGAGCGCCTGGCCCGGGAGCCACTGCCGGTCGACGCGGCGCTCGCGATCGCCAGGCAGATCGCCGAGGCGCTGGAGCCCGCTCACGGCGCCGGCATCATCATCGCGACCTCAAGCCCGACAACGTCAAGATCACCCCGGACTTCAAGGTCAAGGTGCTGGACTTCGGCCTCGCCAAGAGCACCGAGGGAATCGTCAGCTCCTCCGGCACCGACCTGAGCCAGTCCCCGACCTTGATGGCCGGGAGCACGCAGACCGGCGTGATTCTCGGCACGGCCGCCTACATGAGCCCGGAGCAGGCACGCGGACAGGAGCTGGACAAGCGCACCGACATCTGGTCGTTTGGCCTGGTGCTGTTCGAGATGTTAGCTGGCACCAGCCCGTATCGCGCCGACACGCTGTCGGACACGCTGGCGGGGATCCTCAAGGAAGATCCGAACTGGGACGCGTTGCCGGAGGAGACACCCCCTCAGGTGCGTCGGCTGCTGCGCCGGTGCTTGCACAAGGAAGCACGGAACCGCCTGCACGACATCGCCGACGCGCGCATCGAGATCGAGGAGGCGATCGAGCATCCCGACTCGATCGAGGACGGCCAGATGGCCGCTGGTTCGCTGGCAGATCGATCATCACCCGCCGACGTTCGAAGACTCGTGCTCGTCACGGGATTGATTGCGGGCATCGGCGGCGGTCTGCTGGGATGGTGGCTGAATCGAGCGGAGACCTTGGAGCCAGCGCCCAGCGTCCGGGTGCAGACTCGCCTCACGGACGGAAGCATCTATCGGACTCTTGTCCCGTCCGTCGTCCTCTCGCCAGACGGCAGAAACATCGTCTATCACGTTGGCACGACGACACAGCCGGAGCTTCACATCCGCCGGCTAGACGAGCTCACGAGCCGGCGATTGGCCTCGGGCGGCAGGCCGTTCGTCTCGCCGGATGGCGCCTGGGTGGGGTTCTCGGCCACGGGCGTCGGGGGAGATCTGCACAAGGTCGCCGTAACCGGGGGAACTCCGCAGACCGTGGCGACCATCAGCTCCTTCGCGGCGGACGTGCGAGGCGCCGCTTGGACGACGGATGACACGATCATCTATGGCACGCGCCTTGGCGGGCTGATGCGCGTGCCGGCGGCGGGAGGCGAGCCTGAAGCGCTGACGAAGCTACGGGACGGCGAGATGACCCACCGATGGCCGTGGTTGCTGCCGGGTGAAAGGTACCTGCTTTTCACATCGCGGTCCGAGGCTGCCGAGACGTTCGATGCCGCCGACATCGAGGTGTTGGACCTGGCGACAGGGCAGCGGTCGCTGCTGTTCGAGAACGGGACCGACGCACGCTACGTGGCGGTCACGGGACACATCGTCTACCTGAACGGGACCACGCTGTACGGGATTCCGTTCAATCCGGAAACGCTCGAAATCAGCGGCACTCCGGTGGCTGTGCTGACTAGCGTGGCCCAGTTCAATGCCAACGGTGGCGGTCAGTACAGCTTTACCTCCAGGGGCACGCTGGCGTACCTGAGCTATGACCTGAAGCCGTACCCGATTCTGCAGGTGAGCCGTGACGGCACTGAGAGCGTGCTATGGCCAGAGCCCGGGCTGTTCGCCGATCCTCATTTGTCGCCCGACGGCACACGGCTGGCGCTGACGGTTCGCGGCGACAACAACAACCGGGATATCTGGGTGCACGATCTGATCCGCGGCGGCCGCACGCGAGTCACGACCGATGAAGGAGCGGACACGAACCCGGTGTTCTCGCCCGATGGCGCCTACCTGGCCTTCAACTCCGACCGCAACCTGCGCGGGGACGCCATGGAGATCTTCCGAGCCCGCGCCGACGGCTCGGGGGAGGCTGAGCTCCTGCGACCGCGCTGGGGCTGGCCGAGCGACTGGTCCGACGACGGCAGCCTGCTGGCGCACACGGCATGGGCCCGACCGACGGGGGGCGCCCGGGTCGCCATCCTGCCTCTCAGCGGAGATGCTGAGCCGGAGCTCGTTGCGGCGACGCCTGGCGTGAACGAGATGCAGCCGGCGCTGTCGCCGAACAACAGGTGGATCGCATACACGTCCGACGAGACGGGGATCGAGGAGGTCTACGTTCGGCCCTACCCGCCGGCCGACGGTGTCTCGCCGATCTCGGTCGCCGGCGGAGGGCAGCCCCGTTGGCGAGCCGACGGCCGAGAACTCTACTTTCGCAGCGACGAAGGCATCATGGCGGTCGCCGTGGAGACCGACGGAGCCACATTTCGGCACGATCGCCCGCGGCGGCTGTTCGAGGGGCTCTTCCGTGGTGATGCGGCGGGGATGGAGATTGCCGGCAGTGGAGTGCACTGGAGCTACGATGTGTCATCCGATGGCGAGCGCTGCGTGATGTTCCCCGCCGCCGGCGATGATGGTCTCGGGGACGCCGTGATCGTCTCCAACTGGTTCGAGGAGCTGCGCAGGCTGGTACCCGTCGACCGGTAGATGCGCCGACTGTCTCTCGCGCCGACGCAGGAGCTCCTCGCTCAGCGAGAAGCCCCGCCCCGGCTCGCTTCAGCGGCACACCTCCATGCAGATCGAGCAGTCCAACGTCTTGCCCAGGCGCGATCCGGGTGGACTCATGACCGTCTCAACCGACGGTATGCCGGACGCGATCCACTGGTTCATCGTCACTCCTCACGCGCGACGGGCGATGATGCGGCGTGGCCTGACAGATGAGGTGGTTCGAGGCGTTCTCGCGTCACCGGAGCAGCGGCGAAGGATCCGCGCCGGGCGCGACGTTCTGCAAACCCGACGCACGCTCGACGGCGGCCTATACTTGGTCCGTGTCTTCGTTGACGTGAGTTTGGATCCACCGCAGATCGTCACCGCTTACCGCACGAGCAAGGTCGGCAAATACTGGAGCGGCTGCTCATGAAGGTTACCTACGATACCCGGACCGACACCCTCACGGTTCAGTTGAAGGACGGCACGGCGATCGCGGAAAGCGACGAGGATAAGCCCGGGATCGTCCTCGATTACGACGCGGAGGGCGATTTGGTGGCGGTCGAGATTCTGGACGCTTCAGTGCATGTGTCCGAAGCGGACAAGGTCGAGTTTCATACGGTCGAGTGAGATCCATGTTCCGGCCGCAACCTGGACGACGAGAGGAACGGGTCTTGACTCAGTTCCGCGTGGGCGCCCGAGCTCGGCGGTACCAGCGTGGCCATCAGCGCGGAGACGTCGTCGACGTTTTCGAGATCGGCGATCAGAGCTCCGAGCTGCCGCAGCTGCTCGAGCGGCAACAGCCGCTGGCCGTCCTTCTGTAGCCATTCGCCCCAGTCGTTCTGTGGGGACGGATAGACGAAGGCGTTGGAGTCGCCCACGAGCGTGCGGCCGTCGGTGGCGTGTAGGGCGACCCGACAGTAGCGTCCGTTGGTCTCGTGACCGTCTTCGTAGCTCAGCACCACCTTGTCCATCTCACGCGCGACGGTCGGGTCGTTGACCACCTCGTCGGTGTAGCGCTCGGGAACGACCTCGCCGTCGATCAGCGCCACCGCCAGGGCGTAGGGGAGCGACGAGTAGGCGTCGTCCCAGCGGCTGAAGGGCCCCCGCATTGCGACCTCCGTGCGGGCCTCACGCTGCGAGGGAAGGAACGCCACGACCTTCAGCACCTGGTCGGCCACGAGCTCGTTGTCGCCCATCAGATCGAGCAGAAGCTGGATGGCCACCGCGTTGGCGCCGGTGCCGTGATGGCGTTTCTGCTCGGCGGTGAGAATCTCCCAGTCGGTGCCCATGCCGGCGATCGTGTCGTCGAGCTCCTCCGGAACCTTGCCGAAGAAAGTGCCGTAGAGCCCGATCGGGCCCTCTATGCCCACCCGGCTGGCATCGCCCGGGCCGGTTGCCGACAGCGGCACGGCGAAGGTGCCGTTGCGGCTGATGAAGCTATAGAAGTGCTCCATTTGGCCGCCCTCCGGCACTCCCATGCACAGGTTGGTGCCGTAGGTGAGCACGTTGGCCATGGCAGGTGCGTCGAACCCGAGCAGCTTGCCGCCAACGGTGGTGGGGCCGTAGCCGCCGAAGATCATCGTCGGACGGCGTGGCCAGGGCGCCGCCCATCCGGTCACCGGGCGGCCCAGCTTGCCGAGTACCTCGTAGCCGAGGGTCAGCGCGAGCAGCATGTCGCGGCCCGACGAACGAACGGCCTCACCCAGGGCAAGAGCTGTTGGCAACGTGATGATGCCGGCGTGGATGCCCGCCGGCCAGACGACGTCGTCGCGCCAGGTGGCACGCATGAGCGTGCAGTTGGCGAACGCGGCGTCGGACGGCAGCAGGCGAGTCCGCTCGCCGATCACCGTGGATCCGCCACCCGCTTGCTGCAGCTGCGCGGCGACGGCGCGCATATGCCCCGCCTTGTCTTCGAACGCGCCGGCGAAAGCCAGGCCGAAGTGGTAGACGATCTGTTCCTTCGCCTTCTCGACTACGGCGGCGGGAAGGTCTTCGTAGCGCGCTGTGGCGACGAACTCGCCGATTCTCTCCGTCGCTGTCGGGTGTGGGCTGTTCTGGGTGATCTGCGAAGGGGCGGCGCTCGGCGACGCGGTTGCCTTCCGCGCCATCACGGTCTCGCCGAGCGTGGCCGCCCCGAGGTTGGCGCCGAGTAGCTTGAAGAGCGTGCGCCGGTCCAGCGGCGTCATCCGGACCGCCCGGCTGGCACCACCGTCGCCATCAGCTCGCTCACGTCGTCCAGGTTCTCGAGATCGCCGATGAGGTGCTCCAGCTTCTGGAGCTGCTCCAGCGGCAACAGCCGCGCACCGTCCTCCTGCAGCCAGTCGCCCCAGACGCTGGGCGGAAACGGGAACAGGAAGGTGTCGGACTCGGCCATCACCTTGCGCCCGTCGGTGGTGTGCACCTCGAGCCGCACGTAGCGCTCCACGGCGTGGCCTTCCTCGAACGACGCCGAAACCTTCTGCATCTGTTGGGCCACAGCGGGGTCGTTGTAGACGCTGTCGGGGGCCGCCCACTTGTAACGCTCGACCTCCGGTCTACCGTCGACCAGGATCAACGCCAGTGCGTACGGCAGCGACGAGTACGCCTCCACCAGCGCGTTGAACGGGCCGCGGTTGATGTACTCCTCGCGGAAGCTCCGCGCCGTCGGTAAGAACACGTCGATCTTCGCCACGTTGTCGGCGGTGAGGCCGTGCTGCCGCACCAGACCCAACATCAGCTCGATGGCGACGGCGCTCTGGCCGGTGCCCGGATGCACCTTGGGCTCGGCGGTGAGGATCTCCCAGTCAGAGCCGAAGCTGGTGATCGATTCCTCGACGGCCTCCGGGATCTCGCCGAAGAACGAGCGATAGAGGCCGAGCTCGCCCTCGATGGTGGTGTTGCTGAAGGAATCCGCGCCGGCCTCGACGAGCTGCGCGGCGAGAATGCCGCTGCGATTGATCAGGCTGTAGAAGTGGTTGACCATGCCGCCCTCGGGGATGCCCATGCCCAGGTTGGCGGCGAAACCGAGCGCGTGGCTCATGCGCTCACGATCGAGCCCCATCAGGTGGGCGGCCACGGTGACCGGGCCGTAGCCGCCGAAGATGATCGTCGGCCGGCGCGGGAAGCGCGCCGCCCACGAGTTGGTCACCCGGCCGAGCGTGCCGAGCACCTCGTAGCCGAGCACCATGCCTAGCAGCAGCTCGCGGCCAGAAGCGTGACGCAGCTCGCCGATCGCCAGCGCCGTTGGCAGGGTAATCACGCCGGCATGGATGCCTGCCGGGAACGTGACGTCGTCCCGCGTCGAGCCGCGCATCTGGCTGCAGTTGACGAACGCGGCGTCGGCGGGGAGGAGGCGAGGACTCGCGCCGATGACCGTGGCGCCGTGCGGTTGCTCGATCTGCGCCGCCACCTCCAGCGCCTGTCTGCCCATTGGCTGGGAGGCACCCTCGAAGGCGCGGCCGAAGAAGAAGACGATGAGCTCCTTGGCCTTGCGGATGACCTCCGGCGGCAAATCCTCGAACCTGGCGCTCACGAGGGAATCGGCGATGCGCTCGCTCATTGTTGGCGGCGCGGCGGCCGCGGCCTGTGGAGGCCGGCTCATGGTTGCCCTCCAGGATTCCTCCGGGATCGGTCCGACGCGCCCGACGGTACCACCGTCGCCATCAGCTCCGACACGTCGTCGAGGTTCTCGAGGTCGCCGATGAGCTGTTCGAGTCGTTGCAGCTGCAGCGGTGAAAGCAGCCGCAGTCCGTCGCGCTGCAGCCACTCACCCCAGACGCTGCGCGGAAAGGCAAACTCGTACACATCGGCGTCGCGTATCAACGTGGTGCCTTCGGCGGTGTGGATTTCCAGTCGGCAGTAGCGGGCGATCTCATGCCCGTCCTCGAAGCCCACCTCGATCTTCGGCAGCTGCCGCGCGATGCGCTCGGCGACGGGGGCCTCGGTGTAGCGCTCGGGTCCGACCCTGCCGTCGACCAGAGCCACCGCCAGCGCGTAGGGCATCGACGAGAACCTGTTGGCGCCCGGTCCGAACGGGCCGCGGAAGACGTACTCCTCGCGAAACCCTCGCTCCGTGGGCAGGAAGACGTCGATCTTCGCCACCCGGTCAGCAGTGAGGTCGTGGTCCCTGACCAGGCCCAACAGCAGCTCGATGGCGATCGTGCTCTGCCCCGTACCGTGATGGCGTTTTTGCTCCGCCTTGAAGATCTCCCAGTCGGAGCCCAGGTCGTCGATCAGGCCCGGTAGCGCGGCCGGAATCTCGCCGAAGAAGGTCTGGTACAAGCCGAAATCGCCTTCGATCGTCGCACGGCTCCCGGGCGTGCCGCCGGCCTCCGCCAGCAGCGCCGCGAAGGTCGCGTTGCCCGCTACTAGGCTGAAGTAATGCTCTGTCTGCCCACCTTCGGGCACGCCCATCCCGAGGTTGGCGGCGTAACCGAGCGCGCTCGCCATACGTTCTCGATCGAGCCCCATCAGCCGCCCCGACACCACGATCGGTGCGTAGCCGCCCCAAACCATCGTCGCGCGCCGAATCCACGGCGCCGCCCACGAGTTGATCACGTTGCCGAGCTTGCCGGCGACCTCGTAGCCGAGAACCATCGCCAACAGGACCTCGCGGCCCGCCAGCCGGCCGACCTCGCCCAACGCCAGCGCCGTAGGCAAGGTGCCGATGCCGGCATGGATGCCGGAGGGGAACAACACGTCGTCGCGAAAGGTGGAGCGCATAAGGGTACAGTTGGCGAACGCCGCGTCGGCCGGCAGCAGACGGTAGCGCTCGCCGATGACCGTGGCGCCGCCGGTGTGCTGATCTAGCTGGCGCGCGATGGCACGCATGTGCTCGGCCTTGTGATCGAACGAGCCGCCGAAAGCCAGACCGAAGTGATAGACGATCTGCTCCTTGGCTCGGTCGATCACCGCCTGTGGCAGGTTCTCGAAGCGGGCGTCGACGACGCTGTCGGCGATCCTCTCGCTGAGCGTCCTGGTCGCCTGGGCGGCGCCGGCCAGCGGAGCATCCGCGGCGGAATGTGCGCGCCCCGCGGCGGCGGTGGCCATACCCATCATTAGGTGCCTGCCGAGAGCGAACGTTCCCAAGTTCGCGCCCATGCCCTGGATCAGGCGGCGCCGGTCCACCGAGCCCAAAGATGGTCTCCGATCGCTCCGGTTGCGGAGCAGAGTTTCACTAGGGAGCGAGGTTGATCATGTCGGCGTTCATTACGTCAGGCGTGATGAAGCTGCCGCTGAAGTTCACCTGATCGAAGTACTCGAGGAATCCCGCTTCTTTGGCCGCGGCCTCCAGCCGGTCGCTGAAATCCTTGTCCGGTAGTCGCCACACGGCCATGTATCTGTAGTCCATCCGCTCACTGCCGGTGTTGTCGTTGACCGCGCAGGCCAGGATCTCCGCCCCTTCGCCCAGCAAACCGCCGAGCAACGGGCCGATCTTGTCTGCGAAGAACCGATTGCGCTCCTCGCCGGAGAGGTCCAGCCAGGTGGACTTCGCCTTCCATATCTCGGTGAGGATGTAGCCGTTCTGGTCCGTCACGATCTTCTCCGTCAGTTCGCGGGAGTGAGCAGTGTCATCAATTCGCCAATGTCCTCGACCTGCTCGAGGTCTTGGACCATCGTCGCGAAACGCTCCAGGTTGGCGCGCGGCACGAGCTGCTCCCCGTCACGCGACAGCCACGCAGCGCCGTCGATGGGAGGAAAGACGTAGTCGTCGCCCTGGCGCTCGATCGTGCGGCCGTCGACCGTGGTGATGCGAATGCGCGCGTAACGCGTGTTGGTCTGAGGCGTGAGCGTGACGGACATGCGGTCGACGACATCCAGGATATCCGGGTTGTCGAGCTGGTCGTAGCGGGCGAAGTCGATGCGCCCGTCCAGCAGGATGATCGCCGTCTGGAAGCACACCGAGGCGGACGATTGGGTCCGGGTGGGGAAGGGGCCGGTGGAGTGGCCGTCCTCGAAGTGGATCCGGTCGTCGGGCAGCTCGAACTCGACCCGGGCCACGTTGTCGACGCCGAGGCCGTGCTGCTCGACGAGCTCGAGCATCATCTGTATCGGGACGATGTTCATCGCCGTGCCCGGGTAGCGCTTTTGCGTGGCGCGGAGAATCTCGGGATCGATGCCCAACCGCGGCACGATGTCGTCGTCGGCCGGGACGGTTCCGACCAGCGATGCGTAGAAGCCGTACTGACCCTCCAGGATCGTCGGCGCCGTTTCTCCACCTGCCTGCGCGACCACCGCTGCGGTGATGCCGTTGCGGTTGAGCCAGCCATACACGTGCGTCGGTTGCTGCTCGTTGCCCTCCAGCAGGCCCATGGCGGAGTCGGCGGCGTAGCCGATGGCGTTGGCGGTCTGCGCCGCGTCGAGCCGCAGCAGCATCGACGTGACGGTGGCCACCGGGAAGGCGCCGAACGGCATCGACGGCCGACGGGGCGCAATCCCGACGGAGGGGTCGTCGACGATCATCTTGCCGAGCACCTCGTAACCGGTGACGATCGCCGTCAGCACGTCCTTGCCGGAGCTGTGCTGTTGCTCGCCCACCGCCAGCGCCGCGGGATAGTTCAGCAGCCCGGGATGGGTGGCCGACGGGAACAGCACGTCGTCGAATCCGAGCGCGCGCATGAAGGTGGCGTTGGCGAACGCCGCCTCCAGCGGCGGCGCCGTGAAGGACTGGCCGATCACCGTCGACTCGCCGCGCCCCCCGCCGAGCCGCCGCGCGATGGCGATCGCCTGGCTGCCGTGGTCGGTGAGCGCGCCGCTGAACGCCAGGCCTACCTGGTAGATCAGATGCTCCTTCGCCCGATCGACAGCCGCCGGATCGAGATCCTCGTAGCGGACACTGACGATGTAGTCTGCGATGCGACGCGCGAGCGACGTCTGCGGGCAGCCGGCCAGGGCGGCCACCCAGGACCGTGTCGGTGGCCGCATGCCCGCGAACACCGGCGCCACCAGCGAGGCGCACATTGCCCGGCAAACGGTCCGTCGCGTTGGTAGCCCCCGACTCGGGGCCATCCGCGTGCCTGCTCTTGTAGCGTTCATGCGATGGCTCGGTTCTTGAGCCCCGACTGCTGATCGGGATCGCAACTTAGGTCATACTCCCTCGGTTTTCCAGGAACACGCGGGCACCGTCGCCACCGGTGCTGGCGCGAGCGAGGACGCAACGCCGATGGGCAGAGAGCGTCGGAGGCGGTGGAGCACCCATGCGCGCCTGAGGTATGCCTCCCGGCCCGGATGGACGATCCTGCTCTGCATCGGGTTTGCTGTTACCGCGGCTGCGACGCCCATTGCCGTGGCCGCTCCGGCTCAAGCGCCCCGCTCGGCGAACGAGTTCGGGCTCAATCGTGTCGCCAAGATCCTCTGCTCGGCAGTCTTCGTCTCGGGCCGCCAACTGCAGGAGGCGCTGCACAACAGCGCTCAGCGGATCTTGCCGGAGCCCGATTGGCAGCGGCTGGCGGCGCGCTCGAAGGGTGACGCCGGAGCGGAGATCGTCCTGGACCGGGCGGCCGGAGTTTCCTCCGGGGACCGTGGGCCGCTATCGCAACTCCGATCCGCTGATCCTGGGTTACGTCATCCAGCAGACGGTCGAGCGCCTCGGGCACCGCTACCTGTCATGGCCGCAGAAAGCGTTGTTCGACCGCGTCGGCGTTCGCCAGCAGGTGCTCGAGACCGACGCCTACGGTAACTTCCTGCTCACCGGCCACGACTTCGGCACCGGGAGAAACTGGGCACGCCTCGGGCTCCTGTACCTGCAGGACGGTGTCTGGCAGGGCGAGCGCATCCTACCTGAGGGATGGGCGGAGTTCGTCGGCTCCCCGGCGCCGGCGTGGGATCCACCTGTGTATGGTGGACTCTTCTGGGTGAACAGCGACGGCCGCTGGAACGCGCCACGGAGCGCCTACTTCATGAGCGGAGCGGGCGGTCAGAACGTCATTATCGTGCCGAGCCACGATCTCGTCGTCGCCCGGCTGGGGCACTCGCGCGGCGCGGAGGCGGGGCAGGCGGCGCTCAACGCGGCGCTCGGCAAGCTGATCGAGGCGATCGATGCGTCCCGGCGATAGTCTTCGCACCGGGGTTTCCATGTAGGATCGAGCCAATGCACCGGAACCGCACCTCTCCTCTGTCCATGATGAGGCTGCCGTGAAGAGAGCCCGCGCCGTGACCACAGTTCTGATCCTCGCCGTGCCCTCGGCCCTTGTCCCGGTCGCCGCGGAGTCGGCCGATAAGCGTGCCATCATGCTTCCCGGCGCTGGCCCCGATCTGCCCTTCAGTCACGCGGTCTGGACCGGCGACTTCCTCTACACCGCCGGCGCGCTGGGGAGGGTCCCGGGTGAGGGCTACCCGGACGGGATCGAGGCACAGACCCGACAGACGTTCGCCAACCTCGAGCGTGTGCTCCAGGCCGCGGGCTCGGACCTGTCGCGCGTGGTCAGCCTGAACGTGTTCCTCGCCGACGATCGCCACTACGATGGCATGAATAAGGTCTTCCGCGAGGTTTTCCCGGCCAACGCGCCGACCCGCACCACGGTACGCACGGATCTGGCGGCGACGGCCGGCCTCATTGAGATGTCGATGGTGGCAGTGCGCGAGGGGGTGGAGCTGCAGCGGATCATGCCGGACGGTTGGCAGCCCTCCGGTGCGGGATACGCACACGGGATTCTCGCTGGCGATACCCTGTTCGTGGCCGGCGCAATATCGAACGATCCCGCCAGCGGGGCGATCGTGGCCGGGGACATCGCGACGCAGACGGAGCGCACGCTTGCCAACATCGGACGCGTGCTCGAGGCAGCGGGAATGAGCTACGGCGACCTGGTCGCCAACCGCGTGTACTTGCGCGACGCGCGCCACTTCGACGCCATGAACGCGGCCTACCGTCCGGTGTTCGGCGCCGAGCCACCGGCGCGGGCAACCATGCGCGCTGGCGTGATGCACCCCGACCTTCTGATCGAGAT
>CBDAMQ010000032.1:0-480751 GCA_965197275.1 Acidobacteriota bacterium
ACTTGAGCTTCGACTACCCTCGCGATCAGCAGCAGTAGCCAAGCGAGCACCTCCGCTCGAGGGTGTCCGATCACGGAGAGCCCAAAGAAGCCACGGCAGTGAGAGCGGTGACGTACAGTAGCCGGCGGAAGCCGGCCTCGCCGTTTCGCTCAGAGCGCGTTAGCCAACGCAGAAGCAGAGAACCTCGTGAACACCAGTCGGCTTGATGCGCTGTTTAACCCCAGGGCCGTCGCAATCGTGGGCGCGAGCGAACGCGCCAGCTCCTGGACGCTCGAGATCTACAACAATCTCGAGAGCCTGGGATTCCGGGGCGAGATCTTTCCGGTTAACCCCGGGCGGCCGAGCGTTTGGGGCCGGGATGCCTACGAGAGCCTCGAACAGATTCGCGACGAGGTCGACATGGCGATCATCGCGATTCCCGCCACCGCGGCGGTCGACGCCGTAGCAGCGTGCGGCGCGGCCGGCATCCCGGCGGCAATGGTCGTTTCCAGCGGCTTCCGAGACGCTGGGAGCGAAGGCGCCGAGATCCAGGACGCGCTCGTCGCAGTGGCCAAGGCGAGCAACGTCGCCGTGCTGGGACCCAACGTCGAGGGCTTCATCAACTATCGCGATCGTGTGGCGGGCTACGGGGCCGAGATGCCTCCGAGCTCCAGCGTCGGCTCGATCTCGATGTTCTCCCAGAGTGGCACCGCGGCATGGACGTTCGCGCATATGGCAGGTGATCGCGGTGTCGGCCTGCGACTCGTCACAGGGGTCGGCGTGGAGGCCACCCTCGACATCGGAGACATGCTCCAGTGGGCAGCAGCCGACGAGGCGACCTCGGTCGTAGCGTGTTACGTCGAGACGATTCGTGACGTCTCCAGTCTGGGCAGCGGTCTCGACGCCATGGCGCAAGCAGGCAAGCCCGTGGTGGTGTGCTGCCCGCGCGTGGTGGCTGACGCCGCGCGCCGGTCGGTGATTGCACATACGGGCGAACTGCTGGGCGACACGACACTGCGCGACGCCTTCCTGCGTCGGCGCGGCGCCGTGGTGGTTCACGACCCCATCGCCCTGTTTGAGACTGCCCTCCTGATCGAGGGTTCCCCAGCACGGGTTCGTGGCACGGTCGCCGTGGCCATGCAGTCTGGCGGAAACTGCACACTCTTCGCCGACGCGCTCGACGATAGCGAGGTCACTCTCGGTGAATTCAGCCGGGAAACAACGCTCGCGCTGCGGGAGATTCTGCCGGACTTCGCCGAGCCCCGGAACCCGCTCGACGTAACCGGCCAGGCGGTCTTCGACAGCGAGATCTACTGCGCCGCGATCGACGCGTTGGCAGCGGACCCCGAAGTCGGCATCGTGGTGATCGACGTCGCGCCCAGTCGCCGCGATCCGGACGGCTCCCTGCTCAACGTGATCCTGAAGCACGCGGGAGAGGTACAGCGCTCCAGCGGAAAGCCTGTCATCTCCGTGCTCGCAACCCCGTTCTCGTATCCTCCGCGCACGGCGACGCTGCTAGCTGAACAAGGGGTAACCGTGCTTCAAGGCCACGCCGCGTCCGCCAACGCGATCGCTGGCTTGATAAGCAGTTCTCGACAGACGCCACCCATCTCCGAGCGCAGCGTCGACAGGCCCGACATCTCGATTCCCTCGGGGGTGCTCGATGAGACAGAGAGCGCCCGCATCTTCGCCGCGTACGACATCGAGCGACCCCGCGAGCTGGTCGCGCATACTGCCGAACAGGCGGCGGATCGCGCCGAGCAGATCGGCGGCCGTGTGGTGGTGAAGCTCGTCTGTGCCGAGGTGGCGCACAAGGCGCGCGAGGGTCTGGTAAGGCTGCGGCTCGAGTCACCTTCGGAAGTCAAGGTGGCCGCCCAAGAAGTGCTTGATCGCGCGCGGGAACTCGGCACCGGTGGCAGTCTGCTTGTTCAGCAACAGCTCCCGGCAGGGCCGGAGTTGTTGCTCGGCGTGACCGTGGATCCCGCCTACGGGCCGGCGATAACCGTTCGGCCCGGGGGCGGCGACGTCTCCGGGGTTTCGAAGTTCCGAATGCTTCCTCTGCGCCAGGGCGAGGCGGAGGACGTCGCTGCCGAGGCATCGTCTCAGGCTGCAGCCAAACTGTCGGATTCGGAGCTGCGAGCGCTGGCTGGAGCTGTGGATCGGTTCTCGTGGATCGGAATTGATCTCGCGGATCGGCTGCTCGAAATTGAGGCCAATCCGGTCATCATCACGGATGGCCGCGCCGTCGCTGTGGACGCGCTGGCCGTCATGAAAGAAGAAAAAGGAGAGGACTGATGTCGAAAGAGGCAGCGCTGCGCGTGCGTATGTCGGCCCGCGATGCCCATTACGGTGGAGCCCTGGTGGCAGGCGCCAAGATGCTCGAGCTATTCGGCGATCTGATCACCGAGCTCGCCATCCAACAGGACGGCGATGAGGGCCTGTTTCGCAGCTACGATGAAGTGGAGTTTCTCGCCCCCGTCTACAGTGGCGACTTCATCGAGGCCAAGGGTCGCATCGTCAAGATCGGCAACACCTCGCGACGTTGTGAATTCGAAGCCCACAAGGTCATCGCCGTTCGACCGGATGTGAGTGATTCTGCCGCGGATGTGCTGCAGGACCCTGTCCTCGTATGTCGGGCCACAGGCACGACGGTGGTTCCCAAGAGCAAGAAGCGCCTCTAGTGGCCTGGAACAGGGGACTAGCCACACGCGATCATCGCCAGCCGCAACTTTGAGCCTCCGCTAATATGCGCATATATCTCGTCCGCAACCGGTCGCGGCAGGCTGACGCGCAAACTCGAATCGATGCTGGAGATCTGAAATGAAGGTCGTGCTGGCCTATTCCGGAGGACTCGACACGTCGGTCATCCTGCGCTGGATTCAAGAGAACTACGACGCTGAGGTAATCGCCTACACGGGAGATGTCGGTCAAGGCCGCGAAGAGGTGGACAATGCGCGCCTGGCGGCGGAGCGCACCGGAGCGGCGGCCATCCAGATCGACGATCTACGCGAGGAGTTCGTCACCGACTGCGTCTTTCCAGCGCTGCGCGCCAACGCTGTCTACGAGTCGTACTACCTCATGGGGACGGCGCTGGCGAGGCCTGTGATCGGCCGGGGGCTAGTACGCGCGGCCGAGAAGCACGGCGCCGAGGCGATCGCGCACGGGGCCACCGGCAAGGGCAACGACCAGATCCGTTTCGAGATGGCCGCCTACGCCCTGAAGCCGGACATCAAGGTCATCGCTCCATGGCGCGAATGGAGCCTCAAGGGGCGCTCCGACCTGATCGGCTACGCACGAGAACATGGCATCGACCTGTCGACGGTGCCAAAGCCTGAATACTCGATGGACGCCAACCTCATGCACGTCTCCTATGAGGGTGGTGTGCTCGAGGACCCGTGGGCAGGCCCTCCGCCCGGCATGTTTCGCATGACGACAGACCCCGAGGATGCTCCGGACGATCCCGATTACGTCGAAGTGTCCTTCCACGAAGGAGTGCCCATCGCCATCAATGGCGAGAGCCTCTCGCCGGTGCCTCTGCTCGAGCGAGCCAACGAGATCGCCGGACGCCACGGCGTTGGCCGGGTGGACATCGTCGAAAATCGTTTTCTGGGCATGAAGAGCCGTGGCGTGTATGAAACCCCCGGCATCACGCTGCTGATACACGCCCATCGCGCCATCGAGTCGATCACGCTTGACCGCGAGGTGCACCACCTGCGTGACGAGCTCGTGCCGCGTTACGCCGAGATGGTCTACAACGGCCTGTGGTTTAGCCCCGAGCGCGAAGCGCTGCAGCAATTCATGGACTCGCTGCAGGAGCGCGTTACCGGCGATGCACGCCTGAAGCTGTACAAGGGCGCGGCCACGATCGTCGGGCGGCGATCGGCAACACGTACGCTCTACGACCACGCAACCGTGACCTTCGAGGCCGACGACGTCTACGACCAGGGCGATGCGACGGGCTTCATCCGGCTGCGCGCGCTGCGATTGCGCACCCTGGGCGCGCGGCGGATCTCGGAAGGCGAATGATGTCTCTGCTCAGGGATCGTTTCAACGGAGGGCTCGGCGAGCTCATGCAGCGCTTTTCGTCGTCGCTGCAGCTCGATCTGCAGATGCTCGACGAGGACATACAGGGCTCGACGGCACATGCGCAGATGCTTGGCGAGACCGGCATCATCTCGAAACTGGAATCTACAGCCCTGTGCGACGGGCTGGCACGCGTGCGCGAAGACCTTGCCTCGGGGGCCTGGGTGCCGGGCGATGAATTCGAGGACGTGCACATGGCAGTCGAGGCGCGCCTGTCCGAGATCCTCGGTGAGATCGCAGGCAAACTACATACGGCGCGTTCGCGCAACGATCAGGTGGCCACCGACCTGCGCCTGTGGCTAAAGACGCGTCTGCGACGACTCGATAGCGCGCTGATCAACCTGCTGCGTGTGCTCCTGGATCGGGTCGAGAGCGACGGCTCCACGCTTCTGCCGGGGTTCACACACCTGCAGCGAGGTCAACCGATCCTATTCGGCCATCATCTGCTGGCCTACGCATGGCCCTTGTCACGCGACCTCGGCAGAGTACGCGATGCGTCGCATCGATTCGACGAGTGTCCTTTGGGAGCGTGCGCGATGGCGGGCACCTCCTTCCCGATCGACCGGCATCGCACCGCCGAGCTGCTCGGCTTCAGATTGCCCACAGAGAATGCGATGGACTCGGTGGCAGCGCGCGACCATGTTCAGGAGGTTGCCGCAGCGTGTTCGATCCTGTCCTGCAACCTCTCGCGCATGGCCGAGGAGCTCGTCCTCTGGAGCTCGACCGAGTTCGCCTTCGTGCGCCTCAGCGATACCTGCTCCACTGGCTCTAGCATCATGCCGCAGAAGCGCAATCCCGACGCTGCCGAGCTCGTTCGCGGCAAATCGGCAACGGTGCTCGGCTGCTGCACGACTCTGCTTGCCCTGCCCCGTTCCCAACCCTTGGCCTACAACCGCGACATGCAGCAGGATCGTGAGGCGCTGTTCGTGGCCGTCGACACGACCATCGACTGCATCCTCGTCATGACGGAAGTGTGGCGGGATCTCTCGATCGACAGCGAGCGCTACGAAGCCGACCTCATCGGCGACCCGTGTCTGGCGACGGAGGTCGCCGACGACCTCACCCGCGGTGGTTTGCCGTTCCGTACCGCGCACAGCATCGCCGCGCGGTTGGTCCGCCGCTGCGAGAGTCTGGGCTGCACGCTCGACGACTTGGCCGAAGATCAGCTCGAAGCCGTCCACGCGGGGCTCGCCGAGGTGGTGTCTCGCGTCGGCTCGCCACGCGATGCGGCGGAACGCCGCCGGTCACACGGCGGCTCGTCGTCGTCAGAGATAGCGCGGCAGGTCGACGTCCTGCGCGAGCTAACCAGCGATACACAAGGCTAGCGCAATTTGGGTGCAGTACTGGCCAGCGTCGCGCGATGGCGCCACCCGTAGCGCGCGCAGCCTCGTGAGGCGACTACTCCCTCGGGTCCGGGGCAGCTGCCTCTAGACGCTGACGCCGCAGCTTGCCGTTGGCGTACAAGCCCACTCCGACGATCGTCAACACCGCCAGCATCCCGAAGACGGTGATGTAGAAGAAGGTCGGATCGGCGACGCTCTCGCTCGGGATGAGCGCGAACACCAGCGACGCGGCGGTCACCACGAAGCCCGTCCCGCCGGCGAAGTAGGCGCCGTAGGGCGCCAACGGCGCACGCTGCACGCCTTCTGCTACCGGGTGCCGCTGCATGACCAGGAGCGCCGCGAACATATAGAGGTAGGGGATGAAGTAGACGACGATCTCGAGGCTGACGAAAATGCGGTAGATCTGCTGCGCGGTGCCGCCCATGGTACCGAGGATGATCAATGCCGCCGTGGCGACGCCGAGCGTGATCACCGACACGTGCGGCGTAGCGTACTTAGGGTGCAGCTTTCCGAAGGCGGCCGGCAGGTAGCCGTCGAGCCCGGCGGCGAACGGCACCCGCGCGCAGGTCGCCATCCAGGCACTCACCGTTCCGAACGCCGCTACGGCCAGGCAGAGTGCAACCAGCGAGCCCAATACGCCGCCTATCGTGGCACCGGCCAACCGCGTCCCGGCGACACGAGCGGTGTCGGTCAGCCCGGACAGGCCCGTGACCTGATCTGCCGGGAGCACCGTCATCATCGTCCAGGAGATCAGGATGTATATGCCGAGCACCATCACACCGGCGATGGCGAGCGCCCGGGGGACGTTGCGCCTGGGTTCCTGCACTTCTTCGCTCATCACCGATGCCGCCTCGATGCCAGCGAACGCGTAGGCGACCGCCGCCAGTAGGATGACGTCGGACAGTCCACCGAAGGAGGGGGTCACGGTGCGCGCGGAGAACTCGGTCGCCGAGCCGTAGTTGACCCAGGTGAGGAAGCCCAACCCCACGATCATCAGGCCGGGCATCCCCAAGTTGGTTGGAGTTACCCCGTTTCGGTGGACAGTTGAACGCTTGGATTTGAGGTCGTAGCAGTAGTGCGGTGGGAACCTGTGGGAGCCGCGGAGCGGCTTCCAAGTGGCTGTGCGGATCGCGAAGCGATCTGCATGGACACGGCAGTTTCCACCGCCGAAGATCGGGTCTCGGAGTACCTCCTCTCGTAGACGATCGGGGACACGTTGTCGAGCGCGGAGTGGCGACGGCGCGGGTTGTAGAACCCCTCGATGAACTCGAACACTGCCATCCGCGCTTCGGCCTGGCTCTTGAAGCGCTCCCGCCACAGTAACTCCGTCTCGAGCGTCGCGAAGAAGCTCTCGGCCAGGGCGTTGTCGTAGCAGTCGCTGAGCTGACCCGGTCGAGGGACGCACGCGGAGTTGACGGCACCGCTTGCCAAAGGCGATCGAGGTGTACTGCGTGCCCTGATCGGAGTGGTGGATGACGCTGTCAGGACGGCGTTGCCAGATCGCCATGTTGAGTGCTTCGAGCACCAACTCGGCGCGCAGGTGATTGGCCATCGACCAGCCCACCACCCGACGACTGAAGGCATCCATCACGATCGCCAGGTACAAGAACCCAGACCATGTCGACACGTACGTGATGTCGGCGACCCAGAGACGATCGGGCGCATCGGCCGTGAAGTCCCGATTCACCAGATCCGGTACTGGCCGTGCATCGGAGCCTCGACGCGTCGTTCGAACACGGCGCCGTCGGCTGACGCCTTCAAGCCCTGCCTGGCTCATCAGACGAGCCACTCGCTTACGTCCCACCCGGACACCGTCGGCTGCCAGTTCGGCATGCACCCGGGGCATGCCGTAGGTGGCACGGCTGGCCTGGTGGATCGTCTCGATGCGAGCTCGCAGCTGAGCGTCACGTCGCGCTCGAGCGCTGATCGGGCGGTCGCGCCACGCGTAGTAGCCGCTGGTGGAGACCTCCAGCACTCGGCACATCGTGGCGATCGGGTAGCAGGCCTGGCGAACTCTCACGAACCCGAAGACTTCTTGGGTACCGTGCCGGTCTCCCGAGACAACCAGGCCGCGGCTTTTGCCAGGATCTCCCGCTCCGTTTTCAACTGGCGGTTCTCTCGGCGTAGCCGTCGTAGTTCTTCTCGGTCCTCGCTCGTCAGCCCGTTGGCACTGAGCCCGTCATCTCGGTCCGCTTGCTTGATCCATGTGCGGATCGTCCAGTACGAGGGCTCGAACTCCTCGGCAAGCTCCTGCACGCTGCGCCCTGCTCGCGCCAGCTCAACGATCTGCCGGCGAAACTCGGGCGGATACGGTGGTCGTGTTCTTCGCATCGCGGACTCCTTTGGCCCTAGCCATAAGGTGTCCACGAAACCGGGTCAACTCCAGGCCTCAGGCTCGCTGTTCCCCTACAGGTGCGCGTCAAGCACTTCGCCTCCGTGGCTGAAAAACTGGCGCATCGTCGTGAAACCCAGACCCCCCTCTCGGATCTCGATGACCTTGTGGGGTTCCGCCTGATCGTCGGCTATGAGCGAGACATCGAGCCCGCGTGCCAAGTAGTCGAGTATGCGTTTCGCGTCGAAAGACGTGAGTCTCCTGCGGCTCGATTGATGCCAAATCAGTTCGGATACGCCTCGGCGGTTCACCTGATCGTTGCACCTCCCAATGAGTGGCGCTCGGATGGGCCCATTCCTGTTTCCTCGAAGCTCACAGGAGAAGTTCAGATCCGTACGCTCGCACAGCACCTCTGGGCTCACGCCTCACATCACCTCCAGTACAAGAGTGAAAGTGCGGTGCCAGTTGAGCTTCGGCGATCCGTATATCGCACAGCGGCACTGTTGGAACTTGTCGATCTGGAACTGGAACGAGTCTTAGCCGAGCGCGCGGAGTTCGATCAGAGGGCTGAGACGCTTGAAGAGCTGGAGGGAATGGATGTCTCCTCCGTCGCTGCTGTGCTCGACGCACTGTGGCCCGAGCAGCACAAGCACGAGTCAGAGAAATATGGCGCTCTCGTCCGAGATCTGCTCTCGAGAGGCATTGACAGCCCTGCTGATCTGGCACGGATTATCCGTCGACACAGGGAAACGGTTCTCGACTACGCCCGACGCTACGCCCAGCGAATGCTGAACAACATCGATCGCCATGGGCTTGAGTCGGACCAGCTCAGCATCGAGCGTCCCGACCGTCATTCGACGTCAAGCAACATCTCCGAAGCGATGTTGGCGCGTCTTCGAGAGGGCGTGTTCTTTAGCCACGCGGCTCTCACGTTCGCCGCGCTCGACGTGGAGTTGGAGGATCGTGACTTGTTGGGTGAGCTTGTAGATTGAGGCAGCCACTGCACGAGCCAGCAGCTTACGGATCGCTCTTGCCACGGGCCTTGGGTGCCCAGCGCCCGCGCCAAGCCGGCTTCGCCGGACGCGCCCGCTAGCTAAGGCTCAGTACCTTTACGCCGACCAGCCGCCATGAAACTCTGGATCGACAACACGGGTCTGGGCCTCCCCCGATTTCCCGGACACCTTTGGAAGCCCGATAAAGGGCTCGGAGGTGAAGCATGGGGTCACGACGGCGGTACAGTCGCGAGTTCAAGATTGAGGCAGTGAGGATGGTGACGCAGCTGGGCCATCCGGTGTCTGAGGTGGCCCGGGATCTGGGTGTTGGCCGCGGCATGTTGACCAAGTGGCGCAAACAGCTCCAGGAGCAGGGGGTCACGGCGTTTCCGGGCGCGGGGAAGATGCCCGACCAGGACCTGGACGGGCAACAGCTACGGCGGGACGTGCGGCGAGTACGGCAGGAGCGCGACATTCTAAAAAAAGCGTTGGCGATCTTCTCGGAACGCCGGCGATGAAGTACCCGATCATCAAGCAACTGTCCGGCAAGTTCCCGGTGCGGCGGTTGTGCAAGATGCTCGAGGTGTCTCACGGCGGTTACTACGAGTGGCGAGGAAGGGGGCCGAGCCCGAGAGCGCGAGAAGATCGCCGTCTACGTGTGCAGATCAGAGCTGCATTCGGAGAGAGCCGCGACCGTTACGGAAGTCCGCGTATCCACAAGCAACTTCGGCAACGAGAGATCCGCTGCTGTCGCAAGCGGGTAGCTCGGCTGATGCGCCAGGAAGGACTTCGAGCTCGCCAACCCCGTCGGTTCCGGGTGACAACACGGCCCACACCTGGGCGGTCAGCGGCGCCCAACGTGCTGGCACGGCGCTTCACGGTGGATGCCGTGGACAGCGTCTGGGTGGGCGACCTGACATACCTGTGGACGCAGGAAGGATGGCTATACCTGGCCGTGCTGATGGATCTGTGCTCGCGACGGATCATCGGCTGGGCGGTGAGCGAGACGATGACGGACGATTTGACGCTGGCGGTCCTGGATCAGGCCTTGGAGCAACGCCGTCCCGGTTCCGGAGTGCTCCATCACAGCGACCGCGGCAGCCAGTACAGCAGCGACGATTACCTAGACAAGCTGCGTGACCGTGGCTTCACCATCAGCATGAGCAGGAAAGGAGACTGCTGGGATAACGCGCCGATGGAGAGTTTCTTCTCTACCCTGAAGTTCGAACTCGGTGGCTGCTTCAGTTCCCGGGCGGCGGCCCGAGCCGAGTTGTTCCACTACATCGAAGTGTTCTACAACCGGGCTCGCATGCACACCTCGATCGGAGACCAGAGTCCGGCTCAGTTCGAGGCGGCAATGCGGCGGCCAGGCCAGAGCGGCCAATCAGCTGTGGAAGCTGACGCGCCCGTGGAAATCGACTCCCGATTTCCACCGTCGCTTGGACAACGCTCCGCGTTGCCAACAGCTCCCACAGCCGCTAATACGACTACGACAATGGATCTTAACTAAGTGTCCGGGAAAGCGGGGCAAGGTCAAATAGGCTCGTGATGAGGAACCCACTGAGCACGAAGAAGAGTTCCACGCCAGCCCAACCTCCGGGCATCCAGTTCTGGGTGGCGTGAAAGAAGAAGACTCCGCCGACGGCGATTGCCCGTACTCCATCGAGCGAGCGTACGTAGCCGAGTTGCTGACTAGCAAACTGCTGTACGGGTCGGTTCAAGGTCCGCGCCACAGGCGACTTCGCCTACGCGCCTGGGAGTTCAACGACTTAGCTTTGTTCATGAGTCTCGTACGGATCAAAAACTCACGCATCCGGCCAATCGTCAGACCGCGGACGGTGAAAAAGAGTCAGAGGATTGTCGCGCATGCATGGGGTGTCGTCCAGAGAGCGACGTCGGGAGCCAGCGCCGAGGATCCAGTCGAGTAGTGCGGTCTCAAAGCTCGTCGGGCTATCAGTCACTTGTGGCTACGAATCCACGGAATCGCGCGCGAGCGCTCGGGGCGCAGGCTCGACCCGGTCCATACGCCGAGCAAGCCGAATAGCTCGTGCAACACGGCCTCACCGTCCTCTGTGTTGGTCCACCAGGCGTCTGGATCGAATGGATCATCACCCGCTCCCCGCACTACGGCTGTGACAGGGCGAGCCGACGGCGCCAGCCCAAACCAACTGTTGATCTGCTCAGTTCCGCCTACTCGCGCAACGCGACGCCCCGACTAACAGGACATGCGTTACAGCTGTTATCGGCAAACGGCCTTGGGAGTCCCGGCGGGGATTCTGCGGCGCCCCGCCGATATCCTGCCCATACTAGTATGTATCGCTCGTCTCCCAGGAAACCGTGATCTCTGACATGGACAACAAGAACCCGAGACCGCGCCGCCTGAGCCCGGACGCTGTGTGGTCCCGGCGCCGGATCTCGCTGTTCGCTATAGATCTGGCAGTCCTGGGGGGGGGGGGGGGGCGCTCGTGGTGGCCTACCTCCTCCGATTCGAGTTCGCGATTCCGGCAGTTCATTGGCGGGGCCTCCTCCTGCAGTTTCCCCTGGTCATCGCGGCCCAGGTGAGCGCGCTTTTCCTCGTCGGGATTCAGAGGTTCACCTGGCGATACATCAGCTTGCAGGAGGTATCCGCGTTCGCTAGAGCGGCATGTTACGCGACGTTGCCGCTGCTCGTACTTCGCATTGCACTTCCGGAAGCTCTGAACGTATTATGAACACCGTTGTCGATTATTCTGACCGACGCGTTGCTGGCTTTCGGTGGCCTGTTGACCGTTCGGGTCTTGAGACGCCTGGTGCACGAGCGCCAGCGGCACCGTAGCGAGGACAGTGCCGCTCCGCGGCGCCGGCGAGTTGTTCTGGTGGGCGTGGGGCGGAGCGGCGTGCTCGCCGCTCGCGCGATCCGTTTGCGACGGGACGTGCCACTGAAGGTCATCGGCTTCGTTGATGACGACCCGCTCAAACAGGGGATGATCATCAACGGCGTTTCGATCCTCGGCGTGCCTACCGACCTCCCGAGGTTGGCACGTGAGCATCGCATCAACGAGGCGATTATCACGATCGATCAGCCATCGATCCAGCAGCTACGTCCGCTGTCTCGCATCTTGGAGAAAGCGCAGCTGAAGGCGCGTGCAGTGCCCGGGTTCCACGAGTTACTGACCGGCGACGTGACGATCGACAAGTTCCGCCACGTCTCGCCAGAGGAACTGCTTGGCCGAGATCCGGTTACCATGAATGTCAGCAGCATCGCCCGCGCTGCTACCGGCAAAGTCGTCCTGGTTACCGGAGCTGGCGGCTCGATAGGGGCGGAGCTTGCGAGGCAGGTGGCGGAGCTCGGTCCGGAGTCGCTGGTTCTGGTCGAGCGGGCGGAGTTCGCGCTCTTCTCGATCGACCAAGAAATCCGCTCGCTCTGGCCCGCGTTGAACGTCGAACCGATCGTTGCCGATATCGGTGACCGCAAGCGGATGCGCCGCGTGCTCGATAGCTACCGCCCGAGTGTGTTGATTCATTCTGCGGCGCACAAGCACGTTCCGCTGATGGAAGACAACGCGGTCGAAGCCGTGCGCAACAACGTCCTGGCGACGCACAGCCTGGCGACCCTCGCTGGTCAACTGGGCGTAGAACGGTTCGTGCTCATTTCCACCGACAAGGCGGTACGGCCGACATCTGTCATGGGTGCCACAAAGCGAATGGCGGAGCTGATTATCCAGGATCTCGATACGCGGTTCGAGACTGCCTTCGTTGCCGTTCGGTTTGGCAACGTTCTCGGATCGATCGGGTCCGTGATCCCCATTTTTGAGGCGCAGATCCGCAAAGGCGGCCCGATAACGGTCACACATCCCGAGATGCGTCGCTATTTCATGACTATTCCCGAGGCAGCGCAGCTGGTTCTCGAGGCGGGGGCCATGGGCACAGGCGGCGAGATCTTCATCCTCGATATGGGCGACCCAGTGCGCATTGTCGACCTGGCAGAACGACTGATCCAGCTGCACGGTTTCGAACCTTACAAAGACATTCCGATCGAGTACACGGGAATTCGCCCGGGAGAGAAGCTCTTCGAAGAGCTCGGTGTTGACGCGGAGAAACTGGCGTCCACGCGTCATCCGAAGATCTTCGTCGGTAAGATCACCGCGAACGTCTCGAGCGAGCAGATTGAACGGGCCCTGCTTACGATGGATGCGTTTTCGCACGGGGTCGATGCCGCCATCGTCCGCGACTTCATGAATGGATTCCTCGCCGATGCCGCTTTGGGGGCGAAAGACGGCGAGGAATTCGAGCTGGCCAGATGACGCCAGCTGGAGGAGTTTTCCTCGGGCGGCGATGTGGGGACCGCGGAGAGCGAGAGGATTACCTCTCCAGGATGTAGATGGGCCCCACGATTCCGCCGAGCGAGAGTTCCCGAAGCACTCGGTGATCGACGCGAAACGCGAGCCTGTTCGTACCGGAGCGGATCAGCCCCGAGATATCTGCGAGGAACGGCCGCAGTGCCGGAAAAACCTGTGGGCTCTCGTCACCCGTCAAGGGCGTGCCGTTTACCCAAAGCGACGCGTCGCCGTCGATCGGCGCAGAGGCGATCCAGTAGTCTCGGTCGCGACGCGCTGACAGCGTAACCGTCGTCCGGTACCACATCACTTCGAATCGATCGCGTTTCCCCTGCTGCTCGAGGGTTGCGCCAAAGGTCCGAACGGGTTGCCAGCGCGAGGGATTGACTCGAGTCTTCAGCGGCTCGTCCGAAACCTGAGCACGCTGGAGGTCTGCCTGGTAGGCAAGATCCATCGAATCCGGCACTACGGTGACGAGTCGACGTTCATCCTCGTCCGCCGGGTGAAGGGCATCATGCAGGGAGGTTACCGTGCGGCCGACGAAACGGCGCAGATAGCGCTCGTTGTAGGTGTGTCCGGTGCCAGCTTCAATAGAAGATCTGACACGATCGCTCCATTGCCGATACGTTTCGAACGCCGCATCGATCTGGCCCCCTTGCAAGGCCTCACGGAGAGCGACGAAGTCGGCGGCGTGCTGATACCCGATTCGGGCCATGCGCACACGATCCTCGAGAGATGACTGGCCCGCGACAAGGCGCTCCGCCCGCGAAAGATGCCGATCCAGGCGGTCCAGGTGCTCCGGGGTGAATACCAGGTGCAGCGAGTAGATCGAGCCAGATTCAGTTTTCAAGCCCTGCCACGCGTTGTCTACCAGCTGCCAGTAGTCGCGCATCGGCTCCGCGGCGACACCGTAGAAATTTCGGTAGAAATCCTGCAGGAGCTCGGCGGCGTCGCCCAGCGGATCGTAGGCCAGACGAATGCTCAAGTAGATCGTGGGAATGCTCAGGTCCCACGTGGGGAACGACTCGATGGACATGCCGATGAAGTTCCGCGTCTTGAGGTACGGGATATCGTGCGTCCACGTCGAGACCTTCGAGTACGGGGTCATCGATTCGGCTAGGTTGAAATTGTAGGTGCGGTAGCCGAGGCGGCTCGCGACCCGCGCCCAACCATTGATGTTGCGTTCGAGCTGCTGCCGTGATGGCGAGTTGGGCGATCCGATCCGGTGAAACCGTGAGAAGCGGATCGGCGCGATCCAGACGCAGATGTTGGGCTCCAGCTGGCCCAGCCGAGTGGGCGGCAGGCTGTAGTCGGAATAGGAGTAGAAATTGAGGATCGAGCGCGGGAAAGCTGCTCCGACCCGCGCGGCGACGTCGTTCGCGAAGTGCAAGAATCGGTTCGACATACTCACTCGGCTCGACGACGGCTCGATGAGCCCGGGATCGTCATACCGAGCGCTGGCAGGACTATGATCCTCGCGATAGTTGTCGGGCGGCGATATCGACGGGTGCTCACCGGCGCTCATGCCGGCTATCAAACGGTCGGTGAATGCGGCCCGCATTTCCGGATTGCCCGTGTTGAGCCACGGTCCCAGGACCCGGTTGCCGTCGGAGTCCATGCGGAACCACTCCGGATGGTTCTCGTAATCTGCCTCTGAGATCTCGCCCCAAGCATGTTCCATGCTCAGCGCTAGGCCCCCAGCGCCGTTCCATATCTTCCAGAGCGTCTCCTGGGCCCACCCTTCGCCGCCCCAGATGCGTCGGTATACAAAGCCCGGCTGGTCGGTGATTTCCATCTGCGGCACTCGGAGGGTCTGCTGCCGCGGGTATACCTTGCCCAGATCTCCCTCCATGAACCAACGACAGCCGAGCTCCTCCAGCAGAACCGCGGCCGCCTTGATCCGCGAGTTGCCCGTCTGGCCACTCAGGTAGATCGTGTCCCCCGCCACCCGAATACGCAGGGCTTCGTTTGATGCGCTGTCCAGATCATCCACCGTCAAGCCGGCCTCTACCGCGGCTCGTCCGACGTATATGGGGACTCCGGCCGTATGGGCCGTCACAATTGGCAAGCGGGCGTCGGTTATCAGCTCGATCCACTCTTGCAAGAGCGCCGCTGCAGCGCGGTCAGCAGATCCTTCGACCGAGTTGGTCGAAGTCGGCGAAAGGACGAGCTGGGCCATTGGCGCGCCATTCTGCACGAGCAGCACAGGGCGGCCAGGATACTCAGTCCGATGGCGATTGGAGCTCGAGTCTGCGGCGCGCAGAGCCCCGTCCTCCGCGCCGACGAGCCTGGTCGGCGCGACCGCCGAGTCTGCTATCTGCGTCAACAGCCCGAGCAAAGTGGCAACAGCGAAGAACGCGAGGAGTAATGTAATGAATGGCTGGCGCGAGGTGGTCATCGGCGTAGGCTCAGCATGCTAGATGACGTCGACGGCGTTGCGGGTCGGCTACGGCGCCCTTTGATCGGATGCGACGGCGCCGGGGTAGGAGTGATCCACCCAAGCTACCCTACCCGCTGAAATACAGATACGCCGCCACTATCGCCAGCACGACCCCTGCCGAGGCCAAGACATCGCTCTGCGTCCAGCTGCGGCGCGAGTCCTGCCGCTGCTCGTCGGTTAGCGTTCCGTAGGTAAGCCCGCTGATCCGCGCGTAGTCCGGCTCCGCCGTCGCATAGCTCACCGCTACCATCGCGCCCACGCAGACCAGCAAGATCAGGATGCTGTAGTACTGGAAGAACGTGTGGTTGACGATCCAGAGGAATGAGCCGTCGGCATAGCCGTTCTCGAAGCCGGCTAGCCCGAGCTTCACCGGCGTGTCTACCGCCAACCGGAACAGGCCCATGGCGAAGCCGACGGTCAGGGCGGCGAGGCACCCGTTGGCGTTGAGTCGCTTGAAGAAGACGCCGAAGAAGAAGACCACGAAGATGGGTGGGGCGAGGTAGGCCTGTACGCCCTGGAGGTAGTCGTAGAGGCCGCGGCCGCCCTGGATGACGGGGATCCAGGCCAGGCCCACGAGCACCATGACGCCGGTGGCGACGCGGCCGATCCATACGAGGCGGTGTTCGGATACGCCGGGATGGAGCTTCTTGTAGAAGTCCATGGTGAACAGGGTGGCCGAGGCGTTGAAGACGCCGGCGAGCGAGCTCATGAGGGCGGCCAGCAAGCCCGCCACGACGATGCCGCGGATGCCGGCCGGTAGCACGGTGGCCACGAGCAGCGGGAAGGCCTTTTGCGCCTCTTCGCGAATCACGTTGCCGTTGGCATCGAGCAGCTGGCGCTGCAGCTCCGGTTCGGCGCCGCTGGTGGCGAGCGCGAAGGCGATGATGCCCGGGATGATGAAGATGAACACCGGTAGCAACTTGAGCACGGCGGCGAAGATGCTGCCGCGACGGGCCTGCTGCTCGTTGGGGGCGCCGAGGGCACGCTGCACGATGTACTGGTCGGTGCACCAGTACCAGAGTCCGGCCACCGGGGCGCAGAACAGCATGCTCAGCCACGGGTAGTTGTCGTTGAAGTACCAGGCCTGACGCACGACCTGCCCGGCGGCATTGGTTTCCAGCACTGGCGCCCAGGTACCGATGACGCCCTCGGGGACGATCGGTTTCCACAGATTGAACATCTCGCCGCCGGCGATCTCGCGTAGCGCCCCCCAGCCGCCCAACGCGCTGAGCCCGTAGGCGGTGACCAGCGCCGATCCGAGCACCAGAACGACAGTTTGCAATGCCTCGGTATAGGCAACCGCACGCAAGCCGCCGACCACGGTGTAGAGGCCGGTGAAGACGATGACCAGGATCGACCCGAGCCAGAAGCTGTCCAGCGGCCCGAGCCGCATCTCCGGCAGCAGCACCGAGAACACGATGCCACCCGCGAAGATCCCGACGGCGATCTTGGTCAGTACGTAGGCGACCAGCGAGATGAGCGACAGAACCCAGCGGTTTACGGGGCTGAAGCGACGCTCGAGGAACTCGGGCATGGTGAAGATCTTCGAGCGCATGTAGAAGGGCACCATCAGCCATCCGAGCACCAGCAGACACCAGGCGTGCAGCTCGTAGTGGGCCATTGCCACACCGTCGGTGGCGCCGGATCCGGCCAGGCCGACGAGGTGCTCTGAGCCGATGTTGGAGGCGAAGATCGACGCGCCGACGATCCACCAGCTGAGGTTGCGACCGGCGAGGAAGTAGTCGTCGGTGGTGTCGCTACCCTTGCGGATCACCCACCCCGCGAGGCCGATGAGGCCGCCGAAGTAGAGCGCGATGATCAGCCAGTCCAAGGTGGTCATCGCAGGCATCGTCCTCAGGCGAACAGTGCTAGCAGGCCGTGGTGGAAGTGCTGTGTGGAGCGCGTGCCGATCGCCGCAGCGCGCAGAACACTAACCTATCGGAACGGTCCAAACGAGGATCGGAGCCGACGCCCGACGATGCAGTTGGAACAGCGGCCAGGCTATTCGCTGCGCAAAGCCACCATCGGATCCACCCGCGACGCTCGTCTCGCGGGCACCCAGTTGGCCAGCGTCGCCACTGTGGCGAGGATGCCGAACGCCACGCCGAAGCTCAGCGGGTCGATCGGGCTCACGAACAGCACGCTGGCCAGCAATCGCCCGGTGAGAGCTGCCATCAGTGCGCCGATAAGCCCGCCGACGATGAGCAGCGTCATTCCCTGGCGAACCACCAGCGACACGAGCCGGCCGGGGTCGGCGCCAAGAGCCACACGGATGCCCATCTCGCGCGTGCGTCGGCTGACGGAGTAGCTGATGACGCCGTACAGTTCGACGGCGGCGAGCAACAGGGCCAGGGAGCCGAAGGCTCCGATGAGCCAGGCTCCAGTGCGCACCGCGAACAGTCGGGTGTCGACTAGCTTGCGGGTGGGTCCGGCGTCGAGGAAAACGAGATCCGGGTCGATACGGCGCAACTCGGCCTCGTGCGCCAGCACCTCGGCCGCGGCCGGCCCGGCGGTGCGCACCATGAAGTTGCCGAAGGTGCCGCGGCGTGGGTAGGGCATGTGCACGTACGGCGTCGGTGATTCGCCGGGGCTGTTGACCTTGTAATCCTCGACCACACCAACGATCTCGACGGGTTGACCTTCCCAGCTGGTGCGGAAGGACTTACCGACGGCGCTTTCGTCGGGCCAGTAGCGGCCCGCCATGGCTTCCGTGACCACGGTCACGCGCCGGTTCTCGGCCATATCCACACCGTCAAGCGGTCGGCCATGAATGATGGTCAGCTCGAGGGTCGAGAAGTAGTGCTCGTCGACGTAGGCGCCACCGGTCAGATACGGACGATCGCTGGCCGCAGTCTGATGTCCGTCGATGAAGAGCCCGAAGTTGTTGTCGTTGAGCGACAGCGGTACACGGGACATCAATGTCACGCTCTGCACACCCGGGAGATCCTGCAATCGGGCGCGCGCGGAATCGAAGAACACGGCGCTGGTGTCGTTGTCGTAGCCGTTCATCTCCATTGCCAGCCCGAGAAAGCTGATGCGGTCGGCGTCGAAGCCGAGCTCGATGCGCTGCGCCGCGGCCAGGCTGCGCATCATGAGGGCACCGGCGACCAGTAGAACGATCGACACGGCAACCTGTATGACCACCAGCGCGTCGCGCAGACGGAATCCGTGGCCGGCCAGACGCTCGGAAGCGTCGGCGTCCTTGAGCGCGCCTACCACATCGGGTCGCGAGGCGCGCAATGCGGGGACCAGCCCGAAGGCTATGCCGGTGACCGCGGCGGCAATCAACGTGAACGTCAGCACCCGCCAGTCGACGCTGAAATCGACTCCGAGATCGATCGGTACCGGAGGCTGGAAGCGGGCGATGAGCCGGCTCGACCAGTCGGCAAACAGCAGACCCACGCCGCCGCCGAGCAGCGCCAGCACGACGCTCTCGGTCAGCAGCTGGCGCACGAGCTGGCCGCGCCCGGCCCCAATCGCCAGACGTACGGCAATCTCGCGCCGTCGCCCGGCGGCACGGGCAAGCAGCATGTTCGCGAGGTTGGCGCACGCAACCAGCAGCACCAGCCCGGAGATGGCCAGGATCAACAGGCCGGCGGGCACCAGGGTGGTGTCGAAATCCGGGTTGAAGTAGACGTCGTTGGTGGCCATCACGGTGACGGTCTCCAGATCGTTGGTATCCGGATACTCGACCGCCAGTCGCGCGGTGATGCCCTCCAGCTCCGCCTGCACCTCCGCCACCGACGTGTCGGGCTGCATGCGGCCGCGCAGCCATAGCCAGCGCTGCGCTCGACGTTGCAGCCGTGTGTCGCCGGCGGAGGCGAAGCCGCGCTGGTTGCCGAGCGGCTCGACCTCCTCGACCATCGCCACCGGCACCCACATCTGCGCCGTCACGGCCGGGAACATGCCGCCGAAGGTGGCGCCCGCCACGCCGACAACGGTGTACGGCGTGCCGTTGATACGCACCCTGCTTCCGAGCACGCCGGGGTCGGCGGCGAAGCGGGTACGCCAGAAGGTGTGGCTGAGAATGGTTACCGGATGGGTACCCTCGGTCTCGAACTCCTCCGGCGTGAATGCGCGCCCGAGCCCCGGTTGTATGCCGAGAACGTCGAAGTAGTTGTCTGATACCAGCTCGCCGACGACCAGCTCCGAGCGGCCTTCATAGGCAAGGTTGGCGAAGAAGTTGGAGTAGGCAACCAGGCCCGACAGCGTTTCCGTCTGCTGTCGCAGATCGAGATAGTCGAGGTAGGACGTCGTGTCGTGGCTGTCGCTGTTGGAGGTGTGCCCGTAGATGTCTACTAGCTGCGCCGGCTGTTGCACCGGAAGCGGGCGCAGCAGCACCGCGTTGACGATGCTGAAGATGGTGCTGTTGACGCCGATGCCGAGGGCGAGCGTGGTGACGGCGACGGGGGCGAAGCCGGGCGAGTTGCGCAGGCCGCGGACAGCGTAACGGACGTTACGAAGCAGGTCTTCCATGGCGCGTTCGCTCGGGGTCGAGAGGACGGAACGGGGACCGGGCGTCAGTCTAGATACGCACCCGTCCGGTCACCAGTTTCGAACTGCCACGCGGGTCAGCCTTGGGGGCGGGCTCGATTCGGCGCCGCCGGACGGTCCGGCCGAGTCACCGGGTTCTCGCGCAGCAACCGCATCGCCTCGGCAATGCCGGCCTCCAGCTGGGTGTCGGTTCCTCGCGCCAGCTCGGTGGGGTTCTCCACCACCTCTATGTCCGGGTCCACGCCATACCCTTCTACGATCCACTCGCCCTCGGTGCTGTAGATGCCGAACGTCGGCACCGCCAGGGTGCCGCCGTCGATGAGGCCGGGGACACCGGTGTAGCCGATGAGGCCACCCCACGTGCGCGTGCCGATCAGCGGCCCGAGACCGGCGTGCTTGAAGAACAGCGGGAACGCATCGCCGCCCGAGCCGCTCCAGCCGTTGATCAGCATGACCTTGGGCCCGATATGGGAGATCGGAGGCCACTGCCAGTCCTGGCCGTCGCGCACCCCCCAGTAGCTGTAGAGCGGTCGGTTGAGGAGCTCGATGAAGCGATCGGGAATCTGGCCGCCGTTGTTGAAGCGCTCGTCGACGATCAGGCCTTCTTTGTCGATCTGGGACGAGAACTGCCGCAGCAGCTCGGTCTGACCGTTGAGGCCGGTGTCGGGCACATAGACGTAGCCGATGCGTCCGTCGGTGGCCGCGTCCACCCGCGTGCGGTTCGACTCGATCCACGCCAGGTTGCGCAGCCGCACCTCGCTGCGCAGCGTCTCTACCAGCACCCGACGCGAGTCGTCCATCGACGGTGTGTCGCTGATGGTGAGCTCCACAGTCTCGCCGGCCATCCCCTGGAAGGCGGCCCACGGATCGGCCGACGTGTCGATCGGCGTGCCGTTGACAGCTAGCAGGTAGTCGCCCTCATCGACGTCGATGCCGGGTTGGCGCAGCGGGGAGCGCACCTCGCTGTCCCAGGGAGCGCCGTCGATGATGCGGGCGAATCGGTAGGCGCCGTTATCGAGCTCGTAGTCGACCCCGAGCAACCCGACGCCCCGGCGGCTCGCCCGTTCGGTGTCGCCGCCGCCCTGGTTGTAGGTATGGCCGGCGTTGAGCTCGCCGATGAGCTCGCCGATCAGAAAATCGAGATCCCAGCGCGTCACCACGTCGTCGATCAGCGCGCTGTAGACCTCTCCCATCTGGTCCCAGTCGACGCCGTGCATGTTGCCGACGTAGAAGTAGTCGCGGAACAGGCGGAAGGCGTCGTTGAAGATCTGGCGCCATTCGGCTACCGGGTCTAGCGTCACCTGCAGTCCGGAGGTGTCGAGCGGCTCGGGACGCTGCCCCGGTGCCACGCTGATGATGCCGATGCGGCCGTTGGTGGCGACGATGAGCTTCTTGCCATCGGCGGATAGCTCGAAGTCGTCAGCGTCGTCGAGGACGGTCTTTTCCTCGCGGCCTTCGAGATCCCAGAACACGATCGGGCTGTCGTCGTCGCCCGATCCGGTTCGCGGTCCGCGATGGTAGATCAGCTTCCCCGATACGGCTGCCATCGAGCCGTAGTTGCCGGCGTCAGGGGGCAGCACGACGAGGCGGTTCTCGAAGCCCTGGAGGTCGATTTCGAGGCCCTCGTCCTCTTCCGTTTCATCTTCGGCATCACCATCAGCGTCTGTTTCGTCAGCGTCGTCGTTGCTGCTGTCGGCATCGGGGTCGGAGTCCGCGTCATCGGACTCTTCCTCGTCTTCCTCTACCTCTTCCTCGTCGTTGCGCGGCGCCAGCGGTGAGGGCACGTCGTCGCGCAGGGCTACGGCGGCGACGTTGGTGGTGTTGTTGTAGACGAAGGTGTTCTGGTAGTCGCTGTAACTCGGGCGTAGTGAGCGGCTCGTTTGCAGGTAGAGGTACTTGCCGTCAGGGTCGAAGACCGGGTTGGAGTCGTTGTAGTAGCCGCTGGTGACCTGATGGCTGACGCCGCTATCGGTATCGAACAGGAACACCGCCGAGTGGCGGTTCATCAGGCCGCGCGAGTACGCCAGCCAGCGGCTGTCGGACGACCAGCTGGGCGTGAACCCGGCGAGCTGGCCGTGGTACATCCATTTGCCCTGGTCGACCGCGGTGAGCGTCTCGGAGTCCATGTCGTACAAGCGAAGGCTCATCGCCTGGTCGATGAACGCCAACTTCTTGCTGTCGGGCGACCAGTGCGGCGTGTAGCGGAACCCCTCGCCCAGGTTGGTGAGCTGACGCGGTGTGCCGTTGCCGTCGGCAGAGCTGAGCGTGAGCTCGTATTCGCCTGATGCATCGCTGAAGAAGGCGATCCACCTGCCGTCCGGCGACCAGGTCGGGTGGCGCTCGGCGACCCCCGAGGTGCGGGTCAGATTGCGGGTAATGCCGTGCTCGGCGGGGACGGTGAAGATGTCGCCGCGAGCCTCGATGACGGCGCGCTTGCCCGACGGTGAGATGTCACCGCCGGCAATCGCCCCGGCGACGTTCTCGGCCCGTGGCTTGAGGCTGGAGCGGTCGGTGACCACATCGATCTGCACTTCGCGAGTGGTCTCGCTCTCGAGGTCGAGCAGGTACAAACGTCCTCCAGCCTCGAAAACAAGGTCGGCGGGGCCGATGGCCGGGAAGCGAACGTCGAAGTCGGCGAGCCGGGTCACCTGCCGGGTGTCGCCCGAGTCGAGCTCGTAAGCCCAGACGTTGGCGCGCTGATTGGTGCCGCGATCCGAGAGGAAGTACAGCGTCGAGCCGTGCCACATCGGATGGCCGTCGTTGGCGTCGTTGTTGCTGATGTTGCGGGCGCTGTAGTCGTTCAGATCGAACAGCCAGATCTCCGGTGCCATGCCGCCCCGGTAACGCTTCCAGGTGCGAAAGTCGCGGCTGATCGGCATGTAGGCGAGGGTGTTGCCGTCCGGTGACAAGGCGCCGAACTCGCCATACGGCACTGGCAGAAGCTCCGGCAACCCGCCGGTCGACGGCACGCTGAAAAACTTGCGATAGCGCATCTTCTCCGTCTGCATGAAGCTGGCAATCAGCACCGACTCACCGCCCGGGTTCCACTCCAGCATGCGATCCGGCAGCGGATGGTGGGTGATGCGCTCCACCTGCCCTCCCAGCGTCGGCACGACGTACACATCGACGTTGCCGTCGTAGTTGGCTTGGAAGGCGATCTGGCTGCCGTCGGGCGAGAAGCGCGGGAAGCGTTCTTCACCGGCGGGGGTGCTCAGGCGCTGCGCCGTGCCACCGTCCTTTGGCGCGATCCAGACGTCGCCGGCGTAGACGAACGTGATGTGGGTGTCGGAGACATCCGGGAACCGCAGCATGCGGGCGTCGACCTGCGCGCTGGCGGGCGTGCCGACGAGGAGGATGGCGGTGAGTGCAAGCGCGAACGCAACGGCAGGACGCAGGCGTGGCATGGGTCTACTCCAGGGGGGAACGAGGTGTCGCGACAACCCGCTGAACTTAGCAGAAGGCGCCGCGGCGGATTCCACCAACGCGTGGCCACGATAACGAAGCAACCGAGGGTGGCCTCCAGCTGCATCGGAGCGCGACGGGTCGCGGAATTCGGTGCCGGCCCGTCGTTGCCGTCAGACCAGAGGGTTGATCACCTTCAGCTCCGGGAACCGGCCGAAATCCCGGTCGGCGCTCCACAGCTCGCTGACTCCGTGTTGCAGACAGAGCGCGGCGACGCGGGCGTCGTGCACTCTCGCTCCGGCGACGCTGCTGCGGGTCAGCAGCGGTCCTAGATGTTCGAGATACGCGGATCCCTCAGCCAGGAGCCGGAGGCTGGGGGATTCCAGCCAAGCGGCCAGCTGGTCGAGGGCAGCTTCGATGGGCGTTGGGGCATCGTAGATGCGGGGATGCGTGGTGATCGCCAGGAACTCGTGCAGGCATGGCCAAGGTAGGGCCCAGGGTGATGCGCTCTCTGCCAGCGAGCGAAGTCGAGCTGCCGCCGCCGCATGCCAGGACGAATCCACACGGTGTGCATACACCAGGATGTTGCTGTCGACGGCGATCAACCGCCGCGCCCCTCGTAGGTCAGCTCCAGGATGCGTTTCCAGTCGCCTCCCTCGATTCCGGGCTGCAGACCGTGACCGTCGAAACTGGCATCGCGCAGCGTGAACCGATCTCGTTCCTGACGACGGGCGAGCGCGGCCCGTAACCCTTCGTCGACTAGCGCGCGCAGCGTGGTGCCCTCTTTGGCAGCCGTCTGTTTGGCCCGTTTCAGCAGAGTCGGAGCAATATTTACGGTTGTCTTCATACATATAGCTGTACTACGTTGCGCCCCAGAACGGTAGTTACCGGTGCGAGGCTGAGCGCGCGGCCGGCCGGCGGGACCGTGGCGTCATCCCGTGTGACGGACGCGGGTCCGGCGATGGAATCCATCCGACGTTCGCCATCAAGCGACCTGGGCGTTATCCTGTTGACGCCCATCCGATCTGCCGCAGTTACAGCGGCCAACGCGTGAGTATCGCGAGGACTGTCGATGGGCTCGTCTGACGCCCCCTACGTCATCGGCCTTGATCAGCTCGACCTCGACGACGTTGGCCGTGTAGGTGGCAAGAGCGCCTCGCTTGGCGAGATGGCGCGCGTGTTGTCCGGCTCCGCCGTAGGGGTACCACCAGGGTTCGCGGTGACCACGGCCGCGTTCACGCGCGTACTCGACGCCGCGCCCGGTACGCGCAAGCAGATCGTGCAGGAGCTGGAGGCGATCGACTACGACCACTTCGAGAGCCTCTTTCGCGGCGCCAGCCATTGCCGTGACCTGGTGAGCAATCTCGACTTCCCGGACGACGTGGTCGAGGCTGTGGCCGACGCGTATGCCGCACTCGAAGCGACCGCCGATATGAAGAACGTCGATGTGGCGGTGCGATCGAGTGCGGTATCGGAGGACTCGGCCGAGGCTTCGTTCGCCGGTCAGTACGAGTCGTTCCTGGGAGTCCGTGGCCGCAGCAACATGCTCACCGCTTGCCGCGACTGTTTCACGTCGTTCTTCACCAGTCGCGGCGTCGACTACCGACATCGCTGCGGGCTGCCGGCCGGCACGTTCGACTTCGCCGTCACGGTGCAGCGCATGGCACGCAGCGACCAGGCGTGCTCGGGCGTGATGTTCACCATGGATCCCGACAGCGGTGCGCGCGACTTCGTGCTGCTGAACTCCAGCTGGGGCCTCGGCGAGCCTGTCGTCCAGGGCCAGGTGAGCCCGGACGAGGTGCTGATCTTCAAGCCGACGCTGCTAAAGGGCGCGCCGCTGGACCCGGTGATCTCGCACGAACGCGGTGCTAAGGAGGTCAAGATGGTCTATGGCTGGGGCGGCACCGCCGCCACCGAGGTCATCGAGACGACCCCCGAAGAGCGCGCCGGTTTCAGCATCGAACGATCCGACGTGCTCGAGCTTGCCGCCGCGGCCTGTCGACTCGAGGCGGCCTACGGAATGCCGCTGGACATCGAATGGGCCAAGGACGGGGTCGTGGATCGCCTGTTTCTGGTGCAGGCGCGCCCGATCACCGTGTACCGCGACGAAGTGCAGACCACCCTCGAGCGCTACCAGATCGGCGAGAACGGTCCGCCGCTGGCTACCGGGCAGGCCGTCGGTAGCAAGGTGGCTGCCGGGGTGGCGCGTGTGATCCACGGTATCCACGGGATCGACGCCTTCCACGAGGGAGAGGTGCTGGTAACCGAGCGTACCGATCCCGACTGGGAACCGGCGATGAAGCTGGCGGCGGCGATCGTCACCGACACTGGTGGGCGAACCTCGCACGCGGCCATCGTGGCGCGCGAGATTGGCGTGCCATGCGTGGTCGGCGCCGGCGACGCTACCACGGTGCTGGCGGATCAAGGCGAGATCACGGTGAGCTGCATCGAGGAGCAAGGTGTCGTCTACTCGGGGCGTCGTAGCTTCAAGCGTGAGGTCATCGATCTCGCCGGGGTCCCGGACACGCGTACCGACGTGATGATGATCGTCGGCAACCCGGCGCGCGCGATTCAGCAGGCGCGGTTGCCAGCGCGTGGGGTCGGTCTGGCACGGCTGGAGTTCATCATCGCCAGCCAGATCGGCATCCATCCACGCGCCCTGCTGGAGCCCGAGCGGTTGAGCAACGCGGAGCGCCTTGCCATCGACGAGCGCACCAGAACCTATGACACCGGCCGCGAGTACTTCATCGATCGGCTCGCCGACGGCGTGGCGATGATCGGTGCGGCATTCCATCCCCACGATGTCATCGTCCGGCTGTCGGATTTCAAATCCAACGAGTACCGCGGCCTGCTGGGCGGCGATCACTTCGAGCCGCGCGAGGAGAACCCTATGCTCGGCTGGCGCGGTGCCTGCCGCTACACCAGCCCGCAATACCGCGAGGCGTTTCGTCTCGAGTGCGAAGCGCTCAAGCGCGCCCGCGAGCAAATGGGTCTCGCCAACATCAAGGTGATGGTGCCGTTCGCGCGCACGGTGCCGGAGTTGGTCGCGACGATCGACGTCCTGGGTGAGTTCGGCCTCGAGCGTGGCGTCGCTGACCTGCAGCTCTACATGATGGTCGAGGTGCCCTCCAACGTGATCCTGCTGCGCGACTTCGCCCAGCACGTCGACGGATTGAGCATCGGCAGCAACGACCTCACGCAGCTGGCCCTGGGGCTGGACCGTGACGCCGGCGGTTCAGTCGCTCAGATCGCCGACGAGCGCGACCCGGCGATCCAGGCCATGTTGCGCATGGCGCTGCGTACCGTGCGCGAACTGCGCGAGGAAGGCCAGCAGATCCGCATCGGCATCTGCGGCCAGGCACCGTCGGACTTCCCAGAGATCACCCGCCTGCTGGTGGAGGAGGGCATCGACAGCATCTCAGTAACCCCCGACGCACTGGTGTCGACCATACTCACGGTCGCCGATGCCGAAGCCCCAACAGCAGAGGCGGACTAGTCTTTCGCGGCGTGCTCCAGCTCGTCGCGGACGACGCGCCGGAGAGTATCCTCGAGCGATTCGGGTTGCCGCGAGATGAAGTCGCGCAGCGCCGCGTTGACCAACGTCTGGTAGGTGCCGCCACCAGCTTCGTTGGCAACATCACGGAACCAGTCGAGAATCTCGTTGTCGATGCGTATCGTGATCCGTGTCTTGCCTGGAGGGGTGGGGAGGACGGCGCCACGCTTCCCCTTGCTGAGGTCATATTCCTTCTTCATCGCTTCCACTCGTAGTCTGCTCGCTCGCGTGATGTGGCCTGGCGAGCGGTGATAATTCGAACGCGCGTCCCTCGCGGTGTCCAGACGACGACTAGGGTGCGACCCAGGTCGTCCATCCCGACGGTAGCGAAACGTGTCTCTCCGGCTTCATCCTGAATCTCTGTTACACCGCGCACGTCGAAGAGAACGTAAGCTGCATTGATGAACGAAACTCGGTGCTTGCGACGGTGTGCACGCTCCTTACGTGCGTCCCACTCGAATTTCTTAGTGACATTGTATGTACAGTTGTACATACGGAGACATGCCCCTTCAACGTGGGGAGACGGCCCTGCGCTTCAGAGATTCCCGTGCCGCTGAAGCTGATTCGTGCGCCCGACATCGCGACCCTGTGGGACACCTGTGCGGACCGCTTTCTTGACGCGGTAGGCGACAACGCCGGCCCGTCCGGGTTCGCGGCGCACCTCTGGGTCACGCACCGGAACCAACGTGATTTGCTGCTGGAGCGAGCAGCGGCGCGCGGCGTGGCGGGCTGGCTCGGGCCGCCGATCACCGACTTTCGCGATCTGCATCGCCGCTTTGAGATCGAGGGCAAGGCGGTCGGGCTGCTGACGCGACGACGGTTGATCAGCCGGGTGGCCAGGCGGGTCGGGCGGCACGCCGGCCTGGAGGATCCCAGCGATACCGACGGGGTTGCTCGCGGGCATCTGCTCGATGCGCTGTTCGGCGAGTTGCTGCCGGAGGGCGTGGATCCGACGCGTCTCGAGGAGGCGCTGACCAGCGTTGGCGACGATGCGTTTGCGCGCCGACGCAACGAGTGGATCGTGGGCTCGTACTCCACCTACCTGGCTGAGTTGCGGCAGCGGGAGCTGTTCGACATGCGCTCTAGCTGGGGGTTGATCGCCGACCGCATCGATGCCGGCGGACTCGCGTCGGCGCTCGGCGGCGCGCCGCACCTGCTGGTCTACGGGCTCTACATGACGCGATCGCGCCGACGGTTGCTCGCCGCGCTGGCGGCGCAGCTGGAGGTCGACGTCCACCTGTTCGTCCTCGGCGAATCCGAGCCCGAGGAGCTTGGCGAGCTGAGCGCCGAGGTCGAGGAGATCGCCGGCACCGAGACCGGCCCGGCGGTGGTTCAGCCCGTGCCTGACACGCAACGCGAGGTCGCCTGGATCGCGCGCGAGGTGAAGCGGTTGCTGGTGGATGGCGACGTCAGCCCCCACCAGGTGGCGGTCGTCGCTCGCAGCGGTTACGAGGACACCGGTCGGGCATACCGTGCACTGCGCAGTGCCGGAGTTGCGTGTACCGCCGTGATCCGGTCCCGGCTCACCGAGATCGGTGCGTTAAAGGCCCTGCTGTCAGCGTTCCGAGGGGCCGCCTCAGGGTGGGACTATGGTTCCCTGCGCGCCGTGCTCGACAGCGCCTACTACGAGACCGAGATCGACCTGCGTCCGATCGACGTGATTGCGACCCAGCGCCGGGTGGTCGGTCTGGACGCGTGGCAGCGGCGTCTGGCCGAGCTCGCCGACAAAGTGGCCGCCGGCGACCGCTCGACGTGGGGCAGCGGGCTGGCGCGAGATCGCCTGCGTCGTATTGCGGAACGCTTCGCCACGCTGCGCGCCACGCTCGACCCGCTCGGCGCGCCACGAAGCGAGCGGGAGTGGATCGACCTGACGCTCGACCTTCTGCGCCAGGGCCTGTTCGGTCTACGTCGGCGTCTGTGCGAGCCCGTAGCAGGGCGCTGGGACGTGGTTCGCCTCGACCAACGCGGCCTGGTGCAGGCCGAGAACCTGCTGCAGGAGTGGGCAGATCTCGATCACCCCGACGCGGCGCTCAGCCCTGCCGACTGGTACGCGTTGTTGCGACGTCTGCTGGAGGCCAACGAGCTGAGCATCACGACGCCGTTGCACAAGGGGGTGCAGGTGCTCGAGGCGCACGACGCAGCGCTGACGCCGTTCCGACACCTGTTCGTGATGCACGCCAACGACGGCGCGTTTCCGCGCCGCGTTTCTGCTGGAGGCGTACTGTCGAACGAGGAACGCCTGCGATTGCGCGACCGGGGCCTGCCGCTGGTGCATCGGGAGCTGGCCCTTCGCCGCGAGCGCGCCCTGTGGCGCACGGTTACTGGCTCGGGCGAGGTTCGTATCAGCTATCGCACTGCAGACCCCGCCGGCACACCGCTCATGTCGTCGTTGATGGTGCCGCCGCACGATCCGGGGTCGGAGCTGCCGCGCACACGCGACCCGTGGGACGATCCGGTGACCGCGGCACAGGCAGATCGTCTCGCCGTGCACCGGCTGTTCGAGAGCCGCGCTGAGCGATCGATCGCGCCGTCGTCGGAAGCTCTCGTGCACCATGCGGTGCTGGTCGCGGTGGCCGAGGCGCGTCGCGACACCGGCCATCAGCCGCTGCACGACGGCCACCCGGCGTATCGACCGAATCCGTGGAACGGCGAGCTGCGAGATCCACGTGTCCTCGAGATGCTGGAGTCACGCTTCGACGCCGATACCGTCTGGTCGGCCAGCGGCCTGCAGAACTACTCCAACAACCCCTTCATGTTCCTCGTGAAACGCGTGCTGTGCCTCGACGAAGTAGTCGAAGCCGACGAGGAAACCACGCCGCTGGTGTTCGGCGCCGTGGCGCACGATCTGCTCGAGCGTTTCTATAGCTTGCTGAAAGACGATGTGCCGCGTGAGTTCGACCGTCGCGCCGAATCGGCGTTTACCGAGGCTGCTGCCCAAGTCATTGTCGATCGCGAGATCAGCGACGAGTGGAGCGGCGCGCCCTTGCTGTGGCAGCAGGAGTGCGACGCCATTCTCGTCCGTGTACGGGAATATCTCGCTTGGGAGCTCCCTCACGTGGCCGACAAGGGCGAGCGGCCGTTCCTCATCGAGCATGCCTTCGGTGGCGACGAAGGCGTGCTCATCGAGGGCGAGGATGTCGACGGCCAGGCTGCCTGGTTGAGATTGCGCGGCCGCATCGATCGGGTTGACCTGATCGGTGACGGGGAGCCTGGTCCCAACGGGACGGCGGTGTCGAACGTGCTCGACTACAAGAGCGGCAAGACACCCTCCGCCAACGACTACGTCGACGGCACCGCGTTGCAGGCGCCCCTCTACATGCAGGCGCTGGAGAACGCCGGTCATCACGTGGGCATCGGGTTCTATCGATCGCTGAAGAAGAGAGGGCCGAAGTACACCCAGTACGCCGGCAAGATCCGTCGCACCGAGGCCAAGTACGAGGCGGCGCTTCGATTCGCCCTCAGCATTCCCGGCCGCATTCGGGCCGGCATGTTCGAACCGGTGCGCTCGCACCGGGCGGGCGAGTGGCCGGCGTACGAGCCCGATCGCGGTATCGCCCGAAGCGCCGCGCGGCTGCCCGAGGGGAACCGGTTCGATGCCTGAGCTGCGCTGGACGCCGCAACAGGCGAACGCCATCACCGCCGTCGGCAGCACGATGCTGGAGGCCAACGCCGGTACCGGCAAAACGGCCACGGTGATCGGCAAGATCCAGTGGTTGCTGGGCCTGCGCTTGCCGCTGGTCCGGGAGGGACACGAGCTGCCGCCGTGCCCCGACCCCTGTGAGCTGCGCGAGATCGCCGCCATCACCTTCACCGACAAGGCCGCCTACGACCTCAAGCGCAAGCTGCGTGAGGTGATCGACGAATCGCCGTGTGCCGAGGAGCTTCGCTGGCAGATCGATCGTGCCTCCATCGGCACCATCCACTCGTTTTGCGCCGAGTTGCTCCGCGATCACGCGCTACGCCTCGGCATCGATCCGACGTTCGGTGTGCTCGATTCGCGCCAGGCATGGGCGGCGCAAGACGACATCATCCGCGGCGTGATCTATGAGGCGCTCGAGGCTGAGGATTCCGGCACCGCCGACTTGTTGCGCAGCCACAAGCTCAGTGGATGGCAGCACACCAACGGCGCCATCGATCACGTGCGCAAGCTAATGACCGATCTGCGGTGGCATCGCGACCGCTACGAGGGGTGGCGGCGCGATGACCGGCTCGATCGGGACCTGTTGCGCGCTGTCGCCGGTGCATGGGACGACGAGCCGGACGAGGTGGTGCTGTCCCACTGTGACGCCTTGCTGCACTTGGCCACCGAGGCGCTGGAGCGCTGGCAGGTTCACCTGGCGCGCGACAACATGCGCGACTTCGATTCGCTCATCCTCGACGCGCGCACGCTGCTGACGGGCCCGGCGGGCGAGGCGGCCCTGGCCAGCATGCGGCGTCGATACCGCATCCTCATCATCGACGAGTTTCAGGACACCGACTTTGCGCAGCGCGACATCGCCTTCGCCATTGCCGGCCTGGACCGCGGCCCGGCAGTGCCGCGACCTCAGCTGTTTCTGGTCGGCGACCCCAAGCAGAGCATCTACCGGTTCCGCGGTGCTGATGTCTCGGTGTGGAACCGGGTGCAGGAGGCGGTGCGTGGCGATGGGCAGGTGATGCAGCTGTCGGAGAACTTCCGTTGCGCGCCGCCGATCATCGGTCTGGTGAACGACGCGACGGAAGCCGCCATGGGGGATGTGGGCGCCGCGCTCGCGCACGAGAGTCCCGATAGCGTTGTCGGCTACAGCCAGCTGGTAGCGGCGCGCCCGGACACTCCTGCCGCGCGCCTCGAGTGGCTCGTCGCCGAGAAGACCAGAGGTCGGGGTAAGAACGATCCTGTGGCCGAGGCAGCGCAGGTGGCCGGGCGCATCGATGAGATGGTCGGGGTCGAGGAAGTGGCTGGCGACGACCCGGAAACCGGGCGGGCCATTGCCTATCGAGATATCGCCGTGCTGTATCGCAGTCGAGCGGCACTACAGCACTTCGAGGCAGCGTTCGGCCGTCGGGGCATCCCCTACACCATCGCCGGAGCGCCGCATCTCGGCGATAGACAGGAGATTCTCGATCTGCTGAATGCCCTGCGGCTGATCCGCAACCCGCACGATGATCTGCGTCTGTTCGGCTTCCTGCGCTCGCCGTTCGTCTGCCTACGCGACGAAGTTATCGCCCACATTCGGCTTGCAACGCCGGGGGTGGGCCTGCTGCGTCAGTGCGAACACTACTTGCGCGAAGGTGAGTGGTACGAGGCGCCGGACGATGCGCGCATCGGCGGCATCGAGCGTCTGGCCCTCGAGCGCGGCGTGAGCGCGCTACATCACGCTCGTGCCCTGGTGCATCGCGCGCCGCTCGACGAGGTGCTGTCGCGCCTGCTCGACGACACCGGCTACCGATTGCACCTGCACCTGCGCCAGCGCCGCGAGGAACAACTCGCCAATATCCAGAGCTTCATTCAGTTCAGCGAGGCTCACCGTGACCTTGACATCGGCACCTTCCTCGATATCTGGGACCGCTGGGACGAGCAGGACACCGGGCTGCCGCAGGCGCCGCTGTACAGCAGCCAGGACGATGTCGTCACGTTGACCACCATTCACCGTGCCAAGGGGCTCGAGTGGCCAGTGATCTTCCTTGTCGGCGTCGGGCGCAAGTTGGGCCAGGATCCGGGCGGCCGCTTCTGGAGCGACCATGAGCTCGGGCCGGTGCTCAATCCCGCGAAGGCCGAGCGCGGCGCTCGCGCCCAGCGCATGCACGAGCGCGAGCGGCTTGAGGATCGGGCCGAGGAGGCGCGACTGCTCTACGTGGCCACGACACGCGCCCGCGATCGACTGCTGCTGGTCGGCGCCCGCGAGGACAACAGCTATGGCGCCTGGTTGCAGGCAGGGGTCGACAGCAATCCGGTGTTCGTTCGTGACGAGGAGGTGGCGGAGATCCCGGGCGACGGGGACACACCGGTGGATCTCGACTGGCTCGACAGACTCCGTGTAGAAGGTCAGGGTCGGCACCAACTGGAGGGCCAGGATCGGTTGTTGGAGGCTATCGTCGCGCCGCCGCTCAGGTTCGTGCACTCGGCGACCGAGCTCATGGCGCGCGAGCGAGACGAGAACGAGTGGGCGCGTTCGTATCGCCACGGCGTGCAGCCTCCGGCCGAGTTTGTCCGCCCGCTCGACGGTAGCGACGCCGGCGAGCTCCGGCCAACCGTTCGCGGCACGCTGATCCACGGCGTGCTCGAGCGCATCCAGCGGGAGGACGAGCTCGCGGCGATTCTCGACGAGACCATCGGCGGCCTCGACGACCCCGAACTCGAGCGCTTCATGAGCGCCCACTCACGCTACCGAGCGGCGCTCGAAGCCGAGATCCGACGCATCGTCCAGTCCGAGGAATGGAAGTGGTATGTCGAGGCTGAGCACTACCGGGAGCTCACGTTCGTGCACCTGGCGGCGGCGCGCGATTGGCGCATCGGCGCCTTTGATCTCTATCGTCCCGGCGCTCCGGATACCTGGGTGATCGATTTCAAGACCCACGAGATCGGTGCCGACGAGGTCGCCGCGATCGCCGCCGGTTATCGGATCCAGGCGCAGGTCTACCGACAGGCGGCAGCAGTCGCCGGGCCGGCGAGGGTGCGGTTGCACTTCACTGGTCCCAACGTGCTCGTCGACGATGTCACCGGTCCGAGCCGGGGCGTCGACGTCGTTACCGGTCCGAGCCCGGGCGTCGACGTCGGAGCGGCGTCACGCGCCGATCGCGAACTGCAGGACGATCCGAAGCGTTCGCCTGACGGCGGGGAAAAGGTGGCTGACAGCAGGGAAGAGGCAGCCGACCTCCCAAGCGGGCAGGGGACCCTCTTCTGACAGACGAGCCGGTGCGGTCTTCTGAGAGACGGGCCGGTGTGGTCACCAGAGGGTGGCGATGCCGTAGTCGGCGAACTCCTCGTCGTCGGTGATGCAGACGAGCCCCTCCGCCTGTGTCTGCGCGATCAACATGCGGTCGAACGGGTCGGGGTGGTGCGGTGGCAGCGCCGCCGCCTGCTGCGCGTGCCGCGCCTCCATAGGCAGCTCTAGGAAGTCGTTCTCGCCAATCTCCGCCTCGAGGTCGGCGTCCTCCACGCGCAGGCGACCGAGCTGCTGCTTGATCCCCAGTTCCCAGATCGTGGCGGCGCTGACGAAAACGATCGACTGCGGTTCGGAGATCGCTTGTCGCGCCGCCGGCGGCAGCGAGCGATCGTCCATGAGCCACCACAGGTAGGCGCGGCTGTCGAGCAACAACCTCAACGATCAGTCCCCGCGCAGCGATTTCCCGAGCGGTTCCGGCAGCGGATCGTCGAAATCTAGTCCGATGTGGATCTTGTCCTGCAGTCGGCCGGGCCGTCGCGGCCGCGCCCCGATCGGTACCAGGCGTGCGATCGGCTGGCCGTTCTTGGCGATGATGATGTCCTCGCCGGCGACCACCCGTTCCAGGACCTTCGACAGATGGGTCTTGGCCTCGTGGATATTGACGATCCGCATCGCTGGTCTCCCGCGTCTGCGTCGCGCCGGGGGCAGGGAACAACGCGTGGAGCCCGGGCCACCCTGGCTGGGGGGCGCCCGGACTCCGAAAGGGGCGTGAATCCGTTGCATAGCTTAGCTAAGTCGACTTAGTCATTCAAGACCTCAAACGTCGATTCCTCAAGGTCGAGGGCCATGGTCGGCGCTCCCGACCACGCTGGAACAACTCGACCGAGAGACCGGAGCGACTCGACCGGGGGGACAGGAACTCGACCGAGGGCTGGAGCGACTCGACCGGGTACTGGAACCAAGAAACGTCTAGGATCTGCGCCCGATGCTCTCCTAGAATCCGTGGCATGAGCGGATCGAACCCGGATAGCACATCAGCGCCGCAGGTGGTGGGGCTTTCCCGACTGGGCGCAGCGGCTCCAGGACTCCCGACGTAGTCGAGCCGCCGGTCGATCAACTCGGCGATCCAGGCACCGGTCGGCGCACCGATCCACTACCGGCGATACCGAATCGGGAGCGTTGACCGTTGCCGGCGTCCGAGCTCTCTACCGCTGGCGCGAGACCCTCATGGAGGTCCCGGCGGACGTGTATCTCGCCGGCGTCGCTGCCCGCGGCCTGCTGGTGGTGCTGCTTGCCAAGACCACTTGGTGGTACCTCGGTAACTTCGACATGGCCACCGTGGGGGCCATCGTCCCGAACGCCGATCCATCGACGTTCGTCTTCCGCGCCTTGTCGGGCGCCAACCTGATCTTTCACGAGGCCGGGCATGCGCTGTTCGGCATGTTCGGTCGCTTCCTCCAAGTGCTGGGAGGCTCCCTGCTGGAGCTCAGCGTGCCGTGGATCTGCGGTCTGGCGATGCTGTTGTCGCGCCGCGACACGTTCGGCGCCTCGGTGACCGTATGGTGGGGCGGGCAGGCGCTCGTCGGGCTCGGTCCGTACATCTACGACGCCAGTGAGCAGGTGCAGCCGTTGCTGGGCGGGGTCATCGGGCAGGATCGTCCGGGCTACCACGACTGGAACAACCTGCTGTCCTGGACCGGGCTTCTGCGGTTCGACCACACCATCGCCCGGTTGGCGACAACGCTCGGCTACGCCGTCATGCTGGCGTGTCTGGGCTGGAGTTGCTGGCTACTTCGGCGCCAATACTTGGTCTGTCGAGCCCGGTCAGTGGACGGTCTTGGAACTGTCGACTGACGCGCCGTTGACGAAGATGCGGCGGACCCGCGAGGTCATCAGCTCGCCTTCGGCCAGTCGCAGCACGAGCTTGAATCCCGGCATTACGAAAGCGCGGCGCAGCGCCGTGCCGGTGCCCGAGAGGGTCGTTCCGAGGAGCCTCGCTGCAACGTGTTCGTTGATGAAGTTGCCGCTGCCGCTGGCCTCCACCTCGCCCTGCTCCGGATCCACGAACGCCAGCGTGTAGACGCTGTGCGCCGTTTGCACCACGAGCTCGTCGCCGGCGCGCAGCACGCGGGTGTCGAGCCCGTCGCGGTCATCGACGACGTCGAGCTCGTGCCCGGTGTTGAGAGAGGTGTGGATACCGGTGTCCATGGCTTCAGCTTAACCCGCGGTGCAGTCGCGGTGGTAAGGTCGCGAGATTGTGTTGCGTCCCGTTGTGAGACGGTCAGCGTCGTATTCTGAACCCCACGAGCCAGAGATGAAACGCCTTGCCGTGATCGCCGTCGCGGTTGTCGCGATCGGCGGCAGCCCTCCTGTCGCTCGCGCCGACACGCTGATCGGTGGCCAGACCGCCGGCGGAGCACATTATCTGATCACCGTTCCCGACGCCTGGAACGGCAAGCTGGTGATCTGGAACCACGGGTTCTCGGTCGAGCCGCCGGCAGCCTTTCCCGATCTGGGTCCGCTGGTCGAGGTGCAGACCGGTCAAGGCTACGCCGTTGCCGCCTCCAGCTACCGCCTCACGGGATGGGCGGTGTTCAAGACCGTCAAGGACCTGCGCGCCATGGTCGACGTGTTTCGCGCCAACTTCGGAGAGCCCTCCGAGATCATCATCTACGGCGCTTCGATTGGCGGCATCGTCACCGCGCAGGCGATCGAGAAAGGGATCGGTGGCAATGTCGTCGCCGCCGGCCTTCTCTGCGCTCCGCTGGCCGGGAGCCGCAACTGGGACGGTGGGCTCGACTTCCGACTGCTGTACGACAACGTTTGCGGGGCGGTCGACGGTGCGGCGATTCCCGGCGGCCCGGAGGGTCTTCCGAGCGACTCGACGCTCACTTCCGAGGACATAGACGACCGGCTCAACGTGTGCACCGGGCTGGACAAGAAGCCGTCGCAACGCACGAGAGCCCAGAGGGCACGATTACAGTCGCTGGTCGACGTGGCGCAGGTGTCAGCCGAGTTCATCTCGACCGACTTGTGGTACTCGACCGTCGGGCTGGCCGACCTCACCCACGACCGTCAGAAGATGAAGGGCAAGGTGGGAATCGGCAACGCCGAGGTCGACTATGGCGACGCCGCCGTCAACGCCTCGATCGAGCGCGTCGATCCCAAGGCAGGTGCGGTGCGCCGGCTGACCAAGAACTACACCCCGACCGGCGGCGTCGGCGACACGAAGATCCTGGTGCTGCACACCGACAAGGACGGCCTGATCATCGTCGAGAACGCCGGTGAGTACTCGAAGGTGGTCCCGGAGGCCAACCTGAGCACGCTGATCACGGTGGAGGATGAGCCCAGCCACTGTGGCTTCTCGCTCGCCGAGGGGCTGGCAGCGTGGGAGGGTCTGCGTGACTGGGTGGATCTGGGGACGAAGCCGACGCCCGAGTCGGTGCAATCCGCCTGCGAGGTCGTCGTCAGCCTCGGTCTCGCCGAGGGGCCGTGCCGCATCGATCCGAGCTTCGTGATCCCCGACATGGACGGGCGCATCCGACCTCGATAGGCATCGGTTACCAGCTCGGCCTTGGTCCGTCGCTATTGCTCCGCGCGGTGTTCTACAGCGTCAGCGGAGCGGCGCCAGGCGCCGCAGCTCGTCGAACCAGTTCACCACCACGTGGGCCAGCTCGACGTTCGGAGCGTCGGCCGCTTCAGTGTCAGGGAACATCATGAAACGGCCATCGGGAGCGACGTCGTAGTCGGCGAACCCACCGCCCGAAAGCCGAAGGCCTCCGAGACCGCCGTAGAAGTCGCCGCGGAACAGCTGTCGCGGACGCGTCGCCAAGAAGGCATCGTCGGGCGTGGCGATCTCCACCAGCACGATGCCCTGGTCGTTGCGGTAGTAGAGCTCGCTGCCGTCTGCGGACCAGCGAGCGTACCCTCCGCCGCTGTCCGATACCTGCCACTTACCGCCCGCCGGTGGGAACGGTCGCACGTACACCTCTGTCTGGCCGCTCTCGTTGGACTGATAAGCAACCCAGCGGCCGTCCGGAGAGAACGACGCCTCCAGCTCAGCGAACTCGGTCGCCAGATACGCCTGCACGGCCCCGTCGCCAGCCTGCATGTCCAGATAGGCGATGTCGTTGCCGCCGTGCCAGCCGTTGTCGGGGTCCTCGGCGCCGCTGCGGGTGACCAGTACGTAGCGTCCGTCGGCCGACCAGTCACTCACGAACAGCGCCGATGCGAAGTCGGTCAGGCGCTCGATCTCCCCGGACCCGTCGGCGCGCTTGCGGTACAGATCGTCGGGGCCGTCGCGGTCCGACGAGAAGATCAGCTCACTGCCGTCCGGTGACCACACCGCCGGGCCCTCGATTCCGTCCGGAAACGTGAGCCGGGTACGGACGCCGCGGGCGAGGTCGTATACCCAGATGTCCCAGTTGTCGTTGGTCAGCTCCATCATCGCCACCTTGCTGCCGTCCGGCGAGATGCGTGTCTCGGCGTAGGTGCGCGGCTCGAGCAGGGAGTCGTGAGCTTCGCCGCTCCGGTCGAGCCACTTGCCGGCGTACGAAGGATCGACGGACCCTCCCGTCCGATACATCAACACACCCGTGTCCGAGACCGCGTACTGGCCGCCGCCGCTAGTGCTGTTGTAGGCAAGGTCCTGCACCGCCGGAACGGCGCTTCCGACGACCTCCAGCGCGTCGATGTCGAACGGCACCGCGAACAACGTGCCCGAGCTGGCGTAGACGAGATGTCCAGAAGCCACGTAGCGAGCGTCGGTACCTCCACGATGCACCGTCTTCCTTGCCCCGGTCTCCATCGACGACATCGAGAGTGGCGCGGTCGAAGTCGCTCACCGCCAGGGTGTGGGCGGTGAACAGCACGTGTCGTCCGTCGGGCAGCACCTGCGGCCAGCGATGGGTGGCGTCCTGGCGCTCTTCATCAAGTGTCGTCAGCTGGGTTGGGTCGCCGCCGTTCGCGCTCACGCGCCACAAGGGGCTCGAGGCCGATGGGGTGTAGACGATCGTCCCATCCGGCGCCCAGGTAGCGCCGCGGCCGAGGTTGATGGTGGCGATCTGCTGCGCCGTGCCACCGGAGATCGGGACCTTCAGCAGCGCTGAGGTGGTCACGTAGCCGATCCATTCGGAATCGGGCGAGAAGAAGGGCTGATAGGCGCCGCCGCTGGCGATCTCATGGAACGCGATGTCGTCGAGTCGTCGCACGTGGAGGCGCGTGTTTCCGGTCGTCCCGGTGGCGACGGCGACATGCGCGCCGTCAGGAGAAAGCGCCAGCGTCGAGCCGGGCGAGGCGGAGAACAGCTGGTCGTCGACTCCGAGCGTCATCTCCATGCGCAGCGTCGGCGTGGAGGACTCGACTGCCGCGTGGGGACGCAAGTCGGCAGCCCACGCCAGCGCCAGTAGGGCCGCCACACCCCACGGCACCCAGCGTGTCCAGTTGGCCGCTGGCTCGGTGCCAGCGTCGAGGATCGCCTCGGAAGCTACCGGGTCCTCCAAATACTCCTCGATGGACACACGCGCATCGCCGATGGACTGGATACGGCGCTCGACGTCCTTGCGCAGGCACCGCTGCAGCAGTGCCCGGATACGACGCGGCGTACGCTTCGGCAGCGCCTTCCAGTCGGGGTCACGATGCACGATCGCGCCCAGTACGTCGGTGACCGTCTCGCCGCCGAAGACGCGGTGGCCGGTGAGCATCTCGTAGACCACGGCGCCGAAAGCCCAAACGTCGGCCCGGCGGTCTACAGGCTTGCCGCGCGCCTGCTCGGGGCTCATGTAGCCGGCGGTTCCCATGATGGCGCCGGCCATCGTGGCTTCGAGCATGGTAGGCGAGGCACTGACTTCAGGCGCCGACGCGATCATGCTGTCGGAGGCGAACGCCTTGGCGAGTCCGAAATCCAGCAGCTTGACGTCGCCGCCGGCCGAGAGCATCACGTTCGCTGGCTTCAGGTCGCGGTGCACGATGCCGTGCTCGTGAGCGGTCTCGAGGGCGCGGGCGATCTGCAGTCCGATCGTCAGCGCCTCCTCCACCGGGATCGGGGCCTGGTCGATGCGCTCCGCCAGCGTGTCACCCTCGGCAAGCTGCATCACCAGCAACCGCACCGGGCTGTCGCCGCCCTCCGGGGTTGCCTGCTCGAGACCGTAAATCGAGGCGATGTTGGCGTGCTCCACCTGCGCCAGCACCTGTGCCTCGCGCTCCAGTCGCGCCAACCTCTCGGGGTTCTGTGCCAGCTGTGGCGGCAGGATCTTGATCGCCACCTCGCGCTTGAGCGTCTCGTCGACGGCGCGGAACACCTGCCCCATGCCGCCTTCGCCGATCTTGGCGATGATGCGGTAGTGGTTCAGCTTGGAGTCGGGCTGCATACGGCCTCGCTGGCTTGCGCCGGGTCAATTTCGTTCACGTCGAGCGCTAGCCTACTCGCTCAGGATTCTGCCGAACAGCGCTCGCACGGGTTCGTGCCGCTTCACCACGATCACCGTGCAGGTGGACCGTCTCGCGACATTCTCGGGGACCGTCCCGAACAGCACTCGGGTGGTGAAGCTGTGCTGCGTGGCGCCGACGATCACCGCACTGTAGCTGGCAGACTCGCCGATGATCCCACGACTGGCCGAGCGATGTCGCACCACCTTGGTGGTGACGTTCGGGGCCTGCTCGAGCCGATCTCTGGTGGCTTCCAGGCGGGCGAGCTCGTGTTCGATTCGAACATCCGACTCACCAGGAGCGATCACAGCGCAGAGGGTTATCGAAGCTCCGTTCGACGCGGCGATTGCTGCTGCATAGTCCTCCGCGCGAGTGGCGTGGATACCGCCGTCGGTGGCAACCAGAATCCTCTCCATTGGTCTCGGGTCCGGCGCCAGCCGCACCATCATGATGTCGGTGGTCGCATGGTTCACGACGTGATCGGTGATCTCGCCGAGGATTCGGCGCGCCGTCGATGTGCGCCCTTTCCAGCCCACCACGATGAGCTTGCTGTTGCCCTGGTGCGCCGCCTCCAGGATCGCTCGTCCGGCGTTGCGGCCCACCCGGACCTGCGAGCTGACGGGAACATCGAACGACAACGCGCGTCCGCGCGCCGCCGTCAGGATCTTCTCCTCGCGCTGTACGTGTGCCTCGGCTAGCCGGGGCTGGAGCTGGTCGGGAACGAGCACCACACGCAGAAGTGCAATCTCGCCGTCACGCGGGGCGGCGATCGCACCGGCAATATCAACGAGGGCGTTGACGCTTGCCGGATTGGCGATCGGAACCAGCACCTGGAAGGTCGATTCCGCCGGCGCGGAGCGTTCCGCAAGCAGGCGCGATGGCGTCTCTTCGGGGGCCTCGGTGACGAACTCGGTTCCCTTCCACACTAGAAAGCCGACGATCCCGGCCACCATGGCGAGACCGGCGAGGGCGACGGGGACGACGTGCCCCTGGAGCGGAATCTGTACCAGCAGGTAGATGTTGGCGACGATGCCGAGCACCGGCAACAACGGCACGAGCGGAACGCGAAAGGGCCGCTCCAGGTCCGGGAACTGGCGCCGATGGCGAATAAGCGCCACGTTTACCAGGGTCAGCGCGATCAGCAACACGCAGTCCGCGAAGTGCGCCAGGTTCTTGAGCGGCAAGGCCAGAGTGAAGCTGCCAATCGCAGCGCCCACGAGCACCAGCGCTGCCACCGGGGTGCCCGTGCTCGGGCTCACCGCACCGAAACGGCGCGGTAGGTGGCGCCGCCGGCTCATCGACATGGCCACCCGGGAACCGGCGATGATCGAGGCATTGGACGCCGACAACATCGAAAACAGCGCCCCCAACACGATCACCATGCCGCCAACCGGACCGAGGAACTCCCGCGCCGCCACGCCCATGGCGGACTCGGTGTACTCCGTCAGGTTTGCGGTCAGGATCACCAACACGACGGCGGAATAGAGCAGCGTCACGAACACCATCGAGATGAAGATGGCTCGCGGCACAGTCTTTGTCGGGTCGCGGACCTCGCCGGCCGAGGCGGCGATGGCGGAGAAGCCGAAGAACGTGATGAACACCAGCGCGGCGGTGCTGGTGATCGCGCCCGGGTTGGTGCTGAAACGGTCGACGATGGTCTGCGGATCGATACGCGACATCCCCCCCGGAGACGAACCACAGCAGAAGGATGATCTTGGCAGCGGTCACCAGCACTTGGAACGTGCCGCTCTCCTTGGTGCCCTTCAGGTTGAGCAGCGTCAACGCCGCCAGGAAGATCAAACCGGCGAGGGTCTCCAGCGGCAGGTGCCAGATGAACTCGTTGAAGTAGGTCGACAGGCTGGCGATGTAGAAGCCGCACGACGAGGTATAGCCGAGCAGCAGACACCAGCCGACGAAGTAGGCCGTCGGCTGCGAGAACGTCTTGCGAGCGTAGAGGTAGCCTTCGCCCGACTGCGGGTAGATGGAGGCGAATTCGCAGTAGCTCAGCGCCGTCAGGCTGGCCACGACAGCCGCCAGCAGGAACGAGGCGATGGCGGCGGAGCCGACATAGCTGATCGCCAGCCCGGAGAGGGTGAAGATGCCGGCGGCGATCATCGTGCCGGTGCCGATCGCGAGGGCGCTCACCAGCCCCAGGTCGCGACTGAGCTCGGCGTGAACCTCGCCCCCGAGATGCGCGTCCGCTTCATCCACGGCGCCGAATCCTACAACGTCCCGGTACCGTGCACCGGCGGCCTAGCTGGTGGTCGCGGCCGTCCCGTTCGATGCGGCGCCGACGTCCATGGGCTGCGTGTAGATCGTCTGTGTCGGGAAGGCGAACTCCAGGCCCTCGGCGTTGAAGCGGTCGAGGATCGCGAGGTTCATCCGCGTCTGCGTCTCCACCACGTCGGCGTCCGTACCGATGTAGTACTGGAACAGGAGATTCATCGCGAAGTCGCCGAAGGCGTTGAAAGCGACCACCGGCTCGCGGGCCTGTAGCCCTTCGTGTTCGGCGGCGATCTCGCGCAGGATGTCCATCGCCCTTTGCATGGCCGCTGGCGTGGTGTCGTAGGTGAGTCCGAGGTTGAGCTTGATGCGCCTGGACGGCTCGCGGCTCACATTCTCCACCGGCGAGTTGGCGATGGTGGAGTTGGGAATCGTCACTTCGCGGCCGGCGAACGTCTGCACACGGGTGCTCCGCACCCCGATCTCCTTTACGGTGCCCTCGAAGCCGCCGGCCTTGATCCAGTCGTTGATGCCAAACGGGCGGTCGGTGAAGATCGTGAAGCCGCCGAAGATGTTCTTGACGGTGTCCTGCGCCGCCATCGCCATCGCCAGGCCACCGATACCGAGGCCGGCGATCAACGCCGCCACGTCGTAGCCGGCGTTGTTGAGCGCCACGATGATTCCCAAGGCCCAGATCGCCGCCTTGCCGCCCTTACGGATGATCGGCAGCAGCTGGTCGTCCAGATCGCTTTCAGTGTCCTCGGCCAACGGCTCGAGCACGACATGAGTAACGGCGTCGAAGACGCGTGCCGCCATCCAGGCGATGGTAAGCATGAGCGCCACCTGCATGGCGCCCCAGGCGAAACCGATGACGGTCTCCGGGAGCACCAGTGTTCGGATGGCCACCCAGATTCCCAGCGCCGTTACCGCAACCACCACAGGCAGGTCGAGCATATCGACCAGCTTGTCGTCGAGCTCGGTGACGGTACGACGCGTCAGCTTCCGTATGACGTTGCCGAATATCCAGTACACCGCCTTGCCGAGGACGAGCGCCGCTACCGCGATGGCGAGCGCCGTGGCCCACTCGTTGACGGTGTTGCCGTAGTAGGTCTGCGCGAGGAGGTCTTGCATTGGTCTGCTCCGGAATCAGGCGCGGAGTCGAACGGCTGACGCGCCGCGTTGCTCGAGGCTGGTTGAGGGCGACTCTAACCCGCAACCTCGCGTCTTGTCGGTGGTCGATTGGTCTAGAGCCAGCGCGCGTCGAGCTCCCCTGCTGAAGTGCAGCCGACCTGCGTGAGGATGTCCTTCAACCCCTCCCGTAAGATCGCCACCGCCTGGTCGCCGCCCGCCCTGCCGAGCGCCGCCACCCCGTACATGAACGCCCGGCCACAGAAAACGAATTGCGCCCCGTGCGCCAGACAGCGCGCAACGTCGAGGCCGCTCATGATGCCGCTGTCGACCGTCAGAGTCGTGCGGTCGCCGACCGCGTCGCGGATAGCCGGCAGGACATCCAGCGGGGTCGGGGCGGCGTCGAGTTGGCGACCGCCGTGATTAGAGACGATCAGGCCGTCGGCGCCGGCATCGACGGCTCGCCTGGCATCGTCGGGATGGAGGATGCCCTTGAGCACCAGCGGCCCGGACCATTGCTGGCGGATTGCCTCGATCCGCTTCCAGGAGAGCGGTTGCAGGAGGAACTGCTCCATCACGAAACTCTCGAGTCGCGTGCCGGCGGGCGCGTAGCGTGCCACGTTGCGGAACTTCGGTCGGCCGGCGCGCAGCACCTGGAGCAGCCAGGCGGGTCGGATCGCGGAGCGGTAGATGGTCTTCAACCCCATTCGCGGCGGCAACGAAAGGCCGTTGCGGATGTCGCGCTCGCGGCGCGACGCCGCCGGCACGTCGGCGGTTACGACGAGGGCTCCGAATCCGGCGTCGGCGGCGCGGCGCACCAGGTCGACGGCCACGTCCGAGTCCTTGGTGACATAGAGCTGGAACCACGCCCGTGAGCCGGCGATCTCGGCGATCTCCTCCATCTCGACGGTCGACAGCGTGCTCAGGCAGTACGGAATCCCGGCTTTGTTCGCGGCTGCCGCCAGGATGCGCTCGGCGCCCGGCCACATGAGGCCGCTCAGGCCGACCGGCGCAATGCCGAACGGCAGCTCGTAGCGGGTTCTGAACAGCTCCGTGGACAGGTCCAGTGAGGTCACATCGACCATGAACCGCGGCGTCAACGTCACCGCGTCGAGGCGAGCCCGGTTACGCTCCAGAATCACCTCACGACCGGTGGCGCCTTGCAGGTAGTCGAAGGCGAATCGCGGGATCCGGCTCTCGGCAGTGCGCGCCATGTCCTCTATCGAAGGATGGCGGCGCATGAACGGGTTGGGCGCGTAGTCCATCAGACCACTGTCACCAGGGACACCGTCACCAAGGATCCGCGTCAACAAGGGCAGCATCACCAAGGGCGGCGTCACTCACCGCGCTTGGCGATGGAGCCTGCCAGCATCACGAACGAAACATGCTCGGTGGCGCGAATGTCCTCCAGCGGATTGCCCGGGACCGCGATGATGTCGGCCAGTTTGCCGACCTGAAGGGCGCCGCGATCGGTTACCCCGAGCGCGTCGGCGGCGCCGATGGTCGCCGATCGTAGCGCGGCGATGGGTTCCATGCCGCGCTCCACCAGAACGGCAAACTCGCGCGCGTTGTCGCCGTGCGGATACACCGCCGCATCGGTGCCGAAACCAATCTTCACGCCCGCCGCGATTGCCTGCGCCAGGCTTTCCCGCGCAAGTGGCAGGATGTGCTCCGCCTTGGCTCGAATCGGCGGCGGCAACACGTCCAGGTCGATTGCATCAACGAGGTACGTCGTCGGTACCAGATAGGTGCCCTTCTTCTTCATCAGCTCGATGGTCTCGGTATCGAGGATCGATCCATGCTCGATCGATGCGACTCCGGCCTCGACCGCGGCGCGGATCCCCTCGGTACCGTGGGCGTGCGCCGCCACCTTGATGCCGTGCCGTGCGGCCTCTTGCACCATCGCCTGGAGCTCCTCGAAGGTGTACTGCTGCGCTCCGACGGATTCCTCGAACGACAGGACACCTGCCGTGGCGCAGGTCTTGATGACCTTGGCGCCGTGCTTGATCTGGTAGCGCACCGCCTTGACCACCTCGTCGGGACCGTCGGCGATACCGCCGCGCCAGGTGGTCTCCAGCAACCCGGGCGCAAGCCCGGTGACGTCGCAGTGGCCCCCGGTGATACCGATGGCGTTGCGTGACGGGAACACGTGCGGACCGGGCACCCGACCCGCCTCGACGGCACGACTGAACGACACGGTTACCTGACCACCGAAGTCGCGCACGGTAGTGAAGCCGGCGAGCAGTGTCTTCCGCCCGTTCGCAACCGCCCTGAATGCAGAGTCGATTTCGGTTTCCCGCACCACGCGTGCGAAAGCGTCCGCGTCGATCTCGCCGGCAAGGTGCGTGTGCAGGTCGATGAAGCCGGGAAGCAGCGTCGCCTCACCGAGATCGATCACCTCGGCGCCGGCGGGGACCTCACCGATGGCGCTGATGCGTCCGTTGGCGACGGCAACAATGCCGGGCTCCACGAGGCGCCCTTGCACGACATCGAGCATGCGGGCGGCGCGCACCACGACGGTGGCGTCGTCCTGGGCCAGGCCGATCGCGGGGGCCAGCAGGAGCGCCGGAATGACCATGGGGACGAGGCGACGAACGAAACGGAGCATGGGATCTCCCGGAGCTGACGGGACGAAGAGAATGACTGGCAAGCATACTCTTGACGCGCCACGGTCGAGGTGAGGGCGGCGGCCCGGAAAAGTAGCGGCCGACGTGTTACCTAGGGGCGATCGGGCTCTCAACCGGATGTGGCAATGCTTCGCAAGCTGCGGCTATTCCTGGATCAACGCTCCGACGCTGCCACGCTCATGGCGCTGGTGGTCGCCGGGCTGGTCTTCGTGCTGCTGTTGTTTCCGGCTCGCGACCTGCCCGAGCCGACGCTGGATGCGCAGCGCTGGTATGCACCCCAGGAAGCGTACGGGACGCTCGACGCGTACACCCCCGCGCAGCTACGTCTCTACTGGACCTCCGAGCTGACGCTCGACCTGGCTTTTCCTGTTCTTTACGCGCTGCTGCTCGGAGTCGCGTTCACGCTGGCGCTGCGATGGGCCGGTCTGATGCCGCGGCTAGAACCGATGCGGCTACTGGGCCTCGGTGCGGCGCTGATTGACGTGATCGAAAACCTCGGGATCGTGGCGATGGTCTGGTCGCTCGCGAGCCGACCGCCGCTGCTGGCGCGCGCGACCGGCGTTGTGGGCGGTATCAAGTGGGCGCTGCTTGGCATCGCGGTCATCGGACTCGCGCTGGTGCTCGTCTTCGGGTTGGTGCAGCGTGCGGCGATCGCTGGGTGGCCATCTTCGGCGCGCGATTGGGGTCGTCGTCTGGCGCCTGTTGGGTGCGCCATCCGACGTTCGTATCTGTTGCGCGTCCCGCTGCTCGCGGCCGGCGTCCTGCTCTGGATCGCGACGCTGGCCTGGCCCGATGCGGAGCAGTCCACGTTGCGCAGCACGATTCGCGGTCTGGTCGGAACAGACGGCTTCGGCTGGCTATGGCTGGTCTCCACGCTGGCCACTTTCGCCGCCACTCTGTGCGTGTTCGCGGCCATGATGATCTGGGATCAGGGCCGCTATCGGTTCGCCAGTCTGGTTGGTGGGCGCGTTCTCCGGATCGATCGGGTCGGAGCCTGGCATCTGCTCCCGGCGATCGCACTGGCGACACCGTTGCTGAGCGCGCTGGCGGCCAACAACAGCCACGGCAGGATGGTTGCCACGGCGGCAACGTTGACTGGGGGTCTGTCGGCGCTCGCGATCGTCTGGTTGATCGAATCGGTGCGACGGAGTTTTCTCGGCTCGCGTCCACAGGCGGCGGCCGTCCGGCGCCTGCCGCGTTGGGTTCGCGCCGCTGGCGAGCTCCTCGGTGACGGCTACACGATGGACGGACGCCTGCTCCCCGGGCATCTCCTGGCGTTGCTCATCGTTGCCGCGCTCGGCATCACCTACGTGGCGCTGTACTTCCTGATGTGGCCGCATCCCCCCGTTGGCAACGAGCCGGCGGTGGCGTTCGTCCTGATGTGGCACATGCTGTTGCTGATGTTCGCTTCCGGGCTCAGTTTCTTCCTCGACCGCTACCGCGTGCCGCTGGTGGCGTTCGTGATGATCTGGTTCGTCGGCGTCAGCGTGCTGACCGACAGCGACCACCGATTCAACGTCGAGCTCAGCGATGCCGCGCCCGTCGGTCTGTCGGCGGCGTTCGAAGCGCGCATGGAGCGTCTGCAAGAAAGGCACCGCGAAATGCCGCGCGTGCTGACCGTGGTCGCCGCCAGCGGTGGCGGCATCCAGGCGAGCGCCTGGGCAACCCGGGTGCTTACCGGACTGCACCAGCAGATCTGTGGATTCACGGACTCGATTCAGCTGCTGAGCAGCGTTTCGGGCGGCAGCGTCGGCGCCTACACGTTCCTTGAGGCGCTCTCGACGGGCGACCTGCCGTGCGCTGGCGAGCCATCGCCGCCGGCGTGGGATCTCGCCGCCGACTGTGACGACCCGTTGGAGTGCGCCCTGGCGGAGATCCGTTCGGCGTCCGAGCGCTCCAGTCTGGCTGCAATGTCCTGGGGCGTCGTGTATCCGGACTTCATTCGCGGGATCTCCGGGCTTTCTGACCCCCGCCGCGATCGTGGCTGGGCGCTGGAGCAAGCCTGGGTGGCCGCGGCGCGGCCTTTGCGGTGGCGGCTCGGCCGCTGTCTACCCGACGACACCGGCTGCCTGGATACGCCGACGCGAGTGGCCGACTGGCGACGAGGCGTGGCGGCGGGGACGTTGCCCGCGATGATCCTGAACAGCACGGTGGTCGAGAGCGGTCGCCAGATGATGCTGACGCCGCTGGCGATGGGTGGCGTCGGCGCCACCGACCGGACGCTGTCTGACCTGGTCACGCCATCGTCCCCGTTCATCGACCTGCATGCTTCAACCGCGGCCCGCCTCTCTGCGACCTTCCCGTACGTCTCGCCAGCGGCAGCACCGTGCCTGACTGGCGAGCGGGGCTGCCCGCCTACCCGTCACATGGTCGATGGCGCCTACTACGATAACTACGGGGTCGCTACTTCTCTGGAATGGCTGCAGGCGCTGATCACCGCGCGTGCCAGCGGTGATCTCGGCTTCGATCGTATTGCCTTGATCGAGATCCGCGCCTTCCCGAGCGACCGCAAGGTACCGCGCCCGATGTCGGGATACGGGGCCTCGCTCGCGGGCCCCTTACGCGCATTCCTCGCCATGCGCTCCACCTCACAGGTGGTGCGCAACGACTTCGATGTCGATCTGTTCGAACGCTGGCTCGACCAGCGTCTGTCGCCGCGAACCCTCGGTGCCGGCTGGCCACCCATCGAGATGCGGTCCTTCGTCTTCGCTCCTACTGCCGCCGGTGCTCCGATGTCCTGGCATCTGAGCCCGGCAGAAAAGCAGGGAGTCGAGGACGACTGGGAGGTCATTGTCCGGGAAGCAGGTCTGGGACTTGAAGCGTGCGACGCTGAGTCATCGGATCCGAACCCGTTGCTGGCCCTGCGCTGCTTCCTGGCACCGAGATAGGCCTCGGAATAGAGCGCGGTGGTTGCGGCTGACTTTCTCCCACGTGCGGCACTAATGGCACGACGCTATTGCTGCCTGAGGCAAGCTCGAACTACCGTTGGCTCCGCTGTCGCCAGACGGCGCGATCATCCTGACAAGGCTGTCCCACGCTCGGAAAGAACGATGACGATTCGACTCCGCCTACCCGGCATTTACTCGATCCTGCTCGTGATCCTGACGACCCTTCCCGCCACCGCCCAGGAAGCTGCGGGCGAACGTGCGCGAGTGCGTGCGATTGCGGATGCGGCGCTGGCCGCGATTAGCAGCGAGGACATGATCGCCTTCACCGATCTGATGGTCGATGAGGCGGTCACGATCAGCATCGGCGAGCGCGATGGCAAGGTGCGGTACTCGGTTCGGACTCGTGCCGAGTCACGAGAGCGGGCGCCTCAGGCGGATATCCTCGAGCGAGGATTCGACCCCGAGGTTTCCATCTCGGGACCGGTTGCCTCGGTGTGGCTTCCTTACGATCTGTATGTGGACGGGGAGTGGTCTCACTGCGGCGTCGATACCTTCACGATGGTGCGCACCGAGGCGGGCTGGCGCATTCTCGCGATGGCCTGGAGCGTCGAGCAGCCACCCGCCTGTGAGCCACATCCTGACGGCCCACCCGGGAACTAGGAGAGGGAAGGTGTTGCCTGTACGGAAACTGGTCGGAGTCGGGGTCATTGCCGCGCTGACGATGGGCGGCCACGTCGCGGCGCGAGCACAAGATGAGACTTCACGCGGCGAGTGGCGCTCTTCGGGGGGCGACTCCGCCTACACGCGGTATTCGCCGCTGGATCAGATCACGCGCGACAACGTCAAGGATCTACGGATCGTGTGGCGGCGGCCTGGGCTCGACGCCGAGCTGGCGGAACGGTTCCCGAGGCTTCGCACCGGCAACTATCTGCGTTCCACACCGACGATGATCGACGGTGTGCTGTATGCGCCCAACGCCGCCGGTCTGGTGGTGGCCGTCGACGCCGCCACCGGCGAGACGATCTGGGAGCAGGAGCCGCCGCCGGAGATGGCTCAGGAGCGCAACTCCCAGAGCACGCGCGGCGTGGATCACTGGGAAGGCGATTCGCAACGCCGTCTGTTCTCGAATCGAAGCGGTTACCTGTATGCACTCGACCTGCGCACCGGCGAGCCGTTTGCGGGTTTCGGTGACCAGGGCCGGGTGAGTCTGACGCCGACGGGCGCTCGTAACTTCCGGTGGACCTCCGGGCCGATCGTCGTCGGCAATGTTGTAGTCGTTGCCGGTAACGTCGATGGCGCCGGCGACAGCGGCATGCGCTGGCGGCAGAGCATGCCCGAGGACGTGCGCGGCTTCGACGTTCGCAGCGGTGAGCTGTTGTGGACCTTCCACGTCGTGCCGCAGGAAGGCGAGTTCGGTGCCGACAGCTGGGGAGACGACTCGCGGTCGTTCTCCGGTGATCTGGGCTCCTGGTGCTGCGTGTCGGCGGACGAGGATCTCGGCCAAGTGTACGTTCCGCTCACCGCACCCACCGCGGCGTACTACGGCGGACACCGGCCCGGTGACAACCTGTTCTCCAACGCCCTCGTGGCGCTCAACGCCGAAACCGGGGAGCGCGTCTGGCACTTCCAGATGGTGCATCACGACCTGTGGGAGTACGACACCGTCGGGCCGGCCACCCTCGGCGATCTCATGGTCGATGGGCGGCAGATCAAGGCGGTCATGCAACCGAGCAAGACCGGTTACCTGTATGTGTTCGATCGCGCCACCGGCGCCCCGGTGTGGCCGATCGAGGAACGACCGGTGCCGCCGTCGACGGTGCCGGGAGAGCAGGCGTCACCCACCCAGCCAATTCCCACCAAGCCGCCGCCGTTCGCGCGCATCGGATTGACCGAGGACGACTTCATCGACTTCACTCCGGAGCTCGAGGCGCGGGCGCGCGAGCTCGCCAGTCAGTTCGTTATCGGTTCGATCTTCACGCCCCCGTCGCTGGTCAGTGACGAGCCCGGCGGCACTCAGGGCACCCTCATGGTGCCGGGATCATGGGGCTCGGGGAACTGGAACACCGGTGCGTTCGACCCGGAGACCGGCTTTTACTACGCCGTCTCGCACGCGATTCCGCGCGTCTATCGCCTCGCCAAGGCCGACGACGAGGACTCCGAGATGGACTACTGGAGTCCGAACCGCGAAGCGCCGTACATCGATGGTCTGCCGCTGATCAAGCCACCGTGGGGACGCGTCGTGGCTCTGGATCTCAACCGCGGCGAGCACGTCTGGACGATCGCCAACGGCGACGGGCCCCGCAACCATCCGCTCCTGGAGGGCCTCGATCTGCCGCCACTGGGAATTGCCAGCCGACCGACTCCGCTGGTGACCAAGACGCTGCTGTTCATCGGCGATGGCAGCAACGTATTCGGTGGCATCCCCGAGTTGATGTTCGGTCGCAACTTCCGCGCCCTCGACAAGGCCACCGGGAAAGTGATCTGGGAGACTAAGCTGCCAGCGGCGCAGACCGGTGGGCCGATGACGTACATGGTCGACGGCAAGCAGTTCATCCTCGTGCCGATCGGTGAGCGCGACCGGCCGTCCGAATGGGTGGCGTTGGCGCTCCCCTAGCGAGCCCCTATCGCACAGCCGGGATCACGTGATCGATGATTACCCCTGCCGCTGAGTACGACTCCTCGTAGATATTCCAGGAGTTGACCACCCCGACGAGATCGAGCTCGGGGACGATGATCAGCGACTGGCCGCCGTATCCCGATCCGCCGTATTGCATCGGCGCGTCGCCGCTGCCGTCGTTCATGACCCACCACTGGAAGCCGTAGCCGCGTTTGCTGTCGGGGTTGTCAGGAGTGGCGAACGACACCCACGGTCGCGCCGAGCGCTCGACCCAGCCTTCGGGGAGCAGTCGCGCGCCCTCCCAGATCCCGTCGTGCAGGTACAGGTACCCGATCTTGGCAAGATCTTCGGTCTCGAGATAGAGGCCGCCTTCCGTGTCAGTGAGGCCCTCGGGAATCGTCTTCCAGAAGTAGTCGGTGATCCCCAGCGGTCCGAAGAGGTGCGCCTCAGCGTACTCGTTGGCGTGCAGACCGGTCGCCGCCTTGAGGATCGCCGACAGCAGCACCGAGTTGCCGCTGTTGTAGACGAACGTCTCTCCGGGCGTCGCCGCCATCGGCTTGTCGAGCACGTACTTCACCCAGTCGTCCGAGGCCTCGAGCTGTGCCGCGTCGTTGCCCACGTCGGTGTACGGCAGCGTGAACTCGTCCCACTCGAATCCCGGGCGCATGGTCAGCGAGTCTTCCAGCGTGATCGTGGCCTTCACACCGTCCGGATCGGGGAACTCGCGGTCCGAGAGGTAGGACAGCGCCGCAACCTCCGTGCTTTCGATCTCGCCCCGGTGGATGGCAATGCCGATCAGCGCCGAGGTGACGCTCTTGGTGATCGACTGGATGGTGTGTAGATCCGAGTCTTCACGGAACGGGTGGTAGATGGGGTTGCAGTAGTTGTAGTGATGCGGTTCGTGCTCGTAGCCTGACCTTGCCCCGCTTTCCCGGACACTTAGTTAAGATCCATTGTCGTAGTCGTATTAGCGGCTGTGGGAGCTGTTGGCAACGCGGAGCGTTGTCCAAGCGACGGTGGAAATCGGGAGTCGATTTCCACGGGCGCGTCAGCTTCCACAGCTGATTGGCCGCTCTGGCCTGGCCGCCGCATTGCCGCCTCGAACTGAGCCGGACTCTGGTCTCCGATCGAGGTGTGCATGCGAGCCCGGTTGTAGAACACTTCGATGTAGTGGAACAACTCGGCTCGGGCCGCCGCCCGGGAACTGAAGCAGCCACCGAGTTCGAACTTCAGGGTAGAGAAGAAACTCTCCATCGGCGCGTTATCCCAGCAGTCTCCTTTCCTGCTCATGCTGATGGTGAAGCCACGGTCACGCAGCTTGTCTAGGTAATCGTCGCTGCTGTACTGGCTGCCGCGGTCGCTGTGATGGAGCACTCCGGAACCGGGACGGCGTTGCTCCAAGGCCTGATCCAGGACCGCCAGCGTCAAATCGTCCGTCATCGTCTCGCTCACCGCCCAGCCGATGATCCGTCGCGAGCACAGATCCATCAGCACGGCCAGGTATAGCCATCCTTCCTGCGTCCACAGGTATGTCAGGTCGCCCACCCAGACGCTGTCCACGGCATCCACCGTGAAGCGCCGTGCCAGCACGTTGGGCGCCGCTGACCGCCCAGGTGTGGGCCGTGTTGTCACCCGGAACCGACGGGGTTGGCGAGCTCGAAGTCCTTCCTGGCGCATCAGCCGAGCTACCCGCTTGCGACAGCAGCGGATCTCTCGTTGCCGAAGTTGCTTGTGGATACGCGGACTTCCGTAACGGTCGCGGCTCTCTCCGAATGCAGCTCTGATCTGCACACGTAGACGGCGATCTTCTCGCGCTCTCGGGCTCGGCCCCCTTCCTCGCCACTCGTAGTAACCGCCGTGAGACACCTCGAGCATCTTGCACAACCGCCGCACCGGGAACTTGCCGGACAGTTGCTTGATGATCGGGTACTTCATCGCGGGCGTTCCGAGAAGATCGCCAACGCTTTTTTTAGAATGTCGCGCTCCTGCCGTACTCGCCGCACGTCCCGCCGTAGCTGTTGCCCGTCCAGGTCCTGGTCGGGCATCTTCCCCGCGCCCGGAAACGCCGTGACCCCCTGCTCCTGGAGCTGTTTGCGCCACTTGGTCAACATGCCGCGGCCAACACCCAGATCCCGGGCCACCTCAGACACCGGATGGCCCAGCTGCGTCACCATCCTCACTGCCTCAATCTTGAACTCGCGACTGTACCGCCGTCGTGACCCCATGCTTCACCTCCGAGCCCTTTATCGGGCTTCCAAAGGTGTCCGGGAAATCGGGGGAGGCCCAGCCAGCACTGGCCGCGACATAGAGCGAAAATCAGCCACGACCCGTCCGTTACGCGTCACCATGACAGCATTGACGTTGCCGTACGCTCCGGCAGCCAGCTGCGTGTCGAGCGCTTCGAGAGCGGCGCCATCGATGCCCTGGTCCAACGGCGCCGATCGACTCCAGCCGCTCGTTGGCCAGGGGGTGGGTTCCGGCATCTCCGGGTCGTTCGTCTCGCCCCCGCCGCAGGCCGCCATCGAGGCGCAGGCGATGGCGACGAGTCGACGGGCTCTTGTAGGTCGGCAGGCAGTCGTGTGCCGGACGCTGTCCGTAGGGTGTTGGTGCGGCGGTTCATACGTTTGCCTCGCCGGGTCTCGGTCTGGAAGGGTCGCGTGCACTAGGCCGGGCCTAGTTCGGAGCGTTCGAACAGATACAAGATACGCTCGGTACCCTTGATCTGGACCCTGTGAATCATGTTGAAGAAGCCGGCGAAGGCGGCCTCGAAGCCCTGGTCGGTATAGCTCGGGAAAATATCTTCACGACTCTCCAGGAGTCGCTGTACCTGCGAATCAGACTTAGGCACGAACTCGACGATCAAGGCACGGCCGAAGCTCCAGAGGAACTCGGCGATCCGCGGAAGCGGCACATTGTTACCGATCGCGAAGTGATGAACGAGAGCCAACGCCAGTACAAGGTCGACAGGCCCACGTTCGCGCAGCGACAGGCGCTCGCTGTTGTCCCAGCCCAACGCCGGGCTGGGATTGGTCAAGTCGACCAGCAACGGTAGGAGGTGAGTCTCCTTCCGCTCCCGAACGGTGAGCGCGTTTTTTTCACCGCGACGGGATCGCCGTCGATGGCGATCGTTGCAATCCCGGTGTCGCTCGCGAGACGACTGAAGGCTCCGTCGTTAGCTCCGAGGTCCCAAACTGACTCGGGGGCGATCTCGGTGATGAACTTCGTGACTAGGGCACGTTTGTGCTCGAACCCGGCGTCGGAGTAGTTCGTATCCTCGTAGTAGTTGCCCCAAGCCGTGCTCGAGGGGCGCGGTTCGAGCTTTTTTACGGTTCGCTCGAGACTATCGATTAGTCCCTGGAGCGCCACGCGGGACAATCGCCGGACGCTTCCGCGACGAGACCCCGAAGACGTGTCTGCGTGTGCAGTAAGCGACCTGGCGTGCATGTGCACATGCACCTGAAGTCCGAAGTTAACCTTGGTCCTGAAGGGGAGAAGCGCACTGGCAAGATCGATCGGAATCCCGTCGACGTTGACTCGCAGCGTCTTCAGCAAGTCCACGTGCGTGTAAGTTGCGAGGGCTAGGGGAGCCAGGAAGTGTCGACAGAACTGATTGTAGGCAGCCCACGGCTGACCTTCCGTGAAGCGATCAAAGCTGAGTGTGTCAATGAATATCGGGCGACCATTGTGGAACTGGACGTTGTATGCGCTGGCATCCTTGAGCGAAAATCCGTGCGCAAGCGCTCGCTTCTGTAACGCGAGCGTCAGCAACGCGCCTTGCTTCAGCTGATCAACACACCACTCGTAGGGATAAGAAATGAACGCAATCTGTTCAGGCCGCAGGACTTTGTAGCAATCCTGGGTATCCGGAAGATTCTCGATCTGCACTTCTTCGTGGGGAACTAGCTCACCCGCGCCAATAGCGGAGCGATAGAAGCCAGATTCCACGAGCCGGTCGTAAATCGCCGCGTAAGTACGGGAAACGCACCGATAGACCACCCCGTTACGTCGGAATACGAAGCCGCTGGGATCGCGAAACGATCCGGCGATCCTTCCCTGGATCATTCCCGTCAGTCGCCAGTACTCTCGGAGCCTGGCTCGCTTGATTTCTTGCCGCCGCGTGGAGTTACCCCGTTTCGGTGGACAGTTGAACGCTTGGATTTGAGGTCGTAGCAGTAGTGCGGTGGGAACCTGTGGGAGCCGCGGAGCGGCTTCCAAGTGGCTGTGCGGATCGCGAAGCGATCTGCATGGACACGGCAGTTTCCACCGCCGAAGATCGGGTCTCGGAGTACCTCCTCTCGTAGACGATCGGGGACACGTTGTCGAGCGCGGAGTGGCGACGGCGCGGGTTGTAGAACCCCTCGATGAACTCGAACACTGCCATCCGCGCTTCGGCCTGGCTCTTGAAGCGCTCCCGCCACAGTAACTCCGTCTCGAGCGTCGCGAAGAAGCTCTCGGCCAGGGCGTTGTCGTAGCAGTCGCGAGCTGACCCGGTCGAGGGACGCACGCGGAGTTGACGGCACCGCTTGCCAAAGGCGATCGAGGTGTACTGCGTGCCCTGATCGGAGTGGTGGATGACGCTGTCAGGACGGCGTTGCCAGATCGCCATGTTGAGTGCTTCGAGCACCAACTCGGCGCGCAGGTGATTGGCCATCGACCAGCCCACCACCCGACGACTGAAGGCATCCATCACGATCGCCAGGTACAAGAACCCAGACCATGTCGACACGTACGTGATGTCGGCGACCCAGAGACGATCGGGCGCATCGGCCGTGAAGTCCCGATTCACCAGATCCGGTACTGGCCGTGCATCGGAGCCTCGACGCGTCGTTCGAACACGGCGCCGTCGGCTGACGCCTTCAAGCCCTGCCTGGCTCATCAGACGAGCCACTCGCTTACGTCCCACCCGGACACCGTCGGCTGCCAGTTCGGCATGCACCCGGGGCATGCCGTAGGTGGCACGGCTGGCCTGCTGGATCGTCTCGATGCGAGCTCGCAGCTGAGCGTCACGTCGCGCTCGAGCGCTGATCGGGCGGTCGCGCCACGCGTAGTAGCCGCTGGTGGAGACCTCCAGCACTCGGCACATCGTGGCGATCGGGTAGCAGGCCTGGCGAACTCTCACGAACCCGAAGACTTCTTGGGTACCGTGCCGGTCTCCCGAGACAACCAGGCCGCGGCTTTTGCCAGGATCTCCCGCTCCGTTTTCAACTGGCGGTTCTCTCGGCGTAGCCGTCGTAGTTCTTCTCGGTCCTCGCTCGTCAGCCCGTTGGCACTGAGCCCGTCATCTCGGTCCGCTTGCTTGATCCATGTGCGGATCGTCCAGTACGAGGGCTCGAACTCCTCGGCAAGCTCCTGCACGCTGCGCCCTGCTCGCGCCAGCTCAACGATCTGCCGGCGAAACTCGGGCGGATACGGTGGTCGTGTTCTTCGCAGCTCAGGACTCCTTTGGCCCTAGCCATAAGGTGTCCACGAAACCGGGTCAACTCCACATGGCGACGACGGCAGCCGCTCTTAGCGCTCGGGGCCGACCTGGTGGTGATCGACGAAACCGGCTTGCTCTCTGTTTGCGCAACGCTACGAGGCCAGCTGAAACCAGTGTACGAGTCCTCGGGGCGCGGGCCGGTCGCGACGCTCAGCTCGCGGTCGCAGAGCTCCGAGACGGTGAGTTGGCGCAGTAGCTTGAGCGCGTGCGACCAGCGCTCCGCGATGAGCTGGTCGGCGACAGGGTCGACGCTGGAGCGCGCATCATAGGCGCTTACCGCGCATCGACCTCCGTAGATCCTTCTTTAACGCCGGTCATTTTCTCTACGACCTCGCGGACGGCGTCCTCGAGCTCGGCGCGGATCGCGTTCGGCCCTCCCTTGCGTGCGGCTCTTGCCACCCGGTTCGAGATCGTGGCCGGCCAGGCGAGCATGATCGTCTTGGCCGCGGATCAGCCGGGCCTCCCATTCGCGCAGCACCAGGTCGCGGTGTACCAGCACGCCGTCGCGCTCCGCGTCCTCGGCCCTACCGTCCGATATCGAGCTGGTGCCCGCGCCGGAGCCGACCACGGCCTAAGATCGCCCGCGGCTGCGGTGCACCGCTGTGGGCCGGCCGGCGCGAGAGTCGGGGTAGGCTGGAAGCTCCGTGGACGCTAGACGGGCGGACAAGGCTCTCGTGGGTCGGCGGAGGTGAACGCCGTTAACAGCTGGCGCTGCGGGTGCCGCCGGAGGCGACGATGACTTGGCTGCGACGTCCTGAGAAAAGTCCCTGCCGCCGCTCCGGCATCCGGCTTCGAGTCGCCCCGTGCCTACCGTACCGGGAACGGCGTCGTTATTTTCACCGCCGCAACGTTGATGGGCTATAGGGCGCCGACGAGCTGGTTCATGTACCACCTGATGAAGCCCCTCGGGCCACCCTCGCTGCGAGCGTACCGCCCCGCTCCGTAGGCTCCAGAGCGAACCCCAGCGTGGTTGTTCTCCACCACCCAGATGTCCTCCTGGATGGTGATATGCCACAGGGCCTTGACCCTTCCGGGATCGTAGTCGCGGCCCTCGACGGCGTCCGGGTGCACCAGCCAGATCAGCTCGCAGTCGGTGTGCTCGGTATCGCGCGGCGTGAAGCGTGCAATACCCAGGTGATCGTCGTAAGCCTGCACATAAAACTGCGACCATCGCGTGCCGGTGACCCGCGTGCCGTACGTCCACTGCTTGATGTTCGGCAGCAGCGGCGCCACCGGCTTGCCGTCCAGCGATCCGGTCATGAAGCCGGGGTTCAGGCTGCCGCCCATGCTCGACTCGTACTCCGCGCCTCCCATGCCACCATCGTTGGAGATGACGCGCTTGCCCTCCTGCGTGACCCACTCCGCCACCTGCGCGTTGCGCTGGGTGCGCTGCCTGCGCGGCATCTCCTGGTCCCAGTTGTGCGTCGTGACCAGCGACTTGTGTGACGGGCCGCAGTGGTAGCACTCAAGGAAGTTCTCCAGCGCCAGCTTCCAGTTGCCGTGGATCGGATACTGCTCGCGAACGGCGACCTTCAGCTCGGCGCTGCCGTAGTAGCTGAGCACCGGACGGATGTCGTTACCGACCTGCTCGTCGAAGTCGGGTGGTTCCAACGCCTGCGTCAGGTGCACGAAGATCATGCCCTCGGACACCCGCAGGTGGCACGGAACGAGGCCGTTGTCGGCCGGATCGAAGTCTTCCTGCATGCCGTAGGCGTAGATCAGGTTGCCGTCCGTGTCGTACGTCCAGGCGTGATACGGGCAGCGGAACACCGGGCTGTTGCCCGTCTGGCCGAGCTGCTTGACTGACAGGCGCGGATCGTCGGGGATCGGGTCGGCATCGTGCCGGCACAGGCGCGAGCCGCGGTGGCGGCAGACGTTGTGGAACGCTTTGATCTCGCCTGCCGGGTTGCGCACGATGATGAGGCTCTCGGCACGACCGAACTGGTACACGAAGAAGTCGCCGGGGTTCGGGATCCGGTCGACGTGATCGGCGAACAGCCACAGGTTCTCTTTAAGGAACGCCTCGTCGCGTAGGTAGTGCTCCTCTTGGAGGTAGTACTCCGCCGGGATCGTGGTGCCCGGTTGCCAGCCGCCCGGGTACACCTTCTCCGTCTTGGTGGCCTTGTCGACGTTGGGCGCAGCACCGCTGCCGCCGTATCCGACAGCCTCCCGGGGCGGCGTGACCCGGCGCGCGGCGAGCCGATTCTCCACCGCCGTCGAGCGGCGCGAGGCCGGCTTGGCGCTCTTGGATGTCTCCGCGCGCACGGCACCGGGAAGCGCGACCGCTGCGGCACCCGCCGCCACCGAGGTCTTGGCAAAGTCGCGACGGCTGACCTTGACCCGCCCGTCATCGCCGTGTTTCTTGTGCCCGCCTTCGCTCATGTTGCCTCCGCGTGTACCGTATGCTCGGAGTTCACCGGGGCCTTGAGTTGTCGCCGCGCGAGCGCGTGGACACCTCGCCCAAAGGCATCGAGTCTATCCCGTCCGGCCATCTAGAGGCTGCCGTTCGCGTGGACGCTGGTCCCAATCGGACTCCCCCCGCCGCAACGCGTTCGGTCCACGGCCGATCGAGTCCCCAAGGTGGGGCACAAGTACGCAAAGATGGCTCATGCTGCCATCGCCAGCCTGGGGGGAGTCTCGCGGCACCAAGGATGGGAGTTGGGTCTGAACCAGACTTCCCAGACGAACTCTCGTCGAGGCGATCACCGGCCATTATTCCTTCGACCCCCGCCCCCACGGGCCTAGGTGGGGTGAATGTTCGTGGAAAAATCCCCCGAATCACAGACTTTTGTGGAAAACAGCGCCCGCGACCTCGCGCACGTGCCAGCCGCCGCTCGATGTGCTAACGGCTCGGCCCGAAAGTATGCGTCCAGATGGAGAGACCCGCTGGTTTGGCTTAGTTTGCAGCTGGAGCGACGATGACGGCCATTCACCCCGCAATCGCCTACGAACCTGGCGTGGTACCCGAACCGCTGGCCGAACCGGCGAGGCTGATACGGTTTCTCCGTTTGTTGCGCGACAACCGACTTTCCGTGTACACCCGCGACTCCTTCACCAACGACTTCATCGAAGTGCGGCTTTTGTTCCACCGCTTTGTTCTTGTCAACGAACCCGATTTCATCGAGCACATCCTCGTCACCAACCATCGTAACTATGAAAAAGGGCGGCTCACCCGCCAGACGCTTCAACCGGCTCTGGGCAACAGCCTGCTGATTAGCGAGGGTGACTCTTGGCGCCGCCAGCGCCGCATCATCGCCCCCGCCTTCCATCACTGGCACCTCGCGAAGGCAGCCGACGTGATGGTGCGTCGCGCCCGGCAGCGCGTCGAACGCTGGCGCATGCCGTGTGAGAGTGGGGAACACCTCGACATCGCCCACGAAATGATGTCACTCACGATGGAGATCGTCGCCGAGGCGTTGTTCTCAAGCGAGATTGCCGATTCAATCGCTGGACTGGGCCGGGCCGTCACGACGGTCATTGAGTCCTTGGGCACGCCGAATCCGCTCGACATCCTCGGCTTCCCGGAGTGGTTCCCACGATGGCGCTCGCAGCGCACCCGCTCGGCGCTCGCTCGGCCCGACCGAATGATTTACGACATCATCGCCACAAGACGCGCCACCCAGGGAGTTTCGGATGACCTGTTGGGTTTGCTTCTCTCCGCGCGCGACGAGAAAACTGGCGAAGGGATGACCGATACGCAGCTCCGCGACGAGGTGGTCACGTTCTTCGCCGCCGGACATGAAACGACGGCGCTAGCGCTGACGTGGACGCTGTACCTGCTGTCGCGACATCCTGGCATCGAACGCACGTTGCACGACGAGATGGACCGTGTACTAGCGGAAGGAAAGGCGACGTTTGCCGATGTCGAAGCGCTGCCCTATACCCGCATGGTCATCCAGGAGGCGATGCGACTGTTTCCGCCAGCGTTCTCTCTCAGTCGCATGGCGCTCGCGGACGATGAGGTCGGGGGGCACCCCGTTCGTGCTGGCAGCGTGGTCACGATCAACCCCTAGCTCACTCACCGCAATCCCCGGCTGTGGAAGAATCCGCTGCGCTTCGAGCCCGATCGATTTACACCCGATCGGATCCAAGCGCGTCATCGTTTTGCGTACTTGCCCTTCGGCGGTGGCCCACGCATCTGTGTTGGTAGGGACTTTGCCATGACGGAGGCGTGCCTGGTGCTCGCGACCATCGCCCGTGCCTATCGCCTGCGTGTAGCGCCAGGACACCGGGTCGAAGCGCACGCTAAGATCACGCTTCGCCCGCGCTACGGTCTCCGCATGACGTTGGAGCGGCGCTGATTCGGGCCAAAGTCTCAAGTGACCTTCCTGCGGGGACACCTGGGAAGCCACCGGCCGACCTCAGAGACGTAAGCTGCATAGTTGCTGCAGAACTCCCGGGCAAGGCGCGGCTCTTCGTAGAGCCGCACGAACAGGGAGAATGCGACGAACAACACAACCGCGTATGCGACCAGGATGGCGGCTCCGAAGAGAGTGGTCCACCCGACGACCACGGTCAGCGCCGCTACGTACATCGGGTTTCGCGTGTAGCGGTAGAACCCCCGTGTCACAAGCCGTTTCGGCGCGTCGATTGGCGCGGGGGTTCCACTCCCAAACACCGCGAAGTCCCACGCACACTGCAGATACAGGACGATGCCGAGCGCGAAGAGGGACAGGGCCAACACCAATGTCGCGCCGCTGGCGGCCGTTCGGTCACCCGCGAGAAAGAGCGGCAGGAGAACCGCAACCGTGCCGGGCATCATCACCGTGAACAGCGCGATTTTCAGGAAGAGCTTCACGTTTTGTCATCCTCACCATTCGGCTCCTCAGCGGCCCGCTGAGGCCTGCGCGACATCGCCCGGTAGCTTTCGGTACCGGGATCCACCGTGTCCCAGGCCGGGCGTCGCCACGCAACCCCTATACCGAGACGACGCGCCGACTGGGACGCTTCCGATGGCTCGGACGCGCACCGATAACCCCAGCGTGTGGTGGGCATCCGATTTTCGGCTCGGCAGTCTACATTCCAGCGATCTTTCGCGTTGCCCAGCACACTCGGCGGCAGGCTGCCCGCGGGACTGATCGTGTCCCGTTGATTCGTCGCACCCACCTGCTTGAATGCAGCTCGGCCTCTTGCTCTTTGGTGCGTTTGGGCTTGCGCTTCGCTGGGCTCATTTCTCGTACTCTGCCAGGCGCTGGCGCCAGGCTTCGCACTCGCCTATGCGCTCGAGGCTCAGATGATCGCCGCATGCTTGCGCTCGTGATACTTCCGGCAGATCTTCTGGATGTTGTCGCGGTCCCAGAAGCGCCTCCGGAGCCATGTGCACCGGCTCGATATGGTCGACGTGCTCGGCGGCAACCGTGAAGCCCGCTTCGGCGTGGGGACGGCACCACGGCTCGTTGCGGAGGATTCCAGCGCGCCACCGGCGGCAGCGGCGACTCCAGCGCAGAGGGCGGAGAGTTAGGGCTCGATCGGCATTTTCGTCAATGGCAGCTGAGCGCGAGGGTGCGAAAGAGAGTCAACAACTCTGTTTTCAAGGACTTATGGGATGTCACGTAGGATGGAGACCCCCCGTGCACAGACATGCGCAGGCGTGCACAGACGGCGCGGGCCGGAGCTCGCTGCCTTCGCAGGTCGTCGACGGGTGGCGCCAGCTGGCGTGAAATAGACCCCTTCACCCGTCAGGTGACCAGGGCACTGCCTGGTCCCATAGTGCCTCCAGGGCTGCGGTATTGCCGGCAGCGCGGGCGCGTACCAGCGCCGCCAGGAGCGCACCATCCATCCGGAACACGTCTGTGCGCCGGTACCAGGTCGGCGGCCCTCCAGCAGCGGAGAGCTCCACCGCTTGATCGGTTGCGGACAGCACACGCAACGCTGCGGCGCGACCATTCGCCATGCGGCACAGAACCAGCCAGCCTGTCTTCATGCGGCACGATGAGGGCTATAGCTAGAAAGTTGTGTTGCAACCCTAACCTGCTGACGCAAACGAGTAATGGCTATCAGCAAGGCCATTCGTGACGCACTCCAAGCAGAACAGGCAAGCGTGGGCCAGTCGGCGCAATAAGCAGCATCGCTATCGCCTGCCGAATCCTGGTTCGCACCGGCCCTCAGCGACTCGGTCCGGGGCGAGCGCCTCTGAAAGTGTCCTTCACCCTGGAGCCTAGAAACGGCCACCGCACGGATCCAGACCCAGACATCAAGCCCGGGAGCGTGCCGCGTATCGCGCTGCTGATGGGGCTGGCGATCCGCTTTGATGGGCGGATCCGGCGAGGACAGGTGCGAGACTACGCGCACGTGGCACGCCTGGGCTACGTGACGCGGGCTCACATCACCCAGATCATGAATCTGCTGTACGTGGCGCCCGACATTCAGGAGGCGCTGCTGTCTTGGCCGCCCACCACCCGGCGCCGCGATCCGATCTGTGAGCAGGACCTCCGTCCCATTGCCGCCGTTACCCACTACTGGAGCCACCGGTGTGCAATGCGGGCACGGTTGGTTAGGCGGCCAGGAGTCAAGGTACACAAACCCCGGGGCGCAGACCCTCGCAGACCCTCGACGGGTGGCGCCGACGGCGCGCGAACTGGCAGGGCCCCGACGTGAACCTAGGCGCCCGCGCTGCCGGCAGCGGCCGCCTGCGAGCTCTTTCCTGCCCCAGGGCGGTTGCTCACCGCCGCACTGCCGAAGCTGGACAGTCAGGCGGCGGGCATGATCCTGGCCCTGGCCTGCATCAGTACGTACGCGCGGTCATGCTCTGCACGGCGATCGCAACGCCGTCGAGCACTGAATTGACCCATGCACCGACGACTGGGATGGCCTCCAGAGTGTCGGACAAGACAGGCAGTGCCACGGCGACGACGGTAGACTGCGGTCCGTTGGCTGACATCAGCACTCGCGTCCATCCGTACATGTCTATGCGTGGCGTTCCCCGCGTTGGGCGGCGAGTCGGAACCAGCGGCCGGCTTCGGCATCGTTCTCGATGACGACCTCGCCGTGCATCTGCCCGAGCTTGTTCTGTGCGCTGGCGTCGCCCTATTCGGCGGCACGCAGATACCAGCGCGCCGCCCGCGAGCGTCAACCGCCGGTTGAGGAGCACCGCGGCCGGGTAGCGCGTTTCAGCTCCCGATAATGGTGCTGGTAACTCGACTGCACCGAGCTGAGAGCTGCCCTCCTTATGCTGTTCGATTTGCCACAAACTAAGCTCGCCCCTTTGAGGGCCTAGGCTCCCCGCCGCCGCGGTCAGCTTTACGGCTTGCACTCCTGGTAGTCAGAGTCCATGCACGCCCGCGCCAGTTCGATGGCACGGCTGATCTCGGCGCGGCTCATGTCCTGCTCCAGGGTGTCCCGCTGCTCCTGGAGTTGACCCGGTTTCGTGGACACCTTATGGCTAGGGCCAAAGGAGTCCGCGATGCGAAGAACACGACCACCGTATCCGCCCGAGTTTCGCCGGCAGATCGTTGAGCTGGCGCGAGCAGGGCGCAGCGTGCAGGAGCTTGCCGAGGAGTTCGAGCCCTCGTACTGGACGATCCGCACATGGATCAAGCAAGCGGACCGAGATGACGGGCTCAGTGCCAACGGGCTGACGAGCGAGGACCGAGAAGAACTACGACGGCTACGCCGAGAGAACCGCCAGTTGAAAACGGAGCGGGAGATCCTGGCAAAAGCCGCGGCCTGGTTGTCTCGGGAGACCGGCACGGTACCCAAGAAGTCTTCGGGTTCGTGAGAGCTCGCCAGGCCTGCTACCCGATCGCCACGATGTGCCGAGTGCTGGAGGTCTCCACCAGCGGCTACTACGCGTGGCGCGACCGCCCGATCAGCGCTCGAGCGCGACGTGACGCTCAGCTGCGAGCTCGCATCGAGACGATCCAGCAGGCCAGCCGTGCCACCTACGGCATGCCCCGGGTGCATGCCGAACTGGCAGCCGACGGTGTCCGGGTGGGACGTAAGCGAGTGGCTCGTCTGATGAGCCAGGCAGGGCTTGAAGGCGTCAGCCGACGGCGCCGTGTTCGAACGACGCGTCGAGGCTCCGATGCACGGCCAGTACCGGATCTGGTGAATCGGGACTTCACGGCCGATGCGCCCGATCGTCTCTGGGTCGCCGACATCACGTACGTGTCGACATGGTCTGGGTTCTTGTACCTGGCGATCGTGATGGATGCCTTCAGTCGTCGGGTGGTGGGCTGGTCGATGGCCAATCACCTGCGCGCCGAGTTGGTGCTCGAAGCACTCAACATGGCGATCTGGCAACGCCGTCCTGACAGCGTCATCCACCACTCCGATCAGGGCACGCAGTACACCTCGATCGCCTTTGGCAAGCGGTGCCGTCAACTCCGCGTGCGTCCCTCGACCGGGTCAGCTCGCGACTGCTACGACAACGCCCTGGCCGAGAGCTTCTTCGCGACGCTCGAGACGGAGTTACTGTGGCGGGAGCGCTTCAAGAGCCAGGCCGAAGCGCGGATGGCAGTGTTCGAGTTCATCGAGGGGTTCTACAACCCGCGCCGTCGCCACTCCGCGCTCGACAACGTGTCCCCGATCGTCTACGAGAGGAGGTACTCCGAGACCCGATCTTCGGCGGTGGAAACTGCCGTGTCCATGCAGATCGCTTCGCGATCCGCACAGCCACTTGGAAGCCGCTCCGCGGCTCCCACAGGTTCCCACCGCACTACTGCTACGACCTCAAATCCAAGCGTTCAACTGTCCACCGAAACGGGGGTAACTCCAGCTGCGGGGGCCGCCGTGCGGAGGACAGCTACCTTTCACGGTCGTTTTGGGGTCTGGAACCACTCAAATATCTGCATAGCGACCACGAGGGTGCTCGGTACCGCCCTCCGGCAAGCGTGGGGGGCGTTTGACTCGGTGCCAGTAGACGCGACAGGGGCACTGAGGAACGACGCTAGCCGAACGCGAACGCGACGGTAGATGTCCACGACTGACCTGCCGACCCCACCGGGATCAAGGTGTTCGGCTGCGGCCAGATGACCGTGTTGTCGCCGAACTCGGTACCGTTGGAGTAGCGGCTGAGAAGGTCCCAGTCATCGTCTTCGTCCTCGACCACCACCGATCCGAAGATAGTCGACGAACCGTTGGTCTTGAGTTGCTCGTGGACCAGCAACGAGCCGGTGTACTCGGACATGCCGCTGATGAAGACGTCCCCGCCGGTCACGGCCAGGACATGAGGGATTCGGCCGGTGATGTAGAAATCACCTGCGAACTCCACGGAGCCCTCGGCGAACAGTGACAGCTCGACGGGGTTGCCGGAGCTGCCACCGGAGCCGGCCACCTTGACGCTGCCTTCCACGTAGAAGGCTCCCTCGTCGCTGGAGGACGGGCCGTCGAGCGTCCAGTCCCCGGAACCCTCGTACTTCCAACTACCCCACATATCGCTGCCATCGTCGGTGTCGAACTCGACGCTGCCGTCTGGCCGGTACACCTTGCCGTCGTCGGCCAAGGTGTACTCTGCGAGCGGCTCGAAATCGGCCGGATCGATCTCTGGGATCGTAGTCTCGGGCTGGCCGGAGTTGGCCGCCTCGTAGTCGGTGATCTCGCTGCCCGTCAGCGTCTCTCCGGCAATCGTCGGGCTGGACGATTGGATGTCGACCGAGCCGTTGCTGCTCGCCAGCCCCTCGATGAGATCGTTGTCGATCACGACATCGTCGTTGGCGAAGACGGTCGCGCCGGAGCCGCGCAGCTCGACGCCCGACGCGAGAAAGATCTTGTTCTTGGTGAGCACCCCGTATGGGGGCGTCCAGCTACCGCCGCTGTTGCCGGAAAGGACCAGCCTCACCGCTTTGCTCACCGTATCGATCGTGCCGTCGGCGAACAGGTACACGATGCCGTCCGCGTCGACCATCAGATCGCTGTCGCCGTCGTCGTTGTCGACCATCCGGGCCGAGTACGTTCCGCCGTTCCCGATCGAGGTGTCGCCAAGCAGCACGCCATCGTCAGCAGTTCCGGCGTCGCCGTCGGGGCCCAACAGGATGGTTTCCGGGTCGGACTCCGCGCTATCGAGTGCCAGCAAGGCGTGCTCGACGCCGGACTCCGCGAGCAGGAAGGCGCTCGCCTCATCCACCGCGTTGGCCGTCAGTGTCCACTCGGCCGTGCCGACGAGAAGGCTCGACAGCACGACGGTCGACAACCCCATCGTCAACAGCACGGCCAGCAGTATGTTGCCCCGCTCTGAGCCAGAACGGCGCGGCCGGCTCACTGTCCTACCCCCACGTCCGGGCGCTCGCTCACGGTCCGTTCAACCTGGCCAAGAAATCGGTGTTGTTGCGCACCAGCACGTCGATGGAGCTCTGGTACCTGGGTGCTGCCTCGCCCGCGAGGGCGCCGGCCGGGTCCTCTAGAACGAGCTCCATCCGTACCAAGGCCACGCGTGCTCGATCAGCAGCCCCGAGTCCGTTGGTGCCGGGTAACAGCTCCACGCCGTCGATGTCGAAGTAGCGAAATGAGCCGGCCAACAAGTCCAGGGCCATGGGGCCGAACGGAACCTCAGCTTGCCACCGTCCCCCGACCAGGCACTTGACGCGCCGCTCCAACTTGGCGCGCCGGAAGCGGTAGGTGATTTGTTCGACGCCGTCGTTGTTGGACTCGGACGAGCACGGAGCTGCCGTGCTGCCGTTGTCGATATCACCGGCAAACATGACGCGCTTTGTCTTCGCTCTGGAGATGCTCTGGGTAACGGTTTTCAGTCCTTGGCCGGCATTTCGTAGCTCCGAGACGAAGCGCGAAATGGCGATGCGGCCGCCCTGTCGAAGCTCTCGCGACGATTCCATCGTCGCGTCGTTCATATAGACCCGCACCGACACCTCGGCGAGCGCGACGTAGACCACGCCGATGATGGCCACACCTATCATCAGATCGATCAACGTCGAGCCGCGCTCGGATGTCTCCCGCGCTCGCGCTGCTGTCAGCAAGGCGCGAAGTCCGCTCATCGTCAGCTCCGGTCGCTCATCACGAACTGCAGTTGGACCTGCTCTGCGTCAACGATGTCAGCAAGGACGGAGGTCACCCGCACTCTTCGCAGATTCGCGGCAGGCTGGTCATCGTCCACCGCCCAGCTCCGGGTGACTCGCCTTCCGTCGGGAAGCATGAGCTCGTCGCTACCTGCATTGACTCCGGCATAGCCCAGCGTGCGCAGCTCCTCGACTTTCGCTTGCGCGGCCCACAGCGCTCCGTCGGCTTCTCGGGCGCGCTCGTTGAGCAGCATGGAGGTCACCTCGAGCCCGGCAAGGTATAGCACCGCCACGGTGATCAAGACGATCGAAACCAGCGCCTCGACCAAGGACGTGCCGCGCTCGCTTCGCAGGACGGTTCCCCTGCTGCCTGTCATCATGTGCAGTGGTCCTAGTCGGACTTCTCGAAGACGGAATGTGAATCGATATGAATATTTTTGATTAACCAAAGCCAATATGAAGTATCCAAAAGATATCGAGCACTGTCTTAGATGGACAAAAGCGGCCGGGATCCACCATGCGTGATTCCTGTCTGCAACGCGCCAGACATGCCAGCGCCGCTGGGCCTTGAAACGACTCACGCCAGGCGTCAGTTGCCGTTTCGCGCACGAGTCGAATGTCACCCCGACGCCCCGTCAAGACCGTTTCAGGATCAACACTTCCGCGTCTTTACCGTTGCCCACGACCACGAAGACGTGCGAACCAGAGACGCCAACATCGCGCGCCGGTCCTGCAGTCTCGTAGGAGCCGACCGATCTGGGTTCGGAAGGCGTCGACAGGTCCACGATATGAACTCCGGCCCGGCCGTCGGCCACGTAGGCGAGGGTACCCTCCAGGGCGACGCGCTCGGCACGACCCGGCGTCTCGAACGTCGCCGTCTTCACCGGCGCCATCGGATTCGACACGTCGTACACCTGGAGATTGCCGCCCCCGGCGCCGCACACGAGCGTCGGTCCTTCATTACCAGAGGCCGATGAAACCTCGATTGAATGGGGAGCGCTGGGAGCGTGGAGCACGCTGACCGGGTTCGGGGGCCCCGGCTCCGAAAGGTCGAACAGATAGAGCCCGGTAGGCGAGTCCACCGCATACGCCAACTTCCCCAACGTCACGACATCGCGAGCGTAGCCGTCGAGGAAGAACGAACCGACTACGGTCGGCTCGGCCTCGTTCGACGCGTCGAGCATCACGAGGCCCTCCATGTGATCGATGATCACGATCTTCGTCTCGAAGACCGCCCCGATCTTGGCTTGACCGAGTGTGTCGTGCGAGCTCACCAGTTTCGGTGCCGCCGGATCCGAGATGTCGAGGATGCCGAGCCCGAAGAAGTTGGCTCCGACGTATGCACGCGACCCGGCGAGCCGGAACCCCCAGATCTCCTCGGGAAACTCGTACGATCCCAGACGCCGCGGTGCCGTTGGATCGGCGACGTCGAAGATCATGAAGATCCTGCCGGTCGAGATGTATGCGTAGCCGTTCCGCGCCCTCACGAGGCTCGTCGGATCGAGTACCCGATGCACTCCCGGCACGGGTATCGACCCGATCTGTTCGAGGCTCACCTGCTGCGTGGAAGCCTTGACGGCGGCCGTCGAGGTGGCTACGAGTACCAGCGCGACCGCCACATGAAGGCCGATCCGTCGCACCCGTTGGGTTGTCACCGCGTGCCTCGCGCGATCCGGTAGAGCTTCGATTTCGTCCTCAGAATCAGGCTGCCGCGCACGATGGCCGGCGTTGCCAACGACATCTCGTCGAGCGAGTTCTTGCCGAGGATCTTGAACTCCGGCCCTGCCTGCACCACGTAGGTGTCGCCGTCCTCGCTCAGCAGGAAGATCTTGTCGTTGTATGCCCAGGGCGAGGCGGTGAAGCCGTTGCCGATCTCGAGACGTTGGCGGCCGTACACTTCTTCGCCTGTGCGCGCGTCGTGGCTGAGGAAGAACCCCCGGTCGAGCAAGGTGTAGAAGTAATCTCCGTACACCAGCGCCGAAGTGTTGTACGTACCCAGCAGCGGGTACGACCAGGCGACGTGCTCGGACGATCTCAGCGGGCCCGGGAATCCGGTCGACAGGCCACCCTGTTCGTCACGCCAAAGCGTGATGTCCCCCGATGCGCCGGGACGAACGGCGTACACCGGACGAAGCGGTGCCCCTGGGTAGCCGGAGGCGATGTAGACGAGTCCATGCTTGGCGAACGGTGTTGGAACCGTGAGCGCCGACATCCCGTCGATCTCCCACAGCAGGTTGCCATCGAGATCGTACGAGCGGACTCCTTGGCTGCCCGCCGTGACGATCTCGGTGCGGAGCTCGTTTTCCCAGATGAACGGGGTAGCCCAGTTCTGCCCGCGCTCATCCCGCGCCACCTTCCAGATCTCCTCGCCCGTCTCTGCATCGAAGGCGACGATGAAGGACTGAGTCGTGTTGTCGTTGACGATGTACAGGCGGCCATCGTGGAGGGCCGGCGAGGCAGCGGTGCCAAACCCGAGAGTGGTCTCGAACGCGCCGATCTGTCTGGTCCAGACGGTCTCCCCGCTCATGTTCAAGGAGCTGACGAGACCGATGCTGCCGAAGTAGACGTACAGGTGCCGGCCATCGGTGACCGGGGTTTCCGACGCGAAGCTGTTTTTGATGTGCTTGGCGATCGGCGGGCCGACGCGGTGCAGCTCCCGCTCCCAGTTCATTTCTCCAGTAGCGAAGTCGACGGCGTACACCATCCAGCGATGTTCCGCCGACGCCCTGAAGGCTCCGTTGGCGTTTCCCGGATCGTAGAGACCCGGCAACGGAGTGGGCTCGTCGCCCGAGCTGATTGCCGACGTGATGAAGACATGATCGCCCCAGACCACGGGCGAGCTCCAGCTCTGCCCGGGAACGTCGATCTTCCAAACGACGTTGTCCGTTTCACTCCAGGTGTCGGGCAGGGCGGGATCGTCGGAAACGTCACCCGCCCGCGGACCGCGGAAACGTGACCATTGGTCCTGACCCACTGCCGAGGTGTCGATCGTCGTCAGCAACGCCAACGCGATGGCGCCGACAACGCAGTGGTTGATCCGACGGTTCCTCATCACGCTACGGTGAGGTTTCCGTACCGAAGACCCCTTCGAGCACGGCGCGCAGCACCGACAGTGGGTTCATCTCGCTGCCCTCGGTGTCCTTGATGTAGCCGGCATAGGCGGCCACGTAGTCGCGCTCGGGGTTGATCAACAGGCCCTGGCCGCCCCAGCCGCCCTTGTAGAAGTCGTCGTTGTCGAACACCACGTCCCACTGATAGACGTTGTGCCGCACTCCCTCGGTGGTGCGCGGTGTTCGGGAGTTCTGCAGCAACTCGGGTCGGCCGCCGTGCAGGATCAGATCGACGTAGCGGTCGGAGACGATCTTGCGATCCGAGACGGCGCTGTGGCTGGGCGTGAACAACAGGCCGAAGCGCGCCACGTCGCGCACGTTCGCCAGCAGTCCGCCCGCAACGAGCGGAATCCCGTTGCGGCCGGCGAAAATCGAGGCGTCGGCTTCGGCGCCGATGTGCCTCCACACTTCGCGCGTGAGCGCGTCCTGGAACGGCATGCCGGTGACCTTCTCGATCAGCCATCCGATCAGCACCGTGTTGGCGCTCGCATAGTCGAACCCGGTGCCCTGCTCCGACCAGAAGCCGTAGTTGAAGTTGGCCAGCATGTCGTAGGGGTTGTCTTCCGGAATGTCCACCGCAAGCCCGTTACCGAGGGTTGCTTCCTGGTGGTTCCAACACGATGCCGCGTCGGAGTAGGCATCGGAGCAGTCGATGCCGGAGGCCATGTCGAGCGCGTTGCGCACCGTGATGCTCGCCAGGTGGGTCCCGGCGAGCTCCGGGATGTAGGTCTCCAGCGGCTGGCTGACGTCGACCTCGCCCCGATCCTCGAGGATCGCCAGCACGGTGGAAGTGAACACCTTGGTCACCGACCAGAAGATCGGCTTCTCGTAGGGCTGCATTCGCGGGTAGGCCTCGAACACAATGTCGCCACGATGCACGATCACCATGCCCATGGTGGCCGAATGCTCGCTATCGAGAAACGCGCGGTAGCCCAGGTGTCCATCCGGCGTCTCCACCGGGAACCGAGCGATCTCCGCCATCGGGCGCCGCGCCAGGGGCTTCACCTGACCGTCCCGGTAGACGTTCACCGTCGGCGCGATCTGGTGGACGTTGCGGTGACTCCAGGCGAGCTGCTCACCGACTGCGTCCCACCACGCCGTCTCCGTTGGAATCGCACGGTGTCGGCGAAGGGTCTCCTCCACCGTGGAGGTGGGCTCGAACTCGGCCATCTGTCGAGGCGCCGATGGCTCGGGAACGTCATTCCCCGGCGCATTGCAGGCGCCTAGTAAGCCCGCAGCCAGGAGTGCCATACCGGCGGCCGTGCGGAAGTGTGGAGACTGCATCTCTCCTCCGGGCGTCTAGATGCTGAAGGCTACACGTATGACGGATGCGGGGTGTTTCCACAAGGGCCGTGCGCGATGGGTGAGGTGTGGCTGGCCGAGGACACCCGCCTGGGCCGCGAGGTGGCGATCAAGGTGTCGACGTCGTAAACCATCCAGCGATGTTCCGCCGACGCCCTGAACGCCCCGCTGGCGTTTCCCGGATCGTAAAGGCCCGGCAGCGGAGTGGGCTCGCCGCCCGAGCTTCGAGGACCGTACTCTGCGACAGGGCGGGGACCGCGTCGCAACTGCGACCTTCCTTGACGCGGCGAACGACTCCGTAGAAAGCTCGTGATGAATGCGTGCTGGCACTAATCTGATCATTGTCGGGCACGTGCGCTGACACCGCTGAAGGGAGGCCCCGCTCTGATGTCTTTGCTCACGAGTGCGTTCAACTGGGGGGTCCCGCTGCTGACGATCAGCTTCGGACTGTTCGTCGTCTATCTGGTGGTCAAGTCGCGCTATAAGAAGGCCGGGCCCGACGAGGCGTTGATCGTCTACGGTCGCCGCAAGCTAATCGGCGAGAAGGTCGTCGGCGAGGAGGGCCAGACACAGGGATACCGCATTGTGCGCGGCGGCGGCACGTTCATCTGGCCGGGTTGGGAAGCCTACGAGCGGCTCTCACTGAAGATCATGACCCTCGAGATGAACCTGCCGCACGTGTACACGGAGCAGGGGATCCCGATCAACGTCAAGGCGGTCGCCCAGGTCAAGGTCAAGGGCTCAACCGGCGCGATCCAGCGCGCTGCGGCGAGTTTTCTCGGCGTCGAGGTCAAGGAGATCCAGCAGACCATCCAAGAGACGGTCGCAGGCCACCTTCGCGGCATCGTCGGTACCCTGACTGTCGAGTTGCTATACCGCGATCAGAAGTCGTTTCAGGAGAAGATTCGCGATGAGGCGAACAGCGACCTCGATGGAATGGGCTTCGAGTTCAAGTCTTTCGTCTTCCAGGAGATCCAAGACGAACAGGGCTATCTCGACGCTCTCGGCCAGCCAAAGATCCAGGAGGCGCTCAAGCGCGCACGTATCGCCACCGCCAGCGCCGACCACGACGCCGCCGTAGAGGAGGAGGCGGCCCGCCGCGGCAAGGAGGAAAAGCGCCTACAGGTCGATACCGAGATCGCCGAGGCCGACAAGCTGCTGTCGCTGAAGAAGGCGACGATTCGAGAGGAAGTCGACGTCGCCGACGCGCAGGCCGTCAAGGCCGGCGAGATGGAGCTCAAGCAACAGGACATCGGCATCGCCGAGAAAGAGGTCGAGCGCCAGAAGCTCGAGCTCAACGCGACGGTGCGTGAGAAGGCGGAGGCAGAGCGCTACGAGATCGAGCAACGTGCCGCCGCCGATCGCAAGAAGCGTGAGGAGCAGGCCGAGGCGGTGCGCGCCGAGGGGCTGGCGCGTGCTGCTGCCGAGGCTGCGGAGCGGCGCGAGGTAGGCCTCGCAGAAGCCGAGGCCATCCAGGCGAAGGGCACGGCGGAGGCGGAGGCCCGACGGTTGCTCGCCGCAGCGCTGAAACTCTACAACGAGGCCGGCCTCTCGATCGAGGCGCTGAAAGTGTTGCCTGACATCGCCGCTGCCGTGTCGGAACCGCTGTCGAGGGCCGGCACGACGACGATCATCAGCCAGGGCAATGGGAAGGGGAGTGGCACCGGCGCCGCCAAGCTCACCGAAGACGTCATACAGGTGCTCAGCCAGCTCGGCCCGATTTTGCAGCAGCTCGCCGGAGTCGACCTCGACGAATTCCTGCGCGGCATCGCCGCCCTCCCGGGCGCCGCCGCCGCCAACTTGGGCACACCTGACGACGGCGGCGGAGGGGATGATCGGGCATGACGCTCGATGAGTTCTTGCAGGAGCTTTCGGCGCGCCGCGGCGTACACCGCAAGATCATGCTAGTGACGCGCTACTGGCGCCAGATTCAAGGCTTGCCGGCCGACGAGCAGCGACAAGTCGCGTTGGCGCTCGGTAGCAAGGCGGCGTGGAATCGGCTCGAGAAGCTCTTCGCCAAGGACGGCACCCTCTCCGACGGAGAGTTGGCGTTAAAGCGCACCCTCGATCGGGTTGGCCGGGCGGATCCCGATGGGCTGCGCAAGCTAGCCTCCAACGCTCGGTCCGGAAACTACGGCGACCTGAGCAGGGACCTGGTCGATCTGGTCGTCGAGGCGGTCGACGAAGAGGCGGACTATTCCGCCGAGACCGGCGGCGCCAGCGAAGATACGGCGATCGATGACGAGGCCGCGCCCCTCCACGCGGCAGAGCCTATCGACGAACCCGCGGCCACCGACGAAGCGGTATCTGGCGAAGAGGCTCCCGACGAAAGGCCGGCGGCTGAGGGTGGCCGGGCCGACGAGATACCCGATGTCGTCGAGGCGCCCCACGCGGCCGCCGTTGCCACTCGCTCGCCCCCGTTGCGAGAGACTGTTGCCGAGGCGGCGGCGCCGCCGTCGGAGGTGATCGCCGAGTCGGCGCCACCGCCGTCCGATTCTGGCGCCGGAACCGGGGCGGCTGGCTTCCCGGCAACTTCCGCCGCCGAGAAGCTCGGTCTGCTGCGGGAGCTGCGCGACGACCCCGGCTTCGGAGCGCGACTCGGCCGGTCGGGCAGGGCGCAGTTGCTCGCCCGACTCAGCCCCGGCTGGGCGGCTCGACGAGCCCTCAGTGAGCTGATCCGGGGCGGGGCAATCGACGGCCTCGACGAGGCGTTGCGGCTCACGGGGGCGCTCCATTCCGATGTACAGAAAGCCTGGTGCCTGGGTGATCTGGTGCAGCACTGGCCGCTCGACGAAACAGCGCTCGAACGGATACTGCGCGTCGCTCCCAGTCCCGCCGCCATCAGCAGGCTCCGGCGCCGGCATGCGCGTCGGCACTCCCTCCGCTGAGTCTGATAGGGCCCGGCGAACCACGCGTGATGGAGCTTCGCGTCAGCCTCAATTGGCTATACCACCCGGCGTGGAACGATGGAGCTGTACCCGTCGATCTCGCCCGACGGCCGCTTCTTCGCGTATCAGTCCAACGACACCGGACGATTCGAGGTCTACGTCATGAAGGTCGAGAGCCGGCGACGCTGGTTGATCTCGACGGCCGGCGGCGGTAGGCCGACCTGGACCCGGGATGGCGGCGAGATCGTGTTCGCGTCTCGTGGCGAACGATTCTCCGTTGCGGTGAGCACAGAGCCGGAGTTCACCCACTCGACCCCCGAGGCGCTCTACCCGCTGGCCGGATATGCGGGCAACTACGAAGTCACCGCCGACGGCGCGCGGTTCTTGCAGCTGAAGCGCGAAGATGCCGCCGAGCAGGCCGCGCCGGAGACCCCGCACATCCGCGTCGTGCTCAACTGGTTCGAGGAGTTGAAGCAGCGGGTGCCGATAGAGAGATAGATCGTGGATTGGTTTCTGCCGCTTGCGGCGCCGCGCCGAGGAGAGCAGCGGGCTGAGGAGGGCGAACCGCGCCGGTCAGGTTCTCTCGGCCCACGGGTACTGGAACTCCGGGCGCAGCACGTCCGTGAGCAGCTCGTTCACGGCCCGATGCGCCTGGTCGAACGCCGCCTGGGCGAGGCAGATAGCGGCGGCGTCGGTGTTGGCGATCGTGATGCGGCCGAAGCGCTTGCGTCCCTTGACCCATGGTGGTTCGTCGTAGCCCCACTCAGGATCGTAGAGCTCGTTGGCGGCGCCGGCATAGCCGTGCGGCCAGCGGTTGACGGTGATCGCCAGGATGTCGTCGGCGGCGTCGAATCCGCCCGTCCCCAGCGCGCGGTTCAGCTGGTCGCGGATGTTGCGCTCGTAGTCGTCGAAGGAGGTCGCGAGTATGTTCTCGCGGCCGGCGCGGAACTGGTCGCGAGCGCTGAGACCCGGCGCGATCGGGTCGCGGTTCATGCGCACGACGATCGGCTCGTCGGGCGACTCGGTATAGCGGTAGTCACCGATCCGGGTCGTCCAGCTGAGGCTGAAGAACTGGTGGAAGCTGCCGGGGCAGTGAGCGCCGTTGATGCCGAGCTTGACGAACGGACGCCAGTTGCGGATCAGCACGTTGCTGTAAACGCGCGCTGTTCGCACCGCCATGTGGAGCGCGTCTTTCTGCTCCGATGGTAGATCTCGCATGAGGTGCGGAATCACGGCGTTGTAGCAGGCCATCACGCAGGTGCTGCCACGCACGCGGTATGCCTTGTCGCCGATGACGTAGGTGACGGCTACCTCGCTGGCGGTGCCGCGTTCGCCCACGTGAGTGGCGTCGATCACGGTGCTGTTGAGCCGTATGCGGACATCGTCGTCGGGCCGGTCCAACCTCTCGTAACTCACCGGTGTGGTGACCGAGTCCTCCATCGTGCTGCCGGGCAGCGCTTCGGGGTTGAGCCAACGCACGATCAGGCGAGCGAGCCCGGCGTTGCCGTCGGGGAAGTGGATGCGCTCGACCGGGCTGCGAGTGCCGAGGAAGTTGCGGTGCGGGCGATCGCCGAGCTCCAGGCCGCCGAAGCCGGGGAGCGAGTTGTGTCGGTAGGCGACGTAGGCGCTCACCGAATCGATCCCGGCGGCGCCGTTCGGGCCGCCGAGCGTCTGTTTCAGAAAATAGGGCACGACATCCGGCGTCACACCGACGACATCGAGGATGTACTGCTGATAGCTGATTCGCCGTAGCTTGGCGATCTTGGCGTCGCGGCTGAGACCCGGCAGATAGTCGGCGTTCTCGGTGTACAACCGCACGATGTCGCGCTTCGCCGCCGAAGAAAGCGGCGCGCCGGCGAGGAACTGCTCCCAGTCCGCGGCGGAGGCGCGGCCTTGAGGCTCGCCGACCGCGAGATGATCCTCCCCGAAGGTCTCGCGATCGAACAGCACACCCGCCTCGAGGCCCATCGAGCCGATGCCCCCGTAGCCATCTCCATACAGCTCGTAGCTCGTGGTGGTGGTGCGATTGAATCGATCCCAGTCGAGGCCGATGTCCCCGAGCATCGCCATACCCTCATGGGTGTAGGCGCCCGTCATGTACACGCTGCCGCCGTAGGTAACCACGGTGCGGCCGTCGACTTCGAACTCGTTGCGCTTCGCTTGCCCGCCGAAGTCGTCGTGGTTGTCGAGGATGAGGATCTTCGACTCCGGCAGCGCCTTCTTGAAGAAGTACGCCGCCGCCAGCCCGCTGAGCCCACCGCCGACGACGATCAGGTCGTAGGTCTCGTCGAGGTCAGTAACGTCGTCGTAGCGCTTGCCGTCGCGCACCGCATGCGCCACCTCGAACGAGCCCGGATGGCTGCCGCGCATACCTGTGAGCCTGGGTGGGTAGGTGCTGCCCACCTCCCAGGTAGGTGGGTAGGGCAGTGCCGTTTGCTTCGCTGTGGCTCGGGTTGCGTCGGGAGCTGCGGCGGGGGATGCGCCGGCGGTTCCGGCGGCGAGCAACGAGCCGCCGATGGCAACGCTGGTGCCGTTGAGGAAATCGCGACGCGTGATGTCGCGGTCCATTCCGAGCCGGCGGTCGTGCTTGTGCACGATGTTTCCCCCGTAGTGTTGCCCGAGACGCGGGGTCGTCGGCGGGCCGGCGCCACCGAGGCCACCGGTGCGTGCCCACAGCCGCGGCGCCCCGCAGGTTGCCCGAGGACAGTCTTACTGTCCAGGTTGCGGAAACAACACCGCCTCCGGCGGTTGTTCCGGAATCGGCTCCACGTACCGCGACTCGCCCTCGTACACGCTGCGATCGCCGTTTGGCGCCCAGCGGCCCCAGACCGCCCGCGCTACGCCGTCTGTCAGGTTCACCATCCGATGCATCGTGCTCGGGGCGATGTAGATGAACTCGCCGGGTTCGGCAAGGAACGTCTCATCGCCGAGGCTCCACTCGACTTGTCCTTCGATGAGGACGTAGAACTCGGGCACCGGATGAACATGGCCAGCGTAGATGGCCCACGGCGCGAGCTCCCAGAGGCCCACGTGCAGGTCCTCGTCCGGGATCGATTCGCCGCCGATGATTCTGTTCGAGCGCCGCTCACCAGCCTCGGAGACGTGCCAGGCGACACTCGCCGCGTTGATATGTGCTGGCTGTACCGGAGACTCCGGCGCATGGCCGCGAAACGCCTCCTCGCGAAGCGCCATCTTCCGAAGTACCACCTCCCGGGGCTCTGGCTCCCGAGGCCCCGCCTCCCGAAGGCCTTGCTCCGAAAGCCCCGGCTCCGGACGAGCGCTCTTGCGCATCCCTTCAGGGCTCGGAGCCGCGATGAGGATGGCCGACCCAGCAATCGCTACCGGTAGGACAGAAACGCGCATCCACCTCATCGTCTTCCTCCTGGAGTCGAAGTGTCCGCTGACCAGGCACCGACCTCGACATCTTGTCAGCATCGATTCAATGAGTTACCAAGTGCCAGCCCAGATCAAGTGGGCCTCTGAGAATGCGCTGTTCGGAGACCCGAAATGCAAGGCTCAACCCTCCCCGACAACCTGTACGGATGCTGGCATCCGGTGAGCTACGCGCACGAGGTGTCGGCAGAGGCGCCGCTGTCGGTCACGTTGCTGGATGAGCCGGTCGTCGTCTGGCGTACGACGGACGGAATCCCGCGGGCCATGCGCGACGTCTGTATCCATCGCGGCACGGCGCTATCCTTGGGCCGGCTCGAGGATGACTGCATCGTCTGTCCCTACCATGCCTGGAAATACGATGCCTCGGGCGCCTGTGTGCACATCCCGCAGAGCAAGCACCAAGCGATACCGGCCAAGGCGCGCACGCCCGTGTATGAGTGCCTCGAAAGGTATGGCCTCATCTGGGTGTCGCTGGCCGATCCTATCTATGCGTTGCCGGAGATTCCCGAGCTCGAAGATGGCGACTGGAAGGTAGTCAACACCGGGCCGTTTAGCTGGGCCAGTGACGCGTCGAGGCAAGTAGAGAACTTCACCGACTTCGGCCATTTTCCGTGGGTGCATCCAGGACTGCTGGGAGACCCGTCGCGTCCGCTCGTGCCAGATCATGACGTCGAGATCCGCGGCCACGTGCTGCACTACGAGGTCGTGCGGCCCGAGGCCGCCAATTCAGACGACTTTCCGGTGTTCGCCAATGACGACATCGTCAAACCCGAGCGGCACAGCCTGTATGAGCTGCACTTGCCCTACACCATCGTGCTTCGATTGGGATGGGGCGGGTCCAAGGGCATGGTCTACTTTTTCGCCTCGCAGCCGATCTCCCAGAAGCAATGTCGCGGCTACTGCATCATCGGCCGGAACTACGATCTGGACGAGCCCGACACCGTTCTGCAGGACTTCGAAGCGACGATCTTCGGGCAGGATCAGGTCATCGTCGAGTCGCAGCGCCCGGATCAGGTTCCTTTCGATCTGGCCGATGAGCTGCATCTGAAGTTCGACGCCGTTGCGGTGAACTACCGCCGGGCCATGCAGCAGCAGGGACTCGCTTATACCCATCTTCTGGACGTCGTCGACGATTAGGATCGAGCGATCGCACGATGCAACAGGTATCTGAGCGCGGTCACTTTCAACTGAAGTCTCTTCACCTGGAGTCACCACCCATGACGCAACCAGAACGGAGTCATTCCAGGTGCGCGACGTCTAGTTATCGGGCTCGGTTGGCCAGCGTTGCGTTCGCCGGCGTCTTGATCGTCGCTAGCGCCTGCCACGTCTCCCCCCACGCCGGGAACCCATCGAATGGCCTCCAGTACCAGGAGGTTGCTGCCGATCTTGGCGAGCCCTGGGACGAGGCGTTCGCCCGACTGGACCACTACGTTCGACAGCAGCTGGATGAATGGGCCCTGCCCGGTATGGCGCTGTCGTTGACCGACGCGGATCGCGTGCTGGGCGTCTGGACCTACGGCTTTGCCAACCTCGATGCGCGCGCCCCGGTGCAACCGGAGACGCTGTTTCTGATGGGCTCGATCGGCAAGTCGTTCACCGCCATCTGCATCCTGCAGGAGCACGAGCGCGGAACCATCGACTTGCAGGCGCCGGTGCACGAGTACCTGCCGTGGTTCGAGGTCGATTCCAGCCGGCAACCGATTACAGTGCACGATCTGCTCACCCACACGGCGGGGATCATCAACGGCTCCGATCTGGCACCGCATGGCCACTACGAGGCGTGGGCCTTGCGCGACTCGCGGCTGGCGATCGGGCCGGCCGCCGATCGCTTCCACTATTCCAACGTTGGCTACAAGACCCTCGGGGTGCTGCTCGAGGCGGTCCGCGGCGAACCCCTGGGCGCGACTCTGGAGGCCGGCATTCTCCAGCCGCTCGGCATGACGGCGTCGCACGGTTCGATTACCACCGCGACACGACTGCTCTCGGCCACCGCGTACAGGCCAGCCTACGACGATCGCCCGACGCTTCCGGGGGCACCACTGGTCCCGGCCGAATGGCACGAGTACGGCGCCGGCGACGGTAGCGTCACCTCGACTCCTGCCGACATGGCCGCATACGTTCGCATGTTGCTCAACGGTGGCCAGGGCCCCGCCGGCCGCATCCTGTCCGAGGACAGCTTCGAGTTGTTCACCAACCGGGGAACGGAGTCTGGCGACAACAGCTACTACGGCTACGGCATCGGCGTCACGGACCTGGACGGACGCACGCTGCTGTCGCACGGCGGTGGCCATTTGTCGTTCGTGTCGAGCATCGTCGCTGATCCGGGGGCCGGCCTGGGTGCGGCGGTGATGATCAACGGCTCCGGCCCGGCGGGAGCGGTGGCGCGCTTCGCGCTCGACCTCGCCGTGGCGGTTCGCGCTGGCAAGGAGCTGCCCGAGCCGCCGCCGACTCGGGACCGTGAGCACATCGACGACGCCGAGGACTACAGCGGAACCTACCGATCCGACTCCCGACAGATCACGGTCGTGGCGGACGCAGGCCGGCTCTTCCTGCAGGTGGCGCCCGCCGGCGGGTCGGAGTCGGAGCCGGATTCCCGACAGATCCCCCTGTTGCGCATGCGCAACGACGCCTTCATCGTCGACGACCCGGGGTTCGCGCGGTTCCCGCTGGTGGTCGGGCGTGAGGACGACGCCGTGGTGGAGGCGTTCCACGGCGCCGAGTGGTTCCGCCACGAGCGCTACAGCGGACCCCAGAGCTTCGAGCCTCCGGAATCGTGGCGCGCCTACGAGGGCCACTATCGCTCACACAACCCCTGGACCGGCAACTTCCGCGTCGTGGGTCGAAAAGGCGGCCTGTATCTGGTCTATCCCGGAGGATTTGCGATGCGGCTCATCCCGCTCGAGGAAGGGGTGTTCGCCGTCGGCAACGAGAACGCCGCCGAGCGGATCCGCTTCGGCGCCCTCGCGTCCGGCAAGACGCTTTCGGTCCGACTCTCGGGCGCCGATTACTACCGGGCGTTCACTCCCTAGGGCCCGACGGGATGCTCACCGGCCCGCCGGTTGCGCAGGGACAGGAGGTTGGCGATGCCCCGACACCGGTACTCTGTCTGTTCGAGAGTCGGGCATGGTCAACGCTCGGCCAGGTCGGTGAGCTTCGCGATCAGTCCGCCGGCCATCGCCTGGATGGTGGAGTAGGTGGCTTTCAGCTCACGCGCACCTGCCGGTTCGAGCGAGTAGTACTTCCGCGGTCGACCGGCGCGGCCCGCTGTCGGCTCCCCGAGCCTCGACGTGACCAGCTTCCTCTCGGCCAGGCGGCCCAGCGCCGTGTAGATAGCTCCGGAGGAGACCACCCGGCCCGTTCTTCGTTCGATGGCTTCTCGGATGGCCCCGCCGTAGGCGTCGTCCTCGAGCTCAACGACCGCGAAGAGGATCAGCTGTTCGAACTCGCCGAGATAGCTCATGTCGTCTTCCCTGTGCCCGCGCCGGGAATGACCCTCGCGAGGAACTAGCTGCGGTGCCGAAATGATTATACGATAGTGTAGTTAAATATAGTGCAGCCAGCATTTGTCCATATACCCGGCAGGCCACGCACGCTCGACATCACCACGCGGCGATGTAGATGGGCCGGCCCGTGGCTGACTCCTCAGCGGCCGTCCTGCGTGCCCAGGGACAGGAGGTTGGCGAGGATCCGATACGCTCCGGGCACGCCATAAGGGAGCTGCCGGTGGAGCGCGATCGAGGCGTACGTGAAGTGGCCCTCATCGACCTCAGCGGTCAGCCAGACGCCCCGCTGAGGTGACTGACCCGCGTCGTGGGTCTCGATTAGCGGCGTGTACTGTCCCGACCAGGTGCTGAAGAACTTCGAGCCGCGCTGCTCGATCCAACCGTCAAAGTCGTCGGGGCCGATTCGATTCGGAGAGGTGAGCAGCGCGTGGTCCGGCGACAGGAGGGCGACCGGAGCGTCCTGCTCAGAAACCTCTTGGGCGTTGCCCGGCAACGAGGCCGGGTATGGCGCCTGACTCTCGGGCGTGTACTCCTGTGTCTGGTACAGGACGATCAGGTTGCCGCCAGCGCGCGCGTATTCCAGCAGGCGTCCGTTGCTCGTGGCCAGATCCGGACGCACCGCGTAGGCACGGGTACCGACCATGATGACGTCGTACTTGGGCAGGTCGTCGGCCACCAGGTCGGATGGCGACAGCAGCCGCACCTGTGCGCCGAGCTGCTCGATCGCCGCCGGAACGTCGTCCCCGACCCCCATCACGTAGCCGACGGTCAGCTCCGGGGCAACTGCGACGTCGACCGGCACCACATCGACACGCGCCGCTGAATACAGATAACCAGGCGTCAGGTCCCGATGCGCGATGCGCTGGAAGCCCTCTGTGTACTCGCGCCCCGCCGCACGTGCACGGGCCTCGATCGTGATCCGCTCGAGCGCCGAGCGCTCGGATACCGAGCCAGGGGCCGTCACCCGGAACAGCACGCGCTCGGTCGATCCCGGCCCCTGGAAGTGCAGCGCTGCCGACGACGGCTGGGAGGTCCAACCCGGCGGCAGATCGAGGCCGAGCTCGGCGTCGATCGCGGACGGCGCGTTGGAGCCCACCTGCACCGATATCTCCACGGATCGACGGTGCGGAAGCAACACGGCAGCCATCGGCTCCGCCGTGACGACGAGCGACGGCGCGATCATCAGAACGTGCCGCGCGGTGCCGTAAGGAGGCTGAGGTTCGAGCGTGCGAACCGACTCCGAAACCTCGAATCGCTGGCCGCGGTACTCGACCGTCGCCACCGCCGAGACTCGTGGTTGGGATTCGCCGAGGTGCAGATCCGCGGGTTCTCGAACGGCGTACATGTTCCGCGTGATCGACGTCCGGTAGAACCAGGGGCGCGACGGCTGGGCATCGGCGGGGACGGAAAGGCCGAGGGTGCCGGTCGCCGGCGCGCCGGCGTAGAGTGGACCGGCCGCGATTCTCCCGCTAGTGGCCCAGCCAGGGTCGGCATCGAGCCGTACATCTGCGAGCGTGACGACTTCGGATCCGCCGACAGTGGCCGTCACGTGGACGTTGAGGTCTGCGCCTGGTACGGCGACACTCATTGGATCGCCCGGCCGCCCGCCACGCAGGCTCGCCAGTGCCTCCAGGCGGAGTCCCAGCGTGGCCGCGAGGGCCACGTCGAGCTCGCGACGCTCGATTTCCAGAAAGAAGGCGGCATCGGAGTGCGGCGCCACGTCGCCGGCAGCGTCGGCCAACGCTGCTCTAGCGTTGGCGAGGTGCTGCGCCGCGGGGCTCCGATCTGCGATTGCAAACTCCGACGCCGCCGCCTCGATGTGTGATTCGGCCTCCAGAAGCGCCGCATGGGCTCGGTCCGATCCGGGTTCGTCGAGCAGCCTGAAGAGGCCCGACAAGGAGGTGTCCAGGCCGGCGAAGATTCCCGGGCCCGAGTCCGACTGACGTGGATGCAGCCGCTCATAGGTGGCAGATGCGCTAGGGCCGCGGCCGCGCCTCAGCCGCCCTGCGGTCTGCGAGCGCTGCAGGCTGAGGCCGTAGGATCCGAACGATTGGTACGAGTCGCCGAGCCAGGGACTCGTCTGCTGCGGGTTCAGCTCGGCGTCCACATGCTCTTCGTCGGTCGGTCGTGCCCGGTAGAGTTTCCTCACACGCCACGGCCTGAGGCCATCGCCGCTGATCTGCTGCAAGAATCGCCTCGGATCGGCGGCAGCCCGCACCGCCTCGGGGGTCAGCACCCCGGCGGCCTGGTGATGTCCGTGCCCGTCCCGGGCCGAGCCATGGAATCGGGAGATCACGACGAGTGGCCGGTTCGTTCGGAGGACTCGGACCATGTCGGCCAGAACCGCTTCCCGGTCCCAGCTCCGGAATGCCTCATCCAAGCTCTTCGAATACCCGTAGTCGACGGCGGTGGTGAAGTACTGGTCGTCGAGGCCGTAGTAGCGTCCCGCCAGTCGCAGCTCCGCGCTCCGGATGAGGCCGAGCGCGTCGAATAGCTCTGGCCCGATGGCGTTCGCCCCGCCATCACCGCGATTGAGCGTCAGTAGGGCGGTGCGCACCCCGAGACCGCGGCTGAGCAGCGTCAGCACGCCGCTTTCCTCGTCGTCCGGATGGGCGGTGGTGTACAGCAGGCTGGCCGTCGTGCGCACTTTCTGGAGCTTCTGCCATGCACCGACCACGCCGACGTTCGCAGCCAGCGGGCCGTGCGGGCCCTCGTCCCACGACCGCACCAGCACGCCCCGTGTCGCCTGCGTGCTGGCCGCGAGTGGGGCGACCGCGCAGAAGGTCACGAGAATTGTCAACAAGAGGTGGGCGTTCATGTGGTCGCGGCCGCTACGGCGCCGGGTCGCGCTCGAACACGACCGTGCCGTCGAACACCGTCATGTCGACGCGGACCCGGTGGATCTCCACCTCGGGTACCTCGAAGAGGTTGCTCTCGAGCACGACCAGATCGGCCAGCTTGCCGACCTCGATCGAACCGCGTGTGCTTTCCTGCGCCCACAGATAGGCACCGAATATGGTGTACGAGGCAATTGCCTGGCCGAGCGTCAGGCGCTCCTCCGGTGCCCAGGCCTCGTAGATGTTGCCGGCGGCGTCGCGACCGCCCAGATGTCGGCGGGTAACGGCCGACTCGATGCCCTCCATCGGTGCGATGGGCGATACTCCCCAATCGGTTCCCCAAACCAGGTGGGCACCGTTCCCCAGCAGCCCCTTGTAGGCGTAGAACCCTCGCGCGCGCTCGATACCGACGGATTCGATCCCAGACGTCTCGATCCACCCGTCGCCCTTCCCCCAGTGCGGCGTCATGTTGGCGGTCACACCGAGCTGGCGAAAGCGCGGTAGGTCGACGGGATCGATCAGCGCCAGGTGAGTGATCGTGTGTCGTGGTCCTTCGGGCCCGTTGGTGGCGCGCGCCACCGCGAACCCGTCCAGTGCACGCCGGACGCCCCGGTCGCCGATCGCGTGGATCAAGACTTGGAAGCCCTCACGATCTAGCCGCGTGAGTACCCGTGCGAGGCGTTCGGGCTCGACAAACACTTCGCCCAGATCACCGGGCTGCCCGGCGTACGATCGCAGCAAGCCGGCCGTTTCTCGGCGCATGTTGCCATCGAGGAAGATCTTGACGCACGTGGCGCGCGTTGCTCCGGCCGGCAGCCGCGCCCGACGCTCGAGAAACTCGCCCACCTGCTCCACGTCGTCCATCTCCAGGCGGAACCTCTGACAGTGCGTCGAGCGCACCGTGAGCTCGTCTGCCGCCGCCAGCTCACCGAAGTCGGCTTCGCTTTGTGCCGAGGAAGAAGCGTTGGTGATGGCGGTGATGCCGTTGCGCCTCATCAAGGCTAGCGCCGAGCGGTAGCCGTCGAGTCGGAGCGCCTTGCCAGGCTGAGCCACATGCCGCAACACCAGGGCGACGGCGCTGCCGGAGAGGACGCCGCTGGGTTCCCCGCGCTCATCGCGCTCAATGCGCCCGTTGTCCGGATCGGCTGTGGCGGCCGTGACTCCAGCCGCGTCGAGGGCGAGCGAGTTCACCCAGATGGCCTGCCCACTAGCGCTCCGCAGAACAGCCGGCCGGTCGCTCACGGCGCTATCGAGCAGCTGCCGGGTGGGGAGCCCCGTGGGCCGGAAGGCTGCCGCCTCCCAGCCGCCGCCCTGGATCCACGCGTGCTCCCGGCGCTGCGCCGCATAGCGTGCGATCCTGACGACTACCTCGCTGGCGTCGAACACTCCCTGCACATCGATCTGCAGCAAGCGCATTCCGGTACCGGGATGCAGATGGGAGTCCTGAAAGCCCGGCAGCAACATGCGCCGGTCGAGATCGACGACCCGCGTGCCCGGTCCAACGAACGGATCCAGCCCGGCATCGTCCCCGACATATACGATCTGGTTTCCGTCGACGGCAACCGCCGAGGCCCAGCTTCGAGCCGCATCGACGCGGTACACGGCACCGTTGCGGAAAACGAGATCAGCGCCCCCCGAGCCCTGGAGGGAGGGCGTCGCCGTGCCCAGGCTCACTACACCGGCCAACATCACGCCGAGGGCAGCTCTCATACCGTGCCTCCGTGTTCAATAGCCTGCCGCGATGCCGTCCTTACGCGATTCGGTCGCGCCGTAGAAGACGCCGGTTGCAGGGTCGCGCCGTATACCCTGATAGCCCCCGTATCCACCGGTGCTCACGCCCACCGTATGCCCCATGGCCGACAATGCCGCGATCGTCTCGGCGGAATAACCGAACTCCAGATTCACCGACCCGCCGTCGCTCATCACCTCCCCGGTTGGTTGAGAAGAGCCGGAGTGGCGCATGCGCGGCGCGTCTCCCGCCTCCTGCACGTTCATCCCGAAGTCGATCATGTTCACCAGGATCTGCACGTGCCCCTGTGGCTGCATGGCGCCACCCATGACGCCGAAGCTGAAGAACGGCTCGCCGTCCCTGGTAACCATGGCCGGAATGATCGTGTGAAAGGGTCGCTTACCCGGCTCGTAGGTGTTGAAGTGCCCTTCCGCGAGGTTGAAGAGCGCGCCCCGGTTCTGTAGTTGGAACCCCAGGCCAATCGGCGTCATGCCGGAGCCGAGTCCGGAGTAGTTGCTCTGGATCAGCGACACCATGTTGCCGTCGCCGTCGGCGACCGTCATGTAGATGGTGTCACCGTCTTCCAGAAGTGGATCGCCGTGCTCATACGATTTGGCCGCCTTGCTCATGTCGACTAGCTCGCGTCGCTGCTCCCCGTACTCCTTGGAGATGAGCCAGTCGACCGGAATGTCGTTGAACGCCGGATCGGCGTAGAACTTGGCACGATCTTCGTAGGCGAGCTTCTTCGCCTCGATCAGCAGGTGTAGGTATCCCGGGCTGCCGAAGCCCATCGAGGCGACGTCGAAGCCCTCCATGATGTTGAGCATCTGCAGCGCTGCGATGCCCTGGCCGTTGGGCGGCAGCTCCCAGACTGTGTAGCCCCGATAGGTGGTCGACATCGGCTCCACCCAGTTGCCCTGGTGTGCCGCCAGGTCGTCGCAGGAAAGGAACCCGCCTGCCTCTTGCATGTACTGGTCGATGGAGCGGGCGATGTCGCCCTTGTAGAAGGCGTCGCGTCCTTCGCGGCCAATGGTCTCGAGGGTGGTGCCGAGGGCGGGGTTCTTGAAGATCTCGCCGGCAGCCGGCGTTTTGCCGTCAGGCATGTAGATCTCCGCAAAGCCGGGATACTGCTGGCGCCGCCGGGCACCGCCCCGCCAGCCGTTGGCGATGACCTCGGTAACGGCAAATCCGTCGCGCGCATAGTCGACCGCCGGCTGTAGCAGGTCGCTCATCGGGAGCCGTCCGTACCGTTCGTGGATCTGAAACCAGCCGTCGACGGCCCCCGGAACCGAAACAGCCAGGGGACCCAGGTTCGGAATACGCTCGAGTTGCCGGCGGCGAAACTCCTCCAGGGTCAGCGTCTCGGGCGATCGGCCGCTGCCGTTGAAGCCAGCGACGCGCTTGTTGTCGTTGTCCCAGATGATGACGAACAGATCGCCGCCGATGCCGTTGCCGGTGGGTTCCACCAGACCCAGCACGGCGTTGGCTGCGATCGCTGCGTCGACAGCATGTCCACCGCGCTTGAGAACGTCGAGCGCCGTCATGGTGGCGAGCGGTTGGCTGGTAGCCGCCATTCCGCGCGTTCCCATTGCCACCGAGCGGGTGGCGAAGCTCTTGCCTATGCCGCGGTTCTGGGCGTAGTTGTCCGGTGCGGACAGAAGGGTCACAGCGGCGGCCCCGAACAATGCCATGGTGATGGTGGACTTCCGAACGGCTCGGGTCATGATGGCCTCATCAGCTGCGCGTCGATCGAGGATCGGCGACCCTCGGATGGGTAGCAATTCGTAGAGTGTACGATTCGGAATCGTGAGAACCGTATCCGGCCCGATTGTCGCAGTTTTGTTACTTGCTGGTGCCGGCACGCTGTCGTGCCGCGGCGCCAACAAAGAAACCGCTCCACCGATCGTGCAGCCCGGCGCCCCCGGCGCACCGAGCCGCGTGATCGATGCCGACGAGGCGGTCGATCTATCGAGGGTCCAGCACACGCCCGCGGACGTGCGGTTCATGCAGGGAATGATTGGGCATCACGCCCAGGCCCTGGAGATGACCGTGCTGGTACCGAAGCGGACTGACCGCCAGGACATGCCGATGCTGGCGTCGCGGATCGAGCTGTCTCAGCAGGACGAGATCAAGATGATGGAGGGCTGGTTGGAAGTCCGTGGCGAGACGGTACCGAGTGAGGATCACCACCATGACCCCGGCGTCACGCTTATGCCCGGTATGCTCACGGCCGAGGAAATGAGCCGCCTCGGGGAGGCGACGGGGGCGGCATTCGAGCGGCTCTTTCTTCAGTCCATGATCCGGCACCACGAGGGTGCTCTGATCATGGTTGATGAACTTCTTTCAACCGCAGGCGCCGGCCAGGAGTCGAACATCGCTGCTTTCGCTGCCGATGTCGTGGCTGACCAGCGCGCGGAAATGGACCGTATGGGCGCCATGCTCAACGCGATGCTCGAGGAGCAACAACGATGAAGCTCGTTCTTACAACCGTCGTGTGTCTGACCGTCGCGATGTCTCTGCTCGGGGCGCCGAGCTCCCAACAACGGCCATCCACCGCGGCCCAGGCGGATCCCCGAATCGGCCTGGCCCCCGGTTTCCGGGATGCGGGGGTGGCGGCGCGCAACATGGAGCTGGTCACCAGCCTGGAGAAACCAGCGGGCTTCTACGATCCCGAGGCACCGGCTGGTCGGCCCCGGCCGCCGAGAGATGCGCCTCCAACACCGCCCGACGCTGAGGGTCAAGCTCAGCCGGCGCAGGATCAACCCGCAGCCGCGGCGCCGCCGCGGCCGGGAAGCGGGTTGAGCTTTTCCAACACCGACCTCGCGTTCAGCGGCGAGCACCTGTTCATGGGCAACTACCACGGCTTCAACATATACAGCATTGAGGACGCCGAGCAGGCCGAGCTCCTCGCTTCGATCGTGTGTCCTGGCGGCCAGGGGGATGTGTCGGTTTACGGCAACCTTCTCTTCATGTCGGTACAGGACACGCGGGCGCGGCTCGACTGCGGCACCCAGGGGGTCGAGGATCCTGTCAGCGCCGAGCGCTTCCGCGGCGTTCGGATCTTCGACATCGCCGATCTGAGGAATCCGCTTCAGGTAGCCGCCGTGCAGACCTGCCGCGGGTCGCACACCCACACGTTGGTGGTGGATCCTGACGACAACGACAACGTCTACGTCTACGGGTCGGGAACGAGCGCGGTTCGGTCGGGCGATGAGCTGGCGGGCTGCTCCGGGCCGGACCCCGACGCCGATGACGAGGGCGAGCCGGCGAGCGATCCTGCCGACGATCCGGACACCGCCCTCTTCAGCATCGACGTGATCCAGGTGCCTCTGGATGCGCCTGAGGCGGCGCGTATCGTCAACCGACCGCGCATATTCGCCGACCCGGAGACCGGCGCCATCTCGGGCCTCTGGCAGGGCGGCGACCACGGGCGCGGAACGCAGAGTTCTCGGGAGACCCGGCAATGCCACGACATCACCACCTACCCGGAGATTGGCCTGGCGGCGGGCGCTTGTTCGGGCAACGGTATCCTGCTCGACATCTCTGACCCGGTGAATCCCGTCCGCCTGGACCAGGTGGTCGACCAGAGCTTCGCGTTCTGGCACTCGGCGACGTTCAACAATGGCGGTACCAAGATCATCTTCACCGACGAGTGGGGTGGAGGATCACGTCCGCGCTGCCGGGCGATCGACCCGCCGACCTGGGGGGCGAACGCGATCTTCGACATCGTCGATGGCGAGATGAGGTTCCGGGGCTACTACAAGCTGCCGGCGCCGCAGACGGAGCAGGAGAACTGCGTCGCTCACAACGGCTCGCTCATCCCGGTGCCGGGACGCGACATCATGGTCCAAGGTTGGTACCAGGGCGGTCTCTCGGTGTTCGATTTCACCGACTCGGCGAACCCGGTGGAGATCGCGTTCTTCGACCGCGGTCCCGTCGACGCGCAGGATCTCATCTCAGGCGGGTACTGGTCAGCCTATTGGTACAACGGCCACGTCTATGGCGCCGAGATCGCCCGCGGACTCGATGTTTTCCGACTTACCCCGAGTGAGTACCTGTCGCAAAACGAGATCGACGCCGCTGGCCTGGCTTTGGCCGAGGAGACCAATGTGCAGCACCAGCAGCGGTTCGGCTGGCCGCCGAGCTCGGTGTTGGCGCGTGCCTACCTCGACCAACTCGAACGCAGCAACGGCGTTGAGCCGCAGCGCGTCGGCGCAGTCAACGAGGTGCTTGCGCGCAGCGATCGGCTGGGCTCCGCCGGCGGCGACGGCGCGATGATCGCCGAGGAGCTCGAAGCGCTGGCGGTCGAGCTAGAGACCGACGCTGAGGAGGCCGTCTACCATGATGTGGCGCGCCTGCAGTCGCTTGTGGACACCCTGCGAGGCTTGGCGACGACCCTGCGCTGACCGATGGCCGCAAAGACGCTGAGCCTCGACAAGAAAACCGCCATTGTCACCGGTGCCGCCCGAGGCATTGGCGCGGCCTGCGCCCGGGCGTTCGCCGAGCACGGTGCGGACGTCGTGCTGGCGGACATTGCCGAGGAGGCTTGCAGTGGCATGGCCGAAGACATTGCCTCGACGGTCGCCACGCAAACACTGGCGGTGAAGGCTGATATCAGGGAGCCGGACCACTGCGAGCGCCTGCTAGCGGCCTGCGTCGATCGTTTCGGTCAGTGCGACATCCTGCTCAACAACGCCGGCATCATCGTCGCGGGCTCGATCCTCGACGCCTCGATCGAGGACTTCGACCGCGTGCTGGCAGTCAACCTGCGGGGCACGTTTCTGCTCAGCAGGTTGGTGGCGCGGCACATGGTCAACAAGGACATTGCGGGCGCGATCATCAACATGTCGTCGACCAACGCTGTAGTGGCGATCCCCGATCAGCTTCCTTACGCGGTGTCAAAGGGCGGGATCATGCAGCTAACGCGCGCAATGGCGATCGGGCTGGCGCCGCATCAGATTCGCGTCAACGCCATCGGTCCGGGCTCGATCGCAACGGACATGTTGGGCGAGGTGATGACCAATGAAGAATCGCGTCGAGCGATCCTGTCACGCACGCCGCTAGGTCGCGTCGGCGAGCCGGAGGAGGTCGCGCGCGTGGCGGTGTTTCTGGCCAGCGACTATGGCTCGTACGTTACCGGGCAAACGGTGTATCCCGACGGTGGCCGCCTGTCGCTCAACTACACTGTCCCGGTGAAAGAGGAGAACTCGGCCCCGTGAACCGGAGCACGCCAGACGACGGCAGATCGATCGGTGGGGGAGGCATGGCCATCGGCCACGCTTACTTGGTGATCTCCGCCCACTCGTCCCAGCTGATCTCGCGTCCCTGGTAGGCGACGTTCTCGAAAGGCCACTTCTCCGCTATCCAGGTCCTGACGGTCTCGTAGAGCACCGGATCCAGGCCGCGCTCGTAAGCACTCTGACGCACCCACAGGACGACCTCGGCATCGTACCCACGCGCTGACGTCGGATAGATGTAGACGCACCCCAGGCACTCGCGCCCGCTGGGGTCGAGAACCGTATAGGTGAACGAGCCGCGCCGCTGGAACTCCTTCTGGTGCCAGCCGAGATCGATGAGGTCCTGCTCGAGAGTGAGATCGTCTTCCGGCCAGGTGTCGTTCGGACCGAACACACCTCTGAGATGTTCGCGGCTGCTCATCACGGCGTCGTAGTCCCTCACGACATCGTTGACCGTCAGCGGTTGAAGCCTCAGCTGTGTCGTCTCGAGCAGCTCGGGCACTTCGAAGTCCGATGGAACGAACGGCTCCGGCGATTGTGCCATCGAGGCGCCTCCGGCCATGACCGTGGGAATGAGAACGCTCACTACGAGCGCAACGGACAGGACCTTCCATGGTTGAGTTCGCATGGGTCCTCTCTGACTGGTTCGAGATCGTCGCAAGTTGGCGCAAGCGACGAGCAGCGTCGGCCGTCCCGGCAGTGTAAGCGGTCGGGCGTTCTCGTTGGATCTGATGCGCAGTGGCGGTACTCTTCAGCGGCGCTAAACGGTCAGAGTTCCCCCAGTGCCTGGTTACCCGATGACCATCGCCGACTTTACTCCTTGGACAGCGCTGCTCGGTGGAGTGGGGCTTTGCGTTTTCCTCCTGTTTGCTGCACCCGAAGAGAGCGTCGCCCAGGGACTCGGAGATCATCAGTACACCAGCGCCGATATCGAGACAGGCTCGCGGCTCTACGCCGCGGAGTGCGCCCTGTGCCATGGACCCTCCGGCGACGGCGTGGACGGTGTGAATCTGATGCTGGGACAGTTCCGCCAGCCGCTGTCGGACGATGACCTCCGCCACGTGATTACCACGGGCGTTGGCGACGGGCTCATGCCGAGCTTCGGTTTCCCGGCGCCGGAGCTCGATGCGTTGGTGGCGTTCATACGGGCCGGCTTCGATCCGGACGGGACGGCGGTAAAGGTCGGCGACGCGGCGCGCGGGCAGGCGCTCTTCGAGGCAGCGGGCGGGTGCGCCGTGTGCCATCGCGTCAACGGACGAGGTCCCCGTGCGGCGCCGGATCTCAGTGACATCGGCGCCATTCGTACGCCTGCGGCGCTACAGCGGACGTTACTCGACCCGTCCGCGGCTATGTTGCCCATCAACCGGCCGGTGTTGGCCGCGACGCGTACTGGCGAGATCATCCGTGGTCGGCGGTTGAACGAGGACACCTACACGGTCCAGCTGATGGACTCGGAGGGGAGGTTGCGCTCCCTCACGAAGGACGATCTGGTCGAGCTTGAGGTGCTCCGATCACCCACGATGGAGCCGACGACGCTGTCCAGCGACGAGGTCGCCGACATCATCGGGTACCTGCTCTCGCTACGGGGCTTGCAATGAGAATCCTTCAACGAACGATGCTGCTGGGGCTCGCTCTCGTTGGGCTAGTGGTGCCTCATCCGCTGCGCGCGCAGGTCCCGTACGAGCGCATCCGCAGCGCCGCCGACGAACCGCACAACTGGCTCACCTACAACGGCGGATACGCCAGCCAGCGCTACAGCCGTCTCGATCAGATCACGCTATCGAACGTCGACGACCTGGAGCTCAAATGGATGCTCCAGAACCAGGTGTTCGGGGCCTGGCAGTCGAACCCGATCGTGGTCGACGGAATCATGTACGTCACCGAGCGACCCAACGACGTCATGGCCGTCGACCCGGTCACCGGCCGCGTCTTCTGGATGTACCGCTATACGAACGCCGCCAATGCCACCGTTTGTTGCGGCGCCAACAACCGCGGCGTGGCGGTGCTCGACGACAAGCTGTTCATGGGTACTCTCGACGCTCACCTCGTCGCAGTCGATGCGACCAACGGTCAACCGTTGTGGAAGACGGAAGTCGGCGACGTGAACCTTGCCTACTCGATCACCATGGCGCCACTGGTGGTGAAGGACAAGGTGATCGTCGGCGTCGGTGGTGGTGAGTTCGGGATTCGCGGTTACATAGCGGCGTACGACGCCGACACTGGAGAGGAGGCGTGGCGCTTCTACACCATTCCTGGCCCAGGTGAGCCGGGCAACGAGACCTGGAAGGGAGACGACTGGGAACATGGTGGCGCTTCCGTATGGGTCACTGGCTCGTTTGATCCCGAGCTCAACCTGACGTACTGGGGCGTGGGAAACCCGGGTCCCGACTGGAACGCGGACCAGCGTCCGGGAGACAACCTGTACTCGGACAGCGTCGTGGCTCTCGATGCCGACACCGGTGAGCTGAAGTGGCACTTCCAGTTCACCCCCAACGACGGCTACGACTACGACGCGGTGCAGGTTCCCGTGCTCGCCGACATCGAGTGGAACGGGACGCCTCGGAAGCTGATGCTGTGGGCGAACCGGAACGGCTATTTCTACGTGCTCGATCGGGTTACCGGCGAGTTTCTGCTCGGCAAGCCGTTCGTCAGGGTGAACTGGTCGAGCGGCCTCGACGAGAATGGAAGACCGATCCCGACGCCGCAGCCGGAGGGCGCTCCCACCTGGCCGGGCAATCAGGGAGGCACCAACTGGTATCCGCCGTCCTACAGCCCGCGGACGGGGCTGTTCTACTTCGCCGCCTGGCAGGACTACGCGACGATCTATCGCAAGGAGTTCTCCGAGTACGAGCCCGGCCGACCGTACCTTGGTGGTGGCTTCAGGGTGCTTGCGCCGACGCCTGGCGCGCCCACCATCGGTATCGGGCGCACCTCGCCGATCAACAACTGGACGGACGAGGTGGGACACGGTGCGGTGATCGCCATCGACCCGTCGAGCGGCGAGTCGCGGTGGACGTTCGATCAGTTCGACGTCAGCGACAGCGGCATGCTGACCACAGCCTCGAACCTGCTGTTCACCGGCGGCCGTGAGGGCCACTTCCACGCCTTCGACGCTGACAGCGGCGAGTTGCTCTGGAAGGCGAGCCTCGGCGGGCAGATCGTCATGGCTCCCGTGACGTTCATGGTAGACGGAAAGCAGTACGTCTCGGTGATTTCGGGAAACGCCCTGGTGACATTCGGGCTCCCCGACTAGCGGCCTTGCCAGCGCGGCTCAGGCGTCCGGAGACTCCGCCGCTGCACTTTCCGGGATCAACTCTGCCTCGGTCATTCCGAGCAACTCCGAGAGCGCGATCAGCGTCCAGTAAATGGTGCCGGCCCGCAGGCTCTCCAGACCGCCCGCGAAGGACACGACGGATAGGAAGATCACCATGTGGAATCCCCACCGCATCCCCAGCGACGCGGCGGTGTGGAAATCGGGGGGACAGAAGAGGAACGGGCCGATCTTCATCGCCACGAGATAGGCGAGGAATAGCGCTGCTTCCCATCCCTCGCCCGAGGCCGCCAGCAGATAGAAGATCCCCAGCGTTGCCAGGATCGCGAACCTTGCAAGCCGGAGACGACCCTTCGCGGGCAACAGCGTGGCGACGCCCAGAAAACCGGTTGCGTGGATGGCGATGAACTCGAGCAGGACGGCGCGTTTCAGGAAGTCGGCGCCGACGTTGAAGAACCCCACGCCGGTGGCTTCCACGGCGTAGTACTGGGCGACGAGGTAGGTCACGGGAAGGGCGGCGACGACGTAGCGCAGTGTTGTTATGCGGCCCAGGAGGTAGCGTGCGCCGCGCAGGGGGAAGGGTGCCTTAGTCGGAATCGCCTCGTTGACGAGCATGTAGAAGCCGGCCGCGAGGAAGATCGCGCCGAGCAATACGAACACGCCCGAAAACAGGAACAGGAACAGTCGTAGCGCCCAATGGACCGGTTCGGTCGTATCGAGGAGGCCGACCGCGACCGCCATGAACGGAGTTGCGATCGCCAGGGTCGCAATCCCGATGCCGAGCCCCATGGGGCCCGTGATCTGATCGCTGCGCTGCGTCTGTTCAGCGGTGTCCGTCAATCTCAGCGCTCGTGGTGGCGGATCCCTGGATCATCGTTTGCACCCGGTCGCGTGTCTCGCCCGTTCGTCGATGCCGTTGAACACTCTACCGACTCGCCTCTGTTGGATCTCCTGCGCGCGGACGATAGTCTTCACGGCCTTGTCCGCTGAGGTCTTGATCCGAGGAGAGCGCCATCATGGCCATGCCGAGCTTGCCTGGTCGACTGGGCAACCCGAGCAGCCTGTTGAATACGGATCCGCGCGCCGACCCCCGTATGGTGGCGGCTCTGGCGGTAGTCGGCCTGGACGGGGCGCCGGAGCCGGCCGGGGTCGATACCAGCACACCGATCGAGGAAGCACTGGAGTTCGCGCGCGTCGTCGAGCCCGCCTTCGAGCAGATCTTCGACACGATCTTCGCCGGACTGACGCCGGTTCGGGGCGTCACGTCGCGCACCGAGACCATCAAGGGTGCGGACGGCAACGACATTCCGCTCTATGTGCACGTGCCGGATTCAATCAGCGGACCCATGCCTGCCGTGCTCCACATTCACGGGGGTGGCATGGTGATTCTCCGCGCCGCTGGTTCCAACTATGTGCGCTGGCGCGACGAGCTGGCGGCTACCGGCATGGTGGTCGTGGGCGTGGAGTTCCGTAACGGCGCCGGCGTGCTCGGTGACCACCCGTTCCCTGCCGGGCTGAACGACTGCGCCTCGGCGCTGGGCTGGCTGCATGAGAACCGGGAGGATCTCGGGGTCTCGACAATCGTCGCCTCCGGTGAGTCCGGCGGCGGCAATCTGTCGCTGGCCACCGCACTGAAAGCCAAGCGCGACGGCACACTGCATCAGCTCGACGGGGTATACGCGCAGTGCCCCTATATCTCGAATCTCTACGGCGATCCGCCGGCCGAGCTACGGTCGCTGGTCGAAAACGATCGTTACTTCCTCAATGTCTCGCAGATGGGAGCGTTCGCCGGACTGTACGACCCAGACGGCACCAACGCCACCAACCCCCTCGCCTGGCCGTATCACGCATCCAGGAGCGATCTCGAAGGTCTGCCGCCCCACGTGATCTCGGTGAACGAGCTCGACCCGCTCCGCGACGAGGGCCTGATCTACTACCAGCAACTGCTCGCCGCGGGTGTGCCGACCGTCAGCCGAACCGTGAACGGGACGTGTCACGGCGGCGATTGCATGTTTCGCGCGGAGATGCCGGAGGTGTACCTGTCCACTGTGCGCGACATCAAGAGCTTTGCCGCGTCGTTTTAGTCTCGCACGAGCCAATCCGAGGCGCGTAAGTACCGCCTGTCAGCATCTTGCTGGACACCCTGCTCTTGCTAGACAACCTGGAGGCCGGATCGAAAATGGGAGTCCTCGACGGCACCGTTGCCGTGATCACCGGCAGCGGTCGGGCGCGCGGCATGGGAGAGGCGTCGGCGTTGAAGCTGGCGGAGGAAGGCGCGGCCGTCGTGGTCACCGACATCTGCCAGCCGTACGCCGAGGATCTCGGCAATGCGACCTCAGAGGCCAACGCCGCGCTCGGATCGAAGGGACACCTCGACGACCTCGTCGGCCAGATCGAAGCCGCCGGCGGGCGGGCGCTGGGCGTGTGCTGCGATGTGGCGTCGCGCGACGATGTCGAGCGCCTCGTCGTCGGCGCCATTGATGCGTTCGGCCGGCTCGACATCCTGGTGAACTGCGCCGCCACCACGGTTGGAACCGGGCCGTTTCTGGATATTCCCGAGCCCGCCTGGGACAAGACCTTTGCCGTCAACGCCAAAGGCCCGTTCTACACCATGCGCGCCGCGATACCCGAGATGCGCAAGGTCGGGGGCGGCAAGATCGTGAATGTGGTCACATCGTTCAGCGGTGGTGCTGGCTACGGCGCCTACATAGCCAGCAAGGCCGCCTTGTGGTCGATGACCGAGGCGGTTGCCCAGGAATTCGCTCCCGAGAACATCCTCGTCAACTCGATCATGCCCGGCTGGGTGGCCACGCAGATGGGCGAGCACGAGCTGGCGTGGTTCGCGCGTGAGAAGGAAACCTCGGTCGAGCATGTCGAGCGGGAGATCTCCGGGAGCATCCCGCGCGGCCGGCGCGCCGACGCGCTCGACATCGCCAACCTGATTCTGTTCCTGGTGTCGCCGGCGAACGACTACATCGTCGGGCAGAACATCAAGATCGATGGCGGCTTCGACATGACCCGCGCCCTGGAGCTCTGACCATACCGGCAATCCTTCGCCCGACGCGCGAAACCACACGAGAGACGATCACGCCATGCATACGCACCACACGATCGACTACATCGAGCTCGGAGTCACCGACGTCGCCGAGGCCAAGCGCTTCTACGCCGACGCCTTCGGGTGGGAGTTCAACGACTACGGGCCGACCTATGCGGGGATCAAAGGTGGGTCTGGGGAAGTGGGAGGGCTCGCCCAGAGCGAGGACGTCAGGCCCGGAGGCCCGCTGGTCGTGCTCTATTCGGGCGACCTGGAGGCGAGCGTCGCTGCGGTCGAGCGCGCCGGCGGCCGGATTGTCAAAGAGATCTTCGAGTTCCCCGGCGGCCGCCGTTTCCACTTTGCCGATCCCGGCGGCAACGAGCTGGCGGTCTGGGGTCAGGCCTAGCAGACCGCGATGAAGCGGCCGAACCCTAGGGGCTCTCGCCGCGGAGACGGGCGCCGATCGACTGCCGATCGATCTCGGCGCCGCGCAGGTAGACCGACGTGATTCGCCGGGTGTTCGTGATGTCCTCCAGGGGGTTCGCCTCCAGCACGATGAAGTCGGCGCTCTTGCCGGCTGCCACCGTCCCCAGATCGTCCCACCCCATCAGCGCCGCTGAGTTCCCGGTGGCGGCGACGATGACGTCGGCAGGGGACATGCCCGACCGCACCATGTCCTCCATCTCCTGATGCACCGCCCATGCGGCGCTGCCGTCGGTGCCGAAGGCGATCTTGACGCCTGCCTCGCTGAGCCTTGCCAGGCTACGGGCCTGTATTCCGAAGGCCTCCTGGGCTGCCGGGCGATCAACGGATGCTTCCTGCATCTGCTGCAGGTCGGCGGCCGGCACCGTTCCGCTCAGCCACCCGAGATCGAGCGCCACCCCGGGGCCTGGGAGGTTCGGCACCAGCACGACGTTCGGGCGCTCGGTCCACAGCGCCACCAGCGCGTCGTCGACGTCCAGATCACGAACGCCGTGCGCAAAAGCGTCGATGCCGGCGCGCAGGAGGCCCTTGGCATCTTCGAGATAGAAGACGTGAACGGTGACCATCAAGCCGTGCTCGTGAGCCTCGTCGATGACGGCGCCGTAGAGTTCGGGTGAGAGCTTGTCGTATTGGCCGCCGCGATCATCGACCCAGATCTTGACGATGTCCACTTCTCGAGCTGCGAGCTCCTGTACGGCAGCACGCGCCTCTTCCTCGCTCGTGACCCAGTAGGGGACTTCCGACCGTCCGGGCTCCGGCGCCGTGATGCCTCGCCCCGCGGTACGCGACCGAGCACCGTCGGGAACGATCTGGTCGCGCATCTGGAACGGGACCTCGCCGTCGTCGTGGCCGAGGCTGACGACGGCGCCGGCTCCGTAGTACGCCATGTGCTGCAGCTGGGAGGTGCGTTCGGATCGGTCGGTCGCCAAGTGGATGTGAGCGTTGACGATCGCCGGCATGACGGTGCTGCCGCCGAGATCGACACGGGTGGAACCGGGGGGAATCTCGACGTCCGTTGACGTGCCGATGTCTATGAAGCGGTCGGTCACGACGAGGAAGACGCCATCCTCGATCACAGCCCCATCTCCGGTGATCAGCCGCGCGCCTTCGTATGCCGTTACCGCAGAGGCAACCTCCCCGCCGGTCTCCGGAGTCGTACACGCGATGATCAGAACGGCGCCAGCACAGAGTAAGGCGGGCAGTCCGGCAACCACGGAGGTCGGGCTCTCGACTCGGCGCATTTGGTCCTCGCAGCGAAGTATGGCTCGGTAGGGTTGCGACATGCCGTCGCGATCCGGTGGATCTGCAAGCCCACCATGCTATAACTGCTCGAGCAAGGCCTTGAAGGACAACATATGAAGACAATCGCTGCAGGTGCCGGAATCGTCGCGATCTGGCTTGCCGCTGGAAGTCAGCCCGCCGCGATCGGTGCGACCAGCTGGCCAGATGCAACCGCAACCGCGGTTGCATCATGGGCCGCAGGTCCGTCACCGACACCCCCGGAGGAACTGAACCCGGTCATCGGGCAGTACTGTGTCCGCTGCCACAACGACCAGACTCTGCGAGGCAACCTCTCGCTCGAGACCTTCGACGCTGCCGCTGCACACGAGCGGGCCGCCGTCGCTGAGAAGATGATCGTCAAGCTCCGTGCCGGCATGATGCCTCCACCCGGCAACCGCCGCCCGGACGCGGATACGCTTCTGACGCTTGTCGAGACGCTGGAGACGGTCGTCGACGCGGCGGCCGTGGGGAACCCGAATCCCGGCGCACGTCGATTCCAGCGGCTCAATCGGGCCGAGTACGAAAGGGTGATTCGCGATCTGCTGGCCCTCGAGGTGGATGCCAGCCGCTGGCTCCCCGGTGACACCTATCTGGGCAACTTCGACAATATGTCCGACGCGCAGGGGCTCTCGACCACCTTGCTCGAGGCCTACCTTCGGGCCGCGACCGACGTCAGCCGCCTGGCCGTCGGCAACCCTGAGGCGGTTTCCAGCAGCACGAAGTACACCAACCCGATCGAGGTATCGCAGCACGCCTGGGATCACATCGACGGGACGCCGTACGGAACCCGGGGCGGAATGGTGGTTACCCACGACTTTCCCACCGACGGGGAATACGTGTTCTCGGTCGAGACACAGTTCGGAAACGGGACCGGGTTCGAGGACCTCGACATCTCGATCGACGGCGAAGGCGCGGCTCTCCTCGAGCTGCCTCACGGCGGCCCGGTGAATGAATCGATCAGCAGCGAGCCCGTGTTCGTCGCCGCCGGACAGCACCCCGTCGCTGCGGCGTTCGTTCGCCAGATCGAGGGCCCCTACGAGGATCGACTGAGCCCACACGAATGGTCCTTCGCCGGCGGCGAGGACGATGACGGGTGGGCGAACTACGGCATCACGGTGCTGCCGCACCTGAAGAACCTGATTGTCACCGGGCCGGTGCGGGCCGACGGCGTCTCCGAGACCGCCAGCAGGCGGAAGGTCTTCAGCTGTCGCCCGTCTGCCGCCGAGCAAGAACGGGCGTGCGCCGAGTCGATCGTCTCGCGCCTGATCCTCGAAGCGTACCGCCGTCCGACGACGGCCGAAGATCTCGCCGGGCCGATGTCGTTCTACGACCGCGCTGTCACCGAGGCGGGGTTCGAGACCGGCGTCCGGACCGCGCTGCAGGCAGTGTTGGCGAGCCCGTCGTTCATTTTCCGTCTCGAGCGCCAGCCGGCCAACGTCCGTCCAGGCGAGAGCTATCGGTTGAGCGACGTCGACCTGGCCTCCCGCCTGTCGTTCTTCCTGTGGGCCACGAGCCCCGACCGGGAACTACTCGACGTGGCTGCAAGCGGGCGGCTGTCGGAACCACATGTCCTGGAGCAGCAGGTCCGCCGAATGCTCGAGGATCCCCGCTCCGAGGGGCTCGCGACGCGGTTTGCCTCGCAGTGGCTGCGCCTACAAGACGTCGAGGACAACAAGCCGGAGACCTTCCTGTATCCCGACTTCACCGGACAGCTGCGTGACGACCTCGTGCGGGAGACCCAGCTGCTGTTCATGCACCTCGTGCGCGAGGATCGCAGCCTCTTGGAGCTTCTGACCGCAGATTATTCGTTTCTCAACGAGCGCTTGGCTGTTCACTATGGGATTCCCGCCGTGTCCGGCGACGAGTTCCGCCGCGTCCACTACCCGGACGAATCGCGACGCGGTGTTCTGGGCCACGGAAGCGTCCTGTTGCTGACGTCGATGTCGGAGCGCACCTCTCCCACGCTGCGCGGCAAGTGGGTGATGGACGTGCTGATGGGGAGCCCGCCGCCGCCCCCGCCCCCGGACATCCCTGCCTTCGAGGACACCAAGGCCGCCGCCGCCGGCCGTCAGCTGACGACCCGCGAGCGGCTCGAGATCCACGCCGCCAACCCGACCTGCAACTCCTGCCATCGGTTTATGGACCCGATCGGCCTGGCCCTCGACAGTTACGACGTGACGGGGCGGTTGCGAACTCGCGAGAACGGCGCGCCGTTGGATACGCGCGGCACGTTCTACGACGGGACGGACGTGAGCACGGCAGCCGAGCTCCTGGATGTGCTGATGAAACGTCCGATTCCGCTGGTTCGGAACTTCGCCGAGAACATGCTCGCGTACGCCATCGGCCGGCGAGCCGAGTACTACGACCAGCCGGCGATCAGGGCCCTGGTGCGCGACGCGGAGGCGAACGATTACCGCATGTCGTCGTTCATTCTGGGCGTCGTCAACAGCGTCCCCTTCCAGATGATGCGCTCCGGGGCCGTTGTAGAGCAGCAAACAGAGCCTTGAAACTCAACGCCTGACCACCAGGACAGCGAACGCCATGAAATACATCACGGGTAAGCACCTCTCGCGTCGGACCTTCATCCGCGGCACAGGCGCCAGCGTGGCGCTGCCGTTCCTCGACGCCATGATCCCAGCGGGACGGAGCTGGCGAGGCGAGACTCCCTTCACGCGGCTGGTGTGCATCGAGGAATCGATGGGCGCTGCCGGTTGCAGCGATTGGGGCGCCGCCCGGCACCTGTTCGCCCCGGCTCAGGTCGGTCGTGGCTTCGAGATCAGCGCCGGCAGCCAGCTTGCGCCGCTTGCCGACTTCCGCGACTCCATGACGATCGTCAGCAACACCGACGTTCGGGCCGCCGAGCCGTGGCGTGCGGAGGAGATTGGCGGCGATCATGATCGCTCGACGGCCGTGTTCCTTACGCAAGCACACCCGAAGCAGACGCAGGGGTCGGACATCTACCTCGGAACGTCGCTCGACCAGCTCCACGCCCAGCGCTTCGGGCGCGACACCGTGCTGCCGTCGCTCGAGCTGTGTATCGAGGAAATCGATCGTGGCGGCGGTTGCGAATACAACTATCACTGTGCCTACACTCACTCGCTCGCCTGGACCTCCCCCAACCAGCCGTTGCCGGCGATACGCGAGCCGCGGGTGGCGTTCGAACGATTGTTTGGTGCAGGGGATACCCCGGAGGATCGCGCCGCCCGTCGTCGCGCGGATCGGAGCCTGATCGACTGGATCGCCACCGAGGTGGCGCGGCTCAAGCGCAGCCTGGGCGCGGTGGATCGCGTCGCCCTGGACGAGTACGTGGAGCATATTCGCGAGATCGAGCGGCGCATTCAGCTGGTGGAGGCGCGCAATACGAGCGGCGAGTTGCGGGAAATGCCCGAAGCGCCCACCGGGATTCCGGACTCGTTCGACGAGCACATGCAGCTGATGTTCGATCTGCAGGTGCTGGCACTGCGAACGGATCTCACCCGCGTCATCACGTTCAAGACGGGCCTCGATCTGTCGAACCGCACGTTTCCGAACAGCGGCGTACCGAAGTCCATCCATTCGCTCTCCCACCACGGCAACGTCGAAGCGAACCTCACGAACTTTCACCAGATCAACACCTACCGCCTCGGGCAGCTCGCGTACTTCCTGCAGAAGATGCGGGACACGACCGAGGGCGAGGCGTCGCTGCTCGACAAGACAGCGATCGTCTGGGGGTCGCCGATGGCCGATCCCAACCTCCACAACCACCGTCGGGCTCCGCTGTTGATCCTCGGAGGTGCCAACGGCGCCCTCGAGGGTGGCTTGCACGTGCAGGCCTCTGAGGGCACGCCGATGGCGAACGCTCTGCTGAGCTTGATGCACAAGATTGGCCACGAGGACATGCAGCAGTTCGGCGACAGCACCGGGACGCTGTCACTGGATGCCCACCAAGGCGCTGCCCCCTCGAACGGAGGTGCGGCCCGATGAAAAATCGCCAGCTCACTGCGAGAAAACTCGTCGTCCTCGGTTTGGTGGCGCTTCTGTACGGTGCTGCCCTCCCGCCAGAAGCACCTTTGATCGACGCGGTACGGCAGGGTGACGTCGCGACAGTACGCGCGCTCCTGGATAGTGGCAGCGACGTGAATGCGGCGCCGGGGGACGGCATGACCGCTCTGCACTGGGCTGCCGAGAGTGGTCTGGCAGCCGTGGCCGAACAGTTGATCGCCGCGTCTGCCGACGTCGGCGCCAGGACGCGCATCGGCAGCTACATGCCGCTGCACCTGGCGGCGCGCGGCGGGCACGACGCGCTGGTCCGGCTGCTGCTCGAGGCCGGAAGCGATCCCGATGCCGTGACGGCCAGCAGCGGCGTAACGCCGCTGCACCTCGCCGCCGCGGCGATCGCGGGCGAGGACGCCGTCGCCGCGCTCCTGTCTCACGGCGCCGACCCGAACGCGCTGGAGTCGTCGGCCGGCCAGACGCCGTTGATTTTTGCCGCCGGCTCGAATCGAGTGGCGGCGGTCGAAACACTCCTCCAGGGCGGCGCGGACCCGGGGATCAGAACACAGGTGGTCGACGTTCTGGCCAGCGTCACCCTGGATCGTGAGGCCACGCGGCGTTACAAGGAGATGCTGGGCATAACGCCAGAGGCCGAGGCGCTCCGTGAAGAATGTGACTCACAGGTGCCCATAGCAGCATGCGAAGGCGTGCCGACCGAGATAGAACCGCCGAGTGCTGCCGAGATCCAGGAAGCCGTCCGCGCCCAACGTGAGTTTCTGCGGTCTGGCCACGACGTCGGAGACGTCGATCCGTATACGCTGGCGCGAGTCCGCCCCGACTATACAGGTGGCCCGGACGTCGCCCGGCCTCCCTGGCGCGAGACTCTGGTCGGAAAGACCGGGGGCATGACGGCGCTGCTGCATGCAGCCCGGGAAGGCAATACCGAGGCTGCCGTCGCGCTCCTCGAAGGTGGTGCCGACGTCGACCAGGTGAGTGCCGGCGATCAAAGCAGCCCGCTGCTCATCGCGACGTTCAACGGACACTTCGACCTGGCCCTGCTTCTGCTGGAGGCGGGCGCCGATCCCGACCTCGCCACCGCAACGGATGGAATCACTCCCCTGTTCGCCGTCCTGCAGACGCAATGGGCCCCGAAGACGACCTATCCGCAGCCACGGGCACAGGACGAGCAGCGAGCGAAGCACATCGAGGTGCTCGAAGCCTTGCTCGTGGCCGGCGCCGACCCCGACGTCGGGCTCAGGACGCACATGTGGTACTGGGAATACGGGCTGATGAAGATGGGGCTCGATCTGACCGGCGCGACGCCGTTCTGGCGCGCCGCCTTCGCTCAGGATATCGAGGCCATGGAGTTGCTGGTGGTGCATGGCGCAGACCCGAACCTTCCGACAGCGTGGCCGGAGGTCGGAATGCGCCAGGGACGGCAACAGGACGGGCGCCTACGGGAAGATTCGGGACTGCCCAAGATCCCGCAGGGGGCGCCCAACGTCTACCCGATCCACGCCGCTGCTGGCGGCGGGTACCTCGGGCTAGGTGCCTTCAGCGTGCAGAGCAGGCCGGATCAATTCACTCAGGCGGTGAAGTATCTTGTCGATGAGCACGGCGCCGACGTCAACCTCCCCGACTCTTGGCTCTACACGCCGCTTCACTACGCCGCATCGCGTGGTGACAATGAGCTCATCGAGTACCTGGTGTCGCAGGGCGCCGACGTGACCGCGATGACGCGGCTGGGCCAGTCGACCGCCGACATGGCACGCGGCGGACAGGCCGGTTTCTTCAAACGCGCGGCGTACCCCGAAACCGTCGAGTTGCTCACCAGCTTGGGCGCCACGCTGGAATGCCTCAACACGCATTTCCGCGGCACGGGGCACGCCTGCGATGATGCGGGCGTCAACGACCCATGGGCGGCGACCGATGACGGTAGCTCGTCGGGGCCGTCGGAGAAGCCGAGACGAAGGTGAGGCGTCGATCCGTCACGCTCGTTGCGTGTGGCTTCGTCTTGGCCTTATCGGCCTGCGCCGGCGAAAACCAGGCGGCGCCGGCTACGGCCTCGGACGGCGCGATCGTCAAGGGCGGCGACGACAGGACGGGTCCCTACGAGGTCGTCGAAGGCTGGTGGAAGCAGGCGCCCGACCATGACGACGAGTGGTCGTGGGGTCAGGTGTGCGGGGTCGCCGTGGACACCTCCGACCGCATCATCGTGGTGACGCGTGGCGACTGGCCGGCCGACCGGACACAGCCCAGGGAAGACCGGCTGCGACGCACGAACTTCATAGTGGTTGCTGATGGCAACGGCAACATCGTCGAGCAGTGGAGCCAGTGGGACTCGATCCTGACGCTGCCGCATCAGGTATACATCAACCCCTACGATCCGGAACGGCACATCTGGGTCGTCGACAGCGGCGGCGGCGAGGGTCACCACCAGGTCCTGAAGTTCTCCAATGACGGCAGCGAGCTGGTGATGCAGCTTGGCGAGCGCGACCATCCGAAGACCCGCGAGGCGGCCCGCGCCCGGTTCGACTGGGGTCCGCACACTTACGGATGGCCGTCGAAGCTTGCCTTCCTCCCTGACGGCAGTTTCCTGCTGGCCGACGGCTATTGGAACTCACGCATCATCAAATACACCAAGGCCGGCGAACGGGTGATGCAGTGGGGAGCGCTCGGGAACGGTCCGGGGGAGTTCGATTTGCTCCACGGCCTCGCCGTCGATGAGGACCGCGTCTACGTCGGCGACCGGGAGAACCATCGCCTCCAGATCTTCACCCACGAGGGCGAGTTCATCGAGGAATGGCCGGACATCTTCGACCCGGTCAACATCTGGATCGATGAGGACCGTTCGGTGTGGGTAATCGACGCGAGCCTCAACCGGATCCTCCAGTACGACCGGGACGGTGTGCTCCAGTACCACTGGGGCACCTACGGCCAGGCTGCCGCGCTCGGCCAGGCAACCTGGCCGGGTGGTCTGTCGCGTCCGCATCAGCTCGATTTGGACGAAGACGGCAACCTGTACATCGCCAACTACACCGGTGGCTGGGTAAACAAGTTCGTCCCCAAGCCCGACGCTGACCCAAGCAAGCTCGTCGGCAGGCGTCTGCCGCTCGCGAACTAGCGGCCTGGGGGCGTCGACTCACGCCTGACGCTCGTGCGGATCAGATCTCCTGGTTCAGGCGCGGTTTCCAGAAGGGACGGAACAGCTCGATCTTCGGACAGCGGTTCATCACAACCTTCAGGCCGGCCGCTTCCGCCAGCGCCGCGGCGGCGTCGTTGCGCACGCCGATCTGCATCCAGATCACCTTGGCGCCGACCTGGATGGCTTCCTCGGTGACGCCCAGGGCCGCCTCCGAGGTGCGGAACACCTGCACCATGTCCACCGGCCGGTCGATCGCGGCCAGTGACTCGTACACCGGCAGTCCGCGGATCTCGTTGCCGGCCTCGCGCGGGTTGACCGGGACCATGTCGTAGCCGGTCTCGTACAGCACGCGCAGCACGCCGTAGCTGAACTTCGTGGGGTCGGAGCTGGCTCCGACCATCGCGATGGTCTTCACTTCCTGGAGGATCCCGGCGAGGTAATCCGGTGGATAGTCCTGGTCGTGATTCATGGCATATCGAGTCGGGCGCTCGCGGCCCGGCGGAGGTCGGGTTTGAGCTCATCCGGCCTGAGCGGGCTCTGGAACGGGTTTCGATACAGCTTGTCGTGGCTCTCGACGCCCACATCGAGGATGCAATCGCTCTCCGGTCGTGCCACGCACAGCAGCACATAGCCGTCGGCCAGTTGTCGACCGTTGAGTGCCCGGCCATCGCTCTGGTCGACCTCGCCCGCCAGCAACTTTGCGGCACACGAGATGCAGCCTCCATAGCGACACCCGTAAGGGAGCGAGACGCCGTGCGCCTCGAGCGTGTGGAGTAGCGGCGCGTCGGCGCCGACGTCGAACACACGCTGGCCCTGGTTGGCGAGGGTAATGCTGAAGCGTCGCGGGTGGCTAGCGGGCGTTCCGCTCGGGACCTCGTTCTGCCGGTAGGCTGGTCGCCTCACAGCCAGATGTCCGAGGTGCAGTCCCCACCTGGATAGCGCGTTTCGTGGCAGCGCGCCGGGCCGTGGGGCTCGTTGCCGAAATCGACGAAGAATTCGGGGTTGATCGACATGCCGCCGTCCTCGGTGTCGCAATCGACCATCAGCATGCAACCGCCGTTGGAGCGAATCTCCGGGTAGAACTGGTTGTCCCAGGTGGAGAAGAGCGACGTGGTGACGTAGAGGCGCTTGCCGTCGAGCGACAGCTGGATCATCTGTGGTCCGCCGGTGATCGCGTGGCCGTTCACTTCCGGCGCCTTGCCGAGCAGGCCTCCCATCCACACCTGGCCGGTGAGCTTCGGATTCGACGGATCGGAGATGTCGTACTGGCGCAGATCGCCGTGCAGCCAGTTGGAGAAGTAGAGGAACCGGTCGTCCATCGAGATCAGGATCACGCTGATGAGGCCCGGCACCGGAATGGGCCACTCCGGATGGCGCTCGTTCTCCACGTCGATGATCTTCTCGACGATCCACTCGCCGTCGCTCTTGTGCCAGTGGATGATATTCGACGACAGCGCCGCGCCGACGAAACCGTGGCTCGAGTCGGGGTCGTGGTGGAAGCGCACCTCCAGCGGCACGAGGCCGTCCTCGCCCAGGTAGACCGTGTTGTCCACGGTCTTCTTCTCGAAGTCCCAGAAGTGGATCTCGCGTCCGTACTTGAGCAGCCCGACCTCTTCCAGATCGAAGCCCGGCATGAAGGTGTTGGGCGCCGCCCACTCCGTGGAGACCATGACGTTGTGACGCGGCTGGTACCAGAAGTCGTAGTTGAACTTCATGCCGCCGAGGTCGTTCTCCCAGCGCCCGACGATCTCGAAGTGCTCGTTCAGGTGCAGGAAGCCGCCGGGTGCCTCGCCATTGGCGTCGCCGAGCATCGAGATGATGATGTCGGAGCCGAGGCAATGCACCGTGTGCGGCGCTGAGAGATCAGCCTTCGCCTTGATCTCGGCTCCCTCGATCACCTTGTGCAGGCGCGGGTTCCTCGGGTCGGTAGCGCAATCGACGATGTGCAGGTTGGAGCTGCGCACGCCCGGCACGATCAGGTAGCGGCGCTCCTTGCTGGCGTCGTGGTGACACGAGGAGCAGGCGTTCCAGCCCATGTGATGCAGCTCATCGCCGATGCCCGGCATCTCCAGCCGGCTGATGACCTGGCTGTAAGTCGGGCTCGCCGGGTCAGCGTCGATGGTGGCCAGATAGTCCGGCTTCTGGATGCCGGTGCCGATGTAGAGCGCCACGGTGTAGAGGAGCTGCTCGCGCGGGGCCTGCATCGCCTCCGCAGGCGACGCGTAGCCGGGCCCGCAGCATGTCTGGTCCGTATCGTTGGCCATGCCCTTCCCTCGGTATGCAGGCCGAACTGCGTCGCTGATCGCCGGTGGCTGCCAGCCGCCGAATAACGGGAATCAAAGGCTACCGCAAGCTACTCGATAGGGGGGCTGATTTGGTGGTCAGAGCAGATCGCGTGCAAGGAGTTGCTCGTTCAATGTGCGAACCGTTGGATCTCAGCATCTCCGGCGATAGGCTTCACGCGTTCCCAAACTCTTGCCGATCGCGCCACCGAAGGCTCCGAATACGTGAGTTCTCCTCGCCGCAGTCCTCCTCGACATCCGGTCATGGTTCGCGTTACGCACTGGGTCAATGCGGCGGGCATCTTCGCGCTCATCGTCAGTGGCATCGCCATTCTGCTGGCGCATCCGCGTCTCTATTGGGGCGAGACCGGCGCCGTGGGGACGCCGGCGCTCATCGAGCTTCCGATCCCGTTCATGCTGGGGCACTCCGGCTGGGGCCGGTATCTACACTTTCTCGCTGCCTGGGTGAGCGTGTTGAGCGGCGTTCTGTACGTGGTTTCCGGTCTCATAACGCGGCATTTCCGCCGGCGATTGATGCCGTCAAGAGCCGATCTCGAATGGGCCAACCTCGCTCGAGTGATGACCGATCATCTCCGGCTCAAGCGCGAACGGCTGATGGAATCGGAGTCGTACAACGTGCTCCAGCAACTGACCTATGTCGTCGTGGTGTTCGTGCTGTTCCCGTTGATCGTCCTGTCCGGATTGGCGTTTTCTCCGGCGCTCGCATCCGTGATGCCGGCACTGGTGACGGTATTCGGTGGCCAGCAATCGGCGCGCACGGTCCACTTCTTCGCCGGTGCTGCACTCGTGGTTTTCGTGCTCGTTCACATCGGTATGGTCTCTCTCGCTGGCTTCGGACATCGCATGCGCGAGATGATTGCCGGTCAAGCTGCTGACAGGGTGGAGCGAATATGAGCCGGATTCTGACCAGACGGAAGCTGATCACTTCGGGGATTGCCGGCGCAGCCGGATTGTCTGGCCTGGCGGGTGCGGTTCGTCTCGCCGATCGATACGGGCTCATACCACCGGACCATGGAGGTCTCTACGGCATCGGCGAAACGTTGACCTACGCGTCCCAGCGACTGCTGATGGGCCGGAATTCGATGGCGCGGGAGTTCAGTCGCAGTGATATCTCCAAAGTAATTCCGGTCAATGGCTGGCCGCCGGAGCACGACGAGTACCAGCGCCTGCTGGCTGACGACTTTCGCGACTGGCGCCTCACGGTCGACGGGCTGGTAGCCCGTCCATCGACCTTCTCACTCGCCGAGCTACAGGGGTATCCGCGGAGCACGCAGATCACGCACCAGGCGTGCGAGGAAGGGTGGTCGTTCATCGCCGAGTGGACCGGTGTGCCGCTGTCGTACGTGCTGAACCTGGTTGGCGTCGATCCGCGCGCCCGCTACGTCGTGTTCTTCGCGTTCGACGGCTGGTGGGAGAGCATCGACATGGCCGACGCGCTGCACGCGCAGACCTACCTGACCTACGGAATGAACGGCCGGGATATTCCCACCCGGCACGGCGCGCCCGTGCGCCTCAAGGTTGCTCGGCAGCTCGGCTACAAGAGCGTCAAGTACCTCTCGCGCGTCACCGTGACAGACACTGTCGAGAACATCGGCAAGGGCCTGGGTGGTATCAACCCGGAGTTTGGGTACTCCTGGTGGGCCGGCATCTAGTCCCCTGTTAAGGCGTTTCCGGCTACTGCTCGGCCTCGTCCGGAGCCACGTTCCAAATCTCACGCGCGATCCGCCACACCCCATCGGGGTCGCGGCGCACGATCATCAGGAACTGGTCGTTGCCGTCGTAGCTGCCGCGGGCGTAGCCCCAGTCTCCGGTCACCACTACCTCTTCGTTGTGCATCACGAGGTCATAGGCACCCACCGGGTCGTTGGCGGCGCGAAAGTCTGCGGCGCCCTGGATCAGAGGAGCCCCGGCGCCCATGTAAACGAGGTCGTCGGTGTAGACGTCCATCAGCTGGTCGATGTCGGTGTTGGCGTATGCGTCCTCGAGGCGGTTCATCAGCGCGTCGATGGCAGCGCGGTCATCCGCCGCACTCGGCATCGGCGTGGGCTCGGGAGCCGGAGGTTCTTCCGCCGGGCCACAGGCGAGCGTGGAGACCATGGTCGCCGCCAACAGCATCCTGATTGCGCGTGTATGCGGCTTCATCGGCTTTCCTCCCGGGCACCATTGGAGTTGACGAACTCGTGGGAGATCTTCCATGAGCCATCGTCCTGTCGCGCGAACATGTAGATTGCCTTGCCGCTGCGATCACCCGACGTCCAGTCGCCGATGATGTGCGCCCAATCGCCATTCACCATGACCTCGACGTAGGTCTCGTTCCATTCCCTCGACTGCCCGCCGAAGTCAGTATCCTCGGCGAACGCGGCCTTCCCGATCACCGGCGCGCTGTTTTCGCCCATGAAGAACAAGTCGTCGGTGTACCCCGCCAAGAACGTTTCCTCGTCGCCGGCGCGCAGCGCATCGGTGGTCGTAGCCATGGAAGCGAGCACGGCATCGATATCGGCGCCGCTGGTCTGTTGGCCGGCCACTGCCGCGCCACTCGAGCCGGCGCAAAGGGCTACTAGCAACGAAGCGCCGGCGGCGCGAAGAAATCTCATCTGAAAGCCTCCCGGGGATTGGGGTCAGACAACACTGCTCACAAGACCGAGTTTTCGCTGGAAACGGCCGGTGGCGGCCGTCCAGATCGCGCCGGCATCCTTTCAGACGTGTCGCAATGAGACAAGAGGAGCTCGCGGGCCCGATGCGATGTTCAGAGTCCCCCAGGCAGTAGACAGTGTCGTGAACGATCTTCCTTGTTGATATTAGACCGAACGTTCGATACAGTACTTGAGAGGATCCGATGCCAAGAACCAAACTGACTCGCACGGAGGCGATCGAACGGATCGCCGAAGAATTCCGGCGTCACGGCTACGCAGCGACCAGCCTGAGCCGGCTCGCGGAGGCTACCGGGCTCGGGCGGGGGAGCCTGTATCACCATTTTCCTGACGGCAAGAACGAGATGGTCCGAGAGGTGTTCGGGATGGTGGGTGACGAAGTGGGCGAGATCCTGCGGTTGCTGGTGGAGCCGGGTGACCCGCGCCATCGCATCACGGCATCGATGCAGGCGGTGGAGCGGTTTTATGCCGGCGGTGCCAAGAACTGCCTGCTCGGGGCAATGGTGTTGAGTGGCGGCTCTGATCTGTTTGCCGACGAGCTCGCGGGCGCTTTCAAGGCCTGGGTAGATGCGCTGAGCGCAACGATCGAGGATGCCAACCTGCCTCGCCGGGAAGCGCGCCGCCGCGCCGAGGACGCGGTCATGAAGATACAGGGAGCACTCGTGGTGGCTCGGGGGATGAACGACCCGGCCCTCTTCCGTCGAATGATAGCGGAGCTCCCAGACGCGCTCCTGGCGGAGGCTTCGCCATAAGACCCGATGGTTGTTTTTTTCGTATCTGACCTAGACCGAATGTTCGGTCTAGAACAGCAAGGAGTAACGAGATATGACACGCCCTGTCAGCGACATCGCCTTTACGCCCTCGGTCAAGAACGCCCAGTCACAACGCGGATCCCGGGCCGGCTATCAGCGCATGGAGAACAAGGGTGGGTGGAGCGACGAGATCACGCCCGAGCTCGCCGCCTTCATCAGCCAACGCGACTCCCTGTATCTCGGAACAGCCAGCGCCGACGGTCAGCCGTACATCCAGCATCGCGGCGGTCCCAAGGGCTTCATCAAGGTCCTCGACCACAAGACGCTGGCCCTGGCCGACTTCTCCGGCAATCGACAGTACATATCGGTCGGCAACCTGGACGAGAACGACCGCGCCTTCATGTTCTTGATGGACTACCCGAATCGGCGCCGAATCAAGATTTGGGGGCGCGCCGAGTTCGTCGAGGACGCACCGACGCTGCTCGAACGTCTCGTGGAGCCGGCCTACGGGGCCCGTGTCGAGCGCGCCCTTCTGTTCCATGTCGAAGCTTGGGACGCGAACTGTCCGCAACACATCACCCCGAGATTCACAGAGGAAGAGATCGCCGCGGGACGAGCGCCTGAGCCAGAGCTCACAGCGGTGGATGCCGGACGCCACCGATAGGGGGAACTCGTCCGGTTCACTCTTCTGGTCGTTCTACGACGCGTCTTTCCAACGGTCGAGAAACGCCAGCAGCGTCTTTGCGGCGTTGCCCGCCGCGAGCTCCTGGAACACCTCCAGGTTGCTGACATCGTTGCCGCCGGCCAGATCGGACAACGAGCGGAAGGCCAAAAACGGCACCCGGTTCACATGCGCCACATGGGCGACCGCGGCGCTCTCCATGTCGAGGGCGTCGGCCTGGAACGTCTCCCAGACCCATTGCCGATACTCGGCATTCTCGACGAACGCCGCGCCGCTGACACCGTTGCCACCCACCACAACGCGGGGTGCGGTCTGTAGGCAGTCGCCGTCGCCGTCACAGCGATCCAGCTGCACATCTGCCGCGATTCGGGTCGCCATCTCGAGCATCGCCGGATCTGCTGGAAACCAGAATCGTGTCTCCTCGACCTCCGGTTCACCGCCCTGGCGCGTGACCCGCTGGGAGCGCGGGAACATCATGCCGTAGTTGCCGAACTGGACCGGGCGTCCACCGACATCCCAGCCATCGGGCGTCTGGCGCGCCAACAAGTGTTCCTGATATTGACCCCAGAAGGCTGGCACGGTGACGTCTCCGATCGACAGCCCCGGATTCACGCCACCGGCGACGCCCGAAAATATGATCGCGCTGATCGAGAAGTGGTCGATGAGCGCCTGCGCGATCATCGCCGCGTTGGTCATGCCGCGGCCGCTGAGCAAGAGCACCACGTCGACGCCCCGCAGCAACCCGACGTGATGGGCGCGGCCGAGGATGACCTCGGTCGACTCGACGTTGGTCGCGGACCGCAACTGGTCGAGCTCCAGCGGCACCGCCGACATGATTGCCACGCGTGGCGTGTGTTCGGCGACGATCGCCTGGCCAGGCGCCGCTGGGGGCGTCGCCGCGAACGGCGGCGAGATTCCTGCAATGGCAACAGCGACGACGGCCCGCCGGATGGCACTCGGACACCTGGAGGCGTGCTGGCGCATAGGATCCCTCGGCCGGTTATTCTCGATAATGCTGTGACTTTCTCACATAGGCTGCGGGCGCTCATCCGTCCTTGCCGAACTGCAACGAGGCCGGCTTGATGGATCGAAGGGAGTTCCTGCGCTCGGCCGCCACCGCTGGTACGACCGCTGCGTTGTTGCGCGACACGCTGGCGGTCGCACGCTCGGCTGAGCTGGCCCCCGTCACCGAGACGGACGTGTTCGTCTCCGGCGTCGACGGCTACGACACCTACCGGATTCCCTCGGTGATCAAGGCGCCTTCCGGCGCCCTGCTGGCCTTCTGTGAGGGCCGCAGGGACGGCGTCGGCGACAGCGGCAACATCGATCTCCTCCTCAAGCGCTCGGATGACGGGGGCGGCTCGTGGTCGCGGCACCTGGTGGTCTGGGATGACGAGCTGAATACGTGTGGCAATCCGTGTGCGGTCGTCGATCAAGCAACCGGGACGATCTGGCTGCTGCTGACTCGCAATCTCGGTGTCGATCGGGAGTCGCAGATCATCGCCGGCGAGAGCCGAGGCACCCGCACGGTGTGGATCACGTTCAGCACCGATGACGGACGCTCTTGGGAGGCGCCGCGCGAGATCACGGGATCGGTGAAGCGCCCCTCTTGGACCTGGTACGCCACCGGTCCGGGTGTGGGCATCCAGCTCGAGCGAGGCGCCTACCCTGGGCGTCTCGTGGTGCCGTGTGACCACATCGAGGCTGGCACCGAGCGCTACTTCTCGCATGTGATCTACTCGGACGACCACGGCCTGACGTGGCGTCTCGGGGGGAGCAGTCCCGTCGATCAGGTGAACGAGTGTCAGTTGGTGGAGCTGTCCGATGGTCGCCTGATGTTGAACATGCGGAATTACGATCCGGCGCGCACCCGGCGCGCAGTTTGCTTCAGCGACGATGGTGGCGAGACCTGGTCGGGCTTCACCCACGACGCCACGCTGATCGAGCCGATCTGCCAGGCTAGCCTGGTTCGATATGACTGGCCAAACGGCGGGGAGGCTGATCGCCTCCTGTTCTCCAATCCGGCCAGCACGGAAGCGCGAGTCGACATGACGGTTCGGCTGAGTGTTGACGGTGGGGCCACTTGGCCCATCGCTCGCCGGCTGCGCACGGGCCCGGCAGCCTACTCTTGCCTGACGGTTTTGGCCGACGGCCGCGCCGGCTGCCTGTACGAGAGTGGCGCCGAGCATCCGTACGAGCGCATTACCTTCGCACACTTCGATCTGCAGTGGCTGAGCGACACGCTACCGTCTGCGGGCTGAGATGAGCCTGATTCGCCTCCGCGAGGTCTCCAAGCGGTTCGATCGCAAGCAGGTCCTGCGGCAAGTCTTCTTCCGACTGGAAGAAGGCGACCGCGTCGGTCTGATCGGCAACAACGGCACCGGCAAGACCACCGTCCTGGAGATGATCCTCGGTCGCCAGGAGCCCTCGGAGGGTCAGATCGAGGTCGATGACGGGCTGCGGATCGGGTACTTCTCGCAGTTCTCCGAGCTCAGCGGCGAGACGTCGATCGAGGAGGTCCTTCAGCAGCTGTTCGCTCCCATCAAGATGATCGAGGGCAAGCTCCGCCAGACGGAGGAGGCGCTGGCGGACAAGCCGGACGGGAGTGGGCTCGAGCGGCTGCTCGAGCGCTACGAATCGCTGACCGCCGAGATGGAAATCCACGACGGCTGGACATACCAGCATCGCATCGACACGGTCTTGAGCCGACTGGGGTTCAGCGATCTGCATCGGAGCGTGCCGATCGACCAGCTGTCGGGCGGCTGGCGCAATCGCGCCGCACTGGCGAAGATCCTTCTCGAAGCGCCGCACGTGCTCCTGCTCGACGAGCCGACCAACTTCCTGGATCTTGCGGGGCTGTCCTGGCTGGAGGGGTGGCTGGATCGCTTCCGGGGGGCGGTGATCCTCGTGTCGCACGATCGCGACTTCCTGGAGCGGGTAGTCCACCGTGTCCTGGAGATCGAGAACTACTGCTTGCAGGAATACGACGGGGGTTTCGTCGACTACATCCGCAAGAAGCGTATGCGCACTGGGCAGCTCGAGCGGCAGTACCGGTTCGAGGAGGAGCTGCTGGCGTTTGAGGCCGAGGCGATCCGGGACCGCCGAGAAGCCGCCAAGAACCCGAGCGCCTCACTCCGGAGGCGTCTCGCGAGCATCAAGAAGGGAGCCGCTCCGCGCCAAGTCGACCAGGTGGTGACAGCAATCTACCGCGGCATTCGATCCGCCGATGATCTGTGTGAGGTTGATCGGGCCTCGATGAGCTACGGAGGGCGTGCGCTGTTCCAAGATCTGGGGTTCGAGATCCACAAGGGCGATCGCATCGCGGTCGTGGGCCCGAACGGCTGCGGCAAGACGACCCTGATGAAGCTGCTGCGCGAGGAGATCCAGCCAGTCGAGGGTCGTGTCAACTGGAAGGGCGGCAACACCTACGTGGACTACAACGAGATCCTGGAGGGGCTCGATCCGCTGGCCACGGTCACTCGCAAGGTGAATTTCGAGGGGCTGGCGAATAGGGCTCCGCGCAAGCAGGTGAATCGGTTTCTCCAGCTGCTGGGATTCTCCGAGGCCGAGCTGTACCAGAAGATCGGCACGCTGTCGGGAGGGCAAAAGGCCCGGGTCGCCCTGGCGCTGGCGCTGCTGTCGGGCTCGCCCGTCGTGCTACTAGACGAGCCGACGAACCACCTAGACCTCAGGAGCACCCAGGTAATGGAGCGCGCCCTGGCGCATTTCCCGGGTGCGATCGTGGTGGTCAGCCACGACCGGTTCTTCATCGACAAGATCGCCAACCGACTGATCGTCTTCCAGGCGGACGGGGTCGAGGTGGTCGACGGCAACTGGACCACCTGGTTCGCCGAGGACGCGACTGCAGACTAGTCAGGTCGCGCCGCCGGTCACACCGCCTCAGCCGGATGAGGACAGCTCTGGGAACGCCCGCACGATCGAGCCGGCTAGCTGCTCCAGGTCCTGGATATCGGCGGCGAGAAAACCGTGCACCCGCCGATCGTCGACCTCCGCATACTCGTGCACGAGAAGGTTCCTGAACCTGGCCATTGCCTCCAGACGCTCGGAAAGCTCATCGTCAATGAGATCCGCTTCGCGAACCCCCCAAGCACCGTCAGCCGGGCTTGCATACGACGCAGCAGCGACCGCAGCCGGACGGCGTCAACCAATGTCCCCTCGTCGTTTCAGCTCTCGGAACGACGCCGCTGTGCCGGCACTCTCGAATGGCAGGAAGTCGTGGTAGAGCATGCGCGCACGGACCTCTGCCGCGACGCGAGCGACGGGGTCGCGCTCGAAGACCAGCACTCCTTCGCCGACGACACGCCCTGCGATTGCCACGGGAAGCTCGTCCATCAAACGGATGTCGAATCGATGCCCTCGGCAGGCGCGTTCCAACCTTGTCGTGAGTCGTCGCAGCATCGTTCCGCGCTCGTCGAAAGCCACATCGGCCGAGATTACCGCCGCCAAGTCGACATCGCTGAGCGTGGTTGCAGTATCGCGTGCCACCGAGCCGTAGAGATACGCGGCGGCGATACTCGGCTCAGCTTTCAGCATGGTCGCGATGGTGTCTCGCAGATTCGCGTCGCGTCGCTCCTCCATCTCCAGATGATCCCACGTTGGTGGCTAGACCGCGCCGCCCATCGCTCGCTGCGGCCAACGGCTGCACCGTTGCCCGTCGGCCGGTGGATATTCGGGCACGCTCGCAGGCGCCGGAGTAGGGACCGGACACGGACTGGCCGCGTCGGGTTGCATCCGGGCCCGGCTATGGGGCGGTGTCTTCGACGAGCGTCTTCAGCGCTTGCAGTTCGCGGTCGAATCGGGCTTTGCTCACCGCGTGTCCCTCCCGCGTCATCTCCGCAACCTGCTGCGGTGTCAGCCGAGAACCCTCGGCGGGCGGCAGTCGGGTCTCTACATAGACCTCGTACGACACCCGGGTGTGGCCACCATCGTCGGTCAAGCTCCATGTGGCGTAGCCAATCAGGCCGCCATGCTCGGTTTCGGACAGCTTGATCGTCCGTCGCTCCTCGGGGATGAGCTCCACGTTGGTGAGCAGGTAGGCGATCGTGTCCGGGTCGGCGGGGTCGAATGCACCGAAGACCTCTCCGACGGCCCCAGACTCTCCGTCCATGTGTCGCAGCGAGAAACCTCGCTTCCAGCGGCTGGTATCAACGATGTGGGGCCAGATTGCCGATGTCGGGCGATCGATCACCACGGAGCTGTGGGTGACCAGCTGGATTGCCACCGGCGGGCCGGTCGACTGCGGGCCGAAGAGGAGGATCGCCCCGACCGTCCCGAGGAGGAGGGGTACCGGCGTCGCGCTCACTGCAGAAGGCGGCACCAGCATCCCGTTCGGTTGGGGCTTGCCCGGCGTGACGCTCATGACGACGCGGGATACTCGACGAGCTCCACCTCGTAGCCATCGGGATCGGTGAAATAGGCTCGCTTCCCGGGCTCGTAGTCAGGCTCGAAGTGGATTTCCGCACCCAGCTCACGAAGCCGCGCCTTCGCTTCTTTCAGGCTGTCCACGACGACGCCGAAGTGATTGAAGCCAACGGTTTCGTAGTCCATGCGGTTCTTGGATGGGCTGCCTTCGAACAGGGCGAGGTATGAATCTTCGGCGCCGACGTGCGCAGCCGGCATGCCGTCGGTGGTTTGGCCTTCCCATCGGACCCTGAATCCCAGCAAGCGACGGTAGAAATCGACCGATCGTCCGAGGTCGGCAACGGTGAGGTTGACGTGTTCCAGATGCATGGTGTTGCCTCCTGATTATAGAAAGAGAACTCTTTCTATAATCGCGCGAGGATATAGTCAAGAGAACGATTTTGAAAAAGCGATCCCTTGTTCTAAGATGCGGCGATGACACGCGAGGGACTCACGCCGGCAAAGCGCCGCGTTATCGATTGGCTCAAGGTCTCCGGGGCAGCGACAGTGGCAGAGATCGCGGCTGACCTGGACCTGACCACGGTCGCTGTTCGTCAGCATCTCAGCGCCCTGGCCGACGATGACCTGGTCCGCGACGAGCCTCAGCGCGGTTCGCGACGAGGCCGGCCTTCGTCAATCTGGCGCCTGACGTCGAAGGCGGCGCCCCTGTTTCCGGACCACCATGGAGAGCTGACCGTCGGACTCCTCCGGTCGATGCGAGAGGTGTTCGGTGAAGAGGGACTTCAGCGGATCATTGCGGCGCGAGCCGGTGATCAGACCGCCGAGTATCGCCAGCTGCTGCCATCGGCGTCGGCGTCCATGCGGGCTCGTGTCGTGGCGCTCGCAAGCCAACGCTCGCGCGAGGGCTACATGGCGGGAAGTTCGCCGTGAAGGCAAGGGCCAATACCTGCTCATCGAGCATCACTGCCCGATCTGCGAAGCCGCCGAGAGCTGCACGGGGCTGTGTGCCGCCGAACTCGACGTATTCCGCGATTCTCTGGGACATGATCTCGACGTGGAGCGGGTTGCCCATCTGCTCGCCGGCGACGAGCGCTGCGTCTATCGCATCAAGACCCTTGGCCGCAACGACAGATCAGTGGATGGTCAGCAGGTGAATGGGCCGGCGCCGCGTCCTTGACCAGTCGTACGTCCGTCAGGGACGGTGTGAGCTTGATCACTCGGGTCGAGCTCATTGGATCTCCTCCACGCCGACGATATCCTCCACGCCGACGATATAGGCTTCACTGTTCGCTCACGCCGGAGTCGTAACGCCGTGGAACCTGGCACCAAACTCGGCCCCTACGAGATCGTCGGCCCGCTCGGAGTCGGCGGCATGGGTGAGGTGTACCGGGCGCGCGACACCACACTCGACCGCGAGGTGGCCCTCAAGCTGATGCCCGCGGCCATCGCTGGGGATGCAGAGCGTCTGGCGCGGTTCGAGCGTGAGGCGAAGATCCTCGCGTCTGTGAACCATCCGAGCATTGGCGCGATCTATAGCCTCGAGGAAGCGAACGGCGTCCGAGTGCTGGTGCTGGAGTTGGTCGAGGGTGAGTCCCTCGACCATCGTCTCAGGACCGGATCGGTTCCCGTCGGCGAGACGCTGTCCATTTGCCGTCAGGTAGCGGCGGCTTTGCAGGCGGCGCACGCGAAGGGGATCGTTCACCGGGATCTGAAGCCGGGCAACGTGATGGTCGATTCCCACGGCACTGTCAAAGTGCTGGATTTCGGAATCGCCAAGATGCCCGGGCTGGAGGCTGCAGGCGCGTCTGAGCAGCGCCCCATCGACCCGCACGACCAGGCGGGAGCCGCCACCACCCCGGCGGCGGTGGGAATGGCGCATCGCCTGACCTCGACCGGAATGATGGTCGGCACGGCTCCGTATATGAGCCCCGAGCAGATTCGGCAGCAGCAGCTCGACAAGCGCTCCGACATCTGGTCCTTCGGGTGCCTGGTTTTCGAGCTACTTGCGGGCCGGCGCCCTTTCGAGCGCGAAACGGTGGCCGACACGCTCAGCGCCATCTTGGAACACGAGCCGCGATGGTCACTGCTGCCTGCCGACACTCCGGATGGCGTACAGACGCTTGTGCGCAGATGTCTTCGCAAGGCTCCGGATCAACGGCTGCACGACATTGCTGACGCCCGTATCGAGCTCGACGAAGCTCTGCAAGGTCGCACCGACGTGCCGCTGGCGCAGAGTATGCCGACCAGCAGTGGCTTCGCCGCGCCGACCCGCCAGTCGCCGGTACGTCGATGGCTAGCGGCAGCTGCGATAGCAGCGGCGATGGCAGGCCTGGGCTGGTGGCTCGGCACGAATCGTGAGTCGCTGCAGCCGGCCCCCCGCGCGGCCGCCACGGGCGACCGTCAGATGATCGCCGTACTGCCGTTTGAGAACCTCGGCCCACCGGAACGTCAGTATTTCGCCGACGGAATGACCGAGGAGATCACCAGTCGACTGGCCGCCGTGGACGGCGTCGGTGTCACCTCGCGGACGACCGTCATGGAATACGACCGCGCCGGCAAGAGCGTCGGCCAGATCGGAGCCGAGCTCGGCGTGCAATACATCCTCGAGGCGACGCTGCGCTGGGACGATGCCGCTAATCAGGTGCGCTTTACGCCACAGTTGATCAACGTCGCCAGCGACACGCATGTGTGGGCAGAAAACTACGACCGCCTGATCGAGAACATGTTCGCGGTTCAGTCGGAGATTGCCGAGCGTGTCCTCGACCAGATCGGACTGACGCTACAGGGCTCGCAACAGGCGACCGCCAAGGGGCGCGGCACCTCGAGTCAGGAAGCCTACGACGCCTACCTGCGGGCCGGCGATCAGCTCGTCCGTACCGATGAGCTCTACGCCGAAGAGAGCATGCGATCGGCGCTGGAGCTTTTGCAACAGGCCGTGGCGCTGGATCCTGACTTCGCGCTGGCGCACGCCAGACTGGCAATGGCACACGGCTTTGCCCACCACCTGTACTACGACCGCACCGAGTCACGGCGCCAGCAGATGCGTGCTTCGGCGGAGCGCGCCCTCGAAGTGGCTCCGCAATTACCGGAGGGGCATCTTGCCCTCGGTCAGTACTATCGCAGCGGATTGGAGTACGAGCTCGCGCTGGCGGAGTATGAGCTCGCGGCGCGTGGGCGACCGGGTGACAGCCTGGCCGTACAAGCGATCGCCGAGAGCCACTGGTATCTGGGTAATACCGACGAGGCCAGCGCCAGCTACGAGCGTGCTTTCGCTCTTGATCCACAGCGCTTGGTTCTCTACTGCAATGCCGGCGGTGTTCATCGTATGACCCTGGACTTCGGCGCGGCGGCCAACCTGCACGATCTGGCCGTCGCTGTTCGGCCGGAACGGGCCTGCCCTTACTTCTGTCTCGCGTTCGTGTACTTGAACGGTCAAGGACCTGTGGCGGCGCGTGAATTCCTCGAGAGCATCCCGACAGGGATCCAGCTGGACACCCTCCCGCCGATCAACTATCCGTGGCTGATCGTGGATCTGATCGAGGGACGCTTCGCCGACGCCTTGGAAAGGCTGGACTCGGGGCCAGACACTTTCGATTGGATCCAGTTCTACTATCCGAAGGCACTGCTCCGCGCCCAGATCTACTTGCAGACAGACCGTTTCGACGAAGCTCGCGCGTCGTTCGAGCAGGCACGGGAACAGCTCGACGCCTTGCTGCTAGCCCGCCCCGGTGACCCGCGGCTGCATACAGCGCTGGGAATCGTCTATGCCGGACTCGGACGAAAAACGGATGCCATTGAAGCTGGCCGCCGGGGTGTCGGGTTGCTGCCCTATCAGAAGGACAAGTTCGCCGGGCCGTTCCGTCTCAAGGATATGGCGCTGATTTACGCTATGGTCGGGGAGACCGATCTGGCGCTGGATTCGCTGGAGATTCTGGCCGGGCTCCCGTCACTGGCACACCTGCCGGAGATCCTCCTCGATCCGACCTGGAGCATGCTCCGCGACGAGCCGCGATTCAACGCGTTGGGTGCGGCCAACTAGCCTGGGTCAGGGGCCGCCCCTGGCGCCGGCGGGCTGTCGCGATCCGGTGTACACGCGCTGCACCATTGTTGCCGGTAGCTCTTAGCTGGTGGCGCTGACCCGGTAGACCGAGTAGCACATCGGATGGATCACTCCACCCTCATTGCCACGATCGGGTCGACGCGCGCGGCGCGGCGTGCCGGAAGGAAGCAGGCCAGCGCCGCAAGCAAGATGATCGCCAGCGGGACCAGCACGAAGCTCCAGGGGTCGAAGCCGCCCGACTGGATCATCTCGCCCTGTTCCGGCGGCAGCGAGATGAGTGCCGACATCAATCGAGTGATACCGAATGCACCGACCAGGCCCACCGCAACTCCCGTCAGTGCCATTCGCATCCCGTCCCTGAGCACGTGAGCCATGACGGTCCCACTGGTGGCACCTAGTGCGATGCGAATGCTCATCTCGCGGCTGCGCTGTGATACGACAAAGGCGATCAGGCCGTAGATCCCGATCGAGGCCAGCAGGATCGCGCCGATCGACAGGCTGGTGAGAACCACCGAGATCATTCGTTGCGGCAACAGGAAGTCCACGACGACCTGTTCCAGGCTGCGCACGTCGGTGATCGGTATCCTGGCGTCGATGTTCCAGACCGCCTGGCGGATCGCGCTCGTCAGCTCTCCGGCCTCGCCTGCCCCTCGGGTCACGACGCGGAAGTAGCGCCGGGCGTTCTGCGACATCGACAGGTAGACCTTCTCGTCTCGCTCCCCGAGATCCCAGTGCTTGGTGTCGGCAACAACACCGACGATTCGCGCCGATGTGTCGCCAAGCAAGAACTCCTGGCCGATGGGGTCAGAGTCCGGCCAATGGCGCGCCGCGAACAACTCGTTGATGACCGCGACACGCGGTGTCTGGCGCGTGTCCTGGTTGCCGACGGTGCGGCCCGCGAGCACCGGCACACTCATCACGCGGAAGTAGTCGGACGAGACATGCAGCGTAATCGCCATCGGTAGCTCACCCTCCGGCGGCCTCTCCCTGCCGGGAATGGTGAACGGCCTGGCGTCGGTCTCATGGTTCAACGGCAAGTGGTTGACCGTGGCGGCAGCGACCACCCCGGGAATGCCGGCGATTTCCTCAGCTACCCGCGCATGGAAATCAATCACCTGCTGCGTATCCGGATATAGCTCGGTGTCGAGCACGACGACCATGGTCATCACGCCGCTGGCGTCGAAGCCGGTATCGGCAGCACGCATCTCGCCCAGGGCCTGGATCATGGTTGCAGTTCCGGCCAGGAGCACCAGCGCCATTGCGAGTTGCCCTGCCACCAGGACCCGACGCAGGCGCAAGCCGGCGCGCGACGAGGTGGTTTTGCCGTCCTTGAGTGAACCGGTAAGTTGGGTGCTCGAGGCGCGCATCGCCGGGAGCAAACCGAAGGTCAGCGCCGTCAACAGCGTGACCCCGAGCGTGAAGAGAAGCGTCGTAACGTCGATGTCGATCTCCCCGACCCGGTAAAGGTCTTCGGGGACGCCCGTGGCGAGGCCTCCCACGATCCAGTATGCGAGCATCACGCCGAGCGCTCCACCGGCCGCTGCAAGGAGGGTGCTCTCGGTGAGGAACTGGCGCACGAGTTGGCGGCGCGAAGCGCCGAGGGCGGTGCGAATCGCCACCTCGCGGCTGCGGCCGAAAGACCGCGCCAGCAGCAACCCGGAGACGTTGGCGCAGGCGATCAGGAGCACGAACGAACCGGCCACCACCAGGATGACCGACATCATCTGGATGATCTCGTAGGCGAAGTTCAATGCCGAGCGCAGATCGACGACGTTCACCCCACGGTCGGCGTTGGCATCCGGAAACTCCACCTCGAGGGCGCTGGCGATAGATGTCAACTCGGCCTGCGCATCGTTCACTGTCACGCCATCCGCCAGACGACCGACGACCTGCAGGAAGCGGAGGTCGCGAGGGCGGTCGGCCTCGTCGAGGGCCCACGGAACCCAGATTCTCGTCGTCACCAGAGGAAAGACGAAGTCCGGCGGCATCACGCCGATGATCGTGTGCGGTGCGCCATTCAGGTCGAGGTTCTCCCCGAGGACGCTCGGATCGCCGCCGAAGTTGCTCTGCCAGTATGCGTGGCTGAGGACCACCACGGTCGTACGTCCAGGTCGGTCTTCACCCTCCTGGAATCCCCGACCATGGGCAGGGGTGACACCGAGGACGTCAAAGACGTTCGCTGACACGAGTCCCGAGGCGATGCGTTCCGGTTGATCACCACCTGTGAGGGTTTCAGACGAATAGTTGAAGCCCGCCATGTCCTGGAAGCTATCGCTGCGGTCTCGCCAATCACGGAAGTTCGGGTAAGAGACGCGAGATGTGAAGAAACTCTGCCGCGGCGCCGTCTCCCAGAGGTGAACGAGGCGATCGGGCTCCGCGAACGGCAGAGGGCGCAGGAGATAGGCGTTGATGATGCTGAAGGTCGGCGTGAGTGAACCGATCCCGAGGGCCAGGACCAACACGGCTACGACGGTGAATCCAGGGTTGGCGATCAGCCCCCGAACGGCGTAGCGGACATCGGTGGTCCAGTCTGTGAACACTCGGACGAGCATCCTTTCGTGGCCGCCGCGCCAGTGATCGAGACGTTGGCGCGATGCGTGAGCGGGGAAGCTGACAGCCTGCCACCAGTACCAGAGATCGGCGCGCATCCGGCCCATTGACCGACGCCGGATCGAATACAGCTCGGCAAGCGAATCGAGAATCTCGCGACGGTCGGCCGCCTCGAGTCCGGAGCCCAACGGCGACCGTCCGAGGATCCGGCTGGCAAGCAAGCGCTGCGCGAGCCGCGGCGGGATAGTCATCGCTTGTCCAACACCGGGTCGAGCCCTTCCCACAGAGCCTCGAGCTGGCGGTGTGACTCTCTTACCCGCTCTACCCCCGCCGCTTCGATCTTGAAGTAGCGCCGCGTCCGTCCGCTCCCCTCGCCGCTGGCGACTCGGGAGCTCACGAGACCCTTCTTCTCGAGCCGACGCAGGGCAATGTAGACGGCGGCCGGAGCAACGGACCGACCCGTGCAGGTCTCCAGCTCGAGCACGATGGGCACGCTGTAGGACTCGGAGCCGAGCCGGAGAATCGCCAGCAAGACCCGGTGCTCGAACTCCCCGAGGCCATCGCGTCCCATATACGTTCTCCGGTCATTGAGGTCAGGGCGCGGAAGGTGCGTCCAGCCCCTCCGACTAGCACTGCTAGTCGTTACTACGGATGACTAACAGCGCTAGTTTCATCCTCCAACCGAATCGCGAGGAATTCCCCTATGCTGGCCTTCGTCAGTCGGCGAGGTAGGGGTCGGCCCCCGGATCGATTGGCTCCCAGAGCTCGATCTTGTTTCCCTCGGGGTCGAGAATCCAAGCGAACTTGCCGTTCTCGTGTTCCTCGATGCCACCGACGATCTCCACGCCTTCGTTCGCCAACGCGTCGATCAGTGCCGTCAGGTCGTCGACTCGGTAGTTGAACATGAAGGGCTGGGTGCTGGGCCCGAAGTATTCGGTATCGGCGGCAAACGGATTCCACACGGTGTAGCCGGTGCGCTCCGGAGCCTCGTCTTCCTTCCAGCGGAACATGAATCCGTACGGGTCGGCGTCGATACCCAGACGGTCTCGGTACCAGCTCATGAGGTGATCACGATCCTGGGCCTTGAAGAAGACCCCCCTAGCCCAACTACTCTCTTCATCTGACGATCGCCTCGGGTTCTGGGTCGATGGCCGCAAGTGTGCCTGAATCGACGCGCGATGTAGAAGCGGATCGTGTCGATATCATTGCGTCAGCCGCTGCGTCTCAGCCGTTGTGTTTCAGCCGTTGTGTTTCAGCCGCCGTGCTTCAGGCGACGTGCTTCAGGCGCCGTTGCCCCTGGGCCGCCTTGCTGCCGGTCTGCCGCTCCCGGGCTCGGCGGTGACGCGGCCGTCCTCGTAGACAATCTCCCCGCGGCGGATGGTGACCAGCGGCCAGCCGGTGACGGTCCAGCCTTCGAAAGGGGTGTAGTCGGAGCGCGAGGGGTCGTCGGTAGCGCTGGCGAGGCGCTCGAGCGTCGGATCGAAGATCACCACGTCGGCGATCGAGCCTTCCCGAATGACCCCACGCTCCGGATACAGTCCGAAGGTCCGGGCGGCGGCGGTCGACGTGACCTCGACGAAACGCTCCTCGGAGATCCGTCCTTTGCGAACGCCCTCGGAGAACAGCAGCGGGCGCATGAAGCGGAGATCGCTGACGCCCGGTCGGAGTCGGCCCACGTCGAGCTCCGGATCCATCTTCTGAGCTCGCATCCACGGGGCGTGGTCGGTGGCAAGAGAGTCGATGCGCCCGTCTGCCAGGCCGCGCCACATCGCGTCGAGGTCGGCAGCCGATCGCAGCGGCGGCTGTCCGACGTAGAGTGGCCCGTCCTCGCCCAGGAGCGAGTCGTCGGTGAAGTAAAGATAGAGGGGCCGGGTCTCGATGCTGAGCGGCAGGCTGGCGCGCGAGGGTGTGCGAGCGGCATCCAGAGCGCGGGCCGATGATAGATGCACCAAGTGCATCGGAGCCCCGGTGAGCTCGCACAGCGCAACGGCCTCCTGGGTGGCCGCGATCTCGGCGATCTCGGGGCGGCTCTCGGCGTAGTGGCGCAACGCTGTTCGGCCTTCTTGGCGAAGCCGTCGGAGCGTTGCCTCCAGCATGGCGCCGTCCTCGTAGTGCATCAGCGTGACGACGCCGGCGTCCCGAGCCGCCTCCAGCACCTCGATCAACGTCGACCGATGCTGCCCGAAATCCGACTGCGTCATGAAGATCTTGTGGCTCGGCTGCCCGCTCGCGGCGAGCTCCGGCATCATCGATGCGAAGTCCGTGCTCGGCGGCCATGTAAAGCCATGCAAGAAGACGTCACCGATGGCGCTTGCGCTGACCTCGGCAAGGCACCGTTCCATCGCCTCCACGGCGGGCTCGCCATCGCGGGGATAGGCGAATGTGCCAACCGTCGTGATACCGCCTGCTACCGCGGCGGCGGTGCCGGTGGTGAGATCGTCGACGAACGAGCCCTGCATGTGGGTATGTGGGTCGATGCCACCTGGGATCACCAGGCACCCCGTTGCGTCGATGATGTGCACCTCGGCGCTGTCAACGAGGTCCGGTCCAACCTCGATGATGGTGTCTCCCACGATCCGCAGATCGGCGTTCAGGCTGCCGTCGGCGTTGACGATCCGCCCTCCGCGCACAAGCGTTTCGGGCGCGCCTTGGCCCGGCGCAACGCGAAGCGGCCCACCCGAAACTCGATCCTCTCGGCCAGATGAACTGTCCGCCCTGACGACACGGGCGCCAACACCGAGACCGGCGGCCGTGGCGGCCAGTTGGTGGATTGCTCGTCGTCGGTTCATACGCCTGTCCGGGCTGTTGTAGACCGTGCTGGCGCCGAGAAGGTGCCGACTGTAGCTTGGCAGTCTCGGCACCTTGGTACGATGTCGGGGAGTTGTCCAGCTCGAGGGAGGAACCGTGAGCAACGATCAGCCGCTGACGCGGCGCCAGGCGGCCCGCATCGTGGCAAGCACAGCGGCCGGAGTTGCGCTTGCGGCGGCGGTCCCCGATGAGGCTCGACCCGCCGCAGTTAGACGCTCCCAGGCCGATGGGCGCGGAGATCTCAAGCATTCCGTCTGCAAATGGTGCTACCCGGACAGCAGCGTCGACGAGCTGGCCAGGAATGCGGCGTCCTTCGGCATGCAATCTGTGGAGCTGCTGGATCCCGAGGATTGGCCCGCGGTGCAAGCCCAGGGTCTCACCTGCGCCATGGCCAACGGCCCCGGCGGTATCGAGCGCGGCTGGAACCGGCTCGAATTACACGACGACCTGGTGGCGAAATCCGAGGATCGCCTGCCTCTGGTCGCCACCGCCGGCCTGCCCAACATGATCGTCTTCTCCGGCAACCGCGACGGCATGCCGGCCGCGGAAGGTTTGGCGAATTGTGCCACCGGCCTGCGGCGGATCCTGCCGCTGGCCGAGGAGCTCGGCGTCACGGTGTGTATGGAGTTGCTCAACAGCAAGCGCAGCCATCCGGACTACATGTGCGATCTCACGCCTTGGGGCGTCGAGCTGGTGCAGCGCGTCGGGTCGGAGCGCTTCAAGCTCCTCTACGACATCTTCCACATGCAGATCATGGAGGGTGACGTTATCGCCACCATCCAGGCCAACATCGACCACATCGCGCACTTCCACACCGGAGGTGTGCCGGGCCGCCATGAGATCGACGAGACCCAGGAGCTCAACTACCGCGCCATCTGCGAGGCGATCGTTGAGACTGGGTTCAATGGCTACATCGGCCAGGAGTTCATCCCCGTAAACGATCCGATGACGTCGCTGCAGGCGGGCGTCGAGGCTTGTCGAGCGTAGCTGGCCGTGGAAAAAGACGTGATGGAACTGACGGGCAGAACAAACGGACCAGGGTACGGAGCCTGACGATGAGCATTACAGCGGAGCGGCTCGACTCATTCGTGGTAGCCCGGCCCACCGCCGTTCCCTGGTTTCTGTGGGCCGTCGTTTTCGCCTCCACGTCTGTGCTCGTGGGTGTGATCTGGGACATCTCGTGGCACATGACCATCGGCCGCGACACGTTCTGGACCCCAGCCCATCTGGCGATCTATCTGGGCGGCATCGTTGCCGGCCTCTCGTGCGGCGGCCACGTGCTGTGGCTGTCGTTCGTCGCTCCGGCAGAGAAGCGCGCCTCCTCGGTTCGATTCTGGCGTTGGTTCTACGGTCCGATGGGAGCCTGGCTGTGCATTTGGGGGGCGCTGGCGATGATCACCTCGGCGCCGTTCGACGACTGGTGGCACGCCGCCTACGGTCTGGACGTAGAGATCCTGAGCCCACCGCACGTGGTCCTGCTGTTCGGCATCGTGGCGATCCAGGTTGGGGCGCTCGTGATGGCGCTGGCCAGGCAGAATCGGTTTCCGGAGGACCGCGTCCTGCCGTGGATTTACGCATATGCGGTAGCCGTGTTGATGCTCGGGCTCGAGACCGCGGGGTCCGAGTACCTGGCGCGGCCGAACCAGTGGCACAGCCAGGAATTCTTCACCGTCAGCGCGATCCTGTTCCCTTTCCTGCTAGTGGGTGCCGCCAAGGGCGGTGGTCTACGGTGGCCGGCGACCATGGCCGCCGGCATCTACATGGCGCTCAAGATCGCCATGATCCTCATCCTGCAGATGTTCCCCGCTACGCCGATGCTGGCGCCGATCTATAACCCGGTAACCCGCATGGTCCCGCCGAGCTTCCCACTCTTGCTTGTTGTGCCGGCGCTCGCCATCGATCTTTCGTTGCGCCGTTTCGCGGCGCGATCGCGCTGGCTGCAGGCCCTTGCGGTGGGCGTCGTGTTTCTCGCCGTGCATCTAGTGGTTCAGTGGATGATGGGCAGCTTGCTGCTGACGTCGGTGGGCCGCAATGCCTTCTTCGTGGCCGACCGCTTCTCGTACATGGCCCAACCCGGCGAGTGGTGGTTTTCCTTCTGGGGCCGCAACGCGAATGCTACCGGAATGACCATCGCTGCCGGGATCGCCGTATTCTCCGCCCGTCTCGGGCTGAGCTGGGGCGGTTGGATGGAGCGCGTTCAGCGGTGAAACCACCCCGCTACGTCAGGGTGGTCGCGGTCCGCGTTGCTGCTGCGTTGGCCCTGTTGGGCACGCTGCTCGGCGTGCCTTCGGCCGTGGCTCACGTTGGCAGCCCGAATATCTTCTTCGAGGGAATGGCCGGGCCGTACCCGCTGCGCGTAGTGATCCGTCCGCCGGGCGTCGTGCCCGGTCTCGCGGAGATCGCCATCAGGCTGGAGGCGCCCGTCGATGCGATGAGCATCCGATTGTTTCGCTGGAACGTCGGTGCCGAGGGCGCGCCACCGGCCGAACCTGCCGCGCGCGTGGCCGGAGATAGCGAGCTGTACTCGGCCGAGTTGTGGCTGATGACCTCCGGCGCCCATAGCGTCGAGGTGACGATCCAGGGTCCTCAGGGCGAGGGTCGCGCGCTGGTGCCGTTCGAGTCGATCCGGCGCGAGACACTGGAGATGGAACGCTGGTACGGCGGCATGCTCGTCGCCATGGGGCTGTTCCTGTTCGTTGGCGCGGTCACCATCCTCGGTGCCAGCGTTCGCGAGAGCACCCTGGCGCCGGGCGACGAGGCGGATTCGCGGCGTCGCTGGCGCGGGCGCATCGTCGGTACCGTCGGCACCGTGCTGCTGGCGGGCATGCTCTGGGCCGGGTGGTATTGGTGGAGTGGCATCGACGCCGCCTACCGTCGGGCCATCTTCGAGCCGATGCCCACCGTAGCGACGATTGAAACGGTGTCCGGGACGGGGGTTCTCGATCTCGCCATTACCGATCAGCGTTGGATCGAAGGTGGCTGGTCGCCGTTAGTTCCCGACCACGGCAAGCTCATGCACATGTTCCTGGTGCGCGAGGATCTCGAAGCATTCGCCCACGTGCATCCGGTACGCACGGACGATTCCAGCTTCCGGTTGCGGGTGCCGCCGCTCCCCGGGGGGAACTACCGGATCTACGCCGATATCGTGCACGAGAGCGGCTTCAGCCAGACCCTGGTGAACGCGATCGAGCTTCCGAGCCCGCCTGTGCCGAGTGGCGAGGTCGCTGAGCCGGTCGCCGCGCCAGAGCCGGTGGGCTTGCCGGCGCTAGATCCAGACGATTCGTGGACCGTCGGCGTCCACGACGGTGACTCGGTGATGTTCGACGACCGCACCGAGGTTCGGTGGCTGCGGCCCACCGGTCCCATAGCCGCCGGCGACGATCTCACCCTGGAGTTCCAGGCGCGTGACGGAAGCGGCCAGCCGGCCGCGATCGAGCCCTACATGGGCATGCTGTCGCACAGTGCCATCACTCGTACGGACGGCGAGGTGTTCGTTCACCTGCATCCTTCCGGCAGCATCTCGATGGGCGCGCTCATGGTGGCGAGCGAGCGGCGCAACGTGGCAGCCGGACACAAGGGTCAAAGCGAGCCCGGCCGGGTGGCGTTTCCCTACGCCTTTCCGCGGAGAGGAGACTACCGGATCTGGGTGCAAGTAAAGTACGCGGGCCGCGTGTACACGGCGGACTTCAAGACCAATGTTCAGTAGCTCGCATTGCCAAGCAGAGTTGCGGTGCAGCGTACCTAAGCGCGAACGCCCGTCGGGGTGAGGTCCGCCCAATACTGAGGAACTAGATGTCACGCAGATGTGCATTGCCTGTGGCGCTGGCAACAACCGCGCTGGTCGTTCTCACGCCCGGATGCGGAGCCGGACGAAGCGACTCATCCGATGCCGTTGTCACCGCTCTAGTGGCCCGCGTCGATGCTGATGAGCTTGGAGGCGCACCGGGCGCGCTGGCCGGCGAGGCGGTGTTCCAGGGCATTCCGTTCGCCGCTCCTCCGGTTGGGGAGCGGCGCTGGAAGGCGCCCGTACCGGTGGAGCCGTGGGAGGGCGTGCGAGCAGCCACGGCCAACGCCCCCGCGTGCATGCAGATCGGCGGCAGCGTGGAGTTCAATCGCATCATCTCCGATGCGTACGGCGCGGATCCCTCCGTCGTCCAGCCGTTGGGCGAGATCAGCGAAGACTGCCTGTACCTGAATGTCTGGACCCCCGACTGGCAGGGCGATTCGCCGCTCCCGGTGATGGTCTGGATTCACGGTGGTGGCAACACCACCGGCGGCACGGCCGAGACTCCTTACGACGGCGCCAATCTCGCTCGTCGGGGTGTGGTGGTGGTGTCTATCGCCTACCGCCTCGGCCCCTTTGGATATCTGGCGCATCCGGGGCTGAGCGCCGAGACGTCGCACGGTTCGTCCGGTAACTACGGGTTACTCGATCAGATCGAGGCACTGAGATGGGTGCAGCGCAACGTCGCAGCCTTCGGTGGAGATCCGACGCGGGTTACGATCTTCGGGGAATCGGCCGGCGGGGCCAACGTGGGTTATCTGATGACCTCGCCGCTGGCCGAGGGCCTGTTTCATGGCGTGATCTCGCAGAGCGGTGGCTACCAGATCAACGACTTCTCGCTGCTCGCCGACGCCGAAGCTGGTGGCGAGGCGCTCGCGAACGAGCTCGGGATCGATGCCGCGGGGCCAGACACGGTGGAGGCCCTGCGAGAGGTTCCGGCGGAGCGGGTTCTGACTGCGGCTGCGGAGATTCCGAGTCTCACATTGCCCCCTGTCGATGGCTGGGCGTTGCCTGATGTCCCGGCTCGCCTCTTCGCTGAAGGCCGGTTTGCCGCGGTCCCCCTGATTGTCGGGGCCAACGCCGACGAGTGGACCACGCTGGCGCCGTTCATGGGCAACCCAGACCTCGCCGCTCACCGGTCAGCGCTTCGGCAAGCGTATGGAGAGCTCGCCGGCGAGGCACTGGCGCTGTACGACGTGGATCACGAGGATGCCGTGGCGGAGGCCGACTCCCGCTGGCAGACGGAGGACTTCTTCCTGTGCCCCTCCAGATTCATGGCGCGTGCCAGCGCCGAGAACGGCGGCCGCACATACCTCTACAGCTTCTCCCGCGTGGTGCCAGGCCCTGGCGGAGACACGCTGGGTGCCTACCACGGCGCCGAGATTCCCTATGCCTTCGACAATCTGTACACCCAGGCCTGGATGCCACTCGAGCCGATCGACCACGAGCTGGCCGACACAATGGCGGCGTACTGGGTGCAGTTCGCCACCTCTGGCGATCCGAACGGCGGCGGTCGTCAGCAGTGGCCCACCTACTCCGCGGATACCGACCGCCACCTAGACCTGGGCACCGAGGTCGTTGGCGGGGACGGCCTACGGTCGGCGGCGTGTGCGCTGTACGACCGCAAGCTCGCAGCAGCAGTGACCGCCCTCGACTGAATCTCCGCACTGTGCGGTGGGCTTGGCGGTGGGATGGCGTCCCGGGCCGGTGTCCGGCCGCACTGGTAACGTCGACCTAGCAGGCTTCCACCACAGCCTGCTAGGCGCAACGGCCGCCTCCACCGGCCTGGATCGCGGGGGTGTGAACGGCTAGCGTGAACACTTATGCGCTCGGGGGTGTAGCTCTCCACCTGCCGGTTGCGTAACTCTGGGCAACATACGTCCCCGTCCCGAAGCGCAGATGCGGTATCGACTTCGACACGACAGGTTGCGCCGCGAGCTTGCGAAGCAGCGCATCAGCCAGAACCGCTGGGCGCAGAAGTTCGGTCTCAGCAAATCGCACCTGTCGATGTTGGTGAACGGCCAGCGGCCGTATCCGGAGGCGTCGACCCGCCGCAAGCTGCAGGAGGGGCTGGGCGTCCGTCTCGACGAGCTGTTCGACATCGAACAGCTCGCCAGTCCCCGACCCGAGAGCAACCTCATGGAGCAACTGCTTCAGGATATCCGGCACGGCTGGCGCGCGTTGCGCGCCCGGCCTCTGTTCGTCTCCATCATCGTGCTGACGCTGTCGATCGGGATCGGTGCGACCACAGCGATGTACAGCGTCATCGACGCCACGATCCTAAGATCGCTTCCGTTCGACGAGCCGGAACGGCTGGTGCGCCTCTTCGGAATTTCGCCCGAGCGCGGAGTTACACGCGGGCAGCTGTCGATGGCCAACACCATCGATTGGCGCCAGCGGACGACCGCGTTCGAGGCGCTCGCCACGTATCGTGGCCGCACGTTCAACGTCTCGGGTACGGGCGAGGCCGAGCGCACCCTGTCGTTGTTGATGGCCGATCAGTACCTGGAGCTGCTGGGCATCGCGCCGGCAATCGGCCGCGTGTTCTCCGAGTCCGAACACCACAGCGGCGGGCCGGCGGTGGCGCTCATTAGCGACGCGATGTGGGAGGCGCGATTCGATCGCGACCCCGCCGTGGTAGGTCGCGCCCTGCGGGTCGACACCAACGAGCACGTCATCGTCGGCGTGCTCCCGCCCGCCTTTGAGAGCGTGCGCCTGACGTTGGGCTGGGATCAGGCGCCCGATCTGGTCTTGCCGCTGGCAGTGGAGGCGGGCGTCGATCGAAGCGGCTACTGGCAGCAGGGCATCGGCCGCCTGGCTCCCGGCGTGACGCTTGCTGAAGCGGTGGCCGAGGCAGAGCAATTCGGTGCCTGGCTGCGCCAGGAATACCCGGACGAAGCCAGCGGCCACTATGTCACCGCAGTGCCACTACAGCAGGCGATCAGCGGTGCACTGCGGCCACGACTCCTGCTGTTCCTCGGCGCCGCTGCCCTGGTGCTCGTGATCGGCTGCATCAACGTCGCCAACCTCATGCTGGCCTATGCCACCTCACGGAGACGAGAGGCAGCTGTCCGCAAGGCGCTCGGTGCGAGCAAGTGGCGGCTCGTGCGCTTGACCCTCGTCGAGTCGATGCAGCTGTCGCTCTTGGGCGCCGTCGGGGGACTGCTGCTTGCGGCGGTCATACTGCAGCTGGCGCGGCCGATGCTGCCCGACTATCTGCCGCGCCACGATCTCGTAGGCCTCGACTTGCAGGTGTTCCTGTTCGGCCTGGTGCTGAGCATCGGCACGGCGTTGCTGTTCGGCACCGTCCCGGCCCTCGTGGCCGCTCGCACCGGCGCTCGCGAGGAGCTGATCGCCGGCGTCGTTGGGCACACGGGGCGGAATCGGATGCGCCTGCTGCGCACCCTGGCGATCTCACAAATCGCCATGGCCGGGTTTCTGACCATCGGCTCCGGCCTGGTAGTGAAGAGCTATGCACGACTGGTGGGCGTTGATCCCGGCTTCGATCCCGCTGGGCTGCTGACCTTCTATACGATCCCGCGCTACAGCTACGGCACACGCGAGACGCAGCACGACTTCGTGGACGCGTTGCACGAGCGGCTTGACGCCCTTCCGGGGGTCGAGTCGGCAGGCGAGATCAACTTTCTGCCGTTCAGTGACAACGACGGTGGCCAGGGAATCGAGATCGAGGGTCGCGCCAACCCGGAAGGAGTGGTCGACGTGGTTCAGTTTCGTGCCGCCAACGCCGGTTTCTTCTCCACGATGGGCTTGGAGATGACCAGCGGCCGCGACTTCGTGGCCGGCGACATGGACGGTGCCCCGGTGGTGATCATCGACGAAGCGATGGCGGCCCGGTACTGGCCAGGGGGTGAGGCGCTCGGCCAGCGTTTCCGCACCGGCGGCGACACATGGTACCGGATCGTCGGCATCGCGCCCGACATCAAGTGGCGCGGCTACGACGACGCGCGGTTGCCGCACATGTTCGTTCCCTATCGGGAAGATCCGTGGAGCAGCACGAGGGGGTTTGTCCTGCGAGTTGCCGGGGATCCGACACAGATAGGGGGCGCCGTGCGTGAAGCCGTACGGCAGCTCAACCCGAACCAATCGATCTACGGAATGCAGACGATGGAGCAGCGCATGGCCGCTTCGGCAGCCGGGACCCGCTTCTCATTGACCATGCTCGTGGCGTTCGGTGCGACGGCGTTGCTGCTGGCCGTCGTCGGTACGTACGGGATGTTCGCGTATTCGATCGGTCAACGAACCGGCGAGATCGGTATCCGCCTGGCGCTGGGCGCGAATGCGCAGCGGGTACAGAACGCCGTACTGGCCCAGAGCCTCGTCGTGGCAGGCGTCGGCGTCACGATCGCGGCGCTCGCATCCCGCATGCTCACCGGCGCCGTTTCCAGCCTCCTGTTCGAGGTGACGCCGCAGGACCCGCTAGTGGTGGTAAGCGCATGCTTCGTGATTCTCGTCGCGGGCCTGGTGGCTGCCTGGCTTCCGGCCCGTCGAGCGGCACGGGTCGACCCGGCCCGCGCACTGCGTGGGGCTGGCTGAGCGCCGGCGCTACACGTCGGCGCGCCGGCTCCGTGCGTCACGAGTCAACGCCATCAGCGCGGCGATGATGCCGGCGGCGAACACCAGGTGGGCGGCCCAGAAGCCGTGGCCGATCAGGAACGGGCGCGGGTCACCTCGGAAGAAGTCGTTCACGAAGCGGATCGCACTGTAGCCGCCGAGAAACAACCAGCCCACGGTCCCGGCGTGCGGGCGCCTGGCGAATGCAACCATCAGCAACACCAGCAGACACGATACCGCAATCGCCTCGTACAGCTGCGTCGGGTGAATCGGAATCCCGCCCGGGGCCAGGCGCGAGCCACCGGTGACGAGGGCGCCGTAGGTCACTGCCCACGGAAGATCCGTGGTGCTGCCGAAACAGCACCCCGCTGCAAAGCACCCCACCCGTTGGATCGGTATGGCGACGCACACGGCCAGCGCCAGCGAGTCCAGACAGGGTCCGGCCGCGAGCCCGTACGAGCGGGCGTAGGCCAGAAGGGTCAGCGCCGCGGCCGGTAGCGCCAGAACCGCCGTGCCGCCGGATTCGAGCACAGTGCTTCGGAGTGCCTCCGTCGCCGTCAGACCGTGCCCATCGGTGCCGCTCAAGGCGCGACCGAGATCGAAAGCGATCGCCGCGATGATCGCCACCGGGGCAACCCAGAGCGTGGCCATGAAGGCGTGATCAGGATCGACACCGCGGCGGCGAAAGGCGAACCGCAGCATGATGAAGGCGGCGATGATCGCAAACGCGCGCATTACGCCGTACGTGAACACCGGCAGGACGTTCCCTCCCGGCAGTTCGATTACGAACAGGATCGGCGGAAGCATGCCCCATGGTACGCAACAGCCGGTTGTTGTCGCGACCGTTGTGAATTCGCCGCCAGCGTCGTGGATAAGCGCTTCCTCCACGGGGCCGCCGGGCGCTGCGTCTCTTCGTGGTCGCCGGGTTCCTGCCGTTGTACACCGGCGCTGCCGTGACCTCGGGTTTCTGTTGTGATGGCTACGGGCTCCGGATGGGCGCTCGTATTGCCGACGGGATGCGTGCAGGTAGCGATTTCACATCCAACGGCTTCGGCGGTTTCCTGACGATCTTCTATCCGAATGCGACTCGCGGCGAGTTGATCGGCAAGAACGAGCGCACCGAGATTCTGCGAGTCACTGTCGGCGGAGCCGTGCGGCTCCCCGCCGGGGAGATCACCATCACGGGCAACGCCAATGATCTCTCGGGCGACAATCCACTTCCGGGGAAGGTGGTGTTCGAGATCTCCCAGATCTCGGATGGAAACCGAGCGGCGGCGTTCAAGTCGACTCTCAAGTTCAAGCAGGGAGACATCCGGCAGGGCAACAGCACCTTCGACGGCCTCAGCCTCGCAGCAGACGACAAGGTGACGTTTCATGCCCGGCCGAAAGGCAACGCGATCACCGACAGGCAGGTGTACGGCCCTTCGCTGCGCTACAGCCCCGACACCAGCAGGGTGCTCGAGTTGATCGGCGCCATCGGAGCAGCTGGGCTTGGGGCAATGGCTGGCGAGCACGCCGAGTTGGCCGATGCCGCTGGACAAGGGGCCATCATGCTGCCGATTGCTTACGGGCGTTCGGTCGGAACCGCCAAGAAGACCGATGTGGTGTTGGCGAAGTTCGGGGTACCTTTCGATTTGCCGGCGGTGACGGTCAACGTCGGTGGCGGATTCACGCCGGTCACCGGACGCACCGAATCGATTCCTAACAGCTTGAAGCTGTTCGTCGTGCACAAGGACGCCGATCGCAACAAGAAGCAGTCGTTCAACCTGATTCTCAAGGTCAACGGCACGAATATCCCGGCGGTGTCCAAGGCTGTCGACGCGTTCAGCTTCGAGCCCGGGGATACCTTGGACATCGACATCAAGTCGACGGGCGGCCCGGTGGAGCCCGAAGACGGGCTGTTCCTGTTCCTGTTTATTCCCCTGTCATAGCCCGGCGCCGGCGCGGCCGGTCTGATGCCGCCGGCAGCTCGCCTCGCAAGAGATCCCCGGCTATGATCCGTCCGCCCGTTGCCGCCACTCTGGTAGTTCTCGGAATCCCGACGTTCCTTCTCGCGGCGCTCGGATCGTCGCAGCGGGCCGGCCAACAGGGTTGGCCGTCGTATCAGGGCGGCCCCGATCGCAACCAGTACTCGAGCCTGGATCAGATCGACCGTAGCAACGTCGATCAGCTGCAGATGGCGTGGGTTTATCGAGCTGGTGACGCCGATCCGGAGAATCGCTCGCAGGTTCAGTGCAACCCGATAATCGTCGACGGCATTGTCTACGCCACCACGCCGGGCCTGAAGGCGGTGGCGCTCGATGGCGCGACCGGCGCGGAGTTGTGGCGCTTCGACCCGTTCGATGGCGACTATCGCCTCTGGGGTGGGGGTGTGAACCGCGGTGTGAGCTACTGGGCCGAAGGCGACGAGCGGCGCATCTTCTACACCGCCAGCTCGAAGCTCTACTCCCTGGACGCGCAGACAGGCGAGCCGGCCGCGGGGTTCGGGGAGTCGGGGTCCGTCGACCTGCACAAGGGCCTGGGCCGTGACGTCGACGAGCTGTTCGTGGTGTCCAACACGCCCGGGGCGATCTACGACGACCTGCTCATCATGGGCATGCGGGTCAGCGAGGGGCTGCCGGCGGCGCCGGGCCATGTCCGTGCCTACGATGTACGTACCGGCGATATCGTCTGGCGCTTCAACACCATCCCGCAGCCGGGCGAGTACGGCTACGAGACCTGGCCCGAGGACGCCTATCGGCGAACCGGCGGCGCCAATGCCTGGGCGGGGATGAGCGTCGACCACGAGCGCGGCATCGTCTACGTGCCCACGGGCTCGGCGGCGTTTGACTTCTACGGTGGCGACCGGCACGGATCCAACCTGTTTGCCAATACGCTGCTGGCGTTGAACGCCAGGACCGGCGAGCGCATCTGGCATTTCCAGACGGTGCATCACGACATCTGGGACCGGGATTTACCGGCACCGCCGAACCTGGTGACGCTGCAGCGCGACGGCCGACCGGTGGACGTGGCGGCGCAGATCACCAAGTCGGCGCACATATTCATCTTCGACCGCGACACGGGTGAGCCGTTCTTCCCGATCGAGGAGCGGCCGGTGGCTCCCTCTGACCTGGATGGCGAGCAGGCGTGGCCGACGCAGCCGTTTCCGGTAAGGCCGCCGCCGTTCTCGGGCCAGTCGGTCACCGCGGATCTGGTCGCCGCAGCGAACCTCGCGGCGCTCGACCGTATCCAGCGCGCCCGCACTGGCGGACAGTTCATTCCGCCGAGCCGCGAAGGGACGATGATCTACCCGGGCTTCGACGGCGGTGGTGAGTGGGGCGGTGCGGCCGTCGATCCGGATGGCGTCCTGTACGTCAACGCCAACGAGATGCCCTGGGTGCTGACGATGGTAAGCCTCGGCGATATTACCGGTCCGGGCGCGGGAGCCCGCATCGATTACGCGCAGCACTGCGCCCCGTGCCACGGCGTGGTCCGCGAAGGCGATCCGCTGGGCGAGTACCCGGCGCTGAAGGGTCTGGCCGATGGCGCCACCCGCGATGAAGCCCGCGGCGTCATTCGCGGCGGAAGCAACCGCATGCCGTCGTTCGGGCACCTCGATCCGGAGCGTGTCGAGGCGCTGCTGGATTTCCTGTACGACGTCGAGAGTGCGCCGGCCCCGTCTGCCGAGGACGGCGACGATGATGAATCCCGCGCCGACGGGCGCCTGGCGTACTCCAGCACCGGTTACTTCCGGTTCGTCGACGCCAACGGCAACGCCGCCATCAAGCAGCCCTGGGGCACGCTCAACGCTATCGACCTGAATCGGGGCGAGATCCTCTGGAAAGTTCCGCTGGGTGACCTACCGGAGTTCCGCGAGGACGACATGCCGCCGACGGGTGCGGAAGGGTACGGCGGCCCGGTGGTCACCGCGGGCGGGCTGATCTTCATTGCCGCCACCAAGGACGAGAAGATGCGGGCGTTCGCTACCGATACGGGCAAGTTGTTGTGGGAGACAGATTTGCCCGCCGGAGGCTACGCAACGCCGAGCACGTATATGGTGGACGGTCGTCAGTACGTGGTGGTTGCAGCCGGCGGCGGCAAGATGTCCACCCCATCGGGTGACGCGTACGTGGCGTTCGCCCTCCCGGAGTAGGCTGCCCTCGCGGGTCCGCCCTGCGACCGCCCGGCCGCATGACGCGCGGGCGAGGAGAATCCTGTCGCGACTGTCTGCCAGTACTTCAATCGCCTGTCTCCAACGCGGTGCCCGTTTGCAATCGCCACAGCGCTGCGTAGAGCCCGTCATGTTCCACCAGCTCGTCATGTGTGCCGCGCTCCACAATGCGGCCTTTGTCCAGGACGTGGATGGTGTCAGCGTGCCGAACCGTCGAAAGGCGATGGGCGACCACCAGCGTGGTGCGGCCGCTAGCGACGTGGGCCAGGGAGCGCTGGATGGCGGCCTCGGTCTCGTTGTCCACCGCCGAAGTCGCCTCGTCGAGCACCAGGATCGGCGGGTCGCGATAGAGCGCCCGAGCGAGAGCGATGCGTTGCCGCTGTCCGCCGGACAGCTGGGCGCCGCGCTCACCCACGAGGCTCAGATATCGGTCTGGCAACGTCTGGATGAAGTCGTGGACCTCGGCGGCTCGGGCGGCGTTCTCGACCGCGGCCATGTCGGGATCAGGCTCGCCGTAGGCGATGTTTTCGGCCACGGTACCATCGGTCAGAAAGGGATCTTGCGCGACGTAACCGATCATGTCGCGCAGCGCGCGGGTGTCGTAGCGGGTGATGTCCTCGCCATCGAGGAGGATGCTGCCGTGCCTGGTGTCGAGGAAGCGCATCAGCAGCTTGAGGACCGTGCTCTTGCCACCGCCGGTGGCGCCTACCAGGGCGACGGTGGCACCGGTGGCGACGCAGAAGTCGATTCCGCTGATCGCTGGTTTGCCGTCGTACGCGAAGTGCAGATCCTCGAACGTGAGTGTCGCGCTAACACCTGGGGGTAGCGGTGTGTCGGGCGCAGTCGGCGCCGGAGTGTCCAGCAGGTCCATGATCCGAGTTACCGAGGCCATGGCGCGGTTGTACAGGTCGGTCAGCTCGGCCATCTGCGTGAGGGGCCAGAGCAGCCGCTGGGTAAGGTAGGCGAGCGCGGAGTAGCTACCGACGCCGATGTCGCCACGCAGCGCCAGGACGCCGCCGTACAACAACGTGGCGATGAATCCCGTCAACACCGCCATGCGGATCACAGGATTGATGGCGGCTGCGAAGCGGATGGCGTCGGCGTTGCGGGCGCGGTAGGCGTCCGAGGCAACACGCAGGTGCTCGGCTTCGAAATCCTCCGCCGTATACGCCTGGATGGTGGCCATGCCGTACAGGTTGTTATTGAGCCGTGCCGACAGCGTTCCGGCAGCGTCGCGCGCCGCGGTGTAGCGCGGTGCCAGTCGACGCTGGAACCAGAAGGCGCCGAAGATGATCAGCGGAATCGGCATCAATGCCAGCATCGCCAGGCTGGCCGTGATGGCGAAGAACACTGCGCCCACCAGCAGCGACGAGAAGAACACCTGGATCAGGTTGTTGGCGCCGGTGTTGAGAAAGCGCTCGATCTGGTTGACGTCCTCGTTCAATAGGGCCATCAGGCGCCCGCTGCGCTCGCGTTCGATGAATCCCGGCGGCAACCGCTGGATGTGCGAGTAAGCAGCCTGGCGCAGCTCGTGCTGCAGGTCGGTCCATGATTCACGATACTCTTGCCGCCGATGTCCGCTAGCACCGCTCCTGACGTTCGCTGGGGCGGGCTCCTACGGCTGTTGGCGCTGCTGGCGCTGCTCTACGGTTTCTTTGTCGGGCTCGATCTCATGGGCCTCGCCTTCAAGCTGTTCGGGCGCGGCTTCGCGGAGATGCTCATCGAGCAGACCGCCAACCCACTGGTCGGCCTGTTTGTCGGCATTCTGGCCACCAGCCTGGTGCAGAGCTCGTCGACGACGACGTCGATGACGGTGGGGTTGGTGGCCGCCGGCGCCCTCACCGTTGAGGGGGCCATCCCGATCATCATGGGGGCCAACGTCGGCACCTCGGTCACCAACACCCTGGTGTCGCTGGCTCACGTAACCCGGCGCGAAGAGTTCGAGCGCGCGTTCGCGGGTGCCACCGTCCACGACTTCTTCAACCTGCTCGCGGTGGGAGTCATGCTGCCCATCGAGATCGCCACCGGATACCTGGCCCGGGTGGCGGAGGCGCTCGAGCAGGGCCTCGCGGGCACTGCCGGAATCAAGCTGTTCGATCCGCTACGCGCCATAGTGCGTCCGGTGGCCGAAGGCGTTGTCAGCCTGGTCGGTGACTCCGGGGTGATCGCGCTGATCATGGGCATCGCCTTGCTGATGGCCTGCCTGAAGTTCCTCGTCGACGTGCTGAAGGCGATCATGTCAGCGCGCGCCGAGCGCGTTCTGCACGCAACGCTGTTGCGTTCCACGCTGGCTTCCGTCTTTGCTGGCACGATAATGACCGTGATGGTGCAGAGCAGCTCGATCACCACATCGGTGATGATTCCGCTGGTCGGGGCGGGCATTGTGACCCTGGAGCAGATGTTCCCACTTACCATCGGCGCCAACCTGGGTACGACGATTACCGCCATGCTGGCGGCGCTCGCGACCGGGAACCCGGCTGCTGTGACGGTCGCCTTCGCGCATGTCATGTTCAACATTAGCGCGACGCTGCTGATCTTTGTGCCGCCGCCCCTACGGCGAATCCCGCTGATGATGGCCCGCTCCATGGGACGCCTGGGGAGTCGCAACCGGCTGCTGGCAGCCGTGTACATCATCGTGGTTTTCTTCTTGGTGCCACTGTCGCTGCTGCTAGTGAGCGGCACCCTGTAGCCGGAGAGCTGAGATGTTCGAGCGCCTGTTCGGAGCGCGAGCCCAATCAACACTGATCGACGAAGCCTTCGAGACCATCTCGGGGATGCTCACCCACGCCGCCGAGATGTACGACCTCGCCATCGCGATGCTGCTCGACGACGCTGCAACGGACGTCGATCTGGATGCGCTCGACGACCGCATCGACGACGGCGAGCGTGAGGTGCGCCGGGCGGTGCTGGAACACCTTGCGGTCGACCCACAGCATGACCTTGTCGCCAGCCTGGTCCTCGTGTCGATCGTTCAGGATGCCGAGCGGCTCGGTGATTTCGCGCGCGGTCTCGGCGATTTCGTGGAGCTCAAGCAAGGAAAACTCGAAGGCGAGTTTGCCGATGACCTGCGTCGGATCGCGGAGACGATCCGGCCGAGCTTCGAGGCTTGCGCGGCCGCCTTCGGTGATGACGACGCGCAGGGAGCCAGCCAGGTGATCGAGCGTCACGTGGAGACCAAGATCGCCGTCCGCGAGTACATGGTTCGCCTGGCGGCCAGCGGTCTGCCGGCCGACCCTGCGGTGGTCTACTCGAGCGCGGTACGCATCCTCGGTCGTGTGAGCGCCCACCTCAGCAACATCGCCTCGTCGGTGGTGCAGCCCTACGACCGCATACGGCACGGCGACGAGGAAGTCTGACGCCAACAATGTACGCGCTTGTGGATGCGGCGCCCGTTGCGAGCTGACCAGCGAGCCGCACGATTCCCGCTCGGCAACCGCGTCACCATGGCGCGCCTCAGCGTCGATCCCTATCCGATTCTCGCCGACCTGCGTGCGCACGAGCCGGTCAGCTGGGTGGCGGAGACCGGCATGTGGTTCGTGACCCGCCACGCCGACGTGCTCGCCGTCCTCGCCGACTTCGAGACCTACACCGTCGATACGGAGGAATCGCTCATCCGGGATATGTTCGGTCGCCACATGATGACGATCGACGGCCCCGAGCAGGTGGCGCACAAGAAGCACTGCATGCCGATGTTCCGGCCACGCGATCTCGGGGACACGATCGGGTCGAGCCTAGTCGAGCGTGTGACGCGACTCATTGACGCGTTTGCCGCGACCGGGAGCGTGGAACTGCGCTCGCAGCTCGCCAGGCCGCTGGCGGTCCGAACGGTTGTCGAGATCCTCGGGTTGCCGCCCGAAAAGTCGGCGCAAATTGACCGCTGGTACGACCGCTTCGCCGAGGCACTCGCCAACTTCGCCGGTGATCCCGCGATCCGGGCGCGCGGCCACCAGGCATCCGGTCAGTTCGCGGCACTCGTGCAATCGAGGCTCGAGTCCCTCGGTGAGGACTCGTCCGAATCCTTGCTGAAGCGGCTGGCTCATGCAACCGATCGTCTCACCGACGAGGAGATCGTCGCCAACGCCCTGATCATCATGTTCGGTGCAATAGAGACCACCGAGGCTCAGCTTTGCAACACTGTCTGGAGCCTGCTGCAGCACCCTGAGCAACTTGCCGAAGTCCGAGCGGATCGAGGACTGCTGGACGCCGCCATCGAGGAGTCGCTGCGCTGGCAACCGTCGGTCCAATCCTGCACGCGGCACTTGACGCGCGACGTGCGGCTCCGTGGTGTCGAGATTGCCGCCGGCGAGGTCGTCCAGTGCATGCTGGGGGCGGCCAACCGGGATCCGGCGCGCTTCGACGAGCCGGATCGCTTCGATATTCACCGACGCAACACTCGCGATCATCTCGCCTTCGGCTCGGGCCGGCACTTCTGTCTGGGCGCGCCGCTTGCACGGTGTGAGATCAGCGCTGCGGTTGGCGCGCTGCTGGACCGTCTCCCGGACCTGGAGCTGGATGAGCACCGGCCGGCGGTCTTCGCTGGCTACGAGTTCCGCAAGCCGCGCGAACTCTGGCTCACGTGGTCGGCACCATGATTGGCCGGTTACGCCAGGTCGATGTCGAGGCCGTTGGCGAGCTAGCTCGGTGGCAGGCGCGTGTAGCTAGCCTGTCCGAACAGCTCGTATTGTTCGCCGCGCACGACCTCGTCGACGACATCGACGCGGTCCGGACCGACAATCCGATACGTCGTGCGCCCGCGCTCCGTCGATGTATCGCCCCACAGTGTGACCAGCGCCGTCGACGTTACGGTCACGCTCAGCGGGAACATCACACCCCGGGTGTCGAACCACGTACCGTCCGCCGTTCCCGGATCGGTGGAACTGGGCCGGTAGTACTCGGTTGCTGTCAGTACAGGTACGGCGGCTGCTGACTCGTCAGCCGCGAACGCGTTCGAGAACTGGAGAACGACAAAACGTCCGTTCAGGGCGCTACGCCATTCCATATCGAACGCGGCCGGCCGCCCCATCAGCGTCCCCTCACCGCGCCAGTGGCCGATGAGCTCATCGAACACCGGTGGTAGTTCGGGCCCGGCGATCGCGCCGGGGGCGCTGCCGAGCGCGAGGGTGAAGGCAACAAGGCCGGCGGTCGACACGGGCGCTAGTGGATTGCTAGAGGTCATTGGTCAAGACCGAACGCCAGCAGCACGTTGCCGGGAGCGTTGCCGAGGATTGCGTAGCCGGAGCCGACATAGAGCATGCCGTCGACGATCGATGGCCCGGCGCCGCCGAAGCCGCCACCGAAGCCCGGCACGCCGTTCACGGTGTCGAAGTTGCGCGCGGTGTTGAACTCCCACAGGATGCCGCCGTCCTCGGTGGAGTAAGAGCGCAGAACGCCGCTTCGCGAACCGGTCAGGACGGCGCCGGTCACGGCGGTCGCCGCGGCCCAGTTACCCGAGTGGCAGGTCATCGCCTCCGTCGGGTCGGCGCAGTTGGTCGGCTTGGCCAGCTTGGTGTTCCAGACGCGTGAGCCGTCCTCGACGCGAAGTGCGGCGATGCTACCGGTACCATCGGATTGCGGGACGGGTTTGAAATAGTAGTCGCCGTCGAACGCGCCGCCGAAGCCGGCGTCGGTGGGCGCCAGCTCGTCGCCCGCCTGCGCGACCCACAGAACGGCGCCGCGGTTGTCAGGATCGATCGCCGTGACGCGGCCGCTCTCCTGACCCTGGATGATGATCCGCCGGCCGTTGGCGAGCCGATGCAGCACCGGCGATCCGGATGGATCGTCGTCGGGGGTGTTGACGAACCCAGGACAGTTCAGTCGTCGCTCATCGACGGTGGTCCCACAGCCCCCATCGTGGCGGTCGTTGGGCACCAGCTGGGTCCACCACAGGCGCGCGCCGGTGTCCATGTTGAAGGCCATGACCGAGACGCAGGTGCCGTCATCGAAGCCGATGGGATCGTCGAAGAACTCGGAGATGTAGCAGGTGCCGGTCGTCGAGTAGAGCTTGCGATGCTCCGGATCCAGCGTCGGGGCGTTCCACACGGCGGCGCCCGAGGGGCCATAGAGCTGCGTGCCGGCGGAGTTCTGCCGCAACGGTCGCGGACGCTCCGACATGGTGTAGGTCTTCCAGAGGCGCTCCCCGGTGCCCAGCTCGAGGGCCGCGATGCTGCCCTGGAACGTGCAGCATTCGTAGCTGATCTGGCGGGCGGGGATCTGTGCCCACGACGAGACGCCGACGTACAAAAGCCCACCGGGCGACGGATCGAGCACCGGCGGGCCGGTGATCTTGGCCGCTGGGTGATCGTCCGGCCGCACCGACCAGAGCTCCTCGCCGGTCTCGGCGTTTACCGCCGTGACATAGCCCATGTAGTCGCCGAAGGCGGCGACATAGCGAACCCCGGGGAGGTCGGTCACGGCGCCAACGCTCACCGCCGTGCGCACCTGCCCGGGTGCCTGGTAGGACCAGTGCACGCAGCCGCTCTTGGCATCGAGCGCGTACACGAACAGGTTGTCGCTACCGATGAACAGCGTTCCGCCGACGATCGTGGGTTGAGCCCAGGCCGCTGAAGCGGCGCCTGGTATCGCGAAGGCCCATTTCAACTTCAGCTGCGAGATCTGCGATCCGGTCAGGCCGGCCGCGTCGTTGGGCTGGAAGCGATGGGAACGGGTCGGGTCGGGGGTCCAACCGTTCCATCCCGGCTGCTCGAAGGGGCGGTCCAACCTCAGCGGGTCAGCGCAGGGGTTGCTCATTGCCGCGGCCGTGCGGTCGGCGATTCCACCGAATGGCTTGCCGGTGACCAGCTCGGCCAACGCTCCGAGTTGCTCCTCCCGGAGACCCTGGACGAATTCGACCATCGGGCCGGTTGTTACGGCGGCGAGCACGCGCTCAGGCGGCAGCTGTCGCAACGTGGCGCGGCTGGGTGCGCGGTTGTCGGCGCTGCGGTTGTCGTGACAGGTGGCGCAGCGCATCTCGTAGTCCAGCACCATGCTGGCGGGTGTGGCGGGTCCCGCCGGGCTCCACCCCTGCCGCGCCGGCTCGTCGACTGCTGACGGCGGTGCGGCCCACAGGGCGGCGGGAATTAGAAGAGCTATCAGGGCGCTGGGCGAGTACTCGAGTCGCTTCATGGTCATTATCTCCGGGTCACAGGCTTGCTGATTTTCGGCAGCTCAGGCAGGGTCGTCAACCGAAGCGTGCAACTAATCGCCGTAACCAGACCCACCACGTTTCACCACGACCCGCTGCACATCCATTCTTCTACCCGGACACAAACATGCCAGGCTTGCTCCCCGACGTTGATCCTGACGGCCTCCTGGAATACTCGGTGGTGTTCACCGACCGCGCGCTCAATCACATGTCGCGCACATTTCAGCGGGTGATGAACGACATTTCCACCACCTTGAAGAAGGCCTACAACGCCGACGCCGTGGTCGTGGTTCCGGGCGGAGGGACGTACGGAATGGAGGCGGTAGCGCGGCAGTTCGCTACCGATCGGCGTTGCCTGGTGATCCGCAACGGCTGGTTCAGCTTTCGTTGGTCACAGATCTTCGAGATGGGGAGCATTCCCTCCGCCTGTACGGTGTTGAAGGCGCGACCCACCGACGACGATCCGCAACCGGCGTTTGCACCCACGCCAATTGAAGAAGTCGTGGCGACCATTGCCGAAGAACGGTCGGAGGTGGTCTTCGCAGCGCATGTGGAGACCGCATCGGGAATGATCCTGCCCGACGACTATCTCGCCGCAGTGGCCGACGCTGTGCATGCGGTGGGAGGATTGTTCGTTCTCGACTGCGTCGCCTCGGGCGCGATGTGGGTCGATATGAAGGCGTCTGGCGTCGACGTGTTGATCAGCGCGCCGCAAAAAGGCTGGAGTGGACCGCCTTGCGCCGGGCTGGTGATGCTTGGCGCTCTCGCTCGAGAGCGAATCGAGGCCACCTCCAGCTCCAGCTTCGCGGTGGACCTGTCCAAGTGGCTGGACATCATGCTTGCCTATGAGCGCGGCGGGCACGCCTACTACGCCACCATGCCGACTGACTCGCTGACGCGATTCTGCGATGGAATGCTGGAGACCGCGGCGTACGGGTTCGACAGGGTCCGCGCCGAGCAACAGGAGCTCGGCGATAGGGTGCGTTCCCTGCTGACCGGGAAAGGCTTCAAGAGCGTCGCCGCTGAAGGGTTCCAGGCTCCCGGTGTGGTGGTGAGCTACACCGATGACCCTGACATCCAGAACGGCAAGAAATTTGCTGCCCAGGGTCTGCAGATCGCTGCCGGGGTCCCGTTGCGATGCGACGAGCCGGAGTCTTTCCGTACGTTCAGGCTCGGCCTGTTCGGGCTGGACAAGCTGCACAATGTCGACCGTACGGTCGAGGCGCTCAGCCGGGCGCTGAGCCAGATCCTCTAGAGACCCACAGCGGACCGGTTCGTGACTGCCGTCCTGGGAATCGTCGCGCCGGTCTTCGGCATCGTGCTGTTGGGTTTCGCGGCTGCGAAGCGTCGCGTGCTCGAGCCAGCGGCAGTCCGCGGCCTGGTGCTCTTCGTGTTCCACTTCGCCATACCGGCGATGCTGTTCGGGAACCTGTTCCGCGCCGAGCTCCCGGACTCGATCGAGTGGGGGTTCCTGCTGTCGTTTTACGGCGGTGCGGTCGCCGTCTTCGCGCTTGGTGTCGGTGTTGGTCGGTTCTCGTATCGCTGCGCGCTCGACGACCAGGCGATCTGCGGTATGGCAGCCGGGTTCTCCAATACGGTGCTGCTCGGGATTCCGTTGCTTCTGACGGTCCTCGGTCCGGAGGCAGCGCTGGCCATTTTTCTCCTGGTGCTGTTCCACTCGGCCACGTTGATGGTCCCGACGATGATCCTGATTCAGCTCGGTCGCGGCGGCGAGGTTTCGGTGGTCGCACAACTACGCATCGTACTCACCGACCTGTTTCGCAACCCTATTCTTCTGGCTCTGGTGGCCGGCTTGATCGCCAACCTGCTCGGCGTTCATCTGCCGGGTCCGCTGGCCACGGTCATCGAGATGCTGGGAGCTGCCGCGGTGCCGGGTGCACTGTTCGCCATGGGAGCATCGCTGGCGGCCTATTCGCTCGCGGGTGACGTGCTCGCCACGTTACCGCTCGTGTTCCTGAAGCTCGTCGTGCACCCGTTCCTGGTGTGGGTGCTGGCGGTGCCGGTACTCGGGCTGGAGGGGCTTTGGGTGCCGGTAGCGGTCCTCATGGCCACCATGCCTACCGGCATCAACGTCTACTTGGTGGCGTCGGCGTACGAGGCTGGGTCGGGCATCGCCGCCCGTACGATCTTCCTGAGCACGGCGATCTCGGTGGTGACGATTTCAGCGGCTCTGTATCTGATCCGAGGCTGAGCCCTCGCCGTTCTAGTGGCTCAAGGCTGGTTCTCGAGGAAGCACATCGGGCGCTCCGCTGCGGCGTCGGACGACAATTGCCCACAGGCGCAGCAACAATGAGGCGATCAGGAGCGTGGTGATCGTCAGGTAGAGCCAACGCTCTGCCAGCAGACTGCGCCGCACCGCCGACAGCGAATACAGCCAGTTCGTTCTGAAGAACACCCACCACAGCCCGTACATCCCGAGCGTGTGGAGCAGCCGCCAGATGCTGGGGTATCTGCCGGCTGAGCCGGTCGAAGGAAGTGAGCGACAGCGCGACGACGACTGCCAGGCCGCCGTAGGACTCCACCCGATCCAGTATCGACAATCCGCTCCAGTAGACGCCGCGGTTGAAGCCGCCCAGCCACACGATCGCCGCCATGTTCAGCGCCACCCCGTAGGCGAAGGCGAGTCCGAGGTGCTTACGATTGTCCAGCAGCCATTCGGCGGTGCGGCCCGGCCACAGGGTGCCGGCGGCGGCGGCCACGAAAGCCAGCAAGAAGGGCACCACGGATGCCCGGATGGTCCAGCGAACGAGCAACCGCGCCGTGTCTTCGTCCGCGGCGCCGGCTAGCAGTCCCCACACGGTGATCGCCGTCATCACGGCAGCGAATGTCCAGAACAGCGTCCAACGTTGCATGGCCACCTCTTGGAGCGTGGATCGTAGCGTGCCAGTTGTGGCATCTTCACGCCACATGAGCTCTCACTTCTTCTCGTTCGAGCCGCCTGCCGATCTGGCGCCGTTCGTCGATGCGATCTGGGGCGTTCGTGGCAGCGGCGACCACGACACGGCGTCCGTCCCGCCGAACGGAGCCCATTGGTCGATAACGACCTCTCCGTAGACCACCGGCGCCGCGTCCGCCACCTCTACGGCGGCGAGACGACGCGCGGTCTCGGTCTGCGCCGCGACTGCCATCGAGGCGGCGAGCATCACCGCCGTGACCCCGGTCCAGATGGGGGGTCGCACGCTAGCGGAGGTCGCGGAAGAAGGCCCGGATGTCGTCGACCAGCATTTCCGGCTCCTCGAGCGCTGCGAAATGGCCGCCCCGGGGCATCTCGGTCCAGCGAGTGAGGTTGCAGCGCGCCTCGACCCAGCTGCGCGGCGACCTCACGACCTCCTTCGGGAACACGGCGTAGGCGGTGGGTACCGTCACCCGGCCACCGATTCCAGGACTGTTGGTGTGCCGCGACTCGTAATACAGCCGGGCCGAGGAGGTGATCGACTCCGTGGCCCAGTAGAGCATCACGCTGGTGATCAGCTCGTCCTTGCTGAAGCGGCTCTCGACGTCACCGTTGCTGTCGCTCCACTTGCGGAACTTCTCCACCAGCCAGGCAGTCAGCCCCAAGGGCGAGTCGTTGAGGCCGTACCCGAGCGTCTGCGGCTTGGTGCCCTGGATCTGGCCGTAGGCCCATTCTTCCTCGATCCAGGATTGGTTCTGCTCCAGCCATTGGAGCTCCCGCGCGGATAGACCGGCGGTGGGGTCGTCGACGTCGGGTGGGGGCGGCAGCCAGGCGAAGTTGAGGTGTGCGCCGACCACATGCTCCGGTGCGTTGCGGCCCAGCCACGCGGTGACCGATGCTCCCCAGTCGCCGCCCTGAACGCCATAGCGATCGTAGCCGAGGCGCGCCATCAGCTGAGCGACCACCTGACCGACGTGGCCGACGTTTGAATCCGCGCTCACGCGGTTTGCCGGAGAAGCCATAGCCCGGGATGGCTGGGCAGATGATGTGGAACGCATCCTCGGCCCGGCCGCCGTGGGCCACCGGGTCGGTCAGCGGCCCGATGATCTTGACGAACTCGAACACCGATCCCGGCCAGCCATGGTTGATGACCAGTGGCAATGCGCCCGGCTCTTTCGATCGCTGATGGATGAAATGGACGCTCAGCCCGTCGATGTCGGCGGTGAACTGGTCGAAGGCGTTGAGGTGTCGTTCCTGTTCACGCCAGTCGTACTCGGCGAGCCAGTACTCCACCAGCTCGCGCAGATAGCCGAGCTCGGTGCCGTAGTCCCAGTTGGCGCCGTCGAGTTGATCGGGGAAACGGGCATCGACGAGTCGCTCGCGGAGATCGTCGAGAATCGCTTGATCGACGGCGATCTCGAAAGGCCGGATCGAGCTGGCACCCTCCTGATCGACGTTCGCAACGGAGGCTGCCGGTGGGTCGCCGTTGGCCTCCGAGCCGACCAAGCTCGGGGTCAGACCAAGCGCGCACACCAGGCCCAGGCAGCCCGTTGAGCCCGCCCGGCGCTGTCGGCTCCTACCGTTGAGCAAAGAACGCACTTCAGTTTTGTTGGAGAGCTGGACCCGTGCGAGGAGGTTCCTCGATCATCTCGCCCGAGCCGCCGAGCTCGGCTGGCAAGTCGGCGAACTTCGGTAGACCGTCCTGCATGTCGAGCACCCGCTCACGGTAGTAGATATGCGCGGTTGGCTGATGCACGTAGTCGGTTCCGAAGAGAGCCGACGGGTAGACGACCGTGAATCCGCTCCGGGTGCGATTCAAGACTCCCGAGCCGCATAGCCGGCAGGCGCCCCGAATGCTCCCGCCGCCCTGCTTGCTGTTGTCGTATTCGAGGATCTGGTCCTCGCCCTGCGTGACAGTGACCGCGTCGGCGACCCATCCGGCCCAGGCGTTTACCGGGGCTGTATGCCACCGGCGGCACGACTCGCAGTGGCAGTAGCCGGAGACTGCCGGGTCGCCCTCGGCGGCAACCTTCACGGCTCCACACGCGCAGCTTCCTTCGTGCACTACCGTGCTATCGGGCATTGTCTTCCTCGTGTCTTGCACCGGGAATATCCGGTAGCGTGGGAGGCTAGGCGGACAGGTTGTTGAATGGCGCCAACTTCACCATACCAGCCACGGAAAGCCATGGACGAGAAGCTGACAGACCCAGCCGCAATTGCCAACGAGCGCTCCTACTGGTGGGGCGTGCCGACCTTCTTCCGATGTCGGTGGGACCAGGAGCTCACGGACTGCGACATCGGACTGGTGGGGGTGCCCCACAGCTCAGGAAACGGCTCAACCGAGCGTGATCAGCACCTCGGTCCGAGGGCGGTGCGGAACGTCTCGGCGGGGTACTGCGTCCCGCACGCAAAGTTCGGCTTCGTGCCGTGGGACAGCTGCCGTGTTCGCGAGCTTGGCGATGTGCCGTTGCCGGAGCCGATGGTCAATGATGTTTGCGTGGAGCATATCGAGGCCTATTACAAGCGGCTCGATGCCGCCGGCGTGCGACCAGTATCAATGGGCGGCGACCACGCCATCTCGGGACCTATCATCAAGGCGCTCGCCGGCGCCGACGCGGCCTTGACTGGCGGCCGCAAGGCAGCGTTGCTGCAATTCGACGCCCACACCGACTGCTACGACCACCTGGAGCACTGGTTCGGCAACCGCCGCTCGGCGGCGCACTGGGCCAGCTACGTCGTTCACGAGGGACACATCGACGCCGAGCGCAGCGTGCAGCTGGGCATCCGCGGCAACGCATCGATTCTGAACCCCGAGCAGTATCCCGAGAGCCTCGGCTACCGCGTCATCCCGATGGACGAGTTCGAGCAGCTCGGGGTCGACGCGACGATCGAGATCATTCGAAACCGCGTCGGCAATGCACCGCTGTACATATCGTTTGACCTGGACTCAATCGATCCGACCGCGGCGCCGGCGGTGTCCAACATCGAGGCCGGCGCAGGCGATCAAGATCCTGCAGGGGTTGCGCGGGCTCGACATCATCGGTGCCGACGTCGTTTGCCTGATGCCCACCAAGGACAACCCGAACCAGATCACCTCGATGACCGCGATGGTGCTGATGTTCGAGCAGGTGGCGCTGATCGCCGACAGCCTGCGCACCCGGGATTCCTGACCCGACTGCTGTCCGGCCTCCCTCGGACGATCAAGTCGCCGGTGGTCGTGTGGCCTCAGTGGGCGGAACAGATCGTGCGTCGAGACGACCCGCTGCCTTCCGGCTAGCGGGCCCCGGCGGGTAGGTTGTCGGTCAGGTAGCGGGTCAGCAGCCCATACAAATGCCGTGTCGTTCCGGCACCCTCGGAGATGCCGTGCGTGCGGTTCGGGTAGGCCATCATGGTGAAATGCTTGCCGGCGGATACCAGGCGGTTGATCAACGCTTCGGTACCCTGGTAGTGGACGTTGTCGTCGCCGGTCCCGTGCACGATCAACAGGTTGCCTTGCAGACCGTGCGCGTGGGTGATCGGTGAGCCCTTGCGGTAGCCGTCCGGGTTGCCCTGCGGCGTCCCCATGTAGCGCTCCTGGTAGATGGTGTCGTAGTAGCGCTGGTCGGGTACCGGTGCCACCGACATGCCGGTCGTGTAGATCTCGGGGTAGCGGAACATGGCGTTGAGGGTCATGGAGCCGCCACCACTCCAGCCCCAGATGCCGATGCGTTCCGGATCGACATAGGGACGCGTAGCGATGATCTGCCGCACCGCGGCGGCCTGATCCTGCGAGGCGAGCGTTCCCACCTCGCCGTAGACGATCTTGCGCCAGTCGCGTCCGCGCGGCGCCGGTGTGCCGCGATTGTCGACGCTGACCACCAGGTAACCGAGCTGGGTAACGTAGCGGTGCCAGAGCATCCGGGCGCCGGGCCACCGATCGAGCACAGTTTGCCCGGCGGGCTCGCCGTACACGAAGAACAGCACCGGGTACTTGCGGCCGGGGTCGAAGTCGGGCGGGTAGAGCACCCAGGCGTCGAGCTCGAGATCAGGCTGGGCCTGGACTCGGAAAAACTCCACCGGGGGCAGCTCGAGGGCGTCGATTCGCTGCCGCACGGCGGCGTTTTCGACCAGCACTCGCACCGAGGTGTGCTCCGGCAGCGACACCAGCTCTACCTGCGGTGGTGTGGAGAAGCTCGACCAGGTGTGGAATGCCCAGCGACCTCCCGGCGCGACGTCGTAAGTATGATCGCCGCCGGTGTCCAATGGGGTAAGAGCCTCTCCGATCGGGTCTGCACCCTGGGGGGCGAGGCTGGCGCGGTAGAGGAAGCGCTGGGTCGGATCGGGGGTGGCCAGGTAGTAGAGCCACCCGGTAGTTTCGTCGACCCGCACGACGCCGAGAATGTCGGCGCCGGCTGGTGTGAGGGGCGATACTGAGCGTCCGTCGCGTGATATCCGGTACACGCGTCGCCAGCCATCGCGCTCGCTCACCCAGGTAAACGCTCGCCCGCCGTCGAGCCAGCGCAGGTCGTTGCGCACGTCGACCCACGCCTCATCGGTCTCGACCAGAATCTCGTCGGCGTCGCCGGTATCGGCATCGGCCAAGTAGACCGTGTTCTCGTTCTGGCGACGATTGAGGTACTGAACCACGAGCTCCGTCGAGCTTGTCGCCCATTCCATGCGCGCGATGTAGTTGTTGCGCGCCGATCCGGGCAAGGTGACCCATACCGTGTCGCCGCCGCCCGCCGGAATGACCCCGAGGCGCGCCGCCGAGTTGACCTCCCCTGCCTTCGGGTACGGGATCTCGGTGAGCACCGGATACAGCTGGTCGGTGTTGTTCGCCAGCGTGAACTTGGGCACCAGCGACTGGTCGAGTTGCCAGAAGGCGATGTGGGCGCCGTCGGGGCTCCATCGAAACCCGTCCCGTAGTCCGAGCTCCTCTTCGTACACCCAGTCAAATGTTCCGTTGATGATGGTGCTCGACCCGTCGTGGGTAAGCCGCGTCACGACATCCGTACGCAGGTCGTGCAGGAAGAGGTCGTTGTCTGCCACGTAGGCAATGCGGCTCGAGTCCGGCGAGAACTTGGCGAACATCTGGCGAGCGTCTCGCTTCGCGTTGCCGACCTTGCGCAGGTGGTCGGAATCGAGATCCAGCACCCAGTAGTCGCCGCGTGTGTTCTGGCGCCAAACACGCTGCGAGTTGCTAAAGATGAGCAGCAGACGGCCGTCGGGCGACCAGTCGTAGTCGTCGATCGACAACGCTTGTTCACGGTTGAACGGGGGAACGAGGCGCCCCGCGCTCACGAGCACACGCCGCTCGCCGCTAGCGGCGTCGTAGCGCACGATGTCCTCAGCGCCGGGCAGCCGCGCGGATGCCTCCACCGTCGTATAGCTGTCGTGGTCTAGCCAGCGCGCCGGACCGAATCTGTCGACCGGGAAGGCGTTGGCCGAGAAGATGGAGTCCAGCGTGAGCCCCGATGTGCGGGACGCTGTTTGGCTCGCGACGGGGCTCGCCGCGAATGCAATCGATGCGACGAGTGCCGCTACAGCGAGTCGGTCTGGGCGACTGGGGAACATGTCGGCTTCCTCAGAAGATGCGCAATGCATAGGTCAGGAGAACGCGGCGACCCATTTCGGGCGCCTGGTTCTTGATGAACGACGTGTGGTTCCGGTAGAGCGTGTCGCTGAGGTTCGTGCCCTTGAGCGTGAAGATGTGCATGATCTTGGAACCGGCGACCGTGTACGACGCCATCAAGTTGGCCGTCGCGTAACCGTCGGTTGGCGTCTCGTCGGCGAAGACCCGGTTCTGTTCGGATGTGACGATCAGTTCGGGGCGTAGCTGCAGCCCGGACAACGGCGTCCAGTCGAGCGCCAGGCGGACGCTCAACGGTGGGATCCTCGGCAGCGGCTGATCGGTTCCCGTGAGTTGGGCGTCGACGATGCCGCCGCCGAGGTGCACCCTCCACTGATTGCTGAGGTGCGCGCTGAGCCCCAGATCAGCGCCGACGAAGCGTGCGTCGCCCTGTGCGAACGCGAGCTCGTTGAGCCCCTCGACCACAACGCCGGTCGGGGCACCGAAGATGAAGTCGCGGATGTCGTAGTAGAAGACGCTCGCCTGTCCGTGGATGCGGCCGGTGTTGAGCCGCAGGCTGAGCTCTCCGCCGTTGGAACGTTCCGGTCCGAGGTCGGGGTTACCGATCTCGAAGGCCAGATTCCCGACGTGCGGTCCGAAGTTATAGAGCTCCTCCAGCGAGGGCGCCCGGTACGAGCTGCTGAAGCTGGCCACCAGGGCGGCGCGGTTGTTCGACAGCGGCAGTCGCAGACCCACCGACCCCGAAAACCCCGTGAAGCTGCGGTCACGCACGAGCGTTGCGAACGATGCCGCGGTACCTGTCGGTTCCGGGCGGTAGCCGTTGTGCTCCAGGCGGCCGCCCAGCTGCACGCTGAAGTCCTCGAACTCGAGCTCCTCGTACGCGAAGCCGGCGAACGAGCTTTGCTTGGTCGGTGGCGCCAGCGCCTCGGCGCCAGTGGCGACGTAGTCGCGCCGCTGGCCCCAGATTCCGAACTGACCGTGAAGGTGGCCCACCGGACTTTGCTGCACCTCGATGCGCCCGATGAAGTGCTTGTTGTCGAACTGGGTGCCGACCTCGCGCTCGCCGGTGGCGACGAAATGCTCGACCTCCTCGTGGTGCCAGTCGACGTAGCTGAAGACGGTCTTTACACCATCGATGAACGTGCCGTTCAGGTTCCGCCAGCCGCCCTCGACGCGAAACGCCTGACGACGCTGGGCGAGGTTGATGTGCACCTCGTCGCCTTCTGCCCGGGTGCCGCCCCGGGATCGCCGTTGCGCGCTTTCGACGCCATGTTCGGCGAGCTCGCCGGCGAACGGCACGCCGTAGCTACCGTCCTCGATCTCGAGGCTTGCTGACAGCCAGCTGCGGTCGTCGAACCACCCGGCGCCGAGGCGGCCGTTCTTCTGCTCGGTCTGCGAGTTCTCGACCGCGCCTTCTGGGGTGCCGTACTCGCTCGTCCGGCGTCCGCCGCCGCCGAACCAGGCCATGAAACGGCCGCGACCGTACTGGAAGTTGGCGTTGCCGCCGGCCTGATCGTTGGTCGAGCCAAGATCGGCGTTCAACTGGCCACGAAGCTCGTTCGGCGGATCCTCGTAGAACTGCTGTTGCGGGGAGATGGTGTTCACCACCCCACCGATGGCGTTCGATCCATACAGCAGCGTGGCGGGTCCCTTGAGGATCTCGACGCGGTGCAGCGCCCCTGGGTCGACGCTGGCACCGTGGTCTCCGGATTGACTCGAGAGGTCGCCGGTGCGAACGCCGTCCTGCATCAGCAGCACACGATCGTTGTCGAAGCCACGAATGATCGGCCGGCTCGAGCCGGGACCGAAGCTCCGCTTGGCGACCCCCGGCTCGTTCTCCAGTAGCTCGCCCAGTGTCCCCGCCATGTTCTGAGCCAGATCGATGGAGTCGAGCGCTTGCACGGTGTTGAAGGCGTCGAATGCGGTGGTCTCACGGCCGGTAGCGGTTACCGTTACCTCCTCGTGAACGGCCGCCAGCGTCAGGACAAAATCGACCGTGACGATAGCGCCGGCGCTGACCTCGACGGTTTGGCGGATTGCCTGCAGATGCTCGCGCACCGCCAGTAGCTCATGGACGCCGGACGGCACGCCATCGAACCGAAAGGTGCCGTGCTCGTCGGTCAGGGTCGAGCGGCCCAGGTCGATGAGAAGAACGCGAGCACCATGCAGCGCACCGCCCGTGTTCTCCAGCGTGACCGTGCCTTCGACGACGCCGGCCTCCTGGGCGTAGGTCGGCGCGGCTGCCATCAGCGCCAGGCCGATGACGAGTGTCACGGTGATCAATCGGTGCTTCATCAGGAAGTGACTCTGCCGTGGTCGGAGTCTCGGAGATCCGATGATCTCGAACAAACGTCGTTCAGGTAGCCGGATTCTCGGGCCGGCGAATCGACGAATCGAAGAGTGTCGCCGCGATCAGGCTCCGACCGGCGGACCCCGGCGGACCACCGGCGCTGCGGCGAGCGGCGCGGACGGGGCGACCTGGGGTGCTGAAGCGCGCCAGACGGCCGGCCGCGGATGGTCCAGGGTGCTGGTAGTGGTCGCCGAATCGGCGGCACCCGTGTCACATCGGCACAGGCAACCATCGTCGGCTGCCCCGAGTCCGTGAGCGTGCGGTCCAACGGCGCCTACCGAAAGCCCCACCAGCAATGCCAGGCTGACGATGCGCAATTGTCGATGACGCATTGCGAACCCTGCGAATAAGGTGACGAGGTCGGATACCTCCAACCAGCATAGTCGATGCCCGTGCCGCGAACACCGGTTTGCCTAGACGGTGTTGTTCGCCCGGCTCGGCGCCCGTGAGGTACGCTCTGGCGCTACTGGAAACTGACCTTCCGAACCAACCACGGAAAGCTCATGCGGAACTCATTCGTGGTCACCGCCGTCGGCGCTGTGGCCCTCGTCGGCCTGGCATCCTCCGCGTCTCCGGCCCAGGAGACAGAGGGCTGGCGTCAGTGGGGCGGCCCGCGCCGCGACTTCATCTCCGATGTCAGAGGCCTTGCCGACAGCTGGCCCGCGGAAGGTCCTCCGGTGATCTGGAGCCGTGCGCTCGGCACCGGTCAATCGGCGATCCTTGTCGAAGACGGGCGCCTGTTCACCCAGTATCGCGTCGGCAACGGGGCGGAGCGCGGTGGACCGTGGGATGAGGAGGAGATCATCGTTGCACTCGATGCTTCTGACGGTGCGACGATCTGGGAGCACACCTACCCATCGGGACACGAGAACTTCGATTTCGGCGCCGGCCCGCACGCTACGCCGCTGCTGGTCGGTGATCGCCTGTTCGCCGCCGGCACCAACAAGCAGCTGTTCGCGCTCGACAAGCGCAGCGGCGAGGTGCTCTGGTCACACGACCTGGTCGCCGACTTCGGCGCCCCGCCAAACCTGATCCGGGCGATCGTCAAGTCGGGCTACGGAAACAGCCCCATCGCGTATAACGACACCGTGATCGTCCCGGTCGGTGGACCTGGGCAGTCGCTCATGGCGTTTCGGCAGCGCGATGGCGCGGTGGTGTGGCGTGGCGGCGACTTTCTCTTCTCGCCCTCGCCGCCGGTGCTCATCGATCTGGATGGACAGACACAGCTGGTCTACTTGGCCGGTGGCAGCGTCGTCGGCATCGATCCGGATGACGGCCGGGTGTTGTGGGCAGTGCCGCACGATCCCGGCAATGACCTCAACATGATCGCGCCGCAATGGGGAGACGACAACATCCTGGTCGTGTCGTCCGGGTACCGAGCGGGAAGCCGCGGACTGCGGTTAACGCTCGACGGCGAGCTGACGCGGACCGAGGAGCTCTGGTTCACGTCGCGCATACCGTTCATGTTTCTCAATCCGATCCGACGCGGCAGCTACGTCTACGGCACCAGCGGAACCTTCGGGCCGGCGTTTATGACGGCGCTCGACGTTCGCACCGGCGAGCCCGCCTGGCAGCAACGCGGCTTCAAGCGCGCCAGCCTGGTGTACGCCGACGACAAGTTCATCGTCATGGACGAGGACGGCGACCTGGCGCTCACCCGTATGACACCCGAAGGGATGACCGTGCTGGCGCGCGCTCCGCTCTTCGACACCGTGTCATGGACCGTGCCGACGCTGGTCGGCACCATTCTCTACGCCCGCGATCGCGAAAGGATCGTGGCGCTTGATCTGGGAGTGCCGGGGTCGACGGCGGCGTCACCGAGGGCGGCCATGACCGACGGCGAACAGATAGCGACTCCGCCCGACGTGTCGCCGAGCAGGGCTGACACGCCGGCGGCGACCAGCGACGATATCCAACCGGACCTCTCAGGCATCTGGCAGCTCGACCGCGACGCCAGCCAGATGGGAACCACTGCGGCGCTCGCCGGCCTCGGCGACGGCGGTGCACCGCTCATGCTGTTCGTTACCCAGGCGGCGAACGGCACCCTGCTGCTGTCGAGCCAGGACAACCCCACCCAGGCGCGCGCCTACGCTATCGGTGGCGAAAGTTCGGTACCGGTACGGGCGGACGACGGCGAGCCGAACACGATGACCATCGCGTCACGATGGGAGGGCGACCAGCTGGTGAACGAAGGCACGTATCAACGCGGGGTCACCGTGATTCAGGTCCGCGAGGTGATGTCGCTGAGCGTCGATGCTCAGGCCATGACCATCGCAGTGACGATCGAAGGCTTATCCTCGCAGGGCACATCGAGGTTGGTTTATCGCAGGAGCTAGTTCCCTGTTACGGGCGCAGCAGCAAGCGGAGCACGCGATCAATCCCTCGGACCAACGGAGGCAGGGACATGAGCTTGCGTCTGACGGAAGAACAGATTGCGGCCTATGCGCGCGATGGGTTCATCATCGTTCGGGGTCTCTTCGACGCCGCGGAGCTCGAGCCTCTCTACCAGGCTTACCAAGCGGATCCGAGTGTCGACGGCTCCCTTTTCGGCATGGTCGACGACGACGGGTCCGCACACCCGATCTGCATATGGACCGAGCTCGGTGACGACATCATCGGGATGGTTCCGCGTATGGAGAGAATGGTGGATGCGACGGAAGCGCTGCTGGGCGAGCCCTGCTACCACTGGCATTCCAAGATCACCGTCAAGCCGCCGGGATGCGTGGCCCGCATCGACTGGCACCAGGATTACTACAGCTGGTACGACGACGGCCTGTTGTTTCCCGACATGCTGTCGGTCGGGATCGCAGTCGAACCCGCAACGCGTGCCAACGGCTGTCTACAGGTAATCACCGGCTCGCATCGAATCGGCCGCATGGATCACCACGACTTCGAGAACTTCGAGCGTCGGCGTAGGCGAGTCCAGCAAACGCTCGGCCTGGTGCATTGCGAGATGGAGGCTGGCGACGCGGTCTTCTTCCATTGCAACACCTTGCACGGCTCATCGGCGAACGAGACCGATACGTCTCGGCTGATGCTGTTTGTCTCCTACAACGCGGTGTCGAACGAGCCTATACCTGAGGCGCGCGGACGCAACGAGGACGGCTCGTTCATGAACATCTCCGCCGCCGAGCGTGCCTATCGGCCGCTGGGCAAGCTGCCCGATACAGTGCTTTCGGAACGAGCCTATGAGTCCGCGTTCAGCCACACGGCGTTCAAGCAGCCGCGCATCGAAGAGGGCGACGAGTTCAGCACCCAGGCAGTGCGGCTGCAGTAGCGAGGCGACGTGTGGCGGTATTCACATCGCCCGCACGCCCGCCATTCGGAGAGCACACGCCGCGCGGGTACCTTGGCCGGCTACTCGTCCCGCGGCTGGCTCTGGAAGTGCAGGTGGACGATCTTCCAGCCGCCGTCCTGCATCATCATGCTGGTCGACATCTGGATGTTGGATCGGCTCACCGAGCCATCGGCGCTGAGGTAGTCGGCCGTCAACAGGTACGACACCACCGCCGAGTCGCCCGAGGGCGCAACGTGTGCCACCGCGTCCGAGACCTCCGCCGACGCCACGCCACCGTTGTTGGCGACGTACTCAGTCCACGACGAGTGATAGGCGTCCCAGCTGCCGCGGCCGCCGGGACCCCACCAGGTGAGCTCCTTGGCGAAGTGGCCCAGGTAGCCGTCGACGTCGTTGGCCCGGTACGAATCGGTCATCGACTCGACGTGGGCTATCGCCGACTGCTCAGCGGCGCTCATATCCTGCGCCGTGGCCGGCGGTACGGCGACGGCGGCGACGAGCACGGTGGCGGCGATCAGCATCAGGATCCGGGGGCTTTTCGAAGAGCTCAGCATGGGCGGGTCCTCCGTTGCGGTCGCTGGGTCGACATCTGCGACCGCACACTACCGCATGCGATGGAGAGTCCGCAAAGGGCGCCGTGAGAGTCGGGTGTCAGCTTCCGATCTTCCCGGTCGGCGCTATTGCTGACGCAGCGAAACCACCGGGTCGACCTTGGAAGCTCGCAGCGCGGGCACCAGGTTGGCCAGCGCGGTGACCACCAGGAACAGTCCGACCACCGCCGCGAGCACGCGCGGGTCTGTAGGGGCGACCTCGAACAGGAGGTTCGACAACAGGCCGCCGGTGCTCAGGGAGGCGAGGCTGCCGACCACCAACCCGGCTACCGCCGGTGCCATGCCGGCGCGAACGGTGGCGCGGATTACGTCCAGGCGAGTGGCGCCGAGAGCGAGACGGACGCCGATCTCCTGGGTGCGCTGGCTGACGATGTAGGTCATGACCCCGAATACGCCGATCGCTCCGAGCGTTAGCGCCAGCGCTGCGAAACCCGCGAACAGCCAGGTGGTCGATCGGGGGTTGGCCATCGACCGGTCGAGCACCTGCTCCATCGTCGCCGTGCTCGATACCACTACGTTGGGGTCGACGGACCAGATCGCCTTCTGCAGGGCGGCGATGTCGACATCGCCGTCGGATCGCACCGCGAGGTGCATCGTCCCGAGCCACGACTCCTGGTCATAGGGGACGTAGGCCTCGGGCTGTGCGGCTACGGACAGCTCCGTCTGGTGGAAGTCTTCAACGATCCCGACGACGGTGAACCAGGGGTCAGCGGTGGGCCAGCGAACCACCTTTCCTATAGCACTCTCGTCAGGCCAGAGCCGACGTGCCAGCGCCCGGTTGACCAATCCCACCGGCTCCGACCCGCTGCGATCCTCGACACCGAGACTCCTTCCTTCCAGCAGCGGGATCTGGAAAGTAGAGACATAGCCGGGGGTCGCAGCGCGGTAGCTGACGTACTCCGGCTGGGCGCCGGCTGGAACCGGCTGGCCATCGGGCGATATCGCCACCCCCATCACGCCTCGGGAGAGCGGCAGCGCGTTGACCAGCCCCACCGAGTCGATGCCCGGCAGCGCCTCGACCCGCTCCTCGACCTGTCGGTAGTAGATGCGACGCTCCTCATCGCCAGGGTAAGTCCCCGGCGGGGGCTGCGATGCGCACGGTGGTGATGCTGGCGACGTTGAATCCGGGGTCGACCTGCTGCAACAACCAGAGGCTCTTGATCAGCAGCCCCGCGGCAACCACCAGGACGACGGAAATTCCGACCTCGGCGGCAACGAGTCCGTTGTTGAGTCGAAATCTCCACTGCCCTGCAGTGATTCCACGGCCGCCATCAGGCCGCATTGCTCGGCCTCTGCCGGTCGCTCGAAGTGCCGGGACGAGTCCGAATACCAGGCCAGCGGCGAGTGAGGTTCCGACGGCGAACCACAGGACAGCGGCGTCGATCCCGATCTCGGCTGTTCGCGGGGTGTTCGCCGGCAATAGCCCGACCAATACCGATGTTGCGGCGGTTGCAACCGCAACGCCCACGACACCGCCGACCAAACCCAGCAGCACGTTCTCGGTCAGCAGCTGACGGACAATGCGCCACCTGCTGGCGCCGATGGCAGCGCGTACCGAGATCTCTTGTTCACGCACGCCCGAACGGGCCAGCAGCAGATTGGCGACGTTGGTGCAGGCGACCAGCAGTACCGCACCCACGGCGGCGAGCAGGATCCAAAGAGTGCCGCGCACTCCACCGACTCGGGACTCGTGGTAGGTGACGACCCGGGCGGTTTCCGTCGCGTCCCGACTGAACACGGGATTCTCGCTCGCCGATAGCCGCGCCGTGATGCCCTGAAGCTCCGCTTGTGCGGCGGCTACTTCGACTTCGGGTCGTAGGCGCCCGAGGAGCCAGCAGCGGTGCATGTCATCGAAGTCATGCGTGCCGGGCTCGATGACCATCGGGACAAGGATGTCCGTTTGCCACGGGAACGGCTCGTATCCAGCGGGTATCACCCCGACGATGGTCCGCGACAACGACCCCTCGCCCTCGACCGCGATCGACCGACCGAGCACGTCGGGGTCGGCGCCGAACCGGCGCGTCCAGTATCCGTGGCTCAGGATAGCGAGATGACTGCTACCGGGTTCCGAGTCGCCAGGCACGAAGGCGCGCCCCAGCAACGGCCGGATCCCGAGGACGTCAAATTGACCTGCGCCGACGATGCTGCCGCTGAACTGCTCAGGGACCCCGTCGCCCGTCGCCGAGAACGTTCCCCGCGCCACGGCGGCGATGGCGGCGTAGGAAGCAGCTTCTTCCTGCAGCGCTACGACCTCGCGGGCGGAAAAGAAGTGCGACGGCCACAGGCGTGCGATGCGCTCGGAGTCAGGGAATGGGAGTGGTCGCAACACCACGGCGTTGACGACGCTGAAGATCGCCACGTTCGCACCGACCCCGAGCGCCACCGTTAGCACCGCCACGAGCACGAACCCGGGCGCCTTCACAAACCCACGGCCGGCGTAGCGTATGTCCTGGAGCACCGAGCCGATCAGCTCAGCCAGCGATTTGCCCCTCCTGCGGCCAACCTCGCGGCGATCGGAACGGATGCTTGCCGCCAGGTCACCGATCAGGTGCCACCACACTCGTGGCACGTATGATCGTGGATAGACTCGACGCTCCCTGTCCCAGCGATGCTCCAGGACCTGCAACATCTCTGCGCCGTAGCGCTCGCGGAGCCCCCCAGGGTAGAGGCGTAGAGTGAGGAGAAAGGTCCGGCTGATCAGACGCAAGATCCATCCGGCGCCGGTCGTTCCCTGCCCCCGTCGTGCCCTTCCCGGCCCGTTTCGAGAGCTCATCGGACACCGCGCTCGTCGAGCACATCCTTGTCACGAGCCACTTGCACAACCTGCGCCCACCGTTGAGCCTCGGCCTGCATGGCCCGCCGCCCGGGCTCTGTGATCCGGTAGTAGCGTCGCCGCGGGTCGTCGAGCTCCGGGGCCGGCCGTTTCGCGGATTCTTCAATGAGGCCCACGCCGACCATCTTCTTGATCGATCCATAGAGGATCCCGGGGCCGAGCTTGACCTCGCCGTCCGTACGGCGCTCGACCTCGTCGACGATCCCGAGCCCGTGACGGTCGGCGTCGGCCAGCGCCAGCAGAATGTGAAACGAGGCGGTCGTCAGCTTGTGATCGGTCACAGGGGGTCTCTCTTGACGGAACGGAACTATCACGTTCTGATATATCACAACGTGATAGTTCTGCGCCAGCACCGTTGACGAGTGTCATCGCGAGCGTTCGATGCAGCATCGCTCGGCGTCGCCCGCGAACGCCGGCGGCTGGAGCCGCTGTGCAATGGGCGAGCGGGTCGATAGAGTCCCACGCCTGAGCCGTGGAGCGGCAGCGTTTCGGAGGTGATGAGCGTGACACGGGAAAAGGAAACTGCGTTTGCGTGGGTCGAGAGTCATCGCGCCGACCTGTCTGAGTGGAACGCCACGATCTGGGACCTCCACGAGCCTTCCTGGCGTGAGTATCGCTCGGCCGCCTGGTACGTCGACCGGTTGCGGCGTGAGGGGTTCGAGGTCGAGGAAGCCAGCGGCGGCATGCCGACAGCGTTCTGCGCTCGCTGGGGCACGCGCGGCCCGGTGATCGGCAGCTATGCCGAGTACGATGCCGTTCCCGGCAACAGTCAGGAGGCGGTGCCCTACGAGAAGCCGCGCGAGGGCGCCGGCCGCTGGGCTACCGGGCACACAGATCCGCACTCGGCGCTCGGGATGGGGGCTCTGGGCGGCGTGCTGGCCGCCAAGGCGGCCATCGAGCAGCACGGGCTCGACGGCCGGCTCGTTTTCATGGGGGAGCCGGCCGAAAAGATGTGCGGCTCGAAGCCCGCGCACGCCGCCAAGGGCTACTACGACGATATGGACGCGGCCATCTCGTTTCATCCGACGTACTCGGCGCGCTCTAACACGACGGTCTGGGATACCCATTGCGGCTCCTACTGGAGCTGCATTTACACCTTCGAGTGCGAGCACCCCGAAACCTGGGTGACGATGGCGCAGACCGAACGGGGTGGAACCACGCACACGGTCGCACGCGCGCCGGGCGCCAACGATGCCCTCTGCCTGATGTACACCAGCACCAAGTACACCAAAGAGTCGATGCTGCCGCATTCGGGGACTTGGACGCTCAACGAAGCGATTCTCGGCGCCGGCAACGCCACCGCCGACAATCTCCCGCCGCGCTGCGCGCAAATCCAGTATGCGTGGCGGGCGCCGACGCTGGCGATGCAGGAGCGCATCGCCGAAGTGCTCGACCGCAATGCCGACAGCGTTGCCCATATCGCGCACTGCAACGTCACCAAGACCTGGGTCACCAAGACGCGCGTCGGGCTCCCGAACCATGCGATGGCGCGCATCTGTTACGGCAATCTCGAGCTCGCTGGCCCTCCGGTGTACGACGACGAGGCGCTGAAGTTCTGCCGCGAGATCCAGAAGAACCTCGGCCTCGAGCCGATGGGACGGCCGATTCCGGCGAGCATGACCGAACTGTGCGCGCCCGAGGACGGCGAGGCGCTCGTTCGACGAGAGGTGCCGCCCTGGCAGCTCAACTACACATCCGATGACTACGTCGACTACACGTGGCACACCCCCACCGTGCGCCTGTACGTGGGTCGCGCCACTCTAAGGCCGCCGCACGAGGGATACACCTACCCGGCGTGGGCGTGGAACGCCATCGGCGGATTCCGGCCGACGATCGACCCGACCGTCTACACCGCGGCGCGCACCATCGCCGCCACGATCGTCGACCTGATGAGTGATCCGGAGGGCTTGTCGGCGGCGAAGGCGGAGTTCGAAGAGCGCACGGGCGGTGGTATCGGCGGCTCGGAATGGGTGGCGCCATTGCTGCCGCCCGATTTCCAGCCACCGGTCAACGCCGCTTGGCCAGAGGTCTGAGCGCCCACTCGTCGTCGACCGGCGAGGGGCGGGCGCTCCGGTAGGTGCGGGCGGCGCTGCCTACTGGCCGGTGCCCGACTCGTCGTTGCCGTTCGCTGCCACCGTTTGGCCGAAGCTCTCCAGGACCTCGAATCCCTCCGCCCTATGCACCTCCTCGCCACCGAGAAGCGTCCACAGGACTCGCGTACCGTCGATCTCCTCTGGTGGCACCTCGAAGAGGTTGCGGTCGGTCACCACCAAGTCGGCGTATTTGCCCGCCTCGATGGAGCCGGTGCGGTCGTCCTGCTGCATGACGTAGGCAGCGTTCAGGGTGTAGCCGCGGATGGCTACCTCGATCATGGCGTGCTTGCCCGCCGGGACGGTCTCGAACCCGCCATACTGATCGCGTCCGTTGGCCAGGTTGTGGATGGTGCGGAAGGGCGACATGGTGGCCACGTCCCAGTCGCTGCTCAGCACCAGTCGGGCGCCGGAGTCGTACACATGCCCCAGCGGCCGGCGCAGCGATTCGGAGTCCGCGACCACCGAGCGGCGACGCCCGGGGCGCCGGCCACTTGCACGCAGCTGGAAGTTGCTCTGAACGTTCGGCACCACGCCGAGCTGCGCGAAGCGCGGCAGATCGTCGGGGTGGATCATCGAAGTGTGCGTCAGTTGGTGGCGGCGCTGACCGACGAGACCAGGGTTAGCGACCTGCGCTGCCTCGATCGCGTTTAGCGATTCGCGTACCGCACGATCGCCGATGGCGTGGATGTGGACGTCGAAGCCCACTCGCTCGAGCTCGGTGATGTAACGGGTCAGACGGTCCTCATCGAAGTAGTTCAGTCCGAGCGGATCGGCGTACTCGTGGATCAGTCGTGTGTACGGCTGCAGCACAGCGGCCGTGTTGTTCGACGTCAGGCCGTCGGAATAGAACTTGATTTGCGAGATGCGCAGCAGCGAATCGGGGTCGTCGCGATACTGTTCCTTCAGGGTGGCCAGCTGGATCGTGTCCTCGAGATCCGGATAGGTCCAGAGCGCCAGGACTGTTCGTGACGTGAGGCGGTCGTCGCGCTCGCCGTCGAGCCAGGCGTCGAGGTTGCCGCGCTGCCAGTAGACCCGCGCGACGGTCACCGACGTGATGCCGTTCTCGGCCAGCATGCGTTGCGCCAGGTCGAGTGCCTCGGCCCGAAGTGCCTGGATTTGCGGCGTCTTGGGGAGCGCGGCGTGGACGGCGTTGTCGCCGGCGCTGTCGAGTAGCAGACCGGTAGGCTCACCGCTGCGCGGATGCTTGACGATGACGCCGCCGGGTGGGTCGGGCGTGTCCGCAGTGATGCCGAGCTCGACGAGCGCAGCGCTGTTTACCCAGTAGGAGTGCGACGATCCTTCCATCAACGCCACCGGACGGTCCGGCACTGCGTCGTCGAGGATCTCCTTGGGCATGCGGTCGATATCAATCAGATCGCGAACCGAGTGACCACCGCCGAGGACCCAATCCAGCTCCGTCTGATCCGCGGAACACTGACCGACGTGCTCGATCCACGACTCTGGATCGCGTCCGGGCTCCAGGCCGCAGGTGAAGAACGTGAAGCCGGTGGCGCCCTCCAGGGGGTGCGAATGGGCGTCGATGAAGCCGGGCAGCAGCATGCGGCCACCGAGGTCGACGACCCGTGTGTCCGCGTCGATGTGCTCCGATACGTCGCTGTCCGTTCCGACGTCTACGATCACGCCGTCGCGAATGGCCACCGCCTCGGCCCATACCTGTTCGGTGTTCACCGTGTAGACGGCGGCATTGCGCAAGACGAGGTCAGCAGCGCCGGAGTGATCGGCATCGCGGCCCGATCCGCTACAAGCGGTGGCCACCAGACCTGCGATGACAATCAGGACGCGCATGGTCACCTCGAGAGAATGAAGTCGGCGTAGGCGCGTGCGGAGCTGCCGTACCAGTGGAACGCTCCCTCGCGCACGGGCCGCCAGGCGTCGTAGATCTTTCGATAGCCGGCATCGGCCGCGGCGTTCTCTTCAAACAGCTCGAAAGAACGGTCGTAGGCGGCGTTGAGGACGTCGTCGGAGAACGGTCGTAGCTGCACTCCGGCGGCCAGGAGTCGCTGCAGCGCCGGCGGTGTCAGGGCTTCGTAGCTGGCCGTCATGCGCGCCGATACCTCGGTGGTGGCGCTCTCGAACATCGCCTGATACTCCGAAGACAGCTCGCTCCACCGATCGCGGTTGACGTAGAACGACAACGTCGGGCCGGGCTCCCACCAGCAGGGGTAGTAGTAGTTCTTGACTATCTCGTGGAAGCCCAGCTGCTCGTCGTCGTAGGGGCCGGCCCACTCGGTGGCGTCGATGGCGCCGCGCTCCAGCGCCGGATAGACGTCGCCGCCCGCGATCACCTGAACGGTGACTCCCAGGCGACTCATCACCTCGCCACCTATGCCGGGAATGCGCATCTTCAACCCCTGGAGATCGTCCAGGCTATTGACCTCGTTCTTGAACCAGCCGCCCATCTGCGAGCCGGTCGATCCGGCCGGGAAGGTTGTGGCGTTGAAGTCGGCCAGCACCTCGCGCATGAGCTCGAGCCCGCCGCCGCGATAAAGCCACGCCAGCTGCTGTGAGGCCATGAGGCCGAACGGCATGCCGATCTCGAACGCGAACGCCGGGTTCTTGCCGGTGTAGTAGTAGCTCGCCGTGTGGCCCACCTCGACGGTCCTTTGCTGCACCGCGTCGAGCACTTGCAGCCCCGGCACCAGCTCGCCGGCGGGATACGCACGCAGCTGAAACAAACCGCCGGACAGCTGGTCGAGGCGTTCCGCCAGGCGGTCGTTGATGCCGTAGAGCAGGTCGAGGCCACGTGGAAAGCTCGACGTCAGTCGCCAGCGGACGCGTTCGCGCGTGTGCACCGCCGGTGCGCCCTGCTCGGAGCTACACGCGACCGCCGCCGAGGCGCTGGCGGCTGCGGCAGTGGCGGCAACTGCGCGGACGAACCCGCGGCGGTCGAGCGCCTCGGCCGCCCGGGATGGATCGGTCGAGTCGGGCTCGGAGGAAACGGTGGCGCCGGCGGCCGGTCCGCGCCGCTGGGATTCGTCTCGGTTCATTGGCGGCAGTCTCTCACGCCTGGCGGGGCCGTTGTCGAGACGCCAGCTACCTGGTTTGTCCAGAACCCGAGCCCTTCGGTCGTCCCGAACAGCGGCGGAGGTCGGACGATGTCAACCACCGTCGCTACATCGTGCGGTCAGGAGCGGACAACGGCGGCCTGGCCGGTTTTGGTACGCCTGGCGCCGTAAGTTAGCTTTCACCTGAACGCTTCGGTGGTCTCCCCGGCGCCGTGGCTCCCGATCCAGGAGAGAGCCGCATGGGCGACCGGACAGCCGGGGAAGCCGGGTTCACCCTCGTAGAGGTGACCATCATCCTCTTCGTGCTAGCGATTCTGTCGGCGATCATGCTGCCGAACATCGGCAGCCTCAACCGGCTGGCACGATTCGCCCGCGTACAGGAAGACGTCGGCGCCCTGTGCTCGGTGCTGTCGCGCTATGTCGTCGACACCGGCGAAGCCGCGTTCTACGAATGGGGCGGCCGCGATGCCGGTGGCCACGAGGCCGATACTCCCTATCGTGACTACGTCGTCGGGTTGCTGATCGGCGACGGTGACACGCCGACGGTAAACCACTCGGGAACGATCGACGGCGACGACTGGGCGACCGAGTATCGCGACAACCTTCACGCTGACCTCGATATCTCCGGGGAGCAGATCCAGTTTCGCGTCGACACCCTTGCCAATCATCTGATCCACAACACGCCGTTTGGATACTCGTCGAACGGCTATCGCACCCCGGCCGACATGGTCTCGGGGGGAACGAGCACGGGAATCGAGGGCGGCCTGGTCTTCGATACAGCCGATGGACAGGGCTTCAACAGCACCTTCGCCTGGCGCGGCCCCTATATTGCCGATGCCATCGAGCCCGATCCATGGGGCAATCGCTACATGGCGAACGTCTTCGCCCTGCATCTGCCGCAGGGCCAGGACGCCGATGGGTTCTCCAGTGCGGTGGTGTGCTATTCGGCCGGACCCGATGAGGAAGTCGACACGAGCTTCAACCAGCCCGGCGGCTGGCGCACTGGCGACGACGATGTGACGGCGTTGCTGAGCGTCGCGGGGAGCCGATAGCGGTTGCCCGGGGCTGGGAGGATCAGGCGTGCGGTTGCTCCTTGTCTGCTCGCAGTGTGCATGGTCGGCACCCTGGCGGACGTCGCCGGCAGTATGGAGGAGTACCGCACGATCGACGGCAGCGGCAACAGCTATCTGAAGCCCGGCCGCGGTGCGGCGGGTGCGTACTTGACTCGGCTCGCGGGTCACGCCTACGCCGATTTGATGTCGGAGCCCGCGGGTCCCGATCGACCGAGCGCCCGTGAGATCTCTAACGAGGTGGCCGCAGAAACCGATGTTGTCCTGAACCACGCGCGGGCGACCGACTACCTGTGGGTGTGGGGACAGTTCCTCGACCACGATCTCGACCTGACGCCCGGAATGGAGCCAGCGGAGAACTTCCCCATCCCGGTGCCGCCCGGCGACCCGCATTTCGACCCGGGCGGAAGCGGCGCGCAGGTGATCGGTCTGACGCGGTCGATCTACGACCCACGCACCGGCCACTCACGCACCAACCCGCGTCGGCAGCTGAACATGATCACGTCATGGATCGACGCCTCCAATGTCTACGGCTCCGACGACGATCGTGCTGACGCATTGCGTCTTCACGCTGGTGACGGCCTGCTGAAGATGAGCTCGGGTGACCTGCTGCCGTTCAACACTCTCGGGCTCGACAACGCTGGCGGACCGAGCCCGGCGTTGTTCCTCGCCGGTGACGTACGCGCCAACGAGCACGTAGGGCTGACGGCGATGCACACGCTGTGGGTACGGGAGCACAACCGCATGGCGCGTGAGATCCGCCAGCGCAAGCCGCGTTTGGCCGGGGACGAGATCTACGAGCGGGCCCGCGCCTGGGTCGGCGGCCTGATGCAGTCGATCACCTACAACGAGTTCCTGCCGGTCCTGCTCGGACACGACGCGGTGCCAGAGTATCGCGGTTGGGACGCCCAAGTCGATGCCGACGTGGCGCGCGCAGGAGTTCTCCACTGCCGCCTACCGTTTCGGGCATAGCATGGTGTCGCCGTTGCTGCTCCGTCTCGACGCGTCAGGATCGCCGGTTGCCGCTGGACACCTCAGCCTAACGGCGGCGTTCTTCGCACCGCACGAGATCAGCGCTCACGGGATCGACTCTGTTCTCCGTGGCCTGGCGGCACAACGAGCCCGCGAGGCCGACACGATGGTGGTGGGCGAGCTGCGCAACTTCCTCTTCGGTCCGCCCGGGGCCGGGGGGTTCGATCTGGCGTCGTTGAACATTCAGCGCGGCCGCGATCACGGGCTCGAGTCGTTCAATCGCACGCGGGCGCTGTTTGGTTTGCGACCCTACCGTGAGTTCTACGAGATCACCTCCGACGAGGATCTCGCCGAGCGTCTCGAGGCTCTCTACGAGGACATAGACGACGTCGACCTGTGGGTCGGCGGCCTGGCCGAGGACCACGTCGACGGGGCGCTCATGGGCCCGACCTTCTTCACCATCGTCAGCGACCAGTTCATTCGCTTGCGCGACGGCGACCGCTTCTACTACGAGAGGATGTACGGTGGTCGCCAGCTGCGGGTGTTGAAGCGCACGACGCTCGCCGACGTGATCCGCCGCAACACCGGCGTCGGCCTCGAGCTGCCGGACAACGTCTTCCGCCACTAGCGTCGTTCCGACTCGGCGGCGCTTCCCTCTGGACGCGACGAGCTGGCTTCCGCCACAATGCGCCTACCGGCCATGCGTCAGGGCTGCTCGACGTCGATTCGAGATCAGCTCTTACGCTAGGGGCGCCGAGTCTCAGACGCCCGCGGAGCACGCCATGATCAAGCCCGAAAAACGCGATCGCAGTAGCCTCGATACCAAGAAGGTGAGCCGGCGCGAGTTTGCCAAGACGTCCGTGGCCGCCGGCACCGCCGCCGTTGCGTTGCCCGGAAAGCTGCTGGCGTCGGACCTTGCCGTGCACGCCGAAGGGCGTCCTCTGCGCAGCGGGGAGTCGGCCGGCGAAGGCAGCTGGACGCACGGCATAACGATCCCGGCAGAATACTACCAGGACGAGAAGCACTACCTGAACGACGAGCGCTATATCGCCGACAACTACTGGCAGTTCGTCGATCAGGCGAGTCGTATTCCGCAGCCGGGCGACTTCTTCGTTTTCGAGTTCGGTCGCTACGACTCCATCCTGATCGTGCGCGGGCAGGACGGCGAGGTCAGAGGGTTCCACAACGTATGCCGGCATCGCGGCTCGCGGCTTTGCCGACACGACGCCGATCCGGTACCGAGCGACCCACGTCTGTCGGTCAAGCAGCTCGGGCCACAAGGCAGCAGCCCGGTGTTCCGCTGCCCGTACCACGCCTGGACCTACGACACCGAAGGCAGCCTGATCTACGCCTACGGGATGCAGGACGACTTCGACCCGGCTGATAACGGCCTCATCCCGTGCCACCTGCAGGTGGTCGAGGGGCAGATCTTCATCAGCCTGGCGGACGATCCGCCGGATCTGGAGCCCAGGGTCGCCTGGTTTCGGCAGACGAATGACATCTACGACCTGCCGAGCCTCAAGGTGGCCGCCCGCGAGCTCATTCCGGTCAAGGCCAACTGGAAGCTGGTGATCGAGAACTGGGCCGAGTGTTACCACTGCGGCCCGGCACACACCTCGCTGGTCACGACGCACTACTACAACGAGGAGATGAGCGCCGATCAGCACGCTCAGCAGGCCGCCCGGGTCAAGGAGTGGGTCGGCGAGGACGGCAAGTTTCACCGCAACGCGAACGAGGACTTCCCCGAGCACATCAACGGCGCCGGGTACCTCAACCCCGGCTACCTCACTGGCTCCCTGGATGGCAAGCCCGTGGCGCCGTTGCTGCCCGGTATCAGCGACTGGAACCACAACAACGACGGCACCGACACCTACTGGTCGTCGGGCTATTGGCAGACCTACAACGACCACGTCCTGGTGATCCGCTTCACTCCGCGCGACATCGAGCACACCGACTGCGAGTTCGTCTGGCTGGTGCATCCCGACGCGGTCGAGGGTCGCGATTACGACCCCGACAACGTCAAGGCGCTGTGGTACGTGACCTTCCTGGAAGATCTCTGGATCGTCGAGAACAACCACATCGGCATCAAGTCGGCCGCCTATCGCCCAGGCCGCTACTCGATCTACGAGGACGGCGGCGGTGGGGCCGCTGGGTTCGCCAAGTGGTACATCGACGAGGTCGTCCCGGCGGACATGCGACCCGATAACGCCTAGTCGACTCGGCTCGCTATCTCGCCTCCGCGAATCGGTCCCTCGAAGGGTGCCGGCGCTACTGTAAGTTGTTCCCGTTGATCACGTTGATCTCGTCGAGCTCGTCTTTGAGATCCTTGAAGATTCGCTCGATCGTGCGAGTCGAGAACCGGCTCTTTCGGCGCATCTTGGTGAAGACGCTGACGTCTTGGCCGTGCGCGCTCTCGGGGAAATCGATCGTGTTAGTGGACCACGGCGCGACCGTGAACTTCTTTGACAGCAGCTTCTTGCCGTTGGCGTCGCGGAATATGCGCGTCCCTTTCGCGGCCTGGTCCTCGAGGTTCATGATCGAGTGCGTGACCTCGGAGTTCTCCGAGAAAACGGCACCGACGGCGACGTCGCTCTTAGTCGGTATGCGCGGGGGGGGGGGGGGGGGTCCCGATACTAGGAAATACCACTCGTCGTTCCGGCCGGGCGTCGCACCGGCGCCATCGGGAGTCCATACTCCGATGTCGTCGATGCCGTCCAAATCAACGTCGCCGACGATGGGGGTATCGCTGATGCCCCAGAACTGGTTGCCGTCGTTCAGGCCGTTGAACGTTGCGATCTGGCCTGGACGGATGTCATCGGTGAAGTCGCCGGCGAGCGGGTACCCGAACAGCTCGGCGGTGACTGTCTGTCCAGCACGACCCAACGCGTAGATGCGCAGGAAGTAGTCGGTCAAATCGGGAGGTGGGACGGGGTAATAGCTCGTGCGCGCGCCAGTCGAGGTCACCGGGACGATGACTACGTCGCCGTTGGGCGGATAGGTGATCGAGTAGAGCACGATCGGTGCGCCGAACGGGACGGTGAATAGGGTCCACGGCTGGTTCGCGCTGCTGTCGGAAAAATCCGTCGTCGGGAACGCCTGGCTGGTGTGGGGGGCGAGGTTGGCGTTCAACGGGAGCGTCGTGACGACCAAAACATCGTTGGATGGCACCAGGTACGGGACCAGGTTGTCGAACTGCCCGTCAGGATCGATCGGGAATACGTGCTCGTCTTGGGGACGCCCGGGTCCATCGTCGTCGTCTGCAAGTTACGAATCGCGGTCGGTCGCTTGATCCAATCGCCCGGGTCCATCGTCGTCGTCTGCAAGTTACGAATCGCGGTCGGTCGCTTGATCCAATCCGCAGCCCCGCTCGTCGGCAGCAGCGCCGCGCAAAACAGTGCCAGCAGGGCTCCGGCCACCGCAGTAGTGAGGTTCGACTTGGTCATGCTCGTCTCCGGTAGAGGGTAGTGGTCAGGCCTCACGACCGTGAGGCTCGCCGACGTCGATCAGCGGGCCGGCGGGCCCGATATCGCTCGGATTGATCGATCCATGCATGACGTGGTAGTCGCGCTTGATTTGGTCGAAGTTGACGGTCTCCGCGACGCCTCCGTGACCGACCCGCACTTTGCGCCCGGCTAGGGCGTCGACTTCAGGAACGTACCGTCCTGAAGATCGCGATACGCCTGTGCCAGCTCGGCACGGGTATTCATGACGATGGGGCCATGCCATGCAACCGGCTCCTGCAGGGGTTTTCCCGACACCAGCAGAAAGCGCAGCCCGCCCTCGCCTGACTGGACGACGACCTCGTCGCCGCGATCGAAGAGCACCAGGGAGCGATTGTCGGCGTGCATCACCGACGTGCGTGATGCCTCGCCCTCGAGCATGGCCTCGTTGCCCGCCTCCACCCATTCCGTAGGCGCCGCCAGGGGATCGGAGGCGTCGGCGAAGTCGCCGGTGCCGGCGAACACGTAGGCGAAGGCGTGGCGCGCCGTCTCGACCGGAATCCGCTTCCTGGTGTTCGGTGGGATCGATACATCGACGTAGTGAGGGTCGGCGGCGATGCCGTCCACCGGGCCGGTGGCGCCCCAAACACTGCCGCAGATCACTCGCACCTTGGTGCCGTCGTCGTCGATTATCTCGGGAATGTCATTTGCGTTGATGTCCTGATAGCGCGGCGGTGTCATCTTCAGGGGGCGCGGCAGGTTCGCCCACAGCTGGAACCCGTGCATGCGGCCGTCGGCGTCGCCTTGCGGCATCTCCTGATGGATGATGCCGCTGCCGGCCGTCATCCACTGGACGTCCCCCGGTGCGATCGCACCCTCGTTGCCGAGGCTGTCGCCGTGCTCGACGGTGCCGGCCAGCACATAGGTGATCGTCTCGATGCCGCGGTGTGGGTGCCACGGGAAGCCCGCCAGGTACTCCTCCGGTACGTCGTTGCGAAAATCGTCCAGCAACAGGAACGGGTCGAAGTCGTCCGTCTTACCGAAACCGAAGGCCCGTCGCAGATGCACTCCGGCGCCTTCGATCTGTGGTGCGGCGCTGACCAGACGCTTCACGGGCCGAATCGACATTGAGTGCGCTCCCAGGCGTGTTGAATGGACTCCGGCAGCATACCGTTAGCTTCGGGCTCGGCGCCCTCCCGTCAATCCGTTCACGCAGCAAACCATGCGCGCCACACGTATATGTCGATGAACACGGAGCCTCGGTGCGAGTCCTACTGATCTCGACCTATGAGCTCGGGCGCCAGCCGTTCGGGCTGGCGTCGCCGGCAGCGTGGATACGGGAGACGGGCGCCGATGTGGAGTGCCTGGATCTGTCGGTGCAGGACCTCGACGAGGCGGCGGTGCGGCGCGCCGACGCCATCGGGTTCTACCTGCCGATGCACACGGCAACCCGGATTGCGCTGGCCGTGTTGCCGAAGCTGCGCCACTGGAACCCCGCCGCGGATCTGTTCGCCTGGGGTCTGTATGCGCCGGTTTGCGAGGCGGAGCTTCGCGGCCAGGGAATCCGCTTTCTCGCCGGCGGGGAGTTCGAGCGAGAACTGGTGGACTTCCTGCAGCAGTGTTCCGATGATGATGATGCCGGCGGCGTCCGGATCTCCCACGAGCGCCTCGAGTTTCGGGTTCCGGACCGCAAGGGTCTTCCGCAGCTGCAGCAGTACGCGCGTCTTTGCATGCCCGACGGTAGCGAACGCGTTGTCGGGGCGACCGAGGCGTCGCGTGGCTGCAAGCATCTTTGCCGCCACTGTCCGGTGGTGCCGATCTACGACGGCAAGTTCCGCGTCGTACCACCCGAGGTGGTGCTGGCCGACGCGGCCCAGCAGGTCGAGGCCGGTGCCGAGCACATCACCTTCGGCGATCCGGACTTTCTCAACGGGCCACGGCACGCAATCCGCGTCGTGGAGGCTCTTCACGATCGCTTCCCCGACTTGACCTACGACGTCACGATCAAGATCGAGCATCTTCTCGATCACCAAGAACGCCTGCCGTTGCTGCACGAGACCGGCTGCGTGCTGGTGACGAGCGCGGTGGAGTCGATCGATGACGACACCCTGAGCGTCCTGGACAAGGGCCACACCCGGGACGACTTCGTGCGTGCGGTGGGGCTATGTCGAGACTCGGGGGTGCACCTGCAGCCGACCTTCGTATCGTTCACTCCGTGGACGACTCTGGAGGGCTACGCTGACCTGCTGGCGACCCTGGTCGAGCTCGGTCTCGTCGGCCAGGTGACGCCGATCCAACTGGCGATCCGGCTGCTGATCCCGCGCGGCTCACGGCTGCTGGAGGTACCCGAGGTGGCGGCCGAAGTGGGCCCCTACCAGGAGACGCTCCTCGGATACCCGTGGGTGCACCATGATCCGCGCGTCGACGCCCTGCAGCGCCAGGTCGAGCAATTGGTCGCGGATGCGGCGAACGCCGGTCAGGGCCGCGGCCGGATCTTCGAACAAGTCTGGGAAGCCACACGGGCCGCAGACGGCACTTCGCGCTTGCCCGATCTCCCGGACCTGCCCTCGCGCGCCACGATCCCGTACCTCACCGAGCCGTGGTACTGCTGAGCGGAGCCCACCGCGGAGCAGTTGGCTCCCTACTAGTGCGCAGCGGACGCAGGGCGCGCCCGATCATCTGCGGATGACCCTTCCTTCGCGCACCGCTCACGTAGTACGACTGATTCATGCTTCATGCTCGTAGCCGATCGGTACTCCGTTGAGCGCCCCGACCCACGCGCCCATCACCCGCCTGCTCGCCGAGGTCGAGGCCGGGAGAGCCGGCGCCGCCGACGAGCTCTTCGACATCGTTTACGAGGAGTTGCGGGTCATGGCCCGCGCGCGCATGGCGCGGGAGCGGCCGGGACAGACAATCCAGGCGACGGCGCTGGTGCACGAGGTGTTCCTGCAGCTGCTCGGTCCGAGCGGTGGGTCGTGGGAGAACCGGCGCCACTTCTTCGGCGCCGCAGCGGAGGCGATGCGGCGTCATTTTGTGCATCGCGCACGGCGGCAGGCGGCCCGTAAGCACGGGGGCGAGCTACGACGTGTCGAGCTCGGCGAAGCGACCGGACTCTCGGAGCCGCGGGCCGCCGAGCTGCTCAGCCTCGATGCTGCCCTCGCCGAGCTCGAATCCCAGGACGAGCGCATGGCGCTGGTGATCAAGCTGCGGTACTTCGCCGGCCTTACCGTGGCGGAGGTTGCGCGGACAATGGACGTCTCGCCTCGCACTGTCGACCGTATCTGGTCGAGCGGGCGCGCCTGGCTTCATAGTCGATTGGCCAGCTCGGCCGATCCGTCGCCGACGGCTTGAGCACGGTCTCAGACCCCGGTTTCGTACCGTTTGTCGAGCCTGAAAGCGATTCGCATGGCGTGATTGTCGTAGCGAATGCACATGTCCAGTCAGTGCTTGATTTGTCGCCGATATCCGCTAGCCAGGAGGGATAACTTGACCACGTCAGCAGCGGCCGCGTCCCGGGGGCGGCCCCGACGCCTGATAGCAGGCGCTTGCCTGCTCGCCATGCTTGCTTCCCTTGTGGGCTGCGAATCCAAGCGGATTCGTCTGCGTATTGCGGCAATCACCGGTGCCCTTGGGATCGCCGAGATTATCGAGCTCGCACGAACCATCGACCTGATCGTCCCGCCCGGTTCGGTCGAGTTCGGAGGCGCGATTAGCTGGAGGAAGGGATCGCGCCGCGCCCCACGCAAGTTGCGGTTCGTGCTGGAGATCGACGGGCAGAAGGTGCTCGACGCCAAGGTCAAGGCGCGCAAGAACGGTAGCTTGCGCCAGAAGTCCTTTCCGATTGCAGGGTTCGTGCTGCCGGCCGGTAAGCGCGCGCGCCTCACCACGTGGGATCTGAGCGGCGAGCTACTCGCGGAGGGTGCGGCGGTTGATCTGCGCGTGGACTACACTCCGGGCGCCGCTGCGGCAGGCCAGGGAGGCGCCAAAGTGGATCCGTCGCCGGACCCCTTCGACAACGGGGGATGGCGATGAGAATGCGCCTGCGGGTGGCCGCTTGTCACGATCTCCGCCGTCGGCCACCACGGCGCTGGGCTCGGGCGGCGGGTGCGTTGGTGCTGGCGCTCACCGCTGGCTGCGATTGGACCACGATCGGCCTCGAGTACGATGTGCTGATCACACCGTTTCCGCCGCCGGGAGCGACGTTCGAGGTGTTGACCTTCACCGACAGCGGACCGCTTACGGTGCCGGCGGGGAGCTTCACCTTCGAGGGCACGCTGACGCCGGCAGGCGGTCGCGCGGTGGCACCGGGGAAGCTCCGGTTCGATCTGTCCATCGACGGCGATAAAGTCCTGTCGGCGACCGTCCGGGTCAAGGGCAACGGTGAGCTGAGGAGAACAAGGGTGAAGTTGAAGAAGCCGCTGGATGTCGGCGACGGACGAACGGCGGAGATTACAGTGGTGGAGGCGCAGGGGAATCCGATCCAGGGCAGCGAGACTCTGTCGCTGAGTGCCACCTATGAAGCCGAGTAGTCACCCGACGGAGATGAAGGCATGCAGTCGGAAAGCTGGTCGCGACTGATCGAGGTCTTCAACCGCATCGTCGACGCCCCGGCGGAGCGGCGCTCTGAGCTCGTTGCTGAGGTGGGTGTGGCCGACGCGGCCCTGGCCGACGAGCTGCACCTCCTGCTGGCGGCGCATGACCAGACCGGCGGGGTTCTGGACCGCCCACCGTACGATGCTGACGCGGACGAGTTCCGCCGGCGGTGGATTGGTCGCGAACTGGGACCCTATCGACTCGACGAGATCATCGGCGAGGGTGGCATGGGCGTCGTCTTCGCTGCGTCGCAGGAAGAGCCGATTCGTCGCCGGGTGGCGCTCAAGCTCATTCGTTCGGGGATGAACACCGCCGAGGTGATGCGCCGCTTCCGCACCGAGCAGGACGCGCTGGGGCGCATGCAGCACCCGAACATCGCGCGCGTGCTCGACGCTGGCGTGGTGGCCGATGTCGGTCCGTATTTCGTCATGGATCTGGTCACCGGGACTGCCATCGACGCTTACTGTGAGAACGAGGAGCTCCCCGTCGACGCCCGTATCGAGCTGGTGCAGGCCGTGTGTCACGCGCTGCAGCACGCGCACCAGAAGGGCATCGTTCACCGCGACATCAAACCGTCGAACATCCTGGTGGTCGAGGGCGAGCAGGGTCCCGTGCCCAAGGTGATCGATTTCGGCGTGGCGAAGGCGCTCGATGTTTCGGACAACGGCGACGCGGCCACCGACATCGGGCGCGTCGTCGGTACACCCGAGTACATGAGCCCCGAGCAGCGCTCGGCGGATCGCGACGTGGACACGCGCTCCGACGTCTACGCGCTGGGGACCGTCCTGTTCGAGCTGCTGACGGGAAGGCTTCCGGCAGCCTTGCTCGATCAGGCAGCAGATGACCCTGAGTGGGTCCGGGAGCCTCCGCTCGCGAGCGATTCCGTTGCCGCCTACGAGACTCCGGAGCTAGCATGCGTTGCGGCCCGCAGGGCAACCACGCCGCGAGGGCTGCGACTGCAGCTTCGTGGCGACGTCGACTGGATCGTGCGCAAGGCTCTCGCCTTCGATCCCGACGAGCGCTACGCCACCGTGTCGGAAGTAGCCGACGACCTTCAGGCGCACCTCGATCACCGACCGGTCTCGGCGGGGCCACCGTCGGTACTGTATCGAGCCCGTAAGTTCGTGCGCCGCAATGCGGCGGCGGTGACCGTGCTGTCGCTGGCGGTGGCCGCGCTGGTCGGATTCACCGCCGCCACCTACGTCCAGTCGCGCAGCGTGCAGGCCGCGTACGAGGCGGCACGCGAAGCGCAGGAGGAGACCTCGCGTGAGCTGGAGCGCACCCGCCGGGTGACCGGTCTGCTGGCAGATCTGTTCGAGGGAGCCGATCCAGCGGCCGGCACCGGCGAGGTGGGCTCCACGGTCGAGATGCTGGATCACGGGTTGGAGCGCATGCGGGTGCAGCTGGCCGGTGAGCCGGTCCTGCGCGCTGACCTGCTGGATCGGGTCGCCAGCGTCTTCCGTAGTCTCGGTCGTTATCCGCGCTCCGAGGAGTTGTATCGCGAGAGCCTGGCGATCCGCGTGGCCACGGACGGCGCGGACAACGTCGCCATCACCCCGACGCTGCTCGGTCTCGCCACCGTGCTGCGCATTGCCGGCAAGCACGAGCCGGCGCTGGAGGTCGCTCAGCGCGCGGTGCGATTGCGCGACGCGGCCGGGGCGACCCCGCTCGAGCGAGCCGAGGCGCTCAACGGACTCGGGGGCGCGCACATCTATGCGAGCGCCTATCAGGAGGCGTTGGCGCCGTTGCGCCAGGCGCTCGAGATCCGCGCCGCCGAGCTGCCCACCGCCGACGGCCTGGTAGGAGAAGCCAGAAACGATCTCGGCGTGGCGCTGGCGCGTCTCGGACAGACCGACGAGGCTGAGCCGCTGCTGCGTGAGGCAGTGCGCATTGCCCGTGCCGACCTGCCGGCGGCGCGCGTGCCGCTGTCGACGCGGCTCATGAACCTCGGTACCGCGCTGCGTCGCAAGGGCGACTTCGAGGCGGCGATAGAGGCGGTGCAGGAGTGCGTCGAGATCCGACGCGATGTCTACGGGCCAGGACACCCGGAGACCGTGATCGCTGTCGAGTCGCTGGCGGTGGCGCTGAACACCGGCGGCCGATCGACCGAGGTGGAGGCCCTTTATCGTCAGGTCATCGCCCAGCGCACCGATTCTGGCGCACCGCCCGTGCAGCTCGCCAGGACCTACTCTAATCTCGGTGCCAGCCTGCGAGCTCAATCGCGCTACGGAGAGGCGATCACGTCCTACGAGGAGGCGCTTCGATTGCGCCGCGAAAACGGCGCCACTGCCGACGCGCAGGCCGCTATCCTGCGGCACAACCTGGCGGTGGCCCTGAGCCAGGTCGAGCGCTATGTGGATGCCGAGCGCCATTCGCGGGTCGCTGTCGATCTGTTCCGCAAGAACTACGGCGAGCGCAATGCGTTCGTCGCAGTAGGCCTCATGCGCTTGGCTCGCCTCAACTGCTACCTGGGGGACACCGAGGCCGCCAGCGAGCAGTTCGAGGAGGCGGCTGACATACAGACCGAGGTCCTCGAGCCGGGCCACTGGCGCATCGGTGTGCGGCGCGTGTCGTACGGCCAGTGTCTGTTCGAGAACGGCGATCACGCCGAGGCCGAAGTGGAGTTGCTCGCGGGCCTACGCATAGCGGAGGCGGCGCGCGGAGCGGACTCTCAAGATGCCCAGCGCGCTCGGCGCTGGCTCGTTGCTCTATACGAGGCGACCGGCCGAGCCGATGAGGCCGCCCGCTACTCGAAACCTGTCGCCGGGGCATCTGGCTAGGCGGGAGGTGCCATCAGACGGTCTCGAGCCGCCGCACGCCCATTGCCGCGTTTGGCGAGCGGTCGGGTCAGCGCTGATTCAGCTCCTCGGCAACGACCTCTACCTGGCGCATCGCACGGAGCACGTTCAGGCCGATGATCTTGCCGACGTCCGCGTCGCTGTGTCCACGACGCAACAGCTCGGCCACGAGGTACGGATAGCGGGTGACGTCCTCGAGCCCCTCGACCATCGACGGTGTGCCGCTATCGTAGAAATCCGATCCGATGCCCACGTGGTCGACGCCGGCCACGCTGATGATGTGATCGACGTGATCGGCCACATCCGACAGTGTGCCGCGCGGGGCCGGGTTGGCTTCAGCCCACAGCTCCTGACGACGGGCGATCTCTCTTTCGTCGTCGAGCTCGGCCCGCAAGCGCTCGAGCAGCTCATGATTGCGGATTGCCCACAGCGGCTCGACACCGGCGAGCATGCTGATCAAGGTCTCCCGCATCGGCTCGGCTCCGTAGGCACGGTCCCATTCGGCGCGCGTCGGCGCCACGTAGCCGGCGATGAAGTTCACCATCACCACGCCGCCGTTGTCGGCCACCAGCCGTAGCACGTCGTCGGGAACATTGCGGCGGTGGGGATTCACGCCCCGGGCGCTAGAGTGCGAGTACAGCACTGGCGCGCGGCTCACCCTGAGCGCGTCGCGCATGGTGTCGTCGCTCACGTGTGACAGGTCGACGAACATACCGAGGCGGTTCATCTCGCGCACGACCCGCTCGCCGAACTCGGTGAGCCCGCCGTGCAGCGGCATGTCGGTGGCCGAGTCGGCCCAGTCGGTGCTGCGGAAGTGCGTCAGGGTCATGTAGCGTGCACCGAGCTCATAGAACAGTCGCAGCGCCGCCAGCTGGTTGTTGATCATGTGGCCGCCCTCGATCCCGATCATCGAGCCGATGCGACCGGCGGCGAAGATGCGCTCGATGTCGTCGGCGGTATCGGCAAGCTCGAGGTCGTCGTAGCCCTCGACGAACTGCCTGACCACGTCGACTGCCGTCAGCGCCGTTTGCAGCTCGGTGTCAGTCCACATGGTGTTCGACTCCGCGAATGCGGCCCAGAACTGCCCGCCGACCATACCCTCACGAAGCCGCGGCATATCGGCTGCCAGCATCGGCTGGCGCTCCCTAAGGTCGACGCGCGACGGATCGGCGTCGTGATTGAGGACGATCGTATGGGCGAGATCGTTGTGGCCGTCGATCAGCGGCACGCGCGCCAGGATCTCGCGAGCGTGCGCCAGGTGCCCGTCATCCTGCGGGGCGGCCGTCGCCGATACAGCACCGGGCCCCGGCAGGAGGGTGGCGGCAACGAAGGCGAAAGCGAGAACGAGTCGTAGTGGCGCGGCGCAGCGCTGGAAGAGCCTCATTGTCAGACCTCCGGGACAGTGACGCAGGGGAACGGGTGGTGATTGCCCACCGAAGCAGCGCTCCCGGGACGGCAGGGCGGCGTTGGAACTGAGTAGCGTCGAGAGGGTATCGTCTCTGCGGCACCTATCCATAGTGGAGGTTCAGCATGTCTCGTCGAGTCGCAACCGTGTTCGCCATCACCTTCCTGGTCGCCCTGTCCTCGGCCGGCGCCGGGGCGCAGCAGTGGACGCCGGACAAGCCCGGCAGCGACAACATCGAGGTGGTGGCGCATCTGCCGCTTGGACCGGAGCTGAGCATTGCCGATATCGAGATCGAGCAGGAGATGTCGCGCCCGTACGCTTATGTGGCGCGCGAGATCTTCGGCGAGTTCGGCGAGAAAGGACTCGACGTCATCGATCTGACCGATCCGAGCAAGCCGAAGCGGATTCATGAATGGCGTATCGAGGATCAGGACCTGCACGCCGGCGCCGGCGGCAAGGACGTCAAGTACTTCGTGTGGGAGGGTCGCTACTATGTCGTGCTGTCGGTTCAATTCGCCCAGGGCGGACCGAACCCTGACCTCGGCGCGATCATCTTCGATGTCACCGACCTGCCCGAGAAGATCGTCGAGGTGGCGCGCATCTACGAGCCGGAGCTCGTCGGCGGCTTCCACAACATCTTCATCTACTCACACAGCAACGGTCGCCCGTTGCTGTTCACCACGCTGCGCGGTCCCGGTGCCGGCGTCTATGACCTGGTGCACGTGCTCAACGGAGCCATGGACGACGCGCGCGTGGCGAATGTTCCCGTCGGCACCGGCTCGGATGGCGAGCGCGGCTTTCGCGGCTACCACGACTTCTACGTCGGCTGGCACGAGGATACGCAGACCGATCGCTTCTACGGTGGTGGTACCGACGGGTACTACATCTACGACGTCACCAACCTGGAGGCGCCGGCGCTGTTGGTATCGCTGACCGGCATATCGGGGGTGCAGTACGGTCACACCTTCACGCCGACACCCGACGGGCGCTACGTGATCGCGGAGACCGAGTATCAGTACGCTCCGCTGCGCATCTTCGACCTGCAGCCGGCGCTCGACGGCGAGGTGCAGAACATCCGCACGCCGATCGGCGCCTGGACCGCCGACTGGCGGCACCTGGTACACAACCACGAGGTGCGCTACCCGTACGTGTTCGTGTCCGGCTACCTCGACGGGCTACAGGTGTTCAGCATGATGGACCCGGCCAATCCGGTGACCGTCGCCTACTACGACACCTATCTGGGACCGCCGAATCCCGGCGTCGGCACCGGCACGATGTTCAACGGTGCCTGGGGCGTTGACGTGCGCAACGAGGACGGGCTCATCGTCATCAGCGACATGACAACGGGCTTTTGGGCTTTTCGCATGGACGGATTCGACGGCTGGAATGGCTCCGACTGGGGCATGCCCGATACCTCGAGTGCACAGGTGTGGACGCGCTAGTGGCCTGTAACAGGCCACTCGTGAGGCGACGACTGGCCGCGGCACTCGTCGGCGTGGCGGCTCTCGGGACAGCGGTGCTCGGTGCCGCCAGACCCTTGTGGGTCGAGCGGCTGTACTCAGAGGACAGCCCGTTCAACCAGATGATCCCCGACGGGGCGCAGGTCGACCCGAAATCGGCGCACATGATCGGCAGCCTGGTGCGCGCCGGCCGCAAACAGGGGTTCCTGATCGCACTCAAGCGCTGGACGACGCCGGTTTACTACGCCGATAGCAACACCCCTCGGTATCGCGTCAAGATGACCGCCAAGTGGGCGCCGGCGAACTTCTTCGAGGGCGTGCCGACCCCCGACGGCGCTGCCCCCGACCCGGCAGGCGACGGCCACATGGTGATCATCGACAAGGACTCCGGCTGCGAGTTCGACTTCTGGCGCGCCAAGAAGAAGGGCGCCAGCTGGGAGGCGTCGTGGGGTAACAGCCTGCGCACCGACGGCGACGGCATCTTCCCGAAGGGCCTCTCGGCCCGCGGATCCGGCTTCGCCGTGCCGGCCGGAATGATCTTCCCCGACGAGATGATCGCCGGGGTTATCGAGCATGCCCTGGAGTTCAGCTACAACTACCCCAAGCGCGGCGGACCGGTTGAACCGGCCACCGAGAGCGACGGTCACTCGGGCCGATCCGACGCGATCCCTGAGGGCGCTAGGCTGCAGCTGGATCCCGACCTCAACCTCGATACCCTCGGCCTCACGCGCTACGAGCGCATCATCGCCGAGGCAGCGCAGAAGTACGGCATGATCCTGGCCGACAACGGCGGCGGCGTGGAGCTGCAGGCGGTGCACCCGATGAGCTACGACCACGATGCCTACGCCGGTACGCTGCCGGATCGGCGCTACGTGTACCTGAACAACATCCCCCTCGATCGATTCGAGGTGCTGAAGCTACCGCCGCAGACCGATCCTGACAACGAAGTGGTGCCGTCTGGGTGCGGCACGCTGACGCGCGCACGATAGCGTCGCTGGCGCAGCGAAGAAACGGAGATCCTATGCATGTGCCGCTGCTGGTCAACGACTTCCTGTCCCGCCCAGCGCTGCTGTATCCCGATAAGATCGCGGTTGTCGACGGTGCGGGTCGCTTCTCGTATCGCGACCTGCAGGCGCGCGCCAATCGTCTGTCCAACGCACTGCTCGATCTCGGGGTGGGCAAGGGCGACCGCGTCTGCATGCTGAGCCCCAACTCGCATTTCTTTCTGGAGAGCTTCTACGGCACCAGTCAAATCGGCGCCGTGCTGGTGCCGCTGAACTTCCGTCTCAAGGCCTCCGAGCATCGGTACATCCTCGACCATGCCGCTGTGAAAGTGGGCCTGGTGGACCACGAGTACACCGAGCTCGTCGACGGCATCCGTTCCGAGATACCGAGCGTCGAGCACTGGATCGTGGCCCAGGACGATGGTGAAGCGCCCAACGGTTGGACTGACTGGGAGTCGCTGATCGCCGGGGTCAGCGACGCGACGCCGCCGAGTCCCGAGCTCGAGGAGACCGACCTGGCTTCGATCAACTACACGTCGGGAACAACCGCTCGCCCGAAGGGGGTCATGCTGACGCACCGCAGCCTCTACGTGAACGCGTACAGCATGATCGCCCACCTCGGGATCTCGCACGACGATGTAGAGCTCTGGACTCTGCCGATGTTCCATTGCAACGGCTGGGGCGCCGTGTACGCGCTCACCGGGATGGGCGGCACCCACGTGGTGCTGCGGGCGGTCGATGCCGAGCGCATCTTCACGCTGATCGAACAGGAGGGAGTGACCTTCGCCTGCATGGCGCCGGCGGTCCTCAACGCGATCCTCGAGTACGAGCACGCCGATCGCCATGAGCTGCGCACCACGCCGCGGTTCGTTGTCGCCGGGGCGCCGCCGCCTGCCGCCTTCATCGAGCGGCTCGAGAAGGAGCTCGGCTGGCATTTCAACCAGATCTACGGCCTCACCGAGACGTCGCCGTACCTGACCGGCAACTTCATCAGCCACGGCACGGCCGAGGACGACTACGATCGCCGCTCCCGCGTCGGCGTGCCCGGGCTCGGTGTCGACATCGTGCTGCTCGATGACGCCGGCAACCCGGTGCCGCGCGACAACGAAACCGTCGGCGAGATCTGCGCCCGCTCCAACGTCGTGTTCGACGGCTATTGGGAGCAGCCCGAGGAGACCGCAGACGCCATCCGCAACGGCTACTTCCACACCGGCGACCTGGCCGTCTGGGACGAGGTCGGCAACGTCAACATCGTCGACCGCAAGAAAGACGTCATCATTTCCGGTGGCGAAAACGTCAGCTCCGCCGAAGTCGAGGACGCGCTCTATCAGCATCCCGCCGTACTGGAGTGTGCCGTCATCGGTGTGCCGCACGAGAAGTGGGGCGAGACTCCGATCGCGCTGGTCGTCCTGCGCGACGACGAGACCACCGATGAGCCGACCCTGATCGAGTCCTGCAGGCAGCACCTGGCGCACTTCAAGTGCCCTACCGCGGTCAAGTTCATCGACGCGCTGCCGCGAACCGCAACCGGCAAGCTGCAGAAGTTCCGCCTGCGCGAGGAATTCTGGCAGGGGCAGGAGCGACGCGTGAACTGAGCCGACGCGCGAGCCGGAAGTAGGGCGATCGACTATCGGCGCTCGTGCTCGCCGGATCGCGCTGAGTCATCGAGGTCGATCAAACGCTCTTCGATGCCGACGTCCTTTGCCCGCGGCCGCCCGAGGACGCTCTCCTCCATCGACTCTAGCGCCCTCGCCGCAAGTCGGTCACGTACCGACCCTAGGTGAGCGGTGCTCTCGCGGTGCGGGTACAGCTGCGGCTCCAGGCTGTCGAGGGCGTTCTCCGCGGTCCAGCGCTGGTGTCTCCAGCGGAGCCACAGATCGCGGCCGGCGGCGGCCAGCACGAGCGTCAACGCCGCAAAGAGCCACACGGTGATCGCCAGCGCGATGTTGATCGCGCCGCCGCCGAGGGCGGCGCGGGTCGCCGACCACACAATGAAAACAGCGGAGAGGGTCGCGTAGAGAACGATCGCGATGGCGATGATGCCCCAGGCGACGAAGGTCGCCATCAGCACCCAGGCGGTGCGGGTGCCGGCCTCGGCCAGATAGCGCTCCACCAGACGTCTCAGGGCCATCATCGCGGCGCTACTTTGAGCCGCCGTCTCCGCCGGAACAAGCCCGAGGTCGGACAACTGTTGGAATGAGATTCCGCTGGCCGTTGTCCAAGAGAGCGAGGCCCCCACCCCCGACCGACCGCGAGTACAGGACACCAAGGAGGACGGCGTGCCCGTGCAAGATCGACTCATCCGCCGCTACCAGCCGCACGCTCTGCGCGCGTTGGCTCTCGCAGTCTGTTTCGCGCGGGCTTCGGCGTCGTGGCACTGGCGCAGGGACCAGGACCGGGGCCACCGCTGCGCCCGTTGACCGACGCCGACTACCGTGGCGGAGGTCAGCTCGACTCCAACGTCGTCGAGCTGGGCCGGCTGCTGTTCTTCGACGAGGTGCTGAGCGGCAACCGCAACATCTCGTGCGCCACATGCCACAACCCGATCGCCTTCACCGGCGACGCTCTGTCGTTACCGCTCGGAGAGGGGGGTCGCGGCCTGGCGCAGGCGCGTACCGTTGGCCGGGGCGCAGACGCAGTGCACGAGCGCGTGCCACGCAACGCACCGCCGTTGTTCAACCTGGGTGCGCGCCGCTTCACGCGCCTGTTCCACGACGGTCGCGTAGCCGAGGATCCCTCCGAGGCGTCGGGGTTCAGCTCGCCGGCGGGCAACGACCTACCGCTCGGACTGGACAGCGTGCTGGCCGCGCAGGCGATGTTCCCGCCCACTTCGGGCACGGAGATGGCCGGCCAGGCGGACGAGAATGAGGTGGGCGTGGCTGCAGCCGCCGGACGCCTCACGGGCGACGACGGCGTCTGGGATCTGCTGGCGCAGCGGCTGCGCGACATTCCCGAGTACGTCGAGCTGTTCCGCGGCGCGTTCCGCGACGTGCGGCGTGCCGACGACATCACCTTCGTCCACGCTGCCAACGCCATCGCGCGGTTCGAGGAGGTCACCTACCGCTCCGACCAGAGCCCGTTCGACCGCTTCCTGCGCGGCGATCAGACGGCGCTCAACGATGCGCAGGAGCGCGGCATGACCGTGTTCTATCGCCGCGGAAGCTGTTCGCGCTGTCACGCCGGTGCACTGCAGACCGACCAGCGTTTCCGCGCCATTGCGATGCCGCAGATCGGCCCGGGAACCGGCGACGGTGCCGACGGCCACGATGATTTCGGGCGCGAGAGGGTCACCGGCGATCGCCGCGACCGCTTCGAGTTCCGTACGCCCTCTTTGCGCAACGTCGAGCTCACGGGCCCCTGGGGCCACGATGGGGCGTACGGGTCGCTCGAGGCGGTCGTGCGCCACTACCGGAACCCCGGCGATGCAATCGGCAACTACGACCGCAGCCAGGCGTATCTACCCTCGCGTGCAGACCTCGACGTGCTGGACTTCGTTGTCATGGACGACCCGGGGCGGGTGGCCGCGATAGCCGCGGAAAACGATGCGCGACCTATGCGGCTTTCGGACCGGGACATTGCCGATCTGGTTGCCTTCCTGAGGGCGTTGACCGATCCCAATATGCTCGACCTGAGCGACGATGTGCCGGCTCGAGTGCCGAGCAGCCTGTTGACGCAATAGGCCTGGCAGCGTACGCCTGCAGCGACCGGCCAGTCCACGCCGGCTGCTCCTCGGCGGGGCGTCTCGCGTACCGCCTGCACGCGGTCGGGCGGGGCGCCCCGTTGCTGCGTTCGGGCTCGCGGCTTAGAGTCGCGCCGATCGGCCGCCGGTCGCTCGCTACGTGTCGGTCGCTTCTGCGGCCTGGAGGGCAGATATGACGAGATGGGGAGCGCGTACGGCGCTGACGGCGACTCTGGTGCTCGGGCTGGTGGCCGGCTCGCACGGTGAGCCGTTCGGTCAGGACACCGCCGTTATCGTCGCCCGCGAAGGCGCACGCTACTGGGACCACGTGGTGCAGCGCAGCCCGTACATGCGCATGGTGCTCGGCCTGCCGATCGAGTCGCTCGACTACTCGACCGCGCGCGACGCCGACCGATCGGCTGCTTTCGCCCGGGCGTTGCTGCAGCGGCTCGACGCAGTCGATGCGGCGGCGCTGTCGCACGAGGAGGTCCTCGATCTCGAGGTGCTGCGCTGGCTGGCCCGCGGCATTGCCGACTCGGCGCCGTTCTACTGGTTCGGCTTCGAGGTTACGCCGTACACTTCGCCCTTGCCGTTGCTGCGTCAGGTTCTGTCGACACGGCAGCTTGACACTCACGATGACCGAGCACTGCATCTGCGGCTGCTCGACGACGGTGTCGCCTACATCGACTCGATGCAGGCACGGTTGCGCGCTCAGGGCGAGCGGGGAATCCGCGTGCCGCTGCAGGAGCTCGACACGGTGATCCCGTTCGTTTCGTCGATGATCGGTGATGAAACGGACAGTATGTTCGGTGTTCACCCGGATCGACTCGCCAGCGTGGAGACTGAGGAATCGAGCTTCTTCAGCGGTCAGGTCGAAGCGCGTATCGTCGAGGCCAACCGAGCCCTGCAGGAGATCGTAGCTCTGCTGGAGGACTCGGCGTAACTACGCCTCGGCACTCGGGGTCGAGGCGGGACTCTATGACGATCCCTACGACGCCTACGGCCGGCAATCGATGGACATATTCATCTCGGTTCGGCTGGTCGTCGACACCGGCATGAGTTTCTATCGTTGGCCGCGCGCCCGGGCGACGCGATACATGCTCGACAATGTGATCGAGTCGGAGACCCAGATCGCCAGTGAGACGCTGCGCTACGCGGTCGACATGCCCGGGCAGGCGCTGGCCTACAAGACCGGAGCCCGCCGCTTCTGGGACCTGCGGCACCGTGCCGAGGAGGCGCTTGGTGACCGATTCAATCTGGCGCGCTTCCACGACGCCATCCTCAGCAACGGTGCCCTGCCGATGCAGGTGCTCGACCAGCACGTCGACTGGTTCATCGAGAACGAACAGGACGACTGAGAAGCTACCGGGCCAGATTCAGGGACATCCCGAGGAACAGGTGACTGTAGTTGACGTTCGGGTGCGTGAACGTCGCCGCCGAGTTGCCGTTTATGAAAGACCCGGGCGACGAGAACGGTCCGGGTTGCGAGCCACCGACCAGACGGTATTGGAGCATCAGTCCGAAGCTCGGTATCGGTCGAGCGTGGACGCTCGCTAGCAGGCCCACTCGACGCGCCGTGTACTCCGTTGGATCAGGCGACGCCCACTCCGCCTCGCCCGCCTTCAGGGAGTAAAGGGCAGGTCCGACGCTCAGGGTCGCCTTGTCGGACGCATGCATCTGGAGCATGGGCGCGAGGCCCGTGAGCCGGTGCTCCAGGGTCAAGGTATCCCAGACGCTGAACTGACCGGAGACCCTGCCGAGGTCGGCGTTCATCCACATCATCCCGACGCCGAAGCGCCGGCTCAGCTGGTAGCCGGCTTCGGCCCCCCATTGCATGGTTGACCTGGTCGACGGGTAATCGACGCAGCCGAAAAAGCAGGAGCGTCCCGTAAGCCCGGCCGAGCGCATGGCCTCCTCTACCTCGCCGCTCGGTCCTCCGCTTGCACGGGTGCCGCCGAAGACCGCGAGGCGAAAGCGCTGGCGAGTCCACGGAGCCGGGTCGGAACGTTGTCTGGCGATCGGAGAGGCGTAGGCGTTCGGGAGCGCGTCCAGATCGCCAGGATTCAGGGCCATGCGAGCCGCCGGACGCTCGTACACCGTGTCGCGCGCGCTATGCAGCGCGTCACCGATCAATCCCAGGATGCCGCCGAGCACGAAGCCCGCTCCCGCCGCGCGTCCAACGCCGACGCAAAACCACCCATCGCAACCGGCTTCAGCGACTAAGAAGACCGCGCCGAGCGTCGTTCCGCCGGCCAGAGCGCCGTTTCCCACCGGATCTCCGCGCCGATCGATGCGGTGCACCGACGCCTCCTCCATCACCACGCTCGCTCCCTTGATCTTCAGGAGCAGCTTGTTGTTGATGAAGCCAGCGAACTTGCCGGTTCGCGTCGCCTCTGGGGTGACGACTTCCAAGCGATCGCCAGATCTCAACAGAGCTCGCCTCGACAGCTCCGCGAAGCTGCTTGCAGTGCCCGTTTGGGCCTTCTGCGCCCGAGCCGGGGTGCCGAACCCGAGCATCGCGACCACGGTCAACGCAATGAGCCGGTTGCCATGAGAGCTCATCAGAACCTCCTCGCCCGCCTTCGTGCGGGACCTCTGGGAGACGTGCCGACACCCACATATACTGATGACGCGGCCGTGGGCTGCGGCGACGTCTCCGTGCTGAGCGCTATGCCGCGTCGGGTGTGGGCACCCTCGCCCGCGGCTGTTCGCTAGTCCTGAAGCCAGCCTTAGGAACTCCTGAAAACGCGTTCAGTCGGCCAGGAGGTACGGACGTGGGAGCCGCTCCAGCGGATGGATCCCCCAAACCGCCACTGCGTCGCGCGTACCGCTTCGAGGGTTTTCGCCTCGAGGTCGATACCGGCTTGTTGTACGAGGACGATCGCGAGGTGGCGCTGCCGCCGCGCGCCTTGGCAGTGCTGGTGTGCTTCCTGGAGCATCCCGGAGAGGTCCTGAGCAAGGATGAGCTGCTGGAGCGCGGGTGGCCGGAGTCCTTTGTTTCGGAGGACTCGCTGACGCATGCAATCAGCCTGATCCGACAAGCGCTTGATGACGATCCGCGGCAGCCGCGTTTCGTTCAGACGCTGCCGCGCCGCGGCTACCGGTTCGTGGCGGAGGTCGAGGGCGCCATGGCTTCCGACCTATCGGAACCTCCCGCGGTTTCCGACCGGTCTCCAGCCGCGTCCACATCCCACTTTCCCAGCGGCGACTCGGCGGCAACGCGCCTGGCCCCGCGCCGGGCGACCTGGGTCGCTGCGGCCGTATTCGTCGCCGCGAGCCTGTTGCTCTGGGGACGGTTCGGAGGGCCGGTAACCGGCGACGGCGACGCCGGGTCCACCGATCGACCGATACAGATCAGTCGACTGGGGCTGCGCGATCTGTCCCCGACGGGGGTGCCGCTGGCGGCGGAGGTCGCCGAAGCGCTCGCGCCTGAGCTCATCGATCTGATCGAGCGGGAGACGAAGCTCACCGTCGTGCCGCTAGGCAATGCGCAAGCAGCCGATCAGGAGCGAGCCGTCGATGCGATCTTGAGCGCTGACATCGTTGTCGACGCTGACCGTATTCGCATCGCGGCGCGGGTTCGCGAAGCCTCCACCGGCGACAACTGGTGGCGACACGAGTGGGACATCCCCGAGGATCTGTTCCGCCCCGACGCGTTTGCCCGCAGCCTGCTGACTCGTCTGGGTTTTCTGCTCGACCACGCCAGCGTTTACAGCACGCTGCGGCCGTCGACCAGCAAGGAGGCGACGCTGCTGGTTGTGCAGGCGGCGGAGCTGTTGCTCGGGCCAGCCCAGCGCGATCTCGGGATCGCCCTGCAGGCCGCCGAGCTGCTGCGCCGCGCGAGCGTGCTCGACGCGGACTTCGCGCGTGCAAGGGCGGGACGCGTCGCGGCGAGGGCGGAGGCCGTCGGCTGGCGCCCGTGGACCCCCGCCGAGCTCGCGGAGGCCGAAGGCGAGATCGCAGTGGCGCGCCGCTCGGACCCCAACGACCCGGTTGTGCATATCGCTACCGCGCTCCATGCCCTACTGGAGCCCGATGTGGAAGCCTCGCAGGCGGCCATCGATCGGGCCGGTGCGCTGGCGCCGGAGGTGTTCTGGGTCTCCCTGATCGCGGCTGACGTAGAGCTGCGACTCGGTCAGCCAGCCGTTGCGCTCGCAACGACGCGCCGTGGGCTGGAACTGGATCCGTATCAACTGGCGATGCACGGTCGCCTGGTGGACGTCTACCGGGCATTGGACGACCTGGACGCCGCCGAGCAGGCGGCCGCTAAGCTCGCGAGCCTCGACCCCGGCGGCTTCTGGAGTGGCCGGGCAGAGGGGCGCATCCTGTGGGCGCGGGGCCTCATAGAAGAAGCTGAGATGCGGTTCGTCGCCCTGCGCGACCGCTGGGCGGGCGCCGCCTGGATCCATCACCTGCTGGCCGAGTTCTACGCCGAAACCGGGCGCCCGGAGCTCGCTGCGCGCGAAAACGCCACCCTCGAGGCGCTGGCGCGGTAGTTGCCCGGGCCCCGATGGGCCGTGCAGGGTGTCGTTTCAGGATTCCGACCGCGCCCCGATGGCCGTCGCAGCCTGCGACGTCGCCCGCCGGTCCTTTTGCTCGCTGAGCCCGCAGCGACTATAAGAGGCGTTGTGCACGGCGCGCCCACCCGACCCGAGATGCGAGGTACCTGATGACCACGACCCATGCGATACGGATCCACGAGTGCGGCGGACCTGAGGCGCTGTCCTGGGAGGAGATCGAGCTCCCGGGCGTGGGCGCTGGTCAGGCGCTCATCCGCCACACTGCGATCGGGCTCAACTACATCGATACGTACCACCGCTCGGGTCTTTATCCGGTGGCGGAGCTGCCGGCCGTGCTCGGGGTCGAGGCAGCCGGAGTTGTCGAGGCGGTCGGGGATGGAGTCGAGCATGTCGCGGTCGGCGATCGCGTCGCCGAGGGGACGGCTGCGGGTGCATACAGTGAGCATCGTGTGCTGGATGCCGACCATCTCGTCAAGCTGCCCGACGCTGTGGGCGACGAGCAGGCAGCGGCAATCATGCTCAAGGGCCTGACCGCGCGCATGCTGCTGCGGCAGACGTACGCCGTGCAGCCAGGAGACGCCGTGCTGATTCACGCCGCCGCCGGTGGCGTGGGGACCATTCTGTGCCCTTGGGCAAGGGCGCTCGGGGCAACGGTCATCGGCACTGCCGGTACAGATGAGAAAGCCGCGATGGCGGCGGCCAACGGATGCGATCACACGATCGTCTACACGCGTGAGAGCTTCGCTGAGCGTGTCGCCGACATCACCGGTGGCGAGGGCGTGCGCGTCGTCTATGACGGTGTCGGCAAGGCGACGTTCGACGAGTCGCTCGAGTGTCTGGGGCGTAACGGGCTGATGGCGAGCTTCGGGAACGCATCGGGCGCGGTCGAGCCTTTCAGCATTCTGCGATTGCTTCCCAAGGGCCTCTATCTGGCTCGTCCATCGATGTCGAGTGAGATCATTCCCGGCGACAACCTGGGCGCTGCGGCAGCAGAGCTGTTCGATGTCGTCGCAGATGGGACCGTGACGCCGACGATCGGCAATCGCTTTGCCCTCAAAGACGCCGCAGAGGCGCATCGGTTGCTCGAATCCCGAGCCACCACAGGCTCGACCGTCCTGCTGCCTTGAACTGGCCTCTGGCGCGCTCCGTCGCCCCAGCCGATCCGTGAGAGCGGCCGTTCGCGCCTGCGTTGCGACGGGCTACTGCGGCAGATACCGCTTGGGGAACTTCGCTACCACCGTGTAGATCGGATCGACGATGTTGGCCACCGAGCTTTCGCCCAGCTCGCCGACCAGGTGGTAGGCGTCAAAACGGTCGAAGCCGTAGTCGGCCGCGAGCCATTCGATGAGCTCGACGTGGGCCAGCCGGAAGGCGTCGATCAACGGTCGGGCGCTGCCTGCAACCATGATGTAGTCGTCGTCCTCCAGGCGCGGCCAGTCGATGCCGGTGTCCTTGATCACGTCGATGCGCAGCACCACGTCCATCGAGGTCTCGAGCCCGGTGCCGTTGACCTCACCTTCGCCCTGGCGCGCATGGCCGTCGCCGAAGTAGAAGTACGCGCCCTCGTGGAACACCGGTAGGTAGACAGTGGTTCCCGGTGACACCTCCTGGGCGTCGAGGTTGCCGCCGAAATCGCCTGGCCACAGGCCGGCGAACGCTTCCTCGCCACGGGGGGCGACCGCGACCCGGCCGAGCATGGGCCTCAGGTCGATGGTGATGCTGCCGCTCTCACTGTCGGGAAGGTCGAGCGTGCCGGTCATCGCCTCGCGATCAAGCCGCCATTCGAAGCGCTTGAAGGGAATGGGGTCGTTCAGTAGCCGCAGGCGCGAATCGGTCGCCAGGCCGCCGAATCCAGGGCTGATCTGCGCCCCGGCAGTATCCATATTCGGCATCACCTCGATGATCTCGACGACCAGAGTGTCCCCGGGCTCGGCTCCCTCGACGTAGAAGGGGCCAACTTCGCCAGGGAACGCACCGCCGCCGGGGTCGTAGTAGGGCCCGTGATTGGTGCGCGAGTGCAGCTCGGTGTTGGGCTGGATGCGGAGCACCGGCTCGCGCACAGCGAACGTCGGGTAGCCAACGGTGGGTTCGAAGTGGACGACCTCTTGCGCCATCCCGGTGGCGGGTATGAGGACCAGCAGGGCCAGCAGGATTCGGGCGGCGACGGTGCGCATAGCGATCTCCGTTCGGTGACAGAGGAATGGCTGCCGCAACGTACGTGGCGGGGCTGAACCAGTCAATGGGCCGTCAGACCAGGATTGCCCGATTACGCCCGGTGACCGAGGCCGATCTCGTGCGCGTGCCGGCAGAGAGTCGATGGGCCGGCATGTTCGCAGTCGAAAACCCGGTCGACCTCAGCTAGTAGTTGCTGGTCCTGCAATCGCCGCCCCGGCGCTGAGCATCGTTTCGATCTCGGCATCCTGGTAGCCGATCTCGCCCAGCACCTCGCGCGTGTGCTGTCCGAACAGCGGTGCCGGGCCGCGAATCGACGCCGGTGACTCACTCAGCTTGATGGGTGGCCCGATCGTCGCTACGCGGCCAGCGGTGGGATGCTCGACGTGGGCCAGCATCTCTCGCGCCTGGCTCTGCGCGTGGTGCAACGCCTCACCGACGCTGAGCACCGGTCCCGCCGGGATGCCGGCCGCTCCCAGCGCGGCCATCCATTCGCTGGTGGTGCGCTGTCCGATGCGCTCCTGCACCAGTGCGACCAGCTCGCGGCGATGCTGTAGCCGGCCGGCGTTATCGCCGAACCGGGAGTCATCGAGCAACTCGGGCATACCGAGCACGTCCGGGAGACGCTCCCAGTTGGTCTGCGTCGGCGTGCCGAGCGTCATCCAGCCGTCGGCGGTGCGAAAGGCCTCATAGGGTGCTGCCAGCGGATGAGCGCTGCCCATCGGCCCGGGGGACTGGCCGGAGGCCAGCGCGATGGCGGCCTGCCAGAAGGTGGTCATCAAACCGGCCTCGAACAGCGAGGTCTCGACGTGCTGACCGTGACCGGTTTGGTGCCGTCGGTGTAGCGCCGAGACCACCCCGAGCGCCGCGAGAATGCCGGCGCCGATATCGGTTAGCGGCACGCCGACCTTCACCGGCGGGCGCCCCTCGCCCTCCCCGGTGATGCTCATGATGCCGGAGTAACCCTGGGCGATGAGGTCGAGACCGCCTTCCGTTGCCATTGGTCCGCTGCTGCCGTAGCCGGTGATGCTGCAGTACACGAGTCGTGGGAAATCCGTCTCGAGCGAGGCATAGTCGAGGCCGTTGCGCATCAGGCTGCCGGGTCGATAGTTCTCGATCAGGACATCGGCACCGGCCAGCAGCCGCAACAGTGCGTCGCGACCGTCCGGGTGTTTGATGTCGAGCGCCACCGCACGCTTGTTTCGATTGAGCATCAGGAATGCGGCCGCCTCGCCGCCCTGCTCGGGGGGCACGAACTTGCGCGTCGGGTCGCCGGTCGGGCGCTCGACCTTCACCACGTCGGCGCCCAGGTCGGCGAGCATGAGACCGCACACCGGGCCCGCCATAACGTGGGCCAGCTCGATCACCCGGATGCCATGGAGCGGCCCCGCCGGATCACCGTCGCCACCGGCACTCGGACCTGACGCTGCGTCGCCCAGGTCCTCGCGCTCGCTCATCGGCCCTCGAAAGTCGGTTTGCGCTTGGCCAGAAACGCCTCGAAGCCGGTGCGGTAGTCCTCGGTCCCGAAACATTCGTACCCCTCGGCGATCTCGGCCTCGCTGAGCGGAGTCGGGTCCTGCAGTCGACGGATGAACTTCTTGTGCCAGCGGTTCACCAGCGGCGCGCGCTCGACGATGAGACCGGTGAGCGCGGCGACCTCGTCGTCGAGTCGATCGTCATCCGCCACACGGCCCACGAGCCCCAGATGCAGCGCCCGCTCGGCTCCGAATACTTCTCCCGATAGCAGGATCTCGGAGGCAGCCGACGCGCCGACCGCCCGTTGCAGTAGCCCCAGCTCGCCGTAGGACATGGTGAGGCCGAGTTGGTTGACGGGCACGCCGAATCGACTTGATTGCGCACATACTCGGAGATCACAGGCCAGCGCCACGGCCAGACCACCGCCGACGCATACACCGTGGATCTGGGCCACCGTCGGATGACGACACGTCGTCGCCGCCTCGATGCCGGCCAACTCGATCTTGCCGTACGCGGTGGCGCGCTCGACGTCACGACGCTTGTCGGCGAACTCCGCCACATCCGCCCCGGCCGAGAACGCGCGCTCACCGGCGCCACGCACCACGACGCAGCGGACGTTGTCGTCAGCATCGAGGACGTCGAAAGCCTCCCCCAGCAGGCGCCAGGACTCCTCGTCGAGCGCGTTCAGCCGCTTCGGACGGTTCAGGGTGACGGTCGCCAGCGGCGCCGACGCGTCGACCAGGATCTTCTCGGCCATGTGATGACTCGTGTTTGCGTCTCAGGCGGAACCGAAGAGCAGTCGCACCAGACTGAGCGGTACGGCGGGAACGTACGTGACCAGGAGCAGCGTTGCCAGCAGTGCGGCGATGAACCAGACGTTCACCTTGCTCACTTCCCAGATGTCTGCCTTGGCCACCGAGCATGCGGTGACCAGCACCGACGCCACCGGCGGCGTTTGCTGCCCGATCCCCAGATTGAGCGTTACCACCAGCCCGAAATGGACCGGATCGATGCCGACGGCGTGCACCAGCGGCATCACGATCGGCACCACCAGGATGATCGCGGCGGCCGAGTGCAGGAACAGCCCGATGACCAGGAACATCACGTTGAGCAGCAGCAGTACCGTCCAGGCGCTGTCGGTGAGGCCGATGATGCCGGCCGCCAGTTGCTGCGGCACCTGGGCCTGGGTGAGAAACGTGCCGAGCAGCGCCGACGTACCCACCAACAGCATCACCACCGCGGTCTGCACGCCGCCCTCCAGCATCGCCCGGCGCAGGTGTGCCCAGTCGAGCTCGCGGTACACCAGCCCACCGATCCCGACCGCCGCCACCACCGCCAGCCCGGCGCCCTCGGTAGCGGTGACCACGCCGCTGAAGATGCCCCCGAGGATGATCACCGGCAGCGACAGCGCCCACGCTGCCTCTCGGAGGGCACGCCGGAGTCGCCGTACCTCGAACGCTTCTTCGACCGGAAAGTCGTGGCGGATCGCCATGGCGTAGGCAATGCCCATCAGCAGTGCACCGCCGATCAGACCGGGAATGATGCCGGCGACGAACAGTTCGATCACCGAGCTGCCTGACATCACCGCGTACAGGATCATCGGGATCGAGGGCGGGATGATCACAGCCAGCGTCGCCGATGACGAGGTCACCGCGGCGGCGAACTCGCGTGAGTAGCCCTTGCGTCGCATGGCCGGGATTAGAATGGAACCCAACGCCGCGACGTCGGCCACCGCCGACCCTGAAATCTCGGCAAAGAACAGCGACGCGCCGATCGCCACCATCGCCAGTCCCCCGCGTACGAATCCGAGCAACGCCGAAGCGAGCGCCACCAAGCGCCGGGAGATACCGGAGGCATTCATGATCGCCCCGGCCAGAATGAACAGCGGAATGGCGATGAGCGGAAACCTCGTGGTGCCGTCGAATAGCACCAGCGCGACGTTGGGTAGCATCGCCATCCCGGAGCTGGCCAGCATGGCGGCCACTGCCACCACCCCGAGGGCCACCGCGATCGGCACGTTCAGGACAACCAGCCCCACCAAGCCGATGAACATCCACAACAGCGTCACGGCGAATCCGGCGTGGGCGTTGCGGGGGATGTCTCGGCGCCTGTCGAGGCCGTTGGTCCGCGCCCGTCGGCGACGGCGAGCAGCTCCGCCACCACGAACAGGAGCGCGCCGATCGGAATCACCGACTGGCTCAGTGCCACCGGCACCCAGGGCAACCCGACCAGGTACGTGCCGGCGAGGACGCGCACGACCTGCATTCCGGAGATCGCCACCAGTACGAAGAAGCCGACAACGACGATCTCGCGCAGCACCCAGGCGATTCTCTGCCGGGCCGGCGCCAGGTCTCGGACCAGCGTAGGGAAGCCGATGTGGCGACCGTTCAGCGCCGCCAGCGCGGCGCCGTAGTAGGTGAGCCAGGCGAGCAGGATCGACGCCAGCTCGTCGTACCAGGCCAGCGCCATGCCGGCTTTGCGGAAACCCACGCCGAGTAGCACGACGATCGCCAGCGTGCCCATGAGCGCCAGCACGATGGCCTCGAGCAAGACGCGCAGGGCGCGACGCCAGCGCCCGAGATCAGTCAGCACCAACTTCCAGGACGGCACCCAGGAGCTCGTCACCACCCGCGACCTCGGCGGCGAACTCCGAGTAGATCGGTTGGCTGGCGGCGCTGAACGCATCGCCATCGACGTCGTTGATCTGCATGCCGTCGTCGCGCAGCTGGGCGAGCAACTCCGTATCCAGGCGCGCAGCGGTCTCGTGCACGAACGGCTGCATCGCGCGGGCGAGCGCGGCCAGGTCCTGCCGGATGTCGTCGGGGAGTGCTCCCCAGCGCGCCGAACCGGCGGTGACGTACGCCGGGGTGTAGACGTGCGCGGTCAGCGACAGGTATGTCTGCACCTCTTGGAACTGCTGGCTATGGATCTGAGTGAGTGGGTTCTCCTGCCCGTCCATGACGCCGGTCTGCAGCGCCACGAACACCTCTGCCATCGGCATCGGGCTGGGGTTGGCGCCATACGCCTGGAACATCTTCACTCGCCACAGCCCGCGCGGCGTGCGCAGCTTGATGCCTCGCAGATCGTCCGGCGTGTGCACCGGGCGCACGTTGCTGGTCACGTGCCGAAAGCCGTTCTCCCACACGGCCAGGATCTCGAATCCGTGGCCTTGCGCCTTCGGCGCCAGCCGGTCCCAGAACACGGCGGTTTCGATCCGGCGCATGTGATCGCGGTCGCGGACCAGATACGGGAGCTCGAACAGGCCGAACTCGGCAACGTTCGACGACATCACCGTCGACGGGAGCGCGAGGTCGAGTGTGCCGAGGCTGAGCTTCTGCAACATCACTTCATCGCCGCCCAGCTGGCTGGAGCCGAACACCTGCAGGCGCAAGCGGTCGCCCATCTCCACCTCGACCCGTCGAGCGAGCTCCTCGGCAGTCAAGGCGTAGAGCGACCCGGGTGCGCCCACATGCCCGAAGCTCAGCACCAGCGGACCGGATGGCGCCTCAGCGGAACACGCGATCGTCACGCTGGCAGCGATGACCAGAGCGAGCAATGCGAAGCGTCGCTCCACCGCGGCCGGCGTTGATGCGGGGCGTAACCAGGCGACAGTCGCAGCGCTCGCGCCAAGCGGCTGGCGGTGCATCAGTTCGTTGCCGCGATGGCTGTGGGGGCCAACGACTCGAGCGCGGCGGTCACGCCGCCACTGCTGTGCGGCACGCCGGCGAGGCGCAGGCCCATCTCCACGCCGCTGAGCACCCCGGCGAGCGCCAGCTCGTTGAGCTGTCCGAGATGGCCGATGCGGAAGAGCTTGCCCTGCAGCGGCCCGAGCCCGGTGCCCAGCGACATGTTGAAGTTGTCGAGGATCACCTGGCGCACACCGTCGGCATCGGTACCTTCGGGCGTCATCACCGCCGTCAACGAGCTGCTGGCACTGTCAGGGTGGGCGCAGTACGTCTCCAGCCCCCAGGCGTTCACGGCGGTCCGGGTTGCGGTTGCCAGGCGGTCGTGGCGAGCGAACACCGTGAGCTCGCCCTCCTCCCTCAGCATGGCGAGCGCCTCCTGCAGCCCGAACAGCAGGTTGCTCGCCGGCGTGTAGGGAAAGAAGCCATTGTCGTTCTGGGCTTGTATGGGCGCCCAGTCCCAGTACGCGCGCGGCAGGTTGGCGCCGGTGCTGGCGGCGAGCGCCTTTGCGCTGACCGAGTTGAACGACAGTCCCGGCGGAAGCATGAGGCCCTTCTGCGAGCCGGCGACCACCACATCGACGCCCCATTCGTCCTGCGGCAGAGGCATCGATGCCAGCGACGAAACCGCGTCCACCAGCAACAATGCGCCGTGCTCGGCACGATCGATTGCCGCGCGAACGGCAGCGATATCGTTGCGCACGCCCGTCGATGTCTCGCTGTGCACCACGGCGACGGCGCTGTAGGGCGCTGCGCCCTCACCTCGCAGCCGCTCCTCGACCGCCGCGGCGTCGGCGGGTTGCCGCCAGTCGCCCGGCACCATGTCGACTTCGAGTCCGAGGCGCTCGGCGATGCGGCGCCAGCCCTGGGCGAAGAAGCCGTGATCGAACATCAGCACGCGGTCGCCCGGCGACAGCGTATTGGCAAGCGCTGCCTCCCAGGCACCGCTGCCGGAGGCCGGGTAGATCATCACGGCGCCGTCGGGGTTGTGGAAGATCTCTTTCAGACCAGCGAGAATCTCACCGGTGAGGCGGGCGAACTCCGGACCTCGATGGTCGATCGTCGGGCGCGCCATGGCACGTAGCACGCGCTCGGGCACGTTGGTGGGTCCGGGTACCTGGAGCAGATGTCGTCCGCCGGCACGGCTCAATCGAGGTCCAATGGTTGCGCCCGCCCGTTTGTGCGAGCGTGGCGTTGTTTTGAACAAGGCCAAGATGGGCGGCACAATGGTATCGTTCCGAACACCCTGAAGCGGGCAGCTCGGGGCGAGCATGTCGACGTGTTCGGCGCGCATGGCCGAGCTGGCGCCCTTGCCCACGATTCGGCAGGCTAGGGTTCGCCGTGCCTGGACATGCGCCTGGTCGCCGCGCCGGTCGATCGTTCTCGACCGCCACGCTTGTGCCCCGGGTCCACGCCGCCGGACGCTGTGGGGAGGTAGCCGTGAACCGCGCTAGTAGCACCCGGGAGGAACGCGATTCAACGCTCTTCGATCGGATAGCGGAAGCGTACAGCCGAAAGGATCTCATGCCGGCTTCGCGTTTAGCTCGCCGCATGCGGCAGGAACGCACACTGCGCATAGTGCCGCTGCGCCGAACCGACCGGATCCTCGACATCGGTTGCGGCGCAGGATTCGGCGCCGCGTATCTCGATGGACGATTCGGCTCCTACGTGGGCATAGATCACTCGAGGGAACTCATCGCATGCGCGCGGGCGCGGCACGCGACGCCAAATGTCAAGTTCGCTGTCAGCGGCATCGCTGAATATCGGCCGTCGCGGCGTTTCAACGTTGTATTTGCCATCGGAGTAATTCACCACCTCGGCGACGTTCCGGGCGCGCTAGAGCGCGTTGTCGATCTGTTAGAGCCGGGCGGGTGGTTTGTCGCCAACGAACCCCAGCCCGGTAATCCGACGATCCGGTGGGCGCGCTCGATACGAAAGCGGGTGGATCCTTCCTACTCACCCGATCAATCTCAGCTCTCCGGGGTGCTTCTGCGACGGAGGCTCGAGGATGCGGGGTTGAAAGATGTGGTGACGAGGCCGCAGGGTCTCTGGTCGACACCTTTCGCTGAGGTGGTGATGCGACCGCAGTGGTTGATCACGCCGCTAGCTGCGCTCGCCTGTGCCCTTGATCGGTTGGCCGAACCATCGGTGGCACGTCTATTCCCATCGTGTACCTGGAACGTGATTGTCGCGGGTCGCAAACCGAAGTGATCGCCGACGGTTGACGAAGGACCCTTGGGACCGAAGCGGTGCTGGCCACGACGGTGCGAGCCCGAGGATTGCAAGTCACAGCAACCTGAGGAGCGCCCCATGATGAACACACACACCGACACTGACGTCGTTCGACGACGACTCGTCCTGCAGGAGCAACTGCCTGCCACCGCAAGCACCTTCAGTTTCTCGTCGTTGCCGTTTGTAGCACTGGCGATCATGTTGTCCGCTTGCACGCCGGCCTCCGAGATCCAGCAAGCCGAAGCCGAGGGTCCGCCGCCGTGGGACTGGACCGACGACTATGTGCGCGAAGGCGTGAACCGGGTCCGCGCCGGCCGTGATCTGACGCCCGACGAGTGGCCCGGCGGCGCACGGGTCGCCGTGTTGCTGTCGTTCGACGTCGACAACGAGACTGTCGAGGGACTGCGCGACGGCACCTTCAGCGTCGGGCCTCTCTCGCAGGGCGAATACGGGCCGCGGGTGGCGCTACCGCGCATCGTCGAGTTGATGGATCGTGAGGAGATCCCGGCCACCTTCTTCTTCCCCGCCTGGAGCCTGAAGCTGGCCCCGCAGCAGGCCGAGCTCATCCAGGCATCCGGCCGCCACGAGATCGGTGTGCACGGCTGGATCCACGAGCGCAACACGCAGCTCGACGCCGCCACCGAGCGTCGTCTGCTCGAGCAGGCGGTCGATGCAATCGAAGAGATCACCGGAACGCGACCGGTCGGCTACCGAGCGCCGTCGTGGAACCTGAGCCCGGCGTCGCTCGATATCGTGCGCGACATGGGCCTGCTGTACGAGAGCTCGCTGATGGCCGATGACCGCCCGTATGAGCTGCTGGCCAACGGTGAGCCCACCGGCATGGTCGAGCTTCCGGTGGAGTGGATTCTCGACGACGCGCCGCTGTTCGATCCGCTCGGAGGTCGCTACAGTCCGCCACGCGACGTCATGCAAGTGTGGATCGACGAGTTCGACGTCGCATGGAAGAGGGCACCATGCTGCTGCTCACCATGCACCCGCACATCATCGCGCACCGGTCGCGAATCATCGCGCTCAAGGGGCTGATCGAGCACATCAAGGCACGCGGCGGCGCCTGGTTCGCCACCCACGAGGCGGCGGCGCGGTACGTGCGCCAGCAGGCTGGAATGGACGGCTGATCGTGGCGGAGCCCGGGAATTGACCAATGAGACCGACGATCCTGGCGTCACTCATGGTGCTGACGGGCGTTCTGGCCCCGTCGGCTCAGGTGCCCGTCGAGCTGGCGCGCACCATGACCGGTGCCGTTGCCAAGCGGGTCTGCTCCGGGGTGTTCGTCGCCGGGCTCGAGCCCGAGCGTCTGTTCCGCGAAGAGGCCGCTGGGTTCGACCAGTTCGGTGGTCAGGTGGAGATCGACCGCGAAGATCGCACCGTGACCGCGAGGATCGAATCTGCCGGTATCGGTAATACGGCCGTCTATCGCGAGGGGCTCGGCTGCGCGCTCGCCAACGGTGTCTCCGTCGCCGAGCTGCAAGCACAGGGTTTCGCCGTGCGAGCTCCAGACACCTCGAGCGAACCCTGGCCTCTGGGCGACCAGGAACCGTCCGGATCTCCTACCGCCCCGGTCGATACGGCACGCCTCGACGCGGCGTTGGACGACGCGTTCGACGAGCCCGACCCTTCGGAGCCACGCCGTACCCGGGCCGTGGTCATCGTGCACGACGGCCGCATCGTCGCCGAGCGATACGCTCCCGGCATTACGCGCGACACACCATTGCAGGGCTGGTCGATGGCGAAGAGCGTCACCGGTGCGCTGGTCGGCGTTCTGATGACCGAGGGACGCTTGCTGCCGTTCGACGGCATCGACGTTCCCGAGTGGGACGACCCTGACGATCCGCGCAGCGAGATCATCCTCGATCAACTCCTGAGAATGAGCAGCGGCCTGCAGTGGGACGAAGACTACACCGGTCCCGACTCCGATCCGGCGAGGATGCTCTTCTGGGAGCCGGACTCAGGCGCGTTCGCAGCAGCGAAGCCGCTGGCGGAGACCCCCGGTTCGGTCGCCAACTACGCCAGCGGCACCACGGCGATCATCTCGCGCGCCATCCGCGGGCTCTTTTCCGACGACGCCGCCTATTGGCGATGGCCACGCGAGGCGCTGTTCGATCGTATCGGTATGCGCAGCGCGGTGTTCGAGACGGACCCCTCGGGGACGTTCGTGGGCTCGTCGTTTCTCTGGGCGACGGCGCGAGACTGGGCCCGCTTCGGGATGCTGTATCTCAACGACGGCCGGTTCGCCGGCGAGAGCATCTTCCTGCCGCGCTTCGTGGAGTACACGCGCAGCCCGGCGGCACCACCGGAAGAAGAGCGCCTTGGAGTCCACTTCGCGCTCAACTCCGGCGGTCGATTCGACTACGTTCCGCGCGACGCGCTGATTGCCTCGGGCTTCGACGGACAGTTCGTGTTCATCATCCCGTCGCGCCGGGCGGTGATCGTGCGCCTGGGGCAGACTCCCGGCAACGGCTTCGACGCCGATGAGTTCGTCGGTGAGGTGCTGGCCTCACTTCCGGAGCTCGTCGACCCGGAGTCGGTACCGCCGCTGCGCCGCTCGGCCGCGCTTGAGGACACCGTTCGCGCCCTGTTTGTCGGCAGCAGCTATACCTACGTCAACAACCTGCCGGATCTCCTGGAGGGCTTCGCGCACACGCTCGAGGACGGTCCGATGATCGATACCGAGATGAGTGTGCGCGGCGCGTCGACGCTGCGGTGGCACCTGGACGAGGGGTCCGCGCGCCAGCGCATCGACGCGGGCGACTTTGATGCGGTGGTCGTCCAAGGACAGAGTCGGCTAGGCCCGCCGTACGTCGACGGGGTGTCGATCATCGGCGATCCGACGATGTTTCTGAACGCCGCCCGTGAGTTGGTATCGAGCATTCAGGCGACCGACGCGCGGGCGGTGCTCTTCCTGACCTGGGCGCGGCGCGACTATCCCGCCCAGCTCGATGTTCTTGCCGATGCGTACGGTTCGGTGGCCAGCGAGACTGGCGCCGTGCTGTCTCCGATCGGTCGCGCCTGGGCACGGGCCCACGCCAAGGAGGGCATTCCCGACCTGTACATTTTCGACGGGTCGCATCCGAGCCCGGCCGGTTCGTACCTGACCGCCGCAACGCTCTACGCCACCCTGACCGGCCGCAGCCCGGAGGGCGCCCCGGCGATCATCCGTGGCCGGTTCACCTCGCTCGACGGCGACCTCGACGAGAATCGCTACGTCACCCTGGTCGACCTGGACCCCGCGACGGCCACGGCGTTGCAGCGCATCGCCTGGGAGACGTACAGGAGCGCAGCCGACCGCTAGCGGCCTGCTAGCAGGCTGTTACACGCCACTACTCCGATCGCAGCACGATTGCCGGATCGACCGAGACTGCTCGGCGTGCCGGCAGATAGCTCGCCAGGATCGCGATGGCGAACAACCCGAAAGCGGTGACTGCATAGGTCGCCGGGTCGATCGGGCCGACGCCGAAAAGCATGCTGTCGAGGACTCGCGTCGCCGTCGCAGCAGCAGCCAGGCCGGCGGCGATCCCGACTGCCACCGGCACGAGCCCGCGCCCGACGACCGAGCGCAGCATGGACGCGCGCTGGGCGCCGAGGCTCATGCGAATGCCGATCTCTCGCGACGCTTGTCTCGCCGTCTGCGACATCACGCCGTAGACACCCAGAGCGGCCAACAGTACCGCCGCGGTCGAGAAGGCGCCGAGCAGTCGCAGCACTAGCCGCTCACGCGCAACCGAGTCGGCAACTACCTGCTCGAGGACGTGGACCGAGCTCAGGGGCAGGGCGGGGTCGATCTCCTGCATCGCTGCGCGGACCTCGACAGCCAGATCTTCGGCAGCTCGCTCGGATCGGACCATTACGAAGGTGCTGTGAGTCCAGTCCTGGAAGATCAGCGCGTAGATGCTCGGTTTTTCCTCACCAGCCAGGCTGGCGCGGCGGACGTTGCCCACCACGCCGATGATCTCGAACCAGTTGTCGATCTCGTGGACCCGTTCCGCGTCGGCCGCGAGCACTTCGCATTCAGTCGCATCGCGGCTGAAGCAGAGTCGTTTGCCCAGAGGGTCCTGATCTGGGAAGTAGCGGTCTGCCAGCGCCTGGTTGATGACTGCTACCAACGGTCCCGAAATGTCGGCGTTGTCAAAGTCACGTCCTGCGAGCAGCGGAACCCGCAGGGTCTCGAACAGACCGGACGAGACCTCATCGTGCCGCACGCCGACGCCGTATTGATCCTCCGCCCAACCCTCGACGGTGAAATCGCTACTCCAGCGCTGGTTGACGAAAGCCAGCCGTGTGCCCAGGGCGGCCGACTCCACCCCTGATCGGGCGCGTACGGACTCCAGCAACCGGTCGTAGAACGCTGTTACCTCCTCACCGTCGGAGTAGCGCGCAGTTGGCAGCGATATGCCGACCGCGATGGTGTTCACCGGGTCGAAGCCGAGGTCGACTCGCTGCAGGTGCGCCAGGCTGCGAACCATCAGCCCGGTCCCGATCGCCAGCGGCAGTGCCAGCGCGATCTCTGCCGCGACCAGCAGCGCCGCGGCGCGCCGTGCACGCCGCGTGGTCGACGATCGGTTCGAGCTCAACGAGCGACGCAGATCCGGCTGCGCCGCACGCAAGGCAGGCAGGGTGCCGAATAGCAACGCGGTCACGAGCGAGACGCCGATGGTGAACGCGATGACGCGCCCGTCCAGTGCAACGCTGCCGAGTCGCGGGATCTCGTCGGGGACCAAGGCGGTGACGATCCGCACCCCAGCTGCGCCGACAACCAGCCCGGCGGCCCCCCCGCCGATCGACAACAACAGGCTCTCGGTCAGGCCCTGGCGAAGAAGACGCACCCGACCGGCGCCCAGCGCGCTGCGTACCGACATCTCGCGCCGACGTTGGGTACACCGCGCCAGCTGCATGCTGGCCACGTTGGCGCAGCCGATGAGCAGCACCAGGCCGACCGAGACCAGCAGCACGACCAGAGGACGGCGGGTGTCGCCGGTGATCCATTCGTGGAGTGGCGTCACGCCCGTCCCCATCGCCACGTTGGTCTGCGGATAGCGATCCTCGAGTCGACTCGCAATCGCGGCGAGCTCGGTCTCGGCGGCTTGGACGGTCGCCTCCGGGGCCAGGCGACCGACGACGCGAAATCCGTGCGCGCGGCGGAAGAAGACCAGGTCGCGGAACTCCGGATTCCACTCCATCGGTTTCCATACGTCGATGCGGGCAAGCGGGTAGGCGAAGCCCGGCGGCGCCACGCCGACGATGGTTCGCGGCACGTCGTCGATGGTGAGACGTTGTCCGATGACGTCATCCGCCCCGGCCAGCAGCCCCTGCCAGAGCTCGTGCGAGACCACGACCTTGGGCTCGCCTCCACTCCAGTTGTCGCCGGATGCAAGACCGGGGCCCAGCACCAGCTCGACGCCGAGCACGTGAAAGTAGTTCGACGTGATGCTGTTTGCCGCCAGCGTCCTGGGCTCGCCGTTGCCGGTCAGCGCCACGTCGTCGAGCCAGTCTTGATTCGCCGCCATGTCGGAGAACGACCGCGCCTCCGCCGCCCAATCGAGATAGTTGGCGGCAGCGACCTGTGCACGATGCCACCCGCGCTCGGGGTTCGTTTCCCAGATCGAAAGCAGGCGGTGCGGCTCGGCGAAGGGCAGAGGCTGGAGGATCACTGCGTTGACGAGCGAGAAGATCGACGCGTTGGCGCCGATGCCGAGCGCCAGAACCACGATCGCGGTGGCGGTAAAGACAGGCGCCTTGGTCAGCGTCCGGAGAGCGAAGCGGAAATCTTGCAACACGCCGTCCAGTGCCTGCGCGATACCGCCACGTGGGGGCGGCGGAGGGGAATGGCGATTGCCGCCAGGGGCGGTCCTTCGCCGCGCACCCATGCCACCTGCCGCCACGGATCCGGTTCGCGAGCCCATCGATCCGAGTACCTCGCGTCCCACGAGCGACGCCGCGGCGCGTCTGCCACGCCGGCGCGCGGCCTCGTAGCGAAGCACGAAGGTCTCATGGACGTCATTCGCATACTCGCGTCGGAGCGCCGGCGGGTAGCTGCTGAGAAGCAGTCGTGACAATCGCCGCAGCCAGGTTCTGCTCAACGGTCCTGTCCTCGGGGCGACTGCAGGGCAGCGGTCAGCGCGGCATGAGTCAACAGATCCTTGTCGCGGGCGTTGCCCACCAGCGCCGCGAGCCGCTCGGCCTCGGCGGCTGCGACCGCGACGCCGAGATCGGTCATCGCATACGGCCGCCGCCGTTTCTCAGCCTCCTCGGCGGGGCACTTTCGGATGAGTCCGTCGCGCTGCAGGCGCTGTATGGCCAAGTAGAGCGTCCCGGTGCTGGATTTCATTGGCCGGCCGGCGCGCGTCTCGATGTCCTGGATGATCCCATACCCGTGCAGCGGGCCGCTGGCCATTGACAGCAAGATGTCGAAAGAGAGAGCAGTGAGCGGTAAATACGTCTGAGGGTCGAGTTTCAGTTCCGGTCGATCCGCCATGGCTACCTCGCCGAAGAGCTCTGCGGGTGAGATATCACTTGATGATCAATAGATTGATGATCAAGATACCAGATCGCAGACAACGACCGCCAGCGGCTCGTGCGCTCTACAGCCCGATTACGGAGAATCCGTTGGCGCGGGCGGCAAGGCCCTGCCTCGCGTCGTGGGTGGCGAAAACGAGCGAAACGTCGCGCTGCTCTCGAAGCATCAGCGCGCTCGACAGGTGAAGCGCGTCCAGGGTTCGCAGCGCTACCGCCATGGGTTGGCCAGCGCGCCGTAGCACCGGCGGCGTGAGGCGAATCCACCCCAGCGCCTTCTCGATCTGACCGAGTTGTTCATGGGCGTGGGCTACGCCGTCATCGTCAAGCGCGGATTGGAGCCGCAGCCTGTCGATCGCTCGACGCGACTCCACACCCGCGAGCTCGCTGCTGTACGCGGCCTCCCAGGCGTCCACATCTTCGATCAGCCCAGGCTGACCGAGTACGACGCGAAGGACAACGCTGGTATCGACGTAGACGATCACCGTTGATCGCGATCCTCTCGAAGGATCTCGACAGGATCTACCGCTTTCAGCAGACGTACCGGCGTGCAGTTCGCAATCTCAGTCGGCCGCCGTTCGGGCTCGTCAACGACGAGATCGCTGGCGGGGGACTCCAGCGGCACCAAGCGAGCAATCGGGGTCCGGCGATCACAGACCACCACGGTTTCGCCGCGGCGAACGGCGGCCAGGTAGGCACTAAGTTTGGCCTTGAGCTCCGAGATGTTCACCATTGTCATGACTAGATAATGACTATATCTAGTCTGATTGTGCAAGCCCCAGCCGTCCGGCGTTCAGGCTCCAAGTACCTGATATGCGACGGCCGCGAGCAGGCCACCTGCCACCGGCCCGAGCACCGGAATCCAGGCGTAGCCCCAGTCGCTGTCACGCTTGCCTGGAATCGGCAGCAAGGCGTGCATGATGCGTGGGCCCAGGTCGCGGGCGGGGTTGATGGCGTAGCCGGTGGTGCCGCCGAGCGATAGCCCGATTGCGAGCACCAGCAGGCCTACCGGCAAGGCGTCGAGGGCACCGAGTCCGACGTCGGCGCTGGCCATGTAGAGCACCGCGAACACCAATGTGAAGGTACCGATGATCTCGGAGATGAGGTTCGACAGCGGGACGCGGATCTCCGGTCCGGTGCAGAACACGGCGAGCTTGAGATCGGCATCCTCGGTGGCTTCGAAGTGGTGGCGGTACTGTAGCCATACGAGGGTGGCGCCGATCGAGGCGCCGAGCATCTGGGCCGCAATGTAACCTGGAACGACCTCCCAGGGGAAGCTGCCAGCCATGGCCAGACCCAGGGTCACGGCCGGATTGATGTGCGCGCCGCTGAAACGCGCCACTACGAACACGGCGACGAACACCGCCATCCCCCAGCCGAGGCTGATCACGATCCAGCCCGACTCGGCGCCCTTGGTGCGTCGCAGGACGACGTTGGCTACGACGCCGTCGCCAAGCAGCAGCAACAAAGCAGTTCCGACGATCTCGGCGGTGAAAGGGGTCATGTGGGTCACCTCAGGTTCCACGACGTCTGGACGGGCCGCCAGTGTATTGGACGGTGGCGTTGGGCGCGGAAGCGCGGCCCCGGTATCCGAAGCCGCTCCACGAGGGCTGCTAGACTCTGCCGCGGCATTCCAGAACCACGGAGTAGAGCGATGAAGATCGAGCAGTTCGAGATGGAGCGGGCAATGGCGCTCTTCGAGAACGCCGTCGAGTACAACATCTCCGAGAGCGGCGTCACGCCGTTGCGCATGGACGATCTGCTCCCGCCGGACGAACTGGCGACGCTCAGCGCCACCAAGTTGTCGTATCCGGAGGCAATGGGCTCGGATCTGCTCCGTGAGCGCATCGCGCTGTTCTACGACGACGCTACGATGGCCAACGTCGTCGTTACCAACGGCGGCTCCGAGGCCAACCACATCACGTTGTGGGGCCTGGTGGAGGAAGGCGATCGGGTCGCCTGCATGATCCCGAACTATCTGCAGACCTGGGGCCTGGCCCGCGCCTATGCCGACCGTGCCGATCCGTTCCATCTGGTGGAATCGGCCGACCGCTCCCGCTGGGAGCTCGATCTCGACGGGCTCGCCGCGGCGGTGACGCCGGCGACCGGCTTGATCATCGTCACCAATCCCAACAACCCCACCGGGGGAGTGCTGAGCGATACTGAGCTGGGTGCGCTGGTTGAAGCGGCCCGGCGCGCCGACGCCTGGCTAGTTTTCGATGAGATTTATCGTGGCACGGAAGTCGAGGGCGATACGGCATCGAGCGCCTGGGGCAGGTACGACAAGCTGATCGTTACGTCCGGTCTGTCCAAGGCTTTCGCCATGCCGGGTCTGCGGGTGGGATGGATCGTGGCGGCGGAGCAGGCGATTGAACGGCTGTGCTGGTATCGCGACTACACGACGCTGACACCGAACATGCTCTCCGACCGCCTGGCACGCGTTGCCATGGAGCCGCAGAAGCGGGACGAGATCCTCGATCGTTCGAAGACCATCATTCGGGCACAGTTGCCGGCCCTGGTGGATTGGGTGGCGGGCCACGACGAGCTCAACATGATTCCGCCGGTCGCCGCCGCCATCGGCCTCGTCGGGTATGACCTCCCGATCGAGTCTTCGGAGTTGTTCGAGAGGCTACGCACCGAGAAATCCGTGCTCATGACGCCAGGCGCCCACTTTGGCATCGGTGACTACTTCCGCATCGGCTACGGCTACGACATCGATGTAGCGGTCGAGGGCCTACAGCGCATCAGTGCGATGATGGGCGAGCTCCAACCGGCCGCCGTCGCCGGATGAATCTCGACGGCAAGGTTGTCGTCGTCACCGGTGGGGCGAGCGGCATCGGTCGCGCACTGTGTCTCCGGTTCGCTGCCGAAGGTGCGCGAGGCGTGGTGGTCGCCGACCGGTCCGCCGCAGGCGCTGCCGCCGTGGCGGCGCAGGTCGATGGGCTGGCGGTGACAGCGGACGTTGCCGTCGAGGCGCAGGTTCAAAGCCTCGTAGCCGAGGCCCAGGAGCGCTTTGGCGCTGTCGATCTGTTTTGCTGCAATGCCGGCGTGTTCACTGAGGGTGGGGTCGAGGTCAGCGATGCGGAATGGAAGCGCGTCTGGGATGTCAACTTCATGTCGATCGTCTACGCCAGCCGCGCCCTGCTGCCGCCGATGCTGGAGCGTGGCAGGGGAGCGTTCCTGATTACTGCCTCGGCCGCCGGCCTACTCACACAGGTGGGGTCAGCGCCATACTCGGTGACCAAGCATGCGGCACTGTCGCTTGCAGAGTGGCTCTCGATGACCCACGCCGATGACGGCATCGAGGTGTTCTGTCTATGCCCGCAGGGAGTCAACACGGCCATGATGAGCCAGTTCGAGGCGGACTCCGCCATCGGCGCCTACCTCAAGGGCGTGGCGCTGGAGCCCGATGACGTGGCGGACGCGGTCGTCGAGGCCATGTCCGTCGGACAGTTCCTGATACTGCCGCACCCCGAAGTTGCCGATTTCTTCCAGCGGAAGGCGGCGGACTACGATCGCTGGCTAACCGGTATGCGTCGGTTCCAGGCGAGCGTGACCGACGCCGCCACCCGGTAAGATCAAGCCCGACACACTCGAACCATAACCGACCCTCAGACGCACGGATCGGCGCTGAATCCATGCGCCGGCGAATTGGAGCTCAATGTGAAGCTGACACGGCTGCCTGCGATGACCCTTCTACTGGCCCTCGTTGCCGCCCCCGTCTGGGCGCAGGGCCTGCCGATGTCGTCTCCCGAGGACGTGGGTCTTTCGAGTGAACGCCTAGAGCGCATCGCCCCGTTTCTCCAACGACATATCGACCAGGAGCTCATCTCCGGGTCGGTGGCGCTGATCGCCCGCAACGGACGCATTGCCTACCATGAGGCCCTCGGCGAGCAGGACATGAGCGCCGATACGCCGATGCAGCGCGACTCGATCTTCCGCATCTATTCGATGACCAAGCCGATCACATCGGTGGCGGTGATGATGCTGTGGGAGGAGGGTCGCTTCCTGCTCAACGATCCGGTCTCCAAGTACATTCCCGAGCTCGGCGGCCTGATGGTCGGCGTCGACGGCATCGGCGCGGATGGCCAGCCCGAGTTCACCACCACACGGTCGAGCCGCGACATGACGGTCCGTGATCTGCTCCGCCATACCTCGGGGCTCACCTACGGGATTTTCGGAGCCTCGACGGTCGATCAGTTGTACAACGAGGAGGAGATGCTCAACTCGGGCTCACTGGCTGAGTTCGTCACCAAGCTGAGCACGCTGCCGTTGCGCTACGACCCCGGCAGCACCTGGAACTACAGCGTATCGACCGACGTGCTGGGGCGCTTCGTCGAGGTGGTCTCGGGCATGCCGTTCGATCAGTTCCTCGAGGAGCGCATCTTCCGGCCGCTGGAGATGAACGACACCAGCTTCTGGGTACCGGAGAGCAAGGCGCATCGACTCACGACGCTCTACACTCCCAAGGCCGCCGATGACCTGACGCTCAAGCCGATGGAGACCGACGCCGTGGCGCGCGACTATCGCGAACCGCCCCCGGCGCCCTCCGGCGGCGGCGGGCTGCTGTCGACAGCTACCGACTACGTACGTTTCTGCCAGATGCTGCTCAACGACGGTGAGCTCGGTGGTGTCCGGCTACTCGGTGCGCACACCGTCGAGATGATGACGGACGATCACCTCGGCGATATCGAGATGGGGCTGGGCGCGGAAGGCCACGGCTTCGGCCTCGGCTTCATGGTCAACGCCGACCTGGGCGCCATGGGTGCGACCTCGCATGAGGGCACCTTCTCGTGGGGCGGGTACGCGCATACGCGCTTCTGGGTCGACCCCGTCGACGACCTGATCGGGATCTTCATGATCCAGATCCTGCCCTCGTCGGCCGTGGACTACGGCGACAAGTTCAAGAGCTTGGTGTATCAGGCGCTCCTGAACTGACTCGAGGAGCACGCGACGCGGAGGCCGGCGGACTTCACGCGCTGTACGAACGGTGTTGGGATCACCGTCGCCTGGGCTTCGCCGAAGGAGCCGCGGACGGTGAAGGTCGAGCCTTCGGCTGCCAGGGCCGCCGGGATGTTGGCGAAGCCGATGTTCTTGTCCAGTCTTGGCGAGTGGATGCAGCGGGTGATGCGGCCGATCTGCTGGTCGCCGTCGACGATCGGCAGCCACTCCTCGTTGAGGCGCGGCAGCGGCTCGCAGTCGATCTCCACCCCGACCAGCCGGCGCTTTGGTCCCTCCGCCTGGATGCGCCTGAGCGCCTCCTTGCCGATGAAGTCGGCTTCCTGATCTAGGTCGACGAGCCGCTCGTATCCGAGCGTGAACGGATTGTCGTCGAGGGTGATGTCGGAACGGTAGTCGAGGTTGCCGGCCTCGATGCTGCGGATCGCGGAAGGGCAGATGGCGGCGATGTCCCACTCGGCGCCGGCGGCCATGATCATCTCCCAGAGCTCGTCGCCGCGATCGCTGGTGTGCGGCAGGATCTCGAAGCCGAACTCGCCGCTCCAGCCGGTGCGCGTCAGCACCAGCGGGATACCGCCGAGCTCGATCTCGCGAAGGCGGTAGAACCCGAGATCCTCGACCCAGTCTCCGAACAGCTTCCTGGCCACGTGGATCGAGCTCGGGCCCTGCAGCTGCATCGGCCAAACGTCGGGTTCACGCACGGTGACATCCATGCCGGAGCTGACCGCGGCTCCCATCGCCCACAACAGGGTGTCGCCGTCGCCCGGTGAGAACCAGAAACGATCCTCCGCGAGTCGATACAGCACCGCGTCGTTGACGATGCCGCCGGCCTCGTTGGTGAGCAGCACGTACTTGCACTGCTGCACGGCACAGTTGTCGAGATTGCGCGGCGTCAGGTACTGCGTGAAGCGAGCGGCCTCGGGACCGCTGACCTCCACCTGTCGCTGACATCCGACGTCCCAAAGAGTCACTGTCCTGACCAGCTTCCAGTACTCGTCGACGGCGTCGGTGTACCAGATCGGCAGCAAGACGTGGTTGTAGATCGAGAACCCCTTGGCGCCCCATCGTCGCGTCGCATCGAAGTACGGTGACTTGCGGACCCGCGGCCCGATGGCGATCTGCGCGGCAAAGCCGTCGTCGGTCATGGTGTTCCCCTATGGGCGGTGCTACTCGAGTGCACCGGGCGGTCCCGGATCGGTGATCATGAAGCTGGCGTGGCACTCCGCGATCAAGCTGCCATCATCGTCGCGCAGGATGCGTCCCTCGAGCTGCGCCAGCTTGCGTCTCAGCTTGGTCAATCTTCCCTCGAGGAGTACCGGGGTGCCGGTCGGCAGCGGCTGGCGGTAGCGCATCTCGGCGCGCGCCGTGTGGCCGCGGGCGCCGCGCAGAAACAGCCAGTTCGCCATCACGTCGTCAAGGGCGCTGAAGATAATGCCGCCGTGCGTCTGGCCGTCGAAGCCACAGTGGTTATCGCCGGGGGTGAACTCGCCGCGGCAAACCTCGCCGTCGAGGCGGAAGCGAATATCGAGCCCGATCGGGTTATCGGGCCCGCACACGAAGCAGCGGGGTGCATCGGGGCGGGACATTAGTGGCCTGTAACAGATGAACGTTGCATATCGTGGCCGCCATCCTGCGGACAGATGGGCAGTTGCGGGCGATATCGGCGTTGCTCCTCTTCGAAGATGCTCACTGCATCGCCGTCCTCGCCGCGCCTTGATCTCACCGGCAAATCCCATCTGCGATATGCAACGTTCATCTGTTACAGGGCACTAGCGCGCCGCAGCAGACGCGTGATTGCTCTGGTACCGTCGCCAACGCTGCAGCCACGGGGCGCCGGGCCGCCGGCGATGCTCTGGTGTTGGCGCATCGTTCAGCGGGGCCACGACTACGCAGCAGCCGGGGGAGCGAACATCGTCAGCATCTCGTAGATCATCGCGGGGCGGTCGGCCCCCTCGACGCTGACCTCCAGTTCGTGGGTCAGCAGGGTGCCCTTGGGCTTGGCGACGACGTCCGTGACCCGTTGCCGCAGTCGCACTCGACTCCCCACCGGGACCGGATCGATGAAGCGTAGGCGGTTGGCTCCGTAGTTGATCGTCATGCCGGCGCCGGTGATGTCCAGTTGAGATTCTTCGTACAGCGAGCCGACCAGGCTGAGCACCAGGAAGCCGTGGGCGATCGGGGTGCCGAACGGGCCCGCCTCGGCACGCGCGACGTCCTCGTGGATCCATTGATGATCCTCGGTCACGTCGGCGAACGCGTTGATGCGCCCCTGGGTGATCTCGAGCGCCGGGCCATACTCGCCGTACTCGTCGCTGATGAGGTTTCTGAGACCGTCGATATCGTCGAAACGGATCTGCATTACGTGGTCCCCTCCGTCCACCCTGGTGAGGTGCGTGGCGGCCCGCCATAATGCCATTCCTTCGGTGATGGTTCCATTGTCGATTGGTGCGATGAACGACCCCAAGCGAGTGTCGAGCACGCTTCTCCGAGTCCACCTCGGGAGTCGAGGATCTCCGGTGGCCGTACGGTCGAGTTTCTGGTTGGGTGTCGCTGCCGCGACCCTGATAGCGCCGATAGCCTGTGACCCTACTGCACAACCGACCGACGCCGCAGGAGTCGAGCTAGTCGCGTCCATGGACGCCCCGCCACGTGCGCAGGTCGACGGCGAGACGCTCGAAGGCGGCTACTTCGGGTCCACCGCCAACCAGGTGGTGTTCAAGGGCCTCCCGTTCGCGGCGCCGCCGACGGGCGATCTTCGCTGGCGGCCTCCGCAGCCTCATGCGCCCGGTGCCGGTGTGCGGCAGGCCCGGACGTTCCCGCCGGCGTGCCCGCAAGACGAGAGCAACCTGGACTGGTATCGCTCCGTCGCGGCCGGGCTAGGACAGGATCCGAGCGTCGCCTTCAGCATGCCGCCCGTGAGCGAGGACTGCCTGTACCTGAACGTCTGGACGACAAACTGGCGCGCCGAATCCCCGCAGCCGGTGATGGTGTGGATCCATGGAGGTGGCAACACCGTCGGTTGGTCCACCGAGTTGCCCTATCAGGGCCACCACCTGGCGCGCCGCGGTGTGGTGGTGGTGAGCATCAACTATCGCCTCAACGACTTCGGCTTCATGGCGCATCCGGGGCTTACCGCGGAGTCTCCCGATGGGGTCTCGGGCAACTACGCCCTGCTCGATCAGATCACCGCCCTGGAATGGGTGCAACGCAACATAGCGGCTTTCGGTGGAGACCCGGATCGGGTGACGATCTTCGGAGAGTCTGCCGGCGGCGCCAACGTCACGTTCCTGTTGGCCTCGCCGCTCGCCGAGGGGCTGTTCCAGCGTGCCATCTCGCAGAGCGGCGCGTACCCGGTGTCGAGGTTCTACACCCTCGAGCAGGCCGAGGAGCGCGGCACGCAACTCGGCCGGGCGCTCGCAGGCAAGGCGGCGAGCGTTGATCCGGCGGAGTCGCTGGCGGCCATGCGAGAGGCGAGCATCGAGGACATCCTGTCGGCCCGTGGGTCTCAAGGCGCCGCTGCAGGACCGAACATCGACGGCTGGGTGGTGCCGAGCGCCCTGGCGGAGATTTATGCGGCCGGCGACCAGCAAGCGGTTCCGCTGCTGATCGGCTTCAACGCCAACGAGGGCTCCATGCGCGTCCCTGGGAACATAGATGCCGACGGGTTCGAGGCAATGATTCGTCAGCGTTATGGGTCCCTTGGGGATCGCGCCGTCGAGGTCTACGCGGTCGGCGACGGAAAGATAGCGGCCGCCTTCGATCGTTACAGCACCAACAACACGTTCGGCTGCAGCTCCAAGTATGTCGCGGCGAAGACCTCACAGACCGGCGCCTCGGCCTGGCTGTATTACTTCAGCCGCGTGCAGCCTGGGGGAACGGTCGGCGCGTACCACGGCGCTGAGATCCCCTACGTGTTCAGCACCCCGGACGCCTGGATGCCCTGGGACGCATCAGACGCAGCCCTGGCGGAGACGGTCGGTGGCTACTGGGTGCAGTTTGCGGCCACGGGTGATCCGAATGGCGACGGACGTCCGGCGTGGCCGGCGTACTCGGAGGCCGACGAGTATCTGGAGCTCGGCGATCAAGTCACAGTTGGCGGCGGACTACGTCAGGACGCCTGCGCCCTGTACGACGAGGCGCTTGCGATGTGGGCGCAGGAGTGAAGGTCGTCCGGCGTTGGTGGAGTCGTCGTCGGAACTAGCGCCGCTCGAATACCAGGTCGTGCTCCGACGACGCGCTGAGATTGAATCCCGTCACCCGGCCGGCACGGTCGCGATCGAGCGACAGGGTTGCCTTGCGGGTCCCGCCGAGCGCCTCGTCGCCGAGGCTGAACTCGAGTGTGTCGTCCGCTAGCAGGGTGACCTCGAGCGGCGCATCCTGCTCGATACGCACAGCCATGCCGCCGTCCACGGGGGCGAAGCGGTAGGTGGCGTCGAGCTCGCGCGAGTAGAACTCGCCCGTGATTGCCGACTGCAGCGCCGAGGTCCACGTTGAGGGGACAGGCGCGTCGGGGCGCTCCGCTCCTGATGCCTGATCCGTGCCCTCGTCTTCCGTGGGGCCGAGTTGATCCGCCAGGTAGTGGTCAGCGACCTGCTCGGCCAGCCGCCCTGGCCGCGCCCACCCGGCGTTGCATGAGATCGCGATCGATAGCGCAGGCTCGACAAAGCGCACCAGCTGAGTGACGAAGCCCCAGGAGCCACCGCTGTGGCCGACCGTACGCAGACCGCGATACTCATCCAGGCGGATTCCCTGGGCGTAGCCCACCGGATCGCCGTTGTCGAGGTGGCCTTCGGTGAGCATCATGGCGTGGATCCGCGGTGGCTCGTCGCCGTGCAGCCAGTCGTCCCAGCGCAGTAGGTCAGGCATCGTGATGTAGAGCTGCCCGTCTCCGGTGACATCGAAGTTGTAGTTGTGCACGATGCGCAGGGCGGCCGCATCGTCCCGGTCGTAGCCGATGCTGCGCCCCGGCATGATCACCCGCAGATCCTCGTACATGTGGCTGCCGGTCATTCCCAGCGGATCGAAGATGCGCGCCTGCGCCATCTCGCCGAGCGACTCGCCGCCGGCGCGCTCGAGGATCTGCGCCAACAGCATGTAGCCAGTGTTGCTGTACCGATAACGCTCGCCGGCGGCGAAGATCGGTGCCCGCTGCCGCGACATCATTGCCAGGATCTGCGCGTGCGACAGTGGAAAGTAGTCGTTGCGCCCGGCGAGCGGAAACAGGTTGAGGTAGTCGCGTAGGCCGCCGGTGTGGTGCAACAGATGACGGATGGTGATCGGCGACTCGTACGCCGGCAGCTCAGGCAGCCAGCGACGGATGTCGTCGTCCAGCGATAGTTTGCCCTCGAGGGCAAGCATGCTGACGCTGGCGGCGGTGAACTGCTTGGTGACCGAGCCCACGTCGAACAACGTGGTCGGGGAGTTGTGGATGCCGTGGTCAAGGTTGGCGTAGCCGTAACCACGAGCGTAGCTCAGCTCGCCTTCCTGAGCCACCGCCAGGCCGCAACCGGGTGAGCCGGGCTGCTCGAATGCGGCGAAGATGGCATCGACTGCGGTGTTGTCTGAGCCCGTACCGGCCGCGTTGCCCTCCTCGCCCGCGCGGCCGGCGCCGATGGTGCATCCGCCGGCGAGCACCGCGAAGATCGCCAGGCTTGCTAGGCAGCGCCGCCGGGCGGCGATCGTCGGTAGTTCGAGCTGGTCTACTGGCATGTCATCCTCGAAGGCGGGCTGCACCGTTGGCCGGTCTGCCCGGAAGCAGCCCCAGCGCGGTTAGTAGAATGGCGTCGCCAAGCAAAGCCGTGTGCGAAGCAGGTGTCAACCGAACGTTCCTGGCCAGGAGCTTGCTGTGGGGCTGCATTCTCGACGGATCCTCGTGCTGGCTGTCGTGTTCGCTGTGGGAGTGTGGGCCTACCTGCCACGGCCATACGATGCAGTCGCTCAGACACAATCGTCAGGACGTGTGGATAAGCTCCTGCTGCCGAGCCCGAGCGCCGGTTGCGGCCTGGCGTCTCCGACCCAACCTGGGCTCACGGAAACCCGGACGCTGATCCACGGTGGCCTGACCCGCTCCTACAACGTGCATCTGCCGCCGAGCTACAAACGGAACAAGACCCACAGTCTCGTCCTGGCGTTCCACGGATATACGAGCAGCGCCGCGGTGGCGGAGAACGGCACCACCGGCATGAGCTCGCACGCCGACGAGAAGCGCTACATCGCCGTGTACCCGGAGTCGACGCGGTTCAGAGCCGACGGTTCGCGGCCGATCGCGTCGTGGAACGACGGCGCTTGCGCCAGCTCGCCGGGTCCTGCCGGGCCGACCTGCACAGCCAATTCGTTGCAGTATCCGTTCCCGGCGGAATGCGGTGAGGCGCGCTGCAACTGGTGCAATTGCGTCGACGACGTCGGCTTCGTAGCCGCCATGCTCGACGATATCGAGAGCGCTTATTGCATCAACACCAGGCGCATCTACGCGACCGGTTTCAGCAACGGGGGAATGTTCGTTCAGCGCCTGGCGTGCGACATGGCCGATCGTCTCGCTGCCGTGCTCCCGTCTCACGGTCAACTCCATGTCGGCTTCAACTGCGCGCCTTCCGAGCCGCTGTCGATCATGAACGTATGGGGGAAGCGTGATCGCGTCGTGCCTGGCGCGGGACAAGTCAGCTCGGACGGATATCTCTACACACCGGTGGCCGAGGTGACCGAGCTGTTCGCCGGCTCCGAATCACAGAAGTGCGCCGCCATCGACACGCGCTACTCGAGCCCGGCCGACGGCGAGCGGGGTTGGGAGTGCATCCAACGTGCCAACTGCGCCCGCGGCCGGCAGGTGGTTGCTTGCTCCTGGGACGGCGGTCACTCCTGGCCCAATGGTGTCGACGGCACGTACTTCGGGCTCGACACCATGTGGCGCTTCTTCAAGAAGAACCGCAAGCCGCGCTAGTTGCGAATAGCGGCGCCCCGCGAACGACTGCCCCCGGATTTCTCTCGATCAGCGCCGCCAGGCCTATTCGATCAACGCCTGGTAGGTGAGGATGCGGATCTCGGCGCGTAGCGGGTAGCGATCCGACGGCGACACCTGGGTCAGCAGCAAACCAACAAGCTCCTCGGATCGATCCACCCAGAAGTATGTGCTCCGGGCCCCACCCCAGGAAAACGTGCCGACCGATCCCGGCAGCGACGATTGCGCCACGTCGGTGATCACTGCGCCGGTGAGTCCGTAGCCGACGCCGCGCGGGCTGGACTGCAGCGAGCTTGTCATTGCCGCCATGGGCTCCGGTCCGAGCTCGGGATCGAGGTGGTTCATCATCATCAGGTCGACGGTCTTGCGGCCGAGAATGCGCACCCCGTCGAGCTCACCGCTGTTGGCGAGCATCTGCGCGAAGCGCAGGTAGTCGGCGGCGGTCGATACCGAGCCGCCGCCGCCGTAGGGCACCCGGTCGGGATCGTGAATCCCCGGTCGCGACGAAACGAGTTCCATGCCGCGCTCCGGGGTGGCCCGGTAGCTGGCTGCCAGGCGTTCGGCGTCTGGCTCCGGGACGTAGAAGCCAGTGTCCTTCATCCCCAGCGGTTCGAACACGCGCTCGGCGAGGAACTCGTCGAACGGTTGGCCCGATAGCACCTCCACCAGGCGCCCGAGGACGTCCTGGGATATCGAATACTCCCACCTGCTGCCTGGCTGGAACGCCAGCGGAATTGACGCCACGCGCGCGGCGAAATCGGCCAACGTCGGCGCCGCGAACAGCTGCGCCTGGCCGTACAGTTGTCCGACGGCGGATTCGTTGCCGCCGTATATCAGGCCCGACGTGTGGGTCAGCAGATCCTTGACCGTCATCGGTCGTGCCGGCTCGGTTTGCGGCGCCTCGGCAGTGCCGCCGACCCACGCCTGCAGGTCGGCGAACTCCGGCAGATACTGCGACACCGGATCGGTGAGCAAGTAGCGACCCTCCTCGTAGAGGATCATCATCGCCACGCCGGTCATCGGCTTGGTCATCGACGCCATGCGGAAAATGGTCTCGGGGTGCAGTGGCTTCCCCTGCTCGACGTCCATCATGCCGATCTGATCGAAGTGCACCAGCTTGCCGCGTCGCGCGATCGCAGTGGTCACGCCCGGTAGCGTTCCGGCGTCGACATAGGCCTGCATCACGGGCCGGATTCGCGTCAGCCGCTGACTCGACAGCCCCACCTCTTCGGGAGTTGCGCGCGGGAGACCCTGCGCCGTTGCGGTCGCTGCGGTCGCTGTCACGAACATCGTCAGAGCCGTGGCGGTGAACGAGGTCCGGTGCTGCATCTGGCTCCTCCGAAAGAACGCGGCCGCGTAGTCGCGTCGGCGAGAGTCTGCGGGATCCGACGGGCAGCTTGAACTGTATCGTAGCGATCGGCACCATAGCGCGGCGCCGCGCACACTCGCCGGCGAGTGGTTGATCTTCCCTCCGCAACCGGACTTGGCCATGCGTCTCCCGGATCTGGTGATCTTCCGGTGAGCTTCGGCCGCTGGATGCGCAACCGGCCACGCCTGCTGGAGTGGTCGTATCGCCTGATGCTGGCGGTCATGAAGCCGGCTCGCGGTCTGGCCTCGGGCGGCGAGCTCCGCTGGCTGGATCGATTGTTGCGTCCGGTCGAGCGTCTCAGCAAGGGGCTGGTGTTCGACTGCCGCATGTGCGGGCAGTGCGTGTTGCACTCCACCGGCATGACCTGCCCGATGAGCTGTCCCAAGAACCTGCGCAACGGCCCCTGTGGCGGCGTGCGGCTGAACGGCAACTGCGAGGTGCTTCCCGACGAGCCCTGCGTGTGGGTCGAGGCCTGGGAGCGCTCCAAGAAGATGAGCCAATACGGGCCGGCGATCCACGAGCTGCGCCCGCCCCTGGACTGGGCCCGGCAAGGCAGTGCTGCGTGGGTCAACGAGATGAAGGGGATGGGAGAGCCGCAGCCCGAGGGCTGGTCGTCCGGGGTCGAGCAGTGAGGTGGGTGGCGAGCAGCAGATCCAGTGAGCCGGGTGCGCTGAGCTATCGTCGAGCCCGCGATGAGCTGTCCGCAATGAGCGATCGGCGTTGACTCTCTCTCGCTTCGAAGAGCGCCTCCGATCCGGCGAGTTCTGCGTAACCGCCGAGCTGAGCCCGCGCGACAGTGCCGACCCCGAGGTCATCCTGGCGCCCGCCCGCACCCTCGCCGACGTCGTTACCGCGATCAACGTGCCAGACTCCACCGGCGCCAACGTGCATATCTCGCCGCTCGCCTGCTCGATAATGCTGCACCATGCCGGCATGGAGCCGATCCTGCAGCTGGGCTGCCGCGATCGGAACCGCATCGGGCTGCAGGGCGATCTACTCGGCGCCGCCGCTAGCGGCATCCGGAACGTGTTCCTCATCACCGGCGATGACACCAGCGTCGGCGACCAGTCTGACGCCAAGCGGGTGTTCGATCTCGATTCAGCGCAGCTGCTGCAGACCGCCGAGATCATGTGCGACCGCGGGCAGTTCTTGAACGGTAAGCGGCTTGATCCGCCGCCGAGCTTCTTCATCGGTGCTGCTGCCAACCCCTTTGTTCCTCCCTACGATTGGCGGCCGCATCGCCTGGGCAAGAAGGTCGAGGCCGGGGCGCGGTTTATCCAGACACAGTTCTGCTTCGACGTGCCGCGCCTCGTGACCTTCATGCAGCGGGTGCGCGATCTCGGTCTGCACGAGCGGGCGTTCATCCTGATCGGGGTGGGGCCGATGCCGTCGGCCCGAGTGGCGGACATCATCCGCACCCGGGTGCCGGGCGTGGTGATCCCGGACGCGGTGGTGGAACGCATGGCCGGCGTGCCCAAGGAGGCTCAAGAAGAAGAGGGCATGAAGATCTGTCTCGAGATCATCGAACAGGTCCGGAAGATCGACGGCGTCGCCGGAATTCACTTGATGGCGCATCGACGCGAGGATCTGGTAGCGGAGACCGTGCGCCGAGCCGATCTGCGAAACGAGCTGGCAGCGGGCGGCGGAGACCACGAACAGACCTGACAGAGCCCCGAAGACCGCCGTTGACGGGAGCTTGCTGAACAACAGGAACGAGGGGCGCATGGCCGCGAAGATCGTCGTCGTCTAGGACTCCGACGTCGCCACGGGCGTAGCGCCGATCGTGGTGGATGCGGCTGGCGAGAACAGCATCTGCGTGATCCTCGGGGCGAACCTGCGAATCAGCCTCGATGACATCGATGCGGCTGCCGGGGCCATCGCCGGCGCCGACGTCCTGTTGACCCAGCTGGAGACCAATCACGACGCCGTTGCCCGAGCGCTCGAGGTGGCCCGCAACGCCGGCGTGCGGACGATTCTCAATCCGGCCCCAGCCAGCCTGCTGCCACCCGAGATGCTGGAGCTCGCCGACTACCTGACACCCAACGAGACCGAATTGGAGGTCATCAGTGGCCTCGAGCGCGGCTCGATCGATGATGCCATCGGCGCCGTCCGCGGAAACGACGATCAGGTGGTGGTGGTAACGCTCGGCTCCGAGGGAGCGCGCTACGTGCAGCCTCGAGTCGAGGGGGCGGCCGCCGAGGGTGTTGTCGGCGGGTATCAGGTGGATGTTGTCGATACGACGGGCGCCGGAGATGCTTTCAACGCCGATCTCGCTGTGGCCCTGGCCGAGGGCAGCGCGCTGCCCGCAGCGACTCGCTTTGCCAACGCGACCGCGGCGCTGAGTGTCACCAAGCCCGGGACCGCCGCGTCGATGCCTCGCCGGGCCGACGTCGAGGCGCTGCTGCGGACGGCCTGACGGATCGCTCTGCGCGTTGCCGGCTCATCGCGCTGCTACCATGCCTGCCATGAGCTTCCGGGGCCGCATTCTCGTCGTCTGTTACGGAAACCTGTGCCGCAGCCCCATGGCCGAGGGCTTGCTGCAGCACCGTCTGCCGGCCTTCGAAGTACGGTCCGCCGGTACCAACGCCGTCGGTGACGACCCGCCCACGCCGCTGGCGCAGGAGGTCATGCGCCGTGAGGCCGAGATCGAGATCAGCGCGCAGCGTTCCAGCCCGCTGACCGTAGCGGAGATCGCCGCCGCGGACCATATATTCACCATGTCGGACCGCCAGGCGCGGATCGTGGCTGCACTGGATCCGGCCTCGGCAGCACGGGTGCGGCTGCTTGGCGCCTTCTCCCCTGCTACAGGGGATACCGATGTGAGCGCTGACCCGGGTGGCGATGCGGCGGGTCGACCGGAAATTCCGGATCCGATCGGTGGCACCTACGAGGACTACGCTGCGTGCATGAGCCGACTTGCCGCCGCCGCGGATCACTGTGCGGACTGGCTGCTGGCGGGCGCCGATTCGGAGGCTATCCCCGGGTTCGATGACCTTTGAAACAACATGCCCGTGTGACATGCTCCAGCGACTAAACCAGTCTTTGAAGTTCGTAGGGCGCCAGAAAAGTCTGGGAGGCAATTGGCACCCTGGAACCATGAGGAAGGTCGTAGCGATGCAAACAACGTCGACTCGTAGCCGTAGCGCCGTAGCCATCTGCCTGTCCCTCATGATCGTCGTGGCACCCGTAGCCAGGGCCGAGGCGCTCACACGTGCCGCAGGTGCGATACGTGCGCGTGTTCTGCTTGCCGACTTTCCGGTGACCGTCGTCGGTATCTCAGTGCGCGTTGTCGATCTCGATAGCGCCGAGCTGGTTGCCGAGGTCAAGACCGACGCAAACGGCATCGCCACGTTGCCGGAGCTTCCCTTCGGCACCTACAACGTCAGTGTGGATACGCCCGTCGGTATGATCTCGTCCGCCGCTCCACTGATCGAGTTGAGCGCCGAGAATCCGACTCCGACGGTCGAGCTGCGGCTCGAACCCTCAACCAGGTCCCAGTCGGGCAATGCCGCGCTGCAAGACACGGTGGCCTCGGTGAGCGGGAACGAGCTCACGCTGGCCAGCGGTGCCGTCATTGTGGTGAACGCCGCTACCCAGTGGAGCGGTGATCACGCGTCTGCCAGCGACATCAGCGGCGCTATTGCCGGCAACGAGAACGTGTGTTTGACCTTCGAGACCATCGAGCAGGGCGGCAACAACTTGGCCACGAACGTCCGGGCCAGCAACTGCGACGACGCCGAGGCTGCCACCTTCGCCTCGGCCGGTATGGTCGTTGCAGCCGGCTTGGGCGCCGGAGGGGGGATCTCGACAGGTCTCTTGGTTGGTCTCATCGCGGTAGGTGCCGCAGGGTTGACCGCTGGCGTTGTTGCAGCGTCGGGCACCGATTCGACACCCGAGGTCACGACACAGTAAAAGAACCGCCATTTCCTTCGGAGGCCCCTCGGTGACGAGTCGCCGTGGGGCCTTCGTAGCTTGGCGTGCAGTAGGCCCGCCGATGTTCATGGGGTACAAGTTGTGACAGTGCGTTCGATCAGGCGTAGGGTTTCATCGGGAAAGGCGAGAACGGTGCTTCGTCGATCTGTTCCCCGTGCTCTGCTCGCTGTGCTGAGCATTGTCGCATTCACCAGCCAACCGGGCCTGGCAGCAACCGGGCAGCAGACAGCCTCTCTGCGAGACGTCATCCAGGCTGCCAACCTGCGGCTGGTAGGGACGATAGATCCCGCCATGACGGAACCGATTCTGTCGGCGGACGACATCGGATTCTTGGTGGCCGCCAGGGAGCCCATCAGCCTCAACGCGATAATCGCAGGCGGGCTGCCCGTGCGTGCCTCCCGCATCCGGCAACTCATCGACTGGGGCCTGCTAGAGCAGACCGGCATGCAGTTCGTCTCGCGCTTCCCGATCCTGGCCGGGGATCGCGCCGACAGCTTCGACGCGCTTATCGATGAAGCGGTGAATCGCATGGTGGGCGAGGTCGCCGTCGAGCTGCTTCGCGTCAGTGATCATGTCTGGCGCCACCCTGGCGTGCCGACGCTTCCCGTGCTAACCGCGTGGCTCCTTCACGAGTTGGCCTGGGAGCTGATTGCCGGGCGCGATGGCATCGACCTCCGGTCCCATACCGCGCAGCAGCGAGCAACACACCCAGAGCGGGCTTTCTGGGGCGTTCTCTGGTACGTAGCGGATCCCGTACCTCCGGCGTACGTGTTCTCCAGGACCCGGCACGAGGACTACGCGTTGCTCGTCTGTTGGAAGTGGGGAGAAAGCGCCGACCCGTTCGAGGGAACCGATCTTGAGAACCGTCGCGCGCGTTTTCTGGACGAGCTCAGGGATGATGGACGTCGCATCAACCGCCCAGAGTTTTTCCCGGACGCGATCCAGGCCGGACTGATCACAGACGACAAGGATGTCCGCGCTCTAGCGCGAAAGTACGAGGTTAGGAGCGACGAGCACCTCGCCAAGCTAGTTGACGATGCCGCTTTCGGCATCGCCCGGGCGATCCTCACCTACCTCCCGCATCGGCAGATCGCGCAGGTGCTCTCGACCGACCAGCAGTCCGCGGTGACCATCGGATACAGAGAGCTGGTGCCGCGACTGGCGCAGGCGTTGTTTGATCGCAAACTGTTGGTGTTCCCCGGCGATCGGAGAGCCGTTTGGCAGACCGATGAAGATATCGAAGTTGATCCCACTGAGGGAGATACGGAGTCCGGTGCCGAAGATGAAGCCCCACCGGACCGTCCGATCCTGCCGTTGCGCGCGACGCTCGAGGGCTCACTGGAAACCGGCGGCGGTGCGATCGGGATTATCGACGTCCCTCGGTTTTCCGCCATCATCTGGAAGGATCTACCCCCCAGAACGATCATAGAATTGCCCTGGTGAGTTGGCCGTTGGCCGAGCTTGGGCTGCGACTGTCGCTCATCGTTCTCCTCGCTTTCCTGTCCGCATGTAGCCCGGACGAAGACTCGGATCTCGGCGAGTTGTTGTCGCCTACAAACACCGACGATCTGAGGGCCTTCCGTACGCAACGTGATCTAGACGGTGACGGCACCGATGAGGATGTCGTCGTCTTCCTGAATCAGGACGGCATTCTCGTGCGTGCGGAAGCCGACAGAATGGGGGATGGCTACCCGGACCTTTGGGCCAGGTACGGGATCGACGGCACAGCGGCTATCGAGCTGGCATTCGACAGCGACGGCGATGGCATTCCGGATGACTGGCGTGTTGTTACCGGTTTGCGAGTCTTGTCGACAGGCCGTGACACATCTGGGGACGGTCGCCCAGATGAGTGGTCCGTCCAGGATGAGCAGTCTCGCGTGATTTCCAAGCGAGCCGATACCGACGGCGACGGGCAGATCGACACCTGGTCCAGCTTCAGCGAGAACGGAGCCCTGGTACTCGTCGAGTACGACACGACGGGAGACGGCGCCGCCGATCGCTGGGTCAGATTCGCTGCGAATGGTTCGGTGCTGCTAATCGAGAGCGACGGCGACGGTTCAGCGGATCAAACTAGAACTCCTCGCTCCTAGCAGAGTTCTTCAGCACCTTGCTATAGGAGGAGGTGGTCGCCGAGCCAAACTACCCCGCCCCATCAAGCATCGAAGTCCATGGTTCCGAGGGCTGCGAGCACAGCCAGCGTGAAGTTCGTCGCCGGTATCACAGTCGGAAAGTCGATGAGCGATAACGTCAGGATCGCCGCCCAGCCTGCCAGCGCACCCAGACGAGTGGCGTACTCCCAACCAGGTGCTGCATCCTGCAAGCGTTTCCGCATGGTGCCCAGAAGCACCACCAGGAACCAGGCGCAAAGTCCCGCCCCGACCAGCCCCGTCTCGACCGTCATCTCTAGGTACTCGTTGTGAGCGTGCTGAGGATAGCTGGTGTCATGCTTCGTTCGATACTTGTAGTTGGTCCACTGATAGGTGTTGAGCCCGAAACCGAAGACCGGCGCGTCCAGCACCATCGGTAGGGAATCGCTCCAGATCTGCAGGCGGCCGATAGCCGATCTCTCCCGTGGAACGAAGATCTCGGCAAATCCTTGATGGACGCGCTCTGATCGCGCCAGCGCGGCCAGCGCCAGAGCGGATAGAAGTCCGACCGTGATCAGCCGGCGCGGGTGGAGCCAGCGTTGGAGCTTCGTGCGGCCGAACCTGTGCCGTGCCGACACGGCTACGAGCAGCAGGATCATTGCGGCGAGAGAGAGAGCTCCGCCGCGCGACCGCGATAGCAGGATCGCAGTTGCTCCGGTGATCCCGACCACGAAGGCCAGCGCCCTAGCCGGCCACCGCACGTGCCTGGCGAGGCCAAACGCGAAGCACACGGCGATACCCGGAAGCATGTAGCCGACGAAGTAGTTACGGTTATTGAACGGTCCGAACGGAGAGGTCCCGCCGAAGGGCGGGTCGTAGTACCAAAACAGCTTGCCGTTCCAAGTCGCGTACTGGACAAGCGTGAAGATCGCCACAGTCGCGGCTGCGATCACCACGGCCGCGATTAGCTTCGAGGCGCTACGTGACCGCCCGGCGATGTGGATCGTCAGCAGTGCAGTGACGGCATAGGCTGAGTACTGCACGAATCCGACGGCAGTATCGTGTCGGTAAACCGTCGTTCCGAGAAGCCACTGCAAAGCAACCCAACCCAGGAACGCCGCCATCGGTGTGCAGAATGAGCTCTGCGCAATCTGACGCTCGGTGTTGAACGCGGCGCAGAACCAGACCGTTCCGAGAGCGAGCACCGCCGTGGATGACGCGAGCGCCGCCCAGGGTAGGCGCGCTCCTAGCGGCCAAGGAACGGCAAGGAGCAACAGACACAGCACCATCAGGGTAAGGGCTTCGAGGATCCGACCGGCTCGGTTCTCCTGGATCATTGGTTTCGCTCGTGCGTTGGCAGCGCAGCTAGCCAGTCGTCCAGTTCTATCTTGTCGACCCGCGGCAGCTCGGTTCCATGACGGCGAACGAACGCAGCGACTAGTGGGCTCGTTTCCGGCGTCGATGCAAGAGTCTTCAGCGGGCCGAGAAGATCGTCGAGCCCACCCTGAGCAGCGTTCGCCTCCGGTACGACGGCGTGGGACCAGAGGGCATTCAGGAAGCGGTTCGTTCGGCGCGGTATGGCAACTACAGCCTTGCGCAACGTGTCGATGGCGAATGCCCGCTCGCCCGCGGCAAGGACTCCCCAATGTTCAACCAGTGCCAGTCCTGCCAACTCCTGGACCATCGGAGATTGAGGCCAGGCGGCGACCGCCCGACGCATGCGAGCCGCCGCACTGGCGATGGCGATGGAACGCTCAGTGCTGACGGGGCGGCCATGAAGCGCTATCTGCAGCTGCAGCCTTCCGGCCGCGAGCTGGAAGAAAGGGTTGGTCGGCAATCGATCGGCGGATTCTGTGACTAAGTCCCTGGCGCGTTCGCCGAGGATCAGAGCGTCCTGAGTAGGCCAGGTCCTCTGGTAGCGGCGACTCAGCTCCAGCGCAATGTAGTACTGGTACAACGCACTCGAAGGTGCGAGCCGGTAGGCCGCAACGATATCCGCCCCAGGAGGGGGTTGGGGGTTCAACTCGGCGGTAGGGAAGACGAGCCAGGCAGCGAGGGCAGTTCTTGCGCCGAAGATGAGCACAGGAAGCGCTCCCAGTATCACGCCTGCTGTTATGAAGAGTCTTTCTCGACGCGACAACCCCACGACTTCGGTCACTTCTCGCACTCGTTCCGCCAGTCTAGTCCTGCCGCTTCCGAACCAGCGTTGCGCTCAACCATAGCAGTAGACTCGATGTGGCCAGCAGCACGGTCGACGCGACCAGTGCCGCATTGACGGAGAAGAGCATTCCGACGACTCGGGCAGCTACTAAAGCGATCACCAAATGGAGCGCGACGAGGAAAGTCAGCCGGCCGGCGCCGATCCGAGTCCCAGGAGCTGAACCGGACCAGCGGCGCACGACGGGCGCGATGCACAGCACTCCGACACAAGCAAACCCACCGACGATCGAGGTGGTTCGAGCAGCGCCGTCCATCATTATGACCCAGGTCAGGGCGGCCGCAGCGAGACCCGCGGATGTCCCCTCTAGTTGGGGTGCACGGCAAAGGCCATTGGTGAACATGGCGGCTGCCGAGGCTCCCGCCAGCACGAGGACGTGTTCGGTATCTGGCGTGGTCAGGAACACCCCGCTGACTGACATGACATACAAAAGCCCACCGACCTGACCCCGCAGAGCCTCGGACAGGTCGCTCAGACAAGACGCGAGGACGGCGCTGGCCAAGACGGCCGTCGCGGCTGTATATGCGTCGACGCGGCCGTAGGACGCGGTTGCTGCGCCGAGAGCGCCAATTACGGCGGCGGAGAGCCCATCGCTGCAGGATAATCGTCGAACCGCAATTGCGGCGACCAGGACCAGGGTCCACCTTGCGCCTGCAGCGAGTAGCCCGATACAGAAGAGGCCGCCACCGAACCCGGTAGCGAGCAGCCAATACGGCGGGTGCTGCGGCAGGCCTCGCCACTTGCGCCAAGCGAGCACCGAAAACGAGACGACGAACGTTGCGCTGGCACCCGACACCCCGTACCACGCGCGCCACAGGTGCTCGTCCACGCTCGCTCTCGTGTTGGGTGCTAATTGGCGTGGGCGAGGTCCCGGATTATGGAGATCACCCGCTCCTGGTCTCCGGGACTCAAAGCCGAGCCGCTAGGTAGGCACAGGCCAGTGTCGAACAGACATTCCGACACGTCTCCGCCGATGACGTCGGCGCCGGCGAACAGCGGTTGTAGGTGCAACGGCTTCCAGATTGGGCGCGCCTCGATATCGTGCTCTGCCAGCGCCAAGCGCACCATTTCACGGTCGGCGCCGAACTCCAGCGGATTTACTGTGATACACGTGAGCCAACGACTCGACAGTCCCCACGGGGACTCGGGCATCAGTGACAGGCCGGGAAGGCCGCAGAGTCCCTCACTGTACCGATCGAAGATGCTCCTTCTCCGGCGCACGCGGTCATCCAGATGTCGGAGCTGTCCCCGACCGAGGGCTGCCAGCAGGTTGCTCAGTCGATAGTTGTACCCGACCTGCGAGTGCTCGTAGTGCGGTGCGGAATCTCGGGCCTGCGTCGAGAGGTGTCGCGCCTCCTCGATTAGCGCCTGGTCGCGAGAGACTAGCATTCCGCCGCCCGAGGTCGTGATGATCTTATTTCCGTTGAACGACAGCACGGCGGCCTGGCCGAAGGCGCCCGCCTGGCGGTTGCCGTGAGTCGCTCCAAGAGCCTCCGCCGCATCTTCAAGGAGCGGCACGTCGTACCGGGCGCAGATATCTTCGATCCGGTCATAGTCGGCGCATTGTCCGAAGATGTCGACCGCGATCACCGCCGCCGGTCGACGATCGGCGCTCAACAGGTCCTCGAGACCCTTGGCCAGCAGTTCCGGATCCATATTCCAAGACTTGCTCTCGGAATCAACGAACATCGGGGCCCCGCGTTCGTACAGGATCGGGTTTGCGCTTGCCACGAAAGAAAGGCTGGAGCAAACGACCGGCTGTCCCTCGTCAACGCCGATTACTCGCAGAGCCAGATGTAGCGCCGCCGTTCCCGAGGAGAGAGCCAGCGCATAGGGTACGTCCAAGCGCTCGGCAACCTCGGCTTCGAGCGCCTCGACGTGTGGCCCCAGTGACGTGATCCAGTTAGACGCGAACGCGTCTTGCACGAGCTCGAGCTCATCGCCGCTCATGTGCGGCGGCGATAACCAGATACGGCTCACTGCTGAACCGGCCTCGCCGGTACACCGACCGCGGTTTGGCCTGCCGGCACGTTGGTCGTGGCTACGGCTCCCGCTCCGAGCGTCGCCCAGGCCTCGATCGTGAGCCCCTCGGTCACGACGGCACCGATGCCCACGAGCGCGCCTTCTTTCACGGTTACGGTCCCGGCGAGATGGGCCGCGGGCGCGATGTGGGCGAAGGCGCTGATGTAGCAGTCGTGATCGACAGTGGCCCCGCTGTGTTGATGATCGAGTGCGATCCGACAATCGTGTCGGGCTGTACTATCGCCCCGGCGAACACAGTTACACCAGGTCGAAGCCGCACGGTCTCGTGCACCGTGGCTGCCGGGTGGGCGATGCTGGCCCAATCGAGTGGTAGCTCATCGGCAAGCCGAGCTCGTACGCGGTTGCCGCCGAGCGCTAGCACCGCGGCTCCGCAACCAACGTCGACTGCCTCGGCAATGACCCCGACAACCGGCACCCCGAGGATCTGCGAGCCGACCTTCTGTACGTCGTCATCGAAGGCCATTGTCACATCCCATCCGGCGAGGCGCGCTGTCGCGATGACGACCTTCGCGTGCCCCCCGGCACCGATGACCATAAGCTCTCGGCTCATTCCTTCGGCGCTTCGAGCTTCGGCATCGTCGCGTGCCCTTCGGCGCTAATCCCCTCTCGGGTCACGATTCTCCGTGCGGTTACGGCAAGTATCTTCAGATCAAGCCACAAGCTCAGATTGTCCACATACCATAGGTCGAAAGCGAACTTCCGTTCCCAGGAGAGTTGGTTACGACCGTGGATCTGTGCCCAGCCGGTGATCCCGGGCGATACCTGATGTCGGCGCGCTTGTTCTGCAGTGTAGCGATCCAGATACTCCATCAGGAGTGGACGAGGGCCAACCAGGCTCATCTCGCCACGCAGGACGTTCCACAGCTCTGGTAGCTCGTCGACGCTCATCGACCGCAGTCTTCGGCCGAATCCCGTCAGCCGCTCCTCATCAGGTCGCAGTTTGCCGCTCTTGTCGTGGAGCTCGATCATGGTCCGGAACTTCAAGATCGTGAACGGCTTGGCACCTAAGCCGGGGCGCACCTGGCGAAAGAGAATCGGACGACCTATTCGGAGGGCAACCAGGATTGACACGACAACCATAACCGGGGCGAGGGCAAGCCCCGCAAGGCCACTCACGGCGATATCGAGGATCCGCTTCCCACCATTTCGATAGCAGCTCATGGGTTCGGAGCCGATCCGGAGGACGCTTCGTTGGGCGCGATAAGGCCCGCGTAGAAATCGGCCCACTGCTGCCATATCAGCTCGTTTCGGAATCTCGATTTCGCCCTCTCGCGACCCGTGCGGCCGTGCGAGGTGGCCAATCCTGGTTCGCGGACATACAGGAGGAGCGTCTCCGCCAGCCCTTCAATATCGCCAGGACTTACAAGGGCCCAGTTTGGCCGTCCAACACCGAGTCGACCGTGCCGGTCGTTCGGTACCCGACGACGGGGCGGCCGCTGGCGGCTGCCTCCAGGGGTGCGTTGGGGAAGCCTTCCCGCAGGGATGGAAAAGCCAGCACGGTCATGCGCCGATAGTACGGTACCGGATCCGCGACGAAGCCCGTGCAGTGAACGGCCTTGTCCTGCTCCAGGCGTCGGCGCACCTCGTCGGGAATCGGATCGCCATCCTCGAAGTCACCCACCAACAGCAGCCGAGCAGTGGGCTCTGCGTGTCGCGGCTACGGGAAGCCAGGAGCTTCTACCACGCCGCCACCGCACCATGGATCGTGGATCGTTACAAGGCAATCGAGATCGATAAGCTTAGCGATTTTATCGCGGTCGAGGCGTTGATGAAGGCCAGGCTCGAAGGACTGTTGGCATGAACAGATTTCAAGAACGCCTCCTCGCTTGTATCCCTGGCGGCGCGCACACTTATTCGCGCGGCTTCGATCAATTCCCTGCGAACGCACCGCCGATTCTCGCTCGCGCAAAGGGTGCCTACGTATTCGACCCGGCTGGCAATCGCTACCTGGACTACGGGATGGCGCTACGCGCGGTGATCGTTGGCTATGCGGAAGACGAAATCGACGCGGCAGCGATCGCGCAAATCCGAAATGGAAACAACCTGACCCGCCCCTCACTGGTCGAGCTCGAAGCAGCGGAGTTGCTGGTGGAGCTCATCGACTCAATTGACATGGTGAAGTTCACCAAGAACGGTTCGACTTCGGTGTCCGCCGCGGTCAAGCTTGCTCGTGCCTACACTGGGCGTGACCTGATCGCCCGCTGCGCGGACCATCCGTTTTTTTCGTACGATGATTGGTTCATTGGTTCAACGCCGGTAACGCGTGGTATCCCGCAAGATACGATCGACAACACGAAGCTGTTCGGATTCAACAACATCGCCTCCCTGCAGGCGCTGATTGACCGTTACCCAGATCAACTGAGCTGCGTCGTACTCGAACCAGCCGCAACCGCCGAGCCGGAAGATGGCTTCCTGCAACAAGCGCACCAACTTTGCCACGAGCATGGGATCGTATTCGTTCTCGATGAGATGATCACCGGGTTTCGCTGGCATATGAAAGGCGCCCAGCACACGTATGGCGTAGCACCTGATCTATGTACCTTCGGGAAGGCGATGGCAAACGGTTATTCGGTGTCCTGTGTTGCCGGTCGGCGTTCGATCATGGAGCTCGGGGGTATCGAGCCAGAGGGAACAGAACGAGTGTTCCTGCTGTCCACCACTAACGGCGCCGAAATGTGTGGCCTTGGTGCCTTTGTGGCGACGATGAGCTTCATGGAGAAGAACGGCGTGATCCAACATCTCTGGGAATTCGGCAGTAGGCTCATCGAAGTCATGGAGCGACAGGCTGACGCGCACGGTGTCAGCAGCAGCTTCAAGGTAGGCGGCGTTGTTTGCTCGCCACACTACGTCACGCTGGACTCGACCGGCGTGAATTCGCTTCCCCTGCGTACGCTGTTCTCACAGGAGATGATCAGGAACGGCGTCCTGATGCCGTGGATCGCTCTTTCTTATCGACATGGAGAAAGGGAGCTCGAAATCACCGAGCAGGCGCTCGATCGCGCGTTCGCCGTCTACCGTCGTGCTCTCCAGGACGGCGTTGAGAAGTATTTGGTCGGGCCGGTACTCAAGCCTGTGTTCCGCAGACTGAACTAGGAGGACACGATGGACGAGTACGCGAGAGCCTTACGCATGGACGAAGAGACTACGGCGAGATACTACGAAAGCTCGCTTTCGCGTAAGACTGAACAACAAAAACAACTCGAGGACCTACTCCGCCCCCTTGGCCTTCGACCCGCGGCAATCGCTGATGTCGCATGCGGGGGTGGCGGAACAAGTTTCCACCTATCGTCGCTCTACCCTGACGCTCGATACACGCTCGTCGATTCGAATGAGAGTGGGATCGCACTTGCCGAAGTGGCGACTCGGCACCTCAACGCGCGATGCTTGGTTGGGGATATTTACCGCCTTGATCTGGAACCGGAAAGTTTCGACCTGGTCGTATGTTGGCAGACCCTCATGGCGCTAACGATGCCGGAGCTTGCGTTACGTTCACTGATTCGTCTCTGTAAGCCTGGTGGACGAATATACGCGAGCTCCTTGTTCAATCGCCATCATGATGTTGACGTGTATTCGACCGTGACCGATCATACGCGGCCGTCGAGCGTCGAGGGGGTCACTTATTCATACAATACGTACTCTGTTTCTTCCGTTCACAAGTGGGTTTCAGAGCTAGTGTCCGCCTTCCGGATACATGATTGCGGAATGCCCATTGACCTCGAATACCCTGGTAGGGGTTTGGGTACCCACACCGTCAGGTTGGAGAGTGGAGAACGACTGCAGATCTCGGCGGGAATGTTGCTAAATTGGGGAATTCTGGAGCTTCAGAAGTAGAAGCGTAGGCGTTTCATGCTCAGTAACAAGATCGTTGTTGTAACCGGCGGTGCTGGTCTCCTCGGCCACCACTTCTGCCGTTCGATAGCGGAGCACCATGGCCTAGCGATCGTCGCCGATATCGACATGACCTCCGCTGAGCGCGTGGCGGAAGCAATTCAAAAAAGGGGCGGGCGAGCGGACGCAGCCGAGCTCGACATCACAGATCCCGATTCAGTAGATTCTCTGATCGCGGACATCAACCGTCGGCACCGCCGCATTGATTCTGTAGTCAACAGCGCCTACCCACACAACTGTCACTGGGGCCGAAGACTTGAAGACGTGACCTATGACGACTCTTGCGAGAACACCAACCTACACCTAGGGGGTTACTTTCTCGTATCGCAGCGATTCGCGCTCCATTTCGCCGACAACGGCGGTGGCAACATCGTCAACATCGCGTCGATCTACGGTACTCAGGCACCGCGGTTCGAAATCTACGAAGGTACTGCAATGACGATGCCCGTCGAGTACGCTGCGATTAAGGCCGCGATCATCCAGCTCACACGTTACTTTGCACGGTACTTCAAACGAAGCGGCGTGCGATGCAACGCGCTTTCCCCCGGTGGGATTCTTGACGATCAACCAGAGCTGTTTCTGCGACAGTACGAGAGCTATTGCGCGGACAAAGGCATGCTGGATCCACAGGACGTAACAGGAGCTCTGTTGTTCCTGCTTACCGACGAATCCCGATACGTAACCGGACAGAACTTGATCGTCGACGATGGCTTTTGCCTATGACGGTCGGCACGATGCAAGGATCCCCGCCGGTCAGACTAATGCAAGACGAGACCCACCAAGCTCGCCGACGAAGTTGTTTCAGACGGGCAGAATGATGCGGCTGGCAGCGTCGCTAATATGCGGTAAGGGAACAATACTGACACTATGCGCGCTCCAAGAGTTCGGGGTGGAACCGGTCGTCGTGGCAACTCACCGGGTGAACTTCCCGCTGGCGGAGCAGTTGTTCGGCCCCCATCCGGGCGTCGAGCTCGTCGCCCGTGAAGACCTGCGCCAGGCACCCCCTGACCTGCGAGGCAACCCCCCGGTCGGCGATGAGCTGACTGCCGCCTGGCACTTCGTCATTAGCGGCCTGGCCATGATCGATCGGGTCAACTGGGATGGAGCCAACCTCGCTGATATGTTTCGGCTGTACATACGCTACGTAGCGTTTTGGTCGGAGCGCATGGACGCGTTGGCGCCCGACGTTTGTTGGTTCGATGGCGTCCCGCATCAAGCTCAGGACTGGGCCCTTTACCAGGTCTGCCAACAGAAGGGCATCCCGACTTTCTCCGTTGCAATGACTCTCTACGACAATCGGCCGGTCATCCATCGAGACCTTGCCGAAGCCCCGATACGCGTGGACCTCGATTCTCAGGCGTTGGTTCAGACCGGCGATGCCACGGTAGGCTCTGCATACTTAGAGCGTGTCGTCGGCCCGTTGGTAGACGCAGACGCTCTGTCCTCGCAGCGAGGTCTCGCAGAACTCCGGAGCGCGGGGATTGAACGGCTTCTGCGAAGTCTTCGACGCGCGTGGCGGCCACTCAAGCACTCCTACCCGATCATGGTTCCAGCTTGGCCGAGGAGAACGTTCGTCAGATCGTTGTCTCGCCTGCACGACCGCTACCGAGTCGCGAAGTGCGCGAAGCGCCTTCTCAAGCTCCCATCAGTCTTGGAGCCGGCGAGCCACCTCCGGATCTTCTTTCCGCTTCATTTCCAACCCGAAATGACGAGCGTCCCACAGGGAATGCCGCATTTCGATCAGATCTCGGCGATCCGCGCGCTCGCCAGCGAGGTTCATCCAGAAGGCGAAGTTATCGTCAAGGAGCACCCGCAAATGCTGCGATGGAGGTCTTCCTGGGGCCGCGCCCGCAGTGCTGCGTTCTTTGAGGAGCTCGAGAACATTCCCGGCGTGCGTTGCGTCTCGCCAGCTGCTTCTTCGGAGGCCTTGATGCGCTCGTCGAGCGCCGTCGCGACGCTATCGGGCTCCGCAGGCTATGAAGCTCGGCTACTCGGGATCCCCGTTATTTGTTTCGCCGCTGCATGGTATCAGCCGCTACGCGGCGTCTACCGTGTTCGGTCTCGGCAGGACATCAAGCAAGTCGTCGAGCGCTGGCGGGCGCAACCTGCGGACTCCGCGTTGACCAGTGCCGAGATCCTTGACTTTCAGCGATCCTACACGCTGGTCGCTGCGTGGGGAGCTCAAGGCGGAGCCTGGCGAGACTGCACTGAGGAGGAATGGGGCGATTACCCACAGCGATATGCGTCTGGACTCTTCTCTGTGTTTCGCTCTACGGTCTCGAGGCCCCCCGCGTCGCCTACGCCAGTTCAAGCGGCATCATCGGGCACGTAGCCGCAAGCCGTTAGAATGGCGGCGACCACGGGCGTGTTCCGCCGCTCCCGTAAGAGGATTAACGGGCGCCGTCTGCCCTCCATTCGCACGATCAACCGTCGCGTCTCGGCCGTGTGGTCTATCGAGTCCTCGCCCTTGACGGATGCGCTCCGGCCCCGGGAGCATGTGGGAGCGGAACCAATCACCGAGAGTACGTTCCGTTTCCGCCACCGCACCGAAGTAGAAGTCTTGGGCTGGGTAGTAGACCCCGTTCTCTTGTCTCTGAGGCATCTAGATGCCAGCTAGCATGAGTCATCCGGTTGCCAGCGTTGTCATCGCGACCTACGATCGATCCGCAACAATCCGCCGTGCCGTGGACAGTGTGCTTCAACAGTCCTGCCCCAGCTTCGAACTAATTGTCGTCGACGACGGGTCCACCGACAGATCTGCCAACATCCTCGCAGAATACCAGTCAGATCCGCGCCTGCGCGTCCTGCGCCAGTCCAATCGGGGCCGATGTGCTGCCAGGAATCGCGGTGCGTTGGCGGCCACCGGCCGAGTCTTGACCTTCCTGGACAGTGATGACGAGGTGGCGATCGACTGGCTCGAGAGCCTCGTAGAGGCCTTCGATGATCCCGACGTAGCTGTTGTGTGCTGTGGGGCACGAATCGTGGTGCAGCGGCCTGGCGTATGTTCACCACAAGATTCGCTGCGCCTCCCGAGAGACCTCGGCCCCACCTACGGCCATCTCAAGGGGCTCTTCCTCACTGGGACCTACGCGATCCGTCGGCGAGTGTTTGTCGAGCTCGGTGGCTATGAAGAGTCGATGGCCTTTTCCGAGAACACAGACTTGCTTCACCGGCTGCTTCCGCAACTTGCCGGACCGCACATGCGGGTCAAAACCATCGCGCGACCGCTCATGACCTTCTGGAACACACGCCCGGCTGCGAATGAAGCTAACGCGAGCGCTCGGCTCCACGCCGCCTTGCTAATCCTCAAACGGCATGGCCATCGCTATTTCCGTACCTCGCGCCGCAGCTACTCGAACTACTGTGGGATCGCAGCGGTGAACGCGGCAAGGCTCGGCAACCGGCGTCTGGCATGGCGGTGGGCACTGCGCGGTGCACTCGCCTGCCCCTGGCACATTAAGGGAGTGGCCCGTCTGCCGACCCTGGCATTCGGGCTGCTGGGACGACTCGAAGCGGGCGATCGGGACTGAGAAAACGCACCATCGGACTGAGCCGCTCACGAGACGCCTGGTATACTTCCGCTCGCTTGCCGGCAGTGCCCGATTAGCCGATGCTGATGGGTCTCGATCGCGACGATGCGGCTGGCAGACATCGTTCCGTACCCGTATCAGGCTAGCCTCTTGCCACCTTTCGTTTGACGCCTGTTCTCCGGGCCGCGTGCGCCCGCCTCGTTTTCTGGTCATGCAACTGGGCGCCTTCATCGTTACGTACAATCGGCCTGAGCATCTTGAGAGAAGCGTTGTCTCCTTTATGGGTCAGACTCGGCCGCCGGATCTACTGCTTGTTGTAGACAACGCGGCCTCTGCCGAAACGGCGGCGCTCGTCGAGGGGTTCCGAGACCCCCGCGTACGCTACGAGGCGTCCCCGGAGAATCTCGGCTCAGCGGGAGGAACAGAGCTGGGAACCCGGCGTATCGCCGAAATGGGATACGACCTCATCTGTAGCGGCGACGACGACGATCCGCCTAAAACCGACCGCTGTGTAGAGCGCATCGTGCGGCTGATTCAGGAGCACGGAGCGGATGGCGCGGGGGCCGTCGGAACCAGGTGGGATTGGCGCGCCGGGCGCGTGATCAGGCTGTCGGACGATGAGCTGCACGGACCGATCGATGTCGATTTCATCGGCGGAAATGGCAAGCTGATCTTAAGGAGAGAAGTTGTCGAGGCTGGCGGTGCCCCGGACGGGAAGTTGTTCTTTGGCTACCCTGATCTCGACCATTGCCTCCGATCCGCAAAGCTGGGTTTCGGCTTATGGTCGACGGTGAGTTGATGCGCCTGCATCGAGCGCTCGCTGGCAAGCTCGGACGACGGCACCGCCGTGCGCCAGTGCCACGAAGGCCGATCGAAGCTCTCTGGCGCAATTATTACACCACGCGGAACTACATATTCATGATGCGGTCCCACTTCAACCGGCCGGATCTTGCCCGGCGAGGCGCGTGTCGGGCCGGCGTGCGGGCTATCGGGTCCTGGGCCAAGGGGCCGCGCTACGGGGCCCTCAGCTGCTACTACCATTCGCGCGGGATCGTCGACGGGTATATGGCGAAGCTGGGTCCTACGATTCCGCCCCCGACGCAGCTAGAACCACAACGTCAGTGAGCTCGAGTCCGTCGTGTACGCTGTTCGTACCGACCTATCGTCGACCAAAACAATGGTCGCGTTCGATACCTTCGGCGCGATCGTAACGGGGGTCCTGGTGCTGCAGCAATTCGGGGTTCGACGCGGCGCGCGGAAGATTGGTGGCGCTGCTCGATGACGATGACCAGTATCAACCGGAGTTCCTCGAGAGAACATGGGGCGCCCTCGCCGGCACGCCAGACCGCATCGGCTTCCGCTGGTGTGGGATCCGCTGGATGGAAGCACGCCCCCAAGGTGCCGTCCTGGACCGAGAAGAGCTTTGGGAGCCTCGATATGAGACTCGGGAGGAAGCCTACCTGGCGTTTGTGGAGACTCGGCACGTGGGCACGAACTGCAGCCTCACGCTGAAGCGCGCGCCCTTCGTCTCGACAGGGTTGGGCAGCGGGGCCCCATAGTGAGGATTCTGCAACTCGTGCAGAAACCGCAGCGCCGGGGAGCAGAGGTGTTCTGCCATCAGCTGTCGCGACGCCTTCGCGGCCTATGTTGCGAGGTTCGCATCGTGTACCTGTATCCGCACAACGGGACCGCGGCGCTGCCAATCGAACGATACGACATCCAGCTCGGGGGAGCTGAGTCTAGTCGCGCCGAGCGGTGGCTGACGCATCAACCTTCGCTGCTCCGCCGGGTTCGGTGTGCCATCGATGCGTTCTGTCCCGACATTGTTCAAGTCAACGGTTCGCGCTCGGTCAAGTACGGGGCCCTCGCACGCGGCAGCGGCGTGTCTTCCTGGAAACTCGTCTACCGCAACATCGGCAACGTTGCCGATTGGGGAACGAGTCCAGCGCATCGTTTCTTCTACCGAAGGTGGGTCATGCCGCGAGTTAACGGGGTCGTCAGCGTCTCCGAGTCCTCGCTGCGCGCCCTGCGGGCGGTGTATGAACTCGACGTACCGACTACGGTGCTACCGCGGGCAGTCGAGCCTGACGAGTTGCGACCGAAACGCCCGCGGGCACACGTTCGGGCAGAACTCTCCACGCCAGCGCAGGCGCCAGTGACGCTATATCTGGGGAGTCTCCAACAGGAGAAGCGTCTCGACCGCTGGCTCCGGGCGGCTGACATGACTAGGAACATGGTACCGGACGCTGTGTTCTGGATTGTTGGTGACGGTCCCCTGCGCCCCCTTCTCGAGCAACTCGCGGCCGATCTCGACCTAACCGAACGGACGAGATTCATCGACGCACGTAGCGATGTCGCGGAAGTGCTCGGTGCAGCTGATCTACTCCTTCTTAGCAGCGATTCGGAAGGGACCCCGGGTGTAGTGTTGGAGGCGCAGGCCGCGGGACGCGCCGTGGTAGCTACTGACGTCGGCGGCACACGCGCTTGCCTTGTCCCAGGGCGAACCGGCTATCTTGTCCCGCGCGAGGACGAAGTACGGCTGGGTGCCGCCGTAGGCGAGTTGCTTCGAGATTCCGACAAGCGCGAAACTATGGGACGCGAAGGGCAAGCGTTCATCAACGAGAATTTCCACATGAAGCACTCGGCTGAACAGTACCGCCAGTTCTACTCGCGGGTCGCCGATGCCCGGCTCAGACGGATCGAAACGGCCGTTTGCGGCTAGCCGGCGCATTCGACTTGCGACGTCGTCACACTCCAGCCTTGCCTAGTTTCCGTGTCAGGGATAAAACACTCGCTCCCGAATGCTGCCTTCGATTCGTCCGATATTGCGCGCCAGTCGGCGGATGAAGCGGGCGCGCACCGCAAAAGTTCCAAGGAACGGGGCCGCCGTCAAGGCTCGCCACCAATCGAGTGCCGCGATCCCGAGTGCCCTGCGAGGCATTCCTTGTCCGCGAAACCTCGCGTACAGGCGAGACTGAGCCGCACCGAAACGTCGATGCTGACGGAACATGGCGGAGAGGCTCGATCGTTGATGAAAGCGCACGGCGGGTGCCGGGTCAAAAGCAATCGAGTAGCCGTTCAGCTGGAGCCGCCACGATAGGTCCACATCCTCACCGTAGCGAACATCAGCGGCGAAACCGTCGACCGAGAAGAAGGCTTCTTTCCTCACCCCCATGTTGCAGCCGGCGGCGTGGGGTAGAAAGCCGAAGGAGGGCAGGAGCCCGTCGGTCTGCACCTGTCCGAAGCCAGTTAGCGGCTCTCCCTCAGCGGTGTAGTGTACGAGCCGCCCCGCGACGAAGGCATGTACATCCAATGCGGCGGCCATGTTGACCACGTATCCCGGCTCGATGATGTCGTCTCCATCCACGAAGGACAGCTTCGGTGCAAGCGCCGCGCGTGCCCCACTGTTACAGGCATAGTGCCTTCCCCGCTGCAGCTCGCGAATGACCCGCAGCGAAGCCAACTTGTCTGCATAAGACATCGCCAATCGTCCCGTTGAGTCGCTGGAACCATTGTCGACAACGATGACCTCCCAGTCGAACGCGGCCTCCTCTCGAGCCAGCGCGTCAAGCTGCCGATCGAGCACATCCTGGCAGTTTAGGCAGGGGATGATGACACTGAGCTCCATCAAGTGGCCCGCCCGTCCGAGCTGGCGATCTCGTAGCCGACATCGCTGAGGTCGGTTTCGACCATCTGCTGGAGACGGCTGTTGCTAGGACGATATCGATGGCCGACGAGACGCTCGATCTTGACTCTCCATCCTCGGGCCCTCCTCTTCCCGAGCCAGGCCGGAAGCACACCATCTAGTCGCGCGAAGCGTTCTTCATGGTTCTTCACGTAGTAGCGCGCACCAGGACTCAGCGCGTTGCGCACGAACCAGCGATTCGCGTGGCGTTTCAGCGCCACCGTCGCCGGTTTGAAGCTCGTGTTCTCGGCGGCGAGAGCGCTCGAGTGGATAGATCCTCCTGCACCTGCATACGCCGCGACGCGCGCCGCGAAACCCCTCGGATCAGCGCGTAGCTCTTCGAATGCCAGTACCAACACGCGTTTCTTTCCAAAGAGCTCCCGGTAGAGGCGCACCAACCGGTCGTACTCGAGATGCTTGAGGCAGAACTGCGGGACCTCCGCAGTGTGCCGTGGCCGTAGATAACCCTCCAGCGAGGCGATGCCGCCATTACGAACATACTGTTGGTACAGGGCGTAGATCATCGACCGCTGTTCGCGAACGACGACAAGTACGCGCGCGTCCGAAAACACAGTGTGTAGACGGCGTGCGAGCGCGGCCGAGTCGAACCCGCCAGCGTACGGCGACCCCGAGAGCCGTTCCCAACTAACCACTGGTACCAGCCCTGCCTCCAGTGACGAGTGGAAGACCGGAGTAAACGATTCTCTGGCCGTATCAGCGTTGAAGTCGAGCTCGTTTGGAAGGACCAGGGCTTCAGAGATAACCGTCGAGGTCCACGGGGTGACGAAACCGGCATCGGCCGCGTTGAAGACACGCCGCTGCAACCAGGTAGTACCGGTCTTGTGATAGCCGATATGTACCAACGGGCGCTTATGACTCACCTATGCGAGCCCTCCGTATCGCTCTGGCGCTCCGTTCTCTGTGACGTGCATTCGAAACCGATGCAAGTGTCGCACAGTCGGGGCCGAGTACGGCAGGGTGCTATTCGAGCGGCTTCGGGTAGAAGAACTGCGTCCCTCGGGAGGGTCAATTCCGCTGCCCCTTTTGGATGATTTGCCACCGTGTGGGTGTTGAAATCCGCGGCGGCCCATTTATTTGCGTGGATGGCCCCACGCTCCGCCATCCTGGGATTGTCGATGCTCTTGGCCGAAGCTGGCCTGCAAGAAGCGATCGAACTGGCTCTCAGCCTTGGATAGGTCGCCAGTTTCAAGCTCCACGACAAAGGTCGAGCAAGCGGCTCTCTCAAGCATGAGTCCGAATACTTCTGCAGTGCGACGAAACGATTCTCTGAGGTCATTCGGCCTCCGAGCCTGGAAGCGAACCGGGAGGTGTTTGTCTCGGTTCGAGGCTCGCTCGATTGCCTCCTCGACGCCGAGTTTCAGATGGAACAGGAGGTCGGGCCATGGGATGAGTCGGGCATAGGCCTCGATCGCTGTGTAAGGGACCGGCCGATCGTCGTCGACAAAAAGGGTCATGCTACGCTGCACTAATCCTTCATCGAGGAGCAGGGTGTGGCCGTGAGGAAGCAACCTCCGTCCCGCTCGATGGTTTTCGAGAGCGACGCCCAAGAGTCGAAACGCCAGCAGCTTCAGACGGCAGGAGCGCTTGCTGGGCAAGAGTTGGCGTGCGGCATAGCCGAGGACCCCTAGGGAAGAAAGAGCTGTAGCGGTCCTCAGCCAAATCTTGTGCCCGCTCCTCAGCTGGGTCGTCAGGCGATCGGATAGCTCCGCAGAGTTCTTCTGACCTCGGCGCCCGAGATAGGTCTCACGAAACTCGACCGGTGTCCAAGCAGGACTTCCAAGCCGCGCGAGGCAGCGTACGGCGCGCTGATGGAATGTGGTCTTCCCGGATCCCGGCAAGCCGACAAACTCAACGATTCGGTATGACACTGGCGTGTCAACGGTCTTCATGACCAGGGCGTTCCAATACGCACAGCTTGAGCCGATCGGGCTGCAAGTAGGACCGAAGACCCCCTACCGGCAGGGTACGGACGATGCGAAGCCCCGACTCCTCGGCCGCTTCCCGAAAGTTGAGAAAAAGCGGCGGCGAGAAAGTGCGCCGAATCGTCGAGCCTCCAGGGTGATCGCGGGAGCCTAGATGGAAGAGTTCTCGCAGTCGCGCCGGCCACCAAATCCTGAGCCATCGCAAGAGGGAATCGAAAAGGATTCGGCCACCACGCAGCCGGATCTGGATTATCACGCCCCGTCGACTGATGCGGGCCAACTCTGAGAGAACCGAACGCGTTGTGTGTAAGGGAATCAAGTTGAAGAATCGGACACACAACGTATAGTCAAAGGTGGAATCACCGAAGGGCAAATGCTCCGCTTCGCATACAACCAGAGCTTTACCGTGTGCAGATCCGGTCAACCCCGTCGGAATTTGCTTCAGCATGTCGCGGGAGATGTCAGCGCCGACCCAGTGGATCCCCAACCGACTCAAGAGCGGGAAGAAGCGCCCAGTACCGCAGGGCATGTCGAGTAGCGATGAGTTTTCGGGCAGGGTCGTTAGTACGCGGTTAAGGACGAGAAACTCGGCGTTCCACTTGCGCCGTTTGCTGGCGGTGGCGAGCCGCACTTCTTCATACTGGCGCGCTTCTTCACCCCGGTAGTGATCCCTGGCTGGATAGTTCCGGGACGAGGTCACCTTCTGGAGGTGCTTGGAGTCAGCGTCGGGCCTCCTCGTGGCGGCCCCCTCAGATGACCCGTTTAAGGCAGACAAAACCTTCACTATTCACGGCTCTCCGAAGTTGCGAAGGAAATTACCGATGCTTGTGCTGACTTGACCGTTATATCTATTTGCTTCTGAGATGGCAGAGGCAGCAACACGATTCAGGGTGAGGTCCGACTTCAAGTATGTCCCCGGGTGACCTGACCCCCAATAGTCGGGCCAGTTTGAGAGTTAGGATTTGAGACTCTCAGGAAGGCTCGGGAAGGGGGACAAATGGCCCGGAAGCGGTACACGGTAGAGCAGATCATCGCCAAGCTCGGGGAGGCAGAGATCGAGCTGGCGCAAGGAGCCAAGAGGCCGGAGGCGTGCCGGAAGCTGGGCATCAGCGAGAACACGTACTACCGGTGGCGTAAGGAGTACGGCGGCCTGAGGGTGGATCAGGCGCGGCGGCTCAAGGAGCTGGAGCGAGAGAACGGGCGACTCAAGAAGCTGCTGGCGGAGACGATGCTCGACAACGCCATCCTCAAAGAGGTGTCGTCGGGAAACTTCTAAGCCCGGCGCGTCGACGTCGGGCGGTGCACCAGGCACAGCGGCTAGGTGTGTCCGAGAGGCGAGCCTGCAGAGTGCTGGGCCAGGTACGTTCCACGCAGCAGTATCGGCCCAAGGTGCCGCAGGAGGAGAAGGCACTGGTGGAGCGGATGACCCAGCTGGCGACGCAGTACGGGCGCTATGGGTACCGGCGGATCACGGCGCTGTTGGTGCGTGAGGGGTGGCGAGTGAATCACAAGAGGGTCGAACGGTTATGGCGTCGTGAGGGGCTGAAGGTACCGAAAAAGCAGGCCAAGCGCGGACGCTGGTGGCTCAATGATGGATCGTGCGTGCGGCTGCGGCCGGAGAAGATCACGTCTGGGCCTATGACTTCGTGCACGAACGAACTCACGACGGGCGAGCGTTTCGTCTACTGACAATCGTGGATGAGTACACCAGAGAGTGCTTGGCAATCGATGTAGCACGCAGGCTCAACTCCGAGAACGTGCTGGAGCGACTCGCTGAGCTGTTCGTGAACCGGGGTGTTGCCGATCACATCCGCTCCGACAACGGACCGGAGTTCACTTCTCGGGCGGTGCGTGAATGGCTCGAGCGAATCGGTGTGAAGACGCTGTTCATTGAGCCCGGATCGCCATGGGAAAACGGCTACGTGGAGAGCTTCAACGGCAAGCTACGAGACGAGCTGCTCAACGGCGAGATCTTCTACACGCTCAAAGAGGCGGAAAGCTTGGTGCAAGGCTGGCGGCGCGAATACAACCAGGTGCGACCCCATAGCTCATTGGGTTATCAGCCGCCTGCGCCGGAAGCGACGTTGTTGCAGCCGGCTGCGCTTCGCTTCGCCGGCTCCAACAATCTCTTGTCAGCACCGATTCTATGAGTTACGAAGTGGCCCAAACACTTGGGGCAGGTCACCCGAGTCCGACTAGTGAGCTTGCGGTGCCGTCATTACCTGATGCTGACCGACAGCTCAAACACCACGCGCCGACCAATGATGTCGCCATAGATGTGCTGTAGCACGCCGACGTCGGTGAGGTTCGTAGCGCGCACTGAAGCCTTAGCCGTGCCGTCGAGGAACATGTAGCCCAGCGTCGTGTCGAGCGTCGTGTAGGCCTCGGTGGTGCCCCAGTATCGGGAGTCTAGGACATCCGTCCAGTAAGCCTCCCCGACGTGATTGACCGAAGCGCCGTAGTACAGATTGCCGCTCCAGCCGTTCCACGAGACGTTGAAACGGTGCTCTGGCGAGATCCCGATGTCCTGCTCAGGGATGCCCTTGACCTCGCGCTCGGCCTGATACGAGTAGTTGACGATCGCCGTGTTGCGCGAGATCGGCAGGAATCGGAGGCCAACCTCGAAACCCTTATTCACGATCTCGCCGATATTGCGGTAGGTGAACAGCGCCGGCAGCGCCACGGGACCGAAGGGCGGCAACAGGAACGTCGGCAGCGACCAGCCTGGAGGCGGGTTGAAGGCCGTATACGTCTCGCTGGTGTAGAAGTCGATGCCGTCCTTAGACTCGGTGCGGTAGGCGGCGATGTCCCAGGAGAACTTGCCGTTCGCCACCGAGCCGCGGTAGCCGATCTCGAACTGGTCCAGCCGCTCCTCGACCAGTTCGGGATTCCCCACGACGATCGACGGGAAGACGATCTGCCCGATCGGTGGGCCCACGTTAACGGCGTTGAAGATCTCCACCTCAAGGTAGTTATTGACCAGCGAGGGAACGCGGAAGGCACGACCGAAGCCGGCGCGGATCACGTGGTTTGATGATCCGGCCGGGTGAAACAGGATCGCCCCGCGCGGCGAAGTCACGGCGCCGTCAATGACATCAAAATAGTCGGATCGAGCTCCGGCGTTGATCGTCACATAGTCGTTGATATCGAGATCGAAGGTGGCGAAGCTCCCTCCCTCGGTGCGATTCTCCTCCCCTGGGGCAATCGACAGGTCGAAGCTCAGCTTGCGATAGTTCCCGCCGTAGGTGACTGCATGATCCCCGATGAGAGACGTGTTCGTAGCCGAGAAATCGTAGGTCTGGGTACTGAAGTTGAACGGCAGTCCGTTCAGTATGTTGACGGAAACGCCGTTGTTGAAGTTGGCGTATAGGCGGAGATTCCAGCGACGCCAGTTGTAGTCTGCGCGGGCGTACCAGAACGTCGTGCCATCGTTGATCGAGAACGGTCCGATGCCGGTGTGGATCGTGCCGCCGGTGCCAGCGATGCCGGTGGCGAACGACAGGTAGGACTCGGATCCGGTGTCGACATCGACGCGGGAGTCGAACTTCGGTTGTCGGGAGCCCTGATTCGGGAACGTATCCCGCGAGATGCCGTTGGGCAACGGACCCGGTCGGTCCCACGGATCCTGCGTTGAATAGGACCCGGTCACCCGAAATGATGTGTTGCCGCGTATGCCCGAATAGGTGATCGAGGCGAATCCAGTGCCGCGCTCACCGCCACCCATGCGCACCCGAAATGCGTTGCCGTACTGCCTCGGGGTCTTGGTGATGATGTTCACTACGCCGCTCATAGCGTTGGCTCCCCAGACCGCCGATCCCGGACCGCGAGTCGCCTCGATCTGCTCGATCTCGGAGAAATCCAGCGGCAACAGGTCCCAGGCGACGAATCCGAAGAAGTCCAGGTACACGGTCCGCCCGTCGATGAGCACCAACTGGGATGCATCCAGTGTGTTGGTGGAAGAGCGCGACGACATGTTGACATCCCGAGCGCTCGTCTGGGTGACGTTCAGTCCGGGCACACCGCGCATCAGGTCGGCGTAGTTCTGCGCCGCGCTCAGCGCGATGTCACCGGCGTCAATGACTGTTATCGTGGTGGGCGCCTCCAACAGTAGCTCCTCTGTCCGCGAAGCTGTGACAACGACGACCTCTTCAATGTTGGTCGTCTGCTGCTTTTCCCGGTCCTGCTGGTCCGGATCTTGTATCGGTGCCGCGCGCGCCGTCGAGCTGAGAGGCGGTGCCAGTAGAGCCGCAGCCAACAACGATGCCATCAGCGGACGCAGGGGCGACAAGATCCTCATCATCCATTCCTCCTCGTGTACGTGAGACACGGCGCATGGACCGCACACCCACGCTTAATGGTAGGGAATCACCGTGCCGGCACAAAGAGGCTGCTCCCATGAAAACTATTGGCTTCGGTGCGTGATCGACGCGCAACAAGTCAACTGCTCTGGTGATCCTTGCGATTGCGCCGGTCGGCAACCGCATCACCAGGCGACTGAAAGTCGGAAAGGGCGAGTGCGCCGGTCCCTAGGGGTGTGCCGAGAACCGGATGGACGCCCCAGCCTGAAGCCTCGTGAAGGGCCGCAAGGTGCCTCAATATAGCGGAAAGAGAGCATAGCCGTGATCTAGGGGTAGCTCGGTCCCCCTGAGCCTCCGCGTACCCCATGATACGCCCGAGCCCGGGCACGTTGTCCCAAGCTCGTCACCACATCACCTGCTCCGCGGTCAGCTCTCGGAGCGCGATCTTGATAGGCACCTTCGGCTCGATCTCTCGATCGACACGTTGGTCGAACACACGCACCTTGCCTGCACCCAGGCCGAGGCGCCGAGCGATCAAGGCCCGTTGCAGGTGGGGTCCCTGGCTTGCCACCCACACGGTGGTGCCGTGGGCACGCACGTCAGCAACCGCACTGTCGGTCTCCAGCGGTGCTTGCGTGGTGAAATGCGTGATGTACGTTTCGTCCAGACGAACGCCGCCACCGGGTCCAGGAGCATCGGCATTCCCTATGTTCTCAATCTCGGTGACCAGTTGCGCGCCCCGACGGATGTCGCGTTCCAGGTTGAGCTTGGCGCGGCCGGGAGGTTTGCGCCAGACAGCTGTGATCACCTTCAACCCCAAGTCGACGGCGTGGTAGCTGTTGCCGATTACTGCCGGGCGGCCGCGGACGATTCCACCTTGGCCACTCCGGGGAGCCGTAGCGGAGCGTTGCGACAGTGCTGGGCGCCTGCGCGTCCGCCCACGGCACGGGCACTTGACACACGGTCGCTCATGTAGCCAACTTTATACGCACGATGGCACCTGCTTTCGTCCGCTGCGCCGCCACCCTCACCGCGCTGCTGTTGCCGCCCTCAGTCGCCGACGCGCAGCTCACTGGCACGCTTGAAGGCAGCGTCACCGACTCGGGCGGGGGCGCTGCAGGTGACCGACGCGGATGGTCGCTTCGCGTTCGGAATGATCCCGGCCGCCGACTACGTGGTGCTGGTCGATCGACTCCGACTGGACGCGAGAATCCCCCAAGCAGGCCCCAGAACCAGCGTTCGGATAGCGCATGCCACGATCTGTGCCACGATCGCTAGGCAGTTCGGTATGTTTTCGGGATCTGGGGATCCCTGAACACGGAGCGACGGGTCAAGGCTTGTAACCACGTGGACCGGGAAGATCCCGACAACAACAGCGGCAACGACACGTGGGGCTCATTGGTACCGGAGTTGAGATGAGACCGACCCACAGCGCGCCAGCCCCAACCCCAGGCCGCGTCCCCTTTACGTCCGCGGGACCGGAGGCGGCGCGCTGTTGACCGCTCGTCAGGATAGACGCGCGAACCCTACCGAAAGTTTCACCATCGGTGGTGCCACGAACCGCCTGGACACGCTCCAGCCTCTCGGGAAGGCCGCCGCCGGCCGCTGCTGCTCCCTCCTGGTCGCCTACATCGTGCCGCGCTTGCTCGCCGCTGGTGCCGATGTGTCGCGTGTCCACGTCGTGCGCCTGACAAACGATGAGTGCGAAGCCTGCATGACCTTGCCGGACGACGTTCCCTCGCTTGTGGAGTTCGTCAAAGGAGTAGACGCCGCGTGCCCATCATCGACCCGGTGATGGCACACCTTTCCAGCAGCATGTGACGACGGGCTGAGCACCACAGCGATGTAGCGTAGCGTCGGTTCCGGCACTATAGCTCTGTAACCATGACGAGAATCGGGATTTGCCTGGTCGTCGTATCGCTAGCGCTCGTGTCGCCATCGGGCAATGCCGCTGGGCAGCACGCCGCCAGACACCGCCTGATCGGATCCGGCGAGCTGATCATGCCGGACAGTCGGGGACGATGGGAGGGGTTCACGTCGGAGCTGTCGCCCGAACAGCGTGCCACGCTTGGCTCCGACATCACCGCGGCCGAGTACGCCAGGGTCCACGCTGCGCTCGACGCGTACGAGCGCACATACGGGTTGCTGCCGGCACCGAAAACTTACATCCCGAACCGCTATCGCTTCTACCCGCAGGCCGGGCTGCACGAAGGCGACCTGTTCTTTTCCGGCTTCGTCGACCTGGACCCGACCCAAGGAGATGCTGCCATCCTGGACTGGAACTGCACCGACTACACCTATGACGGGCACCAGGGGCACGACTCTGACGTGCGGAGCTTCGCGTTCCAGGACATCGGGGTGCCGATCTACGCGGCGCTGGACGGACGCGTGGTCGCTGCTCAGGACGGTAATCCCGACCGCTCGACAACGCTGACCTACAAGCCCGCCAACTACGTCATCATCAGCCACGGCGGCGGTCAGCTGTCGCTGTACTGGCACATGCGCAAAGGTAGCGTCGCGGTCAAGATGGGCGATGACGTCGTGGCCGGGGAGAGCATCGGCATGACGGCCTCGAGCGGCTACAGTTCCGGACCGCACCTGCATTTCGAGACCTGGGTGAATCGGGTTGCTACCGAGCCGTTCGCAGGCCACTGCAACCCGGGCGCCAGCGGCTTCGTGAAGCAGCTCAAGTTCAAGCGCAACACCTACCTGTTCGACGCCGGGATCACCCACGAAGAGCTCCGCACGCTGCCCGAGGACAAGCTACCGCCCGAGCAATTGCCCTCGTCGGGCCAGTTTCAGACCGACGATGAATGGCTCTACATCTGGTTCCTGCTGCAGAACCTACCGGCCAACAGCACCCAGCGGGTGGTGTTCCGGCGGCCCAATAACTCCGTCGCGTTGGACACTGGCACGCGTGAGCTCGGCAACATCGATTCTCTCCACTACAGCTGGTGGAGGCAGCGCTGGATCGTCAACGGCATGCGCGTGTTCATCGGCACCTGGAAGCTCGAGCTGCACATCAACGGCAAGAAGCTCGCCACGATGCCCTACGAGGTCATGACCAAACGGGATGCTGACCTGAACCGAGCGCCGGTGGCGCTCAAGAGGGTCAAGTTTCGCAACAAGCCGAAGGCCCGCAGAGTGCCGTTGTGCGAGATCAAGCACCCGCTGGTGACCGACGACCCCGACTACGACGTCGTCTCGTACCGGTACGTATGGAAAGTCGACGGCAGGGTCGTGCGCGACGTCACCATCGCGGCGCACTCCGACGCCCTCGCCACCGACCTGTTCGCCAAGGGCGACCGCCTGGAGTGCACCGTGACGCCGACGGACGGAGATCTGCAGGCGGGCAGCAAGTCGGTCCGCTCCAAGGTGAGGTAGGCGAACGCGCGAAGGGCAACGCGCCCTGGAGCGGAATCCCCGGGAGACACGAGGCCGCATCACGCAAGGCGATCGCATCCGGGGTCCAAGCGGTGACCGTAAATCCTTAGCGCGCCGCTCTTGTTACCTCAGTGTTACCTAGCGAGCCATTCAGCCTCAAGACCCTCAGAGGTCAACTGCTGACAGCCACGGTGCTGGCGCTGGCGTTGACCTTTCTTGCGACGCCATCGACCGCGCATGCGCAGGTTTCGACGGACGTCGACATCACGATGAACGGTGTGGTGATCCTGCACTACTTCAGTCAGGTGAACTTCACGGTTCCGGCGGCGTCTCTGACCGCGTGGCTCAACGCCACCGCCGATCAGGGCACGCGCGCTGACAACCTCGGCAACACGGCCGCCGTGCTGAACGCCGATTCGGACATCGTCAACAACGGTGCCGATATGACCGTGGATCCCACCGGTAACAGCGTCGACCTGCACATGGTCAACGTCTGGGCGGTGCGTTCCATCAACACCAACGGCAACCAGACACAGGTGGCGATCGCCAAGTCGGCCGGCACAGTCGAGTTGGTTCATGCCGCTGATGCCACCAAGAAGATCGTCGTGAACACGACCGAGATTCGCGAGAACGGTGGTGCCTGGGGTGCCAACGCACAGTTCGATCCGCCCGGCCTGTTCACCCTGGTCGTTGGCGACGTCAAGCTGAACCTCGACTTCACTGGCGCCACCCTGTCGGGGGCCTACTCCGTCGCCGGCGCCGGCACCGTTTACCAGTTGACGGCTACGAACCTGTAGTCACTTCCAACTACAACCAGACGCGCAAGCGCCCGAGCCGGGTTTCCGGTCCGGGCCTTTGCCGCAGTCGGACGGAACACAGGAATGCGATCCACCCTCCTCGCAGGCATCAGCCTGGCGGCCGCCCTGGCGCTGCCCGGCGCCAGCCCTGCTCAGCTCATCGAGCCGATCGATCTGCTGAAGATGGGCCACGCTACCCCAGTCATCAACATCGCGCCTAGCCTGCAGTTGGAAGCCATCACCGCCAGTGAGCTACTCGCCGCAGGCGCGAGCATCTTCGACCTGGGGACCGCCAGCCCGGTGCTCGACTCGACGCTCTCGAGTGGAGCCCTCAACCCGTCGAATCTGGCCGCCCAGAGCTTGGGGCCCGTGACGCGCTCCGTGGACGCGCTGTGGTGGTCCTGGATGACGCGGCGGCAGTTCGGTCGTATCGACGTGCAGTACCGGTTCGTCGGCGCCAACGGCAGCAGCGGTCAACTGAGCAGCGTCGACGACCCAACGAGTTTCATCGGCGTCACTTTGGAAGCGATCGCGCCCCAAATCGTGGACCGCAAGAAGAAACGGCGCCTGGTGCAGGGGGGCCTCAACCTGACGCTAGATCTGGACCAGGTGCGCGCCGCCGGGCGTCACACTGGAACCCTCACCGTGATTGTGAACAACCTTTGACTCAGTGGGAGACCCGACCATGAAAGCGACTCCATCTCTCCGGTACAGGACGCCAGCCGTCCTCCTGAGCGCGACGATCGCATTCGGCCTCGTGCTCGTCCCTGAACTCGTTGCGCAGCAGACGACGCGGACCTTGGCTCCGCTCGAGCAGCCGGCCGGCGGCGACGAAGACGTCGATCCACCAGCGCAGGTGGCGGTGAGCCCCGGTCGCTTCGAGATCGGGATCGGGTCGCGTCCCGTTGTCGAGGCGCTACGCCTGATCAACTTCTCCGAAGAGGACCTCGACATCCGCGTCACGGTAGTGCCGTGAGACCTCGACGAGTTCAACCAGGTACGCGTACTGGATCCGGACGAGCAGTCACTCGACCAGTGGCTGATCCTCAACCCGCGTGAGTTCACCGTTGCCGGTAAGACCACACAGACGGTGCGCTTCGCGATCCGTCCGCGGACCAGGCCGAGCGACGGTGAGCACCGCGCCATGATTTATCTCGAGGAGATCCCCAAGGATCTGCCGGAAGGCAAGGTGAAGATTGCCTTCAAGGTGGGCGTAGCCGTCTACGCCTACGCCGGTACGGTTGTGCGCCAAGGACAACTGAACAAGGTGAGCGTAGCTGCGGATCGCCAGTACTACGCCGCGGCGTTCGACATTTCCAACGGCGGCAACGCTCATGTGCGGCTCGAAGGTGAGTACGCCGTGTGGCCGATTGACGGCTTTCCTGACGTAGCGACCATGCCGACCCTGGGTGATGACCCCGAGGTGATCCCTGCAGGCCTGCTTTATCACGGGAGTCTGCCGACCACGCCTGTGCTCGGCGGCACGCGCCGGGAGCTTCTGCTGGCGCAGCCCCACGCCCTGCCGACAGGGCGCTACATGCTCGCGTTCCAGGGCAAGCTCGACGGCCAGCCGTTCCGCGACGCCACCGAGTTCAGCGTTCCGCCGGCCCCCGACGTGGGGGTTGCTGCGGACCAGCAACAACAACAGCAGCCGCCGCCGCCCGACGACGGCTCACAGCGCTGATCACAATCTCCAGGAGTGACTCAGGTGCGCATCTTGCCTCGCGAACGGCCAAACGCGGCCAAGCGGGGCCAGGTGCATCTTGGCAGCGTCGAGCGGCAGGCATGGCGCGTTGGCGTTGTGCTGGTGGCGGCGCTGACTCTGGCGCCACTGGCCTCGGGTGCTGAGGGGCCACGCCCGGACGATCCGCAGCGCATGCTCCTCGGCCTGGTGGTCGAGAACCGTGAGCTGACCGCCTCGGAGGTGTACTTCGACGGCACCGAGTTTCTGGTGCCGCTCGAGGACTTCCTCGCCGTCTGTGGTTGTGAGCTGAGCCAGGACGACGAGGAGATCACGATCGAGACGCCGTTGGGCAATGTGATTCTGCAGCCGATCGACATCGTGGCGCGCGAGGGCGTGGCGCATATCCGCGAGCGCGCCATGATCGATCGCCTGGCGATGCGTATCGCCTACAGCTCGAGTCGGTTGGCGCTGCTACTCGACATCCCTTGGATAGGACATCTTGGATCGGCAACCGGTAGCATCGCGGATCCGGTTGCCGATATCCGCGCTCCCAGCCTGGCGTTGTCGACCGCGCAGATCCGAGCCCGGAGGTCGCAGCGGCGGGATCTCGGCGTGTCGTCGGCCGACACGGTGCTTTCCGGCCGCGCCGTCGGGGGACAGTGGCGGATTCGCTACGACGAGTCCTTCGCCGAGCGCCGGCGACTGTCGGAATACGCCTGGTTGCGGCGCTTCGACGACAAGCTGGTGATGGCAGGCTACCAGCGCGTCAGCCTCCACCCTCTCCTCAGCGGCGTCGAGATGACCGGCCTTCAGGGAGCGTGGACCAATCAGCCCTTCGAGCTCTTCAGCGTCAACGCCAGTGGTACCGAGCTGTTGCCGCGTCAAATGCGCTCTACGGCCACCATCAGCGGCGTCGGCGTCCCGGCCGGAACGGCGGTGCTGCGGGTAAACGACCGCAACGTGGCGGCGCAGACGATGGGCCTTGACGGCCTCTACGACTTTCGCGAAGTGCGGCTGTCGTCGTCGCGCGCCAACCGCGTCGAGGTGCTGATCTATGACCGCGGCGTTCCCACGGTGCCGATCGACATCCACGACCACTCGCGCAGCGCCTCACAGCAGATGCTGCCCTCGGGGGCGCTCATGGTGCAGGGAGGGTTCGGTCGGCCGGGCAATGCGCTGCATCCCTCACGACAGCTACCCGGAATGTCCGGGTTCGTCCAGGGTAGATTCGGTGTATCCAGTCGGCTCACGCTTGAGACGGCGATGCAACAGGACGGTGAGCGGCGGGAGTTCGTTGTCGGCGGGGTAAGCCAGCTGGCCAGTGGCGTTGTGGCCTCGTTCGCCGGCGCCAATTCGGGCGGGCGGTTCGGCTATTTGGGCGATATCGAGGCCTACGCAGGCCGCTGGCGCTTCCTGGCCAGCTCCCAGGGCCGCGAGGCCGGCTTTCAGTTCGGCAGCCAGCAGTTCGTCGATCATTTCATTGATTTCTCGCGGCGAAGCGTCAGCGGTACCTGGGAGGCCGGTGTCGTCGGTCGCTATCGACGCGCGCAGACCGGCGATCAGACGTTTCTGCTACCGGCGGTTTCGTTTCGGCCCTGGCGGGGCATGTCGATGCGAGCCCGCCCGGACTACCACGGTGAGTATCGCTTTGATCTGATGTGGTCGCCGGGTACGCGTTGGCGACTGGGCGCGATGCGCAGCGGCGCCAACGCCATGATCGACCTCACGTGGCAGCCCGGCGCCCGGCTCCGCGCCTCATTGCTCGCCCAGGTTGTTGCTGGAGCCGGCCACAGCCAGGCGCTGCGTCTGTCGTGGGTCGGCCACGGGCGCTGGCAACCCGCCGTGATCGGCGGCCCGATGCTCACCAACGGCAACCTCGGCCTGGCCCTCGGTGTCCAGGCAGCGGTCATGCCCGGAATGCTACTGGCAGCGACTTACCAGTCGAGCTCCCTGCTGGCCGAGGAAGGACGTGAGAGCGGTGCGACGCTGTCGTTTGCGCTCGTCGGCGATTTGGCCTTTGCCGGCAGTCGGGTCGTACCGGGGCGTTCGCTCGGCGACTACGGCTCTACCGGAGGCATCGCCGGGCGGATTCGAGTGGCCGACGGCTACAAGGTCGATTCCGAGGAGCTGTCCGGGCTTGCCATCATGGTCAACGGGCGCCCGGCGACGCGCACGACCCGGGGCGGGAAGTACCTGTTGACGAACCTCGACGAGGGTGTCCACCGCATCGAGTACGATCCGGACCGTCTGCCGATCGAGCTGTCGCCGCGCGAGCGCAAGCGCATGGTCGAGGTGGCCGCCGGGGCTATGACTCGGGCCGATTTCACCCTCGACGTCGAGTTCGGTATCGCTGGTCGGGTGATCGTCGGCGGACGCAAGATTCCGAGCTTGCTGGTCGAGCTCATCGATCATCGGGGCGACGTCGTGGCGAGTGGCGCGACGGACCGTTTCGGACTGTTCCGCATCGACGGCGTTCCGATCGGTAGCTACACCCTGCGCCTATCGCCGGACAATGCCCCCGACGCCGACATTGAGTGGCCAACGCGACCGGTAACGGTGATCGACGACTTCCTGTTCGACCAGGACCTGTCGCTGGAGTTGCCCGACGGTGCCGACCGCGTGATTGCCCACGCCGAGGCGGCGGCGGAGGCTTCGAGTGTCTCCGCTATTGCTCCGGCCGCTGCCCCAGACGGTGGCCCGACCTCCACCGCAGGTCGATTGTTCGCGTCCATGGCGTCGCCGGCAGCACGCTCAACGCCGCTGCCGCAGAACTCGGTGCCGGAACGGCCGATACCGACGACCGGCACCGGTCTCCATGCGGTCGCCACGGCTGCTGCACCGCCGCTGATTCTCCTTGAACAGCCGTTGCCAGCCGCCGAACCGGCGGGTTCGCTGGGGCCACTTCTCGACGAACGGCGCGCCAGTCGTGTCGACACGGCGACGGAAACCGATTCGCTGTCGATGATCGTGCTCGAGACGGTGACCGCGTCTCTTGGAGACTCGGAATTGGTTCCCTTTGGGCGCCCGGTCGTCGAGCGCGTCGCGCCAGTGCGACTGCGCCTGTACGAGTACGTAACGGTGATCGAGTGGGTGGAAGGGACTCCGCCGCGCGTACGCGACCAGATCACCGTGGTTGCGTCCTTTCCGCCGGCACCAGAGCTGGCGGAGACGGCACCGGCAGCCATAACGCCCGCGCCACCCGTGCGCCCGCGGCTGTACGAGTACGTAACGGTGATCGAGTGGGTGGAAGGGATTCCGCCGCGCGTACGCGACCAGATCACCGTGGTTGCGTCCTTTCCGCCGGCACCAGAGCTGGCGGAGACGGCACCGGCAGCCATAACGCCCGCGCCGCCCGTGCGCCCGCGGCTGTATGAGTACGTCACCGTGATGGCTCCGCCGCAGGTACGGCGGGGTGACGCTCGAACAGCCGCCATCAACCAAGACGAAAACGCCGGAACGGCAGCAGTCAATCGGTGGCGCTCGTTGCGCGTAGGCGCCGAGGCAACAGCGTCCGCCCAGGTCGTGCAGCGCATCGACTCGCCGCGCGCAGCAGCAGCACGACGGCTCTATTCGGCTCCCTGGCGCGCATCGCGCCCCGCAACCACCGCTGCCGCTCGTTGGACCCTCGTCGGTCCACGATCGGGGCGCACCGTTCGACGCTAGACGCAGATCTTGCGGCGCCCATCGCAGGCGCCGAATTGCGGTGTGGCCCGGCCGCCACTTATGGTGCCTTCATGAAGCCGCCCGGCACCGAGGTTCGGTTGGTCACGAGGTTGATTCTCGTGGTGACGTTGGCAGCGTCGTTCGCGGGGGCAGCTGGATCACAGCAGGCCCACAACCCTGGTCCCGACGGCCGCACGGCTGACTTCCGCTGCGCATTCGCCGCCTCCACGATCGCCACGTCAGCGGATCTGCGTTGCATGGAGCTGTTTCCGACGAGCCGGGCGGGGGATGCCCATGGTGTGGCCGAGCTCGGACGGGTGCGTTCGCCGTTCGGCATTGCGGTCACCGCCGAGGGCAGACATCGATATCACCTCAGGGTGCTAGTCGAAGGGCTCCCGGACCCTGCCGAGCTCGGAGCCGCGGCCTACGTCGCCTGGGTCACGACCCCGTGGCTGGATCCGGTCACCCGCCTGGGCGAGGTGCGCAACGGGCTCACCGATCTGGGGGAGGTGGCGCACAACAAGTTCTTGATCTGGATCAGCGCCGAGCCCGCGGCGGAGGCTGAAACCCGCGCCGGACGGCTGGTTCTCCGGGGCAGGTCTCCGAGCTCCCGCTTGACCGCCGAAGACCTGATCACGCAGGCACCGCTAGCGTTGGTCGCGCCGGGCGGTAGCGGCGATCATGCTGCCGGTATGGGCGGTAATGGCGACGTTACGCCTCCAATGCATCCAGCAGTGCCGATGCTGCCGGGGATGGCGGCACTGCGCCCGAGCTCAACACCCTGGCTACCCACAGCGGCCGATCCCGAGAATGTGCCCCTCGCCAGGCACCGCCAGATCGTCCGATTAAGCGACGGCGGAACCCTCGATCTCGAGGCCGGCCTGGTGCGAAAACAGCTTGGCGAGCGCACCTACCTGATGTACGGCTTCAACGGCCAGATACCGGGACCGCTGATACACGTTCCGGAGAAGGCTACCGTCTTCGTCAATTTCGAAAACCATACGAAGTTGCCCACTGCGGTCCACTGGCATGGGGTCCGACTCGACAATCGCTTCGACGGTGTCCCCGGAGTGACGCAAGATCCGGTGCTTCCCGGCGAGAGCTTTCGATACCAGGTCTACTTCCGCGACGCGGGACTGTACTGGTACCACCCTCACCACCGCGAGGACATCACGCAGGATCTGGGTCTTTTCGGCAACATGCTTGTCGAGCCGGCGTCGAGCGATGCCTACGGACCGGTGAACACCGAACAGGTGCTCATGCTCGATGACCTGCTGCTGGGCGAACAGGGATTGGTGCCGTACGGCACCGAGTCGGCCAACTTCATGCTCATGGGCAGGTTCGGCAACCTGCTGCTGGTCAACGGCGAGCCCGAGTACGAGCTCGAGGTAAAGCGTGGTGAGGTCGTGCGCTTCTTCTTTACCAACGTCGCCAACACGCGCACCTTCAACCTGAGCTTCCGACACGATGGCGCGACGGCACCCGTGCCGATGAAGGTGGTAGCGACGGACGTATCGCGATTCCAGCGAGAGGTGTGGGCCGAGAACCTGGTCATCGCGCCGGCGGAGCGCTACATCGTCGACGTCCGCTTCGCTGAGCCCGGCGCGGTTCGAGTCGCGAATATCGTTCAGGGGATCAACCACCGTGCCGGGAGCTTCTTCACCGAGTCCACCGATCTCGGCATCATCAGGGTGGGCGCCGAGGCGGTCGGCACGGACCTGGCGAACGATCACTCGGTGCTGCGCGTCAACGCCGACGTGTCGGCGGATATCAACAACTACCGCGACCATTTCGAACGTCCCCCGGACCGCGAGCTCGTGCTGCGACTGGAAGCCGGGGAGTTGCCGCTTGTAGTCGACCAGCTGATGGCGCTCGATCGGGTGTACTTCAACCCCGCCGAGTGGGCCGGGACGATGCCGATGATGAACTGGATCAGCACTGGCGAGCAGATCGAGTGGCTGCTGATTGATCCGCGTACCGACAACCGCAACATGGACATCGACGATTGGAGCTTCCGAGTCGGCGACGTGGTCAAGATTCGCATCACCAACGATCGCGGCTCGTTCCATGCCATGCAGCATCCGATCCATTTCCACGGCCAGCGCTTCCTGGTACTGGAGCAGGACGGCGTCGCCAACGACAATCTGGCGTGGAAGGACACCGTCTTGCTCCCGGTGGCCTCGACCACCGATCTCCTGTTGGAGCTGTCCAACCCGGGCCGCTGGATGGTTCACTGCCACATCGCCGAGCACCTGGAGTCGGGCATGAAAATGGTCTTCACGGTCGACGTCCCCACTCGATCGCCTCACGAGCCACGTTAGGAGAGCCCCGGATGAGCAAGTCGATTTCAGTCGCCGCCGCAGCCCTGGCCCTGATCGCCGCGGCTTCCACGCCGCAGATGCTGTCGGACGACGTCCTCGAGTACGTTGCGGTGCGAGCTCCGGCGGTGGCGCTTACCCACGTCCGAGTGGTGGACGGCACCGGCGCGCCGGCACGCGAGGACCAGACGATCGTGATTCGCGACGGCCGCATCGCGGCGGTCGGTGGCAACGACTCGGTCAATGTGGGAGTCGACGCCGAGGTGCTGGATCTGCGCGGGCATACCGTGATTCCCGGACTCGTGGGCCTGCACGATCACAGCTACTACACGACCTCACGCCGCGCCGTGCAGTCGAACTACACCTCCCCGCGGCTTTACCTGGCCGCCGGGGTGACCACCATCCGTACCACCGGCAGCGAGTACCCATACGCCGAGATCAGCCTCAAGAAGTCGATCGAGGCGGGCGAGGTTCCGGGACCCCGCATGTTCGTCACCGGCCCCTACCTGACCGGCGAACAGGCGCAGTTCATGAACATGTCGAAGCTCTCCGATCCGGAGCACGCCCGGCGGGTGGTGAGCTACTGGGCGGAGGAGGGTGTCGACTGGTTCAAGGCCTACACCTGGATCGGGCGCGAGGAGCTCGCGGCGGCGATCGACGAGGCACACCGGCACGGGCTCAAGGTAACCGCCCACCTGTGCTCGGTGAGCTTCCGGGAGGCGGTGGAAGCCGGCATCGACAACATCGAACACGGCCTGATGACCAACAGCGACTACGACGAGACGCGCACCGCCGACGAGTGTTCGCGCAACCTCATGCAGAGCGTTGTCGAGCTCGATCTGTCGAGCGACGCGGTGGCGACGACCTTCCGCGAGATGATCGACGCGGGGGTGGCGATGACCAGCACACCGGTGGTGAACGAGATGTACGTCAAGGGGCGTACCGAGCTCGACCCCCGGGCCCGCGAAGCGTTGGCGCCGGGGGCGCTAGAGGAAGTCGAGGCAGCAGCGGCGCGCATCGAGGAGAGCGGCTCGATACCCCCGGAGCTATTCCACAAGGGGCTGCAGTATGCCTACAAGTTTTCAGAATCCGGCGGCTTGCTGGCCGCCGGGGTCGATCCGACCGGCTACGGTGCCGCGTTGGCTGGCTTTGGCGACCAGCGCAACTTCGAGCTCCTGCTGGAAACCGATTTCACCCCGATAGAGGCAATCCAGGTGATCAGCGCCAACGGTGCCAAGGTCCTGGGTATCTACGACGAGGTCGGATCGGTGGAAGCGGGGAAGCAGGCCGACCTGGTGGTGCTGGATGGCAATCCGCTCGCCAACCCGCGCCACATCCGCAACGTGACGCTGGTGTTCAAGAACGGCGTCGGCTACGACTCCGCGAAGCTCATCGAGGCGGTGCGCGGGCAGGTCGGCATTCAGTGAGGAACGGAACCGTGCTCGCGGTAGCCGCGGGTTGCACCGGCTCAGGTCGCCCCGTAGATTCCCGTGCAGTGCGAGTATGAGCAACGACCAGAGGCGAGCGGTGAGAGACGCGGAAAGGCGCTTCGGTGACGAGCGCTTCGATAACCGGATCCTGGCGGTTTTCGTCGCCCTCGCACTCCTGACCCTGCTAGCCGCGGCGCCGCCCACCGGGCATCTGCGCCTGACGGGCAGCGCCCCGGAAAAGGACGCAGTCCTCGAGGCGTCGCCTACCGAGGTGCGCCTCTGGTTTTCGCTGGCGCCGGAGATGGCGGTTAGTCGCATCAGCTTGAGCTGTCACGAGACCGAGGAGCTAGGCGACCTACAGGCCGGTGACGACAATGCGCTCTATGTCGAGGTTCTGGGAGATCTCGAGCCCGGCGACCACGTCATCGCTTGGCGAACCTCGAGTGGCGATGGCCACCCGATCCGCGGCACGATTCCGTTCAGCACGCCCTCGGCTCGCTGAGGAATCGCCGTACCTCTCGTCGCAGTCGACACAGCTGCACGCCAGCCCGGATCTGGAATACACTGACCTCACGATCCCTTTGCACCAACCGTGAGGCACCCGTGAATAATCGTCGTTCCCGTGTCGCCGCCCTCGCCGTCGTATTCGTTGTCGCTTTCTCCGTCGTTGCCCCGGCGCCCGTCCAGGCACAAGACAAGGTGCGGGTTGCGGTGATGAACTTCTACAACAACAGCAGCTGGAGCTTCTGGGGCGGACGCCTCGGAGAGGCCGCGGCTGACGAGCTGGCGACCCAGCTGGTGAAGTCCGGCAGGTTCTCGGTGATCGAGCGAAGGGAGATCCAAGCGGTTCTCGGCGAGCAGGACTTCGGTGCTAGCGGTCGCGTCAACGCCTCGACCGCAGCGGAGATGGGCAAGGTCCTCGGTGCCCAGCTCATGGTGACGGGCTCCATCACGCAGTTCTCGGTGGAGAGCATGCGTGCCGGGATCGGTGGCATCGGCGGGCGGTTTACCGAGGCCGAGAGCATTGTGGATGTGCGCGTGGTGAACACGGTGACCAGCGAGATCCTCGTCGTCGCCGAGGGCAAGGGAAAGAAACGCCTCGGCGGCATCCAGATCAACAGCGCCAGCTTCGAGCAGAACTTCGATGAGGGACTGGCTCAGGAAGCACTCCGCCCGGCGATCGAGGAGGCGGTGGAGCAGATCGCCGATCAGTCCGGCAGCTTCGCGGGACTGAGGCCGGTGATGCCGCCGGCGACGATCGTCGGCAACCGTGGCGACGACTACTACATCGATCGCGGCGACAACTTCGGTGTCACCGTGGGGCAGCAATTCGCCGTCATGCGCGTCGTGGACGAGATCAAGGACGCACAGGGCAACGTGCTCGACCGCATCACGGATCGCGTCGGCCTTCTCGAGGTCACGCGGGTTCTCGGCCAATCGGCGATATGCCGGCTGGTTGACGGTGCTGCAGCCGAGGGCGATTCGGTTACCGCGCAGTAGACGAAACCGACGATCGCTCTGTCGACGGCGGTCGGGAGGCGAGTGCTCCTGCAAACGTCCCCGTACTCATGATCAGCATCGTGCGCAGTCGACTCGTCGTCGCCTCGCTTCTGGCGGGCTGCGTCGGTCTCTCGTGCGCCAACGTCCGGGTCGCCGAGCCGCCGACAGGAGGCCCAAGCGGCGCCCGCCCGTCATTCCGAGCGCGGGAGCCCGTCCGCGTCGTCATCATGTGCGCAGTCGAGTCGGAGCTCGACAAGCTCCTGGCGGCGGCGCGTATCGACGACACGCGGGAGTTCGCTGGGCGGACGCACTACGTCGGCAATCTAGAGGGGCACTCGGTAGTGTTGTTTCTCGGCGGCGTCAGCCTGGTCAATGCCGCCGCCGCCACCCAGGCTGTCATCGATCACTTCGACGTCGGAGCGATCATTTTCTCGGGCATCGCCGGCGGTGCGAACCCGGGATTGAACATCGGTGACGTGACCGTTGCCGCCCGCTGGGGTCAGCACCAGGAGATGGTGTTCGCGCGTCAGACGGCCGATGGCTGGGATACCGGTGGCCGCGCCGGCGAGTTCGCCAACTTCGGCATGATGTTCCCGCGCGGGCAGCTCATGCCCGGGGAACGGATCGGCTCGCGGAGCGGCGAGCGGCAATTCTGGTTCGAGGTGGACGAGCGTATGCTGGCGCGTGCCCGGCGGCTCGCCGGCGATCTCGAACTGGCCCGCTGCGTCGACTCGGGCGAGTGCCTCGACGAGACGCCCCGTCTCGTGGTGGGCGGCAACGGTGTGTCCGGCCCCACGTTTCTCGACAACACCGAGTTCCGCGAGTGGATATGGGACGCGTTCGCGGCGGATGCGGTCGACATGGAGACCGCCGCCGTGGCGCAGGTGGCAGCGATCAACGGCGTGCGGTTTCTAGCCTTCCGCTCGTTGTCAGACCTCGCCGGAGGCGGGCCGGGCGGCAATCAGATTCGTACCTTCGGGCGCCTGGCCGCGGACAACTCTGCCGCTGTCTTGCTGCGCTTCCTGCATGACTGGCGCGGCGTCGACTAGTGGATGGCCGGCCGCCGGCCGCTGTCACAGCAGGCCACGAGGGCCACTAGGGTTCCTGGCGATGTCAACGCCCGTCGAGATGGGTTTGCTGGTGCTCGCCGCCGTGAGCTGTATCGCCTGGACGATCTTCGCAATCGACATCGTGCGCGGCCGGGCCGCGATGAGCTTCGTACGCGATATGCCGGTGCCGGATGCGGAGGCGCTGGCCGCCCTACCGCGCGTCAGCATCATCGTGCCGGCCCGCAACGAGGCCACCACGGTTGGTCCTGCGCTGCGCTCGGTGCTGAACCTGGACTACGCCAATCTGGAAATCATCGCCGTGAACGACAGGTCGGACGACGCCACCGGCAGCGTGCTCGACGAAATCGCGGTGTCAGATCCGCGCCTGAGCGTCATCCAGATCGACGCGTTGCCAGCCGGTTGGCTGGGGAAGAACCACGCCCTGCAACGTGGGGCAGAAGTCGCGTCGGGGGAGTTGCTGCTGTTCACCGACGCCGACGTCGTCTTCGACTCGACCGTGCTGAGCCGGGTCGTTAGCTATGCAGTGGCTCGGGGCTACGATCACCTGACAATGCCAGCAGACGTCAAGGTGACGAGCGCGGCTTTGGAGCTGTTCGTCTCGGCCTTCGCGCTGGTGTTCAACGGCTACTTCCGGCCCTGGCGCGTCAGCGACCCGAGGAGCTCTGCGGCGGTGGGCTTTGGCAGCTTCAACCTGGTCCACCGGGCGGCCTACGAGCGTGCCGGTACGCATGCTGCTCTGGCCATGGACCCGCTCGACGACGTACGACTCGCCGCCAACCTGAAGGCCAGCGGAGCGTCAGCGCACTGCACCGTCGCCGGGAGCTTTCTGAATGTCGAGTGGTATCCGAGCCTGGCGGCGGCGTTCCGCGGGCTCGAGAAGAACACGCTGGGAGCAGTGAACTACTCGGTGCTGTTGCTTGCCGCCGGTGGCCTGGCGCAGGTCGTGATGGTTGTGTGGCCGTTCGCTGCCGCCGTGATGACCGCCGGCGCCATCCGTTGGCTCAACGTCGTCATTGTCGGGATCATCGCGTCCATCCAGATCGGCATGCTGAGGGAGACCAGGCTACGGCTGTGGACCGTCCCGCTGTTGCCGCTTGGCGTGCTGCTCACCCAGGTGTGCTTCGCCAGGGCGGCGGCACTGGCGCTGTGGCGCGGCGGGATCTACTGGCGGGGCACCTTCTACCGGCTGGATGATCTGAAGCGCGGTTGAACGCCCTGGCTGGCGATGTCAGACCTGACCGCCAGCTGTTCGCTGAACGCCCCGGCCATCAGGCGTTAGAGACGCGGGGTCGTAGCACCCTCACTCCGGTCCGGCCGCACCAGCTGCGGCATCCGGCTTCAGGCGCACCGCCCACAGACCGGAGTTGTTGTCGGCGAAGAAGATGTTTCCCTTGTGGGTCATCGCGCCCCAGGTGCGGCGGGCGTTGGGCTTGAACCCTCGTGGATCGTCGGCGAGGAAGTAGCCGATCTCGCGTCCCTGACGATACAGGTCGCCCAATAGCTCGCCGGAGATATCGACGACTCGCAGCCCGGCGTTATAGTACGCGACATAGAGCGTGTCGCCGTCGACCCAGAAGTTGTGGGTGCCGCCGTACGGCACCTGGTATCGAGCTACCTCGCGCGGATCGGTCAGATCGTCGAACTCGATGAAATGGATCCAACCCGCTGCCTGTACCGGTGGGCCCTCGAATCGATCCAGGCCCATCGGGTTGCGGTCCGCCGGAAAGGCCTCGTCGCCGGCGATGACGTAGAACTTGCCGGTCGACTCGCTCTTGAACGGCCAGGCGGCGTGGTTCCAGCCGCTCGGGTACGCGTAGCGCCCCATTTCCACCGGGCTGGTGGGAGATCCGCCCATGCCGCCACCGCCGACGTCGACGAGAACCACGCCGTCGTCCCAGTTCGACGATACGGCGACGCCGTCGATCACCCAGACGTCGTGAATTGATCGGCCCGGCGAATCGAGCTCGAACCTGCCGACGCGATACGGATTGCGCGGGTCCTCGATGTTGAGGATGTCGTAACGCCGACCGCTTGATAGTGCGTAGAGATGCTCGTCGTGGATGTACACGTTGTGCACGCCGCCGGTCATCTGGTCGTCGTAGCGCGACAGCACCTTGACCCCGTCGCGCGGGCTCGAGACGTCGAGGATCACCAGCCCGTTCCGGCGGTTCGAGGCGCCCTCACGACTGATCACGGCGATGCTCCCGTCTTCCGACACCTTGACGTCGTTGACCGTGCGGGCATCGACCTTGACCATGTCGATGAGCTGGATGTTGCGGGGATCGGTTACGTCCCATATATAGGCGTGCCCGGCGGCGCCCCAGGTTCCAGTGATCGCGTAGTCGCGGCTATCGGGCGCTTCCCAGACCCACAGGTCGGAGGTCTTCCGATCGGCGACGCGACCGTGCCCGACGAGCTCGATCTCGCGTTGCACCCCGCGGTCGGTTGCCACGACCGTCGTTGACGCCCAGTGCTGCCCCGCCGTTGCCAGGATGGTGTACTCGCCGGGCAGATCGGCTACGAAGCGGCCGTCGCCGGTCACCAGACCGGAGGGCGGCTCGCCGATCCCGTACTGATCGGTGCGGGCGCGGAGCGCATACACGACCGGCATTTCAGGGACGGGGTCGCCGTCGGCGGAGAGCGGGGTGGCGTCGACATGCACCACATCGCCGGTGCGCACTTCGCTAGCGCTCGAGGTCAGGCGCACGGAAGTCGTCGGGTCATCAGCGACCGTCAGCTCGAAGCGGCCGCTCACCTCCTCGGCCCGGGCGGTGATCACCGCGGTGCCGCGACCGACGAGCCGGAGCGACCCGACGTGGTCGATCTCGACGACCGAGGGGTCGCTGCTTTCGAGCCCCGGAGCGATGTCCGTACGCGCGGCGCCCGAAACGTCAACCATCTCGAACTCGGGATGCACGATCGTTCCGGCGTAGTAGCGACCCGGCATGGCGGCGAACGCAACCGACGCCAGCGGCGGCACCGGCACGTGTACCTCGGCAACGGCGCGCAGCGCATCGTCGTCGCGGCGCGGATCGGCGTCCGGCGAGCTCGGGACGATCGCGATTACCTCGACGTCGCCCGGCTTGTACGCCTCGATCGTGCCGGCCGGATTGACGCCGACGCTGCGTCGCGAGCGGGATAGATAGACCACCTGGATGTCGTCCAGCACGTTGCCGTCGCTGTCGCGGACCACGGCCGTCAGGCTTGCAGTGCTCCCGACCTCGAGGGTGACGCGGTCCGGGCTGATCTCGATGCTCGCCGGCGCCGGCGGAGTTTCTTGATGGTTGGCCTGTGTGAGTGCGGTCAACGAGAGGAGCGAGACCGTCACCAAGGTAACGATGCATGCCGTGCGATTCATCAGCTTTTCCAGGTTGGGCGGAGGAGACGATCGGTACATAGACTCTGCCACGACCACGCGTCGAAGTCGCGACCGTGCGCGAACGACCCCGATGCCTGCCGTCGCTGGCGTAAAGAAGTGTCAGCAGCGCGCGAAGAACCCGCGAGGTGGTCGTTTTCGCGTTGTTGCGACGCCTGCGGATCGCTACAGTTGGAGCGAGCGCTCGGGCGCCAGTTCCTGCTCGCCGTAGGCGCTCTTTCCAGAGGCCGTGAAGACACTTGACTACTATCTCCAGGCCGGACTACGGCCTCCGGCACGCGCTGCGAACGCTCGCAGGCGCCGCTCTGACCGCGGCGGTGACGCTGTCGGCTGTGCCGACCGAGGCCTCCGCCGGTCCGCAGGAGCGCGCCCAGCAACAACGTGATGAGGCTGCGCAGGAGCTGCGCGAGGCGCTCGAAGCGGCGGCTGCTGACCCGGCGGCGATCGCGTCGGAGCGCGCGCCCACGCCGGCGGAAGAAACCGAGATTGGCCCGGGCGGCAAGCGCATGGCGGCGACCGAGGCACCGGCACCGCCTCGTATCGACGGGCAGGTCGACGACGACGTCTGGAGGTTGGCGGAGGTCGTCACGGACTTCCTGCAACGCGAGCCTGTCGAGGCAGGAGTCCCGTCCCAGCGTACCGAGGTCCGGATTCTCTTCGACGATGACTACTTGTATCTCGGCTTCGTCATGTACGACGACGAGCCGGGCCGCATTGTGGCGACCGATCTACGGCGCGACAGTCGCCTGGAGACCGACGACACCATCGCCGTGCTCCTGGATACCTTCCATGATCACCGCAACGGCTTCCTGTTCCGCGTCAACGCTCTGGGAACGAAATACGACGCCACGTTGCAGGGCGAGCGCAACCTCAACTCGCAGTGGGACGAGAAGTGGGAGGCGGCTGCGCGGGTCACGCCCAAGGGGTGGGAGGCGGAGATGCAGATCCCGTTCAAGGCACTGCGCTTCGATGCCGGGGCGCATGTATGGGGCATCGACTTCAAGCGCGAGATCCGTCGCACCAACGAGGAGGTCAACTGGAGCAACTACCGGCGCGGCTTCGACTTCCGAAACATCTCCCAGGGTGGCCATCTGCTCGGTCTCCGAAGCCTGAAGCTCAGCGGCCGTTATCGATTGAAGCCGTACGCTACCGGCGCCTACACGGCGCTCGATGCCTCGGGCTCGCCGTTCACCGAGGGCACTGGCGATTTCGGTATCGAGGACTTCAAGGTACAGATCTCCCCCAATCTGACTGCGGATCTCACCGTCAACACCGACTTCGCACAGGTGGAGGACGACCAGGAGCGCGTCAACCTGACGCGCTTCCCCCTCTTTTTCCCCGAGCGGCGAGAGTTCTTCCTGGAAGGGTCGGACAAGTTCGCGTTCGGCAGCGGCGGAGAACGGGGACATGGCGGGTCGGACACCCTGCTGTATCACTCGCGCAACATCGGATTGTTCGACGGGACGCCTGTGACCATGCGGTACGGTGCCAAGTTGACCGGCAAGATGGGAAACACGAGCATCGGTTTCATCAACGCGCAGACGGGCAGCAACGCCGAGCTCGGCTACATCGGCCGTAACCACTCGACGTTGCGGCTCAAGCAGGACATCCTCGAGCGTTCCTCGGTGGGGGTAATCCTCACCAACGTCCAGGGCGGCGGGGCGCACAATCGCGTCGGCGGGGTCGATGCCAGCTTCCGATTCTTCGATCACATGAGCGTGCGCGGTTACGTCGCCCAGGCACGCGACTCGCAAGTCGGGACGACGAAATACGTCGGGGCGTTCGACGCCGGCTGGGACAGCGATCTTTGGAGCGCCCAGGCGAGTTACGCGTACGTCGATCCGGACTTCGTCACCGATATGGGCTTTATCCGTCGCCATGACATGATTCGCCAGGCGTATCGGCTGGGCTGGAAGCCTCGACCGAGCTGGTCGTGGATGCGCCAGATGATGGTCTTCGCCAACGTCGAGTACACCACCGACACTGCCGGAAACCTGGAGACGCGCGAGAACACCTTGTGGACTCGTTATCAGCTCGAGTCGGGAGACTCCGCGAGCATCATGGTGCAGCGGAGCTTCGAGCGCATTCGCACCCCGTTCGAGGTGTCGGATCAGGCGGAGATTGGAGTCGGGGACTACAGCACCAATGAGTGGCGAGTGTCGTTCGAGACCTACCGGGCGCGGCGGCTCAGCGGTCGCGTGAATACCAGCGGCGGCGGTTTCTTCGACGGCACGCGGCGCTCCTACGGTGGTAGCCTGACGATGCGCTTCAACGAGAAGCTGTCGTTGTCGCCACGATACGACTTTAACCACATTCAGCTGCCGGCCGACGCTTTCGATACCCATGTGGCGAGCATGCGGGCGTCTTACAACTTCAGTGAGCGCTGGCTGACGAGCGCGCTGGTGCAGTACAACAGCATCGCCGATAGGCTGTCGATCTTTGCGCGCCTGAACTTCATCCACCGGACTGGTCACGACCTGTTTCTGGTCTACAAGTCGACCGTACGCTACGATCCGGAGTTCTACGGCTTGATGGATCAGGCACTGATCGCCAAGATGACGCGGTCGTTCGACTTCTAGCCGCGTCCAAGCTACCCGCGAGCCCGCTCATTTGCTTCGTAGACCGATCGTTCTGCGCTTCGTGCTCGTATGTATGGTGCCGCTGCTGGTGGTGCGCTGTGCCTCAGCCCCGACTCCCGTTCTGGCACCAACGCCGCGTGGCGACGCGCCGTCGTTGCTGCTGATCATCGCCATCGACCAGGCGCGCTACGACTACCTGGTGCGGTTCCGGCCCTTCTTCACCGGCGGCCTCGCGCGGCTGCTCGATACTGGCGCGGTGTTTACCGACGCGCACCAGAACCATTCGATGACGGCGACGGCGCCGGGCCACGCGACGATCTCCACCGGGATCGAGCCGGCGAGGTCGGGCATCGTCGGGAACTCGTGGTACGACCGCCGGCAGAACGTCTCGGTCTACGCTGCGGGCCCGGCCTCGCAACGATCGCCCGTGCACTTGGCGGGGACGGCGATCGGCGACTGGATGAAGGCGGCGGATCCACGCGCGAAGGTGTTCACCGCCAGCATCAAGGACCGCTCCGCGGTCATGCTGGGCGGGCAGAACGCCGACGGTGCCTTCTGGTACGACGGTAGCACCGGTAACTGGACGAGCAGCAGTTACTACGGCGCCGCGGATCGAATCTGGGTGCAGGAGTTCAACGCCGAGGACCGCCTCCGGCAGTTCTACGGGACGGCGTGGGAGCCTGCGATCTTGGAGCGCTTGTGGTCGGAGGTCGATGTAGAACAGATCGATACCGGGGCCTTCGCACTGGGGTTTCCGCATGTGCTCGGCTGGTCGTATCCGGATCCGGGGAGCGAGTTTTACGAGCGAATCCCGAACAGCCCCTGGGGGGACTGGTATCTGGCGCAGCTGGCCAAGGAGATGATCGTCCGGGAGGATCTCGGAACGGACGGCAGCATCGACCTTCTCGGGTTGTCTTTCTCGTCGCTCGACTACGTCGGCCACTCCTATGGACCCAACGCGCCGGAAGTTCTCGACATTCTGTTCCGCCTCGATCTGCGGCTCGGTGAGCTGTTCGAGTTCATTGACGAGCGTATCGGCCTGGATCACGTGATGATGGCGCTGAGCGCCGATCACGGTGTGCAGTTGATGCCGGAGTACGAGGCGTCGCACGGTAGGGAGGGCAAGCGGCTCGGCGGCGACGATCTTCTGTGCGTCCAGCAGGCCGGCGCGCGACTCCGCGACAAGCTCGGCGACCACGCTTGGATCGAGAGAGACTTCTATCTGGACGAATCGGTGATCGAGCGGCAACTCCGCGACAAGGCCGATGTGGAACGAGAGCTTGCCGAGATTCTGAGCCAGTGCGCGGTGGTCGAGCGCGTCTGGACATCGGCAGAGTTGATCCGCGCCAGCGGCACCGCTGATGCACAAGCACAGCGGTATCGGAACAACTACTTTGCGCGCCGCAGTCCCGACCTTGTCGTTCAGTACCACGACTACGTACTGGACGATCCGTCGATGGGCACGACCCACGGCAGCGTGTTCGACTACGACTCGCACGTGCCGATGATCATCGCCGGTCCCGGCGTCGCTGCCGGCCAGCACGACGAGGTTGCCTCCACCGCGGATCTTGCACCGACGCTTGCCGCGCTGCTCGGAATCCGGCCGCCTGCGGACCTGGACGGCCGCGATCTCAGCGCCAGAATGCGGGCCGGCAGCGACCGCTAGAGCGCCACTCCGGGGCGCCTTACTCGCCGCTCCAGTCGATACGGGTCGGTCGTGACTGCGTGCAGTTGATGCGCTCGGTCATACCCGAAGCGATCGCCGAACAGGCCATCTCGGCGGCCGTTCGTATGGTCTCCTCGCGTGTGGTCCCCGACGCGACGCGGCATTCGGTGCGGCCGTTGAAGGTGAAGCAGATCTCGCCCGTGACCTGCGCCAGGCCCATGCTCGAGTAGATGATCAACGCCAGCAGGCCGGCAACGAGCGCCCCGACCGCCACGAAAAGGCCCCTGCGGCTACCCATCGCCCGATGATACAGTCAACTCGCTCCCAGCAACGGCTGGTGTCCTCGGCGCGTACGGTGGCCGATGTCTCCGGCGACAACGGATGACACCGATGCGCACGACTCTAACGGCGATGCTGCTGTTGGCGGCTCTCCCACCCACGACTACCGCGGGCTCACTGGCGGCCGACGACGACTGGACACGGTTCCGAGGTCCGAACGGCTCGGGCGTCGTCGAGACCGGCGCGCTGCCGACGTCGTTCGGACCCGACACCAACGTCATCTGGAAGACGGAGCTGCCGGAGGGCCACTCGTCGCCGATTCTGTCGGAGCGGCGCATCTTCTTGACCGCCACCGAGGACGATCGCCTGCTGACCATGGCGCTCGATCGGGAGAGCGGTGAGGTGCTGTGGCAGCGTGACGCGCCACGCCCACGCACCGAGTTCTACGACAATCGCAACAACGCCGCGTCGCCGAGCCCGGCGATCGCCGACGGCTCCATCTACGTTTTCTTTCCCGACTTCGGGTTGCTGGCGTACACCTTCGAAGGCGAGGAGCTCTGGGGCGTTCCGCTCGGGCCGTTCAACAACATCTACGGCATGGGCGCATCGCCGGTCGTCGTCGGCGACAAGGTGATCCTCGTATGCGACCAGAACGTCGGTTCATTCATGCTGGCGGTGGACAGGGACACCGGCGAGACGATCTGGGAAGTCGAGCGTCCCGAGGCCAAGAGCGGGCACTCGACGCCGGTGCTATGGGAGTCGCCCGAGGGGGATACGCAGTTGATCCTCCCGGGTTCCTTCTTGCTCGACTCCTACGATCCGGAGACTGGCGAGAAGATCTGGTGGGTTCGGGGCCTGTCGTTCGAGATGAAATCGACGCCGGTCATCCTGGACGACGTGGCGTACATCAACGGCTATGGTGCGCCGATCAATCAGCCCGGGAACCAAGTGTTCTTGCCGCCTTTTGCGGAGGTCTTGCCGGAGTATGACGCCGACGGCGACAACCTGATGAACCGCGAGGAGATGCCGGCGAACCGCGCTCGGAACTGGTTCGGTCTCGCTGATCTCGACGTCAACGAGACGCTCGATGCGGGGGAGTGGGCCTACTTGCGGGCGGCGCTCGAGAGCCGCAACGGCATGCTGGCGATTCACCTGGGCGGTCGCGGGGACATGACCGACGAGAACCTGATTTGGGAGTACAACCGCGCCGTTCCGCAGTTGCCGTCACCGCTCATCTACAACGACGTCCTGTACATGGTGAACGATGGCGGCATCGTCACGTCGTTCGACCCGCAGACCGGCGAGGTTATCAAGCAGGGGCGTCTGAAGGGGGCGGTAGATCAATACTATGCTTCGCCCATCGCCGCCGACGGCAAGGTCTTCATGCTGTCGGAGCTCGGCATGCTATCGGTGCTCGAGCCGGACGGCGGGCTAGAGCCGATCTCGGTGTCGGATCTCGACGACCTGTGCTATGCCACGCCTGCAATCGCCGACGGTCGGATCTATGTGCGCACTCGCGGCACGCTCTACGCCTTCGGGCTGAGCTGACCCCTACTGCGTCTGGAAGAGCCCGCGCGAGTTCAACGGCTGCAGGTTGCGGGTGCTGAGCGGGAAGATCCCGGTGAAGAAGTCCACCTGATCCTGATCGACCGCCCCCAGATTGCGGAGGACGTTCCAGCGTACCTGCTGCGAGCACGGCGGGGTGGTCAGCGACCCGTTGTACTGGTAGACGCGGCGATCTCGCGGTAGCAGATCCTCAGGGTTCAGCCGCATGGGCACGTTGACGTCCTGGTTGCGGAGCTTCGGCCGCCAGATCTCGTCGATTGTTGGGTTGGCGTCGCCGAGGGCGAACACGCGTGCCACCACCGCCAGAATCCCGGTGTCCGACTGGTGTACGAGGTGCACCACCATTGCGCCGTGGGTGCGCTCGGCGCCCCGAGCCACAACACGCGCCGGGACACGATGCTCGGCCGGGCTGTGGAAGTGGAACTGCAGCAGCCAGAACTTGATGCCGCGCGCCTCGATGTAGTTGGACGCCTCGTCGGCCTCGAGCTCGATCGTGTGGCCGTTGTTGAAGGCGGTGAAGTCGGTTTCCTCGTAGTGGAACGCCAGCGGTCGCCGCCGAGTCGGGTTGACGCGCTCCCGCGCGATGTCGATCGGTGACTGGCGATGCAGGCCGCAGCTCGGGAAGTCCTCGGCCCAGGTTCCGTCGTCCGGATACTCCCACACGGCGCGCGTGCTGTCGGAGCGCTCCTGACTCGGAGATCTCGGCGGCTCGCCAACGGCAACTGCGGCGATCAGGCAGGTGGCGAGGGTCGCGGCGAGCGCAGCGGTCTTGTGGCGAAAGCGATTCGCGTTTGGCATCGAGCGTCGTCCACGGAGAGAGGATTTCAGTCGGCGCGTAAGGCTACCACCGGGTCGACGCTCGAGGCGCGCATCGCCGGTAACCAGCTGGCGATCAAGGCTACCAGTCCGAGTGCCGCGACCACACCCGTGTACGTTATCGGATCGGTCGCGTCGACCTCATACAGTAGCGAAGTCAATACGCTGCTGACGGCTACCGCGGCGCCCAGCCCGATGGCGATTCCCACCGCCGCCAGCGCCAGACCCCGGCGCACAACCATCGCCTGGACTCCTCGCCGAGAAGAACCCAGGGCGATGCGCACCCCGATCTCTTGCGTGCGCTCGCTGACGATGTACGCGATGACGCCATAAATGCCGATCGCGCCCAGCAGCAGCGCCACAAGGGACGCGATCCCGAGCATCACGAGGGTGAATGAGGTGCGCGACATCGACTCCGAAACCAGTCGTCCGAGTGGTTGCATGTTGGCGATCGGCAGCCGCGGATCGACTTCCCACACTGCCTCACGCACCGCCGTCGCGAGCAGTTCCGGATCTCCCGCGGTGCGTACCACCAGATCCATCCCGCCCGGGAGGCTCGGCTCGTCGATTGGCCCTGAGCGCAAGGGGAAATAGGCGGTTTCCGCCGTCGGTTTTTCGAGCGACTCGTGGCGCACGTCGCCGACCACGCCCACGATCTGATACCACACTTCGTCCTCGTCCTCCGCAATGCGTTTGCCGATGGCAGTCTCGCCGGGCCACCAGTGGCGCGCGAAGGATTCGCTGACGACCACCGCACGGAAACGGTCGGCGCCGTCCGTGTGACTCAGATCTCGGCCTTCGAGCACCGGAATCCGTAGGGTGGCAAACAAGTTGGGCGGCACGCTGCGCTTGTCGGCGAGCGGCGGTATCGCATCGTCGTCGGTCGGATGGTCCTCGATCTCCAGGGACCCCGCCGAGATGTTTCCGCTGAGTGGCAGATGCGACGTCGCGGAGACCGAGATCACGCCGGGGACGGCCTCGATGCGCCCCAACACGGACTCCCAGAATAACGCCATCTGCTCCTCTTCAGGATACTCGGCGCCCGGGGGCGCCAAGCGCACCGTCAGCACGTCCGAGGACTCGAAACCGGGGTGGATGTTGCGCAGAGCTCGAAAGCTGCGAACCATCAGGCCGGAGCCCACCAGGAGCACGAGCGCCAGAGCTACCTGAGCTACAACGAGTACGTTCCGCACACCCAACATGCGCGTGCCGGCGGTGGTTCCCCGACTGCCCTCTCGCAACCGTGCGGCGATGTCACCGGAGCGGCTCCGTAGTAGCGGTACGCAGCCGAACAGCAGGCCGGCGAGGAGCGACACAACGAGGGTGAACGCCAGCACTGCGGTGTCGACGCTGATGTCGTTGACCCGAGGGATCGACACCGGGGTGGCGGCCGAGAAGCCGCGAACTGCTGCCAGGGCCACCCCCAGCCCGACGATACCGCCCCCGAGCGACAACAGCAGGCTCTCGGTGAGGAAGAAACGCGCCACGTCGATTCCTCGAGCCCCGAGCGCGGCGCGCAGTGTGACCTCGCGGCGGCGCGATTCAGCTCGCACCAGGAAGAGGTTGGCCACGTTGGCGCAGGCGATCAGCACCACCAGGCCGACGGTTCCGAGAACGACCCACAGCGGTCGTCGGATGTCGCCGACGATTATCTCCTTGAGCGGCTTCAGCAGCGGTCCGAAACGCGACTGCGCCAGAGTTTCGGGCGTGAACGTATCGGGCAACGCCTCACTAAGCCGTGCCACCAGGTCAGCCTGCTCGTTGTAGGCGGATTCTAGCGTGGCGCCTGGCGCCAGGCGGGCGATCCCGGGAGCGCTGAACGAGCCGGCCTCCAGATCGGCCGGGTCGAGCTCGTATGGTCTCCACACGCGCGTGTCCTCGCTCGGATACGCGAAGCCTTCAGGCATGATGCCGACGATGCGTCGCATCACCCCGTCGAGCTCGAGGTTCTCGCCGACGATCGACTCGTCGGATCCATACCTCCGACCCCACAGCTCATGGGCCAGCAGGGCGACGGGCTCCGCCCCAGGGGCGGCGTCGGCGTCGGTGAACGGACGACCGATCGCTGGCGACACTCGAAGCGCCGACAGTACCGAGGGCGTGATTCGCGCTCCCCCTACCTGCTCCGGATCTCCCTCGCCGACGATGTTGACCAGCTCCTGGGTGTGCATTCCCAACGACTCGAAGGCGCGCTGGTTATCGCGCACGAACACGTACGATGCCTCCGAGAACGGCACCATCGGCAAACCGATGCCGGGGGCCTCGTACAGCACCATCACCAGCCGGTCGGACTCCGGGAACGGTAGCGGCTTCAGCAGCACCGCGTTCACTACCGAGAAGATCGCCGTGTTGGTGCCAATGCCGAGCGCTAGCGTGAGGATCGCGGCAGCAGCGAACATCGGGCTTCGCCGCAGACTCCGTAGTGCGAGGCGGAGGTCAGCCAGGGCGCGTCTCATGGTGAACTCCTCTTTCCAAACCCAGAGGGCGTCGATGTGGGCCCACAGAGCGCGGGCGAAGAGGTGGTGGGTGCCGCGCCCGGTGGCCGTCGCACGGCTGTATGCGTAGGTGAGCTCGGCCTCCCACTCGCGCCTCCAGCTCGGCCGCCGCAGGCGGGGGACCAGGCAGGCGGCCCACCACAGCACGCGGCGATACGCCCGCGGCAGCTCGAGGGCGCGATAACGGCACGGTTGGGTGGTCACGCGATGAGCCCTCAGGTAGTCGCCGAGTGCCTTGCGGCGCCCGGAAACAGCTCCGCCATGCGCGGGAACCGTTGCAGGGCTGCAGTTAGCGCCTCGAGGCCGGCGGCGGTGAGCTCGTAGTAGCGGCGTGCCGGACGGCCTTCACGGTATGCTGCTTCCTCATCCTCCCAGCGTCCCACCAGGCAGCCGCGACCTTCCAAGCGTCGGAGGATCGGATAGACGGTGCCGTCGGGAAGACCGGTAGCGTCCATGATGTCGAAGCCGTAGCGATGACCATGGGAGATGGCGGCAAGGGCCATCGCGGTGGGATACGTCAGCATGATCTTCATCCGCCGCTCCTTGCGCATGTGCTGGTCTACGGCTATATAGGATCCTAGGTTTCAATATAGAATTCTATATAGCTGAGTCCTCCGCAAGTCCGCCAGATCGGGACGGTCTGCAACCGTGATTACTACTGGAAACCAGGCCCCGACCGGCTCGCGAAGAAGTGGCACAAGGAGCCCGCTGGGACTGGCGGGCGTAGAGGGCGACGGTGCTAGGCGACCTCTCGCAGGATGGCCCCGGAGGCGAACCCGGCGCCGAAGGCGACGTCGATCTCGATTCCCTGCCGCGGTGCACCGTTGGTTCGCGCGTCGACGTCGAGATAGCCGATCGGGATCGAGGCGGTCGATGTGTTGCCGAAATGCATGATCCCGTTGGTATAGACGCGGTCGAGCGGCATCCCGAGCTTGCTGGCGACGCTCTCGATGATCCGCAGGTTGGCCTGGTGTGGATAGACGAAGCTCACGTCGTCGAGGCTGACGGGGTCGGCGTTGTCGCGGTTGTACTTCTCGACCACGGCGTGGATGTCGTTGACCATCGTGCGTACCGCGACGCCGTACACCTTGCGGCCGTCCATGTGCAGATAGGGACGCACGCCGTTCTGCTTGTTGGAGAACGGCTCGGACGCGTCCGGATCCCACTGCGTCTCGAGTACGGAGTCCGAGTACAGGTAGTCGCCGTAGCGCCCATCGGCATGAGTGTGGATCGACAGAATGCCGCCGCGATCGACCTGGCGCATGACCACGGCGCCGGCACCGTCTCCGAGCAAGACGCAGGTGCCGCGATCCTTCCAGTTGGTGATGTGCGACAGGCCGTCGACTCCGATCACCAACGAGATGAGGTCGTCACCGTCGCGCACCTTCGAGACGTAGATCTTGTTGTAGGCCTCTTCGACTGCATACACGAACCCGGCGCAGCCGGCGGAGACGTCGGCCGCCGACGCACTGGTGGCACCGATCGCCGCCTGCACCTGGGTAGCGAGGCTCGGGAAGCGCGCCCAGGTGTTCACCCCGACACGGATGTCACCGATCTGCTCCGCTGCCACGCCTGCGTCGTTGAGCGCTTGCTGGGCGGCGGCCACCGCCATGTCGAGGATCGTCTCGTCCTCGCCGAGGATGCGACGCTCACGGATCCCAGTGCGTCGCTGGATCCACTCGTCGGTGGTGTCGACGATCCCTTCGAGGTCGTGGTTAGTGAGAACGGTGGAAGGCACGTAGGCACCAAAGCCCACGTAGCCGATCGCGAGATCCGGCTTCATGTCGTGCCTGTCGCCGGGGCGCACGAGGAGCCCGCGGTCGGTTGCCGCGCAAGGATGAAAGCATGGCGCGGATGATGAAAGGGTCGAGAGATTAGATAGGTATGGGCAGGAGGGTCCTACCCTTAGCGCCTGGCTGTCAATAGCTGGTTGACCTTGCCCCGCTTTCCCGGACACTTAGTTAAGATCCATTGTCGTAGTCGTATTAGCGGCTGTGGGAGCTGTTGGCAACGCGGAGCGTTGTCCAAGCGACGGTGGAAATCGGGAGTCGATTTCCACGGGCGCGTCAGCTTCCACAGCTGATTGGCCGCTCTGGCCTGGCCGCCGCATTGCCGCCTCGAACTGAGCCGGACTCTGGTCTCCGATCGAGGTGTGCATGCGAGCCCGGTTGTAGAACACTTCGATGTAGTGGAACAACTCGGCTCGGGCCGCCGCCCGGGAACTGAAGCAGCCACCGAGTTCGAACTTCAGGGTAGAGAAGAAACTCTCCATCGGCGCGTTATCCCAGCAGTCTCCTTTCCTGCTCATGCTGATGGTGAAGCCACGGTCACGCAGCTTGTCGGCGCGTTATCCCAGCAGTCTCCTTTCCTGCTCATGCTGATGGTGAAGCCACGGTCACGCAGCTTGTCTAGGTAATCGTCGCTGCTGTACTGGCTGCCGCGGTCGCTGTGATGGAGCACTCCGGAACCGGGACGGCGTTGCTCCAAGGCCTGATCCAGGACCGCCAGCGTCAAATCGTCCGTCATCGTCTCGCTCACCGCCCAGCCGATGATCCGTCGCGAGCACAGATCCATCAGCACGGCCAGGTATAGCCATCCTTCCTGCGTCCACAGGTATGTCAGGTCGCCCACCCAGACGCTGTCCACGGCATCCACCGTGAAGCGCCGTGCCAGCACGTTGGGCGCCGCTGACCGCCCAGGTGTGGGCCGTGTTGTCACCCGGAACCGACGGGGTTGGCGAGCTCGAAGTCCTTCCTGGCGCATCAGCCGAGCTACCCGCTTGCGACAGCAGCGGATCTCTCGTTGCCGAAGTTGCTTGTGGATACGCGGACTTCCGTAACGGTCGCGGCTCTCTCCGAATGCAGCTCTGATCTGCACACGTAGACGGCGATCTTCTCGCGCTCTCGGGCTCGGCCCCCTTCCTCGCCACTCGTAGTAACCGCCGTGAGACACCTCGAGCATCTTGCACAACCGCCGCACCGGGAACTTGCCGGACAGTTGCTTGATGATCGGGTACTTCATCGCCGGCGTTCCGAGAAGATCGCCAACGCTTTTTTTAGAATGTCGCGCTCCTGCCGTACTCGCCGCACGTCCCGCCGTAGCTGTTGCCCGTCCAGGTCCTGGTCGGGCATCTTCCCCGCGCCCGGAAACGCCGTGACCCCCTGCTCCTGGAGCTGTTTGCGCCACTTGGTCAACATGCCGCGGCCAACACCCAGATCCCGGGCCACCTCAGACACCGGATGGCCCAGCTGCGTCACCATCCTCACTGCCTCAATCTTGAACTCGCGACTGTACCGCCGTCGTGACCCCATGCTTCACCTCCGAGCCCTTTATCGGGCTTCCAAAGGTGTCCGGGAAATCGGGGGAGGCCCAGGTGGGCCAGTTAGCGCACCCCGGTTTCGAACTCCACCGCCAGCCGGACGTCGTCCTCCGACCCCATGTACAGCGGCACGCGCTGGTGCAACTCGGTGGATTGGACATCGAGGATTCGCTCGGTACCGGTCGATGCCATGCCGCCGGCCTCTTCGATCACCATCCCCATGGGGTTGGCCTCGTACATCAGGCGGAGCTTGCCGCCGGGGTTCTTCTGCGTTGCCGGATACATGAAGAGCCCACCGTACAGCAGCGTGCGGTGCACGTCGGCGACCATCGAGCCGATGTAACGGGCGGAATATGGTCGGCCGCTTTCCGAGTCGTCCTCCTGAAGATGATCCAGAAAGCGTCGGGTGCTCTCGAAGAAGACGTTTCGATAGCCCTCGTTGATGCTGTATACGGCGCCCTTCTTCGGAATCTCGATGCGCGGATGCGAGAGCAGAAACTCGCCGATGCTCGGATCGAGCGTGAAGCCGTATACGCCTTCGCCGGTGGTGTAGACCAACATCGTGCTCGAGCCGTAGAGGATGTAGCCTGCGGCCACTTGCTCGGACCCCTTGCGCAGCAAGTCAACCAGGCTGCCGTGCCCGGGGTCGGTAACGCGGCGGTAGATCGACCAGATCGAGCCGATCGAGACGTTGGCGTCGATGTTCGATGAGCCGTCCAGCGGATCGAACAGCAACACGTACTCGCCGGTGGCGAACTTGTCGGGGATGGGGATCGGATCGTCGACCTCTTCTGAGCCCATCAAGCACAGCATGCCGCCGTGGTCGAAGTTCTTGATGAAGCACTCGTTGGCAAACTCGTCGAGCTTTTGTACGCGCTCACCCTGGATGTTGGTCGTCCCCGTTTCCCCGAGGATGTCGACCAGCCCCGCCTTGGTGACCTCGCGGCCAATTAGCTTGCCGGTGAGAGCGATGTCATAGAGCAGCCGCGACAGAGCGCCGCTGGCATCGGGATGCTCCGCCTGGCGATCGAGGATGTGCCGCTCGATGGTGACGATCTGGTTGGGCCGCGTGACGATCGGGGTCTTCAGCGTTGCGGCCGGGCGGCTGGGCATGAGGGTTCCTCCGAGTGCTCGTTGATGCGAGGCACCACTCTACAAGGTACGCGGTCCCTTAATTCTGGCCTGCCGGCGGCCGAAATCAAGCGATCGGGGTCCGTCTCACCTCTGCGGAGGGTCTGCCAGGACAAGAACCATGGAGACAGACGTGGCGAGTTCGCTGACCAGTGCGCGCAAGTTCATCGCTCAGTGCCGCATCTATCTGGACTGCGACGTCGGCACCGGGCTCATTGCGGTAGCCGCGCGGGACGACGTCGACCGCTGCTATGTAGCAGTGGCCGACCTCCTCGACGAGGCGTGTGTCGAGATCGAGGCAGCGGACCCTCGTTTGGATGGCGGTGGGCTGTTGCTGCAGCGACTCATCGGCGCATGCGTGCTACTGGCCCTGTGTGCATTCTGTGCCATGTACATGGAGGACTGTCCACAGGCCCTGCGGGGGATCGCGCGGCGCGTCCGCGCCGATGCGCACAGGCTGCGGAAGCAACTCTGGCTGCGGCTGGAGCACGCCGCATAGCTTGGCGGGCCTCTTTGGAAGAGGCAGGCGGAAGCTGCAGCCGGCATACTGAACGGATGTTCTCGATTGGTAACCGCCGGACAACCGACCCGCGCCGCCCAACGCGGATCTGCGTCCTTGCGCTTGCGGCGAGCGTTGTCGGGTGCTCGAGCGCGTCGACCGGCGTCGACCAACCGAGGCTGGCGGATGTCGATGTCCCGTCGGCAGCACGAAACCTGCCGGCCGCGGCCGGCGGCGAAGTCGAGCCGACGGCGCTTGCCCAAGCTGACGGTGCCGCTCGTCCGCAGACCTTTGAGGTCGTGCGTAGCTACCCCCACGATCCGTCGGCCTTCACGCAGGGGCTCGTGTTTCGCGCCGGCTATCTTTACGAAGGAACGGGACGGCGTGGGGAATCGTCGCTCCGCAAAGTAGAACTGGAGACCGGCCGCGTGCTCGAGGCCGTCGATCTGGCGCCGGCGTTCTTCGGTGAGGGGATCACGATCCTCGGTCAGCGCGTCTATCAGCTGACCTGGCAATCGGGCATCGGCTTCGTTTACGACCTCGACAGCTTCACCACCGTGGGGCAGTTCCGGCAGTTCACCGAGGGCTGGGGCCTGACCCACGATGGCACCCAGCTGATCTCGAGCGACGGTAGCTCGTGGATCTACTTCCTCGATCCCGAGACGGTGGCCCCGGTGCGACAGGTCGAAGTACGCGACAACGGTCGCCCGGTGGACCAGATCAACGAGCTCGAGTACATCGGTGGCGAGATATACGCCAACGTCTGGCATAGCGACGATATTCTGCGGATCTCACCGCGCACCGGCGAGGTACTCGGAAGGATCGACATGTCCGGGATCATCGACGCCGACCTCATCCAGGACCCCGAGGCGGTGCTCAACGGCATTGCCTACGATCCGGATAGCGGCCGGGCGTTCGTCACCGGCAAACTCTGGCCGCGCCTCTTCGAGGTGCGTTTCGTCAGCGCCCGCTGACATCCGCCCAGCCGTGAAGCCGGCCGACTACGCTACGGCCCGCGTACCCGGACTCCGGGAGGTCAGATCGAGCCTTCGGTCTTGGCGAACGAAGAGTCCTTGTCGCCACCGAACCGGTACCCACCGCTGAAGCCGATCTTCTTGTGCTCGACGGCGACAATCTGGGAGCTGTTGATCACCACCGTCGCCGGCTCACCATCGATCGAGGTAGTCTTGCGCGGTATCAGCTCGACGAACTTGCCGTCGCACAGGAAGCGAGCGTCGTCCGCCTCCATGACGGTTTCGTCGGACAGCTCGATCTCATAACGCGCCATGGGCGGAGACTCTAGCAGGCCGTGGTGAAAGTGTGGTAACCGTTCGGGCGACTGGGGGTTGCGCGCGGATGCTGTGTCGTTCGTCGTCAACGATGGGGGTAACCATCGCCTCCTTCTCTCTCCTGGCCTGCGCCTCGCAAGACCCTGTCGCCAGGCCCACCACACTTTCACCACGGCCTGCTAGCAGGCCACCGCCTGCCATAGCAGGCGGTCGCAACGGTGACGCTCGGATAGAATCATCCTCTCCGGGAGGTCCCTGATGCTGTTCGAGCGCTTCGAAGACGTTGATCTGTCGCAGGTGTCCTACATCGTCGGATGCCCGGCCGACGGACGTATTGTGGTCGTGGATCCGCGGCGCGATGTTGATCTCTATCTCGACTTTGCCCGACAGCATGATGTGGAAATCGCATACGTGCTCGAGACCCACATCCATGCCGATTTCGCCTCGGGGTCTCGTGAGCTGGCGGCGGTCGCCGGCGCCGAGCTGCTGCTGTCGGCGTACGACGCCGGTGAGCTGTATGACGTCAGCTTTCCACACACGGAGCTGCACGACGGCGATACGTTCAGCATCGGCGGCGTGACGTTCCGCGCCCTGCACACACCGGGACACACGCCGGAGCACATGGGGTTCCTGGTGTTCGATGGGGCGCGATCCAGCGACGTGCCACAGTTGTTCTTGAGCGGCGATTTCGTGTTCGTCGGATCCGTCGGCCGACCTGACCTGCTCGGCGAGGAGGCCAAGATCGGCCTCGCCAATCAGCTGTACGAGAGCATCACCAACGTCCTGCCGCAGCTGCCGGATGGTCTCGAAGTACACCCCGGACACGGCTCTGGCTCGATGTGCGGGGCCGGCATCAGCGGGCGCCCGCTCTCGACCCTCGGATACGAGCGCCTGGCGAACCCGTACCTGCAGCCGATGGAGCGGGACCATTTCGTTGCCAAAGTGCTGGCGGAGGTGCCGCTGTTCCCGGACTACTACCGGCGCATGAAGCAACTCAATGCTGATGGCCCGGCGAGCTTGCTCGATGCGCCGTCCGTAGCAGCGCTGGCCGCCGGTCGTTTCGCCGAGTTGCGAGACCAGGGGCATGCGGTAGTGGACCTGCGTACCCAAGAGGCTTTCGCAGCCGGCCACGTGCCGGGCTCTTACTACGTCGGCCATCGCCCGGGGATGTGGGGGGCGTGGACGGTGCCCTACGACACTCCGTTACTGCTGGTCGTCGACGACGCGCGGCACGCTGCCGAGGCCTGGTATCGGGGTCTCGTGCGCGTCGGGCTCGATGACGTTCGCGGCTTCCTGGAAGGCGGTATCGACGCCTGGGGTGCTGCAGGTCATCCGATAGCTGCGACCGCACAGATCGCTCCGAGCGCGCTGTCGGCGAGGCTCGACGGCAACAATCTGGTGGTGCTCGATGTGCGCGGCGAAGCCGTCTGGGACGCCGGACACATCACCGCTGCCGTCAACATACCGGCCGGACGCGTCGCGCGGCGGTTGGATGAGGTGCCGGATGGCAACGCCTCGGTCGCAGTGATCTGCAACACCGGGTTCCAGTCCACCGTGATCGCTAGCCTGCTGGAACGCCACGGGCGCTCCGGCGTGCTCAGCGTCTGCGGCGGGATGACGGCGTGGAGCCAGGCAGGCTTGCCGACGCAGGTTGCGAGCTAGCGCAGGCGGGCTGGGGTTCGCGCGGCGCGTCGGACGTGCACCACGGCCAGCTCGCGTCGTAGCTCGACCGCCGTCCTGATGACGGTCCAGCCCGACCACAGCGCCAGCGCTGCGAGTGCCAGTGGAACAACCTGATTTACCATTTCGTGTCCTTAATGTCCCGGGTCGTCGAGCCCCCCGTGCTCCGGCCCGACGACCCGGGCTTCGTAGTCCGCTTGCCTCTTCCTTGTCTTGTTAGACGCGCGAGCAACGGTTTCGGTTGCTCCGGTTACCTACTTATTCGCGCGAACGCCCCCAGAAGTTTCATTAAGTCGGTTGCCGACCCTCGCAGGGGAGCAACTATCGGGTCGCTCCCTGCGCGGATCGAACGTAGCGTAGGCTTCAGTCTGACCACGCGACACATCTACGTAGGGGCACGATGAACGCCGACTATTGCCGTATTCAGGAAGCCATCCGCTATCTCCGGGCTCACGCCGACGAGCAGCCTCAGCTGGACGACGTGGCGGAGCACGTCGGGCTCAGCAAGTTTCATTTTCAGCGACTGTTCCGCCGCTGGGCCGGCGTGTCGCCGAAGCGGTTCCTGCAGTTCGTTACTGTGGAACGCGCCAAGCGGCTATTGCGTGAATCGGTATCGGTGCTCGAGACGTCGTTCGAGACCGGACTTTCGGGCCCATCCAGGCTGCATGACTTGTTCGTCAGCGCTGAAGCCGTCACACCCGGTGAGTTCAAATCGGGTGGCGCCGGCCTGGAGCTGCGTTACGGGTTCCACGACTCGAGCTTCGGAGAGTTCCTGATCGCCAACAGCGAGCGTGGGATCGCAGCCTTGACGTTCATCGATGATCGTGGAAGCGGGGCCGCGGTCGAAGATCTCGCCAGCGACTGGCATGCGGCAGCGCTTCTGCCAGACGATGCCGGCACCGCGTCGGCAGCGCGTCAGGCCTTCGCCTTCGATCGCATCGAACCGCCGCTGCGGCTTCTAATGCGTGGGACCAACTTCCAGATCCAGGTATGGCGGGCGTTGCTGGCCATCCCGCCGGGATCGGCCATGTCGTATGGCGACGTTGCAGCTGCCGTCGGCCGGCCTACTGCGCACCGCGCTGTAGCCAGCGCGATCGGAAGCAACAGGATCGCCTTTCTGATCCCCTGTCATCGCGTCCTGCGTGCCGACGGTGATTTCGGTGAGTATCGTTGGGACCCGGCCCGCAAGATCGCTATGCTCGGTTGGGAAGCGGCTCACCAGGAGGTCGCCGTACATGCCTGACGCCGAGCCGGCGGCTCAGCATGTCTGACACCGAGGTGGTGGCGGCGTTGCGTGCCTTGCGCCAGGCTGCGGCGGCGACAAGCGAGAAGGTTGCCGACGGTCCGGTCTCGGAGTCGCCCTCCGTGCGTGACGTACGGTCCCGTATCGCCACGCTCTTCGATCTGTCGCGCCCCACCTCTGCGGATGAGCTTGTCGAACGGGTCATCGAGCGTCTGGCGGCGGAAACCGTTCACGTCACGCATCCACGATATTTCGGGCTATTCAACCCGGCCGTGCCGCCGATCACGGTGGTCGCTGACGCGCTGGTGGCGATGTTCAACCCGCAGCTCGCCGCCTGGGACCATTCGCCAGCCGCCCAGGAAATCGAGCGTCTGGTGCTCGTCGCCCTGGGGCGGCTCGTCGATCTGGATCTCGATGGAGGCATCGCCCACTTCACCAGTGGCGGCGCCGAGGCCAACGGAACTGCGACCCTTGCGGCGCTGGTGGCGGCGTTCCCGTCCCTGCCCGAGACCGGGCTGCGGGCCCTGCCGGCGCAGCCAACGCTGTATCTCTCGGCGCAGGGCCACGACAGCTTTGTGAAGATAGCCGTTGCCTGTGGGCTGGGCCGGAATGCGGTCCGCCTGGTCCCGGTTGACGACGACTTCCGCATGGATGTGGCGGCGTTGCGCCATCAGCTGCGCCAAGATCGGGCCCGAGGCGAGCAGCCGTTTCTGGTCGTCGCCACCGCCGGCACGACCTCGACTGGAGTGATCGATCCGCTCGCATCGATCGCCGAAATCGCATCTGAAGAAAGCCTCTGGATGCACGCCGACGCCGCCTGGGGCGGTGGTGCCCTGTTGTCGGAGCGTCTCCGACCGGCGCTGGCTGGCATCGAGGCGGCCGATTCGATGACCTGGGACGCCCACAAATGGTTATCGGTGCCGATGGCTGCGGGCATGTTTTTCAGTCGCCGGGCGGCGCCGGTACGCGCAGCGTTCGATGTCCACACGACGTACGTGCCCCCCAGCCCCGAGGGAGCGGACGATCCGTACACCGTGTCGTGGCAATGGACTCGGCGGTTCATCGGCCTGAAAGTCTTCATGGCCCTGGCCGAGGTCGGGTTGTCGGGCTACGGGGAGCGCGTTGAGCACCAGGCGGAGATGGGCGACCGGTTGCGGCACCGGCTGCAGGATTCAGGGTGGCTGCTCCGTAACCGGACCCCGCTACCGCTGGTCTGCTTCAGCCATCCGGGGATCGAATCGGGCCGTGCCACGGCGGCGGAGGTGGTAGCGCGGGTGATCGCTTCCGGGAAGGCATGGGCCTCGACGATCCGCTTGCCCACGGGAGCGGAGGTGGTTCGTGCCTGCGTCTGCAACTACCGCACGGGCGCCGAGGACATCGATGCCACCGTGCGTGCATTCGACAGCGCGCTGTCGGAGATTACAGGCCACTAAGATTACAGGCCACTAGCTGCTGGCGCCGGGGAACATGAGGCTCCTGCCGTCGGTCACCGGACCCACCGCACCCTCGCCGCGAACCGCTATTGGTCCTCGTCGGGTCGCCAGCGGTGACGCGGCATGTTCACCCGTCCGTCGGCGCCGAATTGCACTCCTTCCGCCTCGAGCCGTCCTCTCTGGCGTCCCGGGGCGGTTGGCGTTACGCGGTCCGTCGAGCACTCTCCGCGCACGTTGACGACCCGGTGCCACGGGACATCGCCAGGGCAGTCGTGCATGGCCCAGCCGACGGCTCGTGGGGTTAGCGGTCGGGAATGAAACTCGGCTACCTGACCGTAGTTCATCACCCGCCCGGAAGGGATCTGTCGCACGATGTCCCACACCTCGTGCCAGGCGCTCGGTTCGCTGCGGGTCATCGCTCCGCCTTGAGAGCCGGTAGCAGCGGCACGCGCAGTGCGCCGAGCACTGCCGCCAGGCTTGCTAGCATGCCGACCAGGAGGACAGCGGCCAGCGTCGGTAGCAGCGCGCCCCACGGTAGCTCGGACGTTCCGAGGGCGAACCGCGGCGCGATCGCCAGCAGCGCCGCGACGGTGCCGATCAGCGTACCGACGGTGAGCAGAAACGCGTTCTCGGCGAGCACCATGCGCGACAGAAAAGCCCGCCGGAATCCGAAAGCGCGCAGCGTAGCGAGCTCACCGCGGCGCTCGATCACGTTGCGCACCAGAACGACCCCCAGTCCCATGGTGCCGAGCAGCAACCCCAGTCCCCCCAGCGCCTGGAACGTCGACAGGTAGGTGTTCTGCACGATCAGGAAACCGGCGATCCTGTCGGCCGTTCGGGTGACGTCGAAACCGAACCGGTCGAGCCGGTCCTCCAGCGCTGCGGTGACTTCCGATTGGCGCCCGGCGGGCGTATCGATGAGAAAATACGAGAAGCCACTTCGGCTCGGGAAATGGCGCAAGAGGTTGGCCTCGGAGATCAACAACTCGCTCTGGAAGATGCTCTCCTGAACTGTGCCGACCAGTCGGAGCGTCAGGGGCTCGCCGCGCTCTCCCTCGATCGTCAGCTCACCGTCGACCGGTAGCTTGAGAATCCACTGCATCGAGTTGGCGTCGCCGATGGCGGGGATCACGCCGGGGCCCAGGTCGGTGCGAAGTAGCTCCCATGGGTTGGCGGGAGAATCCAGGTCGGCGCTCAGTTTGGCGAATCGGAAGCCGCCTCGATCGATGTGGCTGTCCGGGACCCCGAGCAATCGTGGTCGACGCGGTTGGTACAGATTCAGGCAGCTAGCGTCGTCGCCCGGCACCAGTCGCAGTTGCTCTACTCGCACCGCGTCCATGTGCGCTTCGGCATCAGCGTCGAAACCGAGATCGAAGCGTCCCGCGGCGTCGTTGAGGTTCTGATGAACCGGGACGTCGGCGACTGCCATGAGCTCGTAGCCGCCGGCCCCCTCCTCGATGACGTGGGTCTCGCGGCCCGGGTCGCGCGTGTTACCGGCCACGGTGACGATGACAAAGCACGCCGATGCCACCAGCGCCACACTGAGGATGCTGCGGCTCGGGTTCCAGGAGCTGCTTCGCACTGCCATGCCGACGGCCGCGAACCCCGCGCTGCTGAGGCGGCCATGCGCCCGCCGACACCAGGCTGCGAACGTCGCCAGCCCGCCGATCAGCAGCAACGCGCCGATGCCGAAAGCGATGCGCGGGTTGGCTATCTGGTCAGCGGCGAGCGCGAAGGCCAGCAGCGCCAGCGCGGCGACGAAGCAGGTCGCCGCCAGCCAAGGTCGTTGCCGCCGCTGTGCGTGCTGGGCGGCAGGCATGCGCGTGACGCCGTTCAGAAGTCGGGTCGGCGGGAGGCGCCGCAAACGACGCACGGCTGTCCAGATCGAGCCGACAGCGGCGATGGTGGAAATAACGAGTCCGACGAGCAGCGTGGCGGGCAACACGTGGAGGTACAGGAGCGGCGAGCCGACCGCCGCCAGCCAGATCGTCCGCAACCCCCACAGCATGAGGTTGCCGTACAACACTGCCGCGCCCAACCCGGCGGCGCCGCCTAGCAGCGCGATCACCGTCCCCTCGAAGAGGAACCTCCGCTGCACCCTCTTGAGCGGATAACCGACCGCCAGCAGCAGTCCGATCTCCCTGCCTCGCCGTTCGATGCCGAGCGTGAACAGCAGGCCGACGATTAGCAGCGCCGACAGGATGAGGAAGAAGCTGAAGGCGAGAAACAGCTGGCCGAAGTCGCTCGCCCCTGCCGCCGCCTCGAGGCCCTGTGCCTTGACGTCAGCGAACCTGAAGCCATAGTCGCCGGGTTGAAGACGTCCCAGCAGCGTCGAGCCCAGCTCGGTGGCGAAACCCGCGGCGTCGACTCCCATGGGTATTGCCACCCGGACCGTGGTGGTGGCGCCGTAACGTGTGCTCCACAGCCGCCGGCCGGTGCTGGCGGTAACGAAGGACTTCGGCGTACCGCGGTAGGCGTCCCAGTACTCCTCGTCGACGTCGCGGATGACGCTCAGATCGACGGGGAACGGTGGCTCCCAGTCGGCAATGTTGTCGACCCCCTCGATGCCCGGATACTCGGGGGTGAGCTCGTCGTCGACCGCCAGCCCGCGCATCGCGACGATACCGGCAACTCGAAAGGCGGTCTCTTCGGTGCGCAACTGCTCGTCGAGTCCGACGACGTAATAACTCATTCGCAGCTCGTCACCCACTGCCGCTTCGAGGTCGGTAGCGGCCCATTCGTTGAGCAGAATCTCATCGTCCGCCAGTGCCGATGCCGGAGCACCGTCAAGCAGTTGGAGACCTTCGAACGGCGGCGCGCTGTCGGCCAAGTCCATCGCCAGCACCATCGAGTAGGGCGTCTGCCGGTCAGCGATTCGTAGGCCGTTCGACATATACAGCTGCAGCCGCTGCGTTGATGCGCCCAGGTCCCGTGCGGTGGCCTCGATGGTGTCGACCAGAGCTGGTCGAAGGACGAACCCGTCGCTCTCGATCTCGATGAGCGTCGTCCCCGACGGCTGCTCGATCGGGCGCAGCTGGAGCCCGACATCAGCGAGGGTCAGCGTGTCCACCAGCAGCGGATCCGCATCGGTGTTGCTGTCCCCACGCCGGTCCAGCAACAACGAGTTGACGCGTCCCTCCTGCTCGAGCGCGGTTTGCAGATCATCGAGCGACAGGAACGCGCTCAGCGGAAAGGCTTGATGGGGGTTGAGATCGAAACGACCCATGCCGCGATCGGGCACCACTCGTATCAAGCTGGTGCGTATCGTTCCGACGACGTCCTCGGCCTCTCGGCTACCGAGCAGCGTGTCTCTCGGCACCTCACTACCGAGCCGGAAACGTACCAGCAGCTGGTCGCCGATCTGCGCTTCGAGCTCGCGCTGCAGAGCTGCGTTGATGACGATCGACGGAAACAACTGGCCGCTGGCGCGCGCGAAGCTCCATGCAGGCGGGCGGACGCCAGTGTGGCGCTGAAACACCTGCGACGTGGTCGGCTCGTCGAACAGCTGGGCGAACGCCGCGTCGATACCGAGCACGTTGATCTGCGCGGCGCGCGCCCGGGTGCCGGCGTGCACGGCGTTGCCGCGCAGCAGGATGGCGCCCGCAACGCGCTCGAAGTCGGCGTCGAAATCGCTGCGGGCCGCAATCTCGCCAGCGAGGTCGGCGCGGAAGAAGCGCTCGGCCACCAGCGACGAATCGATATGTCCGAGACGGTCGAGGGTCAGATCACGCAGGCTAGCGCGCACGGAATCGCCCACCAGCAAGGCTCCCGTCAGCACCGCCGTGCACACGGCAACCGCCAGCGCGACGGTGACGTTGACTCGCCAGTGATGCGTCAGCCCTCTATGCACTGGCCCTCCCGCAACTGCAACCGGCGTCCGAAGCGCAGCGCCAGATCGGAGCTATGCGTCACCACCAACAGCACGTTGGACTCGTGCTCATGCAACTCCAGCAGCAGATCCGCGACCGCATCGGCGGTGCGGCGGTCGAGGTTCCCGGTCGGCTCGTCGCAAAGCAGCACCGCTGGCTGATTGATCAAGGCACGCGCGATCGCTACACGCTGGCGCTCGCCGCCGGACAGTTGCGCTGGCCGATGGTCGAGTCGATGGCCCAGCCCGACACGCTCCAGCAGCCGCCGGGCGCGTTCGTCACCGGCGTCGCGTCCGCCGAACGCCAGCGTCGGCACGAGGGTGTTCTCGAGCACACTGTATTGCGGCAGCAGATGATGGTCCTGAAAGACGAAGCCGATGGACTCGTTGCGAAAGCGCGCCATGTCCGGTTCGCTCAAACCGAGGGGCTCGCGTCCACCAATTGTCACCCTGCCGCTCGTCGGAGGCTCGAGCGTGCCGATGATATGTAGCAGCGTGCTCTTGCCGGAGCCGGAGGGCCCCATGATGGCCGCCGAGTCGCCCGCGGTGACGTCGAACGACACACCGTCGAGCACCGGCACGGTCGTATCACCGAGCTCGAACTGCTTGACGATGTTGGCAACCTGCAGGTCCACGCGATTCCTCCGGATCTGTCTGCCCGGCTACTCGACGCTCCCGGCTTCCTGGATCTGATCGGCGAGGAAAGCCGGGATCTGGACGGCCCGCGGTCCCGATTCCTCCATTGCACAACAGACCGATGTCATGGTCCCGGTACCGACCAGGCGGTCGCCGACGCAGATGGTGAACCCGTAGGTCAGCGCCTTGCTTCCCTTGCGCAGCACCCGCAGGTGGATGTCGACGATATCGTTGAAACGTGCCGGCGACTTGAACTGTGCCTCCACAGCGACGCGCGGCCATCCGAGATGCACCCCATCGTGATCCATGTGCACGCTGGCGCCAAGGGCCTCGATGAACGCGTGCTCGGCGTTCTCCATGAATACGATCAGTCGGGAGAAGTGCACAATTCCCGCCATGTCGGTGTCGGAGAACTCGACCTTGCGTTGAATCGTCAGCTCGTGCATACCCAGCGCTCGTACTCACGCAACGTCGCCGCCGCCATCGCCTCATCGGAGAGCTCGCGCTCGACAACCTGCCTGCCGGCGCGCCCGAGCTCACGGACTCGCTCAGGATCGCGCATCAGCGCTTCGAGCGCATCCACCACTGCCTCCTCCGAGTCCGGATCGAACAGCAGTCCACCGCCGGTCCACTCGATGAGCTCCGGGAAGCCGCCGTGTGCGGGCACCACCACGGGCACGGAGCTGGCCATCGCCTCCAGCGCTGGCAGCCCCTTGGATTCTCTGTAGACAGTCGGCAGGCAGAGGACGTCAATGGAACCGAGAAACTGCATCTTGGCGTCGCGGTCGACCTCGCCGACCCAATCGACCTGGCTCGACAGGCCCTGGTCAGCCACCGAGCGTCGCTGCTCATCCACGTACGCCGCGTCGCGCTTGCCCACATACCCGGCGATGCGCAGGCGGATCGGTCGATCGGCGTCGCGCTGGGTCAGCTGACGGAAGGCAGCGACGAGACGGTGGAGTCCCTTTTCCGGACATTGTCTCGCGAGAAACCCGATGGTGAACGGGGCATCGGCGGGCCGTGCCCGGGTCTCGTGGCCGTGCAGTGTGACGCCGAGTCGGACGACGCGAATCTTCTCGGCTGCTGTCCCAAGGTAGCTGCGCACGTGGTCAGCGTAGTACTGATTCGGTGCCACGAACCCGTCGACATCGATCGCATGGGCCCGCAACTCCGACACGAAGCGTGTTCGGTAAGGCTCCACTATCTCGTCGATGAACAGGTCCTCGCCCTGAACACCGCACAACACCGGCACCTGCAGCTCGCGCTTGAGCGTACGTGCCAGTCCCAGTAGCAACGCGTTGGTTATGTGAACGATCTGCGGCTTGAAATCGTCCCGCAGCCACGCCACCAGGCGCTCGAGCTCCGGACGCTGACGGCCGTCCTCGCCGCGCAACACCGACAGCGCCAGCTGCCCGAGCTCCTCGCCCTGGGTGGCGCTCGGGCCCGCCAGGCGCGAGACGCCGCGCAGCAACGCTGGCCGATCGAGCAGCCAGTGCAGGAAGCCGGGGCTGCGCTGGAACAGCTTCCAGCGTTGTTCTAGGTAGACGTTGACGGCGCCGTAGAAGACGCGGTCGATGCTCACGTCGTCTTCGTCGGTGCGAATCGGCGTGTACATTGGAATCAGCGCGACGTCGTGTCCGCGCTGCTGCAGCGCTGCTGCAAGCGTGTTGTCGTGCAGGCAGCTACCGCAGTACATCCCTGCCGCGCCGGCGGTGATATAGGCGATACGCATACCGGGTCGACTAGGCCGCTGGCGGAGCGATGAAGCGGTTGACGTGCTCGTCGTCCGGCGGCGTCGTCAGCAGCGACACGACCACCATCGCCAGAGTCGATGCCGCCAGGATTACCGCCACCGCCATGACGCCGCTGCCGCCCACGGTATAGGTGCGGTCACCCCACCCCTGGTAGAAGAAGTAGCTCCAGAGCACCACCACGGTGCCGACGCAGGCGGCGGCCCCTTCCTTGGTGCTGCGGCGCCAGAACAGTGCTCCGAAGGCTATCGGGGCCAGCGCTGCGAAGCCGGAGAACGACCAGGTAGCGAGGTCGAAGATGCTGCGGTTCGAGACCAGGAACAGCGCGTAGGTGAAAGCCAGGATCCCGGCGACGAAGAGTCGACCGGTGAGAATCTGTTGCCGGTCGGTGAGGCCGTCGGTCCGACCGTAGTGGCGCACGATGTCCTCGGTGAACATGGTCCCCAGCGACAGTACCTGCGAGTCGAGCGACGACATCACGGCGGCGAAGACGCCGGCCGCCAGCAACCCGGCGAGGAACTCGGGGGCGTGCATGGTGATCATGCGCACCAGGATCGAGTTTGACTGACCGCCGACGAGACCCGGAAAGTCGAGCCGACCAGCAATCCCGAGCAGGACCGGGGGGAGCCAGACGGCGGCGATGCACAGCGGGTACACCATCACCGTGAGCCGGAAGTTCTCCAGCCGCCTGGCGCTGAGCCAGTGCATGAACATGTGCGGGAACATTGCCGGGGAGAGCGGGATGAGCGAGTACGTGAGCCAGCGCACCGGCGAGAAGTTGCCCTCCCGCACCAGCAGCTCCGGCGCCTCTGCCGCGATTCTGCCCATCACCGTGCCGAGGCCGCCCATGTTGCGAAACACCACGAACACCGTGGCCCCTCCGAGCACCATGAAGACGATCGTCTGGAACGTGTTGACCCAGGCGGTGCCGCGTAATCCGCCGAAGGTGACGTAGGTCAAGACGACTAGGCAGATGACCAGTCCGCCAACCCATTCCGGCACCTGGCCCCCGGTCACCTGGTTGAGCGTCACCCCGCCGGCCATCACGCCGATGAGCAGGTATGGGATCACCAGGCCGAGCAGCACCACGAACAGCAACAGGCCAAGCGAGTCCGATTCCCAGCGGTCACGGAAGAACTGCACCTGCGTCACGTAGCCGTGGCGCTTGCCTACCGCCCAGGCGCGCGTGCCGACGAAGAAGAAGATCGCCGGGATCACCAGCCCGGAGATCGCCGGCATGAAGCCGAACACTCCGATCCCGGCGTGGTAGGCCTCGCCTGAGGCGCCCAACAGTGCGAACGCGGTCATGTTGGTGCCGAACAGCGACATCAACAGCACGAACGGGCCGATGGAACGGGTGGCGAGAAAGTAGTCTACGCCGGTGCGCTGGAACAGGCGATTGCTGGATGCGCCGATTGCCAGCACCACCAGCATGTAGGCGGCGATGATCGCCAGCGTCATCGGTCTTCCCCGGCGTCATCGAGCTCGAGGTGTCGCGGCCACGCCTGGGTAACGAGCATGTACATCACGACCGCCGTCGCCAGCATGTACACGAGGTGGTAGAGCAACCCCACCGGCAATCCAAGCACCTGCCGCGAATCGTTCCACAGCCACCAATCGGTATGCAGCACGTAGAGCAGCACCAGCAGGCCGTACAGCTTCAAACGGTTGCCACTCATGCGCACCTCATCGGACGTTTCTGCTATGGGCTCTGGCGCCAGTTGGCTGCGGTTTCCTGGCCGGTTAGCGCTTGCCCGTCGTTTCCTGGAGTCGGAAGGGCTCGTACGCCGGTAACGGGCAGAACTTCTCCATCGACTCTAGCAGCCGGCTGACGTTTTTTCTGTAGACGTTGCCGATCAGCAGGTTCACCAGGTCGTCCTTGAGATCGGGATACTGGTCCAGGAACGCCGCGAAGTTGAACTCCTCAGAGTAGTAGGCGTACACCAGCTTGCGCATGGCCTCGATGCCGTCGAGAAACTCGTCGCCGTGGCGGCCGAGCCTGGCGGCCGACAGCTCCTGATGCTCGAACGCATCGAGGATCGAATCGGCGGTGTACTCGGCACCCTTCATTGCCAGGAACACTCCCGACGAGTAGATCGGGTCGATAAAACCGAAGGCGTCGCCGACCATTACCCAGCCGTCGCCGGCGACTTGGTGGCTGGCGTACGAAAAGTCCTTGAGTACCCGCACCTCATGCAGCTGGCGGGCAGCTGCGATCTTGTCCAGCAGCGCCGGGCATCCGGCGGCCTCCTCGTCGTAGACCTGCTGGGGGTTGTTGCCGCGGCCCTTGACCAGGCGATCGATCGGTCCCACCACCCCGACGCTCACCACCCCTTCCGGCAGCGGGATGTACCAGAACCAGGTTCTCGGCTTGCTGGTGTACAGGATCAGGGTGGCGCCCTCGTCGACGCCGTGTCCTCTCCAGCCGCCGCTGTAGCGCGTGTAGAAGGAGCAGTTCATCAGGTTCGGATCGCGCTGCCGCAGCTTCAGCCGCCTGGCGAGCATGGCCGACTGTCCGGTAGCGTCGACCACCACACCGGCCTGCAGACGATGCGTCGACCCGTCGGCGAAGCAGGCCTCGACACCGTGGGCACGATCACCGTGAAAAAGCACGTCGGTCACACGGGCACGCTCGTGCACCTCCACGCCGTGCTCGCGGGCGTTGTTCAGCAGCATCTGGTCGAACTCGGCACGGTCGACCTGCCACGTCTGGGCGCTCGGTCCCGGCTCCGTCTCGGAGAAGTAGAACGGCACGGATCCGCGGCCGCTCTTGGAGAAGAACTGCACCGAGTGCTTGTGGGGGAAGCGGCTGCAGTTCATGTGCTCGAGCACGCCGAGGCGGGACAGCGTCCAGTACGTGGCAGGCATGAGCGACTCGCCGATGCGGAAGCGCGGGAACTGCTCGCGTTCCAGCAGCAACACCCGCAGCCCGCCATCTGCGATCATCGTCGCGGTCGCCGATCCCGCTGGTCCGCCGCCTACGACGATGGCGTCGTAGGCATCAGCAATGGGATTCATCAGAACTCGTAGCCGAGCCGCAGGGTGGCGGCCACGGGGCTCGCCGGTGTAACCGACTGTGATCCGAAGCCGCGCACGAAGTAGGCCGAGTCGGCGAGGTTCTGCACGTTGACGCTGATCTGGTAGCGCGACCAGTCGTACACCAGGGCGCCAGAGACGATGAAGGCGTGGTCGATGTTGAAGGCGTTGTCCTCGGCGATGAACTGATCGCCAATGTAGCGGCCGCCGAGGCTCACACCGAGCCCCGAGATCAGAGTCTTGCTCACCCAGACGTTGAGCAGATGCTCGGGAGCGAATGCCGGACGGTTGCCGGAGCGATCCAGCGTCTGCTCGAATGGCACTCCGAACGGAGTGAACCCGGTCACGCGCTCGCTGAACTCGGTCAGCTCGGCGTCGTTGTAGGCGTACGACACCACGCCGCGGAAGCCGCCGCCGGGTTCGGCGGCGAGCTCGAGCTCGAAACCCGTCGAGCGCTGGTTGCCGATTTGCTGGCTGAAGCCATTGTCGTCCGGGATCGCGATGTTGTCGCGCACCAGGCGGTAGACCGCGACGGTCGCTTGCCCTCGTCCGTCGAGGAATCGCAGCTTGAGTCCGGCCTCGATCTGCTCGCTCTCTTCCGGCGCAAGATCCTCGAACGTCCGTGGCGACGGCGGTGCGAACGAGCGCGAGTAGTTGCCGTAGACCGAGACTCCGTCGCTGGCCGCCCACGCCGCCCCGAGCATTGGCGACAGCTTGCTGTCGTTGCGAGACCGCCCGGTCCGCTGATCGTCGAAATCGATGTTGTCGAGGCGTGCGCCGGCGAGAACCTGCAGTCGATCGCTGAAGGTGATCTGGTCGATCGCGTAGGGGGCGATCACGATGCTACGCGCATCGCCAGCGCCAGCGCTTCCTAGCGGAAATGGCGGCAGGCCGGGCTCGACGGGGTTGAACAGCTCCACCGGAGCGAGCAGGAACGCGTCGATCGTAAAGTCGTCGGCGTGGCGTGAGGTCTCGATGCCGGTCAACAGGTTGTGCCGTACCGCACCGGTATCAAAGTTGAAGATTGCCTCGAACTGATTGCCCAGGATCTTCTGCCGATCGTCGAGCTTGATCTGCGAACGTGCCACCACCATCCGACCCGTAGGCACGAACGCAGGCGAGATTTCGGGAAACGCGCCGATGAGCAACGTTCCGTCTGATTGCCAGTCGAGGCCGCGATAGTAGAGCTTGTTACGAATTCGCACCGTCTCGCTGAGCTGTCCCTCGTAGTCAGCCTGGAAGCGGTACACGTTCTGTTCGGACCGATCGCTGGCGGCGTTGTAGTCATTCTCCAGCCGCACCGGAGGGATCTCGTTGAACAGCAGCGGCACGCCGGCCTCGGGGCTGAATTCCGAGCGCGCGTACTCGAAGTTGGCGTTGAGCGAGTGGCGGTCGGCTATTAGCCAGGTCATCGCCGGGTTGAACGCCACCGCCTTGCCATCCCGGTTGTCGCGGTACCCGCCAGAGTCGCGCACCAAGGCGTTGACCCGGAACGCGGCGCGACCATCGGCGGTTCCGTGGTTGGCGTCGATGGTGCCGTCAAACGTCGAGAAGCTGCCGCCGGAGGTGCTCAGGTGAAGTCCGCGTGTCGCGAACGGCTGTTTGCGCACCAGGTTGACGGTGCCGGCCAAAGGGTTGCTGCCGTACAGAAAGCCGCCGGGCCCCTTGAGCACCTCTACCAGCTCGATGTTGTAGAGCTGGTAGAACGTCGCCTCGGGTTCCGGGGCCCCGTCGGTCAGGATCAAGCTGCTGCTGATCGAGTCGAAGCCACGCACAACGAAGAAGTCGTGCACGCCGCCGAAACCCGGCTGCACATTGATGCTACTGACGTTGATCAACGCGTCGCCGAGCACACGCGCGTGCTGTTGTTCGAAGAGTCCGGCCGTGACGATGCCGACGTTGTTGGGCGTGAGATGGAGCGGCAGCGGTAACTTGGAGGCGATCGTGTTGCCGCTCGGTACCAGCGGCAGGCTGCCTTCGACGAAGATGTACTCGGTTGCCCGGAGCGGCAACTGTTGCTCCAGATCGTCCTGCGACGCGGATTGTGCGGCGGCGGTCATCGGCGCCGCGAGCAGCGCCAAACAGAGGGTGGTTCTCAGTATTCGCACGATCGAGTTTCCAGGGTCGGGGATCAGCGTTGCCGGCGACCGTTAACGGTGCGCGGCCGCCCTCCTAGGAGCTTCGTCTTCACGGCAAGTCGGGTTCGGTGAGCGCCAGGGCCACGAGCTCCTGTTCGTCACGTAGGTAAAGAACTCCGTTGGACAGCGTCGGCGCGGTCCAAGTCCGGCTGCGGAACACCTGTGTCTGCGCTACGGGGAGGTACTCGCCGGGACTGAGCCTGACGAGTGTCAGAGAGCCACGGTCGCCCAGCACGATCAGGTGCTCGTCTGCGTAAAGCAACGAGCCCTGCCCATGGCCGCGCGCCCGCCACATTCTCTCACCGCGGCTCAGCTCGATACACTCCAGGATCGAGTTGTCGAAGCCATAGATATAGTCGTCGACCCTGATCGAGCTGCTGAACTGGTTCTTCATCTCGCGCGTGCGCCATACCGTTTCTACAGCGTTCTGAGCGTCTGGCCCGACGCGGAGCAGCGCCGCCCCGACACCGTAGCCGGAAGAGACGAAGATCTTGTCGGGTGGGACGAAGATCGGCGTCGCGGCGTTGACGCCGAAAGTCGTTTCCCAGGGGAGTCCCCACAGGAACGCCCCACTTGTTGGATTCACGCCGATAATGCGGCTACCGGTGAAGAAGACAGCCTGGTGCCGGCCGCCGATCTCCACCAGTAGCGGTGTCGAATAGCCCGGCGGGTCACCGGCGGCGCGCCAGACCTCGTTGCCGGTGCGCTTGTCGAATGCCACCAGCGCCGCATCGCGGCCGCCGGCCTCCACGAGCAGCAGATTGCCGAACACGCGCGGCGAGGTCGAGAACCCCCAGTTCGGCCCCGATGCTCCGTACTCGTCGCGCAGGTCGTGTCGCCACACCGTGCCACCAGTCTCCGATTCGACTGCCACCAGCAATCCCTGACCGCTGATGGAGTAGACGAGACCGTGGTCGATGGTCGGGGTGGAGCGCGGGCCGTCGCCGGAGCTGTTGCGGTACATCTCGTCGATCCGCAGCCGCCACAGTTCGTCTCCGGTGGCCGTATCGAAGGCTCCCAGGTAGGTTCCGCCGCGTCCGAACATGGTGACGGCGCGTTTGCCGACCACGGAGACCCCGGAGAAGCCCTTGCCTAGCGGTACGCGCCAGAGCTCGCGAGGTCCGGACTGCGGCCAGTCTGTGAGCAGTCCGATCTGTGGCGAGATACCGTCGGCGTTGGGGCCGCGCAGCTGTGGCCAGTCAGCGGTGATGCTCGCCGCCTGCGTCCCGGCGGCGGTCGATTCGACGGCGAGCTCGGCTGGCTCGGCGGGTCGGGTCGACAGGACACCGATCGCTATGAGCGCGGTCGGGGCGAGGACAGCAGCACTACCCGGCGTACGTCGCATCGGCCTACCCTACGTATACCGAGCGTCGCGGTAGCGCTCGGCGTAAAACTCGGGTAAGAGGGCGTCTGCCTGCAGCAGTCCCTGGCGCGTCAGAACGACCCCGTCGTCGTTGACGAGCAGCATCTCGCGCGACTGGAGTCGATCCCAGACGGCGTCGAAACGCTCGAGAACATCGACGTCGAACTTGTCGGAGAAATACTGGGCGGCGAGAGATCCGGTCTTCAGCTGCAGGATGGTCTCGCGGATGAGGCGGTCCTCGTGGCTGGTGACGAAGGCGCGTTCCACCGGAAGCTCATCCGCGGCGTCGGCTTCGAGATAGCGGCCCCAGTTGGCCGTGTTCTGCACGTGCACGCCACTCAGGTGACCGAATGAAGAAACGCCGCTGCCCAGCATGTCGGCGCCGTGCCACAGCGCATCGCGGTAGACGAAGTCGCATCGCTTATCGGCTCGAACCATGGTGTACGCGCTCGACATCTCGAACCCCGCTGCCTCCAGCTGCTCGATCGCGTAGTCGTGCCACTCGCGTTTGAGCGCCCAGTCGGCGAGCGGTATCTCCAGGGTGCCGTCGAGAAACTGCTTCGTGAAACGGGTGTTGTACGGCAACTCCATCTGGTAGACGGTCACCGCATCGGGTCGCGCGTCGATCGCCCGTCGGACGGTGTCGCGCCACGTCTCCCAAGTCTCACCGATCATGCCGGCGATCAGGTCGACGTTGAGCTGATCGAAAGCCAGCTCGTGGATCCACGGCAGGACGCGGAAGATCTCCTTGCCGACGTGGGCGCGACCGTTCAACTGCAAGATCTCGTCGTTGAAGTTCTCGACTCCGAGGCTAAGCCGGGTGATCCCGAGCTCGCGGACAGCCTCGAGCTTGCCCTGACTGAGGGTACCGGGCTCGCACTCGAAGGTAACCTCATCGACGGCATCCCAGGGCAGCGCTGCGCGCACGCGGGCCACCAGCGATTGCAGGTGCTTGGCGGCGATATAGGACGGCGTTCCGCCGCCGAAATACACAAACCGCAGCGGTCGTTCGGCAACTGCAGGGGCGGTCGCGTAGCGATCGATCTCGCCGGCGAGCGCATCGCAATACACCTCGACCTCGTCGGCGTTCTTGTCCGTGTAGACGCGGAAGTAGCAGAACTTGCACCGCTTGCGGCAGAACGGGATGTGGAGGTAGAGGCCGAGCGGCGGGGCGTCATCGGTGGCGGGCGTACCGAGCGCCTCGCGATAAGCAGGTACTTGGTCGGCGGTCCATTGCGAGAACGGCGGATAGTTGGACACGAAAACGCTGCCGACGTCGGTCGCTTCCTGTTGCTGCCGCGACGTTGCCGGCTCAGGGCGAAACTCGGGCGCCGAATCGGTTCCCGGGAGGGCTTCTTGATCCATCGATCTCAACCGAAGCAGTAGAGGTCGCCGTCCTCTGTCCCGATGACGAGGCGACCCGAGGCCAGACTTGGCGACGCGACAATCGACGATCCGGTCTCAAATTGCCATAGAACCGCTCCCGATCGCACGTCGAGCGCTACCAGGTCGCCGGAGCTGCCGCCTACGAAGACCCGCTCTCCTACGATGACCGGTGACGAATCGACGCGGGCGCCACTGGTGTGTGTCCAGAGGGATTCGCCGCTACCAGGGTCGATTGCGTGCACCATCTTGTCGCGCCCGCCGACAACCAGCACTGCGTCGCTGATCGCGGCCGAGGAGTAGTAGGGAAACTTGCGCTTCGGATGCTCGTAGGCCCACCGTCGTTCGCCCGCCAGGCTGACGGCCAGCACCTGGTTCTCGTAGGTACCGAAGTACGCCACGCCATCGCGAATAGCAGGGCTCGCGGCGACATACGCGCCGATCTCGACACTACCGAGCAAGGCGCCGTCCGCCAACGCGACGAGTCGCAGCACACCGTCGCATCCGACCGAGATGACTTTGCCGTCGACGATCGCCGGGGTGCCGTTGACGTAGCCGCCAGTCTCCAGGCGCCACGCCAGGCTGCCGTCCGCAGCGGCGACGGCGTAGAGGTTGTTGTCGTAGGACCCGAAGATCAGCAACCCGTCGGCGTAGTTGGCGGCCGAGACGATGCCGCCGCCGGTCTGGTACGACCAGCGTTCGTTCCCGGTCGCGGCGTCGAGGGCGTAGAACGTGCCGGATTCGTCGCCGAAGTACACGCTGTCGCCGAAGACGGAAGGCGACGACTTCACCTCGATACCGGTGTCGAATCGCCACAGCTCTGCCCCGCTGTCGAGATCGAGGGCATAAAGGTGACCGTCGAGCGAGCCGACGAACACCCGGCCGTCGGCTATCGCGGCGCTCGACTCGATGCTATCCGCGGCTGAAAACACCCAGCGAGGTTCCGGTGCCGCGGCAATCTCGACAGTGGCAGTGCCGGTGAGCTCGGCGCTGCCGCGGAAGACACGCCAGGCGTTATCGTCGGCTACACCGCGCGCGAGCCCGGCCGCGACCAAGGTGACGCAGACGGCAACCACCGCCCCGGACATGATCCTGGAGCGAAGTCGATGCGTGCGCTCAGTAGGCTGATTCATAGATGCTCAGCAGCTGGCTGGCGTCCACCGGACGCGGGTTGAAGTTGGCAGTCCACTGCTGCGCCGCTTCGGCGGCGAGCTCGCCGAGGCTGGCTTTGGGCACGGCGTGGTCACGCAGGCGGGACGCCCCACCGCCGCTGCGTAACATCGAGCCCAGCCGTTCGGGGAGGTCGCTGACCTCGAGCCCCTCGTACTCGGCGGCGACGTCGTCGCTGACCAAGTTGTAATGCACCACGTGCGGCAGCATGACCCCGACGGCGATCCCATGAGTGATGTCGAATCGCGCCGTCAGCGGATTGGCGCAGGCGTGGGCTGCTCCCAACATCGAACGCTCGATTGCCGCGCCGGCAAGATGCGCCCCGAGCAGCATCCGGCCGCGGGCGTCGACGTCATCTGATGTGGCGACAGTGGGCTCGAAGCTAGCCGAAAGCAAGCGCCATGCCTCCCGGCTGTAGAGCCGTGAGATCGGATTGGCCCTTGAGCAGACGAGGCTCTCGACCGCGTGCGAGACGGCGTCGATGCCGGTCGCGACACGTACGTCGCGCGGCACCGTGCCGGTGATCTCCGGATCGAGAACGGCGGTGCGGAATCTGGCCGCGGGGTCACCGCACGCCATCTTCCGATGATCGTCGAGCCGTGAGATCAGCGCGTACGACTGCGCCTCACTTCCGGTTCCGGCGGTTGTGGGTACGCCAATCGAAGGCAACATCTCTGTATGCGCCTTTCCGGTTCCTTCGTAGTCCTCCATGCAGCCTCCGTTGGTGTACAGGAAGTTTATGCCCTTCGCAGTGTCCATCGAACTGCCGCCACCGAAACCGACCAACAGATCGACCTCGTGTTGGCGGGCCGCCTCCGTTCCCGCCTCGACGCACGCTGTGGTGGGGTTTTCCTCGACGCCGTCGAAAATGGCGCTGATACACCCGTGACGCATCAATGCGGCCCCAAGCTCGTCTACTACACCCGTTGCGCGTACGCCGGGATCAGTGACGATCAGTGGCCGGCGGGCATGGAGCTCGCTGACAATCGATGGCACTCGAGCACGCTCTCCGAGACCGAAACAGACGTCCACGGCGCCCACCATGACGCGCCAGCGCGCCTTGCCAATGGCAGGCGTGAGCGCACAGACACCGGGTTCAATGACACTCATGGCGTCAAACTTGGTGGTTTGGGGGCGAAGCAGAACGGTGGGAGGCGACCGCTAACAACAAACGATAGCACGGTGCTCTGGAGTTGACCCGGTTTCGTGGACACCTTATGGCTAGGGCCAAAGGAGTCCGCGATGCGAAGAACACGACCACCGTATCCGCCCGAGTTTCGCCGGCAGATCGTTGAGCTGGCGCGAGCAGGGCGCAGCGTGCAGGAGCTTGCCGAGGAGTTCGAGCCCTCGTACTGGACGATCCGCACATGGATCAAGCAAGCGGACCGAGATGACGGGCTCAGTGCCAACGGGCTGACGAGCGAGGACCGAGAAGAACTACGACGGCTACGCCGAGAGAACCGCCAGTTGAAAACGGAGCGGGAGATCCTGGCAAAAGCCGCGGCCTGGTTGTCTCGGGAGACCGGCACGGTACCCAAGAAGTCTTCGGGTTCGTGAGAGCTCGCCAGGCCTGCTACCCGATCGCCACGATGTGCCGAGTGCTGGAGGTCTCCACCAGCGGCTACTACGCGTGGCGCGACCGCCCGATCAGCGCTCGAGCGCGACGTGACGCTCAGCTGCGAGCTCGCATCGAGACGATCCAGCAGGCCAGCCGTGCCACCTACGGCATGCCCCGGGTGCATGCCGAACTGGCAGCCGACGGTGTCCGGGTGGGACGTAAGCGAGTGGCTCGTCTGATGAGCCAGGCAGGGCTTGAAGGCGTCAGCCGACGGCGCCGTGTTCGAACGACGCGTCGAGGCTCCGATGCACGGCCAGTACCGGATCTGGTGAATCGGGACTTCACGGCCGATGCGCCCGATCGTCTCTGGGTCGCCGACATCACGTACGTGTCGACATGGTCTGGGTTCTTGTACCTGGCGATCGTGATGGATGCCTTCAGTCGTCGGGTGGTGGGCTGGTCGATGGCCAATCACCTGCGCGCCGAGTTGGTGCTCGAAGCACTCAACATGGCGATCTGGCAACGCCGTCCTGACAGCGTCATCCACCACTCCGATCAGGGCACGCAGTACACCTCGATCGCCTTTGGCAAGCGGTGCCGTCAACTCCGCGTGCGTCCCTCGACCGGGTCAGCTCGCGACTGCTACGACAACGCCCTGGCCGAGAGCTTCTTCGCGACGCTCGAGACGGAGTTACTGTGGCGGGAGCGCTTCAAGAGCCAGGCCGAAGCGCGGATGGCAGTGTTCGAGTTCATCGAGGGGTTCTACAACCCGCGCCGTCGCCACTCCGCGCTCGACAACGTGTCCCCGATCGTCTACGAGAGGAGGTACTCCGAGACCCGATCTTCGGCGGTGGAAACTGCCGTGTCCATGCAGATCGCTTCGCGATCCGCACAGCCACTTGGAAGCCGCTCCGCGGCTCCCACAGGTTCCCACCGCACTACTGCTACGACCTCAAATCCAAGCGTTCAACTGTCCACCGAAACGGGGTAACTCCACTATGCGTTCAGTGCCTCGGTGGCCTCGGCGCCGCCGGCGGTGGGCGTCCACGTCGCAATCCCGCCGACGGGATTTCGCACGGTCAGGGTCGGTGCGACCCGCTACTACTATCACGCCGGCACGTTCTATCAGCGGTCTGGTTCGCGCTACGTCGTGGTGCGCGCCCCGGTGAACGCCCGCGTGGCGACGCTGCCGCGGTCGGCGAAAGTCGTGGTGGTGGGGGGCAAGTCAACCTGGCGCTATCGCGGCGCCCACTACCGCTGGGAAGGGCGCTCGCGCGCCTGGGTAGTCGTGCGACCGTGACACGGTCTTCCGGGGGCGCGTGCGCGGCTGCGACGGCGGCGATATTCTCGGCGCGGCGGCCACGCTCTCTCGAGGAGACCCACAGATGGACGGTGTGCAGATCAGCGTCGCTCGGCGAGGCGACCGGGAAGCCGTGCTCGAGCTGTTGCGGGCCAGCAAGCTGCCTCCTGAGGGACTCGACCAGTGCTGGGCCACCGTCTTCGTGGCCCGGGTTGACGGGACGCTGGCCGGCTCGTCGGCGCTGGAGTACCACGGGCCCGACGCGGTGCTGCGCTCGCTGGCAGTCGCCGCTCCACATCGAGGCATTGGAATCGGCGAGGCCCTGGTCCACCGGGCGCTTGACACGGCCCGTTCCGACGGCGTACGCGGCGTTTATCTGCTGACCGAGACCGCGGCGGACTTCTTCCCGCGTTTCGGGTTCCGCGAGACGCCGCGTGCGCAGGCCCCCGACGCCATTCTCGGGTCGATCGAGTACAGCTCCCTGTGCCCGGGCAGCGCCACCTCCATGGTGCTTCGGGTCGGCAGCGAGGGCTGACCGGTGCGTCGCCGCTTCGTGACCCTCGACGTGTTCACCGATGCCGCCTTCGGCGGCAACCCGCTCGCCGTGTTCCCCGACGGTCGAGGGCTTGACGCGCCGACGATGCAGTCCATCGCACGCGAGCTCAACTTGTCCGAAACGGTGTTCGTTTTTCCGCCGGACGATGCTGTTCATACCCGCAAGGTGCGCATTTTCACTCCCGCCATCGAGCTGCCGTTCGCCGGCCATCCAACGGTGGGAACGGCGTTCGCGCTTGTGGCTCTTGGCGACGTCGACGCCGATGGGCCGGAGATCACCGTGGTGTTGGAAGAAGGGGTTGGCCCGGTGCCCGTGCGGGTGCGCTGCGTCGGCGGTGAGCCGGTGTTCGCGCAGCTCACGGCGGCGCAGGCGCCCGATGAGCGAGCCGTAACCACACGCCCCGGTGATCTCGCCGCGGTGCTGAGCCTGAGCGTTGACGATCTGCGAGCCGATCGTCTGGGCCCGGGCGCGGTCTCGTGTGGGCTGCCGTTTCTGTTCGTGCCTTTGCGCGATATCGACGCAGTCCGCCGGGCACGGCTGGATCATCAGGCCTGGCGCCGATCCCTGGAGTCGACCTGGGCGCCGCACATGTTTCTTTTTGCCACGCAAGGCGAGCGCCCGGGCTCCGATGTGCACGCGCGCATGTTCGGACCTGCCGTTGGCATCGATGAGGATCCGGCTACCGGGTCTGCCGCCACCGCGCTGGCTGTCTATCTGGCCGAACGTTCAGGCCAAAGTGATGGGTTGCTCGGCTGGGTAGTCGAGCAGGGCTTCGAGATGGGGCGCGCGAGCCTCATGGAGATCGAGGCAGAGCTCGGCGGCGGCAAGGTGTTGGCGGCGCGGGTCGGAGGCGCAGCGGTAATGATGAGCGAGGGGACGATTCGTGTCGCCTGACGGGTTACGCCGGTTTCCGTTGCTGCAGGTCGACGCCTTTACCTGCCGACCGCTGCAGGGTAATCCCTGTGCGGTGGTGCTCGATGCCGACGATCTGGACGCGGCGACCATGCAGTCGATTGCCCTCGAGATGAACCTGTCCGAGACTGCCTTCGTGATGCGGTCGGAGGTCGCCGACTTTCGCGCCCGCTACTTCACGCCCGCAGACGAGATTCCGCTCGCGGGGCACCCCACGCTGGCGACTACCAGGGCGCTGATTGACACCGGGCGCCTGATCGTCGACGACGGGACGAGCAGCTTCCAGCTGGAGCTGCGAGACGGTCCGATTACTGTCCAGGTGAGCGGCAGTGACCGTCTGGCAGAAATAACCATGACTCAGCGGCGGCCCGTTTTTCAGCGCACCTATCCGCTGGGTGAAGTCCTGCCACTCTTCGGGCTGCAGGAAACCGACGGGCTCGAGGCTGCCCCGTCGGCGCAGACGGTAAGCACTGGAACGCCCATGCTCATGATTCCGCTGCGCGATCACGAGGCGCTGGCGCGGGCGCGGCTTGATATGGTCGCCTTCGCGGGCGCCCTCGAGGAGGGGGACTTCTTTAGCCCGCATCTGTTCTGCCTTGGAGGATTCAGTGCCGCGGGCGACACCGCAGCGCGGCACTTCGGGCTGCCGCCGGACACCTACGAGGATCCGTTCACCGGATCGGCGACCGGCGCGATGGCAGCCTACTGCTGGCGCCACGGATTGATTGCCGGGCCGCGCATCGTCGCCGAGCAGGGGCATTCGATGGGGCGACCCGGGACGGCTCGCGTGGAGGTGCTCGGCGAACCAGCGAATATCGCCGCCGTGCGCGTCGGCGGTCATGCCGTTACGGTGCTCACCGGTGAGTTGGTGCTCCCAGCCGGCTGATTTCCTATCGACACGATAGCGCTACAGAAGTCACTTCTGAGCACTGAAACCCTCCGGGCATCTGTGGCCACTAGCGTGGGTATCGAGCGCCGGGGGACGCTGGCGTTCGGTGTGGCGCACGCAAGCGGTGTCCGCGATTGTCCCCCTGCCGGTGACCGCCGGGACGCCAACGGTGACCGCGGCCGACGGCGGTTGACCTTGCGCGGCAGCTGGGCGCTCGGACTTTCGGCCGCCGGCCCCGGTTGTCTCCTATCGCGACGCGACGACCGACCTGGGACGCGGCGGGCAGGGGGACTGGCACCGTGTTGATTGGCCCTCGGCAACTGCGGCCAGGCGAGGCCCGGTCGGGTTTGGTCGGCCCTCTGCAGCGGCTAGCCTGGTTCTCGGACGCATGGTGATCCCGGCACTGTGTCACAAGGAGCAGGTCCATGAGCCGACAGGCAGCGGGTTTCACTCTGGTAGAGGTCAGCGTCGTCCTCCTCGCCGCGCTCGTGGTGCTGTCGATCGTCTGGGTCAACATCAGCGACTTCAATCGTCTTACCCGATTCGCGCGCGTGCAGGAAGACGTCACGCGACTGTGCTCCGCCCTGGCAAGGCTTATTCTCGATACCGGCGATCTGGTGTCTCACGATCCTGCTGCGAACCCCGACGCCAACGGCCTGCCAGTTGGTCTGTTGATCGGTGATGGGCGCGCACCCGGCCTCAACCGCCAATCGCCGGGCGCTGCCGGCGCCGCATGGCTGCTCGCCGAGGGCAACGAATTCGAGCAACCCACCGACTCCGTAGGTGCGTTCCAGCGCTTTACCGTCGATATGCTTGCCAATCATCTGTTGCACAACACCCCGCTGGGTGAGCCGCGCCGGGGTTATCGCATGCCCTCGGACACCATCGACGGTAGGACCGGCGGCGTTGCACGAAGCCCGACCTCCGCTTCTGCCGGCGAGCAGGGATTCGACAGCCTGTTCGCCTGGAGAGGTCCCTACATCGCCGACCGCATCGACGCCGATCCCTGGGGCAATCGCTACATGACCAATGTATTCAGCTTGTATACGCCCCGCGGAGACCACGGTGCCGGGTTCTCGAGCGCCGTCGTGTGCTACTCGGCCGGTGCCGACGAAGAGGTCGATACGGCGTTCAACCAGCCCACCGGTTGGGTCGACGGGGATGACGATGTGAGCGTCCTTGTCGCCGTCGGAGGCCACCTCTGATGCAGCCTCTCGCGAGCGAGACCCGAACGAGCAAAACCCGAGCTTCACGCCCCCCTGCGTGAGGCGCCGGGGGCGGTTTCCCTGGGCCGCTCCTGGTGCCCTTGCCCGACCTCGACGCCGGTGGTGCCCTTGCCCGACCTCGACGCCGGTGGTGCCCTTGCCCGACCTCGACGCCGGTGGTGCTCTTGCCCGACCTCGATGCCGGCTTCAGACTCGGGCTCGTCGCCGCCGTCGCCGAACCAGCCACCTCGCGACTCCGGCGACGGTACCGAGCAAGGCCGCGCCGGCGGCGATCACCAGCCACTCGAGGGTGCTGAGATGGTCGCCCCAGAAGTCCGCAGTGCCGAACAGTGAATCACCGTCGTAGGTTGTGCCGCTGAAGTTCACTGGCTCGAGACCGTCGATACACCCGAGGTCGAGTGGCCCCGTCGGCGCTTCGACGAACGCCCCGTAGATCCCGCTGGTGCAGCTGCCGCCCGAGTTCACCGTCACGTGTCCGGCGTGCGGGAAGACGGCGAAGGTTTGGTGCTCGCCGTTGAAGCGCTCGCGCAGCTCACGCAGCCGCTCGACCGGCATGGTCGGATCGAGACCGCCGTGCAACATCAACATGGGCCCTTCGAAAGCGGCGTAACTGCCGGCATACTCGTCGAGTGGGTACCGCGGCCACTGCGCCCAGGTGGAGGCGAACGATGCGCTCACCGCGGTTGTCATCAGCGTCCCTGCAAGCGCGGCCTCGAAGTCCGCTAGCGGAGGCGATGGGTCAGGCCACAGCTCCGAAAGGGCGATATGACGCTGTAAGACCTGCGCATGCGAGGCGCTCTCCTGGCCGGCATCGCCGCTCTCGAAGAGTCGAGCAAACAGCTCACTGATGGCCAGCAGATCACGCAGCTTGCAGCGATCGAGCCGATACACCATCGCCGGGATATAGGGCCAGATCTCGGGCCCGCCCATGAGCATGTTGCCGAGCAACAAGCGGACCGTGCTGCCATCGATCTGCAGGTCGCTACAGTGGCCGGCGTCGATTTTCGCAGGCAGCGCCTCGGTGAGGGCAATCGGGTTGGCGCCGAGATGCCGGGAACACTCTTCGAAGCTCGAACAGCGCGCCATGATGTTGCGCGCCGTCGTGTCGAGGCCGCTGTCGAACTCGGCGAACGTCCAGTCCGCGGGCACGATGCCGTCGAGGATCACCCCGTCTGGCTGCTCCGGATACAGGGTCAGATAGCGGTTCGCCCAGGTGGTGCCGTAGGAGGCGCCGAAGATGAACACTCGATCCTGGCGGCCGCGCGTGAGGCCGATGAGCCTGCCCACGTCATGTGCCGCCTGAGTGATCGTCAGGGCGAGCAAATCGTTGCGCTCGCGGCTGATGAGCTCGATACACGCCGCCCATTCCCCGGCGGCGACCTCGGAGCCTTCGTCACTATCGGCGCCCTGCTGCTCGGGACAGGCGAGCAACGCGCTGCCGCCCACACCGCGGTGATCCAGGGTGTAAACGTCGATGCCGGGGTCATCGAATAATGGGCGCACGCGGCCGATCGCTTCGATGCCGGAGTCGCCCGGGCCGCCGTTCAGGAACCACACTTGGGTGCGCCCTGCGTCGCCTGTGCCGTCGACGCCTTCGCGCTCCGGATGGCTGGAGCCCAGCACGCGCTTGATGGCGATGTCGATGGTACCGGCGTTGGCGCTGCCGGCGGAGTCGTGTTGCAGCGGCATGCTTACCGCTGCGCAGTCGGCGCTCTGGCTGGTGTCGTCGGCATCGACCGGGCAAGAGCTCCATTCGATCGGTTCCGCCTGCGTCGCAGGCATCGCCAGTGCGGCCAGCGCCGCCAGCGCCGCGATCACTCCGGAAACTCCTCCCGAGTGGCCTTGCGGAGGTCTTCCATGGCCCTCTTGATCTGGCTGTTGTCGAGGTAGGGTGCGGGGCCGAAACGTAGCACGTCGCCGCGATAGTCGGTCAGAACGCCGAGCTCGCCGAGTCGGTGGCTGAGCTCGGCGGCGCGCGGGGAGCTCAGAGCGAGAAACCCACCCAGCTCCCGCAGAGGTATGCCACGATCTCGCGACACCTGCGAGGGGTCTAGATCCAGGGCGTCGAAGGTCGTGGCAAGCAGGCCGATTTGGCGTTGGCTCACTTCCCGCAGGACTGTGGGCACGAGCCCGTGAAGCTCGAAGAAATCGAACACCTCGGCGGCGCGGTAATGCGCTGTCGGATCGTACGTGGCGCCGGCAAAGCGCGCGCCGCCGCGAGGGTAGGCGACACGGTTGGGCTCCGCCTTACCAAGTGTGTCGAACTCGGCGAACCAGCCGGTAACCACCGGCCGCAACCGGCAGTTGGGCGGCAGTCGGAGAAAGCAGTTGCCCTCGCCTAGCTGGCAATACTTGTAGCCGCCGCCGACGATGAACGCCGTCTCGAGGCCGGCTGCGGCGACCTCGAACGGCATCACGTTGAGCGCGTGGTAGGCGTCGACCAACAGTTCGGCACCGAACTGCTGACAGGCGGCGCTCAGGTGATCGAGATGCGGAACACATCTGGCGCTCTGGAACATGACACTGGAGACAGCCACCAGCGCGGTGCGCTCGTCGATCGCTGTCGCCAGCCGCTCTGCCAGTGTTTCGGTCGGCTCGGGAGCGAGCTTGACGACCTCGACCTGTTCTTCCGTCAGGCGATCGAGCTGTCGACGAAGGGTGTGAAACTCGCCGTCGGTGGTGATGATGCGCGGCCGCTGGCGGAGGGGAAGGGCCGACAACAAGCGCACAACCAGCTCGTGGGTATTGGGACCCAGGGCGATGGCGTCGGCGTGGTCCTGCAGGAGCCGCGCCCAGCCCTGGCGCACCCGCTCCGCCTTGGCAAACGCCCGCTCCCACTTGTAGTCAACCAGCTCGGCCACATCGATCCACGCCTGGCGCTGCCCGTCGAATCCGCAGTCCGGCCATGCCTGGTGAGAGTGCCCCGTGAGCAGCAGTCGTTGTCCCACCCGGAACCGCGTGTAATGGCTCGCAAGAGGGTTCGGACTGCCAGAGAGCCGCGCGGCGTCGAGGGGTGCCGGCCGACTCGAGTCCGCCGCGGGCTCGGTCACGGTAGACGCCGCACGGTGATTTAGAGCTCGCTACGGATGGCCCACAAGTCCGGAAACAGCGGCTTGAAGAGCGTGGTCTGAAGGTATTCGGCTCCCGCGCTGCCTCCGGTGCCTCGCCTGGTCCCGATGGTGCGCTGCACCATCTTCACGTGCCGATAACGCCACTCCTGGATTCCCTCGTCGAGGTCAACCAGACGCTCGCATACTTGCGACAGAGCCGGGTCGGCGCGGTAGATCGACACGAGGTGCGCTTGCAGGGCCGCGTTCTCCTGCGTCGGCGCTGCCGATGTGATCGGTGTGGCCTCGACCGGCGCTTCCATGCCCTGCGTAGCGAGGAAGCCGACGAAACGTTCCCACAGCGAGGGCGATTGCAGCCGTTCCGTCAGACGCCGGTGCTCCGGAGATCCTTCCGCGAAGCGCGCTAGCGTGGCAGGGTTCTTCAAGCCCAGCGCGAATTCCAGCTCGCGGAACTGGCACGACTCGAAGCCGCTGGCTGACTCTAGCCGGTCGCGAAAGGTCAGAAAATCGAGCGGCGTCATGGTCTCGAGGACGTCGATCTGTGCCACCAGGGTCTTGAGAATCGTCAGCACGCGCTTGAGTGCTTGCAGCGCTCCGGCGGCATCGCCGGTCTCGAATCGGGTACCTAGGTGATCGAGCTCGTGGAGCACCTGCTTGAACCACAGCTCGTATACCTGATGGATGACGATGAACAGCATCTCATCGTGCTCAGGGCCGTCTGAGCTGGGCTGCTGAAGTGACAACAACTCGTCGAGCTTCAGGTACTCGGTGTAGGTCCGAGAGCGCACGTGACGTCCTCGCTCTAGAGGTCTTGCGTCGGCCGCGGGGGCGATCGTCTCCCGCCCTCGTCGTGTCCCGCAGCTTAGTTCAACTGCCGTGTCCCGCAGCTTAGCTCAACTGCCGGGTCGAGTCAGGGCGCTGATCAGCGTTCGCTCGAGGTCCGCGGCAGTGCCAAGGCCAGCTGCCCGCCGGGCAGCAACTCGACGCCGGGCACGGTGTCGTGCGGCGCCACGATGAGCGTCGCGACGGCCCGTGGGTGTCGCACCGGGCAGGTCGGGAAATAGGCAATCGCCGTACCAGCAATGCCGGCCAGCGGTGTTACCGCCAGCTTGCGGGCCATGTCGATCTCGTTCGGCACGATGCCGGTCGACCTTGCCGCGATGGTGCTCGAGCGTCCGGTGGGTGTCTCCGTGACACGTAGCTCGGTGATGCTCGCCGGCGCCCAGAGGACGACGTGAATCTGTTGATCCGACCAGGTACGAAAGTCGTCGGCGCTCAGCCGGATCTCGAGGGCTCCGAGGTAGCGTTCACGCCGGATCGTTTCAGTCTCGGATCTCGCGGCGATGGCGAGCCGGTATCGAATCCCGTCGCCGTCGGGTACGCCGAGCAACTGCTGCAGCGGCAGTCGGATCGCCGCTACCCAGCCGTCGTCGCGCGACGCCATGCTGGCCTCCAGTGGCAGGGAGTCGTCGCGGTGATCGCCAGATTTGCCGAAGCGCCCTGAAGTGGGCTTGACTACCAGACGCTTCCGGGCGGCCTCGAGAGCACCGGCCTGGTCTGTTTGCAGACGCCGCGTTCGATCTGTAGCGAGCTTGATGCCCGATCGGGTCTCTACGAAGCAGAATCTTGCCGATCGCGACCCGGCTCGCTGGCCGTACTGCCATACGGTGAGGCGGCGCAGCGAGCCTTCGACCGCGTAACGTTGCGTGCTCACTGCGACGGTGCTCGGCGGTCCCAACAGCAGATAGATCTGTCCGCGCGGGGTGGCCCAGCCGGGAAGACCGTGCTCGGGCTCCAGATACTCCTTGTTCACGAATGCCAGCCGATCGAGGAACTCGGCGCGCAGCTCATTGAGCGCCGTAGTGTCGTCGGGATCCCGTCGGTTCCAGAACCAGGCTACGAACTCGTCGTCGAGCCCGGATCCGGCGATCTCTTGTGCCAGTGCCCGTTCGTCGGGAAGTATGAGTGCGCTGATCGGCCCAGCAAGCCAGCTGGTCAGGTTGGCGGGAGTGGGTGCCGACGCCTCGGTGACTGTGGTGCTGACGGGTATCAGCCCGGCCAGCAGCATCACCGTCGTCGACCAGCGCACCGAATCCTCCATTGCTGGGCCGGGGAGGCTTCGGTGTAGCGGCTAGCTGTGGCTTGCCGCCGTCTCTATCTGGGACTCTAGCGGACGATATCGGTCACTGAAGCAACTTCAGGGGCACAAAACATATTAAAAATCAGTAAAAGATATCAAACGTCTTTATTCATCCACAGATAGGCACTAACCATATAGTTCGCCTGTGGTGACGAAACGGCTTGACAGCGCTAGTCGAAGCGCGGCGTGTAGCCGTCGAGCACGGCATACGGGTCGGGCCACGGGAAGCTCGAATCCCTGCGCTAGCGCCGCGTTTCGGGTCCAGTACGGATCCCAGAGGTGCGCCCTGGCGAGCGCGCAGAGATCGGCGCGGCCTGCGGCCAAGATCGTGTTCACGTCCTTGAACGAGGAGATGTTGCCAACTGCCATGGTGGGGATCGGCACCTGGCGCCGGATGCGATCGGCGAAAGGTGTTTGGAACTGCCGCCCGTAGGCCGGGCGCGCGAACGGAACGGTCTGGCCGGCCGAGACGTCGACCAGGTCACATTGAGCCGTTGCCAGCAGCCGAGCAACCTCGACCGCGTCGTCGGTTTGCATCCCTCCCGGGGACCAATCGACCGCTGAGATGCGCACGGACATCGGTTTATCTACTGGCCAGGCGGACCGCATGGCGGCGAATACCTCGATTGCATAACGCATCCGGTTGGCCACCGATCCGCCGTATTCATCGGTGCGTGTGTTCGTCAGCGGCGAGATGAAGCTCGCCAGTAGGTAGCCGTGCGCCATGTGTAGCTCGATGAGATCGAACCCGGCGAGGTCGGCGCGGTGGACCGCCGCGACAAAGTCATCGCGCACGCTGTCCATGTCGTTGCGGTCCATCGCGCGCGGCGTCTGGCTGTGTGGGAACCACGGGATGGGGGAGGCGGCAATCAGCGGCCAGTTGCCCCGCTCGAGCGGCTCGTCGGCGCCTTCCCAGGGGCGCCGGGTGGATCCCTTGCGCCCCGCATGCGCAAGCTGCAGACCGATCTTGGCGTAGCTATGACGGTGCACGAAATCGACGATCTGTCGCCAGGCGTCGACGTGAGCATCGGTGTACATGCCGGCGCAACCCGGCGAGATCCGCGCCGCGGCACTGATGTCAGTCATCTCCGTCATGATGAGCCCGGCGCCGCCAATCGCGCGTGAGCCCAGGTGAACGTGATGCCAATCGTTCGGCATGCCGTCCACGGCGTTGTACTGACACATCGCAGACACGACGACGCGGTTTGCCAGCAGCAGCTCGCGCAACTTGAACGGGGTGAACATCGGCGGTGGAGTGCCGACGTTCGTTCGGCGGTGGCCAGTATGCACCGCCGGTGCGTGCCGGTGCGGCAGCGATCCGATGTCGTCCACGGCAATGCCGGATTGTAGGGCGGCCGCTTCAGCGAACCAGGTGTCCACTTCTGCCACATAAGCCGGGTCGCGCTGCGCCAGGTCGTGATGGGTGATTCGAAGGCTCCGCGTCAGGAGCCCGTAGCCGAATCGGATCGGGTCATCGTCGCAGTATTGCTCCGTCTCCTCGAACCATTGCAGGCTTGCCAGCGCGGCGCGCTGCAGGCTCTCGACCTGGGGTCGACGCCTGGCCTCGAAGGCGCTCAGAGCAGCCTCGATAGCGGCTGTCGTGGGCTTGTCATCGCCGTCGCAGCTGGCTAGCGTGTCGCTCAACGCGATGGCGTCTTCCATCGCCAGCTTGGTGCCTGATCCGACGGAGAAGTGCGCCGTGTGCGCTGCGTCGCCAAGCAGTGCCACGTTGTCGTGATGCCATCGGGTGTTGCTCACGGTCGGGAACTGCCTCCATACCGAGCGATTGTTGATCAGCCGGTGCCCGCTAAGCTGTCCGCGAAAAGTCGCTGGCAATAATCGATCGTGGCGTCCTCGTCGCCCTCACCCAATCCCGTGGCAGCGAACGTTTCTGCGGTTGCCTCGACGATGAAGGTAGAGAGTGGCTCGTCATCGCCGTCACCGCTGCTCGGCCGGTACTGGTAGGCGTGAACCCGCCACAGCCCCTCGTCGCTCTCCTTGAACAAGAACGTGAAGGCGGCGAATGGACACGTTGTCCCGAGCCAGACGAAGCGGTTCGACCGTAGGTCGATCCGCGGCTCGAACTGATCTGCGAACCGTTCTCGCAGGGGGCTGCGTACTCCGTCCGCCGCGAGAATGAGATCGGCGCTCCCGAGCTCATCGGGATTAGACACCTCGGTCTCGAAACGCAGTTGCACGCCCAGCTCGTCGGCCCGCTCCGTCAATATGGTCAGCAGTCGCTGTCGCGATATTCCCGCGAAGCCGTGACCAGTCGAGCGCAGCACGTGTCCGCGGTGATGGATGTCGATGTCGTCCCAGTGATGGAAGCTGTCGTTAATCGCGCTCCAGGATTGAAGATCAGCGGAACGGAGGTTCTCGAGGGTGGCGTCCGAAAAAACGACGCCGAAGCCGAACGTGTCGTCCGCTCTGTTGCGCTCGTAAAGGCAGATCTTCCAGTCGGGCCGGACGCGTTTCATCAGGATCGAGAAGTACAATCCGGCGGGCCCGCCGCCGACGATTCGCTGAGCTGCCTCGGTCGCGAACGCCTTGGCCATTGCCGTCTCCAGCGTTACGCGCTCCTTACTGCGATCCGTCTCCCAGGCGGCCCGATAGACCAGCAAACGCGCCGCCGCCAGGTCGGTGGCCATCCGCGCCAGCTTCTGCTGCACGAGCTGAAAGCTACCCAGGCTCTTGCCGAACTGCTGGCGAGATTTAGCGTGGCTCAAAGCTTCCTCAAGCGCCCGATGGCCCAGTCCACATGCTGCCGCTCCGACCGACGCTCGCACGCGATCGAGGGTCATCATGCCGAGCTTGAAACCCTCGCCCTCGCCACCCAGTCGATTGACGGCCGGAACACGGCAACCGTCGAGCTCGATGTCGCCCAGCGGGTGAGGGGCGCTCATGACCTGCGGCCGCAGGAAGCGCAACCCCGCGGTCGCGGCTCCGACGACGAAGGCGCTGATGCCACGCGTGCCGGCTTCGGGATCCGTGCTGGCGAAAACGATGTAGAAGTCGGCGATGCCGGCGTTGGAGATCAATGTCTTGGCGCCGTCGAGACGATACTCGTCGCCTTCGCGCACCGCCGTCGTCTGAATTGACCCGACGTCCGATCCGGCCTCCGCCTCGGTCATGGCGAAGGCGCCCATGGCGGCACCGGCCAGCGCCGGCTCGGCCCACGCCTGCTGCATTGGCTCGTTGGCCGTCAGCAGAATCGGCGTGATGCTCAACGCCTGGAGTGCGGCTACCGAGTCGGCCAGCGGTGATGCCGCCGCCAGCGTCTCGCGTACCAGGCACAGCGCCCGCAGGTCGCGCTCGCCGATGGGGCCGAACCAGCCGCTACGGCCGAGCGCGGCGAGCAGCTCGCGCGCCTGAACGCGGGCGTCATCATCGCTGAGTGGGTCGGGGAGCGGGCGGATCTCCTGATCGGCGAATGCCCGAACGGCGGCGGCGAGCTCACTGTGAGCGGCATCGAGAAACGCGCCAACCGCGGCAACGTCGGTCATTCGTCGGCCGCCGGGTTCGAATCCTCGAGCCTGGTCGGCTCCTCTGGGACGCCGACATCCGGGCGGCGGTTGAACTCGGGCTCGCGTCGCTCCACGAACGCCTCGTAGGCGTTGCGGAAATCAGGATTGCGCATGCAGCCCGCCTGCACGGCGGCCTCGAGATCGAGTGCATCGGCGAGCGTCATGTCGGCTTCCAGATCGAGGTGCTCTTTGGTGATGCCGTGCGCGTAGCTCGGTCCGCGCGCCAGCTTCTCGGCCAGGTTCAAGGCCACTTCGAGCACCCTGTCGTCGGCAACGACATGGTTATAGAGACCGATTCGATGGGCCTCTGTCGCGTCGATGAGCTCCCCGGTGTACAGCAACTCGCTGGCGCGACCGAGCCCGACGATCCGCGGCAGCAGCCAGCATGAGCCCATATCAGCGCCTGACAGTCCGACCTTGGCGAACACGAATCCGATGCGAGCCGATTCCGCCGCGACGCGGATGTCGCAAGCCGTGGCGATGACCGCACCGGCGCCGGCGGTGGTGCCGTTCAACGCCGCTACGATCGGCCGGCGACACGACCGCATCGCCTTGATGACCTCACAGGTCATGGTGGTGAACCGGTGCAGCTCGTCGAGCTCGCGGTCCAGGAGTGGGCCGATGATGTCGTTGATGTCGCCGCCCGAACAGAACGCTCGACCGCGGCCGGTGATCACGATGGCGCGTACGTCCGGCTCGGTGTCGAGGGCGCGAAAGACCTTCCCGAGCTCGTCGTATACCTCGAAGGTGATGGCGTTGAGCTTGTCCGGCCGATTCAGCATGAGCGTGGCGACGCCAGTGCTGCGATCGTGGTCGTAGAGGAAGCTGTCAGGCGCTATCGGCATGGCTCTCCTGGCTCAGGTCACGACCGGCGCGGGTTCTTCCTCGGTCAACATGACCGGCGCGGGCAACAGAGCCGTGGCTTCGATTTCCACCAGGGCGCGTTCATCGACGAGTCCGGCCACCTCCATCAGCGCCATGGCCGGAAAGTGGCGACCCATGCGCGGTCGCCAGATCTCGCCGAGCTCTGGAAGACTCTGGCGGTAGGCCTCGATGTCGGTGACGAAGACCGTCATTCGACCGATGTCGGCGGGCACGCCACCGGCTTCGCGCACCACTGCGAGCGTGTTGTCGAGGGCGCGACCGAACTGCTCGACGAATCCTGCCTCCGGTACCCGGCTGCTCCGGTCGTGCGCCGTCTGTCCGGCGACGAACAGCACTCGACCCCCAGCCGGTCCGAGCATTCCGTTGTTCCAGCCTCGTGGCGCTCCGAGATCCTCGGGGTTGATGACTCGGTAGCTCATCCGGTCTCCTTTGGTCGTCATGTCGTTTCGTCCGGGTCGATCGTCGCGAGGATCGCGTCGCAGAGAATGGTTCCAAGTTGATCGACCGTCTGGCGGCCTTCCTCGGCGGAGGCGTTAGCAGGATAGCCGAAGTACGCACGCTCCCCGCCCGCTGCCTTGAACGACTGCGCACCGTCGGCGATCGCCGTCGACAGTGAGACCGGTAGCTCCGGGAGGCTGGCGCGGATGTCGTCGCGCACGAGCTCTGGCCGTTCCGCAAGAACGATGGACCCCTCGTACTGCCCGGCGTGGCACGCCCCACTCTTGAACTCGTCGGTGAGTCGCAGCGCCCAGGGGCGGCGGGTGATATCGGGGAACACCGTCGTCAGGTCGGCGTCGATTGCCAGCGTGTCGACGGCGCTGTGGATCGTTGCCAGGTGGGCGGGATCAAAATGCGCGTTGGCGATGGCCACGACGCCGAATCCGTGCCTGGCGAAGCTGCGCGCCACCTCGACGATGGTCGCCACGACGACCGCCGGCGTGATCGACACGGTGCCGGGAAACGCCTCGGCGAACGGCGCGGCCGAGTAGGCGATCGGAGGGACAATCAGCGGCAGCCAGCCGGCTGCGGAGAGCTTCTCGGCGCCCGCCCGGGCCATCGCCGAGGCGATGATCCCGTCGGTTTGGAGCGGCAGATGTGGGCCGTGAGCCTCCGTCGCCCCGGTCGGCAAGATAACGATGGAGCGATCGCGATCGAGATCGCGCACCTCCTCCCAGGTCATCTCGGCGAGGCGGTGCACCGGCATGCGGCGATTATAGAGTCGGCGCGGCTCATACAATGAGCCCGGCGGCCGAGATCCGGCAGTCGGGCCGGGGTCGCCGCCGGCTAGCCCGCGGAAGGGGATCATCCATGGACGCCGACATTCCCGAACAGCTCAACATCGCCGACTGGTTTCTCGACGCGCGCGTGCGCGAGGGCAGGGGAGACCGGATCGCTGTGCGGACCGACGATGGCGAGTTGAGCTATCAGGATGTCCAGCGCCTGGCGAACCGCTTCGCCAACATCCTGCTGGAGGCCGGGATCGAGCCGGAGCAGCGCGTCATCATCGCCCTTCCCGACTCGGCCGCCTGGGTCGGAGCGTTCTTCGGCGCGCTGAAGATGGGCGCGGTGGTTGTCATGCTCAACCCGTCGCTGAAGGCGGAGGCCATCGAGTACTTCTTCAGCTACACGCGTGCCCGCGCCGCTGTAGTGCACGCCGACGGAGCGCCCGAGTTCCGGCTGGCCGCCACGGCGACGTCCAGCGTGAGGGATCTGTTCGTGCTCGGCGACCCCGACTGCGACGCCAGACTCGACGCTGCCTCGCATGACTTCGAGACGTACCCCACGCACCGCGACGATGCGGCGATCTGGCTGTTCTCCGGTGGAACGACCGGCCAGCCGAAGGCGGTCGTCCAGAGCCACAACTCGTTCGTGAACACGACGCACTGCTACGCGCACGGTGTCATCGGCTACCGCGAGAGCGACATCACGGTGTCGGTTCCGAAGCTCTTCTTCGGCTACGCCACCGGGTCCAACCTGTTGTTTCCGTTCTCGGTGGGTGCCTCCGTGGCCCTGTTCGAGGAACGTTGCACCGCTGAAGCGCTGTTCGCGCGCATCGCCAAACACCGGCCGACCATCCTCATCAACGTTCCGACGATGATCAACAACATGCTGGGCGCGGACGGCGCCGGTGCGCACGATCTGTCGTGCCTGCGGCTGTCGACATCGGCCGGCGAAGCGTTGCCGGCCGAGCTTCACGCACGCTGGGACGCGGCCTTCGGGGTCGAGCTACTCGACGGCCTCGGCACCGCCGAGCAGTGGCACGTGTTCATCTCCAACCGCCCGGGCGATGTCAGCCCCGGCACCCTGGGCAAGGTCGTCCCCGGATTCGAGGTACGCGTGTGCGACGAGCACGGTAACGACCTTCCGGACGACGAGATCGGCTACCTGTGGGTGCGCGGGAACTCGCGGGCGATCGGTTACTGGCAGCGCATGCGGAGCACGATGCAGGCGTTCCGGGGCGAGTGGTACGTGTCGGGTGACATGATTCGGCGCGCCCCTGACGCGACGTTTGTCTATTGCGGTCGCGACGACGACATGCTGAAGGTATCCGGGAAGTGGCTATCTCCTGGCGAGGTGGAGAACTGTCTGATGGGGCACGCGGCGGTGAGTGAGGTCGCCGTCGTGGGGGTGGAGATCGAAGGCTTGGTGAAGCCGAAGGCCTTCGTCGTCGCGACGTCGGGCCAGCGGCCCGATCGCCACCTCGTTGAGGAGCTCAAAGAGCATGTCCGGCGGACCTTGGAGCCCTACAAGTATCCGCGCGAGGTAGAGTTTCTGGAGGACTTTCCCCGCACCCATCTCGGCAAGATCGATCGCGGCGCGTTGAAGCGCCACTAGTCGGAGGTCCCGATGCCCAAGGGGTTGCGCACACTGCTGGTGGTGGTCTCGGCGCTGGTGGTAGTTTCGTTCGCGCTGCTGGTGATCAACCAGACCGCCGGCGTGGTTACGCTGGCCGACGCCCTGCGACCGGGTCTGGGGCCGTTGGTTCTCTGGAGCCTGGTGGCGGTCTATGCGGTGTTGTTGCTGACCCCGCTGGTGTTGTTCTTGCGGCTGCGCAAGCCGCTGGTGGCGCCGACCGAGAGCCAGGGACCGGAACACAAAGCGTATCTGCGCAGGCTGGCGGCACAACTGTCGGAGAACGATCGGGTATCGTGCCGGCCGCTCGAGACGCAGGAACAGATCGAGTTGGCGCTATCCGAGCTCGATGCCTGCGCCGACGCCCTGGTCAAGGCGCATGCCGGACGCGTGTTCCTGGCCACGGCGGTCTCACAGAGTGGACGCCTCGACGCGTTCATGGTGCTCGGGCTGCAGTTGCGCATGGTCTGGCAGCTGGCGCACCTTTACGCCCAGCGACCGACGGTTCGGGAGCTGATCCACCTCTACGCTAACGTCGCCGCGACGTCGTTCGTCGCCGGCTCGCTGGAGGATATCGACGTCGGCGAGCAGATCGCCCCGATCCTGTCGGCCTCGTTGCCTGCTATCGCTGCCGAGGTACCCGGGTTGCGCGTCGCGGCGGGGTTGGTGGCGAGCTCGATCGTTACCGGCACCGCCAACGCGTTCCTGACGTTGAGGGTGGGAATGGTGGCAAAGCGCTACTGCGCACCGTTGGTGGCGGAGCGTCGCGGGGTGGTTCGTCGTGCCGCTGTTACCCAGGCGACGAAGCTGCTGGGCGAAGTGGTGGCGAGCGGGAGTGCCAGCGTGTCCAAGGCGATCTGGGGCGCGTCGCGTCAGGGAGTGGGCGCCACCGTCTCCGGAGTGACGGACCTGGCCAAAGGAGCCGGAGGCGCCGTCGCCGGATTGGCCAAGGGAGCCGGCGAGGCCGTCGTCGGGCTGGCGAAGGACGCCGGCGATACAGCGCTGTCGGTGGTGCGCCGCAAGGAACGGGACCAGCCTCAATAGCAGGTCGCTGCAGCCCGCGCCGCCAATGGTTGCCTAACCCTGGCGCAGCGCCGCCACCGGACTGACGCGCGCAGCCCGCCGCGCCGGCACGTAGCAGGCCGCCATTGCCACCAGCGCGAGCCCCCCCGCCGCCGCCGTCAGCACCCCGGCGTGAGTCGTCGAGACACCGAAAAGCAGCCCTTCGAGCAGCCTGCCGGCGAGCAACGATCCCACGGTGCCGATTGCCGTTCCGATGAGCGTCAGACGTGCGCCGCGGAGGGTTACGAGGCCGACCACCCCCGATCGCGCCGCGCCCAGCGCCACCCGCACGCCGATCTCGTGCGTGCTGCGGCTCACCCAGTAGGAGATGACTCCGTAGATACCGGCTCCCGAGATCGCCATCGCCACGGCGGCGAACGCCGTCAGCAGTGTTGCGTAGAAGCGGTTGCCCGCCAGTGAGGCGGTGACCAGATCGGCCACCGGGAGCACGCTGTGCGGTGGCTGCCGCGGGTCGCGGGCCAGAACGGTCGCGCGTACCCTCGCCGCTGCCGCGGCCGGGTCCGGCGTGCGCACCACGACGGTCAATGTGCCCCAGGGAAGCTCACGAAACGGGACGTAGAGCTCTGGCCGGGGTTCGGATCTGAGGCCGCGGAAACGGACATCTCCCACAACGCCGACAATCTCGTGCTCGATTGCTCCTCTGAAGAAGATCGTTACTCGTTTGCCCAGTGGGCTCTCACCGGGCCAGACGTTGCGCGCCAGGGTCTCGTTGACGACCGTGACCGGTCGATCCTCGACGCCATCCGCCGCCCTCAGGGTGCGGCCGGCAAGCAACGGGATTCCCAGCGCCTCGGTGTAGCCGGGTGTCGCAAACCGATAGTCGGCACGCGGCAGATCGGCGCGTTCGCCCTCGAAGTTCTCCGGCATGAACGGCGAGTCGAAATCGATGCCGACGGGGTCCATAGGCAGACCGGTGGCCCCGCCCACTGCCTCGACACCGGTCATCGTTCGGAGCTCGGCGAGCAAGTCGTCGAAGTAGCGACGCTGCACGTCCTCATCAGCGTATCTTCCCGGGTTCAAGAAGATGCGTGCTGCCAGCGCCTGCCCGGCGTCATATCCCGGATCGACGCTCGCCAGCCTGAACAGGCTGAGCAGGAGCATCCCGGCGCCGGTGATCAGAGTCATGGTGATCGCCACCTGCGACACCACGAGCCCGGCCCGCGCGTGTCCGCCGGCTGTGGACGTGGCGCCGGTTCCACGCAGCGCGCGACTGGGGTCGATCGACGCGGACTGCCAGGCCGGCAGGACGCCGAAGAGGACTCCGGTCGCCAGCGCCACGGCGAAGCCGAACCCGAGCACGGGCAGATCGAGCCGGATATCGGCGACGCGAGGCAGTACGGCCGGGGCGGCGGCGAGGAGCAAGGAGTGCCCGATACGCGCCACCCCGATCCCGACGGCGCCACCGAGCAACGCGATCGCCAGACTTTCCAGCATGGCTTGCCGCGCGATGCGGCCCCGCGAAGCTCCGACTGCGGCTCGGATTGCGTATTCCCGCCTACGGACGGTGGCGCGGGCCAGCAACAGGTTGGCGAGGTTGGCACAGGTGATCAGGAGGACGAACGTTACCGCCCCGAAGGTAATCAAGAGCGCCGGCCCGATGGCGCCGACGATGCGATCGTGCGCCGGCATGACGGCCACGTCCCACCCGGCGTACGCTGGGATCGCCTCGCCGATGGCCTCCGATAGCGCCGACATCTCCCGTTGAGCCAGCTCGATTGTGGTGCCGTCGCGCAGGCGCCCAACGGTGTTGAGGCGACGCGTCATGGCGACGTCCTCGACGTCGAACCACACCGGGATCCAGACCTCGATGTCATAGCCCGGGATAGGCACTTGCGGCGGCATCACGCCGACGATCTCGTGTGGTGCTCCGTCGAGTCCGACCGACCGACCGATGACCTGCGGATCACTTCCCCAACGGTCGCGCCACAGCTGGTGCGAGACCACCGCCGCGCGGGCCGGGGCCCCGCGCACCTCGTCCTGCCGGTTGAACCCGCGACCGAGCGCCGGGCGTACGCCCAGCACGTCGAAGAAGTTCACCCCGACCTTCAACGCGTAGCCGAGCTCCTGCGCTTCGGCATCCGGTTCCTCTAGCGTCAGCGAATCGAAGTACCACGCGGTGATGCCCTGGAACGACTCGGCGTGCTCGCGCCAGTACTCCAGGTTCTGCGGCGATGTCGTTCCCGGAGCTCCCGGCTGTTCCGCTCTCGTTTGCACCAGGAAGACGACTCGGTCTGGGTCGGTGAGAGCGAGCGGTCGGAGCAGGACCCCGTACACCACGCTGAAGATTGCGGTGTTGGCGCCGATACCGAGCGCCAGCGTGAGGGTAGCCAGGAGGACGAAGCCGGGGCGCATGCGAAGCGCCCGGATCGCATAGCGAAGGTCAACGAACAGGTTGCCCACGAGACCCTCCGGGTCGGTGGTGGGGAGACGCGTCTCGTCGCATGGTCGCCATCGGCGGTCCAGGCGGATACGGCAGCCGGCGCCGAGGACGGCGATGCACTCCCCGAACAGCGTCGCGAGCCGCGCCCTGGGGGTGGCCAAGTCGGCGATCCGATCGCTGAACAGTTGCACCAGAAACTCACTGTCGCGATGGCGTTTCGCCGCCGGCAACGCCATCAGGCAGCTGCGGAAGATCCGCACCGCCAGCCGCCCGGCAAACGACGGTGGTTGTTGCCGCACCGGTCTACTGCCGACGTTGGGACAACGAAGGCTCGTCGATCAGATCCCGGTCGCGGGCCAGGTCCAGTAGCTCGGCGAGTCGGATCATCTCTGCGCGCAACACCTGCTCGCCCAGTTCGGTCATCGCGTAGTAGCGGCGGCGGCGATCGCCGGCCTCGCTGGGTGGCTGCGACTCCCGTACCAGGCGCGCGGCGAGAAGTCGTTGAAGGCCCGCGTACAGGGTGCCGGACCGCAGTGGCCGGCGTCCTCGGAGCTCGATCGCCTTGATCATGGCGTAGCCGTGCTGCTCGCCGTCCGACAGCGTCAACATGATGTTGAGCGCCAGATCGGTCAGCGGCAGATGTGTCCGGATCGCGTCGCTCACGGGCATCTCGCGGGTTCGATCAAGGGAACGTTGTTGGCAGACCGCGCGGAAAGCTCCTCGTCAGGCGGAGGAAACTATTCTTTGTTAGAAGTCTACTTTCCAAGAGGTTAGATCGTTTCCAAGAGGTGAGATCGCACCCTCTCTCGTATATCGATGGCGTGGAGTCACATTCTGGGTCAATGGGAGGCCGCCCGAGGCAGTGGCGACGGTGATGACCTTTGGCGGTTGCGCTAGGCGGCAATCGTTCCGCAGGCGCCGGCAGCCGGCAGAGTGTCTGAACCGGTGGCGAACGGCCCGCCCGAGAAACCGAGGTCGTTGCGCGTGCCATCCAAGTCGTTGCACGCCGCCGCCGGGTCGCCGCGGTCCATTGCCTTGCCGGCTCCCGCCAGATCGAAATCCGAGAAGCTCGCAGCGTCGGCATCGGCGGGCGGTCGGGCCGCGAAACGCGGGTTGCCGTCGATGTTGCGCGCTACGAGCGGGTCCGGGCGCCGATTCTGTAGCTGGCGGATCTTCTTCCAGTCCCGCCCGCCGCGCAGGATTGCCGCGATCGTATTCTGATGGAATCCGTTGTAGTGGATTGACGCCTGGTCGTCGCTGAAGTCGCAAATGCCGCGGCCGCGTCGGCCGGCTCCGGCTGGCGTGCCGTTCCACACCAGTAAGTTGTTACGAACGACCGGGGCGCCGCCGCGAGAGATCAGGCCGTTGCTGTCGCTGCGAGCAATGGTGTTGTTGATCACCCACGGCGAAGCCGCGACGATCTCGATGGCGTGGGGATCACCGCTGCCGTCGTTGGTGTTGTAGATGACGAGGTTGTTGTAAATCAACGGCGCGCCACCGCCACCGACGTAGATTCCACTTCCCTGCTGAGTGGCACGGTTCGCACTGACGATCGTTCTCACGATTGTCGGGCTGGCGTTGTGGATGTAGATGCCGCCGCCACGTCGAGCGACACCGCCGGTGATTACCACCGAATCCAGAACGCTGTCTGGCCCCTCGCGGCTGGAAAAGCGCACCACAGGCCCGGCACCTTTGCCGCGAATTACCGTGGCGTCGCCGCTCCCTTTGACTCGGACAGCTTTGCCTCTGAAGTTGATGCGCTCGACGTACTCGCCCGGGCTGAGCTCGATCACGTCACCGTCAGCCGAAGCGTCGATCGCCTCCTGGATCGACTCTCCGGGCGCCACCGAGATCGTGTCGCGCTGCCCGCTGCGGCCCGTGACCGGCGCCGGCGAGGCCGTGATCGCCAGGAGCGCGAGCCAGGTGACGGATCTCGAGGAGTATGGAGCTGGGGGCAATCCGGCCTCCAAGCGAATGGTGCACGGTCTCTGCACGCCAGGCACGCTCGTCGCGCCAGGCGGGTGGCTCGAGTATGGCGAACCGATTCCGGGCCACGGCTGCTCTTTCGCCCCGGGGCTCTCCGGCCCGCGCTGTTGTCAGCGACGGAACACGCCGTCGAAAGATGATTCGTGCGCGTCCTATAGGAGAGAATGTGGGTCTGCCTGCTCCCCCAAGGGCTCTGGAGCGCGAATCGTCCATGCGCGATCGCCGAAACGTCACGCTTCGCGGAGCGCTGCTCGCCGGCACGCTGTTGGTGTTGCCGGCCGGCTGCTCCGCTGAACGTTCCGCCGCTGCTGACCCATCGGTTCCCGAAAGGTCCGCGGTCGCCGAAGACGTGGTCCGCGAAGGGGCATTCCATCAGACGCTGCTGATGACCGGCGAGTTGCGAGCGGCGTATGGCGAGCAAATCCAGGTACCGCGGTTACCGAACTGGGAAACGACCATCCGCTGGATGGTCGAAGATGGTGCATTCGTCGCCGAGGGGGACCGCCTCGTCGAGCTCGACACGGCGCAGATCGCCAGTGACCTGGAGAACAAGATCACCGCTCGCCAGACGGCGCTGAACGCGTTGGTCGGTCGCGAAGCCGAGCTCCAGGGACAGACGGCACAGAAGGAGTTCGACGTCGAGCGGAACCGCGTCTTGATGCGCAAGGCCGAGATCGAGGCAGAGGTTCCCGAGGACGTGCAGACGCGCAAGACGTATCAGGAAAAACAGCTCGCCCTCGATCAGGCGCGAGTCGGTCACGAAAAGGCGGTGGCGGACCTCCAGGGACACCTGGACGCCGCCCAGGCCGAGCTCGAGGTGCTCCGCATCGACGTCACCAAGAGCGAGCGCGAGGTAGCTGAGGCGCGCCGGGCGATCGATACCATGGTGCTGCGGGCGCCCCAGTCCGGCATCGCCGTGGCGCTGGAGAATCGGCGCGAGGATCGCAAGTTCCAGGTTGGCGATACCGCTTGGGTTAGCAGCAACATCATGGAGATCCCCGACCTGTCGAAAATGATCGTCGAAGCGCGGTTGTCCGACGTCGATGACGGCAAGGTCACGCCCGGGATGCGCGTGCAGTGCACGCTCGATGCGTATCCGGAGCGCACCATCGGCGGCGTCGTGCGCGAGATCGCCCCGGTCGCGAACACCGCCGATCGTCGATCCATGCAACGCTTTTTCCTCGCCTATCTCGACCTGGATGAATCCGACCCGGACATCATGCGTCCGGGCATGTCGGTGAAGGTGGAAGTCGAAACCGCGGCCCGCGACCAGGTCGCGCTGGTGTCACGCCGGGCGCTGGAGTTCGGCGACGATGGTGCCTTTGTCGTGCTCGCCAACTCCGAGCGCCACCCAGTACGGCTCGGGCCCTGCAACGCGCACGAGTGCGTGCTCGAGGAGGGACCGCCGCTGGGGACCCGGGTGGTGCTGCGTTGATGGCGCCGCCGCCCGACGATCACCAGGCTGCGGCTCGTCGCGCCCGCCGGCGCGCTGCGCTCCGCCTCGTTGCGCTGATCGCCGCGATCGTCCTCGGCGTGGGCTGGTGGCTCGCCTCGGCCTTCGCGGCGGGTTCGGAGGTCTCCTGGGCAGTGGCACGCATTGATGATCTGGTGATTGGTGTAGACGTCGAGGGGACGCTCGCATCCCGCGACTCGACCCAGCTCACACCTCCACAGGTGCAGGGGGTTTACGACTTCACGATTCGCTTCATGGCGCCCGAGGGATCCGAGGCCGAGCTCGGCGTCCCGGTATTGGGGTTCGACACATCGACGCTCGACCAGCGTCTCCTGCAGCTTCAAGCCGAGGCGGAGGAGGCCGGCAAGAATATCGAGAAGCTCGATGGCGACACCAAGCAACAACTCATGACGCTCGAGCTGCAGCACGCCGAGGCCGAGGCCACCCTCAGCAAGGCGCGGTTGAAGAACGATGTGCCCGATGATCTACGTTCAGCGAACCAGGCCGAGATCGATCGGCTCGACGTCGAGGTTGCCGAGGTTCAGGTGGAGAGCCTCCAGGGGCAGCTCGCCGCCGCCACGACGGCCGCCGCGGCGCAGCGGCAGGCGCTCGAGGCTCAGCGAGATCGGGCCGTCCGGCTCGTATCGGAGACCCAGGCAGCGATTGAGAGCCTGACGGTCAGGTCACCGCGCGCTGGCACGGTCATCTATTCAACCAACTGGCGCGGCGAGAAGAAGAAAGTGGGCGACTCGACCTGGCGGCACGAGCGCGTCATCGAGGTGCCGAACCTCGACCTGATGATGGCTCGCGGTGAGCTGGATGAAGCCGACGCCGGCCGCGTGCAGCAGGGGCAGTCGGTAACGCTGCGACTGGACGCCCATCCCGACCTGCAGTACGACGCCCGCATCGAGTCGATCGCCATGACGGTGCAGCGCAAGCGAGCGTCGCGTAACCCCCTGAAGGTCGTTCGTCTCGACCTGGCGCTCGACGAGACCGATACCGAGCGTATGCGCCCCGGCATGCGCTTCCGTGGCACCGTCGAGGCCGAGCGCATGGTCGACGTGTTGGTGATTCCGGCGCACGCCGTGTTTCCCTCTGACGACGGCCCGGTCGTTTACCGTCAGACCATGCTCGGACACGAGCGCGTTCGCGTCGAGCTCGGTGCCCGCAACGCGTTCGCAGTGCAGGTAATGAACGGTGTCGAAGCCGGCGACCAGGTGGCCGAGAGCCGGCCGGAAGCATGAACCAGCGCGCCCGCTGGATCGCCGTCACCGCCATGCTGGTGATCACCGCCGGCGGCGTGCTGACGTTTGCCCGTTCGTGGAGCGAGCCCGCCGCGATGGCAACCTATCGTGTCGAGCGCAGCCGCTTCGTGCACCGTATCGATACCGAAGGGGTCCTGGTCGCCGAAACAGCGACTGCGCTTACCGTGCCGACGGCGACCCGAGAGCCCATGAAGATCGCCTGGATCGCGCGCGATGGGTCCCGCGTCGAGGCGAATGAGGTGGTGATTCGCTTCGACCCGACGGATATGGAGAAGGAGCTCTTTGACGGCCAGTCGGAGCGCGACAAGGCCGCCAACCGGACGGAGCAGACAAGGATCCAACAGAGCACGCAACTGGAGAATCTCGGCCGCGACGCTTCCCTGGCATCGCTACAGCTGGAACATGCGCAGGACTTCCAGAGCACCGACGCCGAGATCTACTCGAGCAAGGAGATTCTCGAGTCTCAGATAGACGAGGCGCTGGCGACGACCCGCATGCAACACGCCGAGGAAGCGCAGGATATTCGCGCCGCGCTCGGCGAGGTGGAGCTGGACCTACTGGAGATCGAGCGTCGCAAGGCGGAGCTGACGATTCAGAAGGCAGAGGCCGGGCTCAGCGAGCTCGAGGTGCGGGCGCCGCACGCCGGAATCTTCGTGTTGCAGCGCAACTGGATGGGCGATGTGATGTCGATCGGTCAGACGGCCTTTCCCGGTCAGCCGATTGCCGAGATCCCGCAGCTGGAGGTGATGAAGGCTCAGGTCTTCGTGCTGGAAGCAGACGCCGGCGGCGTGGAAGTAGGGACATCGGCGACCGTGGTGCTCGATTCGCACCCAGGCGAGACCGTACAAGCCTCCGTGCGCGTGGTGGCCGCGGTCGCCAAGCGACGCACGCGATGGTCGCCGGTGCAGTACTTCGATGTCGACCTCGAGCTGACGCGTACGGACCCGTCGAAGATGAAACCCGGCCAGCGCGTACGTGCGACGCTGCTGTTGCACGATCTGGACGACGTTATTGCCGTGCCGCGTGAGGCTATCTTCCAGGATGACGATGGCAATCCGTTCGTCTATCGGCGCTCCGGCAACGGCTACGACGTGGCGCCTGTGCAGCTGGGCTCGGCGGCGTTGGGGCGTGTGGTGGTGGACTCGGGGATCGAGGCGGGCGCGGTCGTAGCGCTCGAGGACCCGTCGCGGGCGGCAGTGGTACGGAACGGGGCGGCGGAAGCCGGCGCTCCAGGGCTCCTCGGTGGCGGCACGGTGCCTTGAGCGTTGCCGAGGCGCTGCTCAGCGCGCTCACCAACCTGGCGACCCACAAGCTCCGCTCGCTGCTGACGATGCTCGGCATGATCTTCGGCGTCGGTGCGGTGATTGCGATGCTGTCGATCGGCGCCGGCGCCGAGCTTCAGGCGATGGAGATCATCGACCGCATGGGTCTGCGGAACGTGCTCGTCCGCGACGTGGATCGCAGCGACGACGAGCTCAACGAGATCCGCCAGACGTCCCTCGGAGTTTCGCTGCGCGATGCCAGCGTCATCCGCGACAGCATCCCGGGCGTTGATCTGGCGGTGCCGCGTGTGGAGGTCGATGCCTACAAGATCATGGCGGTCGAATCGCGCACCGAGGGGAGTGTGATAGGCGTTTCGTATCGGCAGGCGGAGCTGTCCGGGCTGCGCGTAAGCGAAGGGCGGTTTCTGGATCGTCTCGACGAGGAACGCCACGCGCAGGTCGCGGTGATCGGCGCCGGTATCCGACGCGACCTGTACGGCGTACAGACGGCGCTCGGTAATCAGCTAAAGATCAACGACGTGTGGTTCGAGGTAATCGGGATACTAGAAGAGGTCGCCGGTGCCGGATCCTTCGAAGGGGTGGATATCGGCACCACGGCATCAGAAATCTACGTTCCGGTGACCACCGCTATCCGCAAATTTGATCGCGAGCCCCTCAGCGCGCCGGTCGACGAGATCGTCGTGCGCCTCGGCGACGCGGTATCGCCACAGGCGAGCGCTATCGCCATCCGTCGACTGCTCGAGCGTATCCACGGTGGCGAGGACGACTTCGAGCTCGTAATCCCGGAAGCACTGCTGGATCAGAGCCAGCAGACCCAGCGCCTGTTCAACATCGTCATGGGCTGTATCGCCGGCATCTCGCTGCTCGTTGGCGGTATCGGCATTACCAACATCATGCTGGCCACGGTGCTCGAGCGCACGCGTGAGATCGGCATTCGGCGCGCTGTCGGCGCACGCCGCCAGGAGATTCGCGCGCAGTTCATGATCGAGGCGTTCGCTATCAGCGTTCTAGGTGGTGCTGCGGGCGTGGCCATGGGCATCATCATCGCCAAAGTGGTGGCGGCATCCGCCGGCTGGGAGACGGTCGTCACCGCGTCGTCGATCGTTTTGTCGACCAGCGTTTCGATGGCCGCCGGGCTGGTGTCCGGGATCTATCCCGCTACCAGAGCGGCACAGCTCGACCCCATCGAGGCGTTGCGCTACGAGTGATGTGAAGGGGCGGGTCGCAGCGGAGGCGGAGCGGTGACTCCGGTCGCGGCGGACGGGATATCGCGTGCTACGCCGCCGTGCGAAACTCCGCCGAGCGATTTCTGCCCGAGGCTCGGTATGAAAGCAGCACCTGCCAGACTGACGTTCGCGCTGGCGTTGCTTCTCGCCGTGTCCTCTCCGAGCCTTGCCGCGAGACCTGTCGTGCTCCAGCGTGCCGCGATTCAAGAGCTAGATCTGGTGCTCGCCGACGGCACCGAGCTCCACTACGCCGTCGCCGTGCCGGCGGACGTTGGAGCGCAGGAGTCCCTGCCGCTGGTTGTGGGGCTCCACTACGGCTGGCGGGGGGAGCAGCCGAAGCGGCTCGGACGCGACTTCATGCGTATCTTGGTAGAGCCCGGGCTGAGCTCGACGCGGGCGATTCTCGTCGCCCCGAACTGTCCCGAGGGGTCGTGGAATCACCCGCGCAGCGAAGCCGCTGTGCTGGATCTGATCGACACCCTGCTGCGCGACTATCCCATCGATGCCGACCGCATCCTGGTGACGGGATTCAGTCTGGGCGGCATGGGCACCTGGTTCTTCGCTGCCAACCATCCCGACGTGTTCGATGCCGCGATCGCAATCGCCTCTGTGCCGGTGGTGGATCATGAGGGCAGATCACGCACCGACCCGGACGCGTTCGCCGCCTCGGTGGCAGAAGGGTCGGCGCCGTGGCTCGGTGGCCTGATGCGTGTGCCGCTGTTCGTCGTCAACAGTCGCGACGACGAGCTGATCCCGTTCGCGCGAGCCGCGGCCGCCGTCTCGTCGCTGGCCGATCGCGGCGCCCCCGTCCGGTTCCTTCCGCTGGAAGGTATCGGACACTACCAGTCGGCCGGCTACGTGCCGGCTTTGCAGCAGGGCGTGAGCTGGGTGCTGCAGCAATGGAACGCTGCACGCCCACCAGATCCCCGCTAGCCAGTACTTCTGATCGGGACCACCAATTCGGAGAAATCGCCGTGATCATCGCTTCCCGCCATCGTCTCTCGCTCGTCGCCCTGGCAGTGTCGTTGGCAATTGTTCCGTCGGCTGTCGGACAGCAGGCGACGGGCCCCACGCCGCCGGAAGCGCGGTTCGCTGCCCATGACGAGCATGTCCGGATGGCCGAAGCATCGCCGTTCAAGAACCTGCGCTGGCAGTTTCTCGGGCCCACCAACGTCAGCGGCCGCATGACCGACGTGGCGGTGGTAACCCCGCGCGGTCAGAGCTACACGATGTTCGTCGCCGGTGCCTCGGGTGGTGTATGGCGAAGTCGCAACGAGGGGGTGTCGTGGGAGCCGGTGTTCGAGAACGGCGTGTCAACGTCGATCGGCGACGTCACGATCGCGCCGTCCGACCAGAACACTGTTTGGATCGGAACCGGCGAGGCGAACATCTTCCGTAGCTCGATGGCGGGTGCGGGAGTCTACAAGTCCACTGATAGTGGCGACACCTGGGAGCACATGGGCCTGGCGGCCACCCATACGGTTCCGCGCATCGTCGTACATCCGACCGATCCGGATATCGTCTATGTCGCGGCGTCTGGTCGCGAGTGGACTGATAGCCCCGACCGCGGCGTCTACAAAACCACCGACGGCGGCCAGACCTGGGAGCTGGTGTTGTTCATCAACGATCACACCGGCGCCATCGATCTGGTGGCGGATCCGGCCGATCCCGACACGTTGTACGCCTCCACGTGGGATCGGGTGCGCAAGAAATGGAACGACCCGCGCAACACCGCCGACACCGACGGGTCGGGGGTGTGGAAGAGCACCGACGCCGGGGTCAACTGGCGACAGATCAACGAGGGGCTGCCCGCTGCTGCAAACCGCGGCCGCATCGGCATCGACGTCGCGGCGTCGAACCCCGACGTGGTGTACGCCTTCGTAGACAACTACGAGGTGGCCCGCATGCCAGATGAGGACGAGACCGACGCCTACGGCCGCCCGCGCGCGCCGGTGATCCGTGGCGCCACCGTCTTCCGCTCCGATGACGGCGGCGAGAGCTGGCGGCAGACCTCCGAGCACAACGACTATATGCAGGGGCTCGGCGGCACCTACGGATGGGTGTTCGGCCAAATCCGCGTCGATCCGACCAACGAGGACCGCATCTACGTCATGGGCCTGCGGTTGAACGTGTCGGACGACGCCGGGCGTAACTTCCGTCGTCTCGACGGCATGCACGGCGACCACCACGGCTTGTGGATCGATCCGGACAATCCGGACTACCTCGTGAACGTCAACGACGGCGGCTTGGCGATCTCCTACGACGCCGGTGAGAACTGGCGCACGTTCGAGGACAACATGCCGCTAGTGCAGTTCTTCAATGTCGGCCACGACATGGACGAACCCTTCCGGGTGTACGGCTCGATCCAGGATCACGGCTCGCGCCGCGCCACCGTCGACCTCAGTCGGGGGCGCAACAACATTCCGGCGGTCGAGTTCGAGAATGCTCCTGGCGGCGAGGGGTCAACCCACGTCGTCGATCCCACCGACCCCGACGTGGTCTACGCCGCCGGCTTCTACGGCAGCATCTTTCGCGCCGACATCGCATCCGGCGATCGCCAGCAGCTGGTGCCAGAGCCGGAAGAAGGCGAGCCGCCGCTGCGTGGACAGTGGATCGCACCGTTCATCATCTCGCCGCACAACCCGCGAGTGATCTACCACGGGATGAACTTCCTGTACCGCTCGATGAACCGGGGCGACTCCTGGGAGCGCATTAGCGACGACCTGACCTACAACGAGGTCGACAAGATCGGCGATATTCCGTATCAGACGATTTATTCGATTTCGGAGTCGCCGTTGCAGTTCGGATTGCTGTACGTCGGTACTGATGACGGACGCGTCTGGACCTCCGAGGCGGGGTCGGGCTGGGCAGAGATCACCGGTGAGCTACCGCGCGGCAAGGTCATTGCCGAGATCGTCGCGTCCGCGTACGACGTCAACGGTCTCTTCATGACGCAGAACGGCAAGCGTGACGACGACTTCGCAGCCTATCTGTGGAAGTCGACCGACCGCGGCACTACCTGGCAAGACCTTGCCGAAGGCATTCCCGGCGGTCCGATCAACGTCATCAAAGAGGACCCGAGCGTCGAGGGCGTCTTGTACGTTGGTACCGACACCGGGGCATATGTGAGCCTCGACGGCGGCGGCGGCTGGCACGCGCTGCCGGGCGGCATTCCGCACACGTTCGTGCAGGACATGATCGTACATCCGCGCGACGACCTGCTCGTGGTCGCCACCCACGGGCGCGGCATGTGGGCGCTCGATCTGCGCCCCATACAGCAACTCACGGCCGAGGTACGGGAGCAGCCGTTACACCTGTTTGACGTCGAATCCGTGACCCTGCCGCGACGTGGATTCGGATTCGGAGGCGGTGGCGGCCGGCCGCGCGTGGCGGTGCACTATTGGCTCTCAACTCCGAGCGAGGTCGAGATCACCGTGCGCGACTCTGAGGGCGAAGTCATACGGACGCTGGAGGGTACCGGCGACGCCGGGCTCAATATGGTGACGTGGGACCTGTCGGTTGACGAGACCGAAGACAACAGGCCACGGTTCGGGCCGCCGATCGCCCGTTCCGGTGGCTACACGGTCGTCGTTAGCACTGCATCCGGAACCGCCGTGGGGACCGTCACGGTCAGAGGTAGCGGTGATAGGCGTCCCTAGGCTGGTTGGCATCGCGCTCGTTGCAACCCTGGTCGCGGGGTGCGTGGGGCTGATTCTGGAGGACAGCGAGCGGCTCGAGATTCTGCTCGAGGACTACCTCGAGCTGCGAGACTCAGACCCCCTGACGCCGCGCGATCCGCGTGCCGCCGGCTTCGTTGCCCGCATTGCCTCGCAGCGTATGGTGCTGGAACGATTGCGCGCCATCGACGTTGCCGCGCTGTCGCGCCCGCAGCGCATCGATCGCACCTACGCGATCGGAGCGTTGGAAGCGGAGATCTACGACGCCGAAGCGCGGCGGGCCTGGGAAACCGATCCCACGATCTACGTCCCGGCGGGCTCGATCGCACGGCGGCTCGACGCTGCCGAGTCCGATCCGGAGGCACTCCACGGCGGCCTGGAGGGTCTCATTCTGCTGTTGGATGCCGTTCCGGCGGCCGTGGAAGCCGCGCGCGTCAACCTTCGACGGCCACCACGCAGGTTCACGGAGGCGGCGCTCTTTGAGGTTTCGGCCACAGTCACCGCGCTCCGTGAGCGCGGTGCTGGAGTCGCGGCGCTGGACGGCTCAGGCGCGCTGACGCCCGCGTTGCAGAGCGCGATCGATGCGCTGGACACCTTCGAGACCTATCTGCGTGACGATGTGCTGCTGCGCTCCGACGGCAATTGGGCGATCGGCAAGGAGCACTACGACTTCCTCGTGCAGCGTCGATGGCTACTCACTGACGACGCCGACGCGATCCTGGCGCGCGGCGAACGGGCGTTCGAGGAAACGGAAGCCCGCGCTCAGGAAGTCGCCGAGCGCATCACACCCGGCGCCCACTGGATCGATGTCTACGAAGCGATCAAGGACGACCATCCACCCTTCGACGCCATCAAGGAGGCCTATCAATCGCAGATGGACGCCGCCAGGGCGTTCGTTCGTGAGCAGCGCGTGGTCAGCTTGCCCGACGGCGAGCGTGTGATCACCGTGGACACCCCGCCGGCCATGCGTAGGTCTTCGCCGTTCGGAACGTTCCAGACTGTACGATCGTATGGCGAGGATCTCGAAGGGCGGCTGGTGTTGACGCCGATCGATGCGAGGCTGCAGGCCGAACAGCGCCTCGAGCGTGCGCGCTCGCATCATCACGCCTGGACGCCGATCATCGCCGTCCACGAAGCCTATCCAGGCCATCACGTACACGCGTTGAAGGCGCGGGAGAACGGTCGGATTCTGCGGCGCGAGGTGGGTGAGCCCATAACGATCGAAGGCTGGGGGCTATTCACCGAGAAGCTCATGTTCGAGCTCGGGTTTCTGTCCGGTGACGATATCGAGCTCACCATCTTGCGGAACCGCTTGTGGCGCGCTGCGCGCGTCATCCTCGACGTCAGCCTGCACACCGGACGCATGGGCGTTCAGGAAGCGGTGAACTTCCTCGTGGATCGAGTGCGCTTCGAGCGCAGCGCCGCCGAACTCGAGGTGAGCATGTATCCGCGTCGCCCGACCTACGTACTCGGGTACCTGATCGGTATGCAGGAGATCGAACGGCTGCGCGACGACTGGGTGGCTGTCAACGGCCCGCCGAACCCGCCGTCGACGCTGTACGATGCGTTTCTCTCTGCCGGCGGTATACCGCCGGCGCTGATTCGTGCCGAGCTGCTCGGCGAGGAGATACCGGAGCGCCAGTGAAACGCGGGTCGGAAGAGCGCATCCGCCGTCGTCGTCGCAGGTGTATCGAATGGTCGTGAAGCTGCCGGTTGGCGTCGATCTGGATGGCATGCGGGCCGTCGGGCACGCCGTTGCGCTCACCATCGAAGCGATGCGCCGCCAGCTGCGCGCCGGTATCACCACGCGTGAGCTCGACGATCTTGGGCGCGCCGAGCTGATCGCAGCCGGCTCCCGGTCCGCCCCAGAGCTGGTGTACGGGTTTCCGGCCGCCACCTGCATCAGCGTCAACGACGAGGCGGCGCACGGCATCCCCGGCGATCGTCAGGTGCTCGACGGCGATCTGGTCAACATCGACGTGTCAGCCGAGCTCGACGGCTACTACGCCGACTCCGGGGCTTCGTTTCCGGTAGGCACAGTCACTGCCGAGGCCCAGCAGCTGTGTGACGCAGCTCAGGAGGCGTTGCGTGCCGCGCTCAGCGGTGTGCGCCCTGGCAAGCTCGTCAACGGCGTCGGCCGCGCGGTCGAGAAAGTGGCCCGTCGGCGAGGCTTCCGGGTGATCCGCAACCTGTGTGGACACGGGATCGGTCGCAGCCTGCACGAGGACCCTCGGACGCTGCTCAACTATTACGATCCGCGCGATCGGCGTCGGTTCAGCGACGGCCTCGTACTCACCGTCGAGCCCTTCCTGTCGACGTCGGCGGATCGAGCGCTCGAGAGCGACGACGGATGGACGTTGCGGACCGACGACGGCAGCCTGGCAGCGCAGTACGAGCACACGGTGGTGGTGACCCGTCATGGCGCCGAGCTGTTGACCGCGTTGTGAGTCGCATGTCGCGCCGGCGCACACGGGCCTTCCTTGACCCCAAGACCGAGGCGACGGCGGTGCCGGAGCGCGGCCGCGTGATCGCCAGCCGATGATCGTGCCGGTGACGGAGGGCGTGTACCGAATTCCATTGGCACCACTGGCGAGTCTGAATTGTTATCTGCTGGACGACGTTCTCGTCGATGCCGGCATCCGCTGGTCAGGCGGCCGGATCCTGCGTGCGCTCGAGAAACGCCACGTACGAGCGCACGCGCTGACCCATGCTCACCCAGACCATCAGGGGGGCAGTCGCCAGATCTGCGAGCGACTGAAAATACCGTTCTGGTGCGGTGACGACGATCGGGCGGTGGCGGAGTCGGGCGAGTTGCAGTTGTTGTATCCGGACCCGGAAGGTCGCTTGGGCCGCGTACAAACGATGCTTGCCGGTGGGCCTGGTTATCCGGTCGCCCGGACTCTCCAGGAGGGCGAGCGGGTGGGCGATTTCACCGTGTTGCACACACCCGGGCATACTCCGGGCCACCTTTCGTTCTGGCGTCCGAGCGATCGACTGCTGGTGATCGGAGACGCCGCGCTGGCGATGAACCCCTTCACGCTGCGGCGCCGGTTGCAGGAGCCACCGGCGATGTTCACCTCGGATCCTGAGCGCAATCGCGCCTCGCTGCGCAAGCTCGCGGTGCTCGGGCCGGAGACCATCTGCTTTGGTCATGGGCCAGTACTCCGAGACGGTGCCGTGTTCCAGGAGTTCGTCGCTGCGCTGGCATCGGCTCGGCCAACGGATCGATAGCGGCGTGAACCCTCGCACTCGGTTCGTGCTGGCGCAGCTGGCGGCCCTCGCCGACGCCGACAAGGCGCCGCAGATGCAGGCCTACATGAAGACCGACATGCCGTTCTTCGGGGTTCAGACGAAGCCCCGGAGGGCAGTGACGGCGCAGGCGGCGCGCGACTTTCCGGTGACGGATCTCGACTCATACGAAGCGGCGCTGCGCGAGCTGTGGGACCAACCGCAGCGCGAGTGCAAGTACGCGGCGATCGATCTCGCGCGCCGCTTCAAGCGCTTCATCGTGCCCACCTACGAGCACTTCATCCGTGACGGCGCCTGGTGGGACCTGGTCGACAGCGTCGCCACGCATCTCGTGGGTGGCTGTGTGGCCGACTGCCCGGAGGTGATGTGGCCGACCATCGATGCCTGGATCTCCGACGGCGACCTGTGGATTCGTCGCACCGCAATCATTTGTCAGGAGCGCAACCGGGACGCTACCGACGTGCGACGGCTGTTCCGGTACTGTGCCGAGTGTCGCCACGAAAACCGACTTCTTCATTCGCAAGGCGATCGGCTGGGCGCTCCCGATCGTACGCCTACACCGATCCGCGCGCGGTACAGGACTTCCTCACGCGCTACGGGGACGAGCTGTCCGGACTCACCATCCGAGAGGCTTCCAAGCACCTGCCACGCTTGCTGGGCAAGCAATGATGGCCGGCGCTATCGCTCCCAGAGGAACCAGATCAGATCCATCTTGTCGGTGGCATCCGCCTCGATCTCGATGATCGAATAGAAGGGCACGTTGAAGGCGTAGCCCTTGACCATGTCGTCATTGAAATCGGTGATCAGCACGTAGCCGCCGCCGGAAATCCTCGCGTAAGCGGCGAACTCCGTGTCGTTGGATGTGTCGCTGCGCTGAAAGGTGATCACGCTCTGCGCCGCGATCGGCGTGAGGGTGTCGGCGGCCATACCGTACTTACCTACGGTGTCGAGCGCATAGAAACCGATCGGAGACCCGACCGACGGGGCGTCGCGGCGGCGGATGCGCAGGCGGATCTCGAGCTTGGCATCCGACGCCTCGCCCTGGATCCGCCACATCACCCAGTCGTGGTCCAGGTCCTCGTGCCTGACGGTCTGGGTTCCGTGTCCCAGGTCGCCGGCGAACTCGCGCGACCCCATCGATATGAGCTGGGCATCGACCGGATCGGCGTTGCGCACGCACTGTCCGTATTGCCCCTCGTCGATGAGGCCGAGGGCGCGTATCAGGTTCAGCTTGGCGATCGCCAGGGCGCGCTGATCCGGGATCTCCTTGTCGTAGCCCTCGAACTGCGAACAATAGGCGTGGTTGGCGAAGTCGGAACCGACGAAGATGCTGCCCAGCTCGGCCAGGTCCTCGCGCGGACCTTCAGAGCCGTAAGGTGCCGCGAACCCGGAGCTCACGGCGTCACCCACGCTGCTGTAGGTCGACGACCAGGCGTCGCCGGCGTACTCGCGGTATACGGAATCGGCGATCTTGGCGCTGTTCTGCAAGCGTCGGAGGACCTGAGCGGTGGTGCTGTTGCGCAGCTTGCCCTGAGCGGTGCTCACCTTGGTGCGTGTGTCGGCGGGAATGTTGCTGGTGTCGGTATTGTGCGCCAGGTCGACGAGCCCCTGGAAACAGTGCACTGCCTCGTGCGCCACGACGTTGTTCAGATTCGTCTGACTCGCGACCTGGGTAGCACTGACGATGATGTTGTTGCCGTAGGTATCGCCGGCAACGGTGCTGTCACCGGCCGCGCCGCCGCCCGCGTAGTTGGCGATCGAGATCTTCGAGATCGACCCGCGCAGCAGCGGCGGCAGACGATCGACCGCCGTTCGGAGCCTCGCCAGCTGGCCGGCCGTCGGTTCGACCAGACTCTCGATGAGCGGGTTGCTGGCGCTGGCGTAGGCGGAATGCCAGTACTCGGCCGGAAGCGACTCCAGATCGGTGACGACCTGAATGTGGTAGATGGAGGCCGCGCTCGCCGCAGGTTCGGTTGCCCGGACGGTGCCGGCGGCGGGAGCCAGCATCGATAGCGCGGCGAGCAGGACCAGGACACAGCATCGGAGGCGTCGGTGCCCCACCCCTGGGAAGCTCATCCCATCAGTATCTCGCTTGCCGGCGCGCGACGATATCCCCGTTTTCTTGTGTGAGGACTCCCGGCCCGCAAGCGAATTCCCGTTACTCGCCTAGCCCGCCGCTGCCGATCTGTCGTGGAGCGCGAAGAAGCCGCCCTGCGGGTCGGTCGCCTGCACGATCGTGTCGCCGCCGGGAACCTCCATCGGCCCGTTGATGACCGTTCCACCGAGCTCGCCGATCCGTGTGGCGGCGCTCTCGCAGCTGCCGACCTCGGCGTAGTAGAGCCACGCCGCCACCGGCATTTCCTCCGGCTTCTTCCACATTCCACCGACGTTCCGTCCGTCGACGCTGAAGATGCGATAGGTACCGAGCTCCTCGCCCATGTCCATGTCGCTGTCGATCTGCCAGCCGAACAGTGTCGAGTAGAAGCTCCACGCGGCATCCAGGTCGGTGGTTGCGAGCTCGTTCCAGGCGAACTCGCCGACTGCGGCATCGCCGCCTGGCTGCGGCGCGCTCAGCGGCTGGTAGAAGGTCACCACGGCGCCCTGCGGGTCCATGAGAACGGCGATCGTCCCGACCACCGGCATCTCGTCCTCGTGCAGGACATTGGCGCCGAGCTCCCGTGCCTGGGCGACCGTGGCGGCAATGTCGACCGCGTGAATGTAGCCGAGCCAATGTGTCGGTGCGCCCTGTGCCTGAGCCTCCTCGGGAAGCTGCATGCAGCCGGCCACCGGGCGCTCGCCGAGCATGAACAGGTCGTAGTCCATGTCGCCTGGAAACTCGTGGTGGCGCCATCCGACGAGCTTGGTATAGAAGTCGATCGACCCGGCGGGATCGGTGGACATGAGCTCGTGCCAAATGAAGCGTCCCTGATCGGTCAACGGCGTCTCGGTTTTGTTTCAATCGCGATGCGGGTCCAGCGAGCGCATTATTCTCGATCACTGCGTGCCCGCAGACTACCTACAAGCGGCGGTCAGCGCGTCCTCTCCGAGGATCCGATCGAGGGTCTCTACCAGTCGATCGGCGTCCGCCGCCGAGAAGCACATCGGCGGCTTGAGCTTCAGGACATTGTGGAGTGGTCCGTCGGTGCTCATCAGGATGCCGTGGTCACGCATGCGGTTGATCGTGTACGAAGCCTCGTTCGCCGCAGGCTCCAGTGTTACCCGATCGAGGACCAACTCGACGCCAACGTACAGTCCGAGGCCACGAACGTCGCCGATCAAATCGTGACGGGGCAGCAGCTCGCGAAGGCTGGCGAGGAGGCGAGCACCGACAACATGGGCGTTGGCCTGCAAGTCTTCCTCCTCGATCACGTCGAGGACCGCGAGGCCCACGGCGCTGGCGACCGGATTGCCGCCGAAAGTGTTGAAGTACTCCATGCCGTTGGCAAACGAATCGGCGACGGCGCGTGTGGTCACCACCGCGGCGAGCGGATAGCCGTTGCCGATGGGCTTGCCGAGGGGTGACGATGTCCGGCACAGCTTCCATGGCGTCGAAGGCCCAGAAGTGGCTGCCGGCGCGCCCGAAACCGATCTGCACCTCGTCGGCGATACAGACGCCGCCGGCGGAGTGGACGTGGTCGAACGCCCGAGCCAGATAGCCCCCGGGCGGCACGATCTGACCGCCACAACCGAGCAATGGCTCGGCGAATGAACGCTGCCACGCCTGCGGCCTCGGCCGCAGCAGCGAGCGACGTCTTCGGCGTAGCGAGCGGCGGCGTCCTCGTTCCCGGCATGCGGCCCGCGATAGGGGTCGGGCATGCAGGCGACGTGCACCCACGGCGGAGGGGCCCGATCCACCCGGCCCGGCGTGCTTGTACGGGCTCAGGTCGACGAGCGACGACGTGTTGCCGTGGTAGGCGCCATCCCAGCGTGACGATATCGCGCTGGCCCGTGTGAGCGCGCGCCATGCGAATCGCCAGCTCGTTGGCCTCGCTCCCGGAGCAGACGAAGAAGCAAACCTCGAGTCGGGTCGGGGAGGGGTCGCCGTCAGGCGCTCGGCATAGCGGACGATGTTGTCGTGCAGATAGCGTGTGTTGGTGTTGAGAACGGCATCCTGACGCCTGGCCGCAGCGACCACGCGGGGGTGCGCGTGTCCGACATGCGGCACGTTGTTGACCGCGTCGAGAAACGGCTGACCATCGATGTCGTAGAGGAACTGGCCGGCGCCGCGCACCATGGTCAGCGGCTGACGATAGGCGATGCTGAGCGACGGACCGAGATGCGCTTTCCGCCGCGCCAGCAACTGCGTCTGGGCGGGTTGAGGCGGCTCGGGTTGCGCTAGCAGGCCCAGAATCAGGTCGGGGTCGGGCGACAAGCTCTTGAAGATGGCGCGCTCGTCTGGCGTCGACACGCCGGGGAAGTCGCCCTCTAGCCCAACCGGGTCGGCGATGACCTGAAAGTGCAGGTGTGGCGGCCAGCCGCCATTGTCCGGAAAGTCGCCGACTGCACCGATCCGGGCTCCGGTCTCGACCGTGGACCCGGGCTCGAGACCGGTAAGCGAGTCCGCCGAAAGATGTCCGTACAACGTATGGAACGGTCGTCCGTCCTCGGGCTCATGCAGCAGCACGATGGTCGGTCCGTAGTCGAGTCGTCCAGCGTTGACCCTGGCGCTGGCGAGGGTGCCAGCGAGCGGCGCGTGGACAGGCGTTCCCGGCGCGGCGAAGAGATCGATGCCCAAGTGCACCGTGCGTCGGCGTGGCGCCTCGTTGCCGGGTGCGGCGAACAGCCCGCCGCCGTACCAGCACCTGGTCTCGTCGTAGCTGCCGACACCCAGCGTGGCTCCGGCATTCCGGATCTCGGCGCAGAGCCGGTCGTTCAATGTCGCGGCCTCGAACATGCCCGGCGCGCCGCCACCCATGTCGGTGCTGCCGACGCTCAGGTCCAGCACCTCGACTGCCGACTCGGACTCGGGTTCGACCACGCCGGCAAAGCTACCTCGCCTTGCCCGCAGCCACCGTCGGAGCTCGGCTCCGGCCGCGCTCGGTTCCCAGCCGCAGGCGTGACGGAGGTGACAGGCCGCCAGCCCGCGGTCGATGGTCTCGAGTTGTGACAGTGCCGTCAGAACGGATCGTTGACTTATCAGCAGATAGTCGTTGTCTGGGTCCGCGGCGTGCTGCTGGGCGGCGTTGCAGACACTCAGGCACAGTCGCATGAGCACCAGATCGAACAGCACGTCGACTTCCGCCTCGAGCAGTGGAAACACCTGGTGATAGGCGCCGACGACGTCGCGCGCGATCTCCATCGGGTCGTTGCGGTCGAGCATCGCGTACGCCAGCCCGACCGCCAGCTCTCCAACCGTCGGACCTTGCAGCGCGTCGCCCACATCGATGAGGCCGACAACGCGTCGCTGCGGCCATGCGGCCTCCCCCTGAAGCGGGCCGACGATGACGTTACGATCGTTACCGTCGTTGTGGATCACGCTCGAGCGCAGCTCCGGAAGCAGCGGATCGACATGTTCCTCGAAGCGAGAGCGGAGCCGGTCAACGCGCTCGCGGGTGTCGTCGTCGCGCAGCAGCGGCAGCCCGGCCTCGAAGGCGTGCCGGGCGTGCAGCAAGTTCCACTTCAGGCTGCGGTCGGCGGCTTCGTGCTGGAGCCCGTCGAGCGCCGAGCTGACGTTTCCTAGCAGGTCGCCGAGCTCCCGGGCGAGCTGGCGCGACCGCGGACGCGCGCTGGCCATCAGGACGCCGTCTACCCAGGTGAGAAGGCACGCCGAGTAGGTTTCACCATCGCCCTCGACCTCGACCAGATCACGGCCATCGGCGGCTGGCACGAGCTCAGGGAAGCGATACTCGCAGGGACGGGCGGCGAAGCGACGAAGGATGACGTTCTGCAGGTCGAGTACACCGCCGTGCTCGAGGGCGTTGAACAGCTTCAGGACGCGGCGCGTTCCCCTGTCGTCGCGCAACAAGAAGTTCTGGTCACGCTCGCTGCTCAGCTCCGAAGCTGTCGCCTCGAGGCCGAAGTATTGGCGCGCGAGATCCGACGCTTGATCGGTATCGAATCGCGGGCGGCGTACGCGTGTCGACAAGAGCGCTCCTGGTCAGCAGATCAGACGGTGTCGGAGTCGGGCGAATCCGAAAACGCAGAGTCTATCTCCGCGACAGGACCCACGGGGCGCCGACGCCGATGGCGAACAGCAGCATCATCCACACCGACCATCGCGTGCCGCCGGCCAGCCGCGTCCACGCGACGAGGTTGAGGGTTGCTCCGAGCCAGAACGGGTAGCGCGCCCAGTTGAGGAAGCCCGGGATCGCCGATGCCCGGAACACCAGCACGTAGACGCTGACGATGGCCATGCCGACGACCAGGAGCTCGCCGAGCTCGTGCTGGAACATCGGATCGGTCAGCGCCGCCATCGGGCCGCCGGCGTCGAACAACGACAGCAGTAGCTCGAGGGCCATCCATCCAAGGACCACCGACGCCACCAGACCGATCACGACGCCCAAGCATCCGAGCAGCTTGCTGTCCGGCATGTGCAACCTCCTTGCTACGAGTACGGTACTGCCGCCGCCGAGTTCCGGCCGGCCGGCGGGCACCGTACGATGGGCGTCCGAACGCCTCGCGGGCGCCGCGCGCCGGCGCAACGATCGATCTTCGGAGGAGCGATGGAATTCGACGGACAGAACATTCTAGTGACCGGGGCGTCACGCGGCATCGGTCGTGCCGTTGCACGGCGTTTCGCCGCCCAAGGCGGCCGCCTGGCGGTGCACTATCACGCCAATCAAGAGGCCGCCGAGGAGACGGCTGGCGGGCTCTCTGGCGGACCACATGTCGTCTTGCAGGCCGATGTTTCCGATCCACAGGCGTGTGAGCGGCTGATCGCGGCGGCTGTAGGGGAGATGGGTCGGATCGACGTGCTGGTGAACAACGCCGGCATATACGAGCACCATCGACTGGCTGAGGTCGATTACTCCTCGTGGCGGCAGTCCTGGGAGCGGACGCTCGGCACCAACCTCCTCGGCCCGGCCAACCTGATGTATTGCACCGCCCGGCACATGATGGGGCAGAGTGGTGGTCGCATCATCAACGTCTCCTCGCGCGGCGCATTTCGTGGCGAGCCCCACGGACCCGCCTACGGGGCCAGCAAAGCGGGGCTCAATGCGCTCAGCCAGTCGCTGGCGCAGGAGCTGGCGCCGCACGGGATCTTCGTTGGAGTGGTGGCGCCCGGGTTCGTCGAGACCGACATGACGGTGTCGCACCTGGCAGGTGAGTCGGGCCGTGCGATTCGTGCGCAGAGCCCGCTGAATCGCGCCGCGAAGCCCGACGAGATTGCTCGCGCGGTGACCTTTCTGGCGAGCGAGGGGATCGGCTATCTGACCGGCTGCATTATCGATGCGAACGGCGCCTCGTATCTGCGTACCTGAGAAGACCGCCGATCGAGTTGCGACTGGCGGTTAGTCGGTCATCAGCGCTGATCGATCGGTGACGATCCGGTCAGCCAGACGGTTGAACGCGTGCTCGGTGGCGGTATCCTCGCCACCCCAGATCGGTACTCGGCGCCCGATCGAGGTGAGGGTGTCGTAGAGAATCAATCCAGCCAGCTTTCCCTGTCCAGAGCGGCCGGCGGCGAGGATCTGGCTCGGGTAGGCGGCCGATCCGGCGATCGGTAGCAGGCCCACTCCGAGAGCGATCCAGGGCACCGGGAGTCCCTGGAGCCGCGCCTGCGTCGCCCGCAACAGGGTGTAGGCCGTGCGTGCGCAGCTGCCGCCGAAGAGCAACCCGATCGGCACGGCCCATACAGGCAACACCGACAGATGGGCGAGCAGCGGCAGGGTCAGCCAGGTTACGGACTTGTACGCTGGCTTGAGCGCCATGTGGACGGCGAAGTCGGTGAGATAGGTCGAGTGCTCGTGTCCCGACAGGCGGCGCAGGTAGGCGCCCTCGCGGCGCCCGAGTTGCCCGCGCTGCGTCCACCGCCGCACACGACGAAGTGCATAGAAGCGGCCGATGCGGGCGCGGTAAGGCTGGGATGTAGCGAAGCGCCAGGCGCGGCTCACGACCCCGGCGACATCGACACCCTGCACGGCGCGTAGCGTCCGCCGGGCACCGGCAACGAGGCCTGCGGCCGCCGACCACGATCCGCGCCTGAGCTCGGAAGCGTGCCAGCGTAGCGGCCGATCCTGGTACCAACGCGCTTCGGCGGCGCTCACGCGTCCTCGTACCATGGCGCAGTGCAGGCTGCGGTCACGTCGTGGCAGCGATTTCCATTCGTATTGGGCGTCGCGCAGCTGCCAGGCCCATCGACGCAACCGGACAACGATGCCGCTGTCTCCCAGCGCTGCTTCGATCGCATCGGCATGCTCGTCTACGTAGGCGAGGAGCCGAGTCGGGTCGACGTCGTCGAACAACGGTCGGCCGAATCGGAAGCTACGTGGCAGGTAGTAGGTGAACAGCGGACGCGGGTCGGCCGGAAACAGAGCTGGCACGCCGGACTCGAGATCGATCCAGGCCCACCGCGTATGGCCGGCTGAGCGGCGGCCACGGCGGCGCTCGACTACGAGGAAGTTGTTGGCAGCTACCGGATTGCCGCGCCCCGCCTGCCAGACCAAGCCGTCAAAGCCGCTGGCGTCGAGGTGGTCTTGTAGCGGCCGCATGATCTCTTCGCGAAGCTCGGCCTGCTCGTGGTCGCGCGAGTCGGAGAACGGGTGGTGCAACGCTGCGGGATAGCCGTCGACGAACCGCGTGTGCAGCTCCCAGGCGCGTGCCGTCTGATTCCAGAGTACCCGCGTCGCATCAGCTACCTGCAACCGGTCGTTGAACCAGTAGCGCGCCAGCACAGCCAGAACACGTCGGCGATACAGAGCACAACGGACGGCAGGCCCGGACCATGAGTACGGATTCGGGGCCCCGAAGGCAACTTGATGCACCAGATCGGCGAGCGTATCGCCGAGGAACAGCTTCACCGCCAGGGCACCGTCCGGGGTGTCCTGGCGGTACACGACGCCCGAGCGACCGCGACCCAGAAGTTGCCGCGCCGCTCGCTCCGCCGGCCTCTGTCGTTCCGGCTTCAACGACACTATTGCGCCCAAGATAGACCCTCCAGCCTGAATTGTAAGGAGGGTGGCGGCGCAGTCCGAAGCCCTTTCGGACGAGTGGCACTAGTGCGCCGTAGCGATGTGCAACGACTCGTTGCCACGGAAGGCTGACGTTAACGATGCAGATCGATCTCGGCCGCGAGCTCGGGCGTGAGCTCGACATCCGGTGCGCTATAGCCGTGCTGAACGAGCATGTAGGCGGTGATGTCCCAATAGTCGCGTTCCGCCAAGCTGCCCTCGCCAGCGTAGGGCATGAACTTGCGGTTGTACTCGAAAAGACCGGCGGCGGTCTCGTAGCTGCGCAACACTGCCGGCGACAGCCGCGAGCCGATGCCGTCCCCGGAGTCGTGGCACTGGAAGCAGTACCGTGTATACAGCTTGCTACCGCGATCGACGTCGGGGTAGCGCGTACTCCCGCACGCCAGCAGCATGACGCCTGCCCAGGCCGCGATCCCCGAGAGCGTCAGCGCCCGGCGCGCTGCCGTCATGCCACCGAGATGGGGTGCGGCAGCGGCAGGTTGAACAGGTACCCCTTTTCGTTGAACGGGATCTCGTCCGGCTGGGTGTTTCGCTCCTCGTCGGTAGCGCGGGTGGTCAGCGTGTGCGCGCCACTCGATGCCATCCACTCGATCTCGAAACGTGCCCACGAGTAGCGCATCAGCGGATCGAGCAGCCGCGCCTCGGACCATGTCAGGCCATCGTCGAGGCTCCACTCCACGCGCGCGATCGGGGCGCGCGGCGAGTATGCGAAGCCGCGCAGGCGGGCCTCGCCGGGACTCAGACGCGCCGGCCACGGCAACGCCAGCACGCTCTTGATCGACTGCAGGGTAGCCGGCTGGCCAAGTGCCTCCCCCTCGGGCGGGTAGTCGTCGCCGATCAGCACGTAGGAGGTAGTGTTGTTGCGGCTCCAGACCTTCTCGGTGGAAACGACAATGCGACCGAGCCACTTGATATTGGTGCTTCCGACCCAGCCGGGCACAACAGCGCGCAGCGGATGACCGTGATCCGGCGGCAGCGCTGCACCGTTCATTCGATCCGCCAGCAACGTGTCGGGGTCGAGCGCCTTGGCGATCGGCAGGGGTCGCCGAAAGCCCCCTTCTGGAGAATCGCCGTCCAGTCCGATGAGCTGGACGTCGACGGCGTTATCGCGCAGCCCGGCGAGTCGAAGCACCTCGCCCAGGGGCACACCGACCCATTCGGCCATGCCGCCGCCGCCGCGGCCCCATTGTGTTCCGGTGGCCGTCTGCCCCAGCAGCAACTCGAAGAACGATCGCTGGTTGCCGCCGCACTCGATGTAGGCGAAGACGCTGCGGCGCGGCAACGCTCCTAGCTGATCGAGCGTCAGGTCCATCGGGTTGTCGACCCCCGGACCCTCTACCCGCAACGAGTAGCCGTCGGGGTCTACGGCGATACTGGAGGAGTTGTTGCGCACGAAGAAGTCGGCAGCCGGCGTGAGAAGAGAATCGAGGCGGTCGATGCGGGCTTCGAGATTGCGCGCGCCGTGGGGAATGAACTCGGTAGTGTCCTTGAAGAAGTTGCTCGCTGGCGCGTTCCCCGAGGCCGATGTGGCGCTGTTGCCCTCGGGCGCGGCGCAGGCCGCCAGGAACCCGCCCGCGGCCCCGGCCGCCACCAGCCGCATGAAGCGACGGCGGTCGACTCCGTAGCGAGAGCACGAGGCCCCAAGCCTCTCCAGTAACTCGCGTGCCTCAGGGCTGTCGGCGGGTGGAAGCGGTGGGTGACGGTTGGGCATCGCTGGCCTCAGCAATCAAGGGCACTCTCGATTGTCGTTACAGGCTGTCGCCGCGGCGACTGTAGCAGAGCGTCGGATTCTCCGGCTTGGCCGTGCGTCGCGTCAGCCTTGACCACAAGTGGAGAACACCTCCGAATAGCGCACTTTCGGCGGGCGATCGCGCCCTGGCGGCGCCGCGAACGACTTGTCCTGTGCCGCTTTGGTGTCGGTGACTACGAGTCGAAACACCAAGCGCGAACGCGTCGTGTACTCCACACCGAAGAAACCGTTCTGCTCACACAGGTCGAGAATCCGTACAGTGACCGCTACGCGGTCGTCGCCGAATGCGAAGGAGCGCTCATCGTCGTCACTACCCTCGAGCGGCCGCGCGGCGGTCTGGCTCGGGCCCCAGCGGATGCGCACGGTGAACCGGCTGTCGAGAAAACAGGCGGTGGTCGCATCGGCGCGACAGGCCGGCGTCGAGGCGATCGGGATGGCGTCGGGCGGCGCTGAACATGCTGTCTCGCTCCACGGCCCGGCTGCGTCGGAGGTAGCAGCGCGGACCCGGATCCGACACCGTCCGACGCGCATCTGCAGCACCCGCAGCCTGGTTTCCGGGCCGCGATGAATTGGTCGCCAGGAGCCGTCACCGCGATCCTCGACTTCGTAGCTGAGCGCCGCAGCGAGGTCGTCGGAGAGCTCCTCCGGTGCGTCCCAGCTAACGACGTAGCCTTGACCGTCGGCGCCGGCTCTGAAGCTCAAGTTGCGCACTGCCCCGAGCGACTGGGCGTTCGCCGGAGTCGCCGCCAGCGCCACCGCACAACCGGCCGCCGCCAGACTCACCACGCTGGGTAGTTGCACGCGTATCTCCAGTTGATCTTCGCCGGATGTTCCGTCTCGGCAATCTCCGCCCCTTTCTAGCCAGTTGCCGGGGCGTGATGCAAGGCCTGGACGCTCGGTCACCGACCATTGGAGGCGAGGCAGCGGCCGGTCACCGTTCGCAGCGACCATACGCTCGGCGGGCCCTTGGTCGATGACACGATAGCTCCGATAATCGATGCTCACGTCAGGCTACGCACCCGGGTGGGGATCCCGGAGCAAGGACTCGTCGCCCGGGTGCGATCCTCCTCCAGAGGCAACGATGACCGGACCGACGAACGCTGCGCCCGCATCCGACCGCACCCTCAGGCGCCTGGGGATCTTGCTGGTGGCAGTGCTCGCCGCCCTGGCGACGTTCGATCTCATGCGTGGCAGGGGCGGCCGTGCGTGGGTCGTGGGAAGCGCCGCGACCGCTACCAGCGCGCGCGTCGATAGCTCGAATGCGACCGCGACGTTGTTCCGGGGCGTGCGCCTGTTCGACGGAGACACCGCCCACCCCACGGCGGACGTGCTTGTTCGAGATGGCATCGTGGCCTCGGTTGGCGACCGCATAGAGGCTCCGAGCGGTGCAGAGGTCATCGACGGGGAGGGTATGACCCTGATGCCGGGGATGATTGACGCGCATGCGCACGTCTTCGGCCCGGTGCTGCGGACCGCGCTGATGCTCGGGGTGACCACCGAGCTCGACATGTTTACCGAACCCAACGGTGCTGCGGTCCTGCGTACCGAGCAGGCTAACGGCGAGGCCCTGGACCGTGCCGATCTGTTCTCCGCCGGCATCCTGGCGACCGCGCCCGGCGGGCACGGTACCGAGTACGGCATGGAGATCCCGACGCTCACGACGCCCGAGGAGGCGGACGACTTCGTGCAGGCGCGCGTTGACGAGGGATCCGACTATCTCAAGATCATCCGCACAGACGCCTCTTCGAGCCGCTTCAGAACCCTCGATTTTCCAACCATCAGAGCGCTCATCGATGCAGCACATGCGCGCGATCTGCTTGCCGTGGTTCACGTCGGTACCGAGGCGGATGCTAGGGCGGCGGTCGAGTCCGGCGCCGACGGGATCGTTCACGTGTTCTATGACCAGTCGGCCTCGGCAGAAGCCGTCGAGCTGATCCGGCAACACGGCGCGTTCGTCACGCCGACGCTTACCGTACTCGAGAGCGCATCCGGCTCGCTTGGCGGAGCCGAGCTTGCCGCCGACGATCGGCTGGCCCCCTACCTGAGCGCCAACGAGCGCTCCGGGCTCGAAACCGGGTTCCCGGCGGGCGTGTTCAGCGCCAGCGCTCTCGACAACGGCATGGCGTCGGTGGCGGCTCTCCATCAGGCCGGCGTGCGCCTGCTGGCGGGCACCGACGCGCCCAATCCCGGCACCGCTCACGGTGCCAGCCTTCATCGTGAGCTCGTCCTGCTCGTGCGGGCGGGTTTGAGCCCGGTCGAGGCGCTGGCCGCGGCGACGTCCGGACCTGCCGATGCTTTCGGGCTCGACGACCGCGGGCGCATCCGCGCCGGGCTCCGCGCCGACCTCCTGCTCGTTCGCGGCGACCCCACCAGCGACGTCACTGCGACGCGCGACATCGTCGCGGTGTGGAAGCTCGGCGTGCGCGCTGATCGCGATGCCTATCGTGACGAGGTTACTGCGGCATCGGCACCCGCGGCGCGCCCGGACGTCGGCGCGGGACTGGTGGCGAACTTCGATACCGGCGAGCTGGACAGTGCGTTCGGTTCCGGCTGGATGGTTTCCACTGACGCGCTCGTCGGCGGCGGCTCCACTGCGGAGACGACCGTGCTCGACAGCGGAGCCGCCGGTACATCAGGATCGCTGCGCGTCGACGGAATCATCGCCGCCTCAGGGCCGGCGGCATGGGCCGGCGCCATGTGGTTTCCGGGACCGCAGCAGTTTCAGCCGGCGGATCTTTCGGGCTTTCAGGGAATCACCTTCTGGGCGCGGGGCGACGGCGCGACGCACATGGTGATGTTGTTTGCGCAGAACCTGGGGCAGCTTCCGAGCATGACGAGCTTCGCGCCCGGCGAACAGTGGCAGGAGGTGCGGCTTTCCTTCGGCGACTTCGCCGGGCTGGATCCAGCAGGCCTGCAGGGGGTGCTGTTTACCGGCGCCGGCGAGGGCGAGTTCCAGTTCGAGGTCGACGAGATCAGCTTTTGGTAGGTCGACTGGGCACCCACTTCCGACTGGCGCCGAGGTGTCCAACAGATACGAGATGGTACCTTCGCCCTAGATCCCGCCTTCCCGGTCCCCGATTTCGAGAAGACAACCATGTGGGCCCGCTACTATGGGGGCGCTGCCGGCCTGGCGCTGGCGGTGCTGTTCGCGCTCGTCTTGCTGGCGCCTCCAGGGGCTCGGTCGCTCGACCGGGGGTCGTTCGTCAACTGGGAATCGCCACACGTCCACCCGCTCGATCTGAGCTCTGACGGCAACACGCTGGCGGCGGTGAACACCGCGGCCAATCGTGTTGAGCTGTTCGATGTAGCCGGCAGGAAGCCTGTACTTCGGGGCTCTGTTTTCGTCGGCCTCGATCCGGTCTCGGTGCGGTTTCGCAACGACGACGAGATCTGGGTCGTCAACCACATCTCGGACACCGTCAGCGTCGTCGACGTCACCACTTTGCGCTTGCGGGCGACGGTGCAGGTCGAGGACGAGCCGACTGACGTGGTCTTTGCCGGCACCCCGGAACGCGCCTTCGTGTCCTGTTCGCAGGCGAACCACGTCCTGGTCCTCAACCCGAAGAAGCTCGAGGCCAGGGGCCGAGTGCTCGAGATCGATGCGGAGGACCCGCGCGCCATGGCCGTCAGCCCGGACGGCGACACCGTGTATGTGGCGGTGTTCGAGTCGGGGAACGGGTCGACGGCGCTCGGCGGCGGTCTCGACGGCGACCTGTCTGGGATCGGGGTGATCCCGCTGAACGTCGTCAGCGACCCGGACGGTCCGTACGCCGGACAGAATCCTCCGCCGAACGCCGGCAGCGCTTTCGAGCTGCGGATTGCCGCCGGCCTGCCGCCGCCGCCGCCCGTCGCCTTGATCGTCAAGAAAAACGGTAACGGCCGTTGGTTCGACGACAACGACGGCGACTGGACCGAGTTGGTCAGTGGGTCGCTTTCCGAGCGCTCCGGTCGTCCGCGAGGCTGGGACGTGATTGACCACGACGTGGCCATCATCGATGCCGAGAGTTTGAAGGTGAGCTACGTCGACCGGCTGATGAACGCCAACATGGCGCTGGCGGTCAACCCGGTCAGCAGTGAGATTGTCGTAGTGGGCACCGACGGTACCAACGAGGTGCGCTTCGAGCCGGTCCTCAATGGCCGTTTCCTGCGCGTGAACGCCGCCATCGCCGACGGCACGGGTCGCAGACGCGCCGAGGTCGTCGACCTCAACCCGCACCTCGACTACACGACCTCGACGGTTGCCAAACAGCAGCGTGAGCGCTCGATCGGAGACCCGCGCGCGATTGTCTGGAGTGCCGACGGTACCGAGGCCTGGGTTGCGGGTATGGGCTCGAACAACCTCATTCGTATCGACGCTGGCGGTGCACGCCTCGGAAACTCCATCGAGGTGGATCAGGGGCCTACGGGGCTGGCGCTAGATCTCACCGGCGAGCGCCTGTACGTGCTCAATCGCTTCAGCGCCACGATCCCGGTGGTCGATACGACGACCCGCCGGCAAACGCAGCGCGTCGCCCTGTTCGATCCGACACCCTCGGCGATCAAGAAGGGGCGCCCCTTCTTGTACGACACCCACGCCACCTCCGGGCTCGGCCACGTCGCCTGCGCCTCGTGCCATCTCGACGCCCGCACCGACCGGCTGGCGTGGGATCTCGGAGCGCCGGACGGCAGTCTGAAGACTCTCGAGGACCAGAACACTTCGCTCGTGCCGCTCGACGAGTTCATGCCCTGGCATCCGATGAAGGGTCCGATGACGACGCAGACGTTGCAGGACATTATCGGCATGGAGCCGCACCACTGGCGTGGCGATCGCGACGGAATCGAAGAGTTCAACGATGCTTTTATGGTGTTGCTCGGCGACGACAAACGTCTGAAGCGAAAGGAGATGCAACAGTTCGAGAATTTCCTGGCCACCATCAGCATCCCGCCCAACCCCTTCCGCGAGATGGACAACTCGCTACCGAGCCGCTTGGTACTGGATGGCCACTACCGGACCGGCCGATTCGGCAATGCCGGCCAGCGGCTGCCGGCTGGCAACGCGCGCCGCGGGCTCGAGCTGTTCCAGGATTTGACCCGGGCCCTCGACGGTAACTTGCTGGCCTGCGCCACCTGCCACACGTTGCCCACCGGCGCCGGAACCCCGTTCCGCCGCGTCGATCTGAGCTTTGAAGCGATTCCGGTCGGCCCACGCGGGGAGCAGCACCTGGCGCTGATTGGCAACGACGCCTCCGTGCAGCGTGGTTTCAAGGTGCCGCAGTTGCGCACGCTCTACGACAAGGTCGGTATGACCACCGCCAAGAAGCTCAGCCGATCCGGTTTCGGCGTGCTGCATGACGGCTCGGTGGACTCGGTCGAGAGGTTTATCAGCGCCGATGTCTTCGATGTGCAGAGCGATCAGGAGGTCGCTGACCTGGTGGCGCTCATGCTTGCTTTCTCTGGCTCCGACTTGCAGCCTTCGCTGACGACGCCGCCGGGATCGCTGAGCAACGACACCCACGCGGCGGTAGGCAGACAGGCGACGATCCGTCGATCGAGCGGTCAGCGGGAGCTCATAGGCAGCTTGGTGGCGCTGGCAGACGCCGGCGTTGTCGAGCTGATCGCCAAGTCACAGCAGGACGGCATCGAGCGCGGTTGGGTCTACGACGCATCGAGCCAGCGATTCCTGTCCGATTCGACCGCCGATGATCCGCTGACGCTTGCTGCCCTGAAGCGATTGGCGGCGACCGGAAGCGAGGTCACCTTTACCTGCGTGCCGTCCGGCTCCGGCGTGCGGCTGGGGATCGACCGCGATGAAGACGGTCAGCGTGACTTCGACGAGCTGGGAGCTCGTCGCGCGGCCGGCAGATGATCGATCTGCTGGACACTGACGCGGCCGTGGTGTCGCTGACCGCCGACCTGGTGCGCATTCCGAGCGTGCTCGGGGGCGAAAAGCCGGTTGCGAAACGCGTCGTCGCCGAGATGCGTCAGCTGGGCTACGACGAGGTCGAGATCGACGCTTCCGGTAACGCCATCGGTGTGGTTCAGGGGGCCGATGCCGGGCCGACGATTCTGTTCGACGCCCACATGGACACCGTTGACGTCCACCCGCGCGCCGCCTGGTCGTTGGATCCGTTCGGAGGAGACACCGTCGACGGTCGCATCTACGGCCGTGGCAGCTCCGACATGAAAGGTGCGCTGGCGGCGATGATCCACGGCATCGGCGGGCTCGATCGGTCGAAGCTCGCGGGCCGCGCCGTGGTCTCGGCCTCGGTTGGTGAGGAGCTTCTCGAAGGGGCGGCTTTGCGCGTCGTCATGCAGCGGCACGGCGCCGACTTCGTGGTCATCGGCGAAGCCTCCGAGCTCGACATCGTGCGCGCCGGTCGCGGTCGTGCCGAGTGGGTCGTTGTTACCACCGGCGTGCCGTCGCATGCGTCGACTCCCGACCAGGGCGTCAATGCGGTGCATTCGATGCGGGTGGTCATCGAGCAGATTGAATCATTGCCGATGCGCAGTGACCCGTTCGTTGGCGACGGCGTTATGTGCCTCACCGACATCATCTCGATTCCACACCCGGCACACTCGGTTGTGCCGAGCGGTTGCCGCGCGACCTACGAGCGCCGGCTGCTACCTGGCGAGACCGAGCAGGCACTACGTGAGGAGTTGGGAGCGGTCTGTGCCGATGCCGGCGTCGGCGACGTGGAGATTCGCCTCGCTACCGCCGACTACACGACGTATATGGGCGTTCGATGGGAGGTACCGAAGTGGTTTGCTGCCTGGGAGCTGCCGGAAACGCACCAGCTGGTGACCCGATCGATGGCGGCGCTGACTCAGGTTGACCAGACGCCCGGATTGCGTAGCTACCAGTTCTGCACCAACGCCGCGTACAGCGCTGGCCGTGCCAGGGTTCCGACGATCGGCTACGGCCCCTCGCGGGAAGCTCAGGCACACGTGATCGACGAGTACCTCGAAGTTGCGCAGCTGCTGGCGGCCATGCGCGGGTACGGTGCTATCGCCGCGGCGATGTTGAGCCCGTGAGCGCATATCGTGTTCTCTCGACAGCCCGACCGGGATCGCCGACAATAGGCGCCCCGTGACCGTTGGGAGCCCGACGCCAAATGGTGTCGCCGCGTGTCCGAGGCGAGGATCTGGTGCGACGTTTCGTTGTGTTCAACAACAAGGGCGGGGTCGGCAAGACGACGCTCGCCTGCGGTCTGGCGGCCGCGTTCGCACGTCACGGCTACCGGGCCGTGGTGTGCGACGCCGACCCGCAGGGAAGCCTGACAAGCTGGTTCGGCCTCCAAGGACGGCGTGGGCTGGCCGAGACCCTGGTGGGGACGCTCGACCCGCGCTTCGCAGCCATTTCCATCCGCGACGGGTTGAACGTAGTGCCCACTGGCGACCCGGTGATGCTGGATCTCATCGCACGCCGAACAGCGAGTGAGATTCCGCCCTATGCCAAGGAGATTCCCGCCGACATGGTGATCGTCGATACCGCGGCGGGTGTGAGCGGTCTCTCGGAGGCGTTTCTCCGCGCCGGCCGACCGGAGATCATCGTGCCGGTGTCGGTCGACGGCGGCTACTTATCGCTGGCGGCGCTGGGGCGTACGTGGCAGGCGGTTGAAGACTCGCTCGGGCGGGGACCCGACTACGTAGTACCGACGATGTATGACCGTCGCACGTGCAGCTCGGATCGTGCCGTGGCTGACCTGCGGACGGAGTGCGCTCACATCCTTGCTCCGCCGATCCGGACCAACGCTACGCTGGCGCAGGCTTCCTGGGGGCGTGAGATCCCTGCCGACCCGAAGTCACTCAACGATTTCGGTCGGCTGGCAGAGCTCATCTACGCCCGCTGGGGAGGCTCCGTGCCTGAGGACTCGGTCCGCGAGCGGTCGGGTCTCAGCGTCCCAGTAGACGTCCGATGACGCGGCCTGTCTCGGTCTTACCGGGCCGATGCACACGCCCCTCGAACTGGGCCCCTTCGGAGATCTGGATGACCGGCGCTGCGACATCGCCATAAACCGTCGACGTCGGGCCGAGCTCGATGCGCTCGGATCCGCGAATGTTGCCCTTCACGCGGCCGAGCACCAGGATGCGCTTCCCCTCGACGGTGGCGGTGGCGTTGGCTTCCTTGCCGATGATGAGGGCGCCCTTAGCGAGGATCTTGCCGTCGACGCGACCGAGAATGGTTAGGTCTTCGGTGGCCTCGAGGGTTCCCTTGAAGTTGACCTCGCGGCCGAGCGTGCAAGGCTCACCGTCTGCGTCAACCGGGCGAAGTCCTGGCTTCTGGGGCGTTTGAGTCTTCACTTCCATTATTCAGTGCTCCATCCCCCACGGATTTAGCCCAGCGGTATTGAATCCGGTTGATGGCACCAATACAAGCGGTAAACAGTGAAAATACAAGCGGTGAACAGTGAAAAGGGCCGGCGGGAACGATCACGGCGGGATAGCTGGCAGAATGGTGGCCGCCTGAGGTCATCTGAGGCTAGCCGCACACCAGAAACAGTCGACGTCGGGGTGCCTTGCACCGGGCGTTGCGGAGATCCCCATGCGTTGTAAGTCGACGATTCCGTTGGCCATCCTTCTGGTTGCCGTGCTGACTGTCGGGCCGAACGGCGCCCATGCGCGACCAGCGCTGGCGTCTCCGGATGGTCCGGTTCCAGAGTCGATGCTGTCCGGTCTGCGGTACCACATGGTCGGGCCGTCGCGCGGCGGTCGGGTGACGGCGGTGGCCGGTCACCGTGCGCAGCCGGGGATCTTCTACATGGGCGCCAGCGGCGGTGGGGTGTGGAAAACCACCGACTACGGCCACGACTGGTACCCGATCTCTGACGCCACTTTCGCCACCGGCTCGATCGGCGCCATCGCCGTGGCCGAGTCGAATCCCGACGTCATCTACGTATCGACCGGCTCCGACGGTCTGCGCAGCAACGTGATCATCGGTAAGGGCGTCTACAAGTCGGTTGACGCCGGGGTTACCTGGGAACATATCGGGCTCGAGGACACCGGCAATACGGGAGCGGTGCTCGTTCACCCCGACAACCCTGACGTCGTCTATGTGGCTGCCATCGGCAATCCGTTCGCGCCCAACGCGGAGCGCGGCGTCTACCGCAGCCGCGACGGCGGCGCCACGTGGGAGCAGGTGTTCTTCCTCTCCGATAAGACCGGCGCAGTTGATTTGGAGTTCGCGCCCGGACAGCCTGACACCGTCTACGCCAGCATGTGGGAGACCGAGCGCAAACCGTGGACGATCCTCTCGGGTGGCATGGAGGGTGGGGTCTTCAAATCGGACGACGGCGGCGATAGCTGGCGCCGTCTCACCGATGGTCTGCCTACAGGGCTGCGCGGAAAGTCCGATTTGGCAGTGTCCGCCGCCGCCCCGGAGCGCGTCTACGTGCTGATCGAGGCGCCCGAGTCGGCCGGCGGCGTCTACCGGTCCGACGATCGCGGCGAGACCTGGCACCAGGTGACTGACTTTCAGCCCATCCGCAACCGGCCGTTCTACTACTGCAACCTGCACGCCGACCCGACGAACGCCGACCGGCTGTGGGGCATGGCGGAAGGGTTCTATCAGTCCGACGATGCCGGCAAGACCTGGCAGTCACGCCGTGTACCGCACGGCGACAACCACGACCTGTGGGTAAGCCCGGATGAGCCGAATATCTGGATTCAAAGCAACGACGGCGGCGCCAACATCACACGCGACGGTGGCGTCACCTGGTCGACGCAGACCAATCAGCCCACCGCCGAGCTGTACCAGGTGGACGTTTCCGACGAGTTCCCCTACCGGCTGTTCGCCGGCCAGCAGGACAACAGCACGATCTCGGTTCCCAGCCTGCCGTTGACCAACCGCCCGGATGGACAGCAAGCCTACTGGCAGGAGCACGGCGGCTGCGAGACCGGACCCGCGGTGCCCAAGCCCGGCGATCCCGACATTGTTTACGCCAATTGCAAGGGCCGCTTCGGCGTGTTTAACCGGCGCACCGGCCAGGAGCAGCACTACTACGTCGGCTACTGGAATCTCTATGGCCGCAACCCCAAGGATCTCCCGTACCGTTTCCAACGCACGGTCCCGGTGCACGTATCGCCACACGATCCCGATCGCGTTTATCACGCCTCGCAATACCTGCACGTGACCGAGGACGGTGGCGTGACCTGGCAGACGATCTCGCCCGACCTCACCGCGTTCGATCCCGAGACCCAGGTGGTGTCAGGCTCGCCGATCACACTCGACGTTACCGGCGAAGAGCACTTCAGCGTGCTGTACGAGGTGCAGGAAAGCCCGCACGAGTTCGGCGTCATCTGGGCCGGTGCCAACGACGGACCGATCCACATCACCCGCGACGGTGGCGCCAGCTGGCAGGACGTAACCCCCAGTGCGCTCGGACGTTACGGTCGCGTGCAGACGATCGAGGTGTCACCCCACGATCCGGCCAAGGCATACGCCTCGGTGCTCCTGTACCAGCTCGGCGACTTCGCTCCCTACGTGTTCCGCACCACGGATTACGGTTCCACCTGGTCGCGCATCACCACCGGCGACAACGGCGTCCCGGCTGATCATCCGGTACGCGTGGTGCGCGAGGATCCCGGTCGCGAGGGGCTCCTTTATGCCGGCACCGAGTTCGGCATGTTCGTCTCGTTCGACGACGGCGCGCAGTGGCAGCCCCTGCAGCTGAACCTGCCGGCGGTGCCGGTGACCGACATCAAGGTGGTCGACGCAGACCTGGTGCTCTCCACCATGGGGCGCAGCTTCTGGATCCTCTACGACCTGACTCCGCTACGTGAGATGAGCGCCGCGCTGGAGTCGTCGTCAGCGCATCTGTTCGCGGTGCGCGACGCGATGCGTTTCCGTGGCGGTGGCGGATTGTCCTTCCGCCAGCCACGGCCCGCGGATCCCCAATATCCGAGGTCAGGGGCCAACATCGACTACTGGCTGGGTGAGGACTCCCGGAGCGAGTTATCGCTGGAGATCCTCGATGCGCGCGGGCGCGTAGTCCGGCGGCTCTCGAGCGCCGATCCGGGCGAGGCTGTCGTGACCCCCGAGCCCGGCATGCGGGAGTGGCGCTTGGAACGCGTCGGCACGCCGCGGCTCGACAATGGAGCCGGGCTGCATCGCTTTACCTGGGATCTGCGGTATCCCGGACCCTGGTACGCGGCGGGCGACCGGCGCCGGGCCGGGCAGGGTGGTCCCATGGTTCCCCCCGGCAGATACACCGCACGTCTCACCGCCGGCGATTGGTCGTCGAGCGTCGCCTTCGATGTGGTGATGGACCCACGCGTCGCCGCCGAGGGCATTTCGGTGGCCGATGTGCGGGCTCAGGCCGAGCTGTCGGTGCGTGTACGGGATACCTACAGTGCTGCTAATGCCGCCGTCGATCGTCTGCGGGGGGCGCGAGAGACGAACGGCGGTGAGCTGACCACCGAGCTGCAGGAGATCTGGGACGCGCTCGTAGATTCGCGCCGCCGCTACACCCCGGTCATGCTCGTGAGCCAGTTGCAATACCTCTACGACAACCTCAATCGCGCCGATCAGCGCCCTGGCGGCGACGCCGTGGCGCGCCATGCGGAGCTGAAAGCAGAGCTCGATGGCCATCTAGAGCAATTGGAGCGGTCGCTGCGATCCGACTGAGGGCGCCCGCAACCGCGAGCTCTGGGCGGCACGGTGGACGTCCTCGACCGATCGCCGAGGGTCCTCCGTGCCACAGTTGGTGAGCTGGTCGCCGGTCGTGTCAGAATTGACTATGGTCTGACTATGATACATTTCCAACCATGCCAGACTACTCGGGCGAGCAACCCATCGAAGAAATGGCGATCTCGAAGTTCAAGGCGACCTGCCTCGCGGTGCTGGAAAAGGTGCGCCGGACAGGTCAGCCGGTGCTGGTTACGCGGTTCGGGACCCCGATCGGCAAGGTGATACCCCCGGAGCCACCGCCGAGAACCGAGAACTGGCTCGGCGAGATGCGTGGAACCGCACGCATCCTGGGAGACATTGTCGGGCCGATCGGTGACCTGGACGACTGGGAAACGGGTCGCGAGTGAGGCTGCTTCTCGACACCCACATCTGGCTCTGGGCCCATGTCGCCCCGGAACGGATCAGCGAGCCGGTGCGGACCGTGCTCAGCTCCCGGGACGCTGAGCTGTGGCTGTCGCCGGTGACATTGTGGGAGTCGCTACTGCTGGCGGACCGGGGGCGACTCGATCTCCAGCCGTCCCCGCGACAGTGGATTGCCGAAGCGCTGCGCCGAGTTCCAATGCGAGACGCACCAGTCTCTCGCCAGGTCGTTCTGCTGATGTCGACGCTGGAGCTGCCTACGCGCGACCCGGGGGATCGATTCCTGGTGGCGACGGCCAAGGCGTTCAACCTGACAATGGCAACCGCCGACCGACAGATCATCGAATCCGGTGAGGTCGAAGTCCTCGCGAACGACTAGATGATGATTCGATCCGGAACACACCCAGTTGCGCGGCTCGCCCGACCGCCGTATTCGATCTCGGCTCCGGCGGTAGCGACGTGGCCAGGAACAAGGACGCCATGGTGGCCGAAGCCTATGGTGCGTGCCGAAGTCGAGGCGCAACCGACGAATGAGCCTGTTCGTCGACACGTCGACCTGGTACGCCGCCGCGGACCGCGGAGACAGCGCCCACCAACGGGCCACGGCCGTGCTCTCGGCTGGCGACCGGTTGGTCACCAGCGACCACGTGCTTATCGAGACCTGGACACTGCTGCGCCACCGCCTCGCCGGACGGGCCGCAGAGCGGTTCTGGAACGGCCTGCGCGGCGGGGTGGCCGATGTCGAATGCCTCGGCGTTGCCGACCTCGAAGTGGCCTGGGAAATTGGCCAGCAGTGGGCCGACCAGGCGTTCTCGATCGTCGATCGCACCAGCTTCGCGGTGATGCAACGGCTGGGAACGCTGAGAGTTGCTACCTTCGACGACGATTTCGCCATCTACCGGTTCGGTCCGAACCGGCAGCGCGCTTTCGAGGTTGTGCGCTAGCAGACCGCCAGGCGTCGTTCCGGCAAATGGCGCGATAGCTGACCGGAGCGTCCTCAATGGGCGGCTCGCGTTCCCGCAAGGCGCGGAACTCCGTTTACGCCGACTGGAATGCCCGTGCCCGGTACAGAAAATCGACGATGTTGCCCTCGTGTGGCTGCAACCAGTTGAGCTGGATCGTCGGGATGGCGCCGAAGTTGAGTCGATCGATGTTGTGGGCGTCCAGTAGGCGCTGGCGAAAGCCGTCGTCCTCGGTGATGGCGCTGGCCACGAGGGTGTCGCCGATGGCGCCGATCATCTGCTTCTGGGGGCACTCGACCACGGTCACGAAGGGGAACATGTACTCCTTGCCGGCCATGGCGCGCTCGGCGGAGTCGCAGTGGACCACGGTCGGTAGCAGGTAGTCGCAGCGCTCCTGCTCTACCAGCCGACCGGCGTTGCGATAGGGGGCCGTGACGTCCTCGACACCGTCGTCCAGGTTGGCATCGATGTCCTCGGAGATCGCCTTGGCCTGCCCGGGAACGGTGAATGCCGCCAGCTGCGCGTCGTCGTTGTCGGGCGGAAGTGCCTCGACGGCGATCAGCCGTGAGGCCAGCGCGGCGGCAATCTCGCGCGTGTGTCGCGACGCCCAGATGCCGGAGCAGTTGATGCACGAGCGACCCGAGTTCACCAGCACCGAATCGACCATCAGGTCGAGGTGCTGCTCCCAGTCATCGACCACGTCGTCGCCGAAGAGGATCTTGCTGAAACCGGGGCCGTGCACCTGCACGCCGGGGTTACCGCGGTACTGCTCCACCGTTGGCAGGCCGCCGAAGATCAGGCTGCGCTGGGTGTTGTTGAGCACGCCGGCGCCCACGTCCGGGCCTCCCGGGTAAACGGCGATCGCCTGGCGCGGCACGCCGGCCTCGAAGAACGCCTGCGACATGCGCCAGGGCGTCCAGGGCTCCTGTGGGCCGGGCTTGAGAACGAGGCCGATCTGCAGCGGAATGATCGGTAGCCAGAGCGTGTGCACACCGGGGGAGTTCGACGGCAGCACCATGCCCAGGGCGTCGGTGGTCGCCTGGTAGCTGCGCATGACGCCGCCTTCCTCGCCGAAGCCGCGCGCCAGGATATTGAGATCCAGATGGCGGGTGAGCGACTCGAGAATCTCGTCCATGTGGTCGAGCACGAAGCGCAGCTTGTCCATGTTCATGCGGCACATGTGTTCGGACAGGCCGGTGGTAGCGGACTGCTGGCGTACGAAGTCGTCGGGCGACTGGGTGCCGTCGCCGATCGGCAGGTCGGCGGTCATGAACAGCTCGCCGGCCTTCTTCGCCATGTTCAATAGGTCGGCAGGCGCCACCTCGCGCAAGGCGTTGCGGGCCCGCTGCGCCTTGCGCATGTCGCGCGCCACCATCCCCTGGCTCGCCTGGCTCACTCGCGCGACGGGCTCGCCGGTGGCGAAGTGGACGACGTCCTCGGTCTCGAGGCTCTCGTACGGCTCGCCCCAGCGAAGCACGGGAAAGTGGATCATCGTCAGGCAGCTCGGGTTGTGGGTGTCGTCAGTTGATCGCGGATCAGTACACGCCCACGGTGGTCGACTTGGCGATGCGCGCGAACGGCCGGACGCCGCTGACACCGTCCCAGGGGTAGGTCTCGTAGGGCAGCTCACGCTCGCCCTCGTCGCGCTCCAGGAAGCGCGGCATGAAGAACTCCTTGGTGAGCGTGGTCAGCATCACGCGGCCGGTCTTGCCGTACGGCACCATCTGGGTGGCGTCATCGGGATCGACGACCTGTACCGCGGCGCGCGGCTGCGGCGCGTAGTAGGTGATCTTGTAGCCGTTGTGCGGGCCGCCCGGCGAGCTCGCCGCCAGGCCCATGAGCGTGTTGCCATAGGTTGGTGTCATGTAGGCGCCGTCGAGCAGCTCCTCGTGCGCGAAGCGGTTCCACTGCGGCGTGAACTCGGTGCCGCCCGAGAAGATCCCCGTGATGCCGGCCTCGCGAATCGTGGTGCCCTTGTCCTCGAGCCGCAGCGCCAGCGCTTCCAGCAGCTTCGGGGTGGTGAACAGGCAACGGATCTCGTGGTTCGACTCCAGAATAGTGACTGCCTGATCGATAACGTGCTCCTGGTAGGCCTTGAGGTGCTCGGCCCAACCCTTCTTGATCAGCTTGATCACCCAGCGCGGGTCGAGATCGACGCAGAAGCAGATGCCGCCGCGATGATGCGCCAGGTGCTCGACGGCGAGTCGCAGGCGTCGAGGGCCGCTGGGACCGAGCATCAGCCAGTTACCGCCGAGCGGGAAGTGCTCGTCGGGCAACGTGTCGGAGAACAACTCGTAGTCGGTGCGGAAATCGTCGATGTTAATGCGGCTCTTCGGCGTCCCCGTGGTACCACCGGTCTCGAAGGTGAACACCGGGCGATCCGCGTAGGCCTTCGGCACCCAGCGCCGCACCGGGCCGCCGCGCAACCATTCGTCCTCGAAGTGACCGAACTTCACCAGGTCGTCGAAGCTGCCGATGGCGTCGCGTGGATCCCAGCTCCGCTCGCTGGCCCATTGCAGCCAGAAAGGGCAGCCGGTGGCGGGGTCGAAGTGCCAGGCGACAATGTCGCGGACCTGCTCGTCGAGCGCCGCGCGGGCCGCGACGACGCGGCCTTCCAGCTCGGGCTCCAAGGCCGGGGTGGTCGACATCGGATCTCGCGTTTCGGTGCGTTGGAGGGCAACAGAGAGCCCATCCTAACCCTGGAACTCGATCCGTGCCGCTAGGCGTCAGCTATCACGCATGGTCAGCAGCGGATCGACGCGCGAAGCATGGACGATTCCTACCGCTGGCCGGGATCCGGGACTTCCTCGCCGTCTACGGCGCGCATCGATTCCCGGTCCAGCAAACGACGGTAGGGTCGGTCGTAGTGGATCGCGAAGCCCTCGAACGCCGTGTAGCCTTGCATCTCGGCGGTGGATTCCTCGATCACCGACCGCATGCTCTCGATGCCGACGTCGTGGAACGTCAGCCGGCGAGCGTCGACGCGCACCGGCCTGGCCGCCTGCCAGTGGCGCACACTGGCCGTGTCGATGCCGTCGTGGAGCAACCTGGCGGGAAGTTCGGCCAGCTTCGCCGCGGGGACTACGTACAAGCGCCCACCGGCGGCGGATGAGCCTACGATGATCCACGGCCGCGGCGAGTCGCCGCGGGGCCTACCCCGCTCACCCTCACCTTCGAAGCGCAGCAGGTCCTGGTCTGGCAGAAACCCGGTCTCGAGACCGATACGTACACGCTTGCCGCGCTCGGAGGCGTATTCGAGCTCACTGGCAGCCAGTGCCACGGTGCCGTTGGAGCCGTTGGCCCGGGTGCGGTAGTCCATGATCGCCACCGCGTCGACGATGTCGATGACTGCCTCGCTGAGCAAACGGAAGCTGAGGCCACCGTCGATCTCCGAGCTCGGTCGGTGCACGCGCACCGAGTCGAACCAGAACGGGATCGCCACCTCGAACCGCAGCTCCGCCGACGCCGTCATCGCCGCGACGCGTTCCAGGATCGTCAGATAACCGGTGACGATCTCGACCCGCTGCGCACCGCCAAAGCCCGGCAGCAGGTAGGGCTCGATGTCGTAGTGCACGCCGGCGAACCGCGCTTCCGGGGGAGCGGCTTCGTTGTAACGGATCACCGACGCGACGTCGCTCTCCACTGTGGCGTGGTTCTCGGACAAAGCGAAGGACGCGGCTCCGTCGAGGGCGTCGACTGCCGCTCCGGCCTCGGTCAGTGCCTCGATGACGGATCCCAATGCCGTCAGCGCGGTGCTGTCCACCGCTTCCTGCACGACCCTGCCGTCAACCCGAGTCGCGGCCTGCGTCAGCGCACTAGGCAGCTGCAGGTACACGCGGTCGATGCCACGCTGCTGGACCATTGTCGCCAGCTCGTGGAGCGCAGCCCCATCGGCCATCAGCTCGCTGGTATGCCAAACCCAGAGCGACTTTCCGCCCGCAGCGATGACGGGCACGCTCGACGCGCCAGGGCGATCTGGCTCCGCGCTGCCGCGACACAGGGAGAGGTTGTCGATCTCGATGGCGCCGCCGCCCGGGCGCGACGGTTGCAGGTGGAGTGTCGCCAGACGGCTGCGATCGAGAAGCTGCGGAAGTTCCTGCAGCGGCAGCGAGATCAGGCGCCACTCGACGCCGGTGTCCGAGGCGGCAAGCTCATTGGAGTCGCCCACATGTATCGGTGCGTCGCCGGCTGCGTCGGCGATGCCGATGTCCACGGCCGGGCCGCCGTCAGGAGCCCTGATCCAAAACCGAATCGACTCGAAGGCGCGACCGTCGAGATAGTGGACGGTGTGGTCGCTGGGATCCGGATCGTGCAGGTTGATGCGCAGTCGCGCTTGACCGGCGTGGGAGGACCGATAGACGAAACGGAGGTGGCGCCCGCCGTCATCGCCCGCGACCAACTCGGCGACGGCCTCCGATGGATCATTGCCTGCGGCCGCGAATCGCCCGCCGAGTCGATTGCGACGGCTGTGCTCGAAGCGCGATACGGTGACACAGGCGCCGTTGATCTCGGGATGGTGGTTGAGCTCGACGATCGGCATATCGAGATCACGGGCCAGTCGGACATCGGCGCTCAGAACCGGCCCCTCGCGGCTCCAGCTGACGGTTGCCTCGCCGCCGCGGACCGAAGCCACGTCGATGTCCTCGAGCACCGTCGACAGGATGCTCTCGAGATCCGAAGACTGTGCCTGCGCGCTGGTGTTGGCCAGGCCACAGGCCAGGGCGCAGAGCACCCCTTTGCAGACTGCTGTAATTGTTCGACGCACCGACGCACTCCGGCTCTCAGGGGTCTTGGTGCGAGAGTATTCCGGTGGCCCCGGTGGTCCGAAGCCCTATCGTCCGGCGCAGCGATACCTCCGGTCGCTGCACGAGCTCGATTCGCACGCCCCTCCTGTTGCTGCGAAGCGAGGACCCAGCCCAGGGATTGGTTGTCAGGCGATCCCGAGCGCGGCGCGCGCCTCGGCAGGTCCGAGCACCTGCGCACCGAGCTCCTCGATGATCCGCACCGCCTTCTCGACCAGATCACCGTTGCTGGCCAGAACGCCCGGGCTCAGGTAGAGGTTGTCTTCCAGGCCGACGCGCACGTGTCCTCCGAGGAGAATCGCCTGGGCGGCCATCGGCATCTGCTGACGACCGACGCCGAACGCGAACCAGTTGGAGCCCGCTGGAAGCTCGTTTCGCATTGCCAGCATTGATTCGGCGTCAGCGCCTGCCCCCCAGGCGAGGCCGAGGCAGATCTGGAACAGTGGCGGATCATCGACCAGGCCCTGATCACGCAGGTACTTGGCGCAGCGGATCTGACCGAGATCGAAGACCTCGAGCTCGGGCTTTACGCCGATCTCCTTGCACCGTCGAGCCATGATCTCGAGGTTGCCGGTGGTGTTGATGTACACCTCGTGGCCGAGGCCGAAATTCATGCTGCCGCAATCGAGGCTGCAGATCTCGGGACGCAGCTCCTCGATATGTACCAGCCGTTCGAGCGGTCCGACGAGGTCGGTTCCCGGGCCGGGTACAGCGGGGTCGTCCTCACCTGGAACGAAGTCACCGCCCATACCCGATGTCAGGTTGACGATGACGTCGGAGTTGCGGCTTCGCACTCGCTCCACGGTGTCACGGAACAGGTCCGGGTCGCGGCTGCCCTTGCCGGTGTTCGGGTCGCGCACGTGGATATGCACCACGGCGGCTCCGGCGTTGGCGGCCTCGATACAGGCGTCCGCAACCTGCTCCGGAGTGACCGGTACGTCCGGGTGCTTGTCGAGCGTATCGCCGGCGCCGGTAACCGCGCAGGTGATGACGACGCCGCTATTACTCATGATCCGGAGCACTGTTCATCGGTTTTCCTGGTCTCGTCTGCGCGTTCTCGCCGGGCCATGCGAATCAGGGCATCGACGGCCACCACGCCATCGCCATCAGGCCGAACCATGAGCGGGTTGATGTCGAGCTCCACGAGGGTATCCCACTGATCTGTCGCCAGGTTCGCCACCGCGAGGATGGCATCGATCGTAGCGTTCCGGTCACCCGCCGGCGCCCCGCGGTAGCCATCCAGCAGCTGATCGATCTTCAAGGCTGCCAGCGCGTCCTCCACTGCGGGCCGCTCGACGGGCAGGAGCAGGACGGTGGTGTCGGCGACCAGCTCGACCAACACGCCACCGGTAGCGATCACCAGCATCAGGCCGAACTGCGGGTCGCGCTTGACGCCCACCAGCAGCTCGGCCACGGCGTCGTCGACCATCTGTTCGACCAGGAAACGCTCCGCGCGATTGCCGTTGCGCTCGGCAGACTGGGTGATCTCGGCGACCGCTGCGACGACCGCCGCTTTGCACCCGAGGTCGAGGGCGACTGCACCGAGCTCGGTCTTGTGGGCGAACGCAGATCCCAAGGCCTTTAGCGCCACCGGATAGCCGATGCGATCAGCGATCGCGGCGACCTCCATGGCCGTTCCGACGGCGCCGGCTGGCGATGCCAGGCCATAGGACGCCAGCTGCTGTTTGCTGTCCCACTCGTCGAGCAGGACCGGGTCGATGGGCGCCTTCGCTGGCGTTTCGATGCCGGGGTGCTCGTTCTGCCGCCGGCGCCCGTAGGCGGCCGCGGCCGCGATCGCGAACAACGCGTCCTCGAGCCCCTGCAGGGGTGTGACACCGCGTTCGATGAGGCGCCCGCGCAGCGCCTCCGGTAGGTGCTCGGTGATCGTGCTGACGACGAACGCCGGCAGACCAGTGCTCTCGTGCGCCGCCACGAACGCGTCAAGGGCGACGATCCACTCGTCGACCTCGTCGGCCTGCACGGTCGGATGGTCGTAGATCAGCAGCGCGGCATCGTGCGCGCCGCTCATCGAGGTGGTGAAGCAGCGCTCCTGAGCGGCGCCGTCGCCCCAGATGGAGGTGTTGTAGTCGAAGGGGTTGGATACCGTCACGTAGCTTGCGAACCCGGCCTCCAGTTCCTGCCTTTGGCGGTCCGAGAACGCCGAGGTGCGCAGACCGAGCGCGTCGGTGAGATCCGCCAGGATCGCCGCCTCGCCACCCGAGCACGAGAGCGTGACGATGTCGTTGCCGGCGAGTGGCCCCGACACGTCGAACAGCTTCAGGGCTTCCAGCAGCTGATTCAACGAATCGACCCGGAGCACGCCGAGGCGGTCGAAGAGGGCGTCGACCGCCGCGTCGGTACCCGTCAGCGAGCTCGTGTGGGTGCTGGCGCGCTCGGCCGCCGCTTCCGTCCGTCCGACCTTCATGACGACTACCGGCACTCGTTGATCGAGCGCCCGCGTTGCCGCGGCGGCGAAACGAGCGACATCGTCGAGGCCTTCCAGGTACATGCCCACCGCGCGTACACGCGGATCGTCCAGCAGCGCATCGAGATAGTCGCCGGGTCCCAGCACGGCCTGGTTGCCGGTGCCGATCACGTGGGTGAATCGCACCGAGCGCTGGTTCATCGTCAGGTTCATGGCGATGTTGCCGCTCTGCGAGATCAGCCCTACACCATGCTCGACGTGCCCGCCGCCGAACAGATACGGCCACAGGGCACAGTCGTCGACCAAGTTGACGAAGCCGAAGCAGTTGGGGCCGATGAGGGGCATCTCGCCGGCGGCCGCGACCAGGCGGTCCTGATGCGCCTTGCCCTCGACCCCCATCTCGGCGAACCCGGCGGCGTAGCAAACGCAGCCGCCGGCACCGCCGGCAGCGAGCTGTCTGACAATGTCGATCGTGAGATCACGGTTCACGCCGACGTAGGCAGCGTCGGGTACCCGCGGCAGGGAATCGATCGTCGGATAGCACTGCAGGCCGGCGACCATGGCGCGCTGCGGATGGACGGGCATGATCTCGCCGGAATAGCCGAGCTCCTGGCATCGCCGGATGGCCATCTCGGCAATCCGTCCACCGACGAAGGCGACGGCACGTGGCGACAGCAGGCGCCCGAGGTCCATCCGGCTCACTCGCTCTTGAACGTCGGGTCGCGTTTTTCGACGAAGGCGTTGACCCCCTCCTTGGCGTCCTCGGAGGTCATCATGCGTTCGAAGTGCTCGAAGCTGCCCGCGCGCAGGGCCTCATAGGCGCGCCGCGGGGCCATGCCCTCGAGTCCGCCGGTTACCTCCTTCATGGCCTGTACCGCGAGCGGCGCGACTGCGGCGATCTGATCCGCCCACTGGCGCGCCTTGGGGAGCAAATCAGCTGGCTCGACGACGGCGTTGATGAGCCCGAAGTGGGCCGCCTCTTCGGCTGTCAGCCAGCGTCCGAGGTAGAGCATTTCCATGGCGATGTTGCGCGGCAGGCGCCTCGGCAGACGCTGTACGGCACCGGCGTCGGGCACCATACCGAGCGGCAGCTCCGGCAGCCGGAAACTCATGTGGCTCGCTGCCAGCAGCAGATCGCAGGCAAGCGCCAGCTCCATTCCGCCGCCGATCGCGTGGCCGTTGAGCGCCGCGATCACCGGCTTGTGGAGGTCCCAGAGCTCGGTGAGCCCGGCGAATCCGCCCGCACCGTAGTCGGCCTCCCACCAGCGCTCCAGCGCCATGTCGCCGGCGTCGAGCGCCTTGAGGTCCCAGCCGGCACAGAACGTCTTGTCGCCCCCGCCGGTGATGATGCCCGCTCGGAGCTCGGGGTCGTCGCGTAGCTGCACGAAGGCCTCGCCGAGGGCGACGCTGGTGGGTATGTCGATGGCGTTGACCGGCGGTCGATCCAGGGTGATCTCCAGAACGCCGTCTCGCCTGGAGACCTGGACGGCTTCACTCATCGGTGTCCTCCGTGTCGGGGCCGTCTGAATGGTGGCCCTCCGTATCGGCGCCCTCCGCGACGGCGCCTTCAGCAACCGGGCCTTCCGCATCGGGGCGCGGCGTGGTGGCGCGCCGCTCGATGGCCCGCAGAATCTCGATCAGGGTGTCGTCGCGCTCCCGGATGAGCTCGGCGATGCTGCGCCCACCGGCCGCCTCCTCACAGCCCTCGATCATTCGGCGGCGGAGATCGTCGGTGAGCTCGGGGGCCTCCAGCCGGGTCCAGGGCCACTTCAGCGCCGGACCGAACTGGTCGAGCACGTGCGCCATCCCGCCCTCACCGCCGGCGACGTGAAACGTCAAGCCCGGGCCCATGATCGCCCACCGTAGCCCCGGTCCGGCGACGATGGCCTCGTCGATCTCCTGAACGGTCGCCTCGTCGTTGGCGACCATGTGCAGCATTTCGCGCCACATGGCTTCCTGCAGCCGCGCGGCGATGAATCCGGGCAGCTCCTTGCGGAGCTTCACGGCGCGCTTGCCATGGGCTGAATAGAACGCTGCTGCCCGGTCGACCGTTGCGGCGCTGGTGCGGTGCCCACCGACGACTTCGACCAGCGGGACGAGATAGGGCGGGTTAAAGGGGTGACCGACGGCGGTGCGTTCGGGATGCTCACAGGCGGCCTGCATGTCGGACATCGAGAGGCCCGAGGTGCTCGATAGCAGCATGGTGTGCGGCGGTGCGGCAGCGTCCATACGTCGGAATACCTCGACCTTCGAATCGAGCTGTTCCGGAGTGCTCTCCTGCACGACGTCGGCTTCAGCTACGGCCTCTTCGAGGGTGTCGGCGTAGCGGAGTCTCCGGAGCGAGGCGCCGGGTTTCAGACCGAGCTTCTCGAGCGCCGGCCATGCCGTCTCGGTCAGACGATCCATCCGACCACGAGCTTGCGGGTGCGGATCGAACGCCACCACGTCGAGCCCCTGAGCGAGGAAGTGCAGCGCCCAGCCGCCGCCGATAACCCCGGTGCCGACGATGCCGATCAGGGAGCTACGAGTGGTCATCGCCGATAGTCCGACCGAGAAACGGGAGCAGGATGTCGAGCGTCGACTGCGGATCTTCGACCAGCGCCATGTGGCGCAGGCCCGCGAGAACACGGCACTCGGCACCCTGGATGACCGTCGCCATGCGCTGTGCCATCTCGGGGGAGTTGCCATGGTCCTCCGAGCCAGTGACCACCAACGTCGGGCAAGCGATGCGGTGCAGGGCATCCACCAGTTCCGCGTCCGCGTCAACCAACACGCGGTACGCGGCTGCGAATGCGACGGGATCGTTGGACTCGATCCAGCCGGCCACTCGTCGCAGCGTATTGGGGGAGCGTTGCGCGAAGTCGGGAGTGAACCAGCGATCGAGCGCTGCCTCCACCATGGCGCCGGGTCCGTCGACGGCGGCGTTGCGTGCCCGGTCGAGCACGGCGGCGGTCTCGGCTTCGGTGCGGGCGTGGGCCGAATGCAGGACGGCCAGCGCTCGCACGCGCTCCGGATAAGCGACCGCGAAGGCCTGCGCAATCAACCCGCCGAGGGAGAACCCGACCAGCGCAAACGAGTCCAGCTCGAGCGCCACCGACAGCTCGTCGAGCTGGTCCACGAAGTTCTGGATCGAATAGGGCGCCGGCGGCCTGGGGCTTTCGCCGTGCCCGATCAGATCGTAGGTGATGACACGGTAGCTGCCCGACAGCGAAGGAGCCTGCCAGCGCCACATCTCCTGATTGAGCCCGAGTCCGTGGACCAGCACGATCGTGGGTCCGTGCCCCTCGGAGGCCCACGAGGTCTGGGGCGTCGGAGCGACCGTGACCATACTCGGTCCTAACCGGCCGTCGCGGCGCGACCGGAGCCCACGGCGAACGCCGGCATGACCTCGTCGATGAACAGCCGCAGCGACTCTTTCTGGTGTTCAGGCGCCAGCCCGTAGGCGGAGTTGAACACGAAGTGGTCCACCCCGAGGTCGGCGTACGGCTGCAGCTTCTCGATGACCTCGTCCGGAGTGCCGAGGATCAGGTTGGCCATCAGGTTGTCCGGCTCGTACTCCGTCTGGTTCGTCAGCAACTCCGGATCCGGATCCTGTGGGAAGCCTTCGACGACCGGCGCCAGGTTGCGGAAGAGGTTCTCGAACGCACGCCCCTGACGCTGAACGGCCTCGATGAACGGTGCTTCGCCGCCGGCGCTGGAGTAGACGCCGACGTGGCGCATGGTTCCGAAGCGCGGCCGCTCGATGCCGTGGCTGGCGGCCAGCGCCTTTTCGAAGTGGCTCTTGTATAGCTCGACCTCGGCAAAGGGTCGCGTCAGCGCCCAGGTCACTATGCTGTATCCCTCGGCTACCGAGGCGTTGAAGGTTCCCGGGTCACGGGCCGCGACCCATATCGGCGGGTGCGGTTTCTGCAACGGCTTCGGGCACGAGGTGGAGGTCGGGAACTTCCAGTACTCCCCGTCGTGCGCGTAGTCGCCCTGCCAAAGTGCCTTCACTGCCGGCAACATCTCGAGCATCATCGGTACGCCCAGATGCTGGTGCATGCCGTCCATGAGCCGGTCGAACTCGCGCTGGTAGGCGCCACGCCCGATGCCGAACTCCAGTCGCCCGCCGGACAACAGGTCGAAGAGCGCCGCCTCGCCGGCGAGCTTGATCGGGTGCCAGTACGGTGCGACAACCACCGCCGTACCGAGGCGGATCTGCGAGGTGCGTGCCGCGAAGTGGGTCAGCAGCTGGAACGGCGACGGCGCGATGGTCATCTCGATGGCGTGATGCTCGGCGGCCCAGACGATCGCGAAGCCGGCCGCGTCCGCCATCTCCACCATCTCGGTGGTATGCGACAGGACGTCCTGCATTTCCACGGAGTCGTCCATGCGTTCCAGGTTGACGACCAGGTCGAACTTCACGCCGGCACCGTTGGCGTCTGCGGACCAGGGCATTCCTGTGGCTTGTAGGCGACGACCTCGATCTCGATCCGTACGTCCACCAATAACTCGCTAACGATCGCCGATCTGGCGGGCGGCTCGTCGGGGAAGTAGTCACCATAGACCGTGTTGAAGCCGGGGAAGTCAGCCCGATCCCTGAGCCAGATCATCGACTTCACCACGTCCCCGAGGCCGCAACCCGCCTCCGCCAGGGTCGCCGTGATCAGATCGAGCACGATCCGGGTCTGCTCCTCGATCGAACCCTCGGTGACCACGTCGCCATCCCGCATGGGGATCTGTCCGGTCAGGAAGACGAAGTCCCCGGCGCGGATCGCCCGGGAAAGGGAGAGCCTGCGACCCCCGATACTCAGTGCGCCGCCGATTACCTCGCGTCCGGTGCTCAAAATGCCAGCCTCTGGGGTCGAATTTCGCGCTCTCCCCGCTCCGCGGGGCCCTCATCTTATGCGCGTGGTTGCCGGTCGTCACTTGATGTCGAGGTGGCCAAAAGGCACAACTACCCCCCGCACGCGACTCTCGTGGTGCGCGGCGCCGCGAAAAGGCAACGAACAGGCTGGCCAAGAGAGGTTGGAGAGCATGGGTAGCAACGAGCGATACCAGATGCTGATCGATGGCGAGTGGGTCGACGCCGAGGGCGATCGCCGCTTCGACAGTGTCAATCCCGCCACCGGTGAGACCTGGGCCAGCATCCCCGATGCCAGCGAGGCGGACGTCAACCGTGCCGTGGCGGCGGCACACCGCGCGTTCACCGAGGGCCCCTGGGCCGCTACCACTCCGACGGCGCGCGGCAAGTACCTGCGCAAGCTCGGCGACCTGCTCGCCGAACGGTCGGAAGCCCTAGGGCGTACCGAGACCGTCGATACCGGCAAGCTGCTCAAGGAGACTCGCTGGCAGGCCGGCTACATCGCCGAGTACTTCCACTACTACGCCGGCCTTGCCGACAAGGTGCACGGTGAGACGCTGCCCATCGACAAGCCGGACCTGCTCGTGTTCACGACGCGCGAGCCGCTCGGTGTCGTCGCGGCTGTGATTCCCTGGAACTCGCAGCTGTTTCTGTTGGCGGTCAAGGTGGGACCGGCGCTCGCCGCCGGCAACACGGTGGTCGTCAAGGCCTCCGAGGACGCCTCGGCGCCGCTGCTGGAGTTCGGTCGTCTCGCCGAAGAGGCGGGCTTCCCTCCGGGCGTGGTCAACATCATCTCGGGGCACGGCGAGCCGTGTGGACAAGCGCTGACTGCGCATCCCCTCGTGGCTCGAATCAGCTTCACTGGTGGTCCCGCGACCGCCCGGCACGTGGTGCGCAACTCGGCCGAGAACCTCGCTCAGGTGTCGCTGGAGCTCGGCGGCAAGTCTCCGGTGCTGGTGTTCGAGGATGCCGACATGGAGAGTGCTACGAACGGGGTGGTGGCCAGTATCTTCGGCGCCAGCGGTCAGAGCTGCGTTGCCGGATCTCGCCTGTACCTGCACGAGGACATCGCCGACCAGTTCCTGGAGGGGCTGGTCGAGCGAGCCGCCCAGATCCGCATCGGGGATCCGCTGGCCGAAGAGACACAGATGGGTCCGCTGGCCACCGAAACCCAGCTTCAGAGGATCGAGCGGGAGATCGAGGTGGCCCGCGAACAGGGTGCCCGGGTCCTCCACGGTGGTGGTCGCCCGTCGGGGCTGGGGACCGGGTGGTTCTTCGAGCCGACGATCGTCGAGTGCACCGGCCAGGGCGATCAAATCGTCGACACCGAGCTGTTCGGTCCGGTGCTCAGCGTGCTGCGCTTCAGCACCGAGGAGGAGGTCGTGGCGGCAGCCAACGACACCAAGTACGGTCTGGCGGCCGGCGTCTTTACCCGCGACAGTGCCCGCGCGCTGCGCATGACGCGCGCTATCCGCGCCGGCATCGTGTGGGTCAACACCTACCGCGTGGTCTCCCCGGTGGCCGAATTCGGCGGCTTCAAGAACAGCGGTTACGGTCGTGAGAGCGGACTGCAGGCGATCTACGACTACACGCGCTCCAAGTCGGTGTGGGTGAACACCTCGAGCGAGCCGATGGCGAACCCGTTCGTGATGCGCTGATGGGTGGCGGCGCACCGACAGATCCGAAGATCGACTGGGTGATGTTCACCGTCGTCATCAGCGTGGTCGCCGCCGCGAGTATTCCCCTCGGGATCGATCCAGATCGCGCCGGTGCCTTGGTCTCCGATCTGTACGATGGCCTGACGCACAACTTCGGATTCCTGTACCAGTGGTGCGCCATCGGCGCGATTCTGTTCCTCATCTGGCTGGCCGCCAGCCGCCATGGTCAGGTACGGCTGGGGGGCGAAGGCGAGCGGCCGGATTTCTCGACCTTCTCCTGGGCCGGGATGCTGTTCTGCGCCGGCACCGGTGCGTCGCTCCTAGTGTTTGGAGGCGTGGAGTGGATCAGCTACTACAACGCGCCACCGTTCGGTGCCGAGCCGCGCTCCGTCGAGGCGATTGCGTGGGCCAGCGCCTACGGGCCGTTCCACTGGGGAGTGACTGCCTGGAGCTTGTACGCGCTGGCCACAGTGGCGATCGCCTACCCGTTCTACGTCGACCGCGTGCCGCACCTGTGCGCCAGCACGTCGTGCCATGCGTTGCTCGGACCAGAGGGTCATCGCAGCGTCGTCGGACGGCTCATCAACCTTGCCGCCATGCTCGGCCTTATCGGTGGAGCCGGCACGTCGCTGGGGCTAATCGCCCCGATGATCGCCGCGGTGCTGGCCGAGCTGTTCGGCATCGAGTCGTCGTTCAGCCTCGAGGCCGGCGTGGTGATCTTCTGCGTCGGCCTGTTCGCCATCAGCGTTTACAAGGGGCTCGAGCGCGGCATCAAGCGGCTGAGCGACCTCAACGTGGTGCTGGTGCTGTGCTTCCTCGGATACATGCTGCTGGTGGGGCCGACCCTGTTCATCCTCAAGACGTCCACCGACACCGCCGGCTTCATGGTGCAGAACTTCGTCCGCATGATGACCTGGACCGACGCCGTCGAGTCGACCGGCTTCGTCGAGGCCTGGACCATCTTCTACTGGGCCTGGTGGATCGCCTTCGCCCCGGTGATCGGCATTTTCGTAACTCGCATCTCACGCGGGCGCACCATACGACAGGTCGTCGTGTCGATGATCTTCTTCGGCACGCTGGGCTGCTGGATCTTCTACTTCGTCATGGGCAACTACGCGCTCTACCTGGAGCTGGAGAACGTCCTGCCGTTGAGCGCCATTCTGGCCGAGAGCGGCATGAACGTCGCCACGGCGAAGATCGTCGCGTCGCTGCCCTACGGTGCGATCGCGCTCGCCGTCCTCGCCGTGGTGAGCTGTATCTCGGTCGCCACTACCTACGATTCGGCTTCTTACACCCTCGCCGCCAGCGTTACCGCCGAGTTGCGGGCGAACCAGAATCCAGGCCGCGAGCACCGGCTGTTCTGGGCGCTGGTGATCGGCGTGCTGCCGGTGTTCATGATGTTCGTCGGCGGGCTCCAGGTCATCCGTCTGGGTGTGTTGATCGCATCGTTCCCGGTGCTGTTCATCGGCATCGCGATGGCCGTCTCGCTGGTCAAGTCGCTGCGGCAGGCGATGCCGGGTCAGGCGCTAGAAGGTCACTGAGACGGTCGCCGAAGCCGACGCGTGATCGTGCCCTCGATCCAATCGAGCGGCGAGAACAGGATGCAGGCCAGATGGGTCCTGCGTCCAAGCAGCAGGGAAGGGAGCGCCAGCACCTCGCAGCCGGGATGCCCCAGTGCGGCGATCAGGATCAGCGAGAGGCCGATGAACAACACCGCGCCAACCTCGTAAATTCCTCCCGCCAGAAACGCGGCGAGGGCCGGCATGACGGCGATCGCTGCCCCCAGCCACGGATGTAGCCAGCCGAGGTAGCGGCTCACAACGTAGTGGATTGCCGTGTACAGGATGCATAACAACACCACGACGCCGATGATCCGCAGACGGATCATCCCGTCGGCACGTCCGAGGGCCGGAAGGGCGAGCGCCGTCATCGCGCCTCCCAGGATCAGGCGGAGCAACCGGCTGATGGGCGTGGCCTCGGGGAGTCGACTAATGCGTTCCGTGGTCAATTCGGTTTGCCTCCCAGGTATCAACCGTGCGTATGTGGCCAGGGCAGTAGTGCTCGCGGGTCGGTCGGTCCGTGATTCGAGACCAGATGTGTGGGATGGCCCGCATCTCACATCCGGGCGTGGCGGCCGCCGCGGAGAGCAAGAACGAGACACCGAGCGAGACCAGGATCGACAGTTGCCAGGCGACGGTTAGCCATCCGACCGCCGGAGACCAAGGCGAACCCGTGACAACCCATGACGCTGTCATGCCCGTGACCAGCCCTGCTACGGCAAGTCTGCGCGGCCACCCGCGCCAGTTCACGCCGAGACCGATATTGACCACGTATGGGGTAACGGCAAGCAGCGCCACCACCCCCAGCCACCATGTCCAGGCGGTTGGAAGCCTGGATCCGGTGAAGTACGGCAGCCCGCTCCAGATCGACCATGCCGCGATCATGCAGACCACTCCCCATCCCAGTCGGACGAGCCTGCCGATCGGGCCCGGCGGTCGGAGTGTGCCCGGCGGATCGAACCTGGTTTCGATTCTGTTCTCTGGATCACCCATCCGTTCTCCTCGGCACCCACAGCACGTATATACTACGAGTGTAGTTGTTTAACAACTATAGTTGTAGTAATTGGCCGTGTGTCCACTCGGCGTCCCGTCTTGACGTAGAAACTACGTAAGTAGTAGAACAACGAGCATGGTGAGCGATAGGCCGAGCCCGGAGCGCCTGGGTGATCTGGAAGCTGAGGTGATGCGAGTCGTGTGGGCCACGGCGGAAGCGACCGTTGAAGAGGTGCGCAGTGCCCTCGATCCGACGCGCGGCGCCGCCTACACGACGATCATGACCGTGATGACGCGGCTTGCTGACAAGGGGCTCTTGAGTCGTCGTAAGGAGGGCAGGGCCTATGTCTATGCGTCGGCAGCCAGCCAGGATGCCGTGGCGGGGTCGCTGCTGCGGTCGGTGGTGGGACGTGTCTACGGCGGCTCGGCGAGTCGCGCTATCGCACACCTGATCGAGTCGGACGAGCGCGTCGACGACGACGAGCTGCGGCGGCTCGAGGACCTGATCCGCCGAAAACGCGAGGACAGGAAGCGGTGAGCGTCGCGAGCCAGTTCCTGCTGAACAACGTCCTGCCGGCCCTGGTTGCCGGCAGCCTGACCTGGGCTTTTGTCCACCTGGCAGTGCACGTGTTTCGTATCCAGCACGGCAAGTTGCGCCTGTGCCTGTACCTGGCACCGCTGCTGAAGTCGACCCTGGTGTTGCTCGGGCTGGCCCTGGTGGTCACGTGGCCGCGGCAGGTATTCGGCGATTGGGCACGCCAGGCGGTACCGGCTCAGACGGTCCTGCCGGTGTTCATCTTGCTTACCGGTGTTGCGGTTCTCGTGCGGTGGGCCCTCGCCCGACGAGCGCAGGCGGCCTTGTTGACGGGAGCGACGCCGGCGCCGGAGGACGGACGCCTGGCGGTGGCGCTCGATGAGGTCATGGAATCGTATCGAGCCAACGCCGACCGCATCCGGGCTCGCTGCCGGCTCGAGGGGCTGCCTCAGCGCCCAAGGTTGCTGACGCAGACGAATCTCGCTTCACCGGCGGTGATCGTCGAGGGTGACCCGGCGATCGTATTCCCCTTGGATCTCTCGGCGCGGCTGGGGGACGCAGAATTGCGCGGCGCCCTGGCCCACGAGCTGGCGCATATCTATCTGCGGCAGCCGGGAAACTGTTTCTCGTCCGAGGGCGTGAGGGTGTTCTCGACCCTGAACCCGTTCGCCGGGGTGATCGCGGCGCAGCTGCACCGGGAGGAGGAGAAGGCCTGCGACGACGTCGCGGTCGATGTTCTGGGCGGCTCTGAGACGTACGCCGGGATGCTGATGAAAACCTACCGATACGCCTCCGCCAGCCGCACCGAGCTGACCCGCCGGTTGCAATTCGTGCCGCAGTTGCTGGGCGTTCGTCCGATGCTCTCCGAGAGGGTCGAACATCTGATGGAGCGTGACACCCAGTCGGGGTGGGCGCGCCAGCGTTGGGGCTTTGCGGTGACCTGGATGATGTTGGTCCTATTGTTCTTCAGCGCGTGATTTTTTTCGAGTCAAATTCCTACAGTCGTAGTAATTGGAGATTCGATGAATGAGCCAACCGCAGCGGGAGATCCGCTATCTGCCCTTCTGCTGTGCAGGTCGTAGCGGGCTGTTCTTCTGGGGCGGGGCCGGCGTCGTTGTCGGCCTCGTTCTGATTCTCACCGAGCTGGATGTCCTGCCCGGCGTTGTCCACGACCTCATCGGCCCGGGGATCCTGCTGGCGCTGGGAATCTGGGTGCTGACCGAGGCCGGCGGACAGCGGCCACCCTTCACTCGTTAGCACCAAACCAAACACAGGAGAGCTGCATTGGACAACGACACGATCCAGCCGACCGGGCAACAATCCACAGAGACCCACTACTACTACACCTGCTGGCCGTTCCCTTGGGGCGGCTGGCTATGCGGCGTCTCGCTGATCGCCATAGGCGGCGGGCTGTTTCTGCAGAATCTCTTCCCGCACAACAGCGAAGCGGTTTGGGGCGCGGTTTTCGTGCTGCTCGGCGTTGTGGTCCTGCTCGCCGCGATGCGCGATAGCGGCTAGCCCCAGACGAGGTCGAGCGCCCTACAGTTCTTTACACAACTTTGCCGCTTGCCGACGACCTTTTCCGGCGCCCTCTGGTCCAATCAATCAAGAGGGGATCGAGGCGCGGGCGTGCCCGTCGGGTCGCGTTGCCCATCACATGAAGGAGGAACGCGATGAGCGCTTTCAAGACATCCGCGGCGGCGGTGGTCGCTGTGCTGGTCTGCGCCGGTAGTGCCTTGGCACAGGCGCCTGATGAAGAGCCTGGCGGCTGGGGCCAAGCGCCACCGCTGTTGAACGCACTGGATACCGATGGCGACGGTGAGATCTCGGCGGCAGAGATTTCCTTGGCCTCGGAGTCACTCACAGTGCTCGATGCAGACGGCGACGGCAGCGTCGGTGTCGACGAGTTGATGCCGCGACAGGGCCGGAGCATGGGACGTCGAGCCTTTGTTGGGGGGTTTGCCGCCGGCCGGGGATTCTCTGCCGGACGCCGCTTCGGTCCTGGACGCGGCTTTGGCGGTTTCGCCGGTGGTCGTCGAGGCCGGCACTTCGTTGCTTTCGGAAGGAGAGGCTTCACCGGCGGGGGCCTCTGGACCAGCCGTCCCGGATTTCGGGGTGGTCGCCACTGGTCCGGAGGCTTCCAAGCCGGCAGATTCCGAGGTCCTGGTCGGGGCAGTCGGCCCGGTGGCCCGCAGGGCGGGGACGGCCGGGAGCGCGGTGATTGGGACGAGGCCCGCGACGCGATGCGTCAGCGCATGCTCGACGGTCTGTTCTCGCGTTTTGATGCCGATGGTGCGGGTTACCTCAGCGCCGTAGGCCTTCCAGAGATGCTGTGGGAGCGATTGTCAGCAGCAGACAGCGACGGCAACGGGCAGGTAACCCGCGCGGAGCTGGAGGCTCATCAAGAGTCGATGGGTGGTCGCGGGCGGGGCCGCTTCGAGCAGCCCGATCGACAGCCCGAAGAGCAGCAGTCCGAGGGCCCGTCGAACCAGTAGCTAATCGCCGGTGTGCCCGAAACCGCCCGGTCCACGGTCGGTTTCGGGCAGCTGGTCGACCTCGTCCCAGACGATGCGGGGTACCGGCGCCACCAGCATCTGCGCGATGCGCATGCCGCGCGTGATGGTTACGGCCTCGGTGCCGTGATTGATCAGCGGCACCTTGATCTCACCGCGGTAGTCGGCGTCGATGGTGGCGGGCGTGTTGGGCAGCGAGACGCCGTGCTTGACGGCAAGGCCCGAGCGCGGTCGCACCTGGGCCTCATAGCCGGGCGGCAACGCGATCGCCAACCCGGTGGGGATGAGCTCTATGGCGCCGGGATCCAGCTCTAGCGGCTCGCCCAGCGCCGCGTGCAGGTCGACGGCCGCCGACTCGTCGGTCTGGTATCTGGGCAGCGGCAGGTCGTCGGTGCCGGGTAGCCGGCGCACCGGGACGCGAACTTCCGGTCGACTCAATCCGCGGTCCCGATCGCCCAGAGGTTACGCTCGCTGCGGATATAGATGCGCCCGTTGCTGATCGCCGGGGTGGCGTAGATCGGCTCGCCGAGGGTGTTGGTGGCCAGCACCTCGAACTGCGGGCCGGCCTTGATCACGAACACCTCGCCGTCGGTTCCTGCCAGCATGAACTTGCCCTCGAACGCCACCGGCGATGCCCAGAAGCGCTGTGCGACCGGCATGCGACCGCCCTCGTAGACGACCTCGCCGGTATTGGCGTCGAGGCAGCTGACGATGCCGTTGTCGCTGAGCAGATACACGTAGCCGCGGTACGACAGGTTGGACGGCACGTAAGCCATCCCCTTGTTGTAGGACCAGGCGACGCGCTCGGAATCCGCCTCGGCCGCGGCGCCGTCGAGCCGCACCGCCTTGATCACCTTGTCCGGGTAGCCGGAGGTGAACAGCGCCAGGTCGTCATGCAGGAGCGGGTAGTGCACCGCGTTGCTCTGCAGTCCGGGAATTCGCCAGAGCTCGTCGCCGGTGCGCGGGTCGTAGGAGATCAACCACTCGAAGCCGTTGGTCACCAGCTGCGGTTGATCGCCGCGGTCGACAAGCAACGGCGTGGACCAATTGGACTGCACCTGTCGCGGTTTCTTCCAGGCGACCTCGCCGGTATGGGTGTCGAGTGCCACGATGAACGAGTGGTCGCCGGAGTCCTCGTCGGCGAGCACGATCAGGCGGTTCTCGAACAGCACCGGGGAGGTGGAGACGTCGAGCCCGAACTCGACCACCGGGCCGATCTCGGTGCGCCACAGCTGGTTGCCGTCGAAGTCGTAGGCGAATACCCCCGGTACTCCGAAGTAGGCGTATACGGTCTTGCCGTCGGTTACCGCCGTCGGCGAGGCGAACGACCCTCTGCGGGCCCGATCGTCGTAGGGCAGACCCATGTGTGCCAGCTCGTTCCAGACGATCTCACCGCTGTTGGCGTCGATGGCGATGACGCGGTACTCGTGCAGGAACTGCGAGCCCCAGCTATCGGGATGCCGCCACTCCTCGCCCTCGAAGTAGTGGACGAGCGGTTTGCGGCCGGGAACCTCCTCGCCCTGGATCGCGGTGGTCAAGAAGACGCGGTCTCCCCAGACGATCGGCGAGGAGTGGCCGCGTCCCGGGATCGGGGTCTTCCAGCGTACGTGCTCTTGCTGATTCCAGCTCGTCAACAGGCCGATCTCGTGGGAGATACGCAGTCCGTCCGCACCCCCGATCGCCGGCCAGTTCGTCCCGGGCTCGTCATCCGCCGTCACCAGCAAGGGAACCCCGATCAGCACCAGTACGACGATCGCAATGCGGTGCCTGCGCAGGCTCTTCATCGATTCCACTCCGTTCGGAGGACGCCTGGGCTCAGTCTGGAGCACCGATCGCCCACAGGTTGTCCTCGCTGCGAATGTAGATACGCCCGTTGCTGATCGCCGGGGTGGCGTAGATAGGCTCCCCGAGCGTGTTCGTCGCCAGCACCTCGAACTCGGGGCCGGCCTTGACGACGAACACCTCGCCGTCGGTTCCAGCGAGCATGAACTTACCCTCGAACGCTACCGGCGAGGCGTAGAAGCGCTGCGCCACCGGCATGCGGCCACCCTCGTACACCACCTCGCCGGTGTCGGCGTCCAGGCAGGTGACGATGCCGTTGTCGCTCAGCAGGTAGACGTAGCCCTGGTAAGAAAGGTTGGAGGGCACGTACGCCAGCCCCTTGTTGTAGGTCCATGCGATGCGCTCCGATTCGACGTCCGCCGCGGCGCGATCCAGACGTATTGCCTTGAGCCTCTTGTCGGGGTAGCCGGAGGTGAACAGCGCCAGGTTCTCGTGCAACAACGGGAGGTGCACGGCGTTGCTCTGTAGGCCCGGTACTCGCCAGAGCTCATCGCCATTGCGCGGATCATAGGAGTGGATCCACTCGAAGCCGTTGGTCACCAGCTGCTGTCGACCGTCGTGCTCGATCAGCAGTGGTGTGGACCAGTTCGACTGTACGTTGCGCGGCTTCCTCCAGGCGACTTCACCAGTGTGGGTGTCGAGCGCGACGATGAACGAGTGGTCACCCTCGTCCTCGTCAGCCAGCACGATCAACATGTTCTCGAACAGCACCGGCGAGGTCGACACACCGAGCCCGTACTCGGCGATCGGGCCAATATCCACGTTCCAGAGCTCGTTGCCGTCGAAATCGTAGGCGTACACGCCGGCGGCGCCGAAGTAGGCGTAGACGCGCTGGCCGTCGGTGACGGCGGTCGGCGTGGCGTACGAGCCGATGCTGTGGCGATCGTCGTACGGCAGCCCGGTGTGGGCGAGACGGTCCCAGACGATCTCACCGTTGTTCGCGTCGATCGCGAGGACCCGATACTCGTGGATGAACTGCGAGCCGGTGCTCGGGGAGATCCGCCACACCTCACCCTCGAAGTAGTGCACCAGCGGCCGGCGCCCGGGAACCTCGTCGCCCTGAATCGCCGTGGTCAGGAAAATACGGTCGCCCCAGACGATCGGCGAGGAGTGACCGCGCCCCGGGATCGGTGTCTTCCAGCGCACGTGCTCGTCCTGATCCCAGCTCGTCAGCAAGCCGGTCTCGTGCGAGATGCGCAGACCGTCCGCACCGCCGAAGGCTGGCCAGTTCGAGCCCTTCTCGTCGTCGGCCGCAACCCCCGGCGGCATCCCGAGCAACGACGTGACGGCAAACACCGCCAGGCCCGCGCGCACGCTCCTCATGACGATGGCTCCGGTTGGGGGAGGCCCGCGAACCGCTCAGTGCCCGCGTTCGCTACGAACGCTAGCTGGTGCGCGCCGCTGATTCAACGCTCTCACCAGGGCGGCGTCTAATGGGATGCCAGACGCCGATACGGAAACGCAGACACGGCAGCCGCGGCCGCCTGCGTTCCGATGTGGCATCAAGAAACCCTTCGAGAAAACGCAGAACTTCCTCAGGCATCCTGCCGGGCGCCCTCTTAGCCTGACAACAGTGGGAGCGAACTCGACAACCTCCTCGACCCATCGCTCCCACGTAGCGAGTCGGCGAAACGCTCGCGTGGTGGCGGTGGCCGGGGTCGTTGGCGAATCGGAAGATTGGCCAGTGGACACGATCCCGGCCATTGCTCTGTTCCGCCGATGCTCCCGATGGCGCCGGATTCGGCAAGAGAAATGCCGCTCGCGTGGTGGCCGGCAAATGCGGCCACAGGCATTTTTTTGCTTCCCGCAGGCGGACACGAGAGGGTATTTCTATGTATTAGAGACCAGAAGTGTCTTTTGGTAATCAAAAGAGATCCCAACGTGATTTGTTCTGGTACCAGATTGGAGGCCGACTGTGGGCTGCTGCGCGGCCTCGCGCTGCTTTGCGTCATGGTCGCGCTTTCGATCACGACCGATGCCACAGCGCAACGCCTGCACGTGATCCCCTACTCGACGGCTGATGGTCTGCCGGGTCAGGAAGTAATTGGTGTCTACCAGGACCCCGTCGGCATGATCTGGGTGGCCACGTCTTCCGGCCTGGCCCGCTATGACGGCACCACGTTCCGCGTCTTCACCGAAGCCGACGGGCTGGCGGACAACGCGGTCACGGCGGTGTTGCAGTCGCCCCAGGGTGCGCTCGTGGCCGCGACGCGCAACGGCATCTCCTGGCGGCTCGGCGATGGGCCGCTGCGAACCTCGCGGCTAGAATCGGTCACCCCGCAGCCCTGGGTGCGTGACCTCGCCCAGGTCGACGGCGGCATCGCGTTGGCGACGCCGGGCGGCGTTATACGGGTCGAGTTCAACGGCGCTGAGCCCAGCACCGAGTTGCTTCACCGTATCGACGCGTTCGCCGTTCACCGTGGGAGCGACGGGACACTGTGGATCGGTGGCGCCGGTTACGTGCGGCGCGCCGACGACAGCGGATTGGGAGCACCGCTGCCCGGAATTCACACCAGCGTCCGCGTCAACGACATTCTCGAAGACGCCAGCGGTCGCGTGTGGCTGGCCACCAACGCCGGTGTGTTCCGTGCCTCCGGCGCCGGCTTCCGCCCGTTCGAGCACCCGGCATTGGAGACCGAGCGGGCGCGCTTCGTGAACGCCGGTGCCCTCGCTCCGGATGGCTCACTCTGGTTCGCGACCTGGGGCGGCGTGATCCACATCAACGGCGAGGATGCCCGCTTCTTCACCGAGCTCAACGGGCTGCCTCATCCGACGGCGTACGGCATCACCGCAGACCGTGAGGGCAGCATCTGGATCGCCACCCAGGACGGTCTCGCAAAGCTGGTGCCCGCCAGCTTTACGACCTACACGGTAGAGCAAGGACTGCCTGACAACTCCGCCGTTGATGTCGCCGGCGACCGAGCCGGCAACGTCTGGGTGGCGACCCCGCGTGGCGTCGCTCGTTTGGACATCGACGGCCGCTTCGACGCCAGCCGCCTGCGGGCCGCACTCCGTCGGGAACAGACTCACGCGATCGCTGTCGACGGTGAGGGTCGGCTGCTGGTCGGGACGGCGAACGGTGTGCTGGTCGACAACGGCGACGAGATTCGCTGGCTGCGTCGCGGTAGCGGCCTGCCTTCGGGTCGCGTCACCGAGCTGGAGACTACGGCGGCCGGTGAGGTCTGGATCGGTCTGCAACCCGGCATTGTCCGATGGCGCGACGGTCGTACCGAGACGCCAGCGACGCTTGCGGACTTGCGTGAGCGCACCATCCGAGCGCTGGCGGTCGATTCGGCCGGGCGGCTCTGGGGCAGTACCGATGCCGGGATGTTCGCTTACGACGAGTCAACAGATCGCCTCCTCCAGCTCCCCGAGACGCTGCGTGGGCTCGACGTGCTCGCGCTAGCTGCCGATGAGAAGGGTCGTGTCTGGCTCGGGACTGACGGCTACGGCGCCTATCGGACCGACGGCCAGCAGGTCGAACGCTGGTCGTCCGAAGCCGGATTGGTCAACGAGTTCGTTCGCCAGATCCTCGTCGACCGGGCCGAGCGAGTCTGGCTGTTCACCAACCGTGCTCTCGACCGACTCGAGTCCGATGGCACGTTCTCCCACTTCAGCTCGGCCGATGGCCTGGCTGCTCTCGACGGGCTCGACGGGGCGATCTGGGAGGATCCCGCCGGGAGAATCTGGCTCGGCACCCGACGTGGCGCCATTCGCTTCGACGCCGAACTGATGCAGCGCTCGGCGGTGCCTCCCAACGTGGCGATCACTTCCGTCGTGGCCGGCGGGGTTGCGGTCGAGGCCGGGGCGGACGTCGAGATTCGACACAGCCGCAACAAGCTGGACTTCCGGTTCACCGGGCTCAGCTACCTCAACGAGCGCGGCAATCGCTTTCTGTACCGACTCCGCGGCCTCACCGACGAGTGGACCGAGACCGCCGATCACGAGGTTACCTATGCCAGCCTGGCGCCCGGCAGCTACGTTTTCGAGATCCATGCGTTGAACGCCCACCGGGTGCGCAGCGAGGCCGCCGGAACGTTTGCCTTCGAGGTGCTGCCGTCCCCCTATCAGAGCTGGTGGTTCAGGGGCCTGCTGGCTTTCTTTGCGGTGCTCGGTGCCTACGGGCTGCACCTCGGGCGGACGCGCTTCCTGGGCCGCGAGCGTACCAAGCTTGCCCACATCGTCGAGGAGCGCTCCGAAGAGCTCGCCAGCCAAGTGCGGGTCACCGAGCGGGTTCGTGTCGCGGCGCAAGCGAAGTCGGAGTTCGTCGCCAAGGTGAGCCACGAGATCCGCACGCCGATCAACGGCGTTCTGGGCATGGCGGATCTATTGATGTTCACCCCGCTCAGCCCGCGACAACGGCACCTGACGCGAACGATCCGGCGCTCCGGCGAGACGCTGTTGGCCCTGCTCAACGACATCCTCGACATGTCGAAGATCGAGGCCGGCAAGCTCCGTCTCGAGAGCACCGAGTTCGATCTCATCGAGACCGTCGGCGACGTGATGAGCATCCTCGCCGAGCGCGCACGCTCCAAGTCGGTCGCTCTTCGTTGCCGGATCGATCCCTACGTACCGTCGGATCTGGTCGGCGATCCGGTGCGCCTGCGGCAGGTCCTTCTGAACCTGGTCGACAACGCCATCAAGTTCACCGAGGAAGGCTCCGTGACCGTGGGCGTCGATGTCTACGACGATCGCGAAGGGTCGGCGTTCCTCAGCTTCACGGTCGCCGACACCGGGATCGGCATTCCGGAAGAGGCGCAGCGACACATCTTCGACGCCTTCGAGCAGGCCGACGCCTCGACCACGCGCACGCATGGAGGAACAGGGCTCGGTCTGAACATCTGTCTGCAGCTGGTGGAGGCCATGGGCGGCAAGCTGAAGGTCGAGAGCGCCTCAGGTGTTGGCACCACATTTCATTTCACCGCACGCCTCGCGGCACAGCCGACGTTCCGGCCGCGGGAGCGGCTCGAGGGCTCCAGCACGCTGTTTGTCGGGGTCGGGGATCGGCTCTCCGGCTGGCTCACGGGCCAGCTCAGTGGCTGGGGCGCCACAGTGAAGCGCGCCACCGACGGGATCTTCGAGGTGCACGATTCCGAAGCGCTCACCGATGGACTGTCCGGGTTCGATGTGCTGGTCGTGGAGGTCAGGACGGCCGATCGGCAGCGACAGAACTGGCTCAAGGTGCTTCGCGACCTTGATCTCGACACCCGTGTCCTGCTGCTGATTCCACCGGCCGAGTCGCTCTCGCGCGTCGAAGAGGTCGCGGCGCGGGACTGGACCTTTCTACCCAGCCCTCCGGGCGTGCGTCGCTTCTACGCCGGGCTACGCGAGGCGTTGACGGCGCCCGCCGACGGCGCTTCACGGGTGGCCGATCCGGCAGCCTCGATGTTCTCCGGGACGGTCTTGCTGGTCGACGACAACCCGGTGAACCAGGAGGTGGCGGTCGGAATGCTGCAGCACGTCGGGTGCACGGTGCGCGTCGCCAGCAATGGGCTGGAGGCCGTCGAGATTACCGCCAACGAGGCGTTCGACCTCGTGCTGATGGACTGGGAGATGCCGGAGATGAACGGTCTCGATGCGGCCCGGGAGATTCGCGCCCGTGAGCGCGACGAGCATCTGCCTGCCGTGCCGATCGTGGCGATGACGGCGAACGTGGGAGACGGCGTTCGCGCCCGCTGCGTAGAGGCGGGCATGAACGGTTACCTCGCCAAGCCGCACACACCGCAGCAGCTATGCGACGTGCTGGCGCGCTGGCTGACCGAGACGGGCGAGTCCCAGCCTGCCTCGGTGGAAAGTGCGCCGACAGGCGACGTGGAGTCCACGGCGTCACTCGATGTGGACCAGCTGGATCAGATTCGAGCGCTCCAGCGGCCGGGCGAATCGGACCTTCTGGAACGCGTCGTGCGGAGCTTCCGCGACAGCTCGGCGGCGCTGCGCGCCGATCTGGAACGCGCGGTGCAAACCGGCCAGGCGGATACGGTCAGTAGCCTGGCCCACGGGCTGAAGTCGGCCTCCGGAAACATCGGTGCCCAGGTGCTGATGAATCTCTGTCGACAGTTAGAGAAGGCGGGGCGCTCGGGCGATCTGGCGCACGCACCACGCTTGCTCGAGGAGTTCGACGCGGAGCTTGAAGTCGTTGTGCACCTGCTGCGGCAGGAGACTCGGAAGGTCGTCAATGGATGAGACGGTTCCCAGAGAAGCCGGGCTGCGCGTCCTCGTGGTGGACGACGAGGCGAACATGCGCCTGCTGGCATGCCGGAGCCTCGAGCGCCTGGGTTGCGAGGTGTTCGAAGCCTCTGACGGTGAGGAAGCCCTACTGCTTGCCGATAAGCACTTCCCGCACCTCGTGCTGCTCGATGTGGTTATGCCCCGGCTGGACGGTTTCCGCGTTTGTGCCAAGCTGCGGGAGAGGCCGGCGCTGGCGCACGTACCGATCGTCATGATGACCGCGCTGGAGGACCTCTCCTCCGTCGATCATTCCTATGAGGTCGGTGCGACCGATTTCATCACCAAGCCAATCAACTGGACGCTGCTGCAGCACCGGGTACGCTTCATTCTGCGCGCCAGCGAGGCGTTCGATCAGCTGTCCGCCAACCAGCGAGAGCTCGCCGACGCCCAGCGAATCGCCCATCTAGCGAGCTGGCGATGGTTACGCGCCACCGATGAGCTGACGGGATCAGCCGAGCTGCCGCGCATTCTCGGCGCGCTGCCGCACAACCACGAGGACTTCCTGGCGCTGGTTCACGGACCGGATCGGTCGGTTCTGCGCCAGACGCGAACCGGTGCGTTGCGCACGCAGGACGCTTACGCCACCAGCTATCGCCTGACGATGCAAAACGGCGAGATCCGCAATGTGCAGGAGCACGGCGAGCCGTTCCACGATCGCAATGGACAGGTCGTCGGGTTGGTCGGGACGCTCCACGACGTCACCGAGCGCGTTCAGGCCGAAGCCGACATCCGCCAAATGACCTACCACGATGCGCTTACCGGTTTGCCCAATCGCCGCGCACTACGGGAGCGACTCGAATCCCGACTTGCCGGCGGGCGATTCCAGGCAGCGCTGATTCATGTGGAGTTTGAGTCGCTGACCCGAGTTCGCGACGCGCTTGGGCTAGAGGTTGCCGACACTCTTGTCGCCGCTGCCGGGACTCAGCTCAGCGAACTGGCGGGCGCCGCCTTCGCGTCCAGTATCACGGCCCGGATTACGGACGACGCTTTCCTGGTGCTCGTCCCGGGGAGCGCGAACGACGATGAAGCCCGGCGGATCGCGAGTGACTGGCTGGCCCACCTCGGTCGGGCGCGCGATGCTCTCGGCAACAACGTCGCGGCCCCGATGCGCGCCGGCATTGCGTTGATCCCTGCCGATGGCAAGACTGCGTTGCAGCTCATGCAGCGAGCCCAGGGCGCTGCCTCGGGGGCGGTCGCCGGACAGGTGGCGTTGTTCGATGCCGGCTCCGAGTCTGAAAAGAGCGAGCGGTTGTCAATCGAGGGGCAGCTCCACCGCGCTCTGGAGGGCGACGAATTCTTGCTCGAATACCAACCGATCGTCGACCTTCGGAGCGGCCGCGTACATACCCTCGAGGCGTTGATTCGGTGGGAAAGCCCGGTGTTCGGCAGGGTGCCCCCGGGGCGCTTCGTCCCGGTCGCCGAAGAGATCGGGCTCATTGGCTCGATCTTCGAGTGGGTTCTCGATCGCGCCTGCCGAGATGCGTCAGCGTGGCATCGTAGCGCTCCCTATCGGCCCAACGTGGCGATCAACCTGTCAGGCAAACAGCTGCACGAGAGCTCCGACATCGTCGAGATCACCGAACGCATTCTGAAAGAACGGGGCTTTCCGGCTTCGTGCCTCGAGTACGAGCTCACCGAGGGTGTCCTCATCGAGGCAAGCAGGCAGCTTGCGCCGACGCTGCAGGCCCTTCGCGAGCTGGGTATCTCGCTGTCGCTCGACGACTTCGGCACTGGGTACTCGTCGTTGTCATATCTGACGCGGTTTCCGGTGGACACCCTCAAGATTGACCGCAGCTTCATGACCGACGTGCCGGGCTCGCAGCGCAATGAGAGCCTGGTATCGGCGATCCTGGCGATGGCCCACAGCCTCTCGCTCCAGGTGATTACCGAGGGTGTTGAGGAGGAAGCGCAGCTCGAGTTTCTGCGCCGCATCGATTGCGACTACATGCAGGGGTACTTTGCGTCGCGGCCGCTATCGGCGGACGCTATCAAGACGCTCGTCGATCGCGGCGGAATCCTGCTGGAACCGCGCCTTCAGGCCGTCGGGTAGGGCGCTTGCTCTCCTGAGGCACGCTAGGTGGTGATCTTGTTCAATGACTATTAATAGCTTTCAATAGTGTATTCAAATCATATACTGTTTTTAACATCTCTAAAATTTTTTTAGAGAGTATTGGAATTAATATATATGTATAAACACGTTTAATTAACTCTGAAATACGTATGATGAACGACGTCTCGTGCGGTTCCACCGCCAGCGCGGCGCTTCGGGAAACGGGCTTCACGCTCCTCGAATCTCTGGTGGCTGCGGCGCTAGCCGGTTTCATGGCGATGGGTGTGGCGTCCATGCTCGGCCTCGCGATCGCGTCCTCGGGCACCTCCGAAGCGGTCACCGAGCTGACCGCGCTGGGCGTCGACCGTCTCGAGTTCTTGGCGTCGTTGCCGTTTTCTGATCCCCGACTCGGCGCCGGCGGATCACTCTCGACTAGCTACGGGGGGTACTCCGTCGACCTAGGTGAGGGCAACTCGCCGACCTACGTGAGATGGGAGATCACCGACGAGAGCCTCTCGCTGAAGCGCATACGCGTGGTGGCGGGACGGCGCGATTTCAACGTCAGCGGCGACCGCGAGGTCGCCTTCGAGACCTACAGGATTCTCACGCAGTGAGCGCGGCTGCACGGAGAGTATGGGGTAGCACTGGCGGCGTGTCGCTGCTCGAGGCGCTCATCAGCACGGCGCTCACCGCCATGGTTGTCGGTGGTCTGACAACAATGCTCACCGGTTCGCAGTTCACATTCGAGGACACCAGCGATCGAAGCTCCGCGCAGCAGGCGGCTCGCATCGGGCTCGACCGGATGCAGCGCGACATCATGCTCACCGGCGTCGGCCTCACGCCGATGCTGGCCGTCTTTCCGTTGGCCGTACCTCGGGCCGACGGCGGTATCGACCTGCGCGGGAACCCCGGCAGCGTCACCGTGGCGATGAACGCCGACATGACCGGCACGCGAAACGTCTTCGTACCCAACGGTGGCCTCTTCGCGGCCGGCGAGTGGGTGGTCGTTTACGACGCGATGGGGGCCATCGAGATGGCCGAGATCGCTCAGTCCTGGTCGGATCGGTTCCAGCTTGTCTCGACGCTTTCGAAGAACTACCAGGTCGGCGACACCGCCGTGGTCGCGAAGCTCTCGCAGACGTCGTATTACCTGGCCACACAAGGCGGCACCCAATTCCTGATGCGGCAGGCGGACGGCGGTACGCCTCAGCCGGTGGCGGCCGACGTCCTGAATCTGCAGTTCCGGTACTTCGACGACTCCCTGCCTCCTGCGGAGTTCGTCCCGGACACTCCCCCGCGTCAAATGCGGATCCGCACGATCGACATCGAGCTCACGGTGGAGACTCCCAGGGACCGGGTCCAGGCAGCAGATCGTCCTTCGTTCACGCTGCGCGCGCGAGTCGTGCCACGGGCGCTCTCCATTCGGAGCTGACCACATGACGAAGGTGCCCAGCAACGTCGCCGAGACGCCCCACCGCGAACAAGGTAGTGCGCTGCTGTTGGCCATCCTGGTGCTGTTCGTCGTCACGGCGCTGGGTGTGTCGGCGAGCCGGACGGCGACGACGGAGTTGGAGGTGGCGGCAAACTACGAATCGACCTGGCGCGCCTTCTACGCCGCCGACGGTCTGGCGCACGCGAGCTTCAACGAGCTCATCGATATGGGCCGTCAGCTGGGCCGTTTCCCCGACGCCGGCGAGCTCTCGGCGATCACGCTGCCCGCGGTCTCCGAGGTTGCGATCGACAACTTCGTGCTGCGACCGACGGCGGCGGTAATCGAGGCGCCGCTCTCGTCTGGCTACTATCATGGCCTTACGGCGCAGACCAGGCCCTACGAGGTCTTGCTCCGCGCCGCTACCGCGGACTACCCGCCAGCCACGGTGTCGGTGACCATGGCGGCCTTCTTCGACATCATCCCGATCTTCCAGTTCGCGGTTTTCTACGAGGACGACCTGGAGATGCTCCCGGCCCCGTCGATGACGCTCTCGGGCCGCATGCACAGCAACGCTGACGTCTATCTCGGATCGGACAACACCCTGACCATCGACTCGAACGTCACCGCGGCCGGCGATGCTTTCCATCGCCGCAAGGACACCAGCACGACGCCCGGCGGCATCGTCGCGATTCGCGACGGGCTGGGCAGTAACCCCGGCATGAGCGGCCTCGACTCCGCCGACGCCGACTGGGTGGACGAGTCCCTGACGCGATGGAATGGCAACATTCGTACGGCCGATCATGGCGTCATGCGGTTGAACATGACGATCGCCGATCCGACCAACCCCCACAAGATCATCGAACCGACCTACGACTCGGATACGGCGGAGGACCGCACGACGAAGCTCGCCTATGCCGCCGAGATGAGCATCAACATTCTCAACGGCCAGGGCTTTGACCTCGATGGCAACCCAATCGACCTGAGTACCGCCATCGATTTCGACGTGCTGTTCGATCAGCGCGAGCAGAAGCCGATGCTGGTCATCGAGATCGACATCGCCGCGCTCGGCCTCGTCGCAAGCTACCCGGCCGGGCCGACGGTCGTCTACATCGGTTCGTTCGAGCCGGGCAACGGCATACCGGATTGGGGCGACGACGGAGGGGCCTTGAGCCTCGACGACATCGGCCAGATGCTCAGCGATTGGATCACAGCACTGCCTTTCCGCGCGCTGTTCGGAAGCCACGTGCGCAACGCGCTCAGGAAGACCGCGGATGCTGTGTCTGCGTGTCTCGAGCCCGACGTGAGTGAGGCCGCGAACAGGGTTCGGCAGGCAGGAGACCAGCTCGACCAGGCAGTCAGGGACGGGCAGCTGACGGCAGCCCAGGCGGATGCGCTCAGGGACATCATCGCGCCCCTCGCCTCGTGCGCCGGCACCGGCGGCGGGTCCCCCGACCCGTGGTCGACGTCGGGGGCATGGAGCGGTTACACCGCGCCATACGACGGCGGCAACACGGAGTTCGCGGTGAAGATCGAGAACGGTTCCGAGCTTCCCGACGCCTTGACGGTGGTGACCGCGAACCCCGTTTACGTTCAGGGCGATTACAACACCGTCAACAAGAAGGCGGCGGCCGTGCTGGCCGACGCCGTCACGATCCTGTCCAACGGCTGGAACGACGACGACTTCGCACACAGCCAGCTTGATCTGAGCAGCCGCGTGGCGTCGAGCACCACCGTAAACGCCGCCTTCATGACGGGCGGCACCGAGACACTGTCAGGGGCGTACAACGGCGGCGTCGAGAACCTGCCGCGCCTGCTCGAGGACTGGAGTGGGCGGGCGCTGACCTGGCGCGGCAGCCTGATCAACCTGTGGTACTCCACGAACGCAACCGGTGCCTGGACCCTCGGAAGTCCGGTGTACCGGGAACCCGCCCGCGACTGGGAGTTCGACACCGATCTGCTCGACCCCAGCCTGCTGCCGCCAGCGACCCCGAGCGTGTATGCCGTGCGGCTCCGCGAGTGGCGGCGCCACTAGGCCACTAGACGTTCGGGGCCAGGCCGAGCCCAGGCGGTCGCGGTCAGCGCGTTCAGGTTCCATCGCTGGGCGACGGGATCGGCGCCGTACCGCAGCCGCGACGGATATCCGTGTTTCCTCCGCGATGAGGAGAAACGGGGCACCGATCAGGTGTACCCGATTGCCTCCGTGAGCGGCGTCCGCCCGCGCATGAAGGAGCCATTTCCGCGCGCCACCTGCCGACCGTTGGCGTCGAAGAGCACGGCCTCTCCAAGGAGCAGCGATCTGGAGCGGTGAACGGCCGTTCCCGTCGCCACGAGCTCTCCCTCCGCCACCGGGCGCAGGAAGTGAATGTTGAACGAGGCGGTGAGCAGGAAGCGGTCTCGGACAAGAGAGCTGCAAGCGAAGAATGCTGCGTCGTCCAGCGCCTTGAAGTAGACGAAGCCGTGAGCCGAGCCGACGGCGATCAGGTGCCCGGGTCGAACACGAAAGCGCACCTCGGCGGTCCCTTCGCCGATTTTGATCGTCGGCTCGAACGCGGTGTTCGCCGACGCGCCCAGGTAGACGCGCTCGAGCTTACGGAAGTGGTCGGCGGCCGCCGCCCCATCGACGTTGGCGCCGCCTCGCTTACTCTTCTCCGCGCCGGTTGCCGCGCGGGTGCCCGCGGCTGGCTCGCTCAGTTCATCGGCTCCGACTGTGCACCTTCCTCGAGCGCGAACAGGCGATTGCGCGACAGGATGTACAGCACCCCGTCCTTGGCGTATGGGGTGGTGTAGACGGAGGCGCCGAGGTTCATCTCGGCGATCTCCTCCATCTCGTTGCCGGCGCGCAGCACGATCACGTCGCCGTCTTCGTCGCCGAGATATACCTTGCCGTCGGCGAGAAAGGCCGAGCCCCAGACCGCCGCGAAGGTGTCGTAGGTCCAGTAGTGCTCGCCGGTGTCGGCGTCGAGGGCGTACAGGAAGCCCGACAGATCGGGGATGTAGATGATGCCGTCGCCGATGGCGGCCGTCGACATGGTGCGGTGGTAGTCGCTGCCGCCGCGATGCCAGATGACGGCGGTGTCGGTGATGTCGCCGCGGCCACTGGGATCGAAGCACCAGAAGTGCCCCGGTGCCTCACCGTGCTCGGGATCCTGGCCGACGCCGATGTAGGCCTTGCCGTCGTGCACCACGACGGTGGAGAGGATGTTGTTGCGTGTGCCGCGCCCACCGAGGCGCCATTCGGCGTCCTTGGGGTTGGCATCGAATTCCCAGATCAGCTCGCCGGTCTCCGGCACGAAGGCGCGAACCCAGCCGTCACCACCGGGGAAGATCACCATCGGCGTCCCGTCGACCTCAGCGTAGGTGGGGTTGGTCCAGGTGCCGTGCAGGATGCCCTCGCCCGGATCGGCGTTGTCCCACACCAACTCGCCGGTGTGCTTGTTCACCGCCACGAAGCTGGCGCCGAACGGCGAGGGGATAGCCACATGGCCCTCGTCGACTCCGTTGCCGGTGGAGGCGAAGACCAGGTCGCCCACCACCAGCGGCGAGCTGGTCGCCAGGTTGTGGGGGAACGCGTCAACCTCGCCGATCATGTCGAACGTCCAGATGCGGTCGCCGTCGATAGGCGAGGTGTGTTCCTCGTCGGTGTCGGGACCGTCGTTCTCGCCGTCGCGGTGTCCTTCAGTGTCGACGCAGACGACGTGCGCCTGGTTGGAGACGTAGTACAGACGGTCGCCCTCGATGAACGGGGTCGAGCAGATGCCCTGCAGCGGCCAGTCGTTGACCCTCCCGGCGGTCAGCTTGTCGTGCACCATCTGCCACAGGAACTCGCCGCTGGCGGCGTCGAACGCCATGATCACGCCCTTGTCGTTGGGCACGTCCGGATTGCGCATTCCCTCGTTGTTGGTGCCGATGAACACCTTGCCGCCAACCACCACCGGGCCCGCATAGCTCTGCGAGCCGACGCCGACCGACCACTTGACGTTCATGCCGCTGCGCGTATCCCACTCGCCGGGAAGGCCGGTCTCGTCGGAGACCATGTTGCGGCTCAGGCCGCCTCCGAACATGGCGACGTCGTCCGCCGCGGCCGGTGTCGCGTTCACCGGGGCGGGCCCTGCCGTGGCGCTGCGCATCGCGGCGCCGCTGGCGAGCCCCAGGACCACCGTTGCTGCCAGGATTCCGAGATGGAGCTTCCGACGCATCATTCGTTCACCGTCACTTTGTAGTTGTCGAAGTAGAGGTCGACCGGGGAGTAACCATAGATTCCAGGCGCGCCGTGGCGGATCGGATGTGGATCCTCGGCAGTAATGGTCCAGCTGTCGGGCTCGGTCTCGTCGCGTGGCCATACCTTGCCGCGTACGATCGTTCGGTCGGCGGCCTGGTCGACACGCAACTTCACGGTGTACCAGGCATCCATTTCCCACTCGAACGGGACCTGTTGGGCCATACGCAGCTCGGATGCCCACGAGCGCACCTGAAGTCGTTGATGGTTGCCCATCAGATCGAGCGTGTAACCACCGTTGACGACGCCGCCGTCGGGTCGGCGACGTCCTTGACGGGTGCCGAGCAGGTCGATTTGGACCGTGACCTGCGAGGTGCTATCCGGGCCGGTGTAAATAACCGATCGATTGAGACCGACGGCGGCCGGCGGCTTGTGTAGCACCGGCTCCCCTTCGCGCTCAGCGGTCGCGTAACGGCCGGCTCCGATCCACTGCCGTGGCTTCTGACCGGAGGCGAAGTCCTCGCTCCAGGGGAGCGGGCTGGCGACGCGCACGCGGGCGCGGGCGCTCAGGTCGCCTACCGTGGCGACGACATGTCCGGCCTGGTAGCCGGCCGCGGAGTCGCCAACGAACGCGCCTTCGGCGCTCAGCTGCCCCGTCAGGCCTTGAAGCGACCACTCGGCGGCGCGGGTACCGATATAGCGCCCGTCGGCATCGTAGACACGGGCGGCAAACGCAACGCGGTCGCCGCTGCCGACGACGACGTCGGCAGGTACCACGACCGCGGCGGCGGGCACGGCGCCGTCCGGTGCCAGCTCGGGCATGGCAAAGGTGTCGCCGGACTCGGCGCTGAACGGTCGGTCCGGGTCGCCGACGCAGAACACGCCGTTCTCGGTGGTGAAATAGATACGACCGTAGGCGATCGCCGGCGATCCGTAGATCTCTGCCGGGCGGCTCTCCTCGGGGATCTCGATGCGGTCGGAGTCGAGCACCGTGGCGCCGTCGCTGCCCGGCTGCAGGATAACGAAGTTGCCGTTGACCTCGGTGACGTAGATCTTACCGTCGGCCCACACCGGCGAGCTCTTGCCCACGGTGCCGACGTTGTGGATCCAGAGCACCTGGCCGGTCGAAGTGTCCATCGCCAGCAGGTTGGCCGAGTTGTCCAGCAAGTACAGGACGTTGTCGTGCAGCAGCGGAGACGCGAAGCCGACGGTGATCTCATCGGCGCGCCAGATCTCGTGCGTCGAGCTCACGTCGCCGCTGCCGGTGGCGTCGATCGCCACCACGCGGCCCATCGGTCCGCCTTCGAGGTTCTCCTCGCTGTGGGTGGCGTAGACGACATCGTCGGCGACGACGACCGCCGTGTTGATGCCACGCTTGCTGAGCTGGAACTTCCAAACACGCTCGCCGGTGCGGGCCTTGAGCGCGTAGATCCACCCGTCGGCGCCGCCGCCGATCATCAGGCGCTGCCCGGCGACCTCGGCGATCACCGGTGTGGCCTGCGTGTTCATGTCCTTCGGGTTCTCTTCGCTCGGGTTGGAGATCCAGACGACCCGACCGTCGCGCTTGTCGAAGGCGTAGAACCGATGTCGCGGCGGACCGAACTCTCCCCAGCTGGTGCCGATCATGGTCAGGATGACGCGGTCCTCGTCGACCACCGGGGTGTGGGTGCGGCCGCCGTACCCTGATGCGCGCCCGAAGTCCTCGCCGAGACGAATCTCCCAGACGGTCTCACCTTCGCTATCGAGGCATGCGAGCAGTCCGTCGACCGTGTGGGCGTACAGGTAGCCGGTCTCGGCGTCGCCGGCGACGCTGCCCCAGCCAACTCTGCTGTACGGCACGGTGGTGTTGTAGAGCAGGTAGTCGCGCTGCCACAGCAACTCGCCGGACTCGGCGCTCCAGCAGCCGACTGTTTCCATCGTGTCGTCGCGGCGACCGTTGGCACACACGCGGCCGTCGAACACCACCGGGGTGGAGCGACCGGTGAGCTCGGAGCGCCAGATCTGGTTGGTGCCGTCGACTGTCCAGTCGGAGATCAGCCCGGTGGCCGAAGACACTCCGTTCTGGTTCGGACCTCGCCAGCTGGTCCATTCGTCGGCCGCGGCCAAGGTTGCACGGTGCGGCGGCTCGCTAGCCGAAGACGGCTTGGCGATTACCGCCGACACTACCGCCAGGAGTACGACGGCGCTCAACCGTAGAGAACACCAGCTACCGGGTCGGGACGTTCGCATGGATGCCATCTCGAGGTCGGGTACGGAGGGGTGGCCGCGCTGCAAAAGCGGAGCTCCGATCGCTCAGGCTGACCGGACAGGCACGCGGATTATCGTACGTTTGTCGCCTCCGGGGGTGCAAGGTATGGCGCGGTGGTCGGACGCGCTGATAACAGAGTGTTGCCGAGATCGTTGGATCAGCCCGTCAGGGCGCGCGTCACGAACCAGAACAGCCCGACGGCAGCGATGGCGAGCGAGGCCGGCACCGCCACGCGCTGGCGATACCAGGAGCGCTGCTGGAAGCGCCTGAAGATCAGGATGGCGGCGCCGATTACCGCCAGCTGACCGAGCTCGACGCCGACGTTGAACCCGATCAGGGCGACCATCGCCCGGCCTGCCGGCAGACCGATGTCTCCTAGCACACCGGCGAACCCGAGTCCGTGCAACAGGCCGAAGACGAACACCAGCAGGGGACGCCAGCTGCGCAACTCGTCAGTGATCGCATTCTCGACTCCGACGTAGGCGATCGACAGCGCGATGAGCGGCTCCACGATCGCCGGCGTCAGCTGCACGAATCCCAGGGCCGAGAGCGCCAACGTGACCGTGTGGGCCACAGTGAATGCCGATACTTGAAGCAGCAAGGGACCTAGCCGGGTACTGAGCAGGAATAGCCCGAGCACGAACAGCATGTGGTCGACGCCGGCCGGGATGATGTGCAGAAAGCCCAGCCGAACGTACCCCAGGAGGGTGGCAACCTGACCTTCCGGTGCGTCCGGCTGTAACTCCGGGTCAAGCGGGAAGGGCGTGCTCTCGTCGCCTCGTGCCAGCGGTTCTCGGACCGTCGTGCCGGTGCGCTCGTCGACAACCGTCAGCTGCACCGGGAGGAAGGCGCGCGAGGCGCGGAAGCTCACCTGCTGCGCCCCGCTCGGTACCGAGCCTGCGAGCCATGCCCGGATGCCGAGGAACGTCGGTGGCGTGGCGTTGCGGGTCAAGCCGGCGGCACGGTCCGGGAACTGGATCCTGACGTCGGTTCGTTCGCCGTCGAAGAGGATGCGGACGCGTCGTTGCAGCAACTGGCGCAGGGCATCGGTGCGTTCGGTGATCTCGGCGTCGGACATTCCGGCCAGCGCTGCCACCAGCTCCGCATCGTCGCTGTCGGGCGCAACTCCGAGCGCCAGCGCATCGAGATCCAGCTGCATGCTCGCCTGAAAGTTACCGTCAGTGCGCAAGACGAGGGTGACGAGCGTGACTCCGAAGCTGTGGGCGCCCGCTGACGCCGCGGTTAGCAGCGCAATGAACGCCAACGCGGCGATTGCCGTCGGGCGACGCAACCGGTGGCGCAGACGTGTTTGTTGCTGGCTAGGTCGGTAACTCATGGCGCGTGCCCGCTATCGTATAGGCCACACGCGTTCGTAGATCCATCGGTTCTGAACTCGGGAGCTCGCATGCGGCAGGTCTGGAGACATCTTGCGCGCCGGCCTCGGGGAGTTCGGTTGGTTCAGGCCGGGGCGTTGTGCCTCACGCTCGCACTATCTGTTTGTCTCGCTATTGCTTCTACCGTCGCCGTTCAGGAATCGGGCGACGGCGTTGATCTTCTCGATGGTCTGCGCGATGGCTGGGATGCCCACTGGATGCAGCAGCGTATGGCGTCCAGCAGCACGAGCTTCAGCGTCGTGCAGGACGACATGCGATCGGTGCTGCAGGCGGACAGCAATGCCGCTGCGGCGGCGCTGTGGCGCCGGTTTGACCTGCGCCGTCCGACCCGTGCCCGGCTGTCCTGGCGGTGGAGGGTCGACAGCAGGCTCGAGACGCGGGTCGACGAACGCACGCGCCAGGGCGACGACTTCGCTGCCCGCATCATGGTGGCGTTCGGGACCGACGTGATGGACCGGGACACACGCGCCATCGCCTACGTGTGGGCGCGTGATCTCGATCCGGGGACCCGCTTTCCCAACCCCTATCGCCGCCGGGTGGCCACCATCGTGCTTCGCAGCGGTGCCGATGCCGTCGGTCGCTGGAGCACCGAGGAGCGCGATCTGCTGGCGGACTACGAGCGCGCCTTCAGCGAGCTGCCCGAGCGTATCGGCGGCATCGCATTCGTGGTGGACACCGACAACACCGGTACCCAGGTTCGCAGCTGGCTGTCGGACCTGCGTCTGACCTCAGTTCCGCTGCTGTCCGACTGAGCCAGGTAGCGCTGTCCGGCGGCGGACCGGGCAGGGCCTCTACGACAAAGACCGGCGAACTTGCGGCCGGCTGGTCACGCTATATGATACCTAGATATTCTAAGGGTAGAGTTTCTAGGGAACCCGCCGACGCCGTCGACCCAGAAGTCGCCGGTTCACGGAGAGCAAATGGGCAAGAACGGGATCGACCTGCTGCGTGGCACCCTCGGTCTGCTGGTGCTGCGGACGCTCGAGAGCGGGCGACTGCACGGCTATGCCGTCGCCAAGAACATCCAGTCGACCACCGACGAGACGCTGACGGTGGAGGAAGGTTCGCTGTATCCGGCCCTTTACCGCATGGAGAAGCGCGGCTGGATCGCGTCTGAATGGGGCACCACCGACACGGGCCGCCGGGCCAAGTTCTATAGCCTGACGCCGGACGGACGCGAGCAACTCGCTGCCGAACGCGCCAACTGGGATGAGTTCACCTCCGCCGTGGGCAAGGTTCTGGAGGCGGGATAGGTGGCCGCGTTTTGGACACGCTGGAGACGGCGACGCGATCGTGCCACCGGCATCGAGCGTGAGGTGCGCGACGAGATGATGGCTCACCTCGATCTGCGCGCCGCCGACAACCTCGCGAGCGGCATGTCTGCGGACACCGCGCGGCGCGATGCCGAAGCACGCTTCGGCGATGTCGACAGTCTCGTCCGCCAGGGCTGTGCCGCCAAGCTGGCGGGCCCCGACGATCCGCTCGGACGTTTTCCTCATCGCAGCCTTCCCCACGTTTCAGGCAGTCTCATGAGCGATCTCGTAACCGACATTCGTTTCGCCGTTCGCATGCTCTGGAAGAGCCCGGGCTTCACCTTCGTGGCGGTGCTCTCGCTGGCGCTCGGGATCGGCTTCAACGCCACCGTGTTCGCCGTCATCGACGCGGTGCTGTTCAAGCCGTTGGCGGTCGAGGACCCGGCGGCGCTGATCCGGTTGCACGCCGACGAGGATGGCATCGGTGGGATGCAGATGTCCTACCCGGACTTCCGCGACGTGCGTGACCATGCGGCGGCGTTCGACGGCTTGGCCGCCTATCGAATGGAGATGACCACCTACAACAACCGCGGCGATGCCGTGTTCGTGTTCGGTGAGTCGGTCTCGGCGAACTTGTTCGACGTCCTCGGTCTGGCGCCGGTGGCCGGGCGCGGCTTCACCCCGCAGGATGACGACGCGGACGAGCCACTAACCGTCATGGTCAGCGAGGCCTTCTGGCGCGGTCGTCTGGGCGCGGACCCCGGCGCCATCGGTCGGTCGTTGACATTCGGGGGCACCCCGTTCGTGCTCATCGGTGTCGTTCCCGAGCAATACACCGGCGGCACGCCGCCGCTGCGGGCGAACTTCTGGGTGCCTGCGCGGGCCACGGATGTTCTGGTGCCGCCGGCGAACGGCAGCCGTCTCGAGCGCCGCGGATCGCACGGCACGCAGGTAATCGGGCGCCTGCGGCCCCGGACCACGGTGCAGCAGGCGGACGACGAGGTTCGCGCCATCGGCGCAAACCTGGAGGCTGAATATCCGGAGACAAACGCCGACCAGACCATCGCCGTCATGCCGGCCAGCGACGTACGGATCGACCCGGCGGCCGATCGAATGTTGCGGCCGGCGGCTGGCGTGTTGATGGTGGATCGTCGGGCTGGTGCTGCTGATCGCCTGCGCCAACATTGCCAACATGATGCTGGCGCGTGCTTCGGTGCGGCGCCAGGAAATCGCCGTTCGCCTGGCGTTGGGAGCCGGCCGCGGGCGCCTGATCCGGCAGCTGCTGACCGAGAGCGCCGTGCTGTCGGTGCTCGGTGGTCTGTTCGCGACTCTGGTGGCGACGCGGACGCTGCGCGCCATCCTGGCGGTGCAGCCACCGCTGCTGATTCCGATTGACTTCAGCATCGGCATGGCACCACGGGTGATCCTGTTTACCGCGTTGGTCTCCATTGCCACCGGCATGCTGTTCGGGCTGGTACCGGCATTGCGCACTACCCGTGCCGATCTCGGTCAGGCTCTGCGTGCCGACGAGGCCTCGAGCGATGGCCGCCCACGCGGTAGCCGGCTGCGTGGCGCACTAGTGATGGTGCAGGTAGCCGTGACGCTGGTGTTGCTGGTCGGCGCCGCGCTGCTAGTGCGGAGCCTGGCCAATGCCGAGTCGATTGATCCCGGGATCGCCACGGAATCCATCGTCGGCATCAACCTGGGACTCGTGTTTCAGGGATACGCTGCCGAGGAGTCGCGTGACTTCCATCATCACGCCATGGAGCGGATCGAGGTGGTACCGGGGGTAACGGGCGTGGCGTTCACCGAACGGTTGCCGCTCGAGTCGACGATGGTAATCGACCGCACCGTTTATCTGGAGGGCGCGTTGCTGGAGGACGGCAACGAGGCGCCGGACGTGATGGCAACGGCCGTCACACCGGAGTTTTTCCGGCTGCTGCAGATTCCGTTGCTCTCCGGGCGCGGTTTCGATGCCCAGGATGCTGCCGACGCACCGGGTGTAGTGATCGTCAACGAGGCGCTGGCGCAGCAGCTGTGGCCGGGCGACAACCCGATCGGCAAGCGGTTGTCGGTGGTCGCGGAAGAAGGCCCGTTCGCCGTCGTGATCGGCGTCAACGCACCGCACAAGGTCTCGACCCTGGGCGAGGCGCCGACCGGACACCTCTACCTGCCGTACGCACAAGCGGCCAACGCGATGTTCGGCACCATTCTGGCGCGCACCGACGCGGAACCGACGGCGACGCTCACGGCCATGCGAAATATCGTTCGAGAGCTCGATCCCAACGTTGCCATCATGGAGGCCAAGACGATCGAGCAGCACCTGTCGCTGAGCTTATTTCCGGTGCGCTTTGCCGCCGTTGCGCTAGCCGTGCTCGGAGGCCTCGGAGCGTTGCTGGCCGCGGTCGGCGTCTACGGGGTCGTCGCATTCGCGGTGGCGCGCCGTACGCGGGAGATCGGCATTCGTATAGCCGTGGGAGCCGATCGGGCGCGCGTCGTTCGAATGGTGTTCCGGCAGGGTATGCGCACCGTTGCCATCGGCACCGCCATCGGGTTGGGGATCAGCCTGGCCTTGACCCGTGCGCTCGGCGCGCTGCTCTACGGAATCGGCGCGGCCGATGCGATCGCCTACACGAGTGCGGTCGTAGCGCTGCTGCTGGCAGCGGGTATGGCGAACCTGCTACCCGCTTGGCGAGCAGCACGCGTTGATCCGGTAGCCGCCCTACGCAGCGACTGATGCTCGATGTTCGATCTCAGTGCGCGCGCCGGTCGCCAATCGCGTACAGCCCGCTGGCGGTGCGGATGAAGATCTGACCGTCCGAGATCGCCGGTGAGCTCAAGGTGTAGTCACCGAGGTCGTTGGCGGCCAGCAGCTCGAACTCGGGACCCGAACGCATGACGCTGGTCAGGCCGTCCTCGTTGGTGATGTAGATCTTGCCGTCGGCGAGCACCGGGGAGCCGCTGTACGTGCCGACCGGCAGCCGTACCGGACCGTAAACCCGCTCGCCGGTCTTGGCGTCGAGGCAGAAGACGACGCCGTTGTCCTTGACGCTGTAGAAGTAGCGTCCGTCGGTTACCGGGGTGGGAACGTCAGGTCCGTCGTTGAATGACCACAGGCGGTGGGTATCGGTGATGTCACCACGGCCGCCGGCGCGCAGCGCCAGCAGCGGCCGTTCTCGTGTCGGCGCGTAGATCACCTTGTCCATTACGACCGGCGACGCCACGATGCGGTAGGCGCCGTTGTTCTCCGGGTTGAGGCCGTCGGAGCGCCACAGCTCCTCGCCGCTGTCGGGATCGTGCCCGGTGACCACGTCGCCGCCGGTGAGGACAATCTCGGTGACGCCGTCGTACTGCAGCAGCGCCGGTGTGGCGTAGGAATCGGGCGACTCCCGAATGGCGTCGGTCGGTCGCTCGACGCGCCACACGGTCTCGCCGGTCACCGTGTCGATGCGCAACACGTACGGCGTGTCGTCGGTCTTCATGCCGTGAAGCACCTGCACGAACAGCGCCCCGTCGTATAGCAACGGGGAGGAGGCGTAGCCCCAGTTGAGCCCGAACTTGCCGTAGTCGGCCGGGATGTCGCGGTGCCAGAGCTCGTTGCCGTCGAAGTCGAACGCCTTGAGGATGCCGGTGCCGGTCATCACCCAGACGTGGTTGCCGTCGGTGACCGGTGACGGCGACGACATGTTCTGCTTGCGCTCGCGGTGGTCGTTGCCGCTGAGCACGCGAACCCAGCGCTCCCGCCCGGTTGCCCGATCGATCGCCCACAGCGAGATGTTGGTGCCGTCGCCGACGCTCAGGAAGATGGTGTCGTCCCAGATGATCGGCGTGGATCCACTCCAAGCCGGCAGATCGAGCTTCCAGGTGATGTTGGTGTCGGCATCCCAGGTCGTCGGCAGCCCGGTTTCCGAGCTGATCCCGTTGAGGCCGGGACCGCGCCACTGCGGCCAGTTGTCTCCCTGGCTGCTGGAGACGGAAGCAAGTACGATGACCAACGCTAGGGACAGGCTTCTGCGCAACGGAAGGCTCCTCGGCCGAGGTGGGGATCTCGGGGGCTCGAACGAATCTCGAATTCGTTTCATTGTAGCGGCCGGCGCGGCCATTGGCGCGGGAGCTGGGGGGGTGGGAATGGTGACGCTCGCACTGTTGCAGGTCTTGGTGACCGCGGTGGCGTCGCACCAGATCGGCCGGCGGCTGATCGGTGCACGCTGGCGCCTGGGACACGGCGGCGTGCAGCTGGCGGCGGAGACTGGCGTCGGCTTGCTGTCGATCTCCTATCTGATTTACGGCGTTGCGATGATCGGCTACGTACTGCCCGTCGGCGGGGTCCTGTCGCCGGGATTGCTGTGGGCGCTGCTGGGCGCGCTGGCGCTGGTCGCACTGACAGGAGCTCGCGAGCTGGCAGGCGCTGTCCGTCCGGCGCTCGACGCGCTTCGTGCCGACCGCTGGGTGATGCTGGGCACGCTCGGTGCCGTGGCGTACTTCGTCTGGATGTTCATGGGCGCAACCCTGCCGCCGACGTCGCTCGACGAGATGGTCTACCACCTCGAGGTGCCGGCGCAGCTGCTGCGCGTGGGGTATCTGCCAGTGTTCACCGACAACGTGCTGGCCTACTACCCGATGGGCCCGCAGATGCTGTTCACCTTCGGCTTCGGGGTCGCCGGCGATACCGCCGCCCGGTTATTCCATCTGCTCTTCCTGGGTCTGGTGATGGCGGCCCTGTACGGGTACGCGCGCGCCTTCGTGTCCAGCCGCGCCGCCGTGCTCGGCACCGCGCTGTTCATGACGGTTCCTACGGTGATGGTCATCGGGCACTGGGCATACATCGACATGAACTTCACGCTCTATGCGTTGCTGGCGTTGATTGCCACCGTTCGCTACGTCAACGAGCGCCAGACCGACGAGGCCGCGGCGCTGCCGTGGGCGGTGTTCGCCGGGCTCATGGCCGGGGCGGCGTGGACGGTCAAATACACCGCCCTGCAGCTCGTCCTGCTGTTGGTGCTCGTGGTGCTCGTGGAGCATTTGCGCACGCGGCCGCGACAGCTCCCCTACGGCACCATCGCCATCGGCGCCATCGCCGTCGTGATGTTCGCCCCTTATCTGGCCCGGACCTGGAGCATCACCGGCTGGCCGTTGTTCCCCTTCCGGCTGGGTCCGTTCGAGCTCACCGATGCGGTGAACTGGAGCGCGCACCAGTCGGAGCTGGCGCTGCTGTGGCAACGGCAGTACGGCGCCGGCTACGACCGCGCGCTGTGGGAGCGCCTGATGGCGATGTTGTGGGTGTTCACTTCCGCAGATGCCAACTACACCGCCTACGACGGCGTCATTGGCGCCGGGTTCCTGCTGGCACCGCTGGCGGTCGTATCGCGTCGCTGGCAACGCGATCTGCGCATGCTCGCGCTGTTCGCCGCCGGCTTCATCTTCTACTGGTCGGTGACCACCACGCAGGTGCGGTTTCTGTTGCCGATGTTGCCCGTCGCTGCGGTGCTGGTGGCCGTGGCGGCGGCCGACCGCCTGAAAGCGCTGTGGACCGTGGCCATCGGTATGCTCGTTGCGCTAAACGTGTACGTCGCCCTCGACACGGTGTTCGTCGGCGAGCCACAGCGTTTCTGGTCCGGCGACGAGACCCGGGACGAGTTCCTTGCACGGCGCTTACGTCCGTACAGTCTCTACCGCGAGGCCAACACCCGGCTGGGTCCCGGCGACCGCCTGTACCTGGTCAACATGCGCACCTGGGGATACCTGCTCGACTTGCCCGGTCGGGGTGAGATGACGCCGTTCCCGAACGGCTGGCGCTCGGACTATACCTTCGAGCACTATCGTCTCGAGCGCGCGTTGGCGGCAGCCGTGGGTCCGGCCGACGTCGCCGCGTTCTTTCGCGACCAGGGGATCACCCATCTGATGATCGACGAGGAGCTGACGCTCTCTCCGGACGCCCTGGCGCCGCGCGAGGGCCGATTGCTGGCCGAGTTCATGCGTCGTCACGGCAGCCTGCTGTTCCGAAACCCGCGCGAAGCCGGCCAGAGCCTGTGGCGTCTGAACCTGGCCGACGAGCCCGAGCCGCGATGAAGCGCATCTACCAGCTCTACGTCTTGCCGGGGATCATCTTCCAGTCGGTGCTCATCGGCGGGGCATACGCGACCGGCCGTGAGATCGTCGAGTACGGTGCCAAGTTCGGTGCCGCCGGATTGTGGAGCGTTGCGGCGATCGGACTCGGCTTCGCGCTAATGACCGCGATCTGCTACGAGTTCGCGCGCGTTACGGGCGCTTTCGACTATCGCACCCTGGTGCGCGAGCTTATCGGCCCGGCGTGGCCGCTTTTCGATGCGCTGTATGTCGCGATGGTCGTGGTGGTGATTGCGGTGGTCAGCGCCGCCACGGGTAGCGTCGGCGAGCGGGTCCTCGGAATGCCCTATTGGCTTGGTGTCGGGCTCGTGATCCTGCTTGTCGGCGTCATCAACGCGCGCGGCCGCGCCACCATCGAAGCGTTCAAGACCGTCGGCTCGGCACTGCTGTACGTCGGTTACGCGACGTTCGCCTGGATGGTCTTGAGCCGTTCGGGGCCGGCCCTGGGCCGTGTGTTGGCCAGCGGCGACTCTTCGTACGTCGCGGACGCCTCGTTGGGTACCATCCTAGGCACCGGGATTCTGTACGTCGGCTACAACCTAGCGGGGCTTCCCAGCACGCTGTTCGTCATCGACCGGCACACCTCGCGACGACAGACGTTCGGGGCCGGGCTGATCGCGGGATTGCTGTCGACGATTCCGTTCGTGCTCACCTTCCTCGCCGTGCTGGCGTTCTATCCGGACCCCGATGTCCTCGGCGTAGAGGTCCCTTGGCTGGCGATGCTGGAGCGCACCGGAGGAGGCTGGCTGATCGCGTTCTACGCCGTGGTGGTGCTCTGGACCCTGGTGGAGACCAGCGTCGGCATGATCCACGCGTTGATCGACCGTATCTCGGTGAATCGCGTCGAGTCCGGCGGTGAGGCGCTGAGCCCACGGGCGGCGGGCCTGATCAGCGTCGGCTTGCTGCTGACGTCAGCGCTGTTGTCCCAGCTCGGGATCATCGCCCTTGTGGCGCAAGGCTACACGTTGATGGCCTACGGGTTTCTGGCGCTGTTTGCACTGCCCCTGCTGACCGTCGGGGTGGCCCGCATCTGGAGGGCTTGACAAAGGCGCCACGATTCAGCAGTCTATCCGCATGAACGGATTAACGGCCGCGTTCGCGGAGCCCCGCATCTTCAATCTGCTGGCGAATCTCGCCGACACGACGCGTACGCGCCTTCTCCTGGTGCTCGAGCGCCACGAGTTGACCGTCGGGGAGCTGTGTACCGTGCTGCAGATGCCGCAATCCACCGTCAGCCGGCACCTGAAGGTCCTGGCGGAGGACGACTGGCTGGTGGCGCTGCCGGACGGCACCAGTCGGCGGTACCGAATGGCGACTCAGGCTCCCGATTCCGAGGCGGCGGAGCTCTGGAAGCTGGTGCGCCAGCGCTCCGAGAGTCTGCCGGCGGCACATCAGGATGCGCTGCGGGTGCGCACGGTGCTGTCGACTCGCCAAGCTCGCGCCCAGGAGTTCTTTGCTTCCGCGGCCGGCGACTGGGATCGGCTGCGTCGCGACATGTTCGGCGAGCGCGTCGATCTGCAGGCGCTCCTGGGGCTCGCCGATCCGGACTGGGTGATCGGTGACCTGGGGTGCGGCACCGGACGCGTTTCCGAGTCGCTGGCGCCGTTCGTCGGCAAGGTGGTCGCCGTCGACGCTTCGCGCGAGATGCTGGGCGCTGCCCGCGACCGGTTGCGTGAGCTCGACAACGTCGACGTGCGAGAGGGTCGGTTGGAGTCGTTGCCGCTGGCCGACGGCGAGCTTGACATCGCCGTCATGTTCTTGGTGCTGCACTACGTCGTGCAGCCCGAGGTGGCGTTGGCGGAAGCGGCGCGGGCGTTGCGATCGCGCGGGCGCTTGCTGATCGCCGACATGACGCCGCACGACCGACGCGCTTATCAGCACGACATGGGCCACGCCTGGATGGGCTTCGAGCACCAGCAGATCGCTGGCTGGTTGCGTGACGCCGGACTGGATTCGATCACCTACCACGAGTTGCCACCGGATCCCGATGCTTCGGGCCCGGCCATCTTCGTCGCCTCGGCACGCCGGGCGGCGACTACCGATTAGTCGAGGATTCAACGCGGCGGACGAGTCGGCCTGCCGCACAAAGGAGTCGCCATCATGGAAACCGTTACCGAGCAATTGCACGCCTTCGATGCCGCTGGTGCCGTCGGTCGCGAGCCTTTCAAGGTCGCCGACCTGTCGCTGGCCGAGCTCGGCCGCAAGGAGATCACCCTCGCCGAGCACGAGATGCCCGGCCTGATGGAGGTACGCCGCCGCTACAGTGAAGAGCAGCCGCTGGCCGGCGCCAAGATCATGGGCAGCCTGCACATGACCGTGCAGACGGCGGTGCTGATCGAGACTCTGGCCGACCTGGGCGCTGATCTGCGCTGGGTGTCCTGCAACATCTTCTCCACCCAGGACCCGGCCGCGGCTGCCGTTGCGGTAGGGCGCCCCGAAACGGGTGGCACGGTCGAGGGTCCTCGCGGCGTGCCGGTGTTCGCATGGAAGGGGGAAACCCTCGAGGAGTACTGGTGGTGCACGTCGGAGGCGCTCATGTGGCCCGACGGCTCGGGTCCGGACCTGATCGTCGACGACGGCGGCGACGCCACGCTGGCGATCCACAAGGGCGTCGAGTTCGAGGCGGCCGGCGCGGTGCCGGACTTCGGTCCCGCTTCCGATCCGGAGGAGTGGGGCGTGATCCTCGACCTGCTCCGCCGTGAGCTGGAGCGCGATCCGCAGCGCTGGCACAAGATCGCCGAGTCGTTGCGCGGGGTCTCCGAGGAGACCACCACCGGCGTCAACCGCCTCCGCCAGATGGAAAAGGCCGGCACGCTGCTGGTCCCGGCGATGAACGTCAACGACTCGGTCACCAAGTCGAAGTTCGACAACATCTACGGCTGCCGTCACTCGGTGGTCGACGGACTCAACCGGGCCACCGACGTCATGATCGGCGGCAAGGTGGCCGTCGTGTGCGGCTTCGGAGAGGTCGGTAAAGGATGCGCCCAGGCGCTGCGCGGCCAGGGAGCGCGCGTGATCGTCACCGAGATCGATCCGATCTGCGCCCTGCAGGCTGCGATGGAGGGCTACGAGGTCCGCACGCTCGAGAGCGTCGTCGAGTCAGCCGACATATTCGTCACCACGACGGGCAACTTCGACATCATCACCGCCGATCACATGGCGTCGATGAAGGACAAGGCCATCGTCGCCAACATCGGCCACTTCGACAACGAGATCGACATGGCGGGTCTTGCTCGCGTGCCTGGGATCGAGAAGGTCAACGTCAAGCCGCAGTACGACGAGTGGACCTTTGCCGATGGCCACAGCGTGCTCGTGCTCGCCGAAGGCCGGCTGATGAATCTCGGTTGCGCCACCGGCCACCCGAGCTTCGTGATGTCGGCGTCGTTCACCAACCAGGTGCTCGCCCAGATGGCGCTGTGGAAGAACGACGAGGGCTTCGGCAAGCACGTCTACGTGCTACCCAAGAAGCTCGACGAGGAAGTCGCTCGGCTCCACCTGGAGCATCTGAGCGTCAACCTCACACGGCTGACCCAGGAGCAGGCCGATTACCTCGGCGTCGACGTCGACGGTCCGTACAAGCCCGACGAGTACCGCTACTAGTGGCCTGTAACAGATGATCGTTGCCTATCGTGGTGGCGAAATGGGTCCGGATGCCAGGCGCACGGACGAGACGATGTCCGCCCATCTTGGAGGAGGGGCAACGCCGCAGACGGGCCGATTTCGCCGCCATCCTCCGGACAGATGGGCAGTTGCGGGCGATATCGGCGTTGCGCCTCCTCGACGTAACGGACTACGCCTGCGTCGGCGCGTCTTGGCCGCCGCGCCGCGCGGCGGCGATGCGAACGTGGCCGACGGCGAGCTCACTGATGTGGGTGTCAGCATCCTCGACGCCGCCACCGGCGCCGACGTTTCGTTCAGTCGCACGTACCGTTCGGCCTCGACCAACCCGCGGACCGTGCCGCTGGATGACGGCACCTACGACGTGCGTGTGCGTGCGCTCGAGCTGCGCGGCAACACCGAGCAGGTATTCCAGATCACGATTACCGACGGCGGTACCGTCGAACGCGAGGTCGACTTCAGCTCCGGTGAGATCGCCATCGAGGTGCTCCGCAACGGCGAGCTGTCGGACGCCACCGTCAATGTCTATCCGGCCGGTACTACCGACCGCGTCGCGGGCGGCCGCTCCTACACGAGTGAGGCGAACAACCCGGCCGTCTATCGGCTCACCCCCGGTGTCTACGACATCGCCATCGGCTCGGTCGAGATCTCAGGGCGGCCGAGCGAACGGATCGAGAGCATCGTCGTGCGGCCTGGCGAGCGCACCGCGCAGCGCGTCAGCTGGGACTCGGGCGTGCTCCGAATCGGCGCCCGCGACGGCGCTGATCTCGTCGACGCGGTGGTCGGTGTGCGCGATGTCAGTGGACAGGAGGTAGCGCGCGGACGCACCTACACGTCCGAAAGCTCGAACCCGAAGGACTGGGTGCTGTTGCCGGGGACATACACCGCAACCGTTCGCGAGGTCGGCGGCGAGCGTCGGGAACGGCGTTTCGAGGTCACAGTCGGGGTCGGCGACACCGCGGAGCGGATCATCGACTTCGCAGCCGGCCGGCCGTAGCTGGACTAATCCTCCAGCGGCGGGATGCGGAGTACCTGACCCGGGTAGATACGGTCAGGGTCGTCGAGCAGTGGGCGGTTGGCCTCGAAGATCACCATGTACTTCATGGCGTTGCCGTACTGCGCCTTGGCGATGCCCGACAGGGTGTCGCCACGCTCGACGGTGTAGAACGCCGGATCGGGGGCGTCGCCTTCGAGGTTCATCCGGTCGTCGACTTGCGACACGCCGTGGACGTTGCCGACCGCCAGGATGATCTTCTCACGTTGCTCGGCCGAGTTGGCGGTTCCATGCACCGTCACCACGCCGTCGGCGTATCCGATGCTGAGGTCGTCCGGGGCCAGCTCGTACTTGGTCAGCATCAGGTGCAGCGTCGCCGCCGATGTGTTCGCGCCTGCCGGCTTGACCTCCGGTACATCGGCTGCCTCGGGCTCGTCGTTGTCGAGACCGAGAAGCTTCTCGCCGGCTTCCTTGACGAAACTGAACAGGCTCATTCGATGGCTCCTCGGCAAGTGAGTTCAGCGCCCGATCGGCGGCAGCGGATGGTCGTGGCGCGCACTATATCGCGGCCTATGGGGCGCGGTCTGTGCGGTGGCAGCGGACGACGGCTCAGAGAGGTCGCCAGACGAACCCCTCGCCGCGTCGCAGAAACACGGCGATCGCCCGACCGTAGATATTGGCCTCCGAGATGCGCCCGAACATGCGGCCGTCGTGGCTGTTGCCGCGATAGTCGCCCATCACCAGCACGTGTCCGGGTTCGATGGTGACCGGACCGTAGGGCCCACCCCCACCGTTCGATAGGTTCAACTCGGCCCGGCGCTCGCCGAAGCCCTCGATCCAGGCATCTTCGGTGATTTTCCTGCTCTCGCCGTTGACCAGCAGCTCACCGCGCCGTATCTGGACCTCGTCGCCGTCGACTGCCACCACTCGCTTGATCAGCCGCTTACCCGTCTCGGGGGAGTCGAAGACCACCACCTCACCGGCGCGCGGCGCGCTCCCATCGGTGAGCTGCCAACCTAGAAACGGCACGCGGACACCGTAGGCTGTCTTGTTGACCAGCACCCGGTCGCCGGGCATCAGCGTGTACTCCATCGAGCTGGTCGGCACCACGTAGTGGTCAGCGAGCGACGACCGACCGGAGAACAGCACCAGCGCCAGCGCGGCGATGGCGATGATCTCCCTACCGATGGAGCGAACCCGACTTTCCATTGCCATTGGATTCTGCACGCTGGCGCACGCCGAGTGCTAGCCGACCTCCGGATCACCCCCGCGGACCTCGCGGTACAGGCGGGGATGATCTGGCTAGGCGTGCATCACGGCCCGGTGTCGCCGTAGCCCGTTGCTTGCAAGCAGTCGACGAAGCCGGTCACGTCGGGCGGTGTCTCTGCGGCGGCGCCGAAGGCAGGCCGCGAGCCATCGGCGACGCACACGCTCTCGAGCGGCTCGCTACTTGACACTCCCGCGCTGGTGAAATCGGAGCCGGGAGCCGTCAGTGCGGCGGCGCCGGCAATGACCGCCAGGAGGAAGAGACCCCCTAACACGGGTACAGTTACCATTCTTGAAGGCATAGCGGTGTTCCTGCGACGGGGATGGCATCGCACGCAAGCCGACTGGCTTCTGTTGATTAGACGCACGCGACGTATGCTTGGTTCCGTCAAACTTCTGTCAATGGACCGCCCCATCAGCGGAACGAGTCATTTGCGCCGGATGCGGACAGTTGGCGCAGCTTGCGTCCCAATAGCGGTCACTTTGACGGCGTTTCTGACGACGGGTTCGGGGGCTGCTTCGGTAGTGGCAGGCGACTGGCCGACATTCCGCGGGCCCGGCGCCTCGGGCGTTGCCGACGGGCAGAACCTGCCCGATACATGGGATGGCGAGACCGGCAGCAACATCCGTTGGCGGGTCCCTGTTCCCGGCCTGGCTCATTCCAGTCCGGTCGTTTGGGGCGACCGGCTGTACGTCACGTCGGCCCTGAGCAGTCGCGCCGACGTCAGCTTCCGACCCGGGCTATACGGCGACGGTGATGCGTCGGGCGATCGTTCGGTGCAACGCTGGATGGTGTTTGCGATCGACAAGAACAACGGCGACACCGTGTGGGAACGGGTCGCTTACGAAGGGACGCCGATCGACACGCGGCACGTGAAGTCGACCTACGCTAGCTCGACCCCCGCCACCGATGGCCACACACTGGTGGCCTCGTTCGGCTCGCAGGGCCTGTACGCCTTCGACATGGATGGCGCGCCGCGCTGGAGCTTCGATCCCGGCCGCGTGGACATCGGCGCCTACGATCTTCCGGAATACGAGTGGGGTCCGGCGAGCTCGCCGATTCTCTGGGACGAAAAGGTGTTCGTCCAATACGACACTCAGGCCGACGACTTCCTGGTCGCTCTGGATGCGCAAACTGGCGCCACGATCTGGAGGACCGCGCGTGACGAGTTGCCTTCGTGGGGCACGCCGACGGTGTACGAGGGACCGTTGTCGTCGGAGCTGGTCACCAACTCGTCGAACCACGTGTACGGCTACGATCCGGACACCGGGGAGGAGCTCTGGCGTCTCGGTGGTAGCTCCCAGATCACGGCGCCGACGCCGGTCTTCAACGATGACTTCATCGTTGTCGCCAGCGGGCGGCGGCCGGAGCGCCCGATCTTCGTTGTGCGGCCTGGCGCGCGCGGCGATATCACTCCGGCTGCCGGCAAGACTTCCAACGACAACGTTGCGTGGAGCTCGCAGGGGAAGGGGCCGTACATGCCCACGCCGCTCATTTACCGCGACAATCTCTACATTCTCGGCAACAACGGCGTCTTCGACGCCTACGAGCTGTCGTCTGGCCGCGAGATCTACCGAGTGCGGCTGCCACATCTCGGTTCCGGCTTCAGCTCTTCGCCGGTGGCCGCCGACGGGCGCATATACGTGTGCAGCGAAGACGGCGAGATGCTGGTGCTGCGGGCGGGCGGCAGCTTCGAGCACATCGCGACCAACTCGATGGGGGAGCTACTGATGGCTACCCCGGCGCTGTCGGATGGGGTGATGTACGTGCGCGGCGAGCGTAGTCTGTTCGCCATCGGACGTTGAGGTTCGGAGGCCGGACATGGCAGAGCAGTCGGGAAGCAGATCATTGACGACGGCGTCCACATGACCCGTTACGCCTGGATTGACTCCCCCGTCGGCCCCCTGCTCGGCGTGCTCGGATCGTCGGGCCTGCGGATGCTGGAGTTCGAGGGACCGAGATGCCCCGAGCTCGGCGGCGATTGGGTGGAAGATACGCCGGCGCTCGCAGCCATATTCGAGCAGCTAGCGGAGTACTTCGCCGGCGGACGGCGGGCGTTCGATTTGCCGCTGGCGCCACGAGGCAGCGCCTTTCAGCAACGCGTCTGGGAACAACTGCGCCTGATCGACTACGGCCACACGATCTCCTATGGGGAGCTGGCAAGCCGGATCGGCGACCCCAACGCCGCACGTGCCGTGGGGTTGGCCAACGGTGCCAACCCGATCGCGATCATCATCCCCTGCCACCGCGTCATCGGGACGGACGGCAGCCTGACCGGGTACGGTGGCGGTATCGATCGCAAGCGCACGTTGCTCGAGCTGGAAGGAGCCGCGGCCGTTACAGGAGCGCAACCGACCCTGTTCAGCTGACCGTCCCGGCCAGCCGGGCGAAGGTCGGTCGTAGACCGTCCGGCATTCGACACGGGCGGTTTTCGGCGTTGATCCAGATGTGGTCGGTCTCCGCGGTGGCCAACAACTCGTCGTCGCGACGAACCTCGTAGGCGAACTTCAGGCCGCGACTGGCGATAGCGCTGATCCACGCGCTTACCTGGAGCGTGTCGCCGTAGCGCGCTGGCTGCCTGTACCGCGCTAACACGCCCGTCACGGTCAGCCGGGAACCCGTTCGTTCGATATCGGCATAGGGGTGCCCGGCGTCGGCGCAGAGCCTGGTGCGCGAAAGCTCGAACCACACCAGATAGTTGGCGTGATGAACGATCCCCATGCCGTCGGTCTCGGCGTATCGAACTTCGACCGAGACCGTCGAGCGGTGCGGCTCATCCATCGGGTGGCAACCCGTCCGGCGATGGGCGCCAGGCGGCAGGCTTGCCTCTAAGGTGTCGCCAGGCCGAGATCGTGGTCATCCAGGCGTACATCGTCGCGGACAAGGGCAGCGCCAGAGCAATGGCGGAGGGCGCACCGAGGTACCCGACGACTGGCAAGAAGTGCACCGTGGCCAGTAACCACGCCAGCAGCGCGGGCACGCCCAGCACCAAGTCGAGTCGGACAGCGCCGTAGAGTGCCAGGGCGGGCGGAAGCGCGAACAGAACGAGGGTGAACAGCCACACGATCGGCAGCAGGGTGTAGCGGTATCGAAGCTGTTCGAACGTCGTGCGCTCCACGGTGGCGCGGACGCGGCCGAACGAGCCGTAGCTACGAATCGACGTCAGATCCGGATCCAGTCCCAGCCAGCACCTGCTGCCGCTGCGCTTGATGCGCTTCGCCAGCGCCAGCTCGTCGATGTGGCGCCCGAGCGACTCCAGCCCGCCGATATCGTCGAACACTCGACGGCGGATCAGCATCACACTCCCTGCCGCTGCCGCCGTTCGCGAGCGCGGGTCGGAGGCGCTGCGAAACGGGAACATCATCTGGAAAAAGTACAGAAACGGAGGGATCAGGAGCCACTCCCAGAGGGTGTCGCAGCGGCGCTTCGCGACCACCGACACGAGATCGAGATCCTCGGCCGAAGCCTTCGAGAGCAAGCTTCCGAGCGACGTCGTCGGGTGCAGCACATCGGCGTCGGTGAACAGCACCCACTGACGCTCCTTGTCGCCGTCCCAGCCCTCCAGCGCGGCTTCCACCCCGGCGTTCAACGCGTGGAGCTTCGCAGTCCATCCCGGCTCGACCTCGTCGACAGAGATGATCCGCAGCTTCTGTTCCGCGTCGCTTCCGTTCGCCAGCCGGGTCGCCAGCGAGGCGCTGTTGTCGGATGAGCGGTCGTCCACCACTACCAACCTGCGGTACCAATCGCTTTGTTTCAGCAGTCGCGGCAGCGTTCGAGGCAGCACCGACGCCTCGTTGCGCACCGGCACGATGACCACGAGCTCTCCGTGGTCGCCGGCTCGCGGCTGCCGCGACGCGGCGTCCAGATGCAGGCTCCATTGCGACGGCCACCAGCGGCGTCGGTCAACGATGATGATGAGCCACAGAACCGCGGAGGTTGCGGCGGTCACACGTAGGCCTTGCTCGAGCAGTTCCGGCGTCACGCTTGCCTCGGCGATCGGGGTTGCCTTCGATTATCGGCGTTCGGGGGCACGCGAACCAGAGTGTAAACGCGTTCCTGGTCGCTGTCCGCTGACACTAGACGATGTCGATGCGACCGTCTGCGCCGACCCGCAACCGGCTGGCGGTGAGCAGCGTTTCGAAGTCCTCGGCGCCGACGGAGACCACCGCGAAGGTGCGCTTGTACATCTCGTCGGCGACGATGGCGGACAGCGTCAAGAACGTATCAGCGCCGTCGGTGATGATCGCGGCCGGCGCGGTCTCTCGGCGCACTGCCTCCAATAGCACCGCAGCGGTGGTGCTCGACCCACGCGAGGCCGGCAGCGCCAGGATCTTGTTGGCCGCGACGTGGCCGGACAGCGGGTGCCGTCGATCGATGATCTCGCCTGTCTTCTGGTCGTAGCCGCCCCAGAAGCTCAGCGGCTCGGTGCTCGTCAGCGCTTCGCCCTCCGCCGCGCCAGCCACCAGCACCCGTCCGCGGATCACCCCTGCCATAGCGATTCGTCGCGTTCGACGCGGCCGGCGACCGCCGACCGTACGCAGTCCTCCAGGTTGCCAAAGGTCACCTGCGCATCCAGCAGGCCGGGCGTGTAGTAAGCGTACTTGGCCGAGTTGGTCATCAGCGTGTCAATCTCGGGCGGCAGCATCGGCGTAGTGAGAATGCAGGTATCGACCGTTATCCTGGCTCCGAACTCTCGCAGTGGCTTCATCAGGCCGGCCTGTTCAGCAAGGGCGCGCATCATGCGGCCGGTGGTTATCAGGAAAAGAACGTCTGGATGACATCGCCGACCTTCTAGCAGTGGTGCCAGGCGACGGAACTCCTCGAGCGAGAAGTGTGGGCTGCCGAGGGCGATGACATCGACCCGAGTGCCGTCGAAGGTAGTCAGCTCGGCGCGTGCCCGGCGCAGGTCACCAACCGTCAGGTGGTGAGTTTCCGGCGGCTCGCGGCCATGGAACGCGGCCTCCAGAGTTGGCGCCTCGGGCGTGCGGCCGATGACGTGGAACAGCGCCACCGCGCCGGCGGACGCCCCACCGGCCCCGAGGGCCTTGAGGTCGTCCTCAGTCGGGGTGGTGGTGAGCCCGTCGATCACCGGCACCCGCTCCTGAGCGATCTTGCCCATTACGTAACCGAGCACGGCGCAGAACGAGTCTTCGCGTTGTAGCGCCTCGGGGACGTCCACAAGCCGGAGCAGCAGCTCGCCGGCGCGGTTCTTGTCCAGGTGCAGGCCGCGGGCCGGGACCCGACCCGTGATGGCGGCGCAGATGTCCATCAAATCGGGATATCGCTCGGTGCGCGCCCCGATGACCGAGTTGGCGAACGCGATCGCGTTGGATTCTCCCCAGGCGATCTGTTGACCGCGAGTCGGCCGCATCGCCGTCTGATACGGAGCGCAGGTCCAGGTCGGCGTGCACCCCATGCGCTCGTACGCTTGCATTTGCCGGTAGGCCTTTCCGGCCCAGTCCTCCGGCACCGCCCATTGGCGCCAGTCGGCGGCATCGACGCCGCTGACGTTGACGGTCGATGGGACCGCCACACGCGCGCCCATGTCGGCGAGCCGTTCGGCGAACTCCAGGGTCGCTTCACCCTGATATACGGTGCTATCGATGTGTGCCTGCGAGATGTCCATCATGCGCTCGACCCTGAGCGCCTCGGCCATACGCACAAGGATCGCCATCGCGAAACGACCGGCGGGGCCGTGCTCACCGGCGAGCAATGAGCCATCCTTGGGGCTGAGTTCGAGTGTCAATTGATCCTCCGACGAGAGATTGTCGGTGGCGAGCCCCTCGAGTGGCAAGCCGTCTTGCGTCCGGCCCCCACTCGCCGTGGACAGGCCGACAGTCTCATCACGGTCTGGTAGAGGTCAGGAGCGATGATCAGAGCAGGGTGGCGCCCGTCGCGCTGGCACCGTGAGCGACGGTGGTCGCGGGCGACGTTCGTTGCCGGTCTGCTGATGCTGCCGCTGGCCGTCCTCGCGCAACAGCTGGCGTTCCAGCTGCCCGATGTTGTCGAGAGCACCTACAGTCGGGGACTGTATCCGCCAGTCGCCCGCATGCTTGGATGGACCAACGCCTGGGTGCCGCTGTCGGTTGCCGAGGCTCTTGTCGCGGCGACTGTAGCCTGGATGGTGTGGCGTCTGGTACGCCGTCGTCGCCGCGAGATCGATCAGCTCCGACCGCCCCTGCGGCAGCGATGGCTAACCGCCGGTGGTCGCCTGGCGGTCCGCATCTGGATCATCGCTGGTTGGGGGTTCCTCGCGTTCCTGTTGCTGTGGGGCTTCAACTATGCGCGCCCACCGTTGGCGGACCGGCTTGGCCTGGAGACGTCGGATCTCGAGGCGCGCGAGGTCGTGGAGCTCGCTCGCCGCGCGGTCGCCGCCGCCAACGACGACCATCGGCGGCTCGGGGTCGCGGTCGATACGCCCAGCCGGATGCCGATGACGCTGCTGGAGTTGAACAGGGTTGTCGATGCTCGGTTCCGGGACCTCCGTCTGCCGGGCGATGAGCTCGGCGACCTGTCCTCCCGCGCCAAGCCGCTGCTCTCCTCGACGCTTTTGTCGTATCTCGGCATCAGCGGCATCTACATACCCTTCACCGGTGAGCCGTCCTTCAACCGGCTGGTGCCCGACGCCTCGCTACCGATCACGGTGGCGCATGAGAAAGCCCACCAGCGAGGGATTACTGACGAGGGCGAGGCTAACCTGGCCGCGGCGGTTGCCTGCGCCGGTGCCGACGACGACTACCTGCGCTACGCAGCCCACCTCTACATGGCGACGGTGCTTGTCGGTGGTGCGGCGCGCTACGCGTCCGACCAAGCGGCCGAGGTATGGGCCGACCTCGAGGCCGGACCGAGCGCGGACATCGACGCTATCCGGGAATTCTGGAACGGCTACCGGGGCCGTGCTACTCGCGTTGCCACGCGCGTCAACGATGCCTACCTGCGCTCCAATCGTGTACCTGGAGGCGTGCAGAGCTATGGACGCGTCGTGCGTCTCCTGGTAGGGCTGAGTCGCCGCGGCGAGGTGCTCGCCGAGGTGCCTAGGTAAGTAGCCGACGAGCTTCCTCGGCGACCTCCTCGACGCCGATTGCGTCGATCCGTTCCCCGGCAGCGATGACGTGCCGGTGCGGTGGCGGCGGCAAGAAGTGCGGATTGGCGGAGCAGAAGATACCGAGCGTCGGCGTGCCGACGGCAACGCTCAGATGAAGTGGACCCGTATCGTTACTCACCGTGGCGCTGCACTCCGCGAACGCTGCAGCCAGCGTCGCGAGATCGCCGCAGCCGCCATCGGCGACCCGTGCGCCGAGGCCGTTGCGCCTGGCTTCCTGGAGCACCTGTCCGGCAATCTCCTGTTCGGCGGGGCCGGCGAAGATCAGAAACGAATGCGGTAGCTCCGCCGCCAGGCGATGCGCCAGCTGTGCGAACCGCTCGGCTGGCCACAGCCGCCGGCCCCTCGCCGCGCCGACGAAGAACGCGATGCGCGGCGTCCGCGCCGCTGGCGGTATCTGCAGCGCGGTGCATCGGTCGCGCCAGCGATGCTCGGCCTCGTTCGGTACCCGATAGAAGCGGCGGATGCCCCCCCGCCTTTCGGGGGTCGCCACGAGCCCGGCGCGAACGATGGTGTCGATGTGAGCCTCGGTCATGTACACGGGTTCGTGCGGTTGATCGATCCACGGCCTATAAAGGCGGCGGGCGCGGGTCTTGTAGCGCCGCCCGACGCGGATCGGCGCGCGGGTCATGGCGCCGATGGCGGCAGTTTCGGTGAACGATTGAAAGTCGACGACGATGTCCCAGCGACGGAAGAGAGCAGGGCGCAGCACGCCGTTCAGCAGCTGTGCGATCGCGCGCGGCTGCAGTTTCTTGAGGCTGCGACGGTCCAAAGTGAGGACTTCGTCGACGATTTCCAGTCCGTCGAACAGTCCGGCGCAGCGACTGCCCGTCAGGAACGCCAGGTGGGCGATCGGATGCGTTTCCTTGAGCAGCCGGAGAGCCGGGAAGGTGAGCAGTGTGTCACCCAGCGCCGAGAACCGGATGGCCAGAATGCGGGCGGCTTCGGGAACCTCGACGGGCTGGGCGCGGGCGCTCCCTAGGGACACGGAATGCATGGCGGCGCGCACGATAGCACAAGCCAGACTACTCGCTGCGGGGCGTCGGTTTACAGGCCATTAGTCGCGCAGCGCCATCCCCGGGTCGATGCGGGTGGCGCGCCGGGCCGGAAGATAGCTGGCTCCTGCCGCCACGACGGCGAGTAGCGTCGGCACCAGCACGGTCGACATCGGATCGCCAGGCTCCAGGTCGTAGAGCAGGCTGGCGATAACGTTGCGTACTCCGAACGCGGTGATGCCGCCGACGACGATGCCGCCGCCGGTCAGCAGCATGGCCTCGACCACAACAGATCGCAGCACCGAGGACGATCCGGCGCCGAGCGCCATGCGGATGCCGATTTCGCGCGTACGCTCGCTGACCAGCGCCGCCATGACGCCGTAGATCCCGACTGCGGCGAGAACCAGCGCCAGCGCCGCGAAGCCCGCCAGCAAGAGCATGTTGAAGCGTCTGTCGGACACTGTCGACGCGTAGACTCGGTCCAATGTCGTGATGCCGTTGATCGGCAGGTCGGGGCTCACCGCGGCGACCGCGGCGCGGATCGAATCCACATCTTCGAGAGGGTCGCGCCCGGTGCGTACCACGAAGTTCATGTGGTGCGAGCTCTGTTGTGTGTACGGCACGTAGATCGCCGGGCGCACGGTCTCCTCGGGCCGGCCATCGCGGATGTCGCTGGCGATACCGACGATGCGAAAGCTGGTCGTGTCACTGCCGCCGAATCGCATGTCGATGCTCAGCGTGCGTCCGAGCGGATCGCTGTCGGGCCAGAAATTGGCTGCCATCGTCTGGTTGATGATCGCGGCCCCGACCTCGGCTGGTCCGTCCGTGGACTCGAAGTCGCGGCCCCGCACTAGCCGTGCTCCGATGGTTCGGAAGTACGCAGGAGTAATGGAGTAGTAGAGCGCCACGCGCGACCTTCCGTTGCCCGCTTGCACGTCGTCGTCGACCTCGAACTCGGTGGTCCAGTCGGTGGCCAGCAGCGGCAGGATGGTGGTTGCGCCGACGTCCTCCACGTCGGGTAGGAGCGCCAGGCGCTCCCGCACCTCGCGGTAGAAGGCGGTTCGTTGCGCCGCGTCCGCACCACCCGGCGCGATCTGGAATGCGAGCACGTTGCTGGTGTGGATGCCGAGGTCAACGGCCATGAGTCGTCCGAAGCTGCGGATCAGCAGGCTCGCTCCAAACAGCAGCACCAGCGCCAAGGCCACCTCGGCGACAATCAAAGTGGAGCGCAGTCTACGGCCTTCATTCGATTGTCCGCCGGCGGTGCGTAGGGACTCCGTCGAGCTGGCACGCGTGGCACGCCAACTCGGTGCCACTCCGAATAGCCCGCCGGTGCTGATGGTGGCGACAAGGGTGAACGCCAACACCCGACCGTCGAGCGACAACTCCCCGAACTCGATCATCCCGGCGGGCAGGAAAGCGGCAACGATACCGAGGCTCTGTCGTGCCACGATCACGCCCAGCCCGCCGCCGATCAACGCTAACACCAGGCTCTCCGTGAGCAGCTGGCGAATCAGTCGCCAGCGACGAGCTCCAAGCGCGCGCCGAACAGCGATCTCCGCCTGCCGCGACTGCACCCGGCCGAGAAGCAGGTTGGCCACGTTGACGCAGGCGATCAGCAATACGAAACCGACGGCACCCTGCAGAACGAGCAGCGCCACCCAGTTGTTGCCGATGACATCCGAGTGCAACGATCGCATGCGGGTGCTCCATCCCGCGTTGCTGTCTGGATACAGCTCGGCGAGGCCGGCAGCTACGTCCTCGAGATCTGCAGTTGCCTGCTCCAGGCTCACGTTGTCGTTCAGGCGGCCCACGACCTCCAGCCACCGTGACTCGCGCGACAGCTCGGAGCGTTCGTAGGTGAACGGCGCGTAGATGCCAATGCGATCGAGATAGCGTGTAGAAAGCCTGAAAGACGGCGGCATCACGCCGACGACGCGAACCGGCGAACCGTCGAGCTCGAGTACGGCATCGGAGAGGTCGGTCTTGGCACCGAACTGCTGTTGCCACAGCCAGTTGCTGATCACCACCACCGGGGCCGCCCCGCTGGCGGTGTCCTCCGGTCGCAGGCCCCGACCGTGGAGCGCCGGCACGCCGAGGGTTGTGAACAGACCCGGGGTCGTCAGGACTGCCTCGATGTTGCGGGCGCCGTCGTCACCGGCGAGCGTGAAGCCCATGGGGCCGAAGCCCCCGAGGTCCTGCAGCCCGTCGGATTGCTCCTTCCAGTCGAGCACCTCGGCGAGCGATGCCATCTCGCGATCTATCCCCCTCGTCTCGTTGCTGAGCCAAACGGACACCAGCGCGGCGGGATCGGCATAGGGCATCGGTCGTAGAAGTGCGGCGTTCACGAGGCTGAAGATGGCGGTGTTGGCGCCCACGCCCAAAGCCAGGGTGGCCACCGCGACGGCGGTAAATACTGGGCTGCGGCGGAACAGGCGCAGCGCATAGACGACGTCGCCGAGTAGCTCGCGCAGCAGCGGATCTCCGTGGCCGCCCGGGGAGGAGCGGGCGGCGCCGAGCTGGCGCCACCGCTGACGCCAGGCGGTGCCGATCGTGCTCAGCGCAAATCGCAGCAGCATGCGTGGCCGCGCGTCGGGGGTGGCGTTGCGCCAGGCGTCGCGCAAGTACTCGAGCATGTCGTTGCCGTGCTGGCGCCGGAAGCTCGCCGGGAACAGCAGCAGCATGCCGCGAAACGCCGCCTCGGCGATGCGGGATGGGGAGTTCCTGTCAGCAGGCACCGGTCGTGCTCAGTCGCCAGCGTCAGCGACGGCCGCGAGCTCCGACAACGACGCCCCCATCGCCCGGAGGCGCTGTGCCTCCATCGCCAGCACCTGGCCGCCGAACCGCGTCAGGTCGTAGTGGCGCCGGCGCTCGCCTCCGGCGCCAGGTTGCGGTCGTCTGGAGGCCACCTTCACCAGCCCCCAGTCGATCAGGCGATCGAGGACCTGATAGAGGTTGCCGGGCGCCAAGGCGATGGCCCCGTTGGCCTCGGCCGCTATCGACTTGGCGATGCCGTATCCGTACTGCTGGCGGTGGCTGAGCACGAGAAGGACGGACAGGTCGATTGGCCTCAGGGGCAACAGGCTGGCGGGAGTCTCGAGGCTCGGTCGTCGAGGCAACGATGCCTCCGATCGGATCGCGCTGCTGCGGGGCTTCATTGGGCGCGTCGGAAATATACTGATAAACAGTATACTCGTCAACAGTACTCAGAGGCTACGGAGCTCCAGTCTCTTCTTCCTCCGCCTCCGGCAACCCCAGAGCGGCACGCGCGATGCACTCTTCGAGCTGCGACGCCGTCGGGCTCGGTGTGTTGGTAAGGACGATCACGCTGAGGTCGTCGTCGGGGTAGCGCGAGGCCATCGTTACGAAGCCGTTGATGCCGCCACCGTGCGCGATGCGGCGGTGGTCGTCGAGCATGCCCACGCCGAGTCCGTAGCCGTATTCGAGGCCCGAGCCATCGTTGAGCGCCGCCGGTGTCGCCATGCGCTCGTACGACGCGACGCTCACCACCTCGCCGTTCTCGAGCGCTCGCTGCCAGCGCAACAAATCGCCAACGTTCGAACACAGCGCCCCGGCGGCGAACGGGTGGGTCATGTCGATCAGGTCATCGTTTACTAGCTCGCCGTCTTGATTCTCGTAGCCCTCGGCGCGGCGCAGGATCAGCTTCTTCTCGTCGCAGTAGGTGGTGTCGTCGAGCCCGAGCGGATCGAAGATCTGCGTGTCGAGGTAGTCCGAGTAAGAGGTACCGGACACGTTCTCGATGATGACTCCCAGCAGATAGAAGCCGGTGTTGTTATAGCTCCACGCGTCGCCGGGAACGAAATCGAACGGGTGACCGGCAAGCAAGCCGAACAGATCTGCGTGAGTCACCGCCACCGGTATGGTGCTCGTCCATGCATCGCCGAGTCCGGTATAGCTCTTGATTCCCGAGGTATGGTTGAGCAGCTGATGTACCGTGACGGTGTTGCCGTCGGTCGAGAAATCGACGTAGTCGTGGATATCGTCCTGCAGCCCGACCTCGCCTCGCTCGACCATCTGCATGATGGCGGCAGCAGTGAACTGCTTGGTGATCGAGCCGATCCGAAACACCGTCTCCGCGGTCGCGGCCACATCGTTCTCGATGTCCGCCAGTCCGTAGCCCTTGGCGAACAGCATCTCACCGCCTTGCCACACGGCGATCGACAAGCCGGCGACATCTCCGCTGTCCAGCGCCTCGTTGGCCCAGGTGTCGGTGCGCTGCTCCAGCGGCGAGGCGGAGCCCCGTGACGGACCCTCGTGTTCGATGTCGATGGCGCAGCCTGGGGCGAGGAAGGCACACGCGACGACGATTCCCACACGGTGGCGTAACGAGCTCATCTTGCCTCCAGGCTTTCCGACTGCACGGCTCCCTCGACCCGATGTCCAGGCGGGATTCTATCGGCGCGACGCGCAAGCCACCACGACCGCTCGTTCGTGATCGAGCGTGGCGAGGTATCGTTGCCGGCCACGGCCGCGCGTCGGATCGGAGAGAGTGACGATGCAACGAGCACTGCTGCGCGAGCTTCCTGATGCCCAGATCATTGCCCGGGCTCCGGGACGCGTGAACCTGATCGGCGAGCACACCGACTACAACGGTTTTCCGGTGTTGCCAATGGCCATCGATCGCAGCATCTGGGTGGCCGTAGCGCGCCGCAGCGACTCGACGCTGCGCATTCGCAGCATGGAGCCGAGCCGCTATCCGCCAGAGGACGTTCCCCTGGCGCATCTCACCGATCGCCTGCGTACAGGCACCTGGATCGACTACGTCATTGCGGCTGCTCGCTGCCGACCTCCTGCTGGCGGGCTCGAGGTTGTGGTCGGCGGTGATGTGCCGCCAGAGGCCGGGCTGTCGTCCTCCTCGGCGCTGGTAGTCGCGAGCCTATTGGCACTGTCACCGGCCGGCGACCGTAAGGAGCTTGCCGAAGAGGCGCGCCTTGCCGAGTGCTATGTCGGGACGCTATCCGGCGGCATGGACCACGCGATCTCGTTGCTGGGTAGGCCCGGACATGCCCTGCGCATCGACTTCCGCCCAGTCCGCGTCGTCCCGGTGCCGATGCCCGAAGCCGTTGCAATCGTCGTTGCCGACTCCGGCATCGTCGCCGCAAAGTCGGGAGCAGCCCGTGAGGCGTACAACGCTCGCGTGCGCCAGTGCATGGACGCGGCACGGTTGCTCGGCGCCGACGACGACGGGCTGCTTGCGGATGTGCGCCCGGCGGACCGTCGAGCTCATGAGCTCGCGGATCCGATACTTCGTCGTCGAGCCGGCTTCGTGTTCGCCGAGGCGGAACGGGTCGACGCGGCAGCGGACGCCCTCGGTGCTGTGGACTTGCCCCGGCTCGGGCGGCTGCTAGACGCCTCGCACGCCGGTCTTCGCGATGACTACGAGGTCAGCCACCCTGCCGTAGACCGGCTGGTGGAGAAGGCATGCTCGGCAGGCGCGTTGGGAGCCCGTATCGTGGGCGCCGGGTTCGGAGGCTGTATCGTGGCGCTGTGCGAACGCCAGACCGCCGCCGATGTGGTGGTGGCGCTCGGACCGCGCGCCTGGTGCTTCGAGGCGGCCGGCGCCGCCGAGCGTGTCGAGGATCCAACTCGTTGATTCCGGACGTCCAAGAAATTGAAGTACTTCCGTGCCCCGAAGCGCTTTATCGGGCAGTCGAGGCGAGTCGAGTCTGGCGCTGACCGCTGCTGGCCGCGGGTGTCGCCAGAGTCGCCGCCGGATTTCGCCCGTCCAGCTTGACCGTGTAGGTCCGCGTGCGAGTTTCGTACGCGGGATCTCTATTGGCGAGCGCCAGACCGGTCAGCGGGCATGAACATTGCAACTGTATGCCTTCGCATACTGCCTGCATACAATTCGCAGGCCCACCGTAGGACGGCCGGTAGTGGGGCACGGTCGCCACGGGCTCTTCCCCGAGTCTGGAGTCAGTTGATGCAGCGTACCGCAATCATTCTCATGACGCTCGCGCTGGCGGTCGGCTTTGCCGGCACAGCGCAGGCGCAGTTCGCGCGTGCCGACCTGTCGGGCGCGGTGCTCGATCCGGATGGCTCACCGCTACCCGGTGTTACGGTGACGGTTCGTAACGAGGCGACGTCGGCAGAGCGTGTCACGGTCACCTCCGCAACCGGCAGCTGCAACGTCAACGGTCTTATCCCGGCCAGTTACACCGTCACGTTCGCGCTCCAGGGGTTCAACACCTCCGAGAGCACCGGCGTGGTGTTGCGTGTCGGACAGGACGGCGAGCTCAATGCCACACTCGAGCTCGGTGGGGTTACCGAGACGGTGACGGTCACCGGCGAGAGCCCGCTAGTTGATGTCGCCTCGAAAGAGGTCGGGGGCAACCTGTCTGCCGAGGACTTCATCTCGCTGCCGACGCAGGGTCGGAGCTTCGTGGTGTTCGCGGGCCTGCTGCCCGGCGTACAGGTGTCGCCGGACAGTCAGTCGACCGCCTCCGACTCGATTTTCGTCAACGGCATGGATGACAACAGCAACTCCTTCAACATCGACGGTGCCAACAACGACGACGACGTGATCGGCGCTACCGCGGGGGCACAGACGCGTACCGCGATCGAGGCGATCCAGGAGTTCCAGATTCTCACCAGCCAGTTCGACGCCGAGTTCGGCCGCGCTATCGGCGGGGTGCTCAACGCCATCACCAAGAGCGGCGGCAATACAGTCCACGGCAGCGGCTTTTACTACTACCAGGACTCGAGCATCAACAAGGCGAACTTCTTCACCGAACGTTCCGGCCTCGAGAAGCCCGACTTCACCTTCAAGTCGATCGGCGGCACGCTCGGCGGACCGGTGATCAGGGACAAGCTGTTCTTCTTCGGTAGCTACGAGCGTCAGACCCCGAACGAGGGCATCGCGCGTGAGTTCGCGACGCGCCCGGAGTTCAACTTCACCACGACCGAGGAGAACCTGCTGCGCAACTTCATGGTCAAGCTCGACTACCAGGCGAGCTCGAACCATCGAATCGCGGCGCGCTACCTGCAGGAGTATTCGCCACAGTTCAACCAGATCATCGGCGGCAATACGACCCTCGAGGCGGCGCGCGAGGAGTTCGACCGCGACACCAGCTTCGTCGGCTCGATCGACTCGGTACTGTCGGATCGCGCCGTCAACAACCTGCGTATTTCTGTGACCCGCGAGGACGTCGCTTTCGCCAACGCTGGCTTCAATAACAACGGCAAAACCTTCGCAGCGCAGCGCGCCCTCGACGTGTCGTTAGACCACGACAACATCCTGCTGGGAGCCAGCACCGTGGCGTCGGCGCGCATCAACAACTCGCGCCAGTACGACGATACGTTCTCGTTGTACGCACCGGATTTCTGGGGCGGTGACCACGATTTCCGCTTCGGCGGTCACTTCTCGGACCGTTTGGTTACCCGTAACAACGCCAGCACCGCGAACGGCCAGTTCGACTTCGACGAAGACACGGCGTGGGACCCGAACGACCTCAGCACCTATCCCACCGACTTCACGATTCGTGTCGGCGGCGCCCAGGGTGGCGACCTCAACATTCCGCACGAGAAGGCGGTCGGCATCTTCTTCCAGGACGACTTCCAGCCGACCGACAACGTGACCCTGAACCTCGGGGTTCGGTTCGATCGTCAGAGCACCGTCGGCGAGGGCAACATCGGGCCGCGCCTCGGCTTCAGCTGGGATCCGGCGCGTGACGGCCGCACCGTGATACGCGGCGGCTTCGGCCGGTTCTACGATCGCTTCCCGATCGGTAGCTGGGAGGACTTCTACCTCGACGCGGTCAACCTGACCAGCGGCTACACCGAGCGGGTACCGGGCTCCGGCTCTGATCCGCAGCTGTTCTTCGACATCGTGCAAGCTAACGGCTACTCGACGCTGAACCAGCTGCGCGACCATCTGGCGGCCGACATCGAGGGCAACCTTGGCGGCGCGTTCAACAGCTCGCCGACGGTCGATAACCCCGATCGAGTGACTCCCTACGCCGACACACTGAGCGTCGGTGTGGAGCGCGAGATCTCCAACGGTGTATCAGTCGGCTTCGACTTCGTGCACACCCGCAACCGGGACATCCAGCTGCGGGTCGACCTGAACCCGTTCTCGCGCTCACAGGGCGGGCGTCCGAACATCAGCATCTTGAACGGCGCTCCGGTGAGCCTGAACTCGGTCCGTACCTACATCAACGGCGGCAAGAGCAATACGAACTCGGTGCAGTTGTCGTTGCAACGTCGCTTCATGGACTCGGCGATCGGTCGCTTCAGCGCCCGGGTGTCGTACACCTACCTCAACCAGAAGGGTAACGTCGCTTCACGGCGACGATCCTGTTCGACATCTTCAACGTCACCGACCGCGTCAACTACTCCAACCAGGGCAGCTCGTTCGTGACCAGCGGCAGTTTCCTCATTCCGACGGCGGCGCGCTCACCGCGCGAGTTCCAGCTCGGCGTCAGAGTCGACTTCTAGCTAACGCGCGGTAACAGTCCGCGCCGACGTCATGAGGGCCGGCCGGTGATTTCGGTCACCGGCCGGCCTTCTGTTGTTCTGACACGCTTAGTGGCGCGGCGAGTGGCCGACCTGCTGCACGAAGAAACTGGCCCGTGAGCCAAGAATATAATGAATGTATGCGGCCTCCAAACAGCGTCCGGCTGGCGCCCGGTAAGCGCGTTCTGTTTCTCACCAAGGACGCCGATCTCATTCGCAGGCAGCTGTCGGGCGATCTCGATCTCGGCTTCGACGATCTGAGCCTGCCGGATGACCTGCTCGACGACATCAACACCGACGCGATGACACCCGCCTGGGTGTGTTTCAACTACCGCCCCGAGGACATCGCCCGCGAAGCGTATGCGGGGCTCATCGTTGAGGGGAAGCGTGTGTTCGAGCGCGACGCGCTCCTGAACGGCGGCTTCGAGGTCATCGTCTCCGGGTACCGCAAAGGGGTCGGGTCGTCCCGCGAGACTGCCGTCCAGGCCGAAAAGTGGAGCGGCATACACATCGCGATCGCCGACTCGTTCGCTCCCATCCATGCCCGCAACAACATCAACCAGGGCGTGCTGATGGCCGGCTACGGCATCCTGCGGCGGCTGCAGAGCGGCGAGCAAGTACCGCTGGAAGAGTTCTGTGAGGGATACGACCCAGTGACACGCCTGATCGTGCGCCACGGTGGGCTGTTCCCGTTCGCCAAGGCACTCGCGGCCGGGAGTGTCACCGTACCGGCGCACGCCACCTCCGAGCGCCCGATGAACATGACCGAAAAGGTGCTCGCCCGACACCTGCTCGGCGACGGTCCGCGATACGTGGAGCCCGGCGATGCGGTGTTGGTCGAGGTCGACGGCGGCTACTCGCACGACTTCACCTCGGCGCAGGTGCACCATTTTCTTACCGAGGAGTACGGCGCTGACTACCGGCTCGAGCGTCCGGACCGATTTGCTGCGTTCGAAGATCACCTCGTATATGCCGACGAGGTGGAGAAGCTGCAGCCCTTACTGCCCAAGGTCAACGAGATGCGGCAGATGCAGCGTCTCTTCCAGCAGCATGCCGAGGTCGACGGTTACCTGGCCGATGCTGAGGGCAATTCCCCCGGCATCTGTCACGAGGTGGCGCGCGAGCGCATGGTCGATCCGGGCGATTTCATTCAGGCTACCGACAGCCATACCTGCATGGGCGGTTGTAATAACGCCCTCGCCTGGGGTGTCGGCGCCACCGAGTATGCCAACTTGGTCTACAACGGCTTCACGCTGGTCCAGGTGCCGGAGGCAATTCGCTTCGAGCTGATCGGCGAACTGCGGGACACCGTCACGGCCAAGGACGTGATGCTGTTCATCCTGCTGCACTACGCCAAGCGCGAGATGACTTTGAATAGGGTTATGGAGTTCACTGGCCCCGGGGTCACGGCGCTGTCGATGGACGAGCGCGCGACGCTGACCAACATGGGCACCGAGTGCTCGGCGCGTGGCGCCATCGTTGAGGCGGACGACAAGACCTACGAATGGCTCGCCCGCTTCCGCCCCGGAGTCGACATCGAGTCACTCCGCGCTCGGCAGGTTTGCCCCGACCCCGACGCAACCTATCTTGCCGGGGTGCACACCATCGATCTGAGTCGTATTGCGCCAATGGTGGCTGATCCGGGCGATCCGGATCGTGGGATTCCGTCCGACCCCACCAACGGAGCGCTGGTGTCAGACATCGGCCGGGTGCCGATCGACATCGCCTACGGCGGATCCTGCACCGCGGGTAAAGAGCACGATCTCGACTTCTATCACCGCGTCGTCAAGGAGGCCGTTGACGCCGGCCGGAGCCTGCAGCCGGGGGTGCAGTTTCTTATTCAGTTTGGCTCGCAAGCGGTTGAATCCTATGCGCGCGACCGCGGCTACGACGAGACCTTCGACCGCGCCGGCGTGGTGATGATCGAGCCCGGATGCGGCGCCTGCATCGGCTGTGGGCCGGGCGTGTCAGAGACGGAGGAACAGGTCACCGTGTCGGCGATCAACCGCAACTACAAGGGCCGATCGGGTCCCGGTCGCCTCTATCTGGCGTCGCCTTTGACGGTTGCCGCTTCGGCCTTCTCGGGGGTCATCACCGCTTATACGCCGGGCATGTTCACGTCTACCAGCGAGCGGGAGCCGACGCCGGTCCGTGCGTGATCACGCCCAGGCGCCTCGGCCCGAGCGGGTCGGGCTCTCAGCTCTCGCAGCCGGCCACTCCGGCGTGCACCACGCTCCACACCTCTGGCGCAAAGCCGGCTCCCAGAACCGCTGCGGCGGTTTCCCACTCCTGCAGCGCCTGCTGGCGCCGGCGCGCCCCGTCGAGCGCGAGGATGCGCTCTCGGTACCAAGACACCGGCGGCGGATTGAGAAGTCGGGCGCGCTCCAAGAGCTCCAGCGCCTGGTCGGGCGCAGCGCTTCTGCGGCGCACAGTGGCGAGCCCGAGCAGGGCCCCGACGTCGTCGGCGTTGGCCTCGAGGGCTCCTTCGTACTCGGATCCGGCGCGCTCGAGATCGCCGCCGGCGAGGTAGGTATCGCCGGCAGTGCGGTGCAATCGCGCATCCGAAAGCTGCTTGAACTTCCGAAGATGGTCCCGACCGGCGGAGTCGCCGGAAGCCAACAGCAGGTTGCCGAGGACGAAGTGCCCGTCCGGGTATCGAGGGAACCGCTCCACCAGCTCGATGGCGACACCGACGGCTTCAGCCTGGCGCTCGAGCCGACTCAAGAGCTCGGCTCGGGTTTGCAGGACGCGGGGCAGCAAGTCGCCACGGCCTTGTTGGTCAGCGGTGCCGTCGGAGTCCGGCGCCGGCCCGGAGATTCCGAGCAAAGCTCGATCGGCGCTGGCCAACGCCGCCCCGAGCTCGCCGGCGAGGTATTGCCTTCGAGCGCGGTGCATATGGGCGACCGGGTTGTCCGGCCAGCGCTGCAGGATCTCGTCGACCTCCGCCAGCAACGCTCGGCTGCGATCGAGTCGGTCGTAGCGCTCAGCCAGGGCGAGGCGCGCGAAGAGCGATCCGGGCGTCGTGCGCACGGCTTCCTGGAGGGTTGCAAGGGCTTCATCGGGCCGGCCGAGGCGGGCCCGGGTGCTCGCCAGGAGCAGGGCGGTGTCGACGTTCATCGGTCGTACCTCGAGCGAGCGCTCGAGCCACTGTGCGGCGGCCTCGACGTCATCTCGCGCGAGGCTGAGCTCCGCCAGCCGTGCCAACGGCAGGTCCCATTCGGGCGCAACGCGGGCGACCTCACGTAGGCGGCTCTCGGCGCGCTCCATACGGCCGAGGCGGTAGCAGATATCCGCGCGCAGCATCATCAGAGGGCCGAACCCGGGCCGCTCACGCGCCGCGGCGGCCAGCGCCATGTCGGCCTCGGAGAAGCGCTCGAGCTCCAGGTAGGCTTGACCGAGGATGTATTGCACGGCGCCGCTGCCGCCGCTGGCGTCGCGTGCCGCTTCCAGGTCGGGCAGCGCGGTCTGGATGTTTCCGGCGAGGAAATTAGCTTGCCCGCGCCCGAAGCGGGCCATCATGTCACCGGGGGCGACGACCAGCGCCGCTTCGTAGATCTCGATGGCGGTGGCGTACTCGCCCGCCTGGACAGCTTCCTGGGCGCGCTGCAGCAGAGCCTCGCGGTCCTGCACCGGCCAGCCGATGACCGCGATCGCGAGCACAATGGGCCCGAGGGGATTCATCGGTCGCGCCTCGCGATCAGTCCCCGTTGCTCGTCGAGTACCACGGCACCGGGCGCGATGGCCTGTCCGCGCCACGTTTCTCCGAACGGCCACCGTACCTCGACCTCGTCGGCGACTCCCCCCGGCAGAAAGATCAGCAGCCGCGGGTCGTTGCTGCCGAGATAGCCGTCGGTGCGGCGCAGCTCGCGCCACTGCTCGACATTGCCCGAGCGTACCCGCACGGTGGCCCCGAGGGCATCGCGGTTCGATTGACGGCCTATGAGCGTGATGCGCAACGCTGCCGCCGATCCCGCGGTGCTGTTCTCCAGCAGGCGAGGTGGCCGGTCGATGTGGGTCACCAAGAGGTCGAGATCGGCGTCGTTGTCGAAGTCGGCGAACGCGGCGCTGCGAGACGACAGGGCCGCGTCCGTGGCAGCTCCGGCCGGTGGCTCGAGTTGATCGAAATCCGCTCTTCCGGTCTCGCGTAAACGGCTCAGAAAGACCAGATCTCGCTGGCCGAAGGGCTCCACGTCGAGCTGCTCGAGTTGCGGATATAGGTGGCCGTTGGCCACGAAGAGATCCTCGTCGCCGTCGCCGTCGAGATCGGCGAACAGCGACGCCCATCCCATGTACGGATAGGCTGCCGCTGCCAGGCCGCGCTCGGCCGTGACGTCGCGGAAGGCGCAGTCTCCGATGTTCTCGTACAGGGTGTTGTAGTCGTGCTGAAAGTTGGACACCAGAAGATCGAAATCGCCGTCCCCGTCAAAGTCCGACGCGCTCACCCCCATGCCGGCCTGCTCCAGGCCGCCACCGCTGAAGCCGGCGCCACTGAACAACGAGAGATCTTCGACGCCGCCGCCGCCAAAGCGATACAGCAGGTTCATGTTGGAGTCGTTGGCGACGTAGATCTCCGCCGGGGCGGTGCCGTCGCAATCGACGGCGAGCGCCGCGAATCCGAAACCGAGGTCCGGGTCGATCGCCGACTCGGCCAATGTCCCGAACTTCGCGTCATCGTTCATCATCAGCACGTCGCGCTGGCCGGTGAGGCCGCGTGGCCCACAGAACACCTCGATGCCGAGGTAGTTGCACACACCGTCGCCCAGCGTCGCCGTCGAGCCGGCGTCGAAATCGACGTAGCGAACCGCGTACAGATCCAGATCGCCGTCCAGGTCCCAGTCGGAGAAGACGGCGCCGGTGCCCCACCCCGGGTCGTCGAGCCCGGCAGACCACACCGCGAACGTGCCGTCGCCGTTGTTGCGGTAGAGACGATCCGGCCCGATTGCGGTGATGTACACGTCGTCGAAGCCGTCGTTGTCGACGTCTGCCGCAACCACGGCGTTGGCCCACGCGGCATCGTCGAGTCCCGCAGCGGCGGCGACATCGACGAAGCGGCCCCCGAGGTTTCTGAACAGCGCGTGGGATGCGACGCTGCCGTCCGGTGCCAAGGACTCGCGTAGCGGTGTACCGGCAAGCGCGGCGCGCGTCGCAGCGTGCGGTTGTCCCGAGGGTCCGGGGAGCCCATTGGCGATCGCGATGTCGACACGGCCGTCGGTGTCGTAGTCGAGCCACGCGGCTCCGGAACCGCCGGAATCGGTTACGTATGGGCGTGATGGTGTGCCGTAGACGTAAGGGAACTCCAACCCGGCTGCCTCGGTCACATCGCGGAAGCGGACCGAGGTCGTATCGTGCGATTGTCGCCAGCCGGGGGCGACGACCATGCCCAGAACAAGGACGACGGCCGGCCAGGGAATGCGCGTGGTCAGAATACCCTGGCTACGTCGGTGGCTCACGATCCAAGTATACGGCGGTTGGTCTCAGCGCCTGGCCGCGCGGCCCATCAGGGGAGCTCTGGTTTCTGCAGCAATCGTGCGATGTTGGCCTCGCCCGCCGCCTCGGCGACCTGCATCGCTGAGAGCCCGTCGCGATTGCGTAGCGACGCATCTGCGCCGCGCTCCAGCAGCGTGCGCACCAGCTCGACGTTGCCGCCGGCGGCGGCGGCGCGCAACAACACGCCGGGATCGCCACTCGCTACCTCGGCGTCGGGGTTACCAGCGCCCAGTAGCTCCAGGGTGCGCTCGGCGTAGCCGCATTGCGCGGCGTCGCGGATGTCGAGTCGTCCGGGATCGGAACCCAACAGTCGAGCGAGCTCGAGATGTTCACCGTGCAACGCCCAGCCGAGCGGCGAGCTCTGATAGAAGCGATCACGGATGGTCAGATCGCTGCCACGCGCGTACAGCAACTGGGCGGTCTCCAGATGTCCCTGCATGGCTGCGCGGTGCAGGGCCGTCTCGTCCCAGACACGACCGCGAGTGTTCACGTCCCAACCAACGTCTAGCATCGTTCGTACCGCCGTGGTGTTTCCCGCATCCGCTGCCTCGCATATCTCGGCACGGTCGTTGTCGCTGAGCCTCCCGAACAGCTGCGGGTCGGTTTCGAGCAGCTCGCTCACTTGCGCCGTGTCGCCGGCCCCGCAGGCGGCGAGGAACGCGTCGATCGGATCCAGCCGGGTGTCGGCTCCCGCTGCCGCGAGCCATTCCATGATCTCGCTGCGCCCCGAACGGCCGGCAAGCGCATAGGGTGTCTTGCCGTCACCGTTGGGGCGGTCGAGATCGGCGCCGTGCTCGATGAGCAAGTCGAAGAACGGCTTCGGATGGCCGCGAAACACCGCCTGATGCAGGGCGAAGTTCTTGAAGGGCGAGCGCCCGTCGGGATCGGCGCCCAGCTCCAGAAGCGTCCGCAACCCGTCGAGATCCGGATAGTCGATCTTGTGCAATAGCGCGATGCTGCGACTGGTCTCGTCCAGGTGAGGGAACACCAGGTGCGCGCAGGGCACGCCCTCATGCTCGACCGTGTGGTACGGGGTCTCGCCATCGTTCGGATCGGCCCCGGCCTCGATCAGCAGCCGCGTCAGCTCGAGGTTGTTGGCGACACCGGCGGCGCCGTAGAGCGCCGACTCGCGACTACCCTCACCCTCGTTCGCATCAATCCAGTAGGCGTTCGGGTCGGCGCCGTTCGCCAGTAGCAGCGAGGCGATCTCGACCATCCGGGCTGCGCGGGCCGGATCCAGGCGCAGAAACCGGGAGAAGCTCAGGTACAGCAGCGGCACCCAGTCGCGACTCCCGCCGGCGGTGGCCGCCAAGTCAGGGGCGTCGGCGAGCATCGACCGAGCAGTGTCGAGCTCGCCGCAGGCGCAGGCGGTCCAGATGTCAGCGCGGGCGGCGTCCGGGTCGCGCTCCAGAATCGCCAGCGCCTGCTCGATGCCGCCGGCACGGTGGTCGTGCGGTGCTGGCAGGCAGGCCTCGAGCAACGCGCTGATCGGGCTGCTAGACATTCTTGAGCTTCCAGCCGCCCCCCTGGAAGAAATACGCCGCGACCACCGCCATGGCCGAGAACGATACCGCCATGGCGACGAACACGCCCGTCGGCCCCCAGCCGAGTGTGTGGGCCGCGAACCAGGCGAACGGCAACTCGAAGATCCAGAAGCAGAACAGGTTAATCCAGGTGGGTGTCCACGGGTCGCCGGCGCCGTTGTAGGCGTTCTCGAGCACCATGCCGTAGGCATAGAAGAGGAAGCCGGCGGAGACGATCCGCAGGCACAGCACGCCCCAGCGGTGAGGCTCGGGCAAGGTGGTGAAAAGGGCGACGATGAACGGCGCGAAGGCGATGAACAGGACGCCGATCGCACCCAGAAAGATCAGGTTATAGAAGCCGGCTATCCACACGGCTTTTTCGGCGCGCTCGGGTTTTCCGGCGCCCAAGCTCTGTCCCACCATCGTGGCCGCCGCGTTGCTCATGCCCCAGCTTGGTAGCAGCGCAAAGAGAATGAGGCGAATGCCGACCGCGTAGCCCGCCAGTACCTCGTCTCCGAACCCGGCAAGGATGCGGATCAGGCCGACCCAGCTCGCCATGCTGATGAACACCTGGAACATGCCGGCACCGGAGAGCCGCACCAGGCGCACCATCAGTGCGGGTAAGAACACCAGGTGCTCGCGACGAATCTGCAACCGCCCGCCAGGTCGGCTGAGCAGCCAGAACTGCGCCACGACCGCCGTGCCGCGGCCGATGTTGGTTGCCACGGCGGCGCCCAGCACTCCGAGCTCCGGGAACGGACCGATGCCGAAGATCAACATCGGATCAAGGAAGATGTTGATGCCGTTGGCAAGCCACAGCACGCGCATGGCTACGGCGGCGTCGCCCGCACCGCGGAACGCGGCGTTAATTAGGAACAGAAGCAACACGGTAACGTTGCCGCCGAGCATGACACGCGCATAGCTGCTGTTGGCGACGACGTCCTCGGAGGCCCCCATGAGGGACAGCATCTGTGGCGCCAGGGCCACGCCGGCGACGGCGATTGCGGCCGACACCGTCAACCCGAGCCCGATTGCCTGCACCGTCGAGCGCGCCGCTGCGTCGCGGTCGTGCTCGCCGATGCGCCGTGCCACCATTGCCGTCACCGCGATCGACAGGCCGATGGCGACGGTGAAGACCATCGTCATCATCGACTCGGTGAGCGCCACCGTAGCGACCGCAGCGGGCCCGAGCCTGGAGACGAAGAACACGTCGACGACCGCGAAGAGCGACTCCATTGCCGTTTCCAGAACCATTGGGACGGCGAGCAGCAGCACGGCGCGCCCCACCGCACCCTGGGTATAGTCCTGCTGGGTGCCGCGAACGGCGTCCTTGAAGTCGTTCCAGAAGGTGGAGGTAGAACTCACGGGAAGTCTCCGGCGAGGAGGGTCATTAGAGAAGCAGGCGCGACCAAACCGTAGGAAGGCGCTGGCGATGTAGAGAGGCCGCCGGCGCCGCTGGAAGGGCGCAGGCGATCAGTTCGCCAGCGTTACGGTCGTTGGCTGTGCTCGGGTACGCGCGTTCTCATTGGCAAGACCCCGTGAGATGGAACGGGTCGAGATGGACAGACCTTACCGCTGGTGCCGGAAACTGTCTAGCAGGCCGATGGCGCCGGACCGTGACCGTTCTAGAGCCGCCGCCACAAACGCGTGATGGCGACGGTAGCGCCCACCGCCGGGACGGCAAGCACGAGGGCGATGCCGGGACGTCCGTAGAGCAGGTAACCGATCGAGAACAGCGTCGCGTAGACGGCCGCCGACCCCAATAGTATGCAGCTCAGCGCGGTCGGGAACGAGGCCGCCGCGGTGTCCGCGGTCTCGAGCGACTCGCCGTCTGCGGCAGCACGCTCGACGACGGCCGCCCAACCGCGTCCACCGGGTCGGATCTGCCGGTAAAACGAGCGCAGCGTCGTCTCGTCGGTGGGCGGGGTCAGCACCGTAACCGCCAACCACCCGAGTGTGGTGATGGCGACGCCGGCCAGCAGCTGCTGATGCGGATCGGGCACGGCGCCGAAAACGCTCGCGTGCGCGAACTGGAACCAGGCCGCGACGGAGAACGAGATCGTCATTGCCGCCAACTCGCTGGCGGCGCTGATCCGCCACCAGAACCATCGGAGGATGAACAGCAGGCCGGTGCCGGCGCCGATCTGGAGCAGGATCTGGAACGCTTGCAGCGCGTTCGACAGCAGCAACGAGACCAGGCAGGCGGCGATCATCAGAGCCGCGGTCGACAAACGCCCGACGAGCACCAACCGGCGCTCGGAGGCGTCGGGCCGTACGAAGCGCCGATACCAGTCGTTGACGATGTACGAGGCGCCCCAGTTGAGGTGGGTCGAGATCGTCGACATGTACGCCGCGACCAGCGACGCGATGACGAGGCCCAGCAACCCCGTTGGAAGAAACGTCAGCATCGCCGGGTACGCGAGGTCGTGTTGCACCACGCTCGGATCGACGCCGGGGAACGCTTCGCGGAGCGAATCGAGATCGGGGAACACGACGATCGAGGCCAACGCCACCAGAATCCAGGGCCACGGACGCAACGCGTAGTGGGCGACGTTGAATAGCAGCGTCGCCCCCTGCGCATGAGCTTCGTCCTTGGCTGCCAGCATGCGCTGCGCGATGTAGCCGCCACCGCCGGGCTCGGCGCCCGGGTACCAGGTGGCCCACCACTGCACCGCCAGCGGTACGACGAAGATGCCGACCGCCAGCGATGGGTCGGAGAAATCCGGCACCAGCCCGAGCTTGGGGGTGACGTCCGGATGCGCCAGGAGGGCGCGGAGGCCTCCCACCTCGGGTCGTTGCAACGCGTACCAGGCGGCGGCGAACGACCCGAGAAGTGCCATGGCGAACTGCACGAAGTCGGTGAGGATCACGCCAGTGAGGCCGCCCAGCATAGCGTAGACCAGGGTCACGGAGCCGGCGATCAACACCGTGCTGGCGGGGCTGAGGCCCAGCATCACGCCGCCGATCTTGATCGCCGCGAGCGTCACCGAGGCCATAATCATGACGTTGAAGAACACGCCGAGATACATCGCCCGGAACCCGCGCAGGAAAGCCGCCGTCCGGCCGGAGTAGCGGATCTCGTAGAACCCGATGTCGGTTTCCACGCCCGAGCGCCGCCATAGCCGTGCGTACACGAACGTGGTGAGCATGCCGGTCAGCAGGAACGCCCACCACACCCAGTTACCGGCGACCCCGGTGGTCCGCACGATGTCGGTCACCAGGTTGGGTGTGTCGGTGGAGAACGTCGTCGCTACCATCGACACGCCGAGCAGCCACCACGGCATGTTTCGTCCCGACAGGAAGAACTCGCCCGAGCTCGAGCCGGCTCGGCGTGCTACCGCCACCCCGATGGACAACGACAGTGCCAGGAAAGCGATCACGATCGCCAGGTCGAGCAGAGCGAGTTGCATACGGCCTGCTACGGGCTGCTACGGCCCAGTTTCGTCCTTCAGGACCTCGAGGTGCTCCAGATAGCGCGATCGCGCGGCGATGAAATCCCGATGGTCGAGCTTGAGCTCGGAGGCAATCTTGCGTACCTCGGTGTCCTCGTTGCTGGACACCGAACCGTCGCTAGCCGAGACGGCGAACAGGCAGTCGAGCAGCGCCAGCTTCTGGTCGCGTTGCGCCAGACGCTCGAACTCCCGCGTCACCAGGAAGTTCTCGGTCCCCCCGAACAGCTCGTTGTGTTGCTTGGCCATCGCCGTCACCAGGACGGCCTGGTCAGCTGGCAAGCTGGCGCGCTCGCAGATCAACGCTTCCATGGCGCGCGTCTCGTCGTCGCTGATGTCCAGATCGGCGTGCGCCACGCGGCCGAGGATGTAGGCGAAACACGCCACGTAGCGCGCCTGCGCCGGCTCGATCTCATCCAGCTCGCGGGCGATACGTCGCACCGTCTCGACATCGGCATCGTCGGCCTGTGGTCGCGCGACGCGCCCGGTGACCCATTCGAACAGCCCCATTAGTGCACGGTGCTCGAGTCGCCGCCTTGCAGTAGCGCCATGTTCATGAGCGCGATCACCAGCTGGCTGCGCTGCTCCAGGCTCGGTGCTTCGAGCAGCGCCTGCTTCTCTGCGCTGTCAAATGGGCAGACCATGGCGAGGGAGTTGACCAACTCCTCATCGCCGCTGTCGTCGATGGCTCGCCAGTTTGCCTCGAGCCCGTAGGTATCAAAATAGGCGCGCAGGTTGGCTACTAGAACCTCGCGGTCGATGTCTGCCGGCAGGTTGTTGCCAGTGTCGTAGGTGAAGCGCTCCCAGCGCGGCTCGACGAGGCGGTAAAGACGGTCCGACGCTACCTCTCGAATCACTTCGAACCGGGACACCCCGACGAGGCTGATCAGGAAGTGGCCACCCTCGGCCTCCTTGAGCGACGCGATCCGCCCGGCGCACCCCACAGACTGCAAGTTCGGCTCGGTGTCGTCGGCAACCGGGTTGCTCGGCTGGATCATCCCGATGAGTCGGTCGCCTGCCAGGGCGTCCTCGACCATCTGCTGGTAGCGCGGCTCGAAGATGCGCAGCGGCAGCCGGCATCCCGGAAGCAAGAGCGCCGACGACAACGGGAAGACGGGCAACACCTCGGGCAGGCGCGTCGCCGCTTGGTCTTCGTCGTCGTTGCCCATCCCTCTGTTATAGCACCCCGGAGCGATGCGGTGCCGTATCCGGGATCACGTGGGCGCTCGCGGGCGTCCTAGCGTTGCGAAAGTCGGAGCGCTCGACGCAGTCGGTCCGAAAGGGCCGCATAGTCGATGTCGATGTCGCCGTCCTCGAGCACCATCCCCAGCGCCCAGATTGCCTGCCGGCGGACCCCTACGTCCTCGTCCTCGAGCGCGTCGGCGAGCGCCGGCGCGGCGCTGGGATCCTCGATCATTCCCAGCGCCCAGGCGGCCTGCTCGCGCACCCCCGCGTGCGGGTCGGCGCGCAATGCTCCCACCAGCGCCGATACCGCGTCGCGGCTCTCGATCATTCCGAGTGCCCACGCAGCTTGTTCACGAACTGCGGCTTCATCGTCGGCGATAGCGCTCGCTAGGGCCGGCACGGCCGACGCGCTCTCGATCATCCCGAGCGCCCATGCCGCCTGTTCACGAACGGCAGCCTTACGGTCGTCGAGGGCGGTCGCTAGCGCCGGAACGGCTGATGCACTCTCGACCATGCCGAGCGCCCACGCGACGCGCGCGCGCACACGGGTCTCGGTGTCCTGCAGGGCGCCGGCAAGCGGCTCGATGGTGTCCTCGCGCTCCAGAAGCCCCAATCCGAGAGCGCCGTTGTGTCGTACGATGGCGCTGGTGTGCTGGAGCGCGTCGATGAGCACGTCGACGGCCGGCCCGCCGATATCGGCCAGGGCGATCGCCGCTTCCTTGCCCGGTGACGTATGGCGCCAGCAATCTTCGTCGTCGCAACCCTCGTCGGAGCTGCCGTGGCCGCGGCCCTCGTCTTCGCGGCAGGGGTGACGTGTGAGCAGGGTGTCGTCGCTCAGAAGCGCGACCAGGTCCGACATCAACGCCGTGCCGCGTGAGCGCATGTCGCCGAGGCGGCACGCGCCCAGCGCGCGATCGGCGGCGGCGTCGCTCGTCAGCATGACTCGGAGCTCGTCCAGGTCGTAGTCGGCGCGTCTCCGCTGTCGGTGCTGCGCCAGCGACGCACTCTCGGCGGCGGTCGCGCGTTCCGGCCCCGGCACGATGGCGCGGAAGCTGGGCGCGGGCGCAGATCCCTGCAGCAAGATGATGGCGGCGGACGTGCCGATGCGGACGAGTACGTTTCGCATGGCAGCTCTCCAGACAAGGCATCGATCGCGGACGAATCGGCGCCACGAGGCGCTGGGTAACGGAATTTCCCCGAAGTGTTAGAAAAATAGCATACTGCTAAGTTAATAGCACTCGGCAGCCGAGTACGCCACCAGGCGTGCTCGGCGGGCCGATTCGCGCGAACATGGTCTCCCGGGATGCGCCGAAACCGCTCCGCGTCCCGTTCGTAGTTCTGACGAGTCCCAAATCGCGGAGGTCCACAGGGACAGCGGCTATCGATTCGGCGGCACCGTGAGCGCTCGACGGTTCGAGAACCCACACGCTCGGGTCGACGACTCACGTCGTCCGCGATCGCGAGAGCTTCGAGGTAACGGGTCCCGCCGCGGTTCCGCTGGGGCTATCGGGGCGGTGTTCGTTCGAGCGCCCGCCTGAGCGGCGCCGTGCAGGCTCGGGGCTCGAGGCGCGCCTAGTCGCCGACGTCGAGTTCGGAAGTATGAGCGAGGGAGCTTGTGGACCGATACGGACGGCTCATGGGCGTACCGGTTCAGAAGACCTCGGTGGTGCATGTGGGTGCTCGCCGAGGAGCACCAGCAAGATTGCCTACGACAATCGGGCTCGATTTCGCCACTCGGTGGCTGGTGCACGACATGCCGAGATGGTCGCAAGCCGTTTCCGGAGGACGCGTCTGGTTGCCTCGGGAGATCCACGCCGTGGGAGAGGCGACGTTCGCCAATGGCTCGTACGACATCGGCCACGGGCTCGAGTACTTCGACTACCGGGAGGCCGAATCAGGTTCCGCATGGAGCAACAGGATGGTCGATAGCATCGGTTCGATGGTGCGACTCGGCGGCCGGAGCGACTCGGGTCGCTGCTCGACTGCAGCCGGTGTTGAGTCCGGCGCTGCCGGCGCTCTACGCCACCGTCGGAGCTGGTGGTCGAGTTGCGTGTCCACGGCTCGCTATCCGACGAGGGTGCTGCAGATCGCGGGCGTCGCGGTGGGCGACCGCGTCACGGTGGCGGATGTCGCGGGCATCAGACAGCGGCTTATCGACAGCGGTCGTTTCGGAGCGGTCGAGGTGCTCCGGCGTTATCGGTCGCTCACCCCGACCGACCGCGCTAGTGCTGTCGGTTCAGCAGCGGACTTCGGCGAGCGACAAGCTGCTGCTGTTGCCCGAGCTGTGTCGAGAAGTTCAGCTTCGGCGGCCGCGTTGCCGCCAAGAGCCTGCTCGGGGGCGGTGAGCTGATCTCCATTCCGGTGACGTATGGCGGCGTCGACCAGGTGGCGCGAGGTGACGCGCGACTGGGACAGCGGCTATCGATTCGGCGGCACCGTGAGCGCTCGACGGTTCGAGAACCCACACGCTCGGGTCGACGACTCACGTCTAGGGGGCGCGGTGTTCGTCGAGCGCCGCCTGAGCGGCGCCGTGCAGGCTCGGCTCGAGGGCGCCTACGCCGACGTCGAGTTCGGAAGTATGAGCGAGAGCTTGTGGACCTACGGGGCTCATCTCAGCTTCGACACGCGCCCCAACGTCTCGTTCCCCTACGATGCCGTGGTCGCCCGCGTTGGTTGGCAGCGCGTCGACCCGGCCACGGGCGTGGCTGCCAATCGATTCCGGTTCGAGATCGCCACCTACAAGACGCTCGTCGGTCAGGCGGTGCTGGCGACGCGGGCAGTGTTGCATACGACCGATGCCCCCCTGCCGGCCTACGAGCGACCGTACGTCGGCGGCATGGTGTCGTTGCGCGGCTATCGAGCCGGGTCGCTGGGTGGAGACAGCGTGGCGTTCGGAGGCGCCGAGATCCGCGTCCCGGTGACTACGTCCTTCAGCGTTGCTCGCTTCGGCATCAGCGTTTTCTGGGATATCGGTACGGCCTACTCCTATGGACTGCCGATATCGCGCGCCCAGTTCGAAAACGGGGTCGGCGCCGGGGTTTTCCTGGTCGCGCCTCTGGTGCGCTTGAACCTCGACGTTGCCAACAACCTCGAGGGCGATACGCGGGTGCACTTCGGCCTCGGATTTCGTTTCTGACGGTCTGTGACGGCTATCTGCCGAGGTGCCGAGCCAGTAGCTGCATCCCGCGCCGCGTGCGCTCCGGCGGTGCGGCCGTAAAACAGGCACGCACGTGGGTCGGATAGGGCCCGAAGCTGGGCCCCGGCGCTACCAGAACCCCGTCATCAAGGCAGTCCTCGAGGAAACCCATCAGGCCGCGCTCGTCGATTTGGTCGGCCACGTCGACCCAAAGAAACTGGCTTCCTTCGGGCGGCGTCACGCCAAGCACGGAGGCCATCTCGTCGCCTAGCTCGCGGTAAACGGGCTTGGCGGCGGCGACCCAGGCGTCGCCGCGACCGTCGAGGGCGTTCGCTGCCGCGATCTGCGACGCCGTGGGAGTGCTGTAGAAGCTGTGTAGGCTCACCTTGCGTACGTCGCGCATGTGCTCTGCCGGACCTACGACATAACCGCAACGGTTACCTGCCATTCCGTACGCCTTGGAAAACGAGTGCACCGAGAAGGTGCGCTCGGGCGCCAGCGTGCGCGCGTAGCAATGCTCGCCTCGGTAGACGTAGTCCTCATAGACCTCGTCAGCGAGGATCCACAAGTCGTGGCGTGTCGCCCACTCGGCCACGGCCGCGACAATCGGCGCCGAGATCACCCGGCCAGTCGGATTGTTCGGCGTGCTCAGGTAGATCGCCGCCGAGCGCGAGGAGCGCTTGGCTTCGAGGACCTCGACGGCGGCCTCCGGTGAGTCAACGAGCCCGATGAACGGCACCGGCACCGGCGTTCCGGAGAACGACTGCACGATTCCTGCGAACAGCGGCCAATGCGGCGCCAGAAGCAGCACCTCGTCGCCGGGATCGATGGTAGCCCCGACCGCCGCTCCCAGCGCTCCGGTGGCACCGGCGGCGATGAGCACGTTGTCGGGCGTCGTGTCGACGCCGACGCGCGATCGTTGGCGCTCAACCACACCTGCGAGAAGCCGCGGCATCCCGTGCGGCGACGAGTAGCGGTGCATCCCGGGGTGGTCGGCCACCCGCAGATCCTGCATCCGGCAGCCCTCGGCAGGCTCCATCCACGTGTCGCCGACGTGGAGCGGGTATACCTCGCCTTTCATCTGCTTGAGGCGATGGGCCAGCTTGGAGAACAGCGAGCCCTCCATGCCGGCCACCGAGCGCGCAACGCCGGGGTAGGTTGGCATCGCGGGTACCATAGGGCATGTGACACAGCACTTCTATTCGAGCTCGTGGATCGATCGCGCCGCGCACTTGCGTCTGGACCCGGACAGGCTACGGCACCGGCTAGCCGATCCGACGTCGGTGCTGGTGCCGATCTGGCGTGGTCAGAGCCTGGTGATCGGCGCCGACAACCCGGTCGCAGCCCTGCCGCATGTCGGGGATCCGTCGCTCGACCTGCCGCTGCAGGAGACTGTCTTTCTCGGTCTGGCCGATGGCGATCGGGCCTGTTTCGCTGTGTTGCTGCCCGACACACCGGAGCCGGACGTCGGACGGCTCGAGGGCGGCGCCTTCGCCGACCTGCGCCAGGTGGGTCCCTTGATGACAGCGCCTGATGCCGGCTGGCTGGCTTACGCGCGTGCGGTGGCGCACTGGCACGCCACGCATCGGTTCTGCGGTGCTTGCGGTGCTGCTGCCGATTCGCTCCAGGGTGGGTGGCTGCGACGCTGCGGTAACCCCGAATGCGCCCGGCAGCACTTCCCGCGCACCGACCCGGCGATCATCGTGCGCGTCGTGCACGGTGATCGCATACTCCTCGGCCGCCAGGCAGCGTGGCCGAGGCGCTGGTACTCGGTGCTCGCCGGTTTCGTCGAGCCCGGCGAGAGCCTCGAAGACTCCGTGCGCCGCGAGGTGTTGGAGGAGTCCGGTATCGTGTGCCGGGAGGTGCGTTACGTGAGCTCACAGCCATGGCCGTTTCCGGCCTCGCTGATGCTGGGATTTACCGCTGCCGCCGAGCACGACACGATCACGCTGGGCGACCAGGAGCTCGAAGACGCGCGCTGGTTCACGCGCCAGGAGATCGCCACCGCGGTGGATGCCGGCGAGCTGCGTCTGTCGCCCCAAATCTCGATCTCGCGCAGCCTCATCGACGCGTGGCTGGACCCGCAGCGCGACTAGCCTCGGGGCCTGGCGCGCGCCTACCAGCGCCCGCGTCGACGCCGTAGAGCAGACTGGCGATGAGGCGGGTCAGGGCCGCTGCAGCCGAAACTGTGCAAATAGGCTCGGCGTCGCGACGCCGCAGCTCGGGAGACGTTCGAGCGCCGGAGGCGGTCAGTAGGCGAGCGACGTCGTTTCCCGTCGTACGTCGCCGGCGGCGATCAACACGCCGCTGTCCGGATCGCGATAGCTCACCGTGGGAGCGCAGGCGCGCCAGTTCCAACGCCCCCAGGACTCGACGTCATGTCCCAGGCTCCGCAAGGCTTCAGCGGTCTCGAGCGGGATCCTGTCCTCGATTCTCAGCTTCGCCGGATTGCGGTTGATCTCCGAGCCGGTCGGCGGGAAGTTGTAGCTGCCGAACCTCGGCTGATCCAGTGCCTGCTCCGGCGACATCCCCCATACGACGACGTTGAGGATGACCTGTAGCAACGCCTGCATCTGCTGATCACCGCCCGGCGTCGAGAGGCCCATGAAGGGGGCGCCGTCTCGCATCAGCAGGACCGGGCTGTTGGTGTTGCGCGGCCGTTTCCTGGGCGCCATGACGTTCGCGACGTTCGGGTCGAGGTTGAACTGCCCCATGCGGCCACCGAGGCCGAAGCCCCAGCCGGGGATCATCGGGGTGTCAGCATGGCCGTCGCTCTCGGTCATCGAGAACAAGTTGCCGGCCGCATCGATGACGTTCAGCGACGTGGTATCGAGCCCCGGTAGGCTGCTCCCGACCGCCGGCTCCGTGGCCGTCGACGGCTCGGCGCGGAAGTCGTCCGGAGAGTCAGTCGCGACCGTCAGCATGTTGACCGGATCTCCCCACGGCGGCATGTCGCCGAACGCCTCGTGCATGTCGATGAGCTCGGCGCGTCGACGTGCGTACGCCTTCGAATACAGGTTGTCCGGAATGTCGACGACTTCCGGATCGCCGACGTACTTGTGGGAATCTGCCATCCCCAGGTTGATCGCCTGCGAGACGAGGTGAATGTAGGAGGCCGTGTTGTAGCCGAGAGCGCGCAGATCGAAGTTCTCGAGGATGTTGAGAAACAGGATCATCCTCGGTCCCTGTGACCAACCATCGCCGACATGGACGTCGTATCCCATGAAGTCGGTATGGACCGGCTCCATCCATGCGCCCTCATAGTCCGCAAGATCTGCATAGCGGACCAACCCGTCCTGCTCTCTGAAGTATCGATCGACCGCACGCGCCGGCTCGCCCTTGTAGAACGCGTCTCTGGCGGCCTGAATCCCGGCTGAGCGAGTGGCGCCGCCCGCCAGTGCTGTCTCTTCGGCAGCGATCATGTAGCGGATCAGCTTGCCGAGGTCGGCGTTGACCATGAGATCCCCGAGCTTCGGTGGACGAGCACCGTGCTGGAACCAGAACTCTACGTTGTAGGGGAACTCCAGGATGTTCTCCGTGTACTCCTCCACCAGCCACTTCTGCATCTTGTACAGGTGGTAGCCGTGCTCGGCGATCTCGAGCGCCGGTCGTGCCGACTCGGCAAAGCTGATGGTCCCGTAGCGGTCGAGCGCCGCAAGCCAGACATCGACGTCCGCCGGCACCAGCGCGGTGTTGATGGCGGTCTTGCCGTGCTGCAGGAAATGGTCGAGCGTCGCCAACTCTGGGCTACGACCGGCGCCGACGCGCGTCACCACCCGGTCTTCTTCGGCGCTGTAGAGGATCAGCGGCGCGACCCCCGTCCAGCCGGCGTAGGCCATCTTCGTCACCTTCAACGCCATCGCGGCGGTGACCCCGGCGTCAAACGCGTTGCCGCCGGCCTTGAGCATCTCCAGACCGGCGGTGGTCGCGAGGTAGTGACCGGTGGAGATGGCCCCATGCGACCCCATGATCCGCGGCCGCATGCCCTCGATGCTGTTCTCGTCGTAGATGTGTCCGAAGCTGCCGAAGGGAGCGATGGTCGTCAGCACTCCGTCCTGCTGCTCGGACGCCTGGTGCTGAGTCGCGGGTAGGGCAAAGGCCGGCGTGCACATCAGCGCAACAACGGCGATCCGCAGGATGGTGGTCGAATCGTGGCGCATCGCGTGTGACCTCCGAGCTTGGGTGGTGTTCCGTCTGCTGCTCACGCGCTCCTCTGGATGGCTGCCGCAGTCGGAAGCCGTGTCTCAGCGGTATTCCGGGTTCGGGTGGTCGAAACGGCAGCCGGCCTCCCAGGCGGAGCGCTGGTTGCCGTGTGCCGGGATCCCGCCAGCGTCCTTCAGCATGCGCGCCAAGTGCAGCAAATTCCAGGTCAGGAACGTGGTATTGCGCTGGGTGAAGTCATTCTCCGGCCCACCGGACCCCTCGTCGAGATACGAAGGTCCGGGCCCGGCTTCACCCAACCAGCACGCATCGGCCTGCGGCGGGATGATGTAGCCGAGGTGCTGCAGGCAATAGAGGATGTCCATCGCGCAGTGCTTGGCGCCGTCGTCATTCCCGGTGATCAGGCATCCGCCGACCTTGCCGTAGTAGGCGTACTGGCCGTGCTCGTTGAGGTCGCCGGAGCTGGCATACAACCGCTCGATGGTCGCCGTGCAAGTGGACGATTTTACCCCCAACCAGATAGGCGAGGTGATGATGAGAATCTCGGCCTCCTGGACCTTCTCGTACAGCGCCGGCCAATCGTCCTTGTCGAACCCCTGCTCGGTCATGTCGGGATACACCCCGGGGGCGAGATAGTAGTCGACCGGTCGGATGGTCTCGACGCTGACGCCGTTCTTCTCCATGATCGCCGCCGCGACGTCGATCAGGCCCTGGGTGTGCGACATCTCGGGCGTGCGCTTGAGCGTGCAGTTGAAGATCAGCGCCTTCAAGTCGGAGAAGTCCCACTGACTCGTTGAACACAGGGCTTCTTGGCGTTCGTTCAGCATTTGAATCGACTCCTGGGATTCGGGCCTCGTTCCGTTGCGAGGTGGTTCGTGGTGATGCCGTGGAACTCTACTCGCCGCGGTGTTTGTCCATCCAGCCGACTATGTATGCCACTTTCTGCATGAAGTGGCTCGGGCGTCCTCGGATGCCGTGGCTCTCGCCGGGGACGCGAACCAGCACCGACTCCACGTCGAGTAGTTTCAGTGCTGCGAAGTATTGCTCAGACTCGGACATCGGCGTGCGGTAGTCAGCCTCTCCGGTGAGCACCATCGTCGGCGTGGTCACGTTCTTGACCACCGACAGCAGGCTGCGCTGCTCGTAGTGCTCCGGGTAATCCCAGGGCAGACCAGGGAACCAGTATTTGACCCCGAAGGCCGAGATGTCGGCGCTCAGCACCCAGCTGTACCAGTTGATCACCGGGTAGACCGTGACCGCGGCGCGGAATCGGTCCGTACGACCGATGACCCACGAGGTCAGCACACCGCCGCCGCTGCCACCGGTGACGAACAGCTGGTCCGGATCGACGTAGCCGCGCTCGATGACCGCATCCACACCCGACATGAGGTCGTGGAAGTCGTCGCCCGGGTATGCATGGTGGATGAGGTTGCCGAACTCCTCACCGTAGCTCGTGCTGCCACGGGGGTTGGTGTAGAGCACCACGTACCCCGAGGCGGCCATGAGCTGCTTCTCGGCATCCCATCGCGGACCGTAAGCGGCGAACGGGCCGCCGTGGATCTCGAGGATAAGCGGGTACTTCCGCGTCGGGTCGAATCCCGGCGGCTTGAGAATCCAGCCCTGCACGCGACGCCCGTCGTGCGATGAGTCGAACCAGATCTCTTCGAGCTCGGCCTGCTCCTTGTTCCCCAGCACGTCCGAGTTGACGTCGGTCAGGCGTTGCGCCGGTGAGCCGCGACGGCCGACGGCGATATCTCCTGGTGCCTCGGCGCTCGACATCACGAAGGCGAACGTGCCGTCGTCCGCCAGGCTGTAGCCGGGCCCTCCGGCGTAGGCGCTCCAGCCGCCGCCGGCGTCGCTCACGTGGTCCAGCATCTCGCCGTCGAGGTCGATGCTGGCGAGCCGGCTGCGTCCTTCAGAGGTGTAGCTGAAGAAGATCTCGCGGCCATCGGCGGAGAATTGCGGCGACGCGACGCTTCTCCCGAGCTCGCCGGTCAACACCCGCGGCGCGCCGCCGTCTCCGTCGGCCACATACAGCTCGGTCAGCTGGTAGCCCTGGTAGCGATCGTCAAACCCCACGTATGCGATCGTGTCGCCGTCTGGAGAGCGAGCGATCGAGTTGTCCGGACCGTGCCGGCTGGTGAGCGCGGTGGCCGCGCCGGAGGTGAGATCGACTTCGTACACCTCGTAGTCGAGCGGTTCGAGATCGGCCTCGGGCCTCAGGTTGGCCGAGATCAACAGCGAGCCGGCGTCGGCGGACCAGACGATCTGCGAGCCGCCGAAGCCTGGGCCGCCGAACGAACCCGGGCCCTGCGTGACCTGGCGGGCAGTACCGCCCTCGGCCGGGACGACGAACAGCTTCCAGTCGCCGCGCGGCAGGAACCCGACCGGGTCGAAGCGGTAGAACAGCCGGTCGATCACCTTCGCCGGCGCGGCCCATTCAGCGCCCTCCGGGGCGGCAAGGAGGTCGGCGATCTGCGGAGGTGCCGCGGCCACCAACGCCGAGAACGCCATCTGCTCGCCGTCCGGCGACCATGCCAGACCGCTCGGAGCTTGATCGTGATGGGTCAGCTCGGAGGTCTGGCCGGTATCCATGTAGCGCAGCCAGATCTGCGACGATCCCTCCGCCGACGAAACGTAGGCGAGGCGATCCCCGGACGGTGACCAGCGCGGCGATGCGTCGTTTTGCTTACCTGTCGTCACGGGACGGTGGTCAGAGCCGTCGGCAGCGACGATCCACAGATTGCTATAAAAGCGGTCCGTCTGGATATCGGCGAACCGACGCACGTACACCACGCGTGACCCGTCCGGTGAGATCTGGGGGTCGCTGACGGTCTCGAGCTCGAACAGATCGCGCAGCGTGAGCCGCGCGGCATCGTCCGGCGAGGCCACCTCGACCGCGGCGTTGCTGAAACCCGGGGCAAGACAAAGACAGGCGACACAAAGCGCTCGGTGCATCGATTGGTCCTCCGGAGCAGGTTCTTGGCCTCGCTGGCGCAGGGCGCTGGGTCGCGGCGCCGGGAAAGCCCGCGGACGCTGGCCCGCCAGGTTAGCAGGACACGCTCGCTTGACGATCTAGCGTGTGTGACCTATATTGTAATTTAATTACACAGTACAGATAACAAGATACCGTGCGTGGCAACACCAGGGAAACACCGACGCCCCGAAAGACGCCAGCAAGGCGGACATACGACCCGACGAAATGCGACACGGAGAAGCTGGGTGACAGAAGAAACGCGAAGGACTGAAGAAGGACAGGACAGCCGCGAAGGCGACCGCTCAACCGATCCGTCAAAAGGCCAACGCAACAGTCTCTGGGGCCGGATTCGCCGCACGCTGGCGGACAACGGGGTCTACATCGGCGTGAGCGCCGGGCGCGGCTTGGAGGATCTCGGATTCGATGATTTCGAGAACCTGCTCGTCGACCTCGGCGAGGCTGGCGAAGCCATCAAGTTGGTCTGCGTGTCGCCTGATCTGAAGTCAAGCGCCGAGGAGATGAGCGAGACGCAGCGTGATCAGGTAGTGATGGTACGGGTTGACGAGGAGACGCGCGATCGGCTGGACGACTGGGTCAAGACCGGTGCGGTGAAGAGCCGATCCGAAGCGGCGGCGCTGTTCATACGCGAGGGGCTCGGCGTGCGGGCCGATGAGCTCGAGCGGTTGCGCGAGGCCCTGCGCGAGGTCGAGGAGGCACAGGAGCGCCTCCACCAGAGGGCGCGCGAGGTCTTCGACTCGACCGCTGCGGGCTAGACCAGCGGCAGGTCTTCGCTCCAATCCGGCGCCGCTACGGACCTGCGGCTACTCTGGCTCGCGCAGGCGCAGCACGATGCTGCCGTCGCGAGTGCGGGCGGTCAGCGACGGGCCGCCACCGTTGAGGGCGCCGCGGATGACGCGTCGTTCCAAGGTGCCGTCGAAGCGCACCTCGCTGCGCATCGAAAGCTCTTGACCGCGTAGCTCCAGGTCGGCAGACAGATTCTCGGTGGCGCGAATGGTGATGTCGCCGTCGCCACTGCTCAGAATCGTGTCACCGAGCTGCTCGATACCGACGTGAATGCCGCCGTCGTTGGTCCGTGCCTCGATCGGTCCCGCGACCGCGCTGACGACGATGTCGCCGTCGCTGGTGCGGGCCTCGATGCCCTCGGCGGCGAGGCGGTCACTAGTGATGTCGCCGTCGGAGGTATCGATCACGATACGTGTTGCCTGCAGGTCTCCGAGGCTCACGTCACCGTCAGACGTACCGATCTCGATCTGACCGCCGACCATCCGCCGCACGCCGATGTCACCGTCCGAAGTGTGGATCACGATGTCACCGGTAAGGCTGTCGGCGCTGATATCGCCGTCGGAGGACCGTAACCGCACATCGCCGCGCAAGCTCTGAACCGCTACGTCGCCGTCTTCAGTGCGTACGTCGGCGTTGTACTCCTCCGGTACCGTGACCTCGACGGTGATCGTGAAGCCGCCCCAGTTACGCCAATCCCAGTTGACGTCTTGCTCCCGGTTGGCTCGCAGGCTGACCTCGTCAGCGTTGCCGTCGGCGCGGAAGTTCATCGCCTCGAACCGCGCGCGACCGCGTTGCATGTCCCGCGCTGTTACGTAGATCTCGAACCCCACCTGGCCCCTGGCACCGTTGCGCAGCACCAGGTCGGCGTCGGGGACGTCGATCATCAAGCGTCCACCTGGCCGGCTATCGAACTCGGCGCTCATCACGAGCTCTCGGGTCTCCTGGGCGGGCGCGGGCGTGGGGAGCAGCAACGCAACGACGGTGGTTGCTGCGACTCCCATCAGGCGTGAACGGACGGCACGGGTGCTAGGCATGGTCTTCTCCCTGGTCCGGGGCGTGGTCTCGGCAAGTTGGACGCCGGTCAGCGGTACCCGGTTGCAAAGCCGCCGCCCCGGGACGAAGGTGCCCGGCGCGTTTCTGCCGCTGCCCGGCTGATATCCTCAGCCGTCATGGTGAAACGCCGTTGTTGTCCGGCCGGGGTTGTCGGCGCACTCCTCCTGGGCGCGGTCTTGATTCCAGGCGCCGGACTCTACGGTGCCGACTCCCCGGCGCCGCGTTCGGTGCAGGGAGAGAACATCAACGGCATGACCGTCTCGACCCCGCGCGGTAGTGCCGAGTGGGGCAAGGACGCGATCGTTGGCACCATTTCCGACCTCAAGCGGCTCGGGGTGAACTGGATCTCCATCCACCCGTACGCGCGCATTGGCCGCGACGGCTCGGTCACCTGGAGGCGCACCGGTGGGGATGCTTCGAGCGCGCCGATTTGGCTGCGGCGGCCGATCGAGGAGGCCCATCGTCAGGGCCTGAAGATCTTCATTAAGCCGCACCTGGGTCACTGGGGTAACTTCTCCTGGCGCGGTGAGATCGCCTTCGATAGCGACGCCGAATGGCGCCGGTTTTTCGATGACTACCGCCGCTGGGTAGCGGAGATCGCCAGGTTCAGCCACGACGCCGACGCGTTCGCGGTCGGCACCGAGCTCGACAAGACGGTGAGCCACGAGGCCGACTGGCGCGAGGTGATCGGCGCGGTGCGGGCGCAGTACAGCGGGCCGCTCACTTATGCCGCCAACTGGACCGACTACGAGCGCATCCCGTTCTGGGATGCCCTCGATGCGATCGGCGTGCAGGCGTACTTTCCGGTACTCGAGGACGCTGGAGGCCCCGCGGGCGTACCGCCACAGGAGGCCTTCGACGCCGGTTGGACGCGGATCATGCACCGCATGCGCGCCTTCAGCGAACGCTACGGCAAGACGGTGGTTTTCACCGAGCTGGGCTACAACCGCTCGGCACGGGCGCCGTACGAGCCCTGGGCCTACGAGGTCGGCGGGCCGAACGCCGACGAGCTGCAGCGTCGGTGCATGCGCGCCGCGCTGCAGGCGATGCAGGCGGAGCCGAGCGTCGTGGGGGGGTTCCTGTGGAAGTGGTTCCCGGGTGACGCGCGCCCGCGCGACTTCGAGATGTCGAGTCCGGCGATGCGGCAGGTGATTTCGCGGTACTGGGGAGGGGGCGGCTAGTCGTTGGCCGGTGGAGGGTTGCTAGGGCGGAGAAGACACGCTAGCTCGTCAACGTCGACCTTCTCGCTAGCCCCAGGCGGGGCTGCGTGCGGCGCACTTGCTCGCGGCGGGTGCAAGGACTACAGTGTAGTTGATATATAACCCCTACACTGTAGTTATGAAGCCTGTGGCCAGTCATCTCGGGGAGTTCGAGCAGCTTATTCTGTTCGCGTTGCTACGGTTGCGTGACGACGCGTACGGGGTCACGGTGCGTCAGGAGATCGAGGCGCGCACCGGCAGATCGGTCACTGCCGGGGCGATCTACACGGCTCTCGGACGCCTGGAGGCACGCGGGTTCGTGAGCTCACGCGTCGGCGACCCGACGGCGTTGCGTGGCGGTCGCCGCCGCAAGTATTACCGCCCGACAGCCGTCGGAGCGGCGATGCTGCAGCGTTCCTACGATCAGCTGCACGCGATGGCGGATGGGATGCTCGAGGAGCTTCATCAGGCGGCGCCGGCGGCTGATCCACCGGTGGAGAGTTGACCCCTTGCGACGCCGATCGAGCAGCCGGATCGTGCGCTTGCTGTTCCGCCTGCTAGCGCGGCCGGACGCCCATGAGTTTCGTGCTCGGCGACATCGAAGAAGAGTTCCGCCGCGACGTGCTGCCACGACGTGGTCGGCTCCGCGCCCGGCTCTGGTACTGGCGCCACGTCCTCGGCTCGCTGCGACAGACGCGCCGCCCGTTCCGCAAGTCATCGGGCGCGGCAAGACGATCGCTCCTGGCACCCGCAACCGCATTCCCCGACTCGGAGAAGTACAGCGTGGACCTGCTGTTGAGTGATCTCAGATACGCCATGCGCCGACTCGCGGCGATTCCCGGATTCACCGTGGCCGCTGTTCTGTGCGTCGCGGTCGGCGTCGGCGCCAACACGACGATCTTCAGTCTCGCCAACGGTATCCTGCTGCGCCCGCTGCCAGGCGTAGCCGAGCCTGAGCGGCTCCTTGAGGTCGGTCGGAGTCAGGAGGGTCGCGATTCTGACACCTTCGGCTACCCGTCCCTCGAGGCGCTCCGTGCTGGCAGCCGCACGACCGAGATCGCCGGCTGGACGTTCGCGCCGATGGCCTTCGGCGGCGGTTCTGCGGCCGAGGCCGTGCTGGGCGTTCAGGTGACCGACAACTACTTCAACGTGCTCGGCGTTCAGCTCACTCAGGGCCGCGTCTTCAGGCCGGAAGAGACGGGGCCCGGGAGCGGCGTCGCAGTCGCCGTGATCAGTGATGCGTTGTGGGCGCGCCGCTATCAGCGCGATCCCGAAGTCGTCGGGCGCGAGGTCGCATCAACGGCGTTCCGGCCGTCATCGTCGGTATCGCCGAAGCGGGATTCGCCGGCACGTTCTCGTTGTTGCACGTCGACGCGTGGGTGCCGATAGGAATGCAGGCGTCGGGTCTGATTACCGACGCGTCGCTCGAGAGCTGGCCGAGCAACTTCCTGCTCGCGGTGGGCAAGCTGAGGGGCGATTTCTCCATCGAAGCCTCCCAGGCCGAGCTTGGCGAGATCATGGCGGCTGCCGTCGCTGAGCATCCGGAGGCGCTGGAAGGTCAGGGGGTGGTAGTCAACGTGCTCGGCACCCTGCCGGTGGTGGCGCGCTCCGGTGCCCGCATCTTCATGCTCGTGATGATGGTGGTTGTCGGTCTGGTGCTGCTGGTTGCCTGCGTCAACGTTGCCGGCATGATGCTGGCCCGCTCGCTGGAGCGGGGTCGCGAGGTGGCCGTGCGACTTGCCGTCGGCGCCAGCCGGGGGCGGCTGCTGCGCCAGCTGCTCACCGAGAACCTGGTGCTGTTCGGTGCCGGCGGCGCCGTCGGCGTGTTAGCGGCGTTCTGGTCCACACGGCTGTTGCTGGCGTTCGATCCTCCGACGCCGCCGCCTTTTGACGTGGTGTTCGACGCCTCGATCGACGCCCGAGTACTGGGCTTCTCGCTCGCCGTCACCGTGCTCACCGGCGTGTTGTTCGGTCTCGGACCGGCACTCCGTGCCTCCCGCGGCGAGCTCGTCGGTGCACTCAAGGATGGTGGCGGCTGGGTGGTTACCGACCGGGCGCGTGGGCGCCGGGTGCTGGTCGCAGCTCAGGTTGCGTTGACGGTGCTGTTGATCGTCGGCTCGGGGCTCTTCTTGCGGGCGCTGAACGACGCGGCTTCGATCCAGATTGGCTTCGATCCGACCGATGTCTATTCGCTGGCACTGAATGGCAACCTCAGTGGACTCGAGCCGGCCGAGGCGCTGGACATGCTGGGGGAGCTTCGCCGTCGCACTCTGGCGCTGCCCGGCGTGGAGGCGGCCTCGTACACGGCGCTTCTGCCACTGGGGTTCAGCGCCAGGATCGGGTTTGGCGGCATCACCGTCGACGGCATCGATCCGCCGGATGACGGTGACACCTGGCCGGCGAACGTCAACATCGTGTCGCCCGGTTACTTCGAGACCGTCGACATGCCGCTGGTGCAGGGCGGAGACTTCGATGACGGCGACGTCGATGGAACAGTATCGATGGCGATCATCAATGCCCGCACTGCCGAGTTCTTCTGGCCCGGTCGGCAAGCGCTAGGGCGCCAGTTCGACATGGGAGGCTCCATGTACACCGTGCGCGGCGTCGCGGCCGACGCCAAGTACGCCTCCCTCACCGAGGATCCGGAGTTCTTCGTTTACCTGCCTGTCGCCCAGGCCTATCGACCGCTGACCAACCTGCTGGTGCGCTTGACGGAGACACCGAGGCTCGTCCTGGCGCAGGTGCGGGGCTTCGCGCACGAGCTGGCGCCGGACATGCCCGTGTCGCAGGTGCTGTCGCTCCGTGAGTACGTCGAGATCGCCTACCTGCCGCAGCGCGTCGCCGCCACCTTTGGCGGCTCGCTCGGCGTCGTAGCCATGCTGCTGGCGGCGGTAGGCATGTACGGGGTCACCGCGCAGGTCGCCGGCCAGCGGACGCGGGAGATCGGCGTTCGGATGGCGCTCGGCGCCGACGGCACTCACGTGCGCCGGTTGATGGTGGCGCAGGGGATGCGCGCTCCGTTGATCGGGCTCGGCTTGGGCCTCGCCCTCGCCCTGCTGCTGACGCGCTTCCTGCGCAGCCTGCTTTTCGGTATCAGCCCGCTTGACCCCGTGGCGTTCGGTGGCGGCATCGCCGTACTACTCGTCACTGCTCTGGTGGCGAACTGGCTCCCGGCACGAGGAGCGTCACGGGTGGATCCGGTTCAGGCGCTGCGCTCCGAGTAGAGCCCCGGTCCGGGTAGCGCCCTGCCAGACAGCCTGCAACGTCGCCTACGCCGGCGGTGCTAGTGTGGCGCCATCATGGCCGAACCGAGCGCGGAGAGCGCAACTCACGTCGAGACACCGACGCAGCCCCAGGTCGTGCTCACGCGGCGAGGTGCCCGCCGTGCCAACGGGTCGCACCCGTGGATCTACCGCAGCGATCTGCACGAGATCAAGGCCGCGGCCGGCGACCTGGTTCGCGTCAAGGGGCCGCGTGGCCGTGACGTCGGCTACGCGCTCTATAGCGACGCGTCGCAGATCGCGCTGCGTCGCTTCTGTGATCGTGGCCCGCGGCCGGATCTGCGGCTGTGGCGCGAGCGCCTGCAGGCCGCGATCGACTACCGCGAGGCGCTCGAGATCGACGCCGACGCCTACCGGCTGGTGCACGCCGAAGCCGACTGGCTGCCGGCGCTGATCGTTGACCGGTACGGCGATTATCTGGTCGTGCAGACGCTCGCCCAGGGCATTGACCGCCGTACCGACGAGATCGTCGAGCTGCTGGTGGATCTTCTGTCGCCGGCAGGCGTCCTGGCGCGCAACGATGGACGGGTACGTACGCTCGAGGGGCTGGAGCGCCGTGTGGATGTTCCGCATGGCGAGATTCCGAATCGCGTGCAGATCCGCGACGGCTCGATGCAGCTGGAAGTCGATCTCCGCGGCGGCCAGAAGACGGGCCTGTTTCTCGATCAGCGGGAGAATCGCGACGCTGCCGCCACCGTTGCCCGCGGACGGCTGCTCGATTGCTTCAGCTACCAGGGAGCCTTCGCGTTGCAGCTCGCTCCGGGCTGTGACGAGGTGGTGGCGCTCGACATTTCCGAAGAGGCGGTGACGGCGATCGAGCGCAACGCCGCCATCAACGAGGCCAGCATCGACGCCCGCGCAGTCAACGTCTTCGACCACCTGCGCGAGCTCGTCGCCCGGGGCGAGAGCTTCGACACGATCGTGCTCGATCCGCCGGCGTTCGCCAAGAACAAGGCGGCGGTGAAGAGCGCGCTAGGCGGCTACAAGGAGATCAATCTGCGTGCCCTGAAGCTGCTACGTCCGGGCGGCCACCTGTTGACCTCGAGCTGCTCGTATCACATCAGTGAGGCAGACTTTCTCGGATTGATCGAGGCGGCGGCCACCGATGTGCGGGCCGAGCTGATCGTCGTGCATCGGGGTGGTCAGAGCCGCGATCACCCGGTTCGCATCGGCATGCCCGAGAGCCGCTACCTGAAGTGCATGATCCTCAGGAAGCTCGGCTAGCCGCAGCGGGTTCCGGGCATGTCGGGCCTCGGTAAGCGGAGGCAGTCTGTGTGCCTGGACGCCCTCATCCGTGCGTATTTCTGAGGCGGTCTAGCGGCACCGGTTGCTCAAGCGCTTCAGCAGCTGAACGGTGGCGATGGCCTCGGTCAACCGGTATCCCTCGCGAGATCCTCGATCGACCGGTGTGCCTGCTGAATCGCGGCTTCGGTCATCGCGTTGGCCCCAGCGTCGGCGTTGGCGATCGAGATGCGGCCGAACGGCCGTCGAGCGGTCAACCAGGCGCGCTTGGCGTCGGGCCAGCCGCCCGCCTGGAAAGCTACTTCGCCGCTGGCGCGGTCGTAACCGTAGCAATAGCCGTGGGGCCAGCGGTTCACCGTGATCGCCCCGATGTCCGAGGCGGGATCGAATCCGCCGGCAGAGAGCATGCGGGCGAGTTGGTCGCGGATCTCGCGCTCGTAGTTCTCGAAGGTGGTCGTGAGCAGGCTCCGCCGACCCGCCTTGAACTGCTCCGGTGCCGACAAGCCGGGCGCTGTCGGGATGTGGTAGAGGTGCACCACCATCGGCTCCTCGGGGGAGCCCGGAGAGCGGTAGCTTCCGAAGCTCACCGGGTAGCCCAGCAGAACGTCGCTGTGATAGGAGCCGGGGCAATGGACGCCAAGCAGCCCCAACTTCTCGAACGAAGTCCAGTCGCGGATCAAGACGTTGGTCGAGACCATGGGCGCCTTGAGCGAGGCGGACAATGCCTGGCGTTGGTGCTCGGGTAGCTCCGGGCAAAGATAGGGAATGACCGAGTTGTAGCAAGCCAGCACGCAATGGCGTGCCTGCACCTGTTCGGCCTTGCCGCCGCGGACGTAGCTCACCTGCACGGCGTTGGCGCCCTCCGCCGCACCCTGGTTGCGGACGTTGACCACCGTGCTCTGTAGGCGGAGGCGCACGGGCGCGCCGGCCTCGTCGAGCCTCGAGTAGTCGAAACGGGCGGTCACGATGTCCTCGGCGTCGCTTCCCGGTGCTGCTCGCGGGATCATCGCCCGGACGAGCAGCCGTGCGATCGAGGCGTTGCCGTCCGGAAAGTGGAAGATGCCCGGCTCGTCGGACGTCGACGCAGTGTCGTTCGCCAACGACGCAGGGTCGGCGGTCGACGCGGCTCCCGCCGCCGACCCGGACAGCCCCAGCCCCTGGAAGCCCGGATAGCCACCCGCGCGGCAGACTGAGGCTGGGAGGGCGTCGATGCCGATCGCCCAGTAGGAGTTCGCGCGAGCTTGGAAGAACGTGACGGCCTCGGGGCGGAGCCCGGCGACGTCGACGAGATAATCGCGGTAGCTCAGCGTTCGGAGGCGCGCGAGCTTCTCCGACACCTCGAGATCCGGGAGATAGTCGACGGACTCGACATAGAGCCGCCTGATGTCGTGGCGCGCCGGCGCCGAAAGCGGTACCTGCGCCAGGAAGGCGTCCAGCATCTGTGGCTCGGCCACCGGACCCGCGAGCTCGGGCGGCAGCGTGGGTAGGGTCCAGTCACCGCGGCCGGTGCCCACCACTAGTCGGTCGGTGCCGAAGGTCTCCTTGTCGAAGAAAACACCGCTGCGCAAGTTCAGCGAACGATACAGATTCGCGTCGAAATGCGGCCCGAATTTATCGAGCTCGACGCCCAGCTCCCGCAGCAAGGCGGCGGCTTCGGTCGGGTAGCCGCTGGGGTCCTCGATGTAGGTCGTGCCGCCGTAGCTGATCAGCAGCCGGTCGTCGTGCCAGAACTCGTTGCGCTTAGCATGGCCGCCGAAGTCGTCGTGGTTGTCCAACAGCAGGATGCGAGCGTCGGATCCTGCCCGCTGGCGGAAGAAATAGGCCGCCGCCAGACCGCTGATGCCGGCACCGACGACGACCAGGTCGTACTCCTCACCGGTATCGCTCGCTGCCCCAAGGTCGTTGAATCGTCCGCCGTCCCGGAGCCGATGGGCGACCTCGAAGGAACCCGGGTGACTGCCCCGCAAGCCCGTCAGGCCGGGAGGGTAGTGCGCTGGATCCTGGCGGAAAGGCGGTGCCGTGGGGTCGTCCTCTCCGCCCGAGAACGGCGCCGCGCCGGAGCTCGCGGTCGGCAGGTCGATCAGTGACCCGCCCACCGCCACTCCCACCCCGTTGAGGAAGTCGCGCCGGGTGATCGCACGATCGAGGCCCAGGTCGCGATCGCCTTGGTTCAAGCTCGCCTCCGGAAACGGTGGTTAGTGGTCTGTTACAGGCCACTAGTACGTGTAGCGGCCCGACACTGCCCGCTTACGCCAGGTTCCAGGGCGCTCCCGAGGCAGGGGATGAGAGCCTGCCCGCTGTTACCCCGGAGAGAGAGGAGAGGGATCAAGTAATTCCAAGTCGGGGTGAGAGGATTTGAACCTCCGGCCCCCTGCTCCCAAAGCAGGTGCGCTTCCAAGCTGCGCCACACCCCGAAATCAGGCGCGCACGAGCAAGCGCGCCCAGCGTCAGAATACAACGCCGAAACCATCTCGACGCGCGCTATGAGCCCGCCTGGCCGGTCGGTGTCCAGTCGCGCAGAAACTCGATCATCGCCGTGATGGCCCTGCCGCGATGCGAGCGTCGGGATTTCTCCTGGCGGCTGAGCTGCGCAAAGGTGCGCTCGTCGCCGATGCCCCGGAAGATCGGGTCGTATCCGAAGCCGCCGTCGCCGCGGGGCTGTCGGGTAATGCGGCCGCGGCATGTTCCGCGGCACTCGTGTACCAGCCTATCCGGGCGCGCCAGCGCCGCGTGGCACACGAATCGGGCCTCGCGGTCGCGAGGTGCGACGTCCGCAAGGCGCTCGAGGACGGCCTGGTTGCGCTGCTGCTGCGACAGGTTCGGATCGATGTAGCGCGCCGAATAGACGCCGGGCTCGCCGTCGAGCGCATCGATCTCCAGGCCCGAGTCGTCGGCAAGCGTGATGAGGCCGGTGAGTCGAGCGTAGAACAGCGCCTTGCCGCGCGCGTTGTCCTCGAAGGTAGTGCCCGCCTCGGGATACTCGACGGCGTCCTCGGGGAGCGGGCGGCAGCGCCACGGCCCCCCTTCGAGGAGCGCTACGATCTCCTCGATTTTGCCGTGATTGTGGGTGCCGATGAGCAGGTCCACGGCGTCAGCGCTGCTTACAGGCCACTAGTACAACCAGTCGCGATGTGGCGCGATCGGGCCGGCGAGGTCGAAATGGCCGGTGAGCGTGTCCACGCCGTTACCGTCAACCAGGAACTGCACCGCTCGTATCTGCGGAAACGATGACGTCAAGGTGCCGACCACACCGTAGACGGCGTGGATTTCCGCCAGGCTCCCACGAGGCATCGAACCTGGCAGATCGGCGCTGAAGTCGACGTAGGCAACGCCGGCCGTCGATATCCAGACTTCGCGCACGACGGTGCCGGCAGGCAACGGCGAGCCCACAGTGTCGATCAACTGTTCGATAGCCAGGTGGGCCTTGGCCGCCAGCGTCATCGGCGCTTCGAGACGCTGGATGCGCGTTACCAGGCGTCGGTTGACGGAGTCGATCAGGAACAACTGCAGGGTGACTGGCTCGGTTGCCGCTGCTGACAGGTCGTCTGCGCGCGTGGCATCCAGGTCGCCATCGGGGCCCAGATTGGTGACGGGTTCTTCGGCGGGGATGGGCTCGGTCTCCGCCGTGGGGCGCCCAAGTCGGTTGACGGCCAGCAGCAACACGGCGAGCCCGACGGTGATTATCGCGGCGATAACGCCGACCCGTAGGGGGAAGGAGCGAGCGCTGGAGGCCATGATCGATGTGTCGCCGAGTGACTCTACGGGTTGGGTGCGCCGGCGAGCACCGCGTGCTGCTGACGGAAGCTGTTGATGCCGCGAAACACCGCCTCGGCCAGCTGCTGTCTGAACCCGGGGTCGGCCATCATCGCCGCGTCCTCGGGATTTGACAGATAGCCGAGCTCCACCAACACGGCGGGCATTGTGGCGCCCTTGAGCACCCGCAGCGGCGCCTGCTTGACGCCCCGGTCGCGCAGCTGCCACACGCCGTTCATTGCCTGCTGGATCTCCTCGGCCAGCAGACTGCTCTCGCGCAGGTGCTGGGTGTGGGCCAGATCCCAGAGGATGAAGTCGAGCGCCTCGCCGTCGAGGCCGCGCACGGCCTGCGGGTCGTCGTTGTTCTCACGCTGCGCCACCCCGCTGGCGATCGTGTCGCTCGCGGCATCCGACAGGAAATAGGTTTCCGGGCCGCGCACGTTGTCCACCCTGTAGGCATTCGCATGGATGGAAACGAACAGATCAGCCTCCCAGTTGTTGGCCTTCTCGGTGCGCGAATCCAGATCCAGATCGACATCGTCCTCGCGCGTCATGAACACCTGCAGGCCGAGCCGCCGGTAGATGAGCTCGCGCACCCGTACCGCAATATCGAGAGTGATGTCCTTCTCCGATAGGCCGCCCAGGCCCGGCGCACCCGCGGCGCGGCCGCCGTGCCCCGGGTCGATCGCAATCGTGCGTAGGCCGCCGCCGAACGCGGGAATCTGTTCGACCGTGTCGAGTGGTCCGTCTGCTGCCGGTGTCGGGTTGCCGGTGAACAGCAGCGCGATCGCAACCAGTGCGGCGACCGGCAGATAGATCAGGCTGCTTGTTGGCCCACGGCGAGATGTTTGCGCGTCGATCGGCACGGCGAACTTCCAGCGGAGGCTATGCATGGTCGATCCGGCGACGTGGTCAGCGCCTCTTCGAAGCCGTCCATCGTGCGGTTGCCTCCCGGCGTCGCGACGCGGACCAAGACACTCGATCCGGCGTCGGATGCCACCCCACTCTGGCTCCGAAGTACGCATGCCATTGTAGCAGGATGCCGAGGAGCTCTGATGGGCCTGCGACCCAACGACCTGCCCCCCAGAGTGTGTCGCAGCGGTGCCATACGCACGCTGCTAGATCATGTCGTGCTCCTCCAGAACCTGACGCGCAACGCGGAAGCACTCGAGTGCCTGCGGGACACCGCAGTAGATCCCCACCACGTGAACGATGGCGCGGATCTCCGCGAAGCTCACGCCGTTGGTGATCGCGCCACGACAGTGCAGCTCCCACTCATGCATCCTCCCGAGGGCGCCGATCATGGCGAGGTTCATCATCGATCGGGTCTTGGCGTCGATGGCGTCGTCGCCCCAGCCGAAGCCCCAGCACCACGCTGTCATGGCTTCCTGAAAGGGCCGTGTCAGGTCATCGGCGCTGGTCAAACTGTTGTTCACATAGTCCTTCCCCAGCGTCGCGCGGCGGTGCTGGAGGCCTTTCTCGAACAGTCCTTCATCCATGCGATCGTCCTCGGCTGGTGCGGGTCGTCAAGAAAACGAGTCGACATCGTCTCCGGGCGACCTACCGTACTGTGCGAACACTGCGGCGGCGAGGGCCGGCGAGCCGCAGTTGCCCGGGCGGGTCCCGTGGCGAAAACGACGGGCCTGTGATTGAGTGCCGGCGTGCACCAGCAGGCCCCCCGCATGCGGGGGCCGAATCGCCCCTCATGATGCGGAGCGCGAATGCGCAATCTGTGCCACCGACGCGTGGTTGCCGTCCTGGCGGTCGCCGTTCTGTCTCTGGCAGCGGCCGGATGCGGCGACGGTGGCGGCAGTGCCGCGGTGCCGCCCGATATCGCGGCGCAGTCCGACGCGGCGCAGTTCGAGTCGACGGCGATCATCGGTGCCCGCGTCATCGACGGCAACGGCGGCGAGCCGCTGGCGGATGGCGTGATCGTCATCCGTGGCGAGCTCATCGAGGCGGTCGGACCGGCGAGCTCCACGCCGGTGCCGGATGGCGCGCATGTTATCGACGCGACCGGCCGTACGGCCCTCCCCGGTCTGGCCGACATGCACGTCCATGTTGGGCAGGGGGGCTGGGACGGAACGACCGCCGACCTGCTGGGGTTCCAGCGCTATCTCGACGCGCTGCTCTACGCCGGCGTCACCACGGTGTTGACTCTGGGTGAGCCCGGGCCGCACATCCACCAAATTCACGACGAGATCGAAGCCGGCCGGTTGTCGGGCCCCTCAGTGTACTTCGCCGGCCCTCTTCTCGACGGGCCCGAGCCAGCCTGGCCGGAGAGCTCCTACGCGATCTCCTCGGTGCCGCAGATGCAGGGCTATGTCCGCAAGCTAACGGCCGCTGGCGTGCACGTGATCAAGGGCTATAGCGGGCTGTCGGACGAGATGATCGTCCATCTGGTGGAGGCCGCGGCACGCGAGGGACTCCCGACCATCGTCGACGTATGGGGCCGCAACGGATCGGTGGGCACGGCGTCCACGGGTATCCGCGCGTTCGCCCATCTCGGTGACGCCGAGCTTACCGACGAGGCGATCGAGGTGATGGTTCGAGAAGGTGTGGCCACCATCACCACCGCCGCCTTGTCGGAGGCGCGAGTGCGCTGGCAGGAGCGCGGCGGCGACTTCGAAACCGCGCCGCTGGTTGGAACGGTCACCCCACCATGGGTGTTCGAGCCGCTCACCGACGTTGTCATTCGGGGGCAGGGCACGTCGTACGGCAGTGGCTGGGACGAACAACTGCGAACCGTGCTGAACAATGCCAAACGCATGTTCGATGCCGGCGTGCTGCTGGTGGCGGGTACCGACACACCGGCTCCCGGCTTGTTCTTCGGTGAGGGTCTGCATCGCGAGCTCGAATTGCTGGTCGAGGCGGGGTTGACGCCGTTAGAGGCGATTTCCACCGCGACCCGCAACGCGGCGGTGCTGATGCAGGCCGATAACTGGGGCACCATCGAGGCCGGCAAGCGCGCCGATCTGCTGATCGTCGATGGCGACCCGGCGACCCGTATTGCCGATACGAGGAATATAGCCACGCTCATCCAGCGAGGCAGGCTGGTCGACCGTCAGCTGCTCGAGTTCGACCCGGCTACCGACCCCGGCTACAGGCCGGCCGGAAACGTCACCCGTCCGCGGTAGCGGCTGCGAACGTGCGAGAATTGGAGTTCTCTCGGACAGGAGCCGACGATGCCGATCTATGAGTACTCGTGCAAGGCCTGCGACAACGAGTTCGAGGTCCTTTTGTTGAAGGGCACGAACCCCGAGTGTCCGTCCTGTTCCAGCCAAGACCTCGAGCGCCTGATCTCTACGCCGGCGGTGCAATCAGAGGGCACCCACCGCATGGCGATGCGAGCTGCCAAGAAGCGCGACCGGGCGCTCGCCACGGACCGCGCCGTCGAGCAGCGCAAATACGAAGAGAGTCACGACCGGCACGGTTGAGTCTTGATCCGCGCCTTCGCTCCCGTTGCGGCGCTGCTGTTCGGCGTCGCCATTCTGCTCGCCGGCCAGGGCCTGCAGGGCGTGCTCATCCCGGTGCGCGCGGCGCTGGAGGACTTCTCTACCTTCTCCATCGGCCTGATGGGCGCGGCGTATTTTCTCGGCTTCACCTTCGGCTGCCTGCGCGGCGGTGACCTGGTACGCCGGGTGGGCCATGTACGGGTGTTCGCCGCTATGACCGCCGTAGCATCGGCGTCGCCGCTGCTGCACGGGTTGTGGGCCGTCGCTTGGGCCTGGGCGATTCTGCGCGTGATCTCGGGCTACTGCTTCGCCGTGCTCTACGTCGTCATCGAGAGCTGGCTCAACGAGCACGCCACCAACGAGACTCGCGGCACGGTATTTTCTGCCTATGTTCTGATCACCCTGACCGTTCTCGCCGTCGGTCAGCAGATGCTGCTGCTCTACGACCCGCATCGGATGGCGCTGTTCGCGATTGCCTCGGCGCTGGTGTCGTTGGCTGCGGTGCCGGTGGTGCTGTCGAACTCCTCGGCGCCGCTGCAAACCGACACCGTCAAGGTCGACATGCCGCGGCTGTATCGACTGTCACCGGCTGGCGTGACCGGCAGCTTCGCGGCCGGGCTGTCGGCGGGGTCGTTCTGGTCTTTGGCGCCGGTGTTCACCGCGGCGCAATCATCCGACGTGGGACTGGCGGCGACGTTCATGACCGCCACCGTGCTAGGTGGGGCGGTATGCCAGTGGCCCCTGGGCTTCTGGTCGGATCGCGTCGATCGGCGCTTGGTGTTAGCCGTGATCACGCTCGTCGCAGCCGCCATCGGCGCGGTCATGTGGCTCACGGCGCCACAGTTGTCGATGGCGGGCGTCATCGGGCTTGCGGCTCTCTGGGGTGCAGTGTCGTTTCCCATGTACTCGATCTCGGCCGCCCATGCCAACGACTACGCCGACCCCGACGAGTTCGTGTTGGTTTCCAGCGGCCTGTTGCTGATGTACGGCGTCGGTGCCGTCATCGGACCCTTCATCGCATCGACCATGATGACGTTGCTTGCGCCCGGAGGACTCTACCTGTTCACTGCCGGCGTCCACGTGCTCTTCGGCGTCTACCTGCTGTACCGAACATTGCGCCGTTCACCACCGTCGGATCGCGCCCAGTTCACCGACGCGTTGGCGTCGGTGCAGACCGCTTCGAGCGTCTACGAGGAAGAGATGTACGAAGAGGAGCTCGACGAGGAAAGGTGATAGCCGGGACCGTGACCGGCGTCAGCGAGCGTTGCCGCCAAGACGGAAGGATTCCCGCGCCAGCGTATCGATTCGGTCGGTGCCCTCGGTGATCCGGTAGAAGCGATCGGCGGGCACATCGCTGAAGATCTGAGTCTCGCCACTGGTGGGCCAGTGCACCTCCAGGCGGTCCACCGTTGCCGCGGCTGCCAGCCCGATCTCGGCGCGCAGCGGATTGGCTCCGAAGCTGCTGCCGCTACCGATCTGCCGGTAGATCGAGCGCGCCGCGCCGCTCTCCGTCAGGTCGAGACGGATGCGCGCCCCGATCGCCGCGCGGTTCGATTGCGTGCCGACGAGTTGGATCGAGATCCAGTGGTTGCCGAAGCCAGGGTTCTCGTACAGTGCGTTGAAGTACGCATCGTCGGGATAGAAGCCGCCGAGTTGCTCGAATATGTCCTGGTCGCCGTCGTTGTCGATATCGGCAAACGCCACGGAGTGGCCTTTGGCGAGGTGGCCGAAGCCGCCGGCGTAGGTGACGTTGGCGAAGCCGCGGCCGGTGACGTTGCGATACATCACGTTGGGTAACAGGGCCTCGTACCCCGGATAGCCGGTGCCGAGGAAGTAGTCCAGGTACCCGTCGTTGTCGAGGTCGCCGTAGTTGGAGCCCATCGGTAGCGTTGACTCAGCGATACCGAACTCTGCGGCTGCCTGCCGGAATGTGCCGTCGCTGTTGCCCAGATACAGCCGCGGGATCTTACTGGCCTGTACCTCGCCCATCAGGCTCGCCACCGCCGGCGCCACGCGCGGACCACGGTGCCCGTCGGGCACGCCGTAGTTGTTCACCAACAGGTCAAGAGCGCCGTCGTTGTCGATGTCCCAAAACCAGGTCGAGAACCCGTCAGTCGGCGCGGTTACGCCGAGCTCCGGAGCCATATCCGAGAACGTGCCGTCGCGGTTGTTGTGGTAGAGCCGGTTGCCGCCATCCAGGTTCGACACGTACAGGTCCGGGAATCGGTCGGCGTCGTAGTCTCCCCAGCTGGCGCCCTTGGCACGGCGGAAATTGCGTACCCCCGCCTGTTGGGAGACCTCTTCGAACGCTCCGTTACCGTCGTTGCGGAATAGCTGCGACGGGCTCACCTGAGCCTCGGTCGACTCGTTGCCCACAAACAGATCGAGGTCGCCGTCGTTGTCGTAGTCTGCCCAGGCTGCCGTTTGGGTCGGATAGTGAGCCTCGGCAAGGCCGGCTTCGAAGGTCACGTCGGTGAAGCTGAGGTCGCCGTTGTTGCGCAGCAGCGAGTTGGGAATGCGCCCGTCGGCCTCCAACCAGGCGCCGCGCAATACCAGGATGTCGAGGTCGCCGTCGTTGTCGAAGTCGGCCTGGTTGATGTTGAGCCCGCCAAAGATGCCGTCGAGGTTGGCGGTTTCCGTCAACTCGACGAACCCACCGTCTCCCCGGTTGCGAAAGAAACGCAGCTGCCCTTTCGTATCCAGGGTCGAGGACACGACGTCGAGGTAACCATCGTTGTCGAAATCGTCGACGATGGCGCCGCCGGCATGGTCGAACACGTCGAGCCCCGCTGCCGAGGCGACGTTGTCGAAGCGCGGAACATCGTCGCGCGGTGCAAACACCTGCGGATCGATCGCCAGCTCGTCCGGTACATCGGCGGGATAGCGACCGAGGTGCATGTAGGCGATGTTGGCGAGCCACTTGGAGGTCAGGTGAAGCGTGTGCTGCGGTGCGGTGTTGCGAACGAGTCGCACCAGGTGACGGAGGGCAGCTTCGGCGGCCGCAGGCTCGCGCCGCTCGCTCGATGACGGGGCCGCAAGAACGCAGCCGCGGTCGATTCGCAAGCCGACACAATTCGACGTCATCGCCTGGCGCAGGTAGCCGACCCCCGACCAGAAGTCGACCGCTGGCCCGACCGCGGCTCGTTCCTGCCCCGATAGTCCTGCCAGGAGGTCGAGCGCCTGTTCCAGGCGTTGGATTCCGGCCGCCACATCCGTGCGCAGCTCGAAGGCGCCGAGTTGGCTGAGCCTCGCGGTGCGCTCGAACGGCGACAGGTTGTTGCCAGCCGCGGCGAGCTCCCGTCGGAGCCTGTCGATGTCCGCCGCCTCCTGGAAGGCGAGCGGCTTCGTGCGCGCGACCTCGGCGAGTGCCGCCACCATCCGGGAATGCCCGGATCGACCCGGGTGCTGAGCGGCGGCGTTGGCGTCGACAGGGCGGGTCCCCTGGCTGACGGCCAGAAGCAGCGCCATTACCAGACCGGATGATCGCACCGTTTTCACCAGCGTTTGCAGATCTTGGCTACGAGTCGTTACCAGCGGTCGAGGAGACCGGTGTCGTACCGGTCCCACACACGTACATTAGCAACTGCGCCGATCCGCGCGCGTCGACCGTCTGGCGCGCGGCGGACGAGGTCCGCGATGTTCTCGTGCTCGACATCGGTTACCCATAACCTCAGCGCTGCTGAATGAACGGGATATCCGCCTCGCGGATGTTGCGGTTGAGCTCACCGAGCTCCTCTTGGACCAGCGCATCCAGGTCAGCGAGGGCGGCCTCGAGGTCGGTGCCGAGCCGCTCGAGCCAGCCGGCCTGAGCTTGTGTCGGAGCAGTTGAGGCACGGCCGACGGCCGACGCCAGCGTGCGCAGCTTCTCGCGGATCTCCGGCCCCGAGATGTACGGTCCGATCGGTCCGCTGGTAGCACTGGCGCGCGGTTGGCTCGTCATCCGCGACCTGATTGCGTCGAGCTGCGTGGAGATATCGCCCGCGGCGCTGGTAAGCGGTTCCGCCATGTCGGTGTCGCCGATCCGATCGCCGAGCGACTGCAGTTGCTCCACCAGTCTGTCGATGAGATCGATTCCCTCCTCCGATCTGGTGCGCAGATCGGCCAGTCGCAAGAGAGCGTTTCGTTGGGTGTGGAGGTCCTGGACCGGAACGTCGATGCGCGGGTCCATTCGTACCTCGAGTGCAGTGGTCGACTCGTTTCCCGTCGCCTTCAGGACCACCTGATAGTTGCCCGGGATGACCAGCGGTGCCGTTGGCCCAGTCCCCGGGAAGGTTGCCGCTGCTGGTTGGTCCTCATCGGATTGTTCTCGCAGGTCCCAGACGACCCGGTGGATCCCGGCATCGGCGGGTGCCTCGAGGGTGCGGATAACCTCGCCTTCGACCGATTGGATATCGATGCTGATGGCTGGCTCGGCGTCCTCATCGGTGGGCTCATCGGAGGCCAGTGCCGGCGGCACGAAGTACGAGATCAACGCGCCGTAGGGCGGATTGGCGCCGACGAAGACCTTGTCGCCCAGATCGACGCGTAGCTCCCTGGTGTACGGCTGGAAGCGCGTGGCGGTGCGGGTATCGAACAGATGGACCTCGTCGTCTGCGGTCGTGGCGGTCGGCAGCTGCTGCAGCGGCGTGATGTCGTCGAGAATCAGGATCGAGCGCCCGTGCGTGCCGATGACGAGGTCGTTGTCGCGCGGGTGGATCAGGATATCGCGCACCGCTACGGGTGGCAGCCCGAGGCGCAGCGAGGTCCACACGCGAGCGTCCGAATCGCCTCCCGGCTGCGCGCCCCACGAGGCGAATATCCCGAGCTCGGTACCCGCGTACAGCAGGTCAGGGTTGCGCGGATCCTCGCGCACGACGTGCAGGTGACCCGGATCGGGCAGGCCGGTGCCGATGTCGGACCACGTCTCGCCGAAGTCGGTGGTCATGAACAGATAGGGGGCGAAGTCGTCGAGGCGGTGACGGTCGAAGGCGACGTAGGCGGTGCCAGCGTTACGTCGCGACGCCTCGATGCGCGACACCCACGAGTCGGTCGGCACGGGGATATTGCCGATCACGTTGGTCCAGTTGGCGCCGTTGTCGCGCGTGATCTGCACGTAACCGTCGTCGGTGCCGGCCCAGATCACCCCGGCCTGCACCGGTGACTCGGCGAGCGTGTAGATGGTGGTGTGGTACTCGGCAGTGGTGTTGTCCGGGGTGATGGGGCCGCCTGAGGGAGCCTGTTTCTCCTCGTCGTTGGTGGTCAGATCCGGGCTGATCTCCTCCCACGATTCGCCGCCGTCGCGGGTTCTGAACACCACGTTGCCGCCTAGATAGATGGTCTTGGGGTCGTGCGGCGAGATATGGATGGGCGAGTTCCAGTTGAAGCGGTAGGGGTGCTCGCCGACGGCGCCGCCGGAGAACGGATAGGGCCGGATCGATCGGTTCTCGTTGGTACGCAGGTCGATGCGCAGAATGCTGCCGCCCTGCGAGCCGGCGTAGACGATGTTGTGGTCGCTCGGGTCGGGCTGGATGTAAGTGCCATCGCCGTACTGCACGTGGTACCAGTCGGCCTCCAGGATGCCGGTGGTGGTCATCGTGTTGCTGGGGCCGCACCAGGCATCGTTGTCCTGGAAGCCGGCGCAGACGAAATACGGATCGCGCATGTCGGTGCCGATCTGGTACACCTGCTGCAGCGGCAGGTTGTTGACCAGCTCCCAGGTCTCGCCGCCGTTATAGGAATAGGCGATGCCGCCGTCGTTACCGTCGACCACCATCATCGGATCGTCGGGGTTGATCCAGAACGACTGGTGATCGCCGTGATGCGTCCTGGCGATGCGCTCCCAGGTGCGGCCACCATCGGTCGACAGGTTCAAACGCCCGCCCACCATGTAGATACGATTCTCGTCCGACGGATCGATGCGGAAGTCGCTGTAGTAGAACGGTCGCGAGGCGATGGTGCGATCGGCGCTCACGTGTGTCCAGCTATCGCCGCCGTCGGCGCTGCGCCACAGGGCGCCCTCCTTCGACTCGATCATGGCGTAGACGACGTCGTGGTCCGAGACGGCGACGCCGACGCCGATACGGCCGACAACGCCCGTCGGCAGACCGTTGTCGAGCTCCCCATCGGTGAGGTTGGTCCAGCTGTTGCCACCATCGCGGCTCATGTACAGCCCGCTGCCCGGGCCACCGGAGCGGAAATGCCACGGTCGACGCTGGAAGTCCCACATGCCGGCGTAGAGGATGCGCGGGTTGCCGGCGTCCATCGCCAGGTCCGACACCCCGGTGGTGTCGTCGACGTAGAGCACCTTGTCCCAGGTCTCGCCGCCGTCGCGGCTGCGGTACACGCCGCGCTCCTCGTTCGTTCCCCAAGCGTGCCCCATGGCGCCCACGTAGACGTGGTCGGGGTCGTCCGGATGCACGCGGATGCGGGCGACGCGTTCGGTCGCCGCCAGGCCGAGATGCCGCCAGGTGTCGCCGCCGTCGTCGGAGCGATAGATGCCGTCGCCGAACGATGTGGAGTTGCGCGGGTTGTGCTCGCCGGTGCCGATGTAGACGACGTTCGGGTCGGATGGCGTGATCGCCACAGCGTCGAGCGACAGAGTCCCGCCGTCGTCGAAGATCGACTCCCAGGTAGTGCCGCGGTCCTCGGTGCGCCACAGACCGCCGGAAGCGGTGGCCATGTAGAGCATGTTCGGTTGTCCGGGCACGCCGGCCAGATCGATGGTGCGTCCACCCATGAAGGCGGGGCCGATAGAACGCCACGACAGGCCGTCCAGCAGTTCTTCGAGCGTCTCGGCGCCGTCCTGGGCGCCTTGCGCCTGCCCGGCGTGCCCGAGGGCTGGGAGCAGAGCGAGACCGGTGAACACCAGCAGCAGGGCAGAAGACAGCGCGCGCATCGACGCCTCCGTAGTTCGGCTGAGGGCCGGGAGATTATCGCGCCAGAGGGTCGGAAACAGCAGCGGCGCCTCCGCACCGGTCGACTACCCGGCCGTGGTCCGCCGGCCACGGCGTGGTATCAAGAGAGGAGGCGGATCCAAGTACACTGCCGGGTCCGAAACCAGGGGGGAACGTGAGCCAAACGCCGAAGCCGATCATCACCGTCAAGCCGGACGGCCCCTACCTTGTGAAGGGCCTCGACGAAATCGGAATGGCGGATGGGCCGCTGTCGACCAGCGGAACGATCGCACTGTGCCGCTGCGGTGGCTCGAACAGCAAACCGTTCTGTGACGGCACGCACTCCCGTAACGGGTTCTCAGGCGAGAACACCGCCGATGCCGGCAAGAACAGACGAGATACCTATGTCGGCGCGGAGATCACGGTGCACGACAACCGCAGCATCTGCGCCCACGCCGGGCGTTGTACCGACGGCCTCCCGTCGGTGTTCCGGCTTCGGCAGGAGCCCTGGATCGATGCCGATGGCGCCACAGCGAGCGAGGTGATCGCCACGGCGGGGGAGTGTCCGTCCGGCGCTCTGAGCTATTCGATCGATGGCGTTGAACACCGTAGCGCGCAGGACGAGCCGCGCATCGCTGTCGTTGGCGGTGGTCCCTATGTGGTGACCGGAGACTGCGAGCTCGTCGATGTGCCGCGGGCCGAAGGTGCTTCCGACGGGCCCTTCACGCTCTGCCGATGCGGGGGGTCGAAGAACAAGCCGTTCTGCGACGGTACCCACTGGAACGTGGACTTCGACGACGACCAGTAGGGCGCGGTGCTCGCCGCCGGTGCTTCCTGAGAGGGACTGCTAGTCTTTGCCGAGCGCCTGGACCGGGTCG